>NZ_CP187500.1:0-1952268 GCF_049823435.1 Haemophilus sp. HN_Hi16
GTGAATCTCTCAAATCTTTGGCAAAGTTGCCTGTTACAACTTCAAGATCAAGTTTCAGCCAGCGATCTTAGCACTTGGCTTCGTCCTTTACAGGCTGATGTAGTATCGAATAACCACATTGTTTTATATGCTTCTAATATGTTTGTGAAAGGTTGGGTGGAAACTCATTATCTCGCACAAATCCAGCAAATTTGTCAAACACTTGCACAAAATCCTGAACTGCGTATTTCTTTAAAAGAAGGGGTCAAGCCTGCACCTAAAGTAGTAGAAAATACGCCAAATACATCACTTAGATCAGAAAGTGCGGTAGATTTTCAAACAGAATCTAGTACGCCAATAAAATTTGAATCTCATCTCAATACTAAACACTTATTTGATAACTTTGTTGAAGGTAAATCGAACCAACTCGCACGCGCAGTCGGTCAAAAACTTGCTCAAGCACCGGGCGAACCATCAGCCAATCCTTTCTTTTTATATGGCGGCACTGGTTTAGGGAAAACTCACTTGTTACACGCCATTGGCAACGGCATTTTAGCCAATAAACCGAATGCGCGAGTGCTTTATATTCACGCCAACAACTTTATGCAACATATGGTAAAAGCAGTGCGTGATAATAAAATGGATCAGTTCAAAAAATTCTATCGTTCTCTTGATGCGCTTTTAGTGGATGACATTCAATTTTTCGCTGAAAAAGAAAAAACCCAAGAAGAATTCTTCCATATATTCAATAACTTATTTGAAACGGGTCGCCAAATTATCTTAACCTCAGATCGTTACCCAAAAGAAATTGAAAAAATAGAAGAACGTTTAAAATCACGTTTTGGCTGGGGCTTAACAACAGCCATTGAGCCGCCCGATCTTGAAACGCGTGTAGCGATTTTATTGAAAAAGGCGGAAGAACATAATATGAACTTGCCAGAAGAAGTTGCTTTCTTCATTGCTCAACGCTTGCGTACCAACGTGCGTGAACTTGAGGGTGCATTAAATCGAGTAAAAGCAATGCAAGACTTCAAAGGTGGCGACATTGATATTGATTTCGTGCGTGATACCTTAAAAGATATTTTGGCTCTACAAGAACGCTTGGTTACCATTGAAAATATTCAAAAAGTGGTGGCTGAATATTATCGAATTAAGGTTTCAGATTTAAAATCAAAAAGTCGTGCGCGTTCAGTGACTCGCCCTCGCCAAATTGCAATGGCATTAGCAAAAGAATTAACAAACCGCAGTTTGCCTGAAATCGGTCGTGCATTTGACCGGGATCACACAACCGTATTAAACGCTTGCCGAGAAGTGCCAAAATTCCGCGAGCAAGATAATAGCATTCAAGAAGATTGGGCGAATTTAATCCGCACTTTGTCTGCATAAAAGGAGAACGCAATGCAATTTAGCATTTCAAGAGAAAATTTATTAAAACCGTTGCAACAAGTATGTGGCGTATTGAGTAATCGCCCAAATATTCCTGTATTAAACAACGTATTGTTGCAAATTGAAGACAATCGTCTGACTATCACAGGTACAGATTTAGAAGTCGAATTATCGAGTCAAACTCAGCTTTCATCGTCTTCTGAAAATGGCACTTTTACCATTCCAGCAAAAAAATTCTTAGATATTTGCCGCACTTTATCTGATGATTCAGAAATCACGGTGACTTTTGAAGAAGACCGTGCATTAGTGCAATCGGGGCGTAGTCGTTTTACACTAACCACTCAACCTGCCGAAGAATATCCAAACCTCACAGATTGGCAGTCTGAAGTGGATTTTCAACTACCACAAAATACCTTACGCCGTTTAATTGAATCCACTCAATTTTCTATGGCAAACCAAGATGCACGCTATTTCTTAAATGGTATGAAATTTGAAACAGAAGGCAATTTATTGCGAACTGTAGCAACAGACGGTCATAGACTTGCGGTGTGTACTATCTCACTTGAACAAGAATTACAAAATCATTCTGTGATTTTACCTCGTAAAGGCGTATTAGAGCTGGTTCGTTTATTAGAAACAAACGATGAACCAGCACGTTTACAAATTGGCACGAACAATTTACGTGTCCATTTAAAAAACACGGTATTTACATCAAAATTAATTGATGGTCGCTTTCCTGACTATCGCCGAGTATTGCCTCGTAATGCCACAAAAATTGTCGAAGGCAGTTGGGAAATGCTGAAACAGGCTTTTGTTCGTGCGTCCATTTTATCTAATGAACGCGCGCGCAGCGTGCGTTTAAGCTTAAAGGAAAACCAGCTTAAAATTACTGCCTCAAACACAGAACACGAAGAAGCAGAAGAAATTGTCGATGTCAATTACAATGGCGAAGAATTAGAAGTGGGCTTTAATGTCACCTATATTCTTGATGTGCTGAATGCACTTAAATGTAATCAAGTGCGAATGCGCTTAACTGATGCGTTCTCCAGTTGCTTAATTGAAAACTGTGAAGACAGCAGCAGCGAATACGTCATTATGCCAATGCGTTTATAATATGGCGATTTCTCGTTTACTGGTCGAAAAATTTCGTAACTTAACAGCAGTGGATCTTGATTTTGATCCCTGCTTTAACTTTTTAATCGGCAACAACGGCAGCGGAAAAACCAGCTTATTAGAAGCTATTTTTTATCTTGGTCACGGACGTTCATTTAAAAGTGCGGTCACAAACCGCATCATTTCTTACGACGAACCGCACTTTACCCTATTTGGGCAAATCCAAGAAAGCCAACATCAATGGTCTGTCGGCTTACAAAAACTGCGTCAAGGCAACACCTTAGTAAAAATTAACGGCGAAGATGGCAATAAAATTTCCGATCTTGCCCATCTTTTACCAATGCAATTAATCACGCCAGAGGGCTTAACCTTACTCAACGGCGGGCCAAGTTATCGCCGCGCGTTTTTAGATTGGGGATTATTCCATCACCAAACAAGTTTCTATTCCGCTTGGAGCAATCTCAATCGATTACTTAAACAACGAAATGCCGCCCTTGCACAAAATCAGCCTTACTCTGCCATAAAAATTTGGGACGTTGAACTTGCCAAATTTGCCCACCAAGTAAGTCAATGGCGTGCCGAATATGCAGAAGCACTCCGCCCTGAAATTGAACAAACTTGCCAACTTTTTCTGCCTGAATTAGAAATTAATGTCAGCTTTCATCAAGGGTGGGAAAAAAATACTGATTATTATGAAATTCTTCAACAAAATTTTGAACGAGATCGTTCCTTAAATTACACCTTTTCTGGCCCTCAAAAAGCGGATTTTCGTTTCAAAGCACAAGGATTGCCTGTTGAAGATGTGCTTTCTCGTGGACAGCTTAAACTTTTAATGTGTGTATTAAGACTAGCGCAGGGCGAGCATTTAATGAAAGAAAAGCAACGCCATTGTATTTTTTTAATCGATGATTTTGCCTCCGAATTAGATCAATACAAACGTGCCTTGTTGGCAGAACGATTACAACAAAGCGGTTCGCAAGTATTTGTTACCGCCATCACTCAAAGACAACTAAAAGAAATGCAAGTGGAAAACAAAAAAATGTTTTCTGTCCATAATGGCATCATTAACGCCTTAAATTAACCAAAAGTGCGGTAAAAAATACGCCAATTTTTTAAAAAATATCAAAAATCATTATCATTACCTAATAAATGTAATTCAAGTTTTGAGCGATTTATGCTATAAAACCCACTCATTATAAAAATGAAGACAACTTGCAAACTATCAACGCAACACAGTCAAGACTTGAATCAACTTGTAGCCGTATATCAAATTGTGTCCTATCAAATCTACTTTTTAAACTTAATTAATAAGGACAGCTTCTATGCTAAATAAAAAATTCAAACTCAATTTTATTGCGCTTACTGTCGCCTACGCATTAACCCCTTATACAGAAGCTGCGTTAGTGAGAGACGATGTGGATTATCAAATATTTCGTGATTTTGCAGAAAATAAAGGGAAGTTTTCTGTTGGTGCAACAAATGTGGAAGTGAGAGATAAAAATAACCACTCTTTAGGTAATGTTTTACCTAATGGAATTCCGATGATTGATTTTAGTGTGGTGGATGTAAATAAACGTATTGGTACATTAGTGGATCCGCAATATATTGTAAGCGTAAAACACGCACACAAACATATAAATGACTTTTATTTTGGGCATTATAACGGACACCGTGATGTTTCTGATGATGAAAATAAATATAGTGTGGTCACACAAAATAATGTTAAACCAAATGAAGACTGGCACGTAGATAAGCGATTAGATGACTATAACATGCCTCGTTTAAATAAATTTGTGACCGAGGTTGCACCAACTACGCCTACATTAGCAGGAGATGGTTTAGAAACCTATACAAATAAAGAAAAATATCCGTCCTTTGTGCGAGTAGGTGCTGGTCGCCAATTAGTATATGAAAAAGGAAGCCGCCATGTAGAAGATAAAGAACATGGAGTAGATTTAAAAGATCTTTCAGCTGCATATAATTATGCTATCGGTGGTACACCTTATGAAGGGATTAATATTGATCCTTCCCAAAGTAAAAAAGGACTTATAGGTTTTGGAGATAGCCGTGAAAATCACGTTATTGATGCTAAAACTTTGCTTTCTCAAGACCCACTTACCAACTACGGCGTATTAGGCGATAGTGGCTCGCCTTTATTTGCTTTTGATAAACAACAAAACAAATGGGTTTTTATCGGGCCTTATACTTATTGGGCTGGCTATGGTAAAAAATCTTGGCAAGAATGGAATATTTATAAAAAAGATTTTGCTGATAATATAAAAAAACGAGATAACGCTAAACCTGTGCTTTTCTCTAACAAAGAATATCGTTGGACAAAAACTACAAATCATCAAAGTGAAATAAAAAACAGTGATCATACAATTACTGTAACACTCCCCTCAGATCCAAATCGACTTGTTAATTATCAGAAAAAAGAAAACGAGAATACTGGACAAAATGTAATTTTTGAAGGAAATGGTAATTCTCAAAACACACTTGTTTTAGAAAATAATATCAATCAAGGTGCTGGCGGTTTATTCTTTAAAGGAAACTATGAAGTTAAAGGAAAAACGGACAATATTACTTGGGTAGGCGGCGGAATTTCTGTTGAAGAGGGAAAAACTGTAACGTGGAAAATACATAATCCTGAAAAAGATCATTTAGCCAAGATAGGGAAAGGAACATTAATTGTTGAGGGCAAAGGGAATAATAAAGGTTCGCTAAAAGTGGGCGATGGTACTGTCGTTTTAAAACAACAAATAACTAAAGGAGAACACGCTTTTGCTTCTGTAGGAATTGTAAGTGGTCGCTCAACTGTTGTACTTAATGATGATAAACAAGTAGATCCTAATTCAATTTACTTTGGTTTTAGAGGCGGTCGATTAGATGCCAATGGCAATAATCTCACTTTTGAACATATCCGTAATATTGATGATGGTGCAAGAGTAGTTAATCATAATATGACTAATGCCTCAAATATAACGATTACTGGGACAGGACTAATTACAGATCCAAAGAAAATTACTTCATATGATATAGAATCACCAGATGAAGATTATCCTTATTCCTTTCGACGGATTAAAGATGGATACCAACTCTATTTAAATGTGGAAAACTACACTTATTATGCGTTAAGAAAAGGTGCTAAAGCTAATTTACAACTTCCTTACAATGATAAAGAAAGCAATGAAACTTGGCTATATATGGGTAAAAACAAAGAAGAAGCCCAAAAGAAAACGATGGAATACATCAATAATAGCCGTATGAATGGCTTTAACGGTTATTTTGGCGAGGAAGACGGTAAAAATAACGGTAATCTAAATGTGACTTTTAAAGGCAAAACCGATCAAAATCGCTTTTTATTAACAGGCGGAACAAACCTTAACGGTGAATTAAAAGTTGAAAAAGGCACCTTATTCCTTTCTGGCAGACCAACACCGCACGCAAGAGATATTGCAGGTATTTCTTCGACAAATAAAGATCCTCACTTTTCTGAAAATAATGAAGTAGTGGTAGAAGACGACTGGATTAACCGCAATTTTAAAGCAACAAATATTAATGTAACCAATAACGCCACCCTTTATTCAGGACGCAATGTTGCAAATATTACTTCAAATATCACAGCTTCTAATAATGCACAAGTGCATATTGGCTATAAAACAGGCGATACCGTTTGTGTACGTTCTGACTATACAGGCTATGTGACTTGTACTACTGACAAGTTATCCGATAAAGCCCTTAATAGCTTTAACGCCACCAATGTATCTGGCAATGTAAATTTATCAGGTAATGCAAACTTTGTCTTAGGTAAAGCTAACTTATTCGGCACAATTCAAAGCATTGGAACTAGCCAAGTTAATTTAAAAGAAAATAGCCATTGGCATTTAACAGGCGATAGCAGTGTTAATCAGTTAAATTTAACCAATGGGCATATTCATTTAAATAATGTCTCAGATGCAACAACAGCAACAAAATACCACACGCTCAATATTAGCAATTTATCAGGTAACGGTTCTTTCTATTATTTAACTGATCTTGCCAATAAACAAGGCGACAAAGTTGTTGTAACACAATCCGCCACAGGTAACTTTACATTGCAAGTAGCAAATAAAACAGGCGAGCCAAATCATAATGAACTCACGCTTTTTGATGCGTCAAAAGCTCAAAGAGATCATTTGAATGTGTCATTAGTTGGGAATACCGTTGATTTAGGTGCTTGGAAATATAAATTACGCGAAAACAATGGACGTTACGATTTGTATAATCCAGAGGTAGAAAGAAGAAATCTAACTGTCGATACGACAAATATCACAGCACCTAATAATATGCAAGCTGATGCACCTAGCGTATCAAGTAACAATGAAGAAATAGCCCGTGTTGAAGCACCAGTTCCACCACCAGCACCACCTGCACCTGCTACTGGATCAACAATGGCAAACGAGCAACCAGAAACTCCTCCTGTAGAAACCGATCAACCAGCGATGGAAGAGACAAATACTGCTAACTCAACGGAAACTGCTCCAAAATCTGATACCACAACACCAACTGAAAATCTAAATTCAGAAAGTGTTCCATCAGAGACAACTGAAAAAGTGGCTGAAAATAGTCAGCAAGAAAGTGCATCAGTAGAGAAAAACGATCAAAAAGCAACCGAGACAACAGCTCAAAATGGAAAAGTTGCAGAAGAAGCTAAACCAACTGTAGAAGCTATCACTCAAACGACTGAAACTGCTCGTCAGTCTGAAATAAATTCTACTGAAGAAACAGCAGTGGAAGATGATCTGACACGCAGTGAACCAAAGAACAGACATAGAAGAAGTATTAGCTCGTCTTCTAATAATATAAATCCAGCAGGAACAGAGGATACTGCTAAAGTAGAAAAAGAGAAAACTCAAGAAGTCCCTAAAGTGACTTCTCAAGCGTCTCCAAAACAAGAAGAACCAGAAATGGCTAAACAGCAAGAACAGCCTAAAACTGTTCAATCGCAAGCAGAGCCAGAAACTACCACACAGCAAGCAGAGCCTGCTCGTGAAAATGTTTCGACTGTTAATAATGTAAAAGAAGCTCAACCGCAAGCAAAACCTACAACTGTTGCTGCGAAAGAGACAACTGCATCAAACAGTGAACAGAAAGAAACTGCTCAACCTGTAGCTAATCCAAAAACAGCTGAAAATAAAGCAGAAAATCCTCAATCAACAGAAACGACAGATGAAAATATTCATCAGCCTGAAGCCCACACTGCTGTTGCTTCAACAGAAGTTGTTACACCTGAAAATGCTACAACACCTATTAAACCTGTTGAGAATAAAACTACAGAAGCTGAACAACCTGTGACAGAAAGCACAACAGTAAACACTGGAAACTCTGTAGTGGAAAATCCAGAGAATACAACACCTGCTACAACTCAATCTACGGTTAATTCAGAGGCAGTTCAATCAGAAACAGCGACAACAAAAGCTGTTGTTAGCCAGTCTAAAGTGACTTCTACTCAAGAAACGACAGTGGATAATTCAGTATCTACTCCAGAACCACGAAGCAGAAGAACTCGTAGATCAGTGCAGACAAATAGTTACGAGCCAGTGGAACTACCTACTGAAAATGCGGAGAATGCGGAGAATGTGCAATCGGGAAATAATGTGGCTAATTCACAACCAGCATTACGCAATCTCACAAGTAAAAACACAAATGCAGTACTTTCTGATGCAATGGCAAAAGCACAATTTGTTGCATTAAATGTGGGGAAAGCAGTTTCTCAACATATTAGCCAGTTAGAAATGAATAACGAGGGGCAATATAACGTTTGGGTATCTAATACTTCAATGAACGAAAATTATTCCTCAAGTCAATATCGTCGTTTTAGTTCTAAAAGTACGCAAACTCAACTTGGTTGGGATCAAACAATCTCAAACAATGTTCAGTTAGGTGGCGTGTTTACTTATGTTCGCAATAGTAACAACTTTGATAAGGCAAGCAGTAAAAATACTCTAGCACAAGTTAATTTCTATTCTAAATATTATGCGGATAATCATTGGTATTTGGGCATTGATTTAGGCTACGGCAAGTTCCAAAGCAACCTACAAACCAATAATAATGCGAAATTTGCTCGCCATACTGCACAATTTGGTTTAACCGCAGGCAAAGCATTTAATCTTGGCAATTTTGCTGTTAAACCAACTGTAGGAGTTCGTTATAGTTACTTATCAAACGCTAATTTTGCATTAGCTAAAGATCGCATTAAAGTAAATCCAATATCTGTCAAAACAGCCTTTGCTCAAGTTGATTTAAGTTATACTTATCACTTAGGCGAGTTTTCCATTACGCCAATTTTGTCTGCTCGATATGATGCAAATCAAGGCAATGGCAAAATTAATGTAAGTGTATATGATTTTGCTTACAATGTGGAAAACCAACAGCAATATAACGCAGGACTTAAATTGAAATATCATAATGTGAAATTAAGTCTAATCGGTGGATTAACAAAAGCAAAACAAGCGGAAAAACAAAAAACAGCGGAAGTGAAACTAAGTTTTAGTTTTTAATAAGCCTGTTTGAATTAGCGTTATAGACGACAAAGCCCTGTGTATTACAGGGCTTTATTTTTGAATGAAATTCAGTGATTAAGTGCGGTGAAAAATCAGCTCATTTTTTATTTTTAACGTAAAAACGCTGGAATATTTTTTTCGTATGCTGAGATTTTGTCTTCGTGCTGCAGGGTTAAGCCGATATTGTCCAATCCGTTTAACAAACAATGACGGCGGAATTCATCCAGTTCAAAGTGATAAACTTTATCCCCTACAGTGACCGTCATCGCTTCTAAATCTACGTGGATTTGTTTGCCATCATTTGCCCATACCCATTGAAAGATTTCTTCTACTTCTTCTTCGCTTAAACGAATCGGTAACATATGATTATTTAAGCTGTTGTTATAGAAAATATCTGCAAAACTTGGGGCGATCATTACTTTAAAGCCGTAGTCTGCTAATGCCCAAGGGGCGTGTTCACGAGAAGAACCACAACCAAGATTTTTACGTGCGAGCAAAATCGTCGCACCTTGATATTGTGGATAATTTAAGACAAATTCTGGATTTGGCTTGGTGCCGTCCACATCAAGATAACGCCATTCGTGGAATAAATGTTTGCCGAAACCTACGCGAGTGATGGCTTGTAAAAATTGTTTTGGAATAATTGCATCAGTATCTACATTCGCCGCATCCAATGGAACGACTAAGCCCGAAAGTTGTTTAAATCCTGCCATTTTTCTTTTTCCTCTTATTGAGCCTTAATTTAATGCCACTTCACGAATATCAACAAATTTACCGAACATTCCTGCCGCCGCTGCCATTGCAGGACTTACTAAATGGGTACGTCCATTACGACCTTGACGCCCCTCAAAGTTACGGTTTGACGTTGAAGCACAGCGTTCCCATTCGCCTAAACGGTCGTCGTTCATTCCTAAGCACATTGAACAACCTGGATTACGCCATTCTGCACCTGCGGCAATAAAGATTTTATCCAAGCCCTCTTTTTCCGCTTGTTCTTTCACTAAGCCAGAACCTGGTACTACTAAAATACGTTTTACATTATCCGCTTTTTTACGACCTTTCATTACAGCCGCTGCTGCGCGTAAATCTTCAATACGTGAGTTGGTGCAAGATCCAATAAACACTTGATCAACTTTAACCTCTTTTAAATTAGTGCCAGCTTCCAAACCAATATAATGTAAGGCTTTTTCTGCCGAAGCACGTTGTACAGGATCTTCCATTTCTTGCGGATTTGGTATGGTTTCATTCACAGAAATTACCTGCCCTGGGTTTGTCCCCCAAGTGACTTGTGGTGCGATGTCTTTTGCTTCTAGCGTTACCACAGTGTCAAATTGTGCATCATCGTCAGATTTTAAGGTTTTCCAATAAACAACGGCATCATCCCAATCCTTGCCTTTAGGTGCGTGTGGACGATCTTTCAAATATGCAAATGTGGTTTCATCTGGTGCAATCAAGCCTGCTTTCGCGCCCATTTCAATTGCCATATTACAGACGGTCATACGACCCTCCATAGAAAGGTCTCGGATCGCTTCGCCACAAAATTCCACAACGTGTCCTGTTCCGCCTGCCATCGTGGTTTTACCGATAATGGCAAGAATAATATCTTTTGCCGTAATACCTGATGCGACTTTACCACGCACTTCAATTTTCATACTTTTTGCGCGAGCCTGTTTTAAAGTTTGGGTGGCTAATACGTGTTCTACTTCAGAAGTACCAATACCAAAAGCCAAGGCACCAAATGCACCGTGCGTTGCGGTGTGTGAATCGCCACAAACAATTGTCATACCCGGTAAAGTTAAGCCTTGTTCAGGCCCCATAACGTGTACAATGCCTTGCTCTTTGGTTGTTATATCAAATAATTTAATGCCTGTTGCTTTGGTATTTTTATCCAGTTCTAACACTTGAATTTTAGCCTGACCTTCAAGTTTATTGACATCTCGTACTTGAGTAGAAATGCTGTGATCCATTGTGCCAAAAGTTTTGTTTACTTGACGTACTTGGCGATTTGCGACGCGTAACCCATCAAAGGCCTGCGGGCTGGTTACTTCGTGAATCAAATGACGGTTGATATACAAAATCGGCGTTTCGCCCTCTGCTTCATACACAATGTGTGAATCAAATAATTTTTCGTAAAGTGTTTTTGCCATAATATTTTTCTCTATTCGTTAAGGGAAGTGCGGTTAAAATTCGACGTGTTTTTCAACCGCACTTTAAATACTTTGTCCCCCTGTTTATTGGGGATATTTCTAAATAACTAAGGGTGGGAAATTGCCCCCTTCCGCCCTTCGGGCACCTTCCCCCGTAAACGGAGGAAGGCAAGTATTAAATAATTGCTTGTGTAATCAATGTACCCATTTCTGCAGTAGAAACTGGTGTGGAATCATCGGCTAAATCGGCGGTGCGATGACCACTTGCCAAGACTTTTTGAACCGCACTTTCAATGGCATCGGCTGCTTCGTTTAAGTTGAAGCTATAACGCAACATCATTGCTGCAGAAAGAATTTGTGCGATTGGGTTGGCAATGCCTTTGCCTGCAATATCAGGGGCAGAACCGCCAGCAGGCTCGTATAAACCAAAACCCTCTTCATTTAAGCTGGCAGATGGCAACATTCCCATAGAACCTGTGATCATCGCTGCTTCGTCAGAAATAATATCGCCGAAAATGTTAGAGCAAAGTAAAACATCAAAAGATTCTGGTGCTTTGATTAATTGCATTGTGGCGTTATCGATATAGATATGCTCTAAAGTCACTTCAGGATATTCTTTTGCCATTTCTGTCACAGTTTCACGCCATAAAATGGAAGACTGTAATACGTTCGCTTTATCCACAGAAGTGACTTTTTTATTGCGTTTCATTGCTGCCTCAAAAGCCGCACGTGCAATGCGTTCGATTTCATATTTGTAATACACTTCTGTGTCGAATGCTTTGGTTTGTACGCCTTCGCCTTCACGGCCTTTAGGCTGACCGAAATAAATTCCGCCCGTTAATTCACGCACCACCACCATATCAAAGCCTTTTGCGGCAATATCTGCACGTAATGGACAGAATTTTTCCAAGCCTTTATAAAGGGTTGCAGGGCGAAGATTACAGAATAATTTGAAATGTTTACGCAAAGGCAATAATGCACCACGTTCTGGCTGTTGATCTGGCGGTAAATTTGTCCATTTAGGGCCACCTACAGAACCAAATAAAATGGCATCCGCTTCATCACAGCCTTTTAAGCTTTCGGCTGGTAATGGGCAACCGCAATAATCAATGGCAGCACCACCCACAAAAAACTCGTTAAAGTTAAGTTTAAAACCAAATTTTTCTTGGGCTTTGTTTAATACCTTAATCGCTTCCGCCATTACTTCAGGGCCGATACCATCACCTGCTAATACTGCTACATTGTATGATTGCATATTATTTTTCCTATTTTTTACTGCAAAAGTGCGGTAGTTTTTTTCGTATTTTTCCCCTCTTAAAAAGAGGAACTTGATAAATTAATGATGTTTATGATTCTTAATATCTGCCACTTTATGCGCACGATAAATCGCATTGATGGCGTGGACTAAAGCAAGTGCGGAAGATTCAACAATATCTGTTGCTAAACCAACACCGTGGAATTTACGCCCTTTGTGTTCCACCACAATATCCACTTGCCCTAATGCTTCTGCACCCTCGCCTTTGGCAGTTAAGTTATAGTGAGACATTTTGATTTCTAAGCCTGTTAAATTTAAGATGGCGTTATAAACCGCATCTACTGGGCCGTTACCACCAATTGACGAAGTGCTTAATTTTTCGCCATCTAATTTCAATTGAACAAAGGCTGTGGCTGGATATTCTTTGGTTGAATGCGCAGAAAGTTTATCTAATACCAAACGATCTTCATCCCCTTGTTGCATATCGATAAACGCCAAGGCTTCCAAATCATAATCGAACACTTGACCTTTTTTATCCGCCAATTTTAAGAACGCGTCATACAATTTATCCAAATCATAATCTTGTTCGTTATACCCCATATCCGTCATATGACCTTTCACAGCCGCACGACCAGAACGTGCAGTTAAATTCAATTTTTCTTTTTTCAAGCCAATGGTTTCTGGAGACATAATTTCGTAGGTATTTTTGTTTTTCAACATACCATCTTGATGGATACCAGAAGAATGGGCAAAAGCATTTGAACCCACAATGGCTTTATTCGGTTGAATCGGCATATTGCAAAGTTGGCTAACCATTTGGCTGACACGATGAATTTCTTGGGTATTAATACGAGTATCCACGCCCATAAAATCCTGACGAACTTTCATTGCCATGACTACTTCTTCAAGGGAAGTATTGCCCGCACGTTCCCCAATTCCATTAATGGTACATTCAATTTGACGCGCACCATTTTGTACAGCCGTTAAAGAATTAGCGGTTGCCATACCTAAGTCATTATGGCAATGCACAGAAATCACAGCTTTGTCGATATTCGGCACGCGATTACGCACTTGAGCAATAATATTGCCGTATTCATTTGGTAAGCAAAAACCAACGGTATCTGGAATGTTTACTGTAGTCGCACCTGTATTGATTGCGGCTTCAACAATACGACAGATATTATCAATGCCCGTACGCCCCGCATCTTCGCAAGAGAACTCAACATCATCCGTATAATTACGCGCGCGTTTCACTGCTGCAACTGCCATTCCTACCACATCATCAAAAGAACGTTTTAATTTCGCTTCAACGTGTAATGCGGAACTTGCAATAAACGTATGAATACGAAATGCTTCAGCGACTTTCAATGCTTGGTATGCGGCATCAATGTCTTTATCTACGGCTCGAGATAACGCGGCAACACGGGCGTTTTTAATATGGCGTGCAATGGTTTGAACAGATTCAAAATCCCCTTGAGAAGAAACGGGAAACCCCACTTCCATTACATCCACGCCTAAGCGTTCAAGTGCTAAAGCGATCTGTAATTTTTCTTTTACCGTCAAACTTGCTTTTAACGCCTGTTCCCCATCACGCAAGGTGGTATCAAAAATAATAACGCGATCTGTCATAACAATATCCTTACTAAAAGTTCCTCTAAAATCACTCCAAAAGTGCGGTGCGTTTTTCCTGTATTTTTTAGACAAAAAACCCGCGACTTATAAAGTGCGGGTTTAAAATTGGGTATTTACATCTGACTGTTTTTTATACACAACTTAGCCGCACGCAAAATGTGAGAGCTGCAGGTTGAGAGATAAAGAAACAATACGAGACATAAATAAAAATCCTTCTGTGTAAAACGTTTTCCATATTACGAATAAAAAACTGGCTGTCAAACTATTTTTTTGGCATTTTATATTAAAAATAAACCTACTTACACTTCATAAAATATACATTTAACTAATAAATTTAATAAAATTAGCATATTTAACCAACACCATCTTAATCAACAAATTTTTCTTATTGGATTTTTTATATTTTCAAAATAAGAAAAATTTTGCAATTTTTTATTCATTAAAAAGAATTTTTGCGATCTACATCGCAAAATGCTTTTAAATTAATCGTTTCTCTCCCTCGTTTTTTCCATACTAGATTTTCAAATAAAAAGGAAAAAATATGAATGACATTACCTACACATTACTCCGTTTAATGCAAGTGCCTAAACTTGGCGGCGTTGGCATTGATAAAATTTTGTCCAATATTACCTTAAATGAATTACTTAATTATGATGATATTGCTTTCCGACAAATGGGATGGGGAGCCATTCAAATTCGCCGTTGGTTCAAACCTGAAGCAAAATTTATTGAGCCAGCACTCGCGTGGTCACAAAAAGAGGGAAATCATTTAGTAAATTATTTTTCCCCTTTTTATCCCTTTTTATTGAAACAAACCGCAAACTTTCCGCCACTATTATTTGTAAAAGGAAATTTAACCGCACTTTCACAACGCCAAATGGCAATGGTTGGGAGCCGTTATTGCACGACTTATGGAGAATATTGGGCAAAACATTTTGCGACAGAACTTTCATTAGCTGGCTTTACGATTACCAGTGGACTTGCATTAGGAATTGATGGACATTGCCATCAAGCTGTCGTTAATATTCAAGGGCAAACTATTGCGGTCTTAGGCAGTGGATTAGAACAAATCTATCCCTCTAAACATCAAAGATTATCGGCACAAATCATCGAAAATAATGGCGCATTAGTCTCTGAATTTTTACCAAACCAAGCACCTATTGCTGCTAATTTTCCACGCCGTAATCGGATTATTAGTGGGCTTTCAGTCGGCACGCTTGTTGTTGAAGCCACCGAAAAAAGTGGATCACTTATTACAGCACGGTATGCGTTGGAACAAAACCGAGAGGTTTTTGCTGTGCCAGGCAATATTCAAAATGAATCAAGTCAAGGTTGTCATCGCCTAATTAAACAAGGCGCAATGTTGGTAGAAAATGCAAAGGACATTTTGGAAACGCTCTACCAACATTCTATCCACAGCCAAACTGAAATTGATTTTGACCAGATCGCCGTGCCTAATTACACGCCACCACCCGATCCTCGCCGATTAGTAGAAGCACCAAGCCACCCGAAACTTTATTCACGTATTGGCTATACTCCTGTGAGCATTGATGATTTAGCGGAAGAATTTAATTTAAGTGTCGATGTTTTACTTGTTCAATTGCTCGATCTTGAGCTACAAGATCTTATCATAAGTGAAAATGGCTTATATAAACGCGTTTAACGTAAATTTTTATGCTAAGATACGCCCATTCTTTTTTCATAAAAGGACGATTATGTTAGCCATTATCTCCCCTGCCAAAACCCTTGATTTTGAAAGTGCGGTAAAAAATTTTCCTGTTTCTCAACCGCACTTTACCGATTACAGCGAACAACTTATTGAGGTTTGTCGTAAACTTTCTCCACAAGATCTTTCATCATTGATGTCTATCAGCGATAAATTAGCAGGGCTTAATGTTGCGCGTTTTGCTGAATGGACAAAAATTCACAATGAAGACAATTCCCGCCCTGCACTCTTTGCATTTAAAGGCGATGTTTATACGGGTTTAGATGCTGATTCCCTTTCGGAAGATGATGTCATTTTTGCACAATCCCATTTACGTATGCTGTCTGGGCTTTATGGGCTTTTAAAACCGCTTGATTTAATGCAACCTTACCGATTAGAAATGGGGACAAAATTAGCCAATCCGAAAGGAAAAGATCTGTATGCCTTTTGGGGAAATGTGATTACCCAAGCAGTTCAACAAGCTATTGATGCACAAGGCGATAATGTGTTAGTCAATCTAGCCTCTGATGAATATTATAAATCTGTTAAAGAAAACCAACTTAACGCCAAAATTATCAAGCCAGTTTTCTTAGATAATAAAAATGGCAAATACAAAGTAATTAGCTTTTATGCTAAAAAAGCACGAGGCTTAATGTGCCGTTATCTTATTCAACATCGTTTAACCGACATTGAACAATTAAAAGAATTTGATTTAGCTGGTTATTGGTTTGATTCAGCATCCTCCACTGAAACTGAATTTGTCTTTAAGCGAGATATTAATGAATAAAATTTTTGTTATTTTGACCGCACTTATACTTTCAGGCTGTGCAACTAAGCTGACCCAATTAAATGTGCCTACGCAGTTAGAACATAATGGCAAACATTATGTACTTACTGGCAGCCAAGATTTAGGAACCATTGCACGCTATGCGTATATATCTAAGCCAGATACGCTAGAAAATTGGCAATCTGAAATTGAAATTCTCTTTGATCGCAATCAATCCGAACGTTCTATTAAAGAACGTATTGCATTAAGAGAACGCATTTATCGCAATACAGGCGTAAAAGATTTCCATTTCGATGCTATTCCAGAAAATTCGACCAATCCAAATGAATTAAATGGATATGTCATCTATTCGCCAACAAAGGAAAATCCATCTTGGCAAGTCAATGTGATGAAAGGACGACAATTGCCCCAATGTGGCTTTGTGCAATTTCAATATTCACAGAAAATACAACAACCAACGCGTTCTAAACATTTATCTGTCGATAAAGTACAACAACATTTGCAAAAATACATTGTGGATATAGAAAGAAAACATTTACAAAATTTGAAATGGCAACTGTTTTGTGAAAAATAATGTAGATCAAAATCTCGTCAAATTTTGCTAGAGCAGATTCTTTGAATGATGTAATCTTATGCCCATTTTCAATTATGCTTAAAAGTAGGTAAATTATGATTAAAAAAATTGCAGTTTTAACAAGTGGTGGCGATGCGCCTGGTATGAATGCCGCAATTCGTGGCGTAGTACGTTCTGCACTTGCAGAAGGCTTAGAAGTGTTTGGTATCTATGATGGTTACCAAGGTTTATACAATAATAAAATCAAACAATTAAATCGCTATAGCGTATCTGATGTAATTAATCGTGGCGGTACTTTTTTAGGTTCTGCACGCTTTCCTGAATTTAAAGATCCAAATGTTCGTGCAAAATGTGCGGAAATTTTACGTTCTCACGGCATTGATGCACTTGTGGTTATCGGTGGTGACGGTTCTTATATGGGGGCAAAATTATTAACCGAAGAACACTGTTTCCCTTGTGTTGGCTTACCCGGTACTATTGATAATGATGTGGCAGGTACTGACTATACCATCGGTTATCAAACCGCATTACAAACTGCAGTGGATGCAATCGACCGTTTACGTGATACATCAAGCTCACACCAACGTATTTCTATCGTTGAAATTATGGGTCGCCATTGTAGTGACTTAACCATTTCTGCGGGCATTGCTGGCGGTTGTGAATATATCGTCGCATCAGAAATTGAATTTAATCGCGAAGAATTAATTCAACAAATTGAACGTAGCATTATTCGCGGTAAACGCCACGCTATTATTGCTATCACTGAACTTTTAACTGATGTTCATTCTCTGGCAAAAGAAATTGAAGCTCGCGTAGGTCACGAAACTCGCGCAACCGTTTTAGGGCATATTCAACGTGGTGGTTCTCCTTGTGCTTTTGACCGTATTCTTGCCTCACGTATGGGCGCATACGCAGTAGATTTATTGCTACAAGGTAAAGGCGGCTATTGCGTAGGTATCCAAAATGAACAACTCGTTCATCACGATATTATTGATGCCATTAATAATATGCAGCGTGTATTTAAGGCTGATTGGCTTAAAGTGGCAAAACGTTTGGAATAATCCTTTATTCACTATATAAATCGCTAAAACTTAATTCATCTTTTATCTTTCTCAAACAGACACAACAATGTGTCTGTTTTTTCTTAAAAAGTGCGGTCAGTTTTTCTCTTATTTTCTACAAATCATTTATTTTTAAAGATTGAAAATAAATGCGACTGCCAGTTCTACCTAGATGATCTTTTTGCTATCAAAATAGAGATCCGATAAAATGCCTCAGGCAAAATAAGGGATAAAATTATGACAAAGAAAAAAGTAAAACCCAATTCAAATACTATCGCACTGAATAAACGTGCAAGACACGATTATTTTATTGAAGATGAAATTGAAGCAGGTCTTGAATTACAAGGCTGGGAAGTCAAATCTATGCGCGCAGGCAAGGCAAATATTAGTGATAGTTATGTTATTTTTAAAAATGGCGAAGCCTTTTTATTCGGCGCAAGCATTCAGCCATTAAATGTTGCATCAACGCATATTGTTTGTGATCCAACTCGCACTCGTAAGTTATTGTTAAATAAACGCGAATTAGCATCCCTATTTGGCAAAGCAAACCGAGACGGTTTTACCATAGTTGCACTTTCTCTTTACTGGAAAAGTGCGTGGGCAAAAGTCAAAATTGGTTTAGCCAAAGGTAAAAAACAACAGGATAAACGTGATGATATTAAAGAACGTGAATGGAAAGTAACAAAAGATCGCATTATGAAAAATGCACATCGAAGATCTTAAATTGTAATAATAAATTAGCCCCAAATTACTTGGGGCTAATTTTTAAAATAGAATGAAAAACATTCAATCTTTTTGTTAAAAAAACATCGCCTTATCCCATACCGTATTTTTTTAATTTTTTACGTAATGTACCACGGTTGATACCAAGCATATTTGCTGCACGGGTTTGATTACCACGAGTATATTGCATAATCATATCTAACATAGGGTGTTCAACTTCCGCTAATACTAGCTCGTAAAGATCATTCACATCTTGACCATCTAATTGTGCTAAATAATTACGCAACGCTTGTTTGACTGAATCGCGTAATGGTTTGCTGGTCACTTGTGATTGCGCATTTAATACTGATACCGTTAAGGCATCGGCAGGATTACGTTGTTGTTCTAACATTTTTCTTTATCCAAAATTAAATTGAAAAAATCTTCCAACACAATCAGCTGCTCTTTAGGATCACTAATTGCATTAAAAGTCTGTTTAAAAACGGAATCAGGTTGAATTACCTGTAAATACCAAGCCACGTGTTTACGCGCAATGCGATAGCCTTTTTGTTCGCCATAGAATTGATGTAATTCTTGAATATGACGCAAAATTTGACCGCACTTTTCCTTTAAACTTGGCATTTGGCTTATTGAGTTATGCTCAATTAGGTTTTCTACCGCTTGAAATAACCAAGGGTTACCTAACGCAGCACGACCAATCATAATGGCATCCGCTCCAGTATAATCAAGAACGAATTTTGCTTTCCGAGCAGAATCAATATCGCCATTAGCTATAACTGGTATAACAATCGCTTGTTTAACGGCTTTGATGTTGTCGTACTCCGCTTTCCCTTCAAAAAGACAAGCTCTTGTACGACCGTGTACCGTTAATGCTTGTATGCCACATTGTTCTGCAATTTTGCCGATTTGAACGCAGTTTCGATTAGATTTATCCCAGCCTGTACGAATTTTTAAGGTCACTGGCACATTCACGGCTGCCACCACTTCGCACAAGATTTTTTCCACCAAATCGGGATATTGCAACAATGCAGAACCTGCAAGTTTGCGATTTACCTTCTTTGCGGGGCAACCCATATTAATGTCTATGATTTGCGCGCCATATTCCACATTAATAGCCGCAGCTTGTGCCATCTCGAGTGGATCACTACCTGCAATTTGCACGGCATTGAGACCTAAATCATCGCTGTACGCCAAACGCAATTTGGATTTTTCAGTATGCCAAACTTGCGGATTTGTAGACATCATTTCTGAAAATGTAAGCCCTGCACCATAATATGCACAAAGACGGCGGAAAGGCTGGTCAGTAATACCTGCCATTGGTGCAAGTAAAACACGATTTTTTAATTGGTATGAACCGATTCGCATTTTACGTTACCTTCCTAGCAAGCCTAAATCTAATTTATATCGAACTGCTCGACAACCAACAAGGCTGGCTATAATACGCATTTTGCCTTACTTTGCAAAGTGAAATTTGTTTAAAAAATACACTTTTTTTGATTGACAAAAAGAAATTAAAGCGTTTTTAGATTACCCGTAATTCGGCACCATTCTTCTCTTACCGCGACGGGCTCTAACGCAAATGTTTGCGTATAAGCATCACAGACAGATTGAGCTTGAGTTTCTAAAATACCTGATAAACCAAGATTGCCATTCGGTTTAACAAGTTGGCTAATGATTGGGTAAAGTTCTTTGAGTGGGCCAGCAAGAATATTTGCCACCACGACATCAGCTTTTAAATCAGAGGGTTTTTCATCAGATAAGAACAGTTGTAGGCGATCTGCTACACCATTTTGCTCGGCATTATTACGACTGGCTAGAATTGCTTGTGGATCGATATCAATTCCCACCGCACTTTTCGCACCAAGTTTTAATGCTGCAATGGCTAAAATACCTGAACCACAGCCAAAATCAATGACGCTTTTATCTTTTAAATCAAGGCCATCTAGCCATTCTAAACATAGTGCGGTTGTAGGATGAGTGCCTGTACCAAATGCTAAACCTGGGTCAAGCATAACATTGACGGTATTTTTATCAGGCACATCACGCCAACTTGGACAAATCCATAAACGCTTACCAAATTGCATTGGGTGGAAGTTATCCATCCACTCACGCTCCCAGTCTTTATCTTCTATTTGTTCAATTTTGTATGCCGTATTGCTATCTAAGTGTTTTGCTTCTTTTAATAAGCGGACAATTTCTGCCATATCTGTTTCTGCATCAAATAGCGCAATAACATCGGTATTACCCCATAAACGCGTTTCGCCCGGCAAAGGCTCAAAAATCGGTGTATCTTGACTATCCATAAAAGTTACAGAGACGGAGCCGATTTCTTCTAAAAAATCACTCATTTGTTCTGCTTTTTCATTGGTGCTATTTAGGCGAATTTGAATCCAAGCCATTTGTTTTTTCCTTTCAAAAATTTGCGGATTTTCACCGCACTTTATTCTTTCTCATAACCTTCGTAATAATAAGATTGCTCAATACCTTTAAAAATAATTTCTCGGTTATTTACATCATCTGTTAAATTTGCTTGTAATAAAAAACGAATTTCTAAATCGTTAATTGGGCTACGCTCCATTGCTTGTAAGTATTGAGTTTTATCCACATTTTGCCAATTAACAACTTTACCTAAATTTTTCTTTAAAACTAAATCTAACCAAATGCGAGTTGAACGACCATTACCTTCTAAAAAAGGGTGCGCAATATTCATTTCTACATATTTATTAATAATATTTTCAAAAGTATCTTCTGGCATTTGCTCTATTTTTCCTAATGCTTCTTTTAAATAAAGTGCATTAGCAAAACGAAAATGACCTTTTGAAATATTTTGTTCACGAATTTTACCAGCAAATTCATAAAGACCATTAAATAGGTAATGATGAATTTGTTGCAGACTTTTTGTTGAACCAATTTCAATTTGATGAATATCACCGCTTTCAAATAAACGGTAGGCATTTTCTAAACTTTGTTGATCAATTTTTTTCACAATAATGATAAATCCAAAATTTGGGGGGCATATTATACCGATTTTTTTAAAAGTTTCGGTAGTAAAGTCGAGCCAAGTGTGGCTAACATAATAATTGTTATGCCAAGTACGGCTGAAAATGACAGCGTTTCGCCAAGTAATGATACGGCAAATAAGATTCCGAATAATGGTTCAAGTGCGACTAAAACACCGGAGATATTGGCATCCACACTATTAAGGCCTTTATTCCATAACCAATAGGCAAGCCAGCTACAGCCAATGGCAAGATATAATAAACCTGCAATACCAGTAGAATTTAATGATATTTGCCAGTTTTCTGTGAGTAATAGCGTAAATGGCAATGTTGTGATGGTGCCAAGAACAATGCTGACGGAGGTATAAGCCTGCGTTGAGACTTTGGCTACAACTCGCTGTGTCCAACGTAATACGGCAGCGAAAATGATCCCAGCACTTAGTACTAATAAACAGCCGAATAAACTGATGTTATCAATGCCTTCATTATTTTTTCCGCCATTAATTAAAATTGCCACGCCAATAAATGCCATTGCACCGAATAGCCAGTGAAACCATTTTGCTTTGTCTTTAAAGAAGAAATGCCCGACAAATACAACGAGTAGCGGTTCTAGCCCAATCATGGTGACTGCACTGGAGGCTGATGTATATTTTAGTCCGATGAATTGCAATAAAAATACGGCGGTATAGTTAAAGAATGCCAACCACCAAAGCTGTTTACGCATTGGTTTATCAATTTTTTTCCAACGACGTAAAAAGAGTGGCATGACAATAATCATTGCAATAATTAACCGCACTTGCACAACAAGCACAGGATCCATCATCGAATAAGTGAGCTTACCGACGATTAATGAACTGCTCCAAATAAGTAGCGCAAGAATTTGATAGAGCATTGATGTATCCCTGTGAATTGTTCCAATTCTATGTTTTAGCGTAGAAATTGCTGAAAGTGAGAAAATTAAATATCACCTTCCTCTCATTTAGAAGAAGGTGACAGCATATTGATTAATACTTAAAGTGCGGTAACTTTTAATTGAGTTTTTTCAATACGACGTTCGCCCAATTTATTACCCACTAAAAAGGCAATTAATCCAAATACTAATGACGGCACGATTTGATGGAAGTTAAATAATTTTATGCCAAGTTGAGTGAGCAAGATATAACTCCCCAAGCCGATAATCATTGAGCTTAACGCACCATAAGCATTTGCTTTATCCCAATAAATACCCAGTACAATTACCCATAAAAATGCGGCTTCCAGTCCGCCAAAGGCAAATAGGTTTAACCAAATAATCATATCTGGTGGATTGAGTGCTGCAAAGATTAAAAGTGCGGTCAAAATCAGCGTAATAATTGATGAAAAATAGCTCACTTTTTTCTCATTTTTTGCGGCCTCTGGTTTCGCAGAAAGGTATAAATCTTTTACAAAAATAGAAGAAGATTGAATAAGTTGCGCATCAATTGTGGACATAATTGCGGACATCGGTGCAGCTAAAAAAATCCCCGCAACAATAGGCGG
Source organism: Haemophilus sp. HN_Hi16 (assembly GCF_049823435.1). Lineage (NCBI taxonomy): Bacteria > Pseudomonadati > Pseudomonadota > Gammaproteobacteria > Pasteurellales > Pasteurellaceae > Haemophilus > Haemophilus sp. HN_Hi16. Next base: position 23,422 of record NZ_CP187500.1, read on the forward strand.
TAATACTTTTAACATTAAAGTTGGAATTACTTGATCCGATACCGTTAAATTTGGAATAACCGCTCTGCCAAGCGCGCCAGCTAAATGCATACCTAACATAATTATAGAAAGTACAATGGTTCCAATCAGCATGCCGCGATGTAAGGCTTTACTGTCTTTAAATGCCATACATCGAACTGCGGTATGTGGAAGACCAACCACCCCGAAACAAACGAGTATCCAGAAAGAAGCCATAAATTGAAAATCTAACATTCCATTTGGCCCGTAAGGCGTGACTAAGTCAGGATCAATTTCAGTCAATTTATTGACCGCACTTTCTACACCACCGAGGGCATAAATCGTGCCAATAAGGAGGATTATAGTCCCAAAAATCATAACGGTGCCTTGAATGGTATCCGTCAGTACGACAGCACGGAAGCCCCCGATAAAAGTATAGATTCCCACCGTTAAAGCAAATAAAAGTAATGCTTGAGTATAAGAAATGCCGATGGTTGTTTCTAATAAGCGCGCCCCACCAATAAATTGCACGGTCATAGCCGCAAAAAATGCGAGAAGAAGAGCAAGGCTTGATAACCAGACTAAATATTTGTTTTTATAGCGATAAAAGAAAAGATCATTAATGGTTAAAGCATTGGTTTCTCTTGATAAGAGTGCGAATTTTTTACCCAACGCACCTAATGCTAACCATACAGCAGGGACTTGAATCATCGCAAGTAATACCCAGCCTAAGCCGTATTTATAAGCAGCCCCTGGCCCTCCTACAAAAGAACTTGCACTGGCATAAGTAGAGGCTGTGGTCATTGCAAGTACAAACCCCGTCATTGAGCGATTTCCTACATAATATTCTGTTAAAAAATCGCCTTTTGTACGTTTTACATAGGCAAAAATTGCCGCACCAAAAACAAAAGTGAGATAAATAATTAAGGGAAGAATAATACCTAGATTCATTTCTGACTCTCCTGATCGTTAATTTCAAGAGAAATATCCTGAAAAATAATTTTGATAATCCAATAACCAATCACGATGAATAAAATAGGTAAGTAAATACAGGAAAGTTCAAACCAGAGAGGGAAACCAATCGGCCCTTGGGTTTCTTTGGGTAAATAAGCACATAAGCACCAACCTATCACATATAAAATAGATAGGCCTAATGCCCAACTGGCTTCTTTACCAGCTTGTTGATAACGTTGTTTTAATGTCATATTTCTTCCTTAAAATTTTTTATAAGTGAAAGTATATTTTTGAATGGTATAAGGAGCGCATATATCCTACGCCCCTTATACTTATTCATATTACAACTTTTTTGAATAATTCAAAACGCTTTACTAGCTTTAGTTTTTATTATCATTAAATAAATATCGGCATATATAAAAAATGGCTAACCTTTGTTAGCCATTTAACGTTTAATTATTCATTCATACCTAATTTTTTCTCCAAATAGTGGATGTTTGTTCCGCCTTTTTGGAAATTTTCATCTTCAAGAATTAATTCATGAAGTGGGATATTGGTTTTTATACCATCAATAATCGTTTCAGATAAGGCATTTTGCATACGACGGATTGCAATTTCACGCGTATCGCCATAAGTGATAAGTTTTGCGATCATAGAGTCGTAATGTGGAGGCACAGTATAACCACCGTACACGTGAGAATCCCAACGAACGCCCAAACCACCCGGAGAATGTAAGTGATTTAATTTACCTGGAGACGGTAAGAATGTTTTTGGATCTTCTGCGTTAATACGGCATTCCATTGCGTGTCCTTTAACTTTGATGTCTTCTTGTTTAAAGGAAATTGGTAATCCTGCTGCAATACGTAATTGCTCTTTCACTAAATCTACACCTGTAATCATTTCAGTTACAGGGTGTTCTACTTGGATACGCGTATTCATTTCAATGAAATAGAATTCGCCATTTTCATATAAGAATTCAAAGGTTCCAGCTCCACGATAGCCGATTTCTACGCAAGCTTTTGCACAGCGTGAGCCAATATCGCGACGAACTTCTTCTGTAATACCTGGAGCTGGCGCTTCTTCCACCACTTTTTGGTGACGACGCTGCATTGAGCAGTCACGTTCAGCCAAATAAACTGCATTACCGTGAGTATCTGATAACACTTGAATTTCCACGTGACGTGGATTTTCTAAGTATTTTTCCATATAGACCATATCATTATTGAATGCAGCTTTCGCTTCAGCTTTGGTCATCGCAATAGATTCTTCTAATGCGTCTTCGCTACGTACAACACGCATACCTCGGCCGCCACCACCGCCAGATGCTTTGATGATGATTGGATAGCCAATACGTTTAGCGATTTCTTTATTTTTAGCAATGTCATTACCTACAGGGCCATCAGAACCAGGTACACAAGGCACACCTGCTTTTTTCATCGCTTTAATAGCTGAAACTTTATCACCCATTAAACGGATGACATCTGCTGTTGGGCCAATGAAAGTGAAACCTGAACGTTCAACTTGTTCAGCAAAATCAGCATTTTCAGATAAAAAACCGTATCCTGGATGAATTGCATCCGCACCTGTGACTTCGGCGGCAGCAATGATAGCTGGAATATTTAAATAACTTTTTGCGGAAGGTGCTGGACCGATACAAACGGTTTCATCAGCGAGTAAAACATGTTTTAAATCACGATCAGCGGTAGAGTGAACCGCCACTGTTTTAATGCCTAATTCTTTACAAGCACGTAAAATGCGTAGTGCAATTTCACCACGATTAGCAATCACAACTTTTTCTAACATAAAAGAGTCCGTTTAGTCAGATAGACGTGAATTTTTATGTAGGTTCTTGAAATATTGTTCTCCCTATTCAAATTTGGTGTGAACAGATTTCAATTTATATCGCCTACGATAAATTCGCTCTAATTGTTTGTATATGAAATAGGCGGACTAAAGTCCGCCCGACGAAAATATTGGAAATTATTCAATAACGATTAATGGTTCGTCGAATTCAACAGCGTCACCGTCGTTGATAAGAATTGCTTTTACTACGCCAGCCTTGTCCGCTTCAATGCGATTCATCATTTTCATTGCTTCAACGATACAAAGCGCGTCGCCAACTTTCACAGACTGACCCACTTCAACAAATGCTTTTGCTTCAGGACTTGGACTGCGATAGAACGTTCCCACCATTGGAGAACGTACAAGATGACCTGATAATTCATCCGATGCGGCTGGTGCTGGTGTCGCAGCTGCTGGTGCTTGAGCTGGCGCAGCGGCAGGAGTCGGTGCTACTACTGGTGCAGCAGCATATTGAACGGCTGCTGGAGCAACGACTGGTGTGGCACGGCTAATACGTACTGTGCCTTCCTCTTCTTGCACTTCTAATTCAGTAATGCCAGATTCTTCTACTAATTCGATTAATTTTTTGATTTTACGAATGTCCATACGTTCTTCCTAAAAAGATTGAAATTTTAACCGCACTTTTAAACGAAAAAAGTGCGGTTATGAATAAACTTGTTTTTGTGTTGCAGAGATTACCTCAAATTTTGCAAATTTGCGATAAAATTCTATGAATTTCGCCAAAAATGCTCGATTTTCTTATTTTTTAGCAAGGTAATCCATAGCAAATAAAAAGGCAAACTCGTAACCTTTTGCACCCAAACCGCAAATAACACCTTCAGCCACATCGCTAAAATAAGAATGATGACGAAATGGTTCACGTTTATGCACGTTGGATAAGTGAATCTCCACAAAAGGAATTGAAACGGCTAAAAGTGCATCGCGCAATGCTACACTGGTATGGGTATAAGCCGCAGGATTAATTAAAATAAAATCGACTTGCTGAAAACTTTCGTGGATCTTATTAATTAATTTTTCTTCACTATTGGCTTGAAAACATTCCACTTTTACATTGTGCTGAGTGGCTAAAGTTTGTATTTTCTCTTCAATGGATGCAAGAGAAATACTGCCATAATGTTTTGGCTCGCGAGCCCCTAACATATTTAAGTTCGGGCCATTTAACAGCAAAATTCTGTGTGTTTGCGACATTTTTAATCCTTTTTGTGTGGTGCATTATACTGGTTTTTCGATTTTTGGTGGTCGAATCAGATAATTTTAGTGATAAATTCAGATTCTAAATCCACAATAGGTAAATTAGAAGCAGGCCAAGCACGTAGCACTTGATATTCCATCAAATCTAACGTGTCTAAGCCTGGAGTCACATTCGGGGTGTATTGTTGTGCGATTCGCGCAAGTTGAGAAAGCCCTAAACTGCTTTCGATACTTGAACTAATAACCGCTTTTAGACCTAACGAATGGGCTTTCTTAATAAGTTCTGCACAACGTTGAATTGAACCAATTAAAGTGGGTTTGATTACGACAGCCGATAAGTGCGGTTCTTTTTCTAGGCAAAAATTAGGCTCTCGCAAGGATTCATCCCATGCAATCACGATGTCGGTTTGAGCTGCAAATTCACGGCTGAGTTCTTGTGTTTTACAAGGTTCTTCTAAAAATTGAATACGTTTTCTATGTTGCGGTTTGACTTTAGCGGCAAATTGTAACGCTTTTTCTAACGACCAATGTCGGTTTGCATCTAGTCGTAATTGTAAATCGGGAATGGCTTCTAAAAACATATCGGCAATTAATCCATCGCGATTGGCTTCGTATATACCCACTTTCATTTTTGCCACTTTTTCGCCTTCTATGCTCGCAAGTTTGGCGTACAGTTCATCTGTATCGCCATAACAAAGTGGTGCTGTATGGTAATTGCCTTCAGTTTGTAAATAACCTTTCATTTCATCCATTGCGCAACTGATACCAAAAGCAACGGAGGGATAGGTGCCATTTAATGGTACGCGAGGTGCGTCACAGCTTGCATTGCACCATGTTGTTAGCCATTCAATTGCTTGTTCTTGAGCTTGGTCTAAGGTTTCTTCGCTAAAACCAGGTAGCGGGGCGATTTCTCCCCAACCGTCTCGGCTGCAACTCACTCTTACGATTAAGCCTTCACGGCGTTTTAAAAAACGATCACGCAGAATAAGTTGGCTATCAACGGGGATGGAATAACGGTAAAGATTGAAGGATTTTTGTGCCATGCTTGCTCCCAATGCAAAAGTGCGGTCAAAATTCACGAAGATTTTTAACCGCACTTTAGAACGATAAATTAAGGGTTACGTCTGAATTTGCTGAAGTCTGGAGCGCGTTTTTCGTTAAACGCATTGCGACCTTCTTGACCTTCTTCAGTCATGTAGAACAACATTGTCGCGTTACCCGCTAATTCTTGAAGACCCGCTTGGCCATCACAATCCGCATTTAATGCTGCTTTCAAACAACGAATTGCGATTGGGCTATTGCGTAACATTTCACGACACCAACGCACAGTTTCTTTTTCAAGATCAGCGTAAGGCACAACCGTATTGACTAAGCCCATATCTAATGCTTCTTGTGCATTATATTGACGGCATAAGAACCAAATTTCACGTGCTTTTTTCTGACCCACTAAACGAGCCATATAGCTTGCGCCCCAACCACCATCGAATGAACCAACTTTTGGCCCAGTTTGCCCGAAAATGGCATTTTCAGCAGCAATGGTTAAATCACAAAGCATATGAAGTACGTGACCGCCACCAATAGCATAACCAGCCACCATTGCCACCACAGGTTTTGGACAAGAACGAATATCGCGTTGGAAATCCAATACATTTAAGTGATGTACGCCGCTATCATCTTTATAACCGCCGTAATCGCCACGCACTTTTTGGTCACCACCAGAACAGAATGCTTTTTCGCCTTCGCCAGTTAATACGATAACACCAATGTTTTCATCGAAACGAGCATCAGAAAATGCAGTGATCATTTCTTTCACTGTTTGTGGACGAAATGCATTACGAACTTCTGGGCGGTTAATCGTGATTTTAGCAATACCGTCAGTGGATTTATGATAGCGAATATCGCTATAGCCTTCACTGTGATCGACCCATTCAACAGGCGCATATAACACATCATCTTTTGGATTTTGCATAAGAATTCCTTTTAATTAACGTAAAAAAGTGCGGTCATTATAACGGAAGTTTTTCAGATCAGGAAAACTAAATTCATTTGTTGCTTTATCTGTTGTGAAGATATTGCTAGAATTTTGCGTATTCTCTCTTTTATAAGGATCAAATGTGAAATTAATTGCAACCTTAGGTATGGCAGCATTGTTATCTAGCTGTTCAATGTTTGGTAGCCAACAATCCGTAATTCCAGCGGAATTTGCGGGGGCAGATTACCAACTGTCTGATCAAGATTCAAAACAATGGGCAATTGCAAGTAAGCAAGTAGAACAATGCGTTTACCCAAATTTAACTCGTATTTTACAACAGCATTTTTCTAAAGAAGATAGCTATATTCACTCACAATATGTCTTTTTCTATCCGTTGGAAAAAATTATTGGCGAACAATATGTGAAGATTATCCAAGCCGATGAAAAATCAATGAATTATGCAAGCTATCAGTTTAAAAAATTCCGTACCGAAATGGGTAATGTTGAGCCTTTAACTGAACAGGCTTGTTTTAAATTGCGTAACGAAGCACGCGATGATTTGGCTGTCGTGAAAGGTCAATATAAAAATGGTATGTTGGAAGTGCAAAAAAATGAAGATGGCACACCAAAAAATTCTGATGGCATTGCAACCAATCAAAATAAATTCTTCTTTGATATTATCAAATGGGGATCGATGTTGTTGCTTTAGTCTAAAATTCAATGGAATAAAAAACCGCACTTTAAAGTGCGGTTTTATTTTTCATTCTTTCTAGCTAAAAATTACGCTAATTTTTTGATTTGTGCAGCTAATTTAGATTTGTGATTTGCTGCTTTGTTAGCGTGGATTAAGCCTTTAGAAGCCATACGATCAACAACTTTTTGCATTTCAACGAATGCTGCTTCAGCTGCTGCTTTTTCACCTGCTGCTACTTGAGCATATACTTTTTTGATGTAAGTACGCATCATAGAGCGTTGGCTTGCGTTATGTTGGCGGCGTTTTTCAGATTGAACCGCGCGTTTTTTTGCTGACTTGATATTAGCCAAGGTCAAACTCCTAAAATTTCTGTTGATTGATAGACAAAATAAAGGGCGTCAATTTGCCGATTTTGTATGTTTTTGTCAATGAAAAATTTGTGTTGATTTCGGTGAGACACAACCGAAAGTAAGCATCGTTATTTTTACAAGCTCTTTCAATAGGGGCTCACACAAACGATGTGCGACGGATTTTATCAGTTTTTTTTCACGGAATATAGCGTAAAAACAAAATTTCTATACAATTAGGCAAAAATTTTAGGGTAGAGAAGAATATTTTGAGTAAACGACTTTTAAAATCTAGCATTGTTGTTAGTTCTATGACTTTATTATCAAGAGTGTTAGGTCTTGTTCGCGATGTAGTTATCGCACATCTTATTGGTGCAGGCGCGGCAGCAGACGTTTTTTTATTTGCTAATCGTATCCCAAATTTTCTTCGCCGTTTATTTGCTGAGGGAGCTTTTTCTCAGGCTTTTGTGCCTGTTCTCGCTGAATATCAACAATCTGGCGATATAAATAAAACCCGTGAATTTATTGGAAAAGTTTCTGGTACTCTTGGAGGATTGGTCAGTATTGTTACGATCCTTGCAATGGTTGGTTCGCCTGTCGTTGCCGCTTTATTTGGGATGGGATGGTTCACTGATTGGATAAATGATGGCCCTGATGCACATAAGTTTGAACAAGCCTCTCTTCTTCTTAAAATAACCTTTCCTTATTTATGGTTTGTCACTTTTGTCGCACTTTCTGGCGCGGTACTTAACACAATCGGGAAATTCGGCGTGATGTCTTTTTCGCCTGTACTCTTAAATATAGCGATGATTTCCACCGCACTTTTCCTTGCGCCACAAATGGACAATCCAGATCTTGCACTGGCTGTCGGGATTTTTCTTGGCGGCTTATTGCAGTTCTTATTCCAAATTCCCTTTATGAAACAAGCAGGTTTACTAGTGAAACCCAAATGGGCTTGGCGGGATGAAGGCGTAACCAAAATTCGTAAATTAATGATCCCTGCGTTATTTGGTGTATCGGTAAGTCAAATTAATCTTTTGCTGGATACTGTGATTGCAAGCTTTTTAATGACAGGTTCAATTAGCTGGTTGTATTATTCTGACCGCTTATTGGAATTTCCTCTTGGTTTATTTGGTATTGCTATTTCTACCGTAATTTTGCCAACGCTTGCTCGCCACCACGTTAATCGTGAAGGCGATTCAGCTAAAAGTGCGGTTGATTTTCGTAATACAATGGATTGGGGCGTGCGAATGATTTTATTACTTGGCGTTCCTGCAGCCATTGGTATTGCTGTATTGGCTCAGCCAATGTTACTGACTCTCTTTATGCGTGGAAATTTTATGCTAAATGATGTTCATGCCGCCTCTTATTCTTTATGGGCATTTAATGCGGGGTTACTTAGCTTTATGTTGATTAAAATTCTCGCCAATGGCTATTACGCCCGCCAAGATACCAAAACACCAGTAAAAATTGGCATTATTGCAATGATAAGCAATATGGGCTTTAACTTATTAGCAATTCCTTTCAGCTATGTAGGATTAGCCATTGCTTCAGCGATGTCGGCAACTCTTAATGCTTATTTGCTCTATCGCGGCTTAGCCAAAGCGGATGTCTATCATTTCTCACGTAAAAGTGCGGTCTTTTTTGTGAAAGTTTTATTGGCAGCAATTGCAATGGGGGCAGCAGTTTGGTATTACGTACCTGAAATCAACCAATGGGCGAAAATGGATTTCTTTATGCGTGTTTATTGGCTTGTTTGGTTGATTGTCTTAGCCGCCATAGTTTATGGCGCAACGTTGATTTTATTAGGCGTTCGAAAACACCATTTGCTGACAAAAAACTAACTTCTCGCTATAATGCCGAAATTCTCTTATTTTCATGGATAAGGACATGCAATTAATTCGCGGGCTTCACAATGTAAATCGTGTTTTACAAGGTTGTGCGCTAACGATCGGCAACTTTGATGGCGTGCATTTAGGGCATCAAGCCGTCCTTCGCCATTTGCGTCAAAAAGCTGACGAATTAAATTTACCCATGGCGGTATTGTTATTTGAAGCTCAGCCGCGTGAATATTTTATGGGGGAAAATGCTCCAGCCCGTTTAATGCGTTTGCGTGACAAAATTTGTTATCTCGAAAAAGCGAAGGTTGATGTCGTAATTGTGGCGAAATTTGACCGCACTTTTGCCGAACAACCAGCTGATGTGTTTATTGAGCAAACGCTTGTTAATCATCTACATGTGAAATTTTTAAGCATTGGCGATGATTTCAAGTTTGGTTCAAAACGCCAAGGCAATTTTGCAATGTTGCAAGAAGCTGGTAAGCGTTTCGGTTTTGTTGTTGAAGATAACCGTAGCTTTTGTCTAGATGAACAGCGAATTAGTAGTACTGCAATTCGCGAAGCGTTAGCGAATGATGACTTACAACTTGCAAAAAATTTACTCGGTAAACCTTATCGTATTTTCGGGCGTGTGATTCATGGGAATAAGTTGGGCAGAACAATTGGATTTCCAACGGCAAATATTCGTTTGCATAGACAAGTCAATCCAATCAAAGGTGTTTATGCCGTAAAAGTGCGGTTAAAATCGGGTGAGATTTTTAACGGCGTGGCAAATATGGGAAAACGCCCAACTATAAATGGATTAATGCAATTATTAGAAGTGCATTTATTTGATTTTTCTCAGGATATTTATGGCCAAATGGTGGAAGTCGAATTCTGCCACAAGATTAGAAACGAGATTAAATTTCCGTCTTTTGATGATTTAAAACTGCAAATTGAGAAAGATGTAGAAACAGCGAAAGCGTTTTTTAACAGTTAATTTTAAAATATAAAAATTGGAAAATAAAATGACAGTCGATTACAAAAACACTCTTAACCTACCGGAAACCAACTTTCCAATGCGTGGCGATTTAGCTAAGCGCGAACCTGTAATGTTAAAAAATTGGTACGAGAAAAATCTTTACCAAAAAATTCGTGAAGCGAGTAAGGGTAAAAAATCTTTTATTTTGCATGATGGCCCTCCGTATGCGAATGGTAACATTCATATTGGTCACGCTGTAAACAAGATTCTGAAAGATATTATTATTAAATCCAAAACAGCATTAGGTTTTGATTCGCCTTATATCCCAGGTTGGGACTGTCATGGTTTACCAATTGAACTTAAAGTTGAAGGTTTAGTAGGTAAACCAAACGAGAAAATTACGGCGGCTGAATTTCGTCAAAAATGTCGCGAATATGCTGCGGAACAAGTCGAAGGTCAGAAAAAAGACTTTATCCGTTTAGGTGTGTTGGGCGATTGGGATAATCCATACCTCACGATGAATTTCGATACTGAAGTGAATATTATCCGTACTTTAGGTAAAGTGATTGAAAACGGTCATTTATACAAAGGTTCAAAACCAGTTCATTGGTGTTTAGACTGCGGTTCTTCTTTGGCTGAAGCAGAAGTAGAATATGAAGACAAAGTTTCTCCATCTATCTATGTTCGTTTCCCAGCAGTAAGTGCGGTTGAAATTGAAGAGAAATTTAATACGGTCAGTAAAGGGCAAGGTAAATTATCTGCTGTTATTTGGACAACCACACCTTGGACAATGCCATCTAACCGTGCGATTGCAGTAAATGCCGAATTAGAATACAACTTAGTACAACTTGGCGATGAGCGCGTGATCTTGGCCGCTGAATTAGTTGAATCCGTAGCGAAAGCGGTGGGCGTAGAACAAGTTGAAATTTTAGGTTCAGTAAAAGGTCAGGCGCTTGAGTTAGTACGCTTTAACCATCCGTTCTATGATTTCACTGTACCAGTAATTTTAGGTGATCACGTGACCACTGATGGTGGTACGGGTTTAGTACATACCGCACCTGATCACGGTTTAGACGACTTTGTCGTGGGTAAACGATATGATTTACCGATGGCGGGTCTTGTTTCTAATGATGGTAAATTTATTTCAACGACTGAATTCTTTGCTGGCAAAGGTGTATTTGAAGCAAATCCGCTTGTGATAGAAAAATTACAAGAAGTAGGTAATTTATTAAAAGTTGAAAAAATCAAACACAGCTATCCACACTGCTGGCGTCACAAAACCCCAATTATTTTCCGTGCGACACCGCAATGGTTTATCGGTATGGAAACGCAAGGTTTACGCCAACAAGCATTAGGCGAAATCCAACAAGTTCGCTGGATTCCAGATTGGGGTCAAGCACGCATCGAGAAAATGGTGGAAAATCGCCCAGACTGGTGTATTTCACGCCAACGTACTTGGGGCGTGCCGATGACGTTGTTCGTGCATAAAGAAACAGAAGAATTGCATCCTCGAACATTAGAATTACTTGAAGAAGTAGCGAAACGTGTAGAGAAAGCCGGTATTCAAGCATGGTGGGATTTAGACGAAAAAGAATTATTAGGTGCGGACGCAGAAACCTATCGCAAAGTGCCAGATACCCTTGATGTATGGTTCGACTCAGGATCGACTTATTCTTCTGTTGTCGCGAATCGTCCAGAATTTAATGGTCAAGATATCGATATGTATTTGGAAGGTTCTGACCAACATCGTGGTTGGTTTATGTCTTCTTTAATGCTTTCTACGGCAACAGACAGCAAAGCACCATATAAACAAGTATTAACCCATGGCTTCACGGTGGATGGTCAAGGCCGTAAGATGTCAAAATCTATCGGTAACATCGTGACTCCACAAGAAGTAATGGATAAATTTGGTGGCGATATTTTACGTTTATGGGTTGCTTCAACAGATTATACGGGCGAAATGACTGTTTCTGACGAAATCTTAAAACGTGCAGCGGACAGCTATCGTCGTATTCGTAACACCGCGCGTTTCTTATTGGCAAACTTGAATGGTTTTGATCCAAAACGTGATTTAGTTAAACCAGAAGAAATGATTAGTCTAGATCGTTGGGCTGTGGCCTGTGCCTTAGATGCGCAACATGAAATTAAAGATGCGTACGATAACTACCAATTCCACACAGTGGTACAACGTTTAATGCGTTTCTGTTCGGTAGAAATGGGTTCATTCTATTTAGATATTATTAAAGACCGTCAATACACCACCAAAGCAAGCAGCCTTGCGCGTCGTAGCTGCCAAACTGCGTTATGGCATATTGCTGAAGCATTAGTTCGTTGGATGGCACCGATCTTATCTTTCACTGCCGATGAAATTTGGCAACACTTGCCACAAACCGAAAGTGCTCGTGCAGAATTCGTATTTACTGAAGAATTTTATCAAGGCTTATTTGGTTTAGGCGAGAATGAAAAATTAGATGATGCTTACTGGCAACAACTGATTAAAGTTCGTTCTGAAGTGAACCGCGTATTAGAAATTTCTCGTAACAATAAAGAAATAGGCGGCGGTTTAGAAGCAGAAGTGACCCTTTATGCGAATGACGAATATCGTGCATTGTTAGAACAATTAGGCAATGAATTACGTTTTGTATTAATTACCTCAAAAGTAGATGTAAAATCTTTATCGGAAAAACCTGCTGATTTAGCGGACAGCGAATTAGAGGGTATCACAGTAAGCGTAACACGTTCTAACGCAGAAAAATGCCCTCGTTGCTGGCATTATTCTGACAAAATTGGGGTAAACCCAGAACATCCAATGCTTTGTCCACGTTGTGTAGAAAATGTAGTGGGCAATGGAGAAGTTCGACACTTTGCATAATTAAATTCATTGTAAAACCAAAAAGTGCGATTGATTTGCTCAGCCCTCAAAAGTTAGACTAAATAAGCAACAATTATGGGCAGATTAATTCGCCGCACTTTTTCTATTAAGGAGCAAACAATGGCAGAAGAAACAATTTTTAGTAAAATTATCCGTAAAGAAATTCCGGCAAATATCGTCTATCAAGATGAATTAGTCACTGCATTTCGTGATATTTCCCCTCAAGCTAAAACACATATTTTGATTATTCCAAATAAAGTAATTCCCACAGTGAATGATGTGACGGAGAAAAATGAAGTAGCTCTAGGTCGATTATTCAGTGTAGCGGCTAAACTCGCTAAAGAAGAAGGCATTGCGGAAGATGGTTACCGCCTAATTGTGAATTGCAATAAACATGGTGGGCAAGAAGTATTCCATTTACATATGCACTTAGTTGGTGGAGAACCTTTAGGTAGAATGTTAGCGAAATAATGAAAAAATATTTTCTAATTTTGGCGAGCTTTATGCTCGCGGCTTGTTCAATTTCAGAGCAAAACTTAACTTATTCAACAAAGCCGATTTTGAATATTACGTCGTCTCTTTCGCCTTTAATTCAAGTTGAAACGACTCAAAAATCAGCGGTTATAAAAAATAAAAGTCAGCAACTTTTGAATATAAGTTACCATTTATATTGGTACGATCATTTAGGGGTAACCCAAATTTGGGAAAATCAGCAAGAAAGCTATTCCGCTCAATTTTTGCTAAAACCACAAGAGCAAAAATCAATTGATTTAACTAAACCTACTGTAGAAAGTAAAAATTACCGCCTTTATTTAAAATAATTTATGAGTACCTTGTTAATTGATTTAAAAGGAAAAGAGTTGGAACAAGAAGAAGTTGAGTTACTTTCGCACCCTCTTGTTGCAGGATTGATTTTATTTACTCGAAATTTTGAAGACAGAGAACAAATTCAAGAATTAATTCGTTCTGTTCGCCAACGAGTAAAAAAGCCTTTATTAATTACGGTGGATCAAGAGGGTGGACGAGTTCAACGTTTTCGTGATGGATTTACAATATTGCCTTCAATGCAGGCTTTTCAAGAAACACTATCAGCAACTGAACAAGTGAGTTTTGCTAAAGAAGCAGGTTGGCAAATGGCAACAGAAATGATTGCCTTGGATATTGACTTGAGTTTTGCACCAGTGCTGGATTTGGGGCATGAATGTCGAGCGATTGGTGATCGCAGTTTCTCATCTGATGTAAAAAGTGCGGTAAATTTAGCCACCGCTTTTATTGATGGTATGCATCAAGCAGGTATGGCATCTACGGGTAAACATTTTCCCGGTCATGGTCATGTATTAGCCGATTCTCACTTAGAAACACCTTATGATGATCGCACAAAAGACGAAATTTTTGGTTGCGATCTCCAACCTTTCCAGCAATTGATTGCACAAAATAAACTTGATGCGATTATGCCTGCTCACGTGATTTATTCGCAATGTGATAGTCAGCCTGCAAGTGGTTCAGAATATTGGTTGAAAGAAATTTTACGCAAGAAATTAAATTTCCAAGGTACAATTTTTTCCGATGATCTAGGAATGAAAGGCGCGGGAGTAATGGGGAATTTTGTAGAGCGTAGTAAAAAAGCACTCAATGCAGGTTGTGATCTTTTGTTATTGTGCAATGAACGAGAGGGCGTAATTCAAGTGGTGGATAACCTAAAACTGGCTAAAAATCAACCGCACTTTATGGCTCGTCAAGCTCGCTTACAAAATTTATTTAAACGTAGAGTGATCGATTGGAATGATCTGGTTTCAGATCTACGTTGGAAACTGAATTACCGAAATCTCGCAGATATTCAAATCCGTTGGCTAGATATTCAGGCTGCAAAAAAATGATTGATTGTCAATACTATCAACAAAATGAATGTCGTTCTTGCCAATGGCTTGAAATACCTTATGACCAACAGATCGCTGAAAAACAACATCATTTAAAACAACAACTTATCTCTCTTGATTGTTCTGACGTTCACTGGTTAGCTCCTTTTAAATCCAATGAACAAGGCTTTCGTAATAAAGCTAAAATGCTTGTTAGTGGTAGTGTGGAACGCCCAATACTTGGTATTTTAAAAAATCCTAATGATCCACAAAGTGCGATTGATTTGTGTGATTGTCCTCTTTATCCTGCTCATTTCTCAATAATTTTTTCAATCCTCAAAGATTTTATTGGTCGCGCAGGTTTAGTACCTTATAACATTGCTAAACAAAAAGGCGAGCTTAAATATATTTTACTGACAGAAAGTATCGCAACAGGAAAATTAATGTTGCGTTTTGTGTTACGTACAGAAAATAAATTGCCGTTAATCCGTCGAGAATTACCAAAATTATTAGAAAAACTACCGCACTTAGAAGTGGTTAGCGTTAATTTGCAACCACTGCACGCTGCTATTTTGGAGGGAGAACAAGAAATTTTTCTGACAGAACAACAATTTTTGCCAGAAAATTTCAATAATATTCCGCTTTTTATTCGTCCACAAGGCTTCTTTCAAACTAATCCTAAAGTGGCGGAGGGATTATATGCAACCGCTCAACAATGGGTATCTGAATTACCTATTTATAACCTATGGGATCTATTTTGTGGTGTAGGTGGATTTGGCTTACATTGCGCCAAAGCGTTACAGGAAAAATGGGAAAAACCCACAGAATTAACGGGAATTGAAATTTCTTCTTCTGCTATTTTAGCGGCGAGTAATTCTGCTAAAATACTGGGGTTAGAATATATAAATTTTCAATCTCTAGATGCAGCAAGCGTGATTGAAAATAAAAATGAAAATAAGCCAGATCTTGTGATTGTAAATCCACCACGTCGTGGAATTGGAAAGAAATTAAGTGAATTTCTTAACGAAATGCAATCAGACTTTGTTTTATATTCTAGTTGTAATTCTGTCACAATGGGTAAAGATTTCACTTA
This sequence comes from Haemophilus sp. HN_Hi16, assembly GCF_049823435.1. NCBI lineage: Bacteria > Pseudomonadati > Pseudomonadota > Gammaproteobacteria > Pasteurellales > Pasteurellaceae > Haemophilus > Haemophilus sp. HN_Hi16. The sequence continues at coordinate 39,060 of NZ_CP187500.1, forward strand.
TTTGACCCATTACAAACCATTAAAAATTCAACTTTTTGATATGTTTCCACAAACATCTCATTATGAAGTATTAGTTCTATTACAAAGAAAAAAGAATAATCAAAAAATATAAATAGTTTGAGGATTTGAAAGAAGGGTGGTGGAACTAAGCAGAATTGGTCTTAACAGCAAGTGGCTTACTGCACGCATCCCTGCGGGATTTCTACCCAGCCCACCATAGATTAGAAAATGCATCTCGGTGTTCTAGCTTTTGCAGCATAAAACTATGCAATAAGGTTTAAACCTTTAAAGCCACTATATCAGGAGACCAATCCTGTCTTCTTACAATATCCGTAAGAAGTGAAGCAATGATAAAATCCTTTATATTAATTGTCAATTAATGTTTTGAATATTCTTTCCAATTAAACAAAAACCACCCAAATTGATTTCGGATGGTTTTATTTTGAATAAATTATGATGAAAAATTATCTTGCGCCATATACAACGATGGTTTTTCCATGGGCATGAATAAGGTTCTGATCCTCTAACATCTTGATAATTCGTCCCACAGTTTCCCGTGAACAACCCACCATTTGCCCTATTTCTTGGCGTGTAATTTTGATTTGCATACCATCAGGATGGGTCATTGCATCGGGTTGTTTAGCTAAATTCATCAGTGTTTGAGCGATACGCCCTGCTACATCTAAGAATGCAAGGTTACTTACTTGACGTGATGTATTTTGCAAACGTCTTGCCAATTGTGCGGTTAAAAACATTAAGATTTCTGGGTTTGCTTGAATTAATTGACGATATTTTTTATAAGAAATCTCAGCAATTTCACATGTTGTTTTTGTTTTTACCCAAGCTGATCGTTTTGAACCCTCATCAAATAATCCCGCTTCTCCAAAAAATTGTCCTGCACCTAAGTAAGTGAGAATCATCTCTTTGCCTTCATCATCTTTTGAAGACACCATTACAGAGCCTTTAATTACATAATACAACGTAGTCGCATCTTCCCCTGCGTGAATTAAAGTTGATTTTGCAGGATATTTATGCAAATGGCAGTGGGTAAGAAACCAATCTAAAATGGGATCATTCGGTGTTGTTTCTTCCTGCGGAGATGTTACAACATCATCAACTTCAGTTAATTCATTTGACATTCGTACTCCTTACATTCCTGTTTCAAAAATTCCGTTTTATTTTTGATGTTAATGGATTCATGCAATTCAGACCATACAATCACCGCAATTCCATTGCGAATTTGAGTCAGTAAAAGTTGTTTTTTTTGGTTGAGTGAAAGTTCTTCTATACCGTAATCAGTTCCTTCGCGTAAAATCACGCTTTCTACGATATTATCTAATGTTTCTGCTTCTAGTTCTTGCCAAGGAATAATCATATATTTACTCAGTAAAGTCAATTTAGGCAAAAAGTGGCTCGATAAAACGCCATTGTTGTTCAAAAGACTGGCTTGCATTCAGACGGAAATTAGTACGAACATAGCGCATAAATTGTCCTTCGCAAAGTATCACTAAATGCGAAGCAATTATGCGTTCATCCACATTAAAACCACGCCCTTCACGCAATTTTCGCATCTGTAAAATATTGACAAACTGCATTTCAAGACGATCGAAAAATTGTGCCACACGTGCTTGTAATTGTGCTTCTTCAAACATTAACGCGTGCCCTGTTAGAACACGTGTTAAGCCAGGATTTTTACGGGCAAAATCCAAAATTGTTTGTAAAATGTCGTGAATGCGATTCATTGTTTGAGTTTCGTTACGCATTGACGCTGTAATTCGGCTCAGCAAAGTATTTTCAATATGTTCAATTAATGCTTCAAACATTTTTGTTTTACTTGGGAAATAACGATACAGTGCCGCTTCAGATACACCAACTTCTTTTGCTAGACGAGCCGTTGTCATACGCTCCATACCACGTTCCGAATGAAGCATATGTATCAATACTGTAAGCACTTGCTGACGGCGTTCTTTTACCGTTCTTTTTTCAATTTTTGGAGTTTCAATTTTAGGCGCAATCTCTTCTACGCCTGATAAAGATAATTGTTCTTCTACCATAAATTATTGTTTACCTGAATGACCGAAACCGCCTTCGCCACGTTCGGTTTGTTGAAAATCTTCTACAATATTAAATTCAGCTTGTACCACAGGCACAAAAACAAGTTGAGCAATACGATCGCCAACTTCAATTTTGAATGGCTCATTTCCACGATTCCACATTGATACCATTAATGGCCCTTGATAATCGGAGTCAATTAATCCTACAAGGTTTCCTAGCACAATGCCATGTTTATGACCAAGACCCGAGCGAGGCAAAATTACTGCCGCTAAATTTGGATCCGCAATATAAATTGAAAGCCCCGTTGGAATTAATTTTGTCTCCCCCGCTTGAATTTCAAAAGTTTCATCGATCAACGCCCGCAAATCAAGACCTGCAGAACCTTCAGTTGCGTAAGTTGGCAGAGGAAATTCATTGCCAATACGAGGATCTAAAATTTTTACGTCAATTTTTTTCATGTAATACTCCGTTTGAAATTCATTCTGCGATTGATTGCCTAGGGTAATATACCCTAAGCTAGTTGCAATGTTACCCCCTTGGGGTAAACGTTCCCCAAAGGGGAACTACTATCACTATAATTAACCGTGGGTATACTTACCCTCGGTTAAACATCATTACGATAATATTTAATTACCTAGGGTAATATACCCTAGGCTAGTTGCAGTGTTACCCCCTTGGGGTAAACGTTCCCCAAAGGGGAGCTACTATTACTATAATTAACCGTGGCTATGCTTACCCGTGGTTAAACATCATTGTGATAATATTTAATTACCTAGGGTAATATACCCTAGGCTAGTTACAATGTTACCCCCTTGGGGTAAGCGTTCCCCAAAGGGGAACTACTATCACTATAATTAACCGTGGGTATACTTACCCTCGGTCAAACATCATTACGATAATATTTAATTACCTAGGGTAATATACCCTAGGTTAGTTGCAATGTTACCCCTTTGGGGTAAGCGTTCCCAAAGGGGAACTACTATCACTATAATTAACCGTGGGTATACTTACCCTCGGTCAAACATCATTACGATAATATTTAATTACCTAGGGTAAGTATACCCTAGGCTAGTTGCAGTGTTACCCCCTTGGGGTAAGCGTTCCCAAAGGGGAACTACTATCACTATAATTAACCGTGGGTATACTTACCCTCGGTTAAACATCGATTGTTTATATTGTTCAACAATCTCACTTACCAAATCCACCGCCAAATCTGCTTTCGATTGTAATGCCAGTGTTTTACTGCCATTTTTCCAGAAAAGCTGCAAGGCATTTTCATCAGCGTTAAAAACTTGTCCGCCAGATACATCGTTGGCACAAATCATATCAAGATTTTTGCGTTCAAGTTTATCTTTTGCATAATCATCAATATTTTGGGTTTCGGCTGCAAATCCAACAGTAAAAGGACGATGTGTTTTTAAATGTCCTACATCTGAGATAATATCGGGATTTTTGATTAACTTGATAGATATTTCATCCCCAGATTTTTTGATTTTTTGGTCAGCAACTTCAGCTACTCTGTAATCAGCAACTGCCGCACAGCCAATAAAAATTTGATTTTTCACCGTACTTTCAAGAGAAGCTTGCCACATATCTTGTGCTGAAATGACATTAATTCTATTTACATTTTTTGGTGTTGTTAAATTTACTGGCCCTGAAATTAACGTGACATTCGCCCCTCGTTTGGCAAAGGCTTCAGCAATCGCAAATCCCATTTTGCCTGAACTATGGTTAGAAATATAACGAACAGGATCGATTTCCTCACGAGTTGGGCCTGCTGTAATGGCGACATTTAATCCTTGTAGATCTTGTTTTTGAGAGAAAAAGTCAGAAAGTGCGGTAAAAATTTCCTCTGGTTCTGACATACGCCCTTTCCCCATATCGCCGCAAGCTTGAAAACCACTATTCGGGCCAATAAGCGTAATCCCACGTGTTTGAAGAACCGTTAAATTTTGTTGAGTAATAGATTGACGATACATCTGTTGATTCATTGCTGGGGCAAGAAAAATTGGCGCGTCAGTCGCAAGACAAATTGTTGAAAGTAAATCGTTCGCCATACCAACAGTAAGACGGGCGATAAAATCTGCACTAGCTGGCGCAATAACGATAGCATCAGCCCATTTGGCAAGCTCAATATGCCCCATCGCCAGCTCAGCTTGTGGATCAAGTAAGGATTGTGCGACAGCATTGCCAGAAATGGCTTGAAGCGTTAAAGGCGTAACAAATTCTGCCGCAGCAGGGGTTAATACTACACGTACCTCAGCTTCTGCTTTGCGTAATAAACGAATCAACTCTATTGTTTTATAGGCTGCAATACCGCCAGTTATACCGACTACAATATGTTTTCCGTTTAAATTCATTTTCTTACCTTGTTAGTACTCAACCACAATTTCGCCATTTTACTTGAATTTTGCCGAATACCCAATGCTATTTTTGCGATATGCATCGCAGATTTTGAATCACTTGCTCGTCAAAGCTAAAAAGTGCGGTCAAAATCTTTCTTATTTTTCTTTCATAAATTTATGGAAAACAATGATGATTTAATGCCACGGGAAAAATTGCTGGCATTCGGAGCAAAAGCATTAAGTGATTATGAACTACTTGCGATTTTTTTACGTACTGGTATCAAAGGTTGTCCTGTTATGTCACTTTCTAAAAATGTATTAACGCATTTTGGCTCCTTGCACGCTTTACTTTCCTCAGATAAAAAAGCTTTCTGTTCTGTAAAAGGCTTAGGTATTACGCAATTTATTCAACTACAAGCAATTACGGAAATGACCAAGCGTTATTTAAAGCAAGAGATGTTAAGTACGCCGATTATTAATGATCCTGAAACTGTAAAACTTTTTTTACTCACTGAATTGCAACACGAAGAAAGAGAAGTGTTTATGGTTTTATTTTTGGATAATCAACATCGTCTGATTAAAAAAGAGCGGTTATTTTTAGGTACAATTAATGTATCAGCGGTTTATCCTCGAGAAATTATTAAAGAAGCACTCTATTGTAATGCAGCGGCTTTAATTTTGGCACATAATCATCCTTCAGGTGTAACGGAGCCGAGTTATTCGGATCAGCTTATTACTAAAAAAATTCAAGATGCAGCTGAACTAATGGAAATTCGCGTGCTTGATCATTTAATTGTAGGGAAAAGCGATTGTTATTCTTTCGCGGAGAATTGTTTATTATAATTTTTTATAATATTGACCATTTTTTTACCGATTACATTCAGGAAAATCGCATTTACACTTGAGAAATGAAAACAAAGTCAGTATAATTTGCGACCTTTAATATAGTAAGCGGGTCGGATTAGTGCGACCTGACGAGGTAGCAAGCTAGGTTTAACCAGCTTTAAACAATCCGAACCGTAAGCTCGAGCTTATATTTAATTATTGGAGATTATTATGTCTAGAGTTTGTCAAGTAACAGGCAAGCGTCCAGCTGTGGGTAATAACCGCTCACACGCGATGAATGCGACACGTCGTCGTTTTCTTCCAAACCTTCACACTCACCGTTTTTGGGTTGAAAGTGAAAACCGTTTCGTAACCTTACGTTTAACTGCGAAAGGTATGCGTATTATTGATAAAAAAGGCATTGATGCAGTATTAGCTGAAATCCGTGCTCGTGGCGAAAAAATCTAAGGAGCTAAAAAATGGCAGCTAAAGGCGCTCGTGAGAAAATCCGTTTAGTTTCTACTGCAGAGACAGGTCACTTCTACACAACTGATAAAAACAAACGTAATATGCCTGAAAAAATGGAAATCAAAAAATTTGATCCAGTAGTGCGTAAACACGTTATCTATAAAGAAGCAAAAATCAAATAATATTGATTTAATTATTTTAAACCCGAGTAAAAACTCGGGTTTTTTATTTGTTCTTATTACAAACGTTTGCTTTTTATTTAACCGTTTGACTCGTAAGAAGTTAAATTTGCTTTTCATATTGCAAAAAAAATGTACAATTGTCCCCGTTTTGACGTAACCCTACATCAAAACCTGTTTCCAACCTAGCCCGTCCTGTGGGCAAACTAGGGTAAAAACAAAAAAGCTGAAACGCTTTTTTTAATAAGTAACGAGTCAAATGCCCTATCTGTCTGTTTTATAAACGGTAAATTTATCGCAAGGCACCCGACTTATTTTTTTCACCTCTTTTAGAAGGTTTTAATCAAAAATGACAATAATCACCCCTGTACAAGCAATTCTTGCTTCAAACCAACATTTTTTAGATCGCCAAGATGTAATGGAATCCAACGTACGTAGTTATCCTCGCAAATTACCTTTTGCCTATGCAAAAGCACAAGGCTGTTGGGTTACTGATGTTGAAGGTAATGAATACCTCGACTTTTTAGCAGGCGCAGGAACCCTTGCATTAGGACATAATCATCCTGTGTTAATGCAAGCCATTAAAGACGTATTAGATAGCGGATTGCCGTTACACACTTTAGATTTAACCACTCCACTTAAAGATGCGTTTAGTGAAGAATTATTGTCATTCTTCCCGAAAGATAAATATATCTTACAATTCACAGGCCCTTCTGGCGCAGATGCAAATGAAGCAGCCATCAAATTAGCCAAAACTTACACAGGGCGTGGCAATATCATCGCTTTCTCAGGCGGTTTTCACGGTATGACCCAAGGGGCATTAGCCTTAACAGGTAATCTTGGTGCAAAAAATGCCGTTGAAAATTTAATGCCGGGCGTACAATTTATGCCATATCCACACGAATACCGCTGCCCATTTGGCATTGGTGGAGAAGCGGGTGCAAAAGCAGTTGAACATTATTTTGAAAACTTCATCGAAGATGTAGAAAGCGGCGTGGTAAAACCTGCTGCGGTGATCTTAGAAGCAATCCAAGGGGAAGGTGGCGTTGTGCCAGCACCAATCAGCTTCTTACAAAAAGTACGTGAAGTTACCCAAAGACACGGTATTTTAATGATCGTCGATGAAGTACAAGCTGGTTTCTGTCGTTCTGGAAAAATGTTCGCCTTTGAACACGCAGGTATTGAGCCTGATATTATTGTGATGTCAAAAGCAGTTGGTGGCAGCTTACCATTAGCTGTATTAGCTATCCGTAAAGAATTTGATGCGTGGCAACCTGCAGGACATACAGGTACATTCCGTGGCAATCAATTAGCGATGGCGACAGGTTACGCTTCACTTAAAATTATGCGAGATGAAAATCTTGCACAAAATGCGCAAGAACGTGGCGAATACTTAACCAACGCATTACGTGAATTAAGCAAAGAATATCCGTGCATCGGCAACGTACGTGGTCGTGGCTTAATGATGGGCATTGATATTGTTGATGAACGCCAATCGAAAGATGCGACAGGGGCTTATCCACGCGATGGCGAATTAGCCGTTGCCATTCAAAAAGCCTGTTTCAAAAACAAACTCTTGCTCGAACGTGGCGGACGCGGTGGCAACGTGGTTCGCGTGCTTTGTGCGGTAAACATCAACCAAAATGAATGCGAAGAATTTATCAAACGTTTCAAGCAATCTGTAGCAGACGCATTGAAAGCCGTGAGAGGCTAAAGTGCGGTTAAATTTTTCAAAATTTTTGTGAATTTTGACCGCTTAGTAATTATCCTCCCTCTTTAAAAATAGGGGCAAGGGGGAATTTGATTACAATGTTTAATTACTCACAAAGTTGAATTTTCTTCTGCTAAATATCCCCTACCCCCTCTTTGCTAAAGAGGGGGAATCTTTTAGGAAATTAGATAACAATGTCAAACCTCAAACAACACAAACAAGCTTTGTTTTGCAACGATAGCAAAGCAATTACCGATTATGAAACAGCGATGCATAATGCGGTGCAAGCAGTCTCTGCTTGGCTGAAAAATGAAAAAATGTACACCGGCGGTTCAATCAAACAAATGCGAGCCTTAATAAGCGGTTTTAATCCGACGAAAGAGGGTATGGGTGTACAGAAATCACTCGATCATTTGGTAGAAATTTTCCTTAATCCAAGCCTTAAAGTGCATCATCCACACTCACTTGCCCATTTACATTGCCCAACAATGGTGGCAAGTCAAATTGCGGAAGTACTGATTAATGCGACCAACCAATCAATGGATTCGTGGGATCAAAGCCCAGCAGGTTCAATTATGGAGGAGCATTTGATCGACTGGCTACGCCAAAAAGCAGGCTACGGCAAAGGCACTTCGGGCGTGTTTACCTCTGGTGGCACGCAATCAAATTTAATGGGTGTGTTGCTGGCACGTGATTGGGCGATTGCGAAACATTGGAAAAATAATGATGGCTCCGAATGGTCAGTACAACGTGATGGTATTCCAGCGGAAGCAATGCAAAAAGTGAAAGTAATTTGTTCAGAAAACGCACACTTCTCTGTACAAAAAAATATGGCAATGATGGGAATGGGTTTCCAATCAGTCGTTACTGTGCCATCAAATACCAATGCACAAATGGATGTGATTGCACTTAAGCAAACACTTGCACAGCTTAAAGCCGAAGGCAAAATTACTGCCTGTATTGTTGCTACCGCAGGCACAACAGATGCGGGTGCAATTGATGACTTAAAAACAATCCGCAAACTTGCCGATGAATATCAAGCGTGGTTACACGTTGATGCTGCTTGGGGTGGCGCATTATTGCTTTCCAAAGATTATCGCCATTTCTTAGCTGGTATTGAATTAACCGACTCAATCACGCTAGATTTCCACAAACACTTCTTTCAAACCATTTCCTGTGGTGCATTTTTGCTCAAGGATCCAGCAAACTATCGCTTCATCGATTACAAAGCTGATTATCTCAATTCGGAATATGATGAAGCTCACGGCGTGCCAAACTTAGTGACAAAATCGCTACAAACAACTCGTCGTTTTGACGCATTAAAATTATGGTTTACCCTTGAAGCATTGGGAGAAGATCTTTACGCTTCAATGATCGATCACGGTGTAAAACTAACCAAAGAAGTCGAGCAATATATCAACGATACTCCAGCCTTAGAGATGCTTGTACCAAGTCAGTTTGCATCCGTGTTATTCCGTGTCGTACCAAAAGGCTATCCAGCTGAATTTATTGATACGCTAAACCAAAACGTGGCAGATGAACTCTTTGCACGAGGCGAAGCGAATATTGGCGTGACTAAAGTGGGTGACAAGCAATCACTGAAAATGACTACCCTAAGCCCGATTGCAACATTGGAAAATGTTAAAGCGTTATTAACTCAAGTACTAACAGAAGCAAATCGTATTAAAGACGACATCAAAAATGGTACTTACACACCACCCATTGATTAATTAGTCAATTAACACAAAAAATAACCGCTTGTATCTGAAGACAAGCGGTTATTCTGTAAAATAAAAATCTTTTAGCATAGATTAAACGAGATATATAAATTTTATCCATTAGATAACTACCTATATTTTTGAAATATTCATCATTTTAATTTTCAAAGAATATAAAAAATGGTAAAACTAACCGCACTTTATATCATTATTCAATCTACTCACTAAGTTAAAAATTATGCCAGAACTTCCCGAAGTTGAAACTGCACTACGTGGTATTAGCCCTTATCTTAAAAATTTTACGATTGAGAAAGTTGTCGTACGCCAGCCTAAATTGCGCTGGGCTGTATCAGAAGAATTGATAACCCTTAAAAATGTAAAAATTGTCGATCTCACTCGTCGCGCAAAATATTTGATTATTCACACGGAAAAAGGCTATATCATCGGGCATTTGGGCATGTCAGGTTCGGTGCGAATTGTGCCACAGGATAGCGCAATAGATAAACATGACCATATTGATATTGTGATGAACAATGGCAAATTATTACGTTATAACGATCCTCGCCGTTTTGGTGCGTGGTTATGGACGGAGAATCTAGATGACTTTCATCTTTTCTTAAAGCTAGGGCCTGAACCGCTTTCTGATGAATTTAATGCAGAATATTTATTCAAAAAATCTCGTCAAAAATCAACCGCACTTAAAACCTTCTTGATGGATAACGCTGTGGTGGTGGGTGTTGGAAATATTTATGCGAATGAAAGTTTGTTTATTTGTGGTATTCATCCACTTAAACTCGCTAAAAATCTGACCCTCAATCAATGTATTTCCTTAGTGAACACGATTAAAGATGTTTTGAGAAAAGCCATTATTCAAGGTGGAACGACACTTAAAGATTTTTTACAGCCAGATGGTCGCCCAGGTTATTTTGCACAAGAATTATTGGTATATGGCAATAAAGATAAACCTTGTCCAAAGTGCGGTGGAAAAATTGAAAGTTTAGTTATTGGGCAGCGTAATAGTTTCTTTTGCCCGAAATGTCAGAAAAGGGGTTAGAACAAATAAATTTTCAAATTGAAAAGAAAGTATTAAATATAATGAAAACAGCGGTCAAAATAGACCGCTATTTTTAGTTTACTGGAAATTCTTCAATGACAACAGGAACTTGTAAGATTTTGCCTAACCGTAAAATAGTAACAAGAACTTTTGAATTAGGTTTTGTATTTGCGATAATTTGCATCATTTCTCGGGCTGAAATCCCCTCTTGATTATTTAATTTCAAAATCACATCACCAACTTGAATACCTGATTTCGCTGCGGGGCTGTTCGGGCTTACGTCTGTGATAACTATTCCTTCTTCATTACTTGAACTAATATCACTTTGTACACCAAAATAACCTCGAATCACACGTCCATCACGCATAATTTTACGTAGTACATCATTTGCAATATCTATTGGAATGGCAAAATTTAGTCCTTCTGCGATTTCATTGGCGGTTTTACCAATACTAAGTGTGCTGATTCCTACCAATTCTCCTGCAGAATTAATTAAGGCACCGCCTGAGTTTCCGCGGTTAATTGATGCATCGGTTTGGATGAAGTTTTGTCTGCCAACAGAATCACCTACCGCATTACGACCCATTGCGCTAATGATTCCTTGGGACACGCTTTGTCCTAAATTGTAAGGATTACCGATTGCCAACACTACATCGCCGACTTGAGCTTGACGATTTGAATTTTGTGGAATAGTTGAAAGATTATTTGCACGAATTTTGAGAACAGCGAGATCAGTGAGATTATCTGAACCAACAAGACTGGCCTCAAAAATATTTCCGTTTTGCAACGCTACTACAATTTGATCGGCATTTTGGATAACGTGTTTATTTGTCAAAATATAACCGTCTTTACTCATAATTACGCCAGAACCTAAGTTATTCACTTGTAGTTGCTCATTATCATTAATGCTGGAAGAAAAAGAGCGGTTATAAACATTCACTACTGCTGGAGAGGCAATACGCACGGCATTTTTGAATGATACAATATCATCAGTAGTGAAGATGTTGCTGTTATTCAGTCTTGGAACCGCAAACAAAATCACGCCCGCAGCAGCCAAGCCCCAAAGGGCGGAATGGAAAAGTTTTTTAAGCATTTAGATTCCTTTCGGCGTGTAAGTTAATTTTATATCGTCACCGATTTGTTCTAATTCATTGAGTTGCCATAATGGTGCATCGGCAAGTTTAGTTAAATTCGGTAATTGGCATAGACCACGAGCATTGTCGCCAAGTAATTTGGGTGCAACGTAAATAATCAATTCATCGACTAATTTCGCATCAATTAAACTCCCTGCTAAATTTGCTCCAGCTTCTACCCAAAGGGTATTTATTTGTCGTCTTCCCAATTCTTGCATTAATTCTTCTAGTAAATTTTCTTTTGGAAGAATAATTTGTTCACAGAAATCAGGAAAGCCTGTTAAATCTCGTGGTTCATTAGAAACTAACCAAACGGGAGAATGAGTTAAAAAAAGTTTATGAGTCGGCTGAATGCGATGTTGTGAATCTAAAATGACACGCACAGGCTGGCGAAGATCTTCTTTTTTATATTCTGTTTTAAGATTTTCAGGAAATTCGTCCCAGCGTACATTAAGGCTTGGATCATCAGCAATTATTGTCGCAGAAGTAGATAAAAGTGCGGATGATTTTGCTCGCATTTTTTGTACGTCCGAACGAGCATCAGAGCCTGTAATCCATTTACTTTCTCCACTTTCCATTGCTGTTCGTCCATCTAAACTCATCGCGAGTTTGAGTTGAACAAAAGGCATACCTTGACGCATTCGTTTTAAAAAGCCTTTATTTATTTTTTCCGCTTGATCGTTCAATAAATTCACCGCACTTTCGATGCCTGCATCAGACAACATTTTCAAGCCTTTCCCTGCGACTTGAGGATTTGGATCTTGCATAGCCGCAATGACTTTTACTACGCCAGCCTCAATTAATCCTAATGCACAAGGTGGGGTGCGACCATAATGAGAGCAGGGCTCTAAGGTGACGTAAGCTGTTGTTCCTTTGGCATTTTCGCCAGCTTGAGCTAAAGCAACGCGTTCGGCATGAGGTTGTCCTGCCTTAAAATGAAAGCCTTCCCCCACAATTTCACCATTTTTTACCAATACGCATCCCACCGATGGGTTCGGTGTGGTGGTATATTGTCCTTTGGTGGCTAAATCTAAGGCGCGTTGCATAAATACGTGATCTTGTGAGGAAAATTCGCTCATGGTTAATCCTTTAAGCTCTCAATTTCTTTGGTGAATTGATTAATGTTATCAAAACTCAAATAGACTGATGCAAAACGAATATAAGCCACTTTATCGAGTTTTTTTAACTCATTCATCGCGAGTTTTCCAACCAGTTTACTTGGTACCTCACGTTCACCCGTCGCACGTAATTGAAAAATTATATGGTTAATTGCTTGTTCAACATCATCCGCACTTACAGGGCGTTTTTCTAATGCGTGCTGAATACCACTGCGTAATTTATCTTCATTGAACGGCTCTCGAGTGCCATCAGTTTTAATAATTTTTGGTACGATTAATTCGGCTGTTTCAAAGGTAGTAAAACGCTCATGGCAATGACCGCACTCACGACGGCGGCGAACTTGATAGCCATCCGATACCAAACGGCTATCAATTACCTTGGTTTCTTCTGTAAAACAAAATGGACAGCGCATAGACAATTCTCCGTCAAAAGGGTCGTTATCTTAGCAAAAAATCGGTTCTTTGACGATTGCTTTATGCTTTTCTTGTCTTCTTTTGTGCGAATAATAAGCCAAACCAATCTTTTGTTTGTGTTAATAATTTTGCAATATTTTCAGGTTGTTTAAATCTTGAGGTCTGCGTTAATACGCGTGACCAATATGGATCGGCTTTTGACCCGAAACCATTACTTTCAGTTAATTCCTGAAGTTTTTCAGAAACATTGTCAAAATTTACCGCACTTTTATCATCTACAATAAAATCACTTATATTTCTTATTGTTGGCACCAATTGGATTTCAATTTGACTTTGTAAATAATCTTTTACGTAAGTTTGTAATTGAGAGAGAGCGGCTTCACGCTCAATAGTCGGTAATTCAAGAACCTTATCTTGCGTAATTAATTTTGCTGGTAGCGCATTTTCTTGTGTAACACATTGAATCAAATAATAAATCCAAGGACGGATGCAATAGCGATCTTTGTATTTTGCAAAATGCCACTGAATCACCTGTGAATCATCGCCAAATAAAGCGTCCATATAACCAAATAAGCGGATTTTTTGATTTTCGTTTTGCCAATCTACGGCAATATTAAAATCTATAGAAGCCTGTTTAGGCTCGCCAAGATCTGCTATTTTCTTTTTAAATTCTAGAACATTGTTACGAATATTTTCAGCATAAACCTTTCTAAATTCTGCGCGCGGTAACACGCCTTTTACTTCTGCTTGTCTAAAATAATCAGCAAAATTTTGTTCATCAAGGTAGATTAAGTCATTATTGAGTGAGTAATTATCTAACCCACTTAAAGTGAAGTTTTCACTGTCAGCAATGCGTTCATCTTTATCGCGAAAATAAACACCGAGTTGTTTTTCAAAGAAAAATTTCACTGGGTTTTCCACAAAACTGACTAAAGAATCCAGTTCAATTTCTTCGATTTTTTCTGGGTTTTCTGTCATCGTGACGGCAAATTCCGAATTACTTGCATTTGCGTCAAATTGAGCCATTGGCAACCATTTTGTCGCAAAAGAGCGGGTAAATTTTTCGTTGTTTTTGAAATTATCTGGGCTAAATGCAGTCATTGGATGTTCAATGACAGTAAGGACATTTTCACTTTGACCTTGATTAATATAATCCACGAGTTGGCTTACCAATACAGATGGTTCTTTCGGTTGATTATCGGTAATGGAACGCCCAACATAGCTGATATAGCAATAATTACGTGCTGCCAATAAGGCTTCTAAAAACAAATAGCGATCATCATCACGGCGAACACGGTCGCCTTTTTGATGATATTGCATTAAATCAAAACTGTTTGGTGTTTGTGTTCTAGGGTAATCAGCATCATTCATTCCAAGTAAACAAACTACTTTGAATGGCACTGAACGCATTGGTAATAAGGTGCAGAAGTTTACTTTCCCTGCAAGGAATTTGAGGCTATTTGGCGCATCTTCCAATTTCATTGTGATGACATCGGCAATCACATCTGCTTGTAATTCTTCAGTAAAATGGAGCGTTTTTAGATGCTCAGCTAATTCATTAATTTTCTCTTGAATATAGAAAATCGTGTCGCTAGTGTCTTCATTTTGTATGAAGAAATCTGATAAAAGTGCGGTTAAAATTTCTTGCCATTTTTCGATGGAATGTGCTTTTTGCAGGGTTTCATGCAGCGAGGAAAGTGCGGTGAAAAAGTGCGATAAATTTCCAGCAAGTTCACCTTTTAAGCCATAGCTGCTGTTTAACCCCAAACTATCTTGCCAAATGCCCTGTTCTTCACGCATCGCATAGCCTAAAATCATTCTTTCTAATCCAGCTTGCCAAGAATTGAAATTGATGCCATCTTGATTTTTTTGCAAACCGAAACGAATCCCTGAATCCGCCACCCATTCTCGCACTAATGGTAAATCAGCAAGAGAAATATTAAATCGTTCTCGCATCGCAGGAATATCCAACAACGCTAAGACATCCTCTGCACTAAAATTGCTTTCTTTTAAGCGTAATAAAGTTAAGTAACTTGAGACCAACACATCGCTTTCTGAAAGTTTATTATCTGAAAGTGAAAATGGAATTTGTGGCGCATCTCCATTTTTTTGCCCGAAAACTGCCTGAATATAAGGTGTGTATTGGTTTATATCTGCCACCATCACGACCACATCTTTTGGCGTAAGGCTAGGATCTTGATTGAATAAATCCAGTAAATAATCGTGCAATACTTCCACTTCTCGCATAGCGCTGTGGCAAGAATGTAGGGTTAAAGTGCGGTCATTTTTTGCGATATTTAGCGGTTTATTTTCTAAATGCAGAATTTGAGACTGCAATTGTCCAAGTAAACTGTTCGATTTAATTTCTTGATAAGCATTGACAGGATAAGTTGGAATATGTTCTTCATCTCTCACCAATGTATAGAGAAAATCTCGTCCCATTTTCCCCCAAGCTGCCAGCAATGGATTGCCTACTTGAAGGTTTTCTTTTTGATAAGTGACATCAAACTGAGCGTTTTCTAGTTGAGAAAGTTGATCCTCGGAAAAGAGCGGTTGATTTTCATCTTGTTTATTGAATTGATAACGCTGACGAGAACGCAAATAATCGAGGCGTAAATCACTAATATCCCCCCAATATTCTTGGCAAGGATTATTAAAAAATAAATGAATATCCACTTCAGAGGATATCGCTTGCAAAATATTGAGATAAGCAGTTGGAAGCGCTGGAATACCAAAAATAAATATGCGTGAAGGTAATTTTTTCGGTGCTTTTTTATCGGCAAGCAAGGCTAAGAACTGATTATGCAAAGCCGCTCGATGGGTGGCTTCATTAACATCTGATTTAACATCGACGACCAACGCACGCCATAGCTCCCCTTGCCATTTTGTATTGCCTTGAATTTGCTCAAACAACGTATCGTTTAGGTTAGGTTGTTGCTTTTGTATTTGAGCAGTAATTTGTTCATCTTCGCCTTTTTCCCAAGCAAAAATCCATTCTGGTCGATAAACTAAATATTGGTCAAATAAGTCGGCTATTTTACTGCTAAGTTGATAAAGTTTGTATTGTTCAGAATGTGGCGAAGATGCTAAATAATTGCGTAAAGGCAAAAAATTTTCTTTCTCGAGAAAAGTCGGGATTAAGCGTATTAAACGCCACATCATTGAATCTTTATCAAAAGGGTTTTCCAATGCCGTTGCGGGTAAATTTTGAGCATAAAGCTGCCAAATAAAACTTGCTGGCATAGGAAATTTTAGGTTCGCTGAAATGCCTGTTTCTTTGGCGAGTTCAATTTGTAGCCATTGCGCCATATTAGGGCTTTGCACCAAAATGATATCTTGTTGAAAAGGATCTTCAGGTGGTAAAGATTTGAATAAGGAAGAAAGAATTTCTTTTTGTTTTTCAAGCTGATTGGAATAATAAACAATGAACACAATGGCGACCTTTTGATGATTTAACCTAGAAAAAACAACGCCATTTTACTGAGTTTTTATCAAAATTTCACTCGTAGGATAACGCACAATAATGCGTTCATTTTCACATCGAATACGAAAAGTTAAGCCATTTTGTTGTATCAATCGTTCACAAGCTAACCCTAAAAATTGGCGTTGAGCTTGATTCTCTGCAATTTGTGTTGCCTGAAAATCTTGATAAGTTTTTACCGCACTTTTTCGCTGATCTGCCGTCCATTGATTAAAAACAAGAAATAAAACGCTAAATAAAGCTAAAGAAAATAACAATGTAATAAGCGACATTCCTTTATTCATCCTGAACATTAAAATCACTCCAACTTTTTTCTGCTAACTGCCACTGACTATATTGTTGCACTAAAGCAACCACCGTCTTTTTCCCATAAGCTAAAGTTACGCCATCTAAAGTTAAATTCCCGTTGGTAATCACTGCGCCACTAATCCTCCCTTTGCCAGTCAATTTTAAATCGCCCTCTGCAATTAATACGGCAGACACTGTGCCATTAATTTCAACTTCCGCTTGTGAATCTGAAAACCAATAAAGTTTAGGTGTTTTATTCGCGTTTAAAATTCTGGGTGGGGAAGAAAAGTGCGGTCGAAAATCTGTAAGTTTTTCTGTGTGAATGAAATCTTTCAATGCACCTTGATTATCTCCCTTTTTAGGCGATTTTTTAAATAGGCTCATTCTTTCACACCAAAGAAAATATTGAATTGAATCTGTGGCACCATCAAGCGTAATGCTGATTTGCTTCACACTTTCATCATTATTTAACGGTAAATCAAGGCAGGCAGTTTGTTTTTTCGCCGCTGTCATTTTTTGCAGTTGTAATGTTCTTTCCACATACAGTTTTCGTTGATTTTGTTGCACACGAAAAAAACTTAAATGGCTATCATCTAACAACAAAATTGCGGTTAATAAACCCGAAATAAAAATCAAAATAGTCAGCGTGATAATACCTTTTTGTATTGTCATTGTTTTTGATTCCAGAGCGCAACAACAATGGAGGTTTCATAACTGATGTTTGAGGCTTGTTTTAAATTTCCTTTTAGCTTGATTTCTAATCCTTTTCCTTCGATTAACCAATTAAATTGTAGCTTAGTGATTTCATATTCGTTGTTATCTAATAAATCTGCCCAACCTCCCCCAGCGTTGCAAGCGGTTTGTTGAAAAGCACGTTTACAAGTTTCTGCCGTGCAATTAGTAGGAATAACACTTTGATAAGTCAGTTTGGTTTTTATCATTTTGTTACTCACTTTATAGCCGAATAATTCTTCAGTACTACTTTTAGATGTATTTTTACCTTTTTTCATACAGGTTTTCGGCGAACCTTTACCAATACATCCATTTTTATTTAAATCATAAAAGAACAACACGCAGCTATTAGGTGGCGCATTATCTTCTTGGCTAATAAAAATAGCTGTGCCTTGTTCATCTAATTCAAATAAAGATAAATTGCTTTCCGTCAGTTTTGCATTTAATGCTCGAAATCCTAATCGGCGAAGATCTTTACCTATTAACTGTAATGTTCGTTGTAATTCAGCTTGTAATTTTAAATGCAATAGCATGTGTTGATTTTGTGTTTGTATTTGCACATAAAAATGCGAAATGCTTAGCAGCAATAAAGAAGACAAAGCCAGTGAAATCATCAGTGCTAATAGGGTTTGCCCTTTTAATAATGTTTTCATCATTAATTACAAGCACTATCAAATTGATTGGTTTTTAAACGAATACTACCAACATTGAAAAATAAAAATAACGTACGTTCATTTTCTGCTTGCAAAATAAAGCAACGAGTAACGATAGTATTACGAATGCCATCAAATCTCGTGATTTCTTTTGGATAAATATGATGGCTTTGAATCATCGTTTTATTAGGAAAATAAGGATAGTAAAAATGTGCATAAACCTCTTTCGGGCAATTTATCGGATTTAAACAATCGCAAGTTTGGTTATTTTTTACTTGTGCCGTTAAGCACCATTGTTGTGTCGCAAGGTTCCGATTGATAAGTAAAAACCACACTTCCGATGAATTTTCTGCCCGAGCCTGAATTTGTCGTAGAAATAAATACAGGCGATGTTGCTCTTTGGCTAAAATCGTTTTAGGTGAATCTGTTTGCCATAATGGCACGGCAAAACTCAGTGCAATGCTGATAATGGCTAATCCAATCAATAATTCCACTAATGTCATACCTTTTTGCATAAAACGCTCCAATTTTCTACCGCACTTTAACCATAAATAATGGGTAGAAAAATCACTTGATGTGATTTTTGCGATCTATATCGCAAAGTTTTTCTGAAAACCTATAAAAACCATTGTTTTATGATTTTCAACTGGTTATTTTGGCAAATCTCGCTATAATGGTGCGGAATTTTTCTGTTCTTTAAAATCTGGTGGAAATATGAATCCAATGTTAAATATCGCTATTCGTGCGGCACGAAAAGCGGGCAATGTGATTGCTAAAAATTATGAACGCCGTGATGCGATCGAAAGCACACAAAAAGGTATTAATGATTATGTGACAAACGTTGATAAAGCGGCAGAAGCAGAAATCATTGAAATTATTCGTAAATCTTATCCTGATCACACAATTATTACGGAAGAAACAGGCGCAATTGAAGGCAAAGATAGCGATGTACAATGGATTATTGATCCGCTAGATGGTACTCGTAATTTTATGACAGGGCTTCCCCACTTTTCTGTGTCTATCGCAGTTCGTGTAAAAAATCGCACTGAAGTCGGGGTTGTTTACGATCCAATCCGCAATGAATTATTTACTGCTGTGCGTGGCGAAGGTGCAAAATTAAATGAAGTACGTTTACGTGTAGATAGTAAACGTGAACTTCAAGGTTCAATTTTAGCCACTGGTTTTCCATTCAAACAACCAAAATTAATGCCAACTCAATTTGCAATGATGAATGCCTTAATTGAAGATGCTGCGGATTTCCGTCGCACGGGTTCCGCTGCATTAGATTTATGCTATGTGGCGTCAAACCGTATTGATGGTTATTTTGAAATGGGCTTAAAAGCATGGGATTGCGCAGCTGGCGATTTAATCGTGCGTGAAGCAGGTGGTTTAGTCTGTGATTTTGATGCAGGTAACGGCTACTTACGCAGTGGCAATATCATCGCAGCCCCATCACGCGTAATAAAAGAAATGTTAAATAAAATCCGCCCTTGTTTAGGTGCTGAATTTAATCATTAATTTTTATAAGTACAATAGCACCTATCAAGGTGCTATTTTTAATTTTATTAATGAAACATACTTGATTAGCGACTTTATCTGCGCATCAACGAAAAAAACGACGACATTATGCTTCCAGAACTTGGCTTTTTCCTTCTTTTACTCGCAACAGCTAGCGCATTTTTTCTTACGTTAGTACCTCAATTTGGGTTATTCAAAAAAAATCCGACTTTAATTAATGCCGCTTGGCCACTGAGTTATATTTTTACCCTTGCGACGACGTTATCAATTGGTTTGCTTGCTTATTCTTTTGCGGTGGATGACTTCACCCTTGAATATGTAGCGGCACATTCTAATTCCCAATTACCTACATTTTTTAAAGTGGCTGCCACTTGGGGCGGACATGAAGGTTCAATGTTGTTTTGGTTATTTTCATTGAGTTTATGGCTTGCTGCTTTTGCTTTTTTTAATCGAAAAAATAACCGCACTTTTTCCGCTCAATCTTTATCTTTATTGGGATTGATTTGCTTTGGTTTTTCGGTGTTTATCTTATTTTATTCTAATCCGTTTGGACGCATTTTTCCTGCGCCAGCAGAAGGTCGCGATCTCAATCCAATGTTGCAAGATGTGGGATTAATTTTCCATCCGCCGTTGTTATATGTTGGTTATGTGGGCTTTGCGGTGAATTTTGCGATGAGTTTGAGTGCGTTGATTTATAACCAATCAGCACGACAAATTGCACGCTCAATGCGTGGCTGGGTGTTGTTTTCTTGGTCGTTTTTAACCATTGGCATTGTGCTTGGTGCGTGGTGGGCATATTACGAACTCGGCTGGGGCGGTTGGTGGTTCTGGGATCCCGTAGAAAATGCATCTTTAATGCCTTGGTTGCTTGGTTTGGCGTTATTACATAGTTTAATGGCGACAGAAAAACAAGGTGTATTTAGTTATTGGACAACGCTTTTTTCTCTGCTTGCTTTTGCCTTTAGCGTATTAGGCACGTTTATTGTTCGTTCTGGCGCACTCACTTCTGTGCACGCTTTTGCATTGGATAATACGCGCGGTTATGTATTGTTATTAATTTTCTTTGTTTTGACAGTGTTAGCCTTTGGTTTATTCGCTTTGCGTGCGGGCAGTTCATCAGAAAGTGCGGTGAATTTTCAGTTCGTTTCTAAATCGGGTGGCATTTTATTGCTGAATATTTTGCTGACCATTGCCACTGTGTCTACTTTTTTAGGCACCTTCTACCCAATGTTATTCCAAGCGATGAATTGGGGCTCAATTTCGGTGGGAAGTCCTTATTTTAATAGTATTTTCTTCCCAATCATTACGGTGATTTTAATCTTAATGGTGGTTTCCCTTACCATTCGTTGGGTGCAATTTGATCGCACATTATTGATACGTTGCGTATGGTTGCTTATTCCGTCTTTGATTCTCGCCAGCTTGATGATTTGGCAACAGCTACGCCATAATTCTGCGTTGAATTTTCACGCTTTCGCTTTTGTGTTATTAACTCTTGCGATTTGGCTTTTGTTGGTCACTTTATGGCAAAATTGGCGACAAATTCGTTTGTCTCAATTTGGTATGATTTTAGCCCACTGTGGCGTGGCGATTGTGACTATTGGCGCAATAATGAGCGGTTATTTTGGCAGTGAAATTGGTGTACGTTTAGCACCGCAACAAAGTCAAACGCTGGGACAATATGAATTTCACTATCGCCAATTTTCTAATGAAATCGGACCAAACTTTACGGCAGAAATCGCCTTTTTTGACGTAACTGAAAATGGTAAACCTTATGCAGAAATTATCCCCGAACGCCGTTATTACGATGTTCGTACAATGACAATGAGTGAAGTGGGGCTTAATGGCGGTTTTTGGGGCGATTTATATATTGTGATGGGAGATTCTCTCGGCAAAGGAGAATTTACTTTCCGCTTACATTATAAACCGCTGATTCGTTGGCTTTGGGCTGGCGGTATTTTAATGGCCTTTGGCGCACTTTTTAGCGTCTTCGGATTACGCAGAAAACAGGAAAAATAATGAACAAAAAACTTCTCTTTTTTGCACCGCTCTTTGTGCTTTTAGGCGTGTGTGTATTATTAATTGCTGGGTTAAATCAAGATCCGAAAAAAATTGCGTCGGCTTTAATTGATAAACCTGTTCCAGAGTTTTATCAGGCTAATTTAAATGATCCATCACAAATCGTAAGCCCGAAAGATTTTCCTAAACAGCCATTTTTATTAAATGTGTGGGGCAGTTGGTGTGGTTATTGTAAAGAAGAACATCCGTTGTTAATTGAGATTGCAAAAACGTTGCCTATTGTGGGCGTAGATTATCGCGACAATCCGCAAAATGGCATTGAAATGCTTAAGCGAATGGGCAATCCGTTCGTCTTAACCATTAATGATAGTCAGGGAGAACTTGCCCTCAAATTAGGCGTGGATGGCGCACCAGAAACTTATCTTTTGGATGAAAATGGTGTGATTCGTTATCGCCATTCTGGTTTATTGGATAAAGAAACTTGGCAAACGGTATTTTTGCCAAAAATTGAAGCAATGAAGAACAAATGAAAAGCATATTAGATATTTTTACTCGCGGTTTTATTCAGGTTCAAAAAACAGTCTTTTTTGCAACCGCACTTTTATTCGCATTTTCCTTATTCGCCCGAGCGGAAATGGTGGATACCTATCAATTCCAAAATCAAGATGATCGTACTCGCGCCGTAGAGTTGGCAAAATCTTTACGCTGCCCACAATGTCAAAACCAAAATTTGGTGGAATCTAATTCACCTATTGCGTATGACTTGCGTCTTGAAGTGTACAAAATGGTGGATGAGGGCAAAAGTAATCAGCAAATTATCGATCAAATGACCGCTAGATTTGGTGATTTTGTGAACTATAAACCACCGTTCAAATGGAATACGGCGTTGTTATGGCTATTACCAGTCGCTCTTTTAATTTTAGCTGCTGCACTGCTTTATTTCTCAAATAGAAAAAAACAGTTTTCAGAAAAAGTGGTTACACAACAACTAGAGAATGATGAAATAATTTCCCTCCCCTCAGCCTTTGGCAGCTCCCCCCGCAAGCAAGAGGAGCCAAGTAAACTTTCTAGGGGAAAAGTGAATAGTAAAATTTATTTTGTGCTTTTTACTTTACTCATCGCTATTCCAACCGCTTATTATTTTTCCCTTGATCGTTTTAGTCGTGTTCAACAAGGCGAGCAATCGATGATTGAGCAACATAATCAAAATGTTGAAATGAATGATGAACACAAAAATGAAAATGTGATTGAGAAGATCCAAAATAAACTGCGTACTGATCCGAATAATGCGGAAACTTGGCTTCAACTTGGGGAAGCCTATGTGCAGAATAATGAATTTGACAGTGCGCTTGTGGCTTATTCTAATGCGGAAAAATTGTCGGGAAGTAAACCTAATATTTTAGGCTTGGCTGCCACCGCACTTTATTATCAAGCAGGTCAGCAAATGACCCCAAAAATCGAGCAACTTTTGAATGAAGCTTTGGCAAAAGATAAAAATGAAGTGTCAAGTCTTTCTTTGTTGGCGACGATTGCCTTAGAAAATCGTCAATATCCACAAGCCAGTGGGTATTTACAGCAATTATTAGATTCTGGTAATGCGGCAGTGGATCGTCGTTCTGTTATTCAACGAATGAAGATGTTGGATTTTTTACAACGTGGTGAAAAAGGGCAAAATCCGTGAGCCAATATTCTGAAAATATTATTATTGGTGCAGGTGCCGCAGGATTATTTTGCGCTGCACAGTTGGCTAAGTTAGGCAAGTCAGTGACAGTTTTCGACAACGGTAAAAAAATCGGACGTAAGATTTTGATGTCGGGCGGTGGGTTTTGCAATTTCACCAATTTAGAGGTTACGCCAGCTCATTACCTTTCACAAAATCCTCATTTCGTTAAATCTGCCCTTGCCCGCTATACCAATTGGGATTTTATTTCTCTTGTGGCGGAGCAAGGGATTACTTATCACGAAAAGGAATTGGGGCAATTATTTTGTGATGATGGCGCAGAACAAATCGTTGAAATGTTGAAATCTGAATGCGATAAATATGGCGCTAAGATTTTATTGCGTAGCGAAGTTTCTCAAGTTGAACTCATTCAAAATGATGAAAAAGTGCGGTTTGTTTTACAGGTAAATTCAACCAAATGGCAATGTAAAAATTTGATTGTTGCGACAGGTGGGCTTTCTATGCCAGGGCTTGGTGCAACGCCATTTGGCTATCAAATTGCAGAACAATTTGGCATTCCAGTTATTCCTCCGCGCGCGAGTTTAGTGCCTTTTACTTATCAAGAAACAGATAAATTTTTAACCGCACTTTCAGGCATTAGCTTGCCAGTCACGATCACAGCCCAGTGCGGAAAATCTTTTCACAACCAGCTTTTGTTTACCCATCGTGGAATTTCAGGCCCTGCGGTGTTGCAAATTTCCAATTATTGGCAGCCTACTGAGTCAGTGGAAATTGATTTATTACCTAACCACAATGTGGAAGAGGAAATTAATCAAGCAAAACAATCTTCGCCAAAACAAATGTTGAAAACTATCTTGGTTCGATTACTTCCGAAAAAATTGGTTGAACTTTGGCTTGAGCAAGGTCTTATGCAAGATAAAGTTATCGCTAACATCAGCAAAGTGTGGGTAAAAAATCTGGTGGATTTTATTCATCACTGGGAATTTACTCCAAATGGCACAGAAGGCTATCGTACGGCTGAAGTCACTATGGGCGGTGTGGACACCAAAATGATTTCTTCTAAAACGATGGAAAGTAACCTTGTACAAGGTTTGTATTTTATTGGCGAAGTGCTAGATATAACAGGCTGGCTAGGCGGTTACAACTTTCAATGGGCGTGGAGTTCAGCTTATGCTTGTGCAACGAATATCTCAAGACAATAAATAGATAAAGATCAAAGCATACGCATTTTTTACAAGACAAAATCTCAAAATAGCTTTATCATATCGCCTGTTTTAGGCTCGCCTAACCCGTTTTAATTAACTTAATTGAGGAAAATAAAAATGGTAAAAATCGTTAAAGTGATTGGTCGCGAAATCATCGACTCACGCGGTAACCCAACTGTTGAAGCTGAAGTTCATCTTGAAGGTGGTTTTGTTGGTTTAGCTGCGGCTCCATCAGGTGCATCTACCGGTTCTCGTGAAGCATTAGAATTACGTGACGGCGACAAATCTCGTTTCTTAGGTAAAGGTGTATTAAAAGCTGTAGCTGCAGTGAACAACGAAATTGCACAAGCTATCGTTGGTAAAGATGCAACAAACCAAGCTGAAATCGACCAAATCATGATCGATTTAGACGGAACCGAAAACAAATCTAACTTTGGTGCAAATGCAATCTTAGCGGTATCTTTAGCAAACGCAAAAGCAGCGGCAGCATCTAAAGGTTTACCACTTTACGCTTACATTGCAGAATTAAATGGCACTGCTGGTGTTTATTCTATGCCATTACCAATGATGAACATCATCAACGGTGGCGAACACGCAGATAACAATGTCGATATTCAAGAATTTATGATTCAACCAGTGGGTGCGAAAACGTTACGTGAAGCACTTCGTATCGGTGCTGAAGTATTCCACAATCTTGCAAAAGTATTAAAATCTAAAGGTATGAGTACGGCAGTTGGCGATGAAGGTGGTTTCGCACCAAACTTAGCCTCTAACGCAGACGCTTTAGCATGTATCAAAGAAGCAGTTGAAAAAGCAGGTTACGTATTAGGTAAAGATGTAACCTTAGCGATGGACTGCGCATCTTCTGAGTTCTACAACAAAGAAACTGGCAAATACGAAATGAAAGGCGAAGGTCGTTCATTCACTTCTCAAGAGTTCACACACTATCTTGAAGAATTAACCAAACAATACCCAATCGTGTCTATCGAAGATGGTCAAGATGAATCTGACTGGGAAGGTTTTGCATACCAAACTAAAGTGTTAGGCGACCGCGTTCAATTAGTGGGCGACGACTTATTCGTAACTAACACCAAAATCTTAAAAGAGGGTATCGAAAAAGGTATCGCAAACTCTATCTTAATCAAATTCAACCAAATTGGTTCTTTAACTGAAACTTTAGCGGCAATCAAAATGGCTAAAGATGCAGGTTACACCGCTGTAATCTCTCACCGTTCAGGTGAAACCGAAGATGCGACTATCGCTGATTTAGCGGTTGGTACAGCAGCAGGTCAAATCAAAACGGGTTCTATGAGCCGTTCTGACCGTATTGCGAAATACAACCAATTAATCCGTATCGAAGAAGCATTAGAACGCGCTGGTACTCCAGCTGCATTCCCAGGCTTAAAAGCGGTTAAAGGTCAAGCGTAATTCACGCTGAATTTACTGTAAAATCTCACCGCACTTTGTATAAAAGTGCGGTGTTTTTATATCTAATATTTAAAGGAAAGGGAATGTTACATTTAACTTTAGAGGACGAACTCTTTTTAGGAACGCCAAAGCAAGTAGGAACGCATTCTACGGTATTTGAGCATTTTGCCGTAATGTTTGAAGATGACGGTGAAACAGGCTATTTTTATGCACTTGATATGCGTCAAAATGCTCAACCGATAGTTGATATGTTACACGTGTATAATGTTGATTCAACCTCTAATCATCATGAGGCACGCAAACTTGAAATTTGTTGGGATGAAAGTGGTTATTTAGCCTTGTTGCTTATTAATGGCTATCCTCATGCCGTATTTGATTTTGCTCGTTTAGTCGGCTATAACAGCAATAAATATCCACAACCAGATCTAATGAGCATGTGGACTCGTGAAGAAATTACCAATAAACAGGCCGAGCAATGGCTAGGCGTGAAAACCATTCGATAAAAATTGAGAACAATGAAAAAGAAA
Organism: Haemophilus sp. HN_Hi16; assembly: GCF_049823435.1. Classification (NCBI taxonomy): domain Bacteria; kingdom Pseudomonadati; phylum Pseudomonadota; class Gammaproteobacteria; order Pasteurellales; family Pasteurellaceae; genus Haemophilus; species Haemophilus sp. HN_Hi16. The sequence goes on from NZ_CP187500.1 coordinate 65,609, forward strand.
AATCAGATTTTAGTGAGTTTATCTATTGTGGCCTTATTAGGAGGCTGTTCAGAAGAACAAGTACAACGTGATGTGTATCAGTCTTTAGACGATTGTTTAGCGGATTGGAAAAAAATTGAGCTTTGTGAGGCAGATAAAAATACCGAGAGTACTCAGAAAACTGAAACCACACCACAGCAGGGGCTTGGTTTAAATATTCGTGATAACGGTAATGCAGAAAGTGCAGTAAAAAATCCAGCTGAAAATAATGCACAAGCTAATCAAAGTGAGAACAATGCTGAATCGACTGCAAAAGCTGAAAGTACCGATCCTTCTTTAGGGGCCGCAATTGCTGGTGGCGTTATGGGGTATCTGGCAGCTCGTGCAATTAGTAGTTTCCTTGGCCCAAGCTATCATCCTGGAAATCGAGCTGTCACCACACCAACAGGGCAAGTTGTGCAACCTCAAACGAATCGTTCTGTTGGAAAACCAATGCTCGTGAAAGGAAATGCAGGAAGCATGAATAGCAAACCTGTATCTCGTGGTGGTTTTAGTAGCCCAAATAATACTCATCGTAGCAGTGGGGGCTAAATGAAACGTGTAACCGGGTTTTCTACTCGACCAGATATGGTGCAACAGCTACTTAATGTTGGATTTGATTACTATAATTTGCCTTCTAGTGATGGCTCTCATTATTGGTCTGATAATGTTGCCTATGAATTTACTTTAGCGGAAATTGATCGCATTGAGGATACAACTAATGAATTACATTTAATGTGTTTAGATTTTGCGGCGGATGAAATTAAAAAAGGCGATTATGAAAATTATCGTTTTACGGAGTTGCAAAAACAGCTTATTGAAAGCTCTTGGCGTAATCAAGATCCTTATTTATATGGACGCTTTGATTTTGGCTATGATGGCGACAACCTAAAAATGTTTGAATATAATGCCGATACGCCAACATCTTTGTTGGAGGCTGCGGTTGTTCAATGGCAGTGGTTGGAACAAATTGAGGGCTTGAAACATCGTGATCAATTTAACTGGATTCATGAAGAATTAATTAAACATTTCCAATTTTTGAAACAACAAAGTGGTAAAACAGATTTCCATTTGAGTGCTATGCACGATGCTGGCCGTGAAGATTGGGGCAATGTGGATTATTTAGCTGATGTGGCTTATAACGCAGGTTGGAATATTCATCAATTAGCGGTGGAAGATATTGGCTATAACAGCGAAACAGAAAAATTTGTAGATTTAAATGATCAGCCTATTGAAATGTTATTTAAATTGTATCCTCTGGAGTGGCTAAGCCACGCTGAATTTGCTCGCCATATTACAACCTCTGAAACACGATTTATTGAGCCTGCGTGGAAAATGTTGTTAAGTAATAAAGCACTATTGGCAAAACTTTGGGCGCGTTATCCTAACCATCCAAATTTATTGCCTGCTTATTTTACGCCTTTCGAATTACCAAAAGATTTATCGATGTGGGTGAAAAAACCATTGTTAGGTCGAGAAGGTGCCAATGTCTTCTATTATGAGAAAAACAATGGCGTAGAATTTGCAGCGAAAGGAAGCGAACACTCTACGTTTTATGCTAATTCAGGTTATGTTTATCAACAAAAATTTGAATTGCCAAGTTTTGATGGAATGTATCCCATTATCGGCTCTTGGGTTGTGGGTGATGTGGCTTGCGGTATGGGATTACGCGAAGATTTTACTGCAGTGACGGGGAATGATAGTCATTTTATACCTCATTATTTTGTACCTTGATATATATTTATCATTATTACTCAAATGCAATATTTATCATAAGAATGGAAGCTATTATAGGTTATTTTTCACATTCAAATTTTTAACCGATTACAAAATCGTTCACGTATTATGTAATTAATTAGTAATATTTCATTAAAAAAAATCTGCATCCAAATTGATTAAACCTTAGTCTAACTTTTGGGTGCAGATTAATTACTACTATTATTTATTTAAAGTAATTAACTCGAAAGATTATAACAATCCGCCTTGACCTAATGCAGGGTCAGTATCACGAGCTTTTAATGCATCTTCAACGGTTAAACCTAATGCTTTCGCAACGCCTTCACCGTATGCGGCATCACACCAGTGACAGTTACGAATGTGGCGATATTTGATGAAATCAGGTGCATCGCCCATTGCAGCTGCTGTGTTATTAAACAACGCTTGTTTTTGCTCTGCATTCATTAAGTTAAATAATGCACGTGGTTGGCTGAAGTAATCGTTATCATCGTTACGATAATCCCAGTGTGCTGCATCTCCGTTGATACGAAGTGGTGGCTCAGCAAAGTCTGGTTGTTGTTGCCATTGGCTGAAGCTGTTTGGCTCGTAGTGTGGCAAGCTACCGTAGTTACCATCTACACGACCTTGACCATCACGTTGGTTGCTATGAACTGGGCAACGTGGACGATTTACTGGAATTTGACGGTAGTTCACACCTAAACGGTAACGTTGTGCATCCGCATAGTTAAATAAACGAGCTTGTAACATTCTGTCAGGGCTTGCGCCGATACCTGGAACCAAGTTACTTGGTGCAAATGCAGATTGTTCTACATCAGCGAAGAAGTTTTCTGGGTTACGGTTTAATTCAAACTCACCTACTTCAATTAATGGATAGTCTTTTTTTGACCATACTTTGGTTAAGTCAAATGGATGATAAGATACTTTTTCTGCATCAGCTTCTGGCATAACTTGTACAAATAATGTCCATTTAGGAAAATCACCACGTTCAATCGCTTCATATAAATCACGTTGATGGCTTTCACGGTCATTTGCAATAATTTCTGCTGCTTCAGCATCTGTTAAATTTTTAATGCCTTGCTGAGTACGGAAGTGGAATTTTACCCAAAAACGTTCTCCCGCTTCGTTCCAGAAACTATAAGTGTGAGAACCAAAACCGTGCATATGACGATAACTTGCTGGAATACCACGATCACTCATTACAACGGTTACTTGGTGTAATGCTTCTGGTAATAATGTCCAGAAATCCCAGTTATTTGTTGCTGAACGCATATTAGTACGCGGATCGCGTTTTACTGCTTTGTTTAAATCTGGGAATTTACGTGGATCACGTAAGAAGAATACTGGCGTATTGTTACCTACTAAATCCCAGTTACCTTCTTCAGTATAGAATTTTAATGCAAAACCACGAATATCACGCTCAGCATCTGCTGCACCACGTTCGCCTGCCACGGTAGTAAAACGTGCAAACATTTCAGTTTTTTTACCTACTTCACTGAAAATTTTTGCACGAGTATATTTAGTAATATCGTGTGTCACAGTAAAAGTACCAAATGCACCAGAACCTTTTGCGTGCATACGACGCTCTGGGATTACTTCGCGTACGAAATCAGCTAATTTTTCGTTAAGCCATAAATCTTGTGCAAGTAATGGACCACGCGGACCAGCTGTTAAGCTGTTTTGGTTATCAGCAACGGGTGCACCGTTACCCATTGTTAAGTTTGTCGCAGCTAAGTGCGAGAAAGGACATTGAGAACTCATTGTAGACTCCTTGTAAAGTTAATAAATTTAGTTAGGTTGAAATGAATTTCTTGCGTATCATATAGAAAGGTTTAAACAATTGAAATCTATTAAATCAATCAAAAAAAACTATACTAAAAATAAGGTTTAAAATCTACCTAAGTATTCAAAATTGCTTACTAGATATATTTTATAAACCCTGATTTTCAACTGCATTTTTTCGTCTTTATCCGTTTTACGGATTCAAGTATAATGCCAATATTTTTAATCACATTAGATCAACGATTATGAGCACAAAATTTAACGTAAAAACATTCCAAGGTATGATTTTAGCCCTGCAAGAATATTGGGCAAACCAAGGCTGCACCATTGTACAACCTTTTGATATGGAAGTGGGTGCAGGTACCTCTCACCCAATGACCGCATTACGAGCCTTAGGCCCTGAGCCGATGGCATTTGCTTATGTGCAACCTTCACGCCGCCCGACAGACGGTCGCTATGGCGAAAACCCAAACCGTTTACAACACTACTACCAATTCCAAGTAGTGATCAAACCTTCTCCAGATAACATTCAAGAACTTTATTTAGGTTCACTTGAAATGCTTGGTTTCGATCCGACCAAAAACGATATTCGTTTTGTGGAAGATAACTGGGAAAACCCAACATTAGGTGCTTGGGGCTTAGGCTGGGAAGTATGGTTAAACGGTATGGAAGTAACCCAGTTTACCTATTTCCAACAAGTGGGCGGTTTAGAATGTAAACCTGTCACGGGCGAAGTGACTTACGGTTTAGAGCGTTTAGCCATGTACATTCAAGGCGTAGATTCTGTATATGACTTAGTTTGGTCTGACGGCCCATTAGGCAAAACCACTTATGGCGATGTTTTCCATCAAAACGAAGTTGAGCAATCAACCTATAACTTTGAACACGCAAACACCGATTTCTTATTCTACTGCTTCGATCAATACGAAAAAGAAGCACAAGAGTTATTAGCCCTAGAAAAACCGTTACCATTGCCAGCTTACGAGCGTATTTTGAAAGCGGCACACAGCTTCAACTTGTTAGATGCACGTAAAGCAATTTCGGTAACCGAACGCCAACGCTATATTTTACGCATTCGTGCCTTAACCAAAGGTGTGGCGGAAGCCTATTATGCAAGCCGTGAAGCCTTGGGTTTCCCTGGTTGTAAAAAATAAGGCTTAAACAAATTCACAAAAGTGCGGTGAAATTTGACCGCACTTTAGGAGAGCAAAATGAACAAACCCATTCTTTTTTATGCAGAAACATGCCCAGATACCGCACCATTTATCGCGGAGTTGGATCGCTTAGGTGTGGATTACGATGAAGTAGAAATTATGACTTCATTACCTAACCTCAAACAATTCATTCGTTTACGCGATAGTAATGCAGAATTTGATAACTCGAAAGCAAATGGCTATTTAGGCATTCCTGCGTTGTTATTACCAAATGGCGATGTTGTTTTAGATCCATCAAAGTTAAACACGATTTTTGAGTTCTAGGAAAAAATAGAATAGCGGTTTTCATGCAACCCTATGAAAAATACTTAAAGCTGAATTCGCAGAAATTGCGAGTGGATCAAACGGATGCGGAAAGAAAATTATGGCAACGTATCAATCGAGATCAATTATTAGGATTTCGATTTAATCGACAAAAGCCACTTTTAAGTTATATCTTTGATTTTTATTGTGCGAAAACAAAGCTGGTTATCGAATGCTAGCCGGCACTATGAACCTGATTATCAGAAAAAAGACGCGTTACGAAATGCAGAATTAAATTCACTGAGTTTTACAGTAATGCGATTGAGAAAGAATGAAGTGATAACGAAGAAAATAAGAATTTAAATCTACAGAATTTTTAAATAAGAGAAACAAAATGACAACCCAAAACTTCCTAGTAGAAATCGGCACGGAAGAGCTGCCACCAAAAGCTCTCAAAACATTAGCGACCTCTTTTGCGGATAACGTTGAAGCGGAATTAAATCAAGCAGGTTTAACCTTCGACAAAATCGAATGGTTTGCAGCGCCGCGTCGTTTGGCAGTGAAAGCGTTGAACTTAGCCATACAACAGCCAAGCAAAGAAATCGAAAAACGCGGGCCTGCCGTGTCAGCCGCTTTTGACGCGGAAGGTAAGCCAACCAAAGCGGCTGAAGGTTGGGCGCGTGGCTGTGGTATCACCGTTGAGCAAGCAGAACGCATTGCCACTGATAAAGGCGAATGGCTTGTTCATCGTGCGAAAATTGAAGGTCAACCGACCAAAAACTTGCTTAATGACATTGTGGCAAATGCGTTGGCTAAATTGCCAATTCCAAAACCAATGCGTTGGGCAGATAAAACCGTGCAATTTATTCGCCCAGTTCACACTGTGACCATGCTTTTGGGCGATGAGTTAATCGAAGGTGAAATTTTAGGTGTGGCAAGTGCGCGCACTATTCGCGGCCACCGTTTCTTAGGCGAGAAAGAATTTGAAATTCAACATGCAGATCAATATCCGCAATTATTGCGTGAAAAAGGTTCTGTAGTGGCTAATTTCAACGAGCGTAAAGCAGAAATTTTGGCAAAATCTCAAGCAAAAGCGACCGCACTTGGTGGCGTGGCTGACATTGAAGAAAGCTTGCTTGAAGAAGTGACTTCGTTGGTGGAATACCCAAATGTGTTAGCGGCAAAATTTGAAGAACGTTTCTTAGCAGTGCCTGCGGAAGCCTTGGTTTACACCATGAAAGGCGACCAAAAATACTTCCCAATTTATGACAAAGACGGCAAATTATTACCGCACTTTATTTTTGTCTCGAACATCAACCCAGAAGATCCAACCGCGATTATTGAAGGGAACGAAAAAGTGGTTCGTCCACGTTTAACTGATGCGGAATTCTTCTTCAAAACGGACTTAAAACAAAAACTGGTTGATCGTTTACCGCGTTTAGAAACCGTATTGTTCCAACAAAAACTGGGTACATTGAAAGACAAAACAGATCGTATTGAGCAGCTAGCAGGCGAAATTGCAAAACAAATCGGGGCAGACGAAGCGAAAGCAAAACGTGCAGGTTTACTGTCAAAATGTGACTTAATGACCAACATGGTATTCGAATTCACTGATACACAAGGTGTAATGGGTATGCACTATGCACGTCACGATGGCGAAGATGAAGAAGTCGCAGTGGCATTAAACGAACAATATATGCCACGTTTTGCCGGCGATGAATTACCTAAATCTTTGGTGGCAAGTGCGGTCGCCTTAGCGGATAAATTTGACACCTTAACTGGTATTTTCGGCATCGGCCAAGCACCAAAAGGAAGTGCAGACCCATTTGCATTGCGTCGTGCGGCATTAGGTACGTTACGTATTATTGTAGAGAAAAATTTACCACTGGATTTAGAAGATTTAGTGAAAAAATCAGCCGCACTTTTTGGCGATAAACTCACGAATCAAAATGTGGTTACTGATGTCGTGGACTTTATGCTCGGGCGTTTCCGTGCGTGGTATCAAGATGAAGGCATTGCAGTGGATGTGATTCAAGCGGTATTAGCACGTCGTCCAACTCGTCCAGCAGACTTTGATGCGCGAGTGCGTGCGGTTTCACACTTCCGCACGTTAGATTCAGCGGAAGCGTTAGCGGCAGCAAACAAACGTGTCAGCAACATCTTAGCGAAAGCGGATGCTGCAATTGGTGAGATCAATTTGACCGCTTGCGTAGAGCCAGCAGAAAAAGCCCTTGCTGAAGCAGTGCTTGCATTACGCACTGAAGTACAACCGCTTATCGCACAAGGCGATTACACTGCTGTGTTGGATAAACTTGCCAACCTCCGCACGCCTGTGGATAACTTCTTCGACAACGTGATGGTAAATGCTGAAGATCCAGCGTTACGCCAAAACCGCTTAGCGATTTTAAACACGTTGCAAGGCTTGTTCTTACAAGTAGCTGATATTTCAGTGCTTCAATAATGTAAAAAGGGATGGTTGATTTTTCGTCAATCATCCCTTCTTTTATAGACTTCAAGTGATTATTTCTCTATAATTACCGCACTTCCCCCCCTTAGCTCAGTCGGTTAGAGCAGGCGACTCATAATCGCTTGGTCACTGGTTCAAGTCCGGTAGGGGGGACCATTTTCCAGCAAAAAATCTCTTTTTTATCAAAAATCTTATTTCAATATTGTCTATTTTATTTGCCTTGTGACTACAAACAAATTTTCACAGATAAATCAGCGAGTTTAATCCACACTTCATCGCTAAATTCTTGTTTAGCAAGGCGTTCAATATTGGCGAGTTCTTGGATAATTTCGTAGAGCTTTTGGTAGGTTAAACGTTGAATTGCACTTAAAAAGAGCGGTCGGCGATTTTGCCAGATTTTTAGACGATCAAATTCAGCCTTAATTTGTTGAGTTGGAAGTTTTTCCGTTGTCATAATACGTTGCTGTGGTTTTGTGAGTTCAAGCAACGTAAATAATTCTCGCTGTAGTGTGCGTAATAAAATAACAGGTTGCACATCTTCAGCTTGTAAACCTTTTAAAATACGTTTAGCACGATTTGCTTTTCCCACTAGCAAAGCATCAATCCATTGAAATGGTGTAAAAATTGAGGATTGTTCCACCGCGCTAATGACACGATTGTAGTTAAGTTTATGATCAGGATAGAGCAAATCTAAAAGCTGCAGAGCTTGTTTAAGAGCGAACAGGTTATTTTCATAACTATAACAAAGTTGTTGAATTGCTTCATTATCGGCATCTAATCCCATTGCTTTAGTACGATTTTTTACCCAACGTGGCAAGTTTTCTACCGTCGGTGTTTGACAATTTATCAGTATTACATTTGGTTCATATTGATTAAGTGCAATAAACCACGCTTGCTTTTCAATCGCTTTAGTCAATTTTGCTACCTGTAAAATAAGCAAGACATCTTTATTCAATACGGATATAAGTTCTTGCAGGTTTTTCTGCAAAAGTGCGGTGAAATTTTCAGGTAAATTCAAGCTTAGTATTTGTTTACTAAAAAATAACCCCATAGATTGACAAGATTCTATAAGTTGCACCCAATCAGTTTGGCTATCAACCTGAATGCTATTTTTTTCATCAAAACCTTGCTGGTTTGCCACTTGACAAATAGTATCCTCAGTTTCACTAAGTAATAAAGGATCTTGCCCATGCGAAAGATAAACTCTAGCTAAACCTTGAGCAAGATTATAATTTAGTTGCTCTGGAAAAATACGGTTCATTATTTGCTTTTTATTTGATTTTGTAACGCAATTATTTTTACGATTAATTGACGCGCTACTTGCTCGCGCATATCATTCCAAATTACCTCACGTTCTTCTGATTTGGCTAATGCTGCACGTGCATTATCAAAGAAAGTACGGTTTACTTTCGCATTGATTGGATAGCTTTCGCCATTAGCAAGGCGAAAAGTGGCTTCAACTTCCAATATTAAAAGTTTTTCTGCTTCACGTCCGTGCTTAAAAATAGATGCGACTTGATCTGAAGTAATCTGTTTATTAATACGTAAAATGGGAATATTTTGTTTTACATTAACAATATTAACCTGATTTTCCTGTAACTTGCGACGCATAATAACAGTGAAATCATTATAAGGGTCATCACTTTCAAGGGCTAATGTTCGCCATTCATTTGGCATAGTAACCGACTGTTGAAAATGCCAACCGCAAGCAGAAAGAATTGCTAATGTTGCGATAAGCAGTAAAGTCTTGATTGATTTGATCATAAAAACTACCTTTAATTGTAGGACGTGTAAAATGTAAATATTTCACGTACGTATAAAAAATGGTGCGTGAATTTTGAATTCACACACCCCACGTATTATGGTTTCACTACTACGTTTAATAATTTACCTGCGACATAAATCACTTTGACAATATGTTGATTATCAACAAATTTCTTCACATTTTCATCCGCGAAAGCAATCGTTTTGACTGTTTCTTCATCTGCATCTGCCGCAACGGTAACTTTGCCACGAACCTTACCGTTTACTTGTACCACAATAAGTTTTTCGTCTTCTACCATTGCATCTTCGTCGGCTTTTACCCATTCTGCGGTATCAATAGCACTTTCATTGCCAAGAGCTTGCCATAATTCAAAACAGATATGTGGCGTAATTGGATAAAGCATGCGAACAACTGCACTTAATGCTTCCGCCATGACTGCTCGATCTTGATCGCTTTCTAAGGAAGCCTTAGTCAGTTTATTCATCAACTCCATTACTGCTGCAATCGCAGTATTAAATGTTTGACGACGACCAATATCATCACTCACTTTCGCAATTGTTTTATGTACTTCACGACGAAGCGATTTTTGCGCGGCTGAAAGTGCGGTGATATCTAGGCTAGTTTTTGCTGGATTCTGTTGATATTGATATACCAAATTCCAAACACGTCCTAAGAAACGTTTCGCACCTTCTACGCCAGATTCTTGCCATTCCAAGGTCATTTCTGCTGGAGAGGCAAACATCATAAAGAGACGAACAGTATCGGCACCATATTTTTCTACCATTTCTTGTGGGTCAATACCGTTATTTTTAGATTTCGACATTTTGGTCATGCCACTGTGGACTAGTTCACGCCCTTCAGGATCGGTGGCTTTAATAATTCTGCCTTTTTCATCACGCTCAAGGGTCACTTGGGTTGGGCTTACCCAAATACGCTCGTTGGTTGGGCTGGTGTAGTAGAAAGCATCTGCAAGCACCATACCTTGACATAATAATTTATCGGCTGGTTCCTCACTGGTTACAAATCCTGCATCGCGTAACAATTTGTGGAAGAAACGGAAGTAGAGCAAGTGCATTGTTGCATGTTCAATACCACCGATATATTGATCCACTGGTAACCAATAGTTTGCTTCTTCCGCATCAAGCATGCCATTTTGATATTGTGGACAAGTGTAGCGCGCGTAATACCAAGAGGATTCCATAAAGGTATCAAAGGTATCCGTTTCTTTTAATGCAGGTACACCGTTGAAAGTGGTTTTCGCCCAGTTTGGATCCGCTTTAATTGGGCTTTTCACGCCATCCATTACCACATCTTCAGGAAGAATAATGGGTAAATCTTCTATTGGTGCAGGTACTACATCGCCATTTTCAAGGGTTAGCATCGGAATTGGTGCTCCCCAATAACGTTGGCGAGAAACACCCCAGTCACGTAAACGGTAATTAACTTGACGTTTTCCAACACCTAATTTTTCTAATTTATCCGCGATACCGTTGAATGCACCATCAAAGTCTTTACCATCAAATTCAGCTGAATTAACGAGTTTGCCGTGTTCAACGAAAGCTTGTTTAGTTAAATCAATTTCTTCATCTGCAAGCGGTGCGATCACTTGTTTAATTGGCAAACTGTATTTTTGAGCAAATTCAAAGTCACGTTGGTCGTGAGCTGGAACCGCCATGACAGCCCCTGTGCCGTAGTGCATTAATACGAAATTCGCAACCCAAATTGGTAATTTTTCCCCCGTCAATGGATGAATAGCAAATAAGCCCGTTGCCATTCCTTTTTTCTCCATTGTCGCAAGATCAGCTTCTGCCACTTTGGCATTTTTTGCTTCTTGGATAAAGGCGGCTAATTCAGGATTATTTTGAGCTGCCAAACTTGCTAATGGATGTGCCGCTGCAATGCCTAAATAACTCACGCCGTAAAAGGTATCTGGACGTGTAGTGTAAACTGCTACTTTTTCGTTTGTGTCTGCAACATCAAAAGTAATTTCTACCCCTTCAGAACGACCAATCCAGTTACGCTGCATGGTTTTTACCATGTCTGGCCATTGTGGAAGGGTATCTAAACCACCTAATAATTGCTCTGCATAGTCAGTAATTTTGATAAACCATTGTGGGATTTCTTTTTGTTCCACAGGTGTATCACAACGCCAGCAACAACCTTCGTGTACTTGCTCGTTTGCGAGTACGGTTTCATCATTTGGACACCAGTTTACGGTTGAGGTTTTTTTGTACACCAAGCCTTTTTTGTAAAGCTCTGTGAAGAACCATTGTTCCCATTTGTAGTATTCTGGTTTACAGGTTGCGATTTCACGATCCCAGTCGAAACCAAAGCCTAAAAGCTGAAGTTGTTTTTTCATGTAGGCAATGTTTTCGTATGTCCATTTAGCAGGCGCAGTTTTATTTTTGATCGCCGCACCTTCTGCCGGTAAGCCGAAAGCATCCCAACCAAATGGTTGCAATACGTTTTTACCTAGCATACGTTGATAACGAGAAATTACATCGCCAATAGTGTAGTTACGCACATGCCCCATATGCAGGCGACCTGATGGATATGGGAACATAGAAAGACAATAATATTTTTCTTTAGATTCGTCTTTGATTGCTTTGATTGCTTTGAAAACTTTATTTTCTGCCCAATATTGTTGAACCTTTGGTTCGATCATATCGGGGCGATATTGTTCTTGCATAAAATCACCTTAAATTTTAACCGCACTTTTGCAGCATTTTGACAATAGAAAATGTGGCATAGAATACCGTAAAACGGCAAAAATTAATAGGGAGAGAAATAAAAGTGCGGTGATTTTTTTAGTTGTTTTTCACAATAAATTTTCAATTTTTACAGAGCAGATTCGAACAAAGGAATTCATAGCAAGCAAATACAACTTATGATATAGTTCACAACCGAATTTATAGGGATCTTTTTATAATAAAAATAATGATAGAACTCGATCAAAACAATATTCCAAAACACATTGCCATTATTATGGATGGTAATGGGCGTTGGGCAAAACAGAAAAATAAAATGCGAATTTTTGGACACACCAATGGCGTTACTGCAGTACGCAAGGCAGTGGCTTATGCACGACAAATCGGTGTGAAAGTGCTCACACTTTATGCCTTTAGTAGCGAAAATTGGAGTCGCCCAGAACAAGAAATCAGCGCGTTAATGTCACTTTTTATGCAAGCCTTAGATCGAGAAGTAAAAAAATTACATAAAAATAATATTTGTCTGAAAATTATTGGCGATGTATCTCGTTTTAGTGAAACTTTACAAGAAAAAATCAAAAAAGCGGAAAATTTAACAGAAAAAAATACCGCACTTACGCTCAATATTGCGGCAAATTACGGCGGTTGTTGGGATATTGTTCAAGCAGCTAAACAAATTGCAGAAAAAGTTAAAAAAGAAGAAATGTCAGTTTCAGATATTAATAACTCGACGTTTCAACATCATCTTGCAACGCAAAATGCACCACCTGTAGATTTATTAATTCGCACCAGTGGAGAACAGCGCATAAGCAACTTTTTATTATGGCAAATTGCCTATGCCGAATTATATTTTTCCGATGTACTTTGGCCCGATTTTAATCAATTAGAATTTAATCGTGCTATTGCAAGTTATCAACAACGTCATCGCCGTTTTGGTGGGACAGAATAATTCAACGGATTAAAATTATGCTTAAACAACGAGTTTTATCTGCTATTGTGTTAATTGCTGCAGTTTTATGTGCACTATTTTTATTCACACCTTTTTATTTTGCCCTTGCGTTAGGTATGGTAGCTGCTTTGGGGATCTGGGAATGGACTCAATTTGCTCGTCTTAAACAACCTTTGATACGTTTTTTTGTGACTACCTTTTTAGGCGTATTTATCTTCTTATGGCTCTATACTGAGGGTAACTATTTAAATGCAGGGCGTGTGTTTGAACAACATATTCAGCTTTTATTGATAAATGCTGTAAGCTGGTGGGGCTTAGCTTTATTGCTAGTAATCAGTTATCCTAAATCAGCTAAATTTTGGTCTAAAAATCCACTTTTACAACTTTTATTTGCCTTTTCTACGTTGATTCCCTTTATCGCAGGTGTATTACGTTTACGTTTAGAACACTATACCAATAATCCTTATCACGGATTATTTTTATTACTTTACGTATTTGTACTTGTTTGGGCGGCTGATTCTGGTGCTTATTTTAGCGGACGCGCCTTTGGTAAACGTAAACTTGCCCCTAAAGTATCTCCAGGTAAAAGCTGGGAAGGGGTCATTGGCGGCTTAATTACAGCGTTAGTGCTTGCTTTTATCTTTATTCATTTCTCTGGCGATACTTTAGTAGGAGATCGAAATATTACTGGATTTATCATTCTTTCTGTAGCCACAGTTGCAATTTCAGTATTGGGCGATTTAACTGAAAGTATGTTCAAGCGTGAGTCTGGTGTGAAAGACAGCAGTCAATTAATTCCAGGTCACGGTGGTGTATTAGATCGTATTGATAGCTTGACTGCTGCAATACCTTTTTTCAGCTATTTCTATTTCTTTGTGTTATAAGGATTTTGAATGTCATTTTTGTGGTCACTAGGTTCTTTTATCATTGCTATTGCTGTATTAGTATCCGTTCACGAATATGGTCACTTTTGGGCAGCGAGAAAGTGCGGTATAAAAGTCCATCGTTTTTCAATTGGTTTTGGTAAGGTAATTTGGAAACGTATCGATAAACAGGGTACAGAATTTGCGGTTTCAATGATTCCTTTAGGCGGCTATGTAAAAATGCTTGATGGACGTAATGAAGTAGTTCCTGCAGAGCAAAAGTCACAGGCATTTGACAGTAAAAGCGTATTACAACGGTCATTTGTAATTATTGCAGGCCCTTTAGCTAATTTTATTTTTGCAATTTTTGCCTATTGGGTAATCTACTTTTATGGAATGCCAAGTGTTAAACCAGTGATTGAATCGATAACGCCAAACTCAATCGCAGCACAAGCCCACATTGAACCCAATACGCAAATTCTGACAATTGATGGCGAAGAAACTCAAGATTGGGAAACCATCAATATGCTACTTGCCACAAAAATGGGGGAGCCTAATGTTGAGATTACCCTTTCTCCTTTCAATTCTAATATTGAGCAACAACGGACTTTAAATCTTACAAATTGGACATTCGATCCTGAAAAAGAAAGTGCGTTCGCTGCTTTAGGGATTGTTCCAATTCATTCAAAAGTGGAAATGGTACTTTCTAAAGTTGTTCAGGCTTCTCCAGCGGAGAAAGCGGGTTTACAAATAGGAGACAAAATTTTAACAGAAAATTTCACCGCACTTAGTTGGCAAAATTTTGTAAAACAGGTCGAACAAGGCGAATCTTTTTCTATTAAAGTTGAACGTAATGGCGAAACATTTGACAAAGCCCTGACTCCAGTGCGTAACCAAAATGGCAAATGGTTTGTAGGAGTTAGCCCAACCTTAACAAAATTAGCGGATGAATACCGTACTGAATTAAAATATGGTATTCTTGAATCTTTACAAAAAGGCATTGAAAAAACAGGGCAGCTTTCCCTTTTAACCTTGAAAATATTAGGGAAATTACTTACTGGCGATTTGTCATTAAATAATTTAAGTGGGCCAATTTCTATTGCAAAAGGTGCTGGTGCATCAGCAAATATTGGATTGGTGTATTTTTTAAGTTTTATGGCATTGATTAGTGTAAATTTAGGGATTATGAATTTATTTCCATTACCAGTATTAGATGGCGGTCATTTAGTTTTTTTAACAATGGAAGCTGTTAAAGGAAAACCTGTTTCTGAGCGGGTGCAAAGCATCTGTTATCGAATTGGCGCAGCACTGTTATTAAGCTTAACGGTGTTTGCATTATTTAATGATTTTTTACGTCTATAATTTATATAGGATACAATCGATGAAAAAACTTCTAATCGCAAGTTTATTATTCGGTACGACAACGACTGTGTTTGCCGCACCTTTTGTGGCAAAAGATATTCGTGTGGATGGTGTTCAAGGTGACTTAGAACAACAAATCCGAGCAAGTTTACCTGTTCGTGCTGGTCAGCGTGTGACTGACAATGATGTGGCTAATATTGTCCGCTCTTTATTCGTAAGTGGTCGATTCGATGATGTGAAAGCGCATCAAGAAGGCGATGTGCTTGTTGTTAGCGTTGTGGCTAAATCGATCATTTCAGATGTTAAAATCAAAGGTAACTCTGTTATTCCCACTGAAGCACTTAAACAAAACTTAGATGCTAACGGGTTTAAAGTTGGCGATGTTTTAATTCGAGAAAAATTAAATGAATTTGCCAAAAGTGTAAAAGAGCACTATGCAAGTGTAGGTCGCTATAACGCAACCGTTGAACCTATTGTCAATACGCTACCAAATAATCGCGCTGAAATTTTAATTCAAATCAATGAAGATGATAAAGCAAAATTGGCATCATTAACTTTCAAGGGGAACGAATCTGTTAGTAGCAGTACATTACAAGAACAAATGGAATTACAACCTGATTCTTGGTGGAAATTATGGGGAAATAAATTTGAAGGTGCGCAATTCGAGAAAGATTTGCAGTCAATTCGTGATTATTATTTAAATAATGGCTATGCCAAAGCACAAATTACTAAAACGGATGTTCAGCTAAATGATGAAAAAACAAAAGTTAATGTAACCATTGATGTAAATGAAGGTTTACAGTATGACCTTCGTAGTGCACGCATTATAGGTAATCTGGGAGGTATGTCTGCCGAGCTTGAACCTTTACTTTCAGCATTACATTTAAATGATACTTTCCGCCGTAGTGATATTGCAGATGTAGAAAATGCAATTAAAGCAAAACTTGGAGAACGCGGTTACGGTAGCACAATGGTAAATTCAGTACCTGATTTTGATGATGCAAATAAAACATTAGCGATAACCTTTGTTGTTGATGCTGGACGACGTTTAACTGTTCGCCAACTTCGCTTTGAAGGAAATACCGTTTCTGCTGATAGTACTTTACGTCAGGAAATGCGCCAACAAGAAGGAACTTGGTATAATTCACAATTAGTTGAGTTAGGAAAAATTCGCTTAGATCGTACAGGTTTCTTCGAAACAGTCGAAAACCGAATTGATCCTATCAATGGTAGTAATGATGAAGTAGATGTCGTATATAAAGTCAAAGAACGTAACACGGGTAGTATCAACTTTGGTATTGGTTACGGTACAGAGAGTGGTATTAGTTATCAAGCAAGTGTTAAACAAGATAATTTCTTGGGAACAGGGGCGGCAGTAAGTATAGCTGGTACGAAAAATGATTATGGTACGAGTGTCAATTTGGGTTATACCGAGCCCTATTTTACTAAAGATGGTGTAAGTCTTGGTGGAAATGTTTTCTTTGAAAACTACGATAACTCTAAAAGTGATACATCCTCTAACTATAAGCGTACGACTTATGGAAGTAATGTTACTTTAGGTTTCCCTGTAAATGAAAATAACTCCTATTATGTAGGATTAGGCCATACCTATAATAAAATTAGTAACTTTGCTCTAGAATATAACCGTAATTTATATATTCAATCAATGAAATTTAAAGGTAATGGCATTAAAACAAATGACTTTGATTTTTCTTTTGGTTGGAACTATAACAGCCTTAATAGAGGCTATTTCCCAACTAAAGGGGTTAAAGCAAGTCTTGGTGGACGAGTTACTATTCCAGGTTCTGATAACAAATACTACAAACTAAGTGCAGATGTACAGGGTTTCTACCCATTAGACAGAGATCACCTCTGGGTTGTATCTGCAAAAGCATCTGCAGGATATGCAAATGGTTTTGGAAACAAGCGTTTACCGTTCTATCAAACTTATACAGCGGGTGGCATCGGTTCATTGCGTGGTTTTGCTTATGGTAGTATTGGGCCTAATGCAATTTATGCCGCTCAAAATGGTAGCGGTAATGGTAATGGTGATTTTAATAAGATAAGTTCTGATGTGATTGGTGGTAATGCAATCACAACTGCGAGTGCAGAACTTATTGTACCAACACCGTTTGTGAGCGATAAGGGGCAGAACACAGTCCGAACCTCCTTATTTGTTGATGCGGCAAGTGTTTGGAATACTAAATGGAAATCAGATAAAAATGGATTAAATAGCGAAGTATTAAAAAAATTGCCTGATTATGGCAAATCAAGCCGTATTCGTGCCTCTACAGGTGTCGGATTCCAATGGCAATCTCCTATTGGTCCATTGGTATTCTCTTATGCCAAACCAATTAAAAAATATGAAAATGATGATGTCGAACAGTTCCAATTTAGTATTGGAGGTTCTTTCTAATAAATTGAACTTTTTTCTTCATCAGAACTCAAAAACAACGTTCTCTGTCTAATTTAATTGGGCAGAGAAAATATTAAAACCATCATTTAATTAAGGATATTTATCAAATGAAAAACATCGCAAAAGTAACCGCACTTGCTTTAGGTATTGCACTTGCTTCAGGCTATGCTTCCGCTGAAGAAAAAATTGCTTTCATTAATGCAGGTTATATTTTTCAACATCACCCAGATCGCCAAGCGGTAGCAGATAAACTTGATGCTGAATTTAAACCTGTAGCTGAGAAATTAGCAGCGAGTAAAAAAGAAGTTGATGATAAAATTGCAGCTGCTCGTAAAAAAGTAGAAGCAAAAGTTGCGGCTTTAGAAAAAGATGCACCTCGCTTACGTCAAGCTGATATTCAAAAACGCCAAGAGGAAATTAATAAATTAGGCGCGACTGAAGATGCTGGATTACAAAAATTAATGCAAGAACAAGATAAAAAAGTTCAAGAATTCCAAGCTCAAAATGAAAAACGTCAAGCTGAAGAACGTGGTAAATTATTAGATAGCATTCAAACTGCGACAAATAATTTAGCAAAAGCAAAAGGTTATACTTATGTGCTTGATGCAAATTCAGTTGTATTTGCGGTAGAGGGTAAAGACATTACTGAAGAAGTATTAAAATCTATCCCTGCTTCTGAAAAAGCACAAGAGAAAAAATAATAGGTTCTCATAATGCAAAAATCCTATTCTTTACAAGAATTGGCAACTCAAATCGGCGCTACCGTTCGCGGTAACGCCGATGTTGTTGTTGAGAATATCGCTCCTCTCGATAAAGCCCAATCAAATCAACTCACTTTTATTTCTAACGTAAAATTTCGTGCATTATTGAAAGATTCTAAAGCAGGGATTTTGGTTGTATCTGAAGAGGATGTTGAACACTGTTCTCCAGAAAGCAATTTACTTATTGTTAAAGATCCTTATATGGCTTACGCAATTTTAGCTCAATATATGGATAGCACGCCAAAAGCGGCACAAGGAATCGCAAAAAGTGCGGTCATTTTTGATGACGTTTTATTGGGCGAAAATGTATCTATTGGTGCGAACGCAGTGATTGAAGAAGGTGTTGTACTAGGTGATAACGTGATCATTGGTGCAAATTGCTTTGTTGGTAAAAATACCAAAATTGGTTCAGGCACTCAGCTCTGGGCTAATGTCACTGTTTACCATAATGTTGAGATTGGCACAAATTGCCTAATTCAATCAGGAACAGTTATCGGTAGTGATGGTTTTGGTTACGCAAATGATCGTGGTCGTTGGGTTAAAATTCCACAAGTAGGGCAAGTAATAATTGGTAATAACGTTGAGATTGGTGCGAATACCTGTATTGATAGAGGCGCATTAGATGCAACGATTATTGAAGATAACGTGATTATCGATAACCTTTGTCAAATTGCACATAATGTTCATATCGGCACTGGTACAGCGGTTGCGGGTGGCGTTATTATGGCAGGTAGCTTAACTGTTGGTCGCTATTGCTTAATTGGTGGTGCAAGTGTGATTAATGGTCATATGGAAATTTGTGATAAAGTAACCATTACTGGAATGGGAATGGTAATGCGTCCAATCACAGAACCGGGCGTATATTCCTCTGGTATCCCATTACAAACAAATAAAGAGTGGCGTAAAACGGCAGCTCTAACATTAGGCATTGATGGCATACATAAACGCCTAAAAGCATTAGAAAAGAAAATTTCTTAATTGATACCCCATCATTTAATCTGCATTTTAAAAGTTTAATAACTGATTAAAATGCAGATTTTTATGCGTATAAATTTACTTAACGAAATAAGTTGAAATTCTTTTAAAAATAAATAAGCCCAACTTTAAATTGGGCTTACAAGCATACATTTTTTTATCGTTAAAGAATTATGCGTTACCGCCAGTGATTTTTGCAACTTCAGCAGCAAAATCTTCTTCTTTTTTCTCGATACCTTCGCCTACTTCTAAACGAATGAAGTTAGAAACTGAAGTATTTACTGATTTTAAGAAATCCCCTACAGATACAGAAGGATCCATTACAAATGCTTGACCTGTTAATGAAACTTCACCAGTGAATTTCTTCATACGACCTTCAACCATTTTCTCTGCGATTTCTTTTGGTTTACCAGAGTTGATCGCAATATCGATTTGGATTTGGCGTTCGTGTTCAACCACTTCAGCAGATACATCTTCTGGGTTCACGAATTCAGGTTTAGATGCAGCTACGTGCATTGCTACTTTTTTCAGTTCATCAGCAGAACCTTCGCCCGCAACTAATACGCCAATTTTTGCACCGTGTAAGTATTGTGCAATTACTTGACCATCTAAGTAAGCAACACGACGGATATTCATGTTCTCACCGATTTTAGCAACTAATGCAGCACGTTTTTCTTCAAATTGCGCTTGTAATGCTTCGATAGTGGTACCTTTGTTTGCTGCTGCGAAATCAGTTACTTCATTTGCTAAACCTAAGAAACCAGCATCTTTTGCTACGAAGTCAGTTTCACAGTTCATTTCAACTAATACACCGAAACCATTTTCTACACGAGCAAGGATAACACCTTCAGCTGCAACACGGCCTGCTTTTTTAGCTGCTTTAGCTTGACCAGATTTACGCATATTGTCGATTGCTAACTCAATATCACCGTTTGCTTCAACTAATGCTTTTTTACATTCCATCATACCTGCGCCAGTACGGTCACGAAGTTCTTTTACTAATGATGCTGTGATTTCAGCCATTTTTAAAATCCTCTGTCGAAAATGCGGTTTATTTTGACCGCACTTTTAGATAAAAATATAGGGGCTAAATTTTAGCCCCTATGCCAATTAATCGCTTGATTATTAAGGGCTTCGCCTTATTGCAAAACTTAAATTATTCTGCGTCAGCTGCTAATTCTTCAGCAACTTGAGCTTCGTTACCACGACCTTCTTTAACCGCTGCTGCAGCTGCAGAAACGTAAAGTTGGATAGCACGAGTCGCATCATCGTTACCAGGGATAACGAAATCTACGCCAGCTGGTGTTGAGTTAGTATCAACGATAGCAAATACAGGAATACCTAGGTTATTTGCTTCTTTAACAGCGATATGTTCGTGGTCCGCACCGATAACGAATAATGCATCTGGTAAGCCACCCATATCTTTGATACCGCCAAGGCTTAATTCAAGTTTTTCCATCTCACGGCTACGCATTAACGCTTCTTTTTTGGTTAATTTATCAAAAGTACCGTCTTGAGATTGGGTTTCTAAATCTTTTAAACGTTTAATTGATTGACGAACGGTTTTCCAGTTAGTCAACATACCACCTAACCAACGGTGGTTTACGTAATATTGCTGACAATCTAATGCTGCTGCTTGAACTGCTTCAGACGCTGCACGTTTTGTACCAACGAATAATACTTTACCGTTGTTGCTAGCAATGCGAGTTAATTCCGCTAAAGCTTCGTTGAATAAAGGTAAAGTTTTTTCAAGATTGATGATGTGAACACCGTTACGAGCACCAAAAATGAAAGGTTTCATTTGTGGGTTCCAGTAACGAGTTTGGTGTCCGAAGTGTACGCCTGCGTTGATCATGTCGCGCATTGAAACTTGTGCCATAATATTTTCCTTTTGTTGGGGTTGAGCCTCCACATATCAGCTAATCGACCGTTTGGCACCCCGATTAAGCCTTGTTGATATGTGTGTGTTGTTAGTAATTAAAAAGCTGCTTTTGAAAGGCAAAAACAGCTGGGCGATTTATACCATAAAGTGCGGTTAAAAACCAGTTTATTTTGTTTATTTCTCCACTTTTCTTGCTTTGATAAATAACAATGGTGGTCTGTGTGATAAATCTTTAAATTCATTATGCCATTGCGGTTGGTCGGCAAGCATGGGTTCTTCCATTTGCTCGATTTGAAACCTTGCATGAATTAAATTATTGATAATTGTTGCTGTTGTTCGATGATAGGTTTGAAAAGGTTGTTTGAACCAATTTCTATTGCGTTTCCCCTCTTCTCGATAATGATTTAAACGATAAGCGACTTGCTGTTTTTTGTCATTTTTTTCCCAGCGTTCTCCCTCTTTATGGCAGGTAGTTATCGGATGTTCTTGTGAGAAAATTAATGTGCCATTAGACGAGAGTTTGTCATGGATCGTTGATAATAATGTCGGAAAATTTTCAATATAATGAAAGGCAAAAGAGCTAGTAATCACATCGAAATGACTTTCTGGTAACTCAGCTAATTTTTCTATTGGTAAGTGATATAAGGAAAAACGCCCTGAAAATTGACCGCACTTTTGAAGATCTTTTTCAGCTTGTTCGAGCATTTTTTCGGAAAGATCAGTTCCAATTACCTTAGCCGCCCCTCGTTCTAAATAAAGTTGTAAATGCCCTCCCGTACCACAGCCTAAATCGAGTAATTTCTTCCCTTTTAAATTAGGCAACAATGAAAGCATGGTGGGCTTTTCGATAATTTCATTGAGGCTAATTGGATTTGCACGGAGTTTCTGATAAAGCTCAAAGAAATTATCTTTATCATAAACACTAATTTTATTATTCATTTATTGCCTTAAAATAAAAATTTACGTGATTTAAATCACTCAAAAGTAAATACTTAAACGAGAAGTTAAAATTTAATATTTTTATAGATAAAAAATATCACTAAAGATAAAAAATAATTTTATGAATGATCATTTGATATTTCTTCTTCAATTTTCTCACTTAGAATTTCTTCTGTTTCTTTATTTAATGCTTTTGTATCAAGATGCGGTTTAATAAATGGTCTTGGTGTCCAATATTTTTTTACTATTTCATTCGAAAAACCGTGTAAAACTTCTTCATTTAACCGTTCTTGATCCAATGTTCGTACTTCCTTAATAATTTCTTCCGCTTCAATTTTATCAATACCTAATTTCATCAATGTTGCTCGACTAAGTGTAATTGCTGATTCAAAAGTTTCACGCACAATAAAATCTACATCCTGCTTAATCAAACTAACTGTTGTTTTTCTGTCATAAGTTCGGGTTAAAATCGGTAAATTTGGATAAGCCTCTTTCATTTGACTGACAATATGTTCAATTCTTTGTGTATCGTTAATACCTAATACGACACATTTCGCCTTTTCAATTCCTGCGGCTCGTAAAACATCTAATCGAATGCCATCACCATAATAAACTTTAAAACCAAACTTTGCGGCAGCACGGATATTTTCGATATTGCGATCAATCACTGAAACGCTAATTCCACGAATCAATAATGTTTGGCAGACAATTTGACTAAAACGTCCAAACCCAATAACTAAAACGTTATCTTCCAAATCCACGATGCTGTCTAGATCATTTTCATCAAGCTGATCAAGATGTTTAGGCTCTGTACGCTGTATAAGTTTGCGAGCAATTTGAGCAATAATAGGCGAAAAAAGCATCGAAATAATCACTGCAGCAGTGAATGTCGCTTTTTCTTCATTACTGATTACTTCCGCAGTTGCTGCGGCTGAAAAAAGAACGAAAGCAAATTCGCCACCGTGTGCCATCAAAGACATTCGTCCTATGGCTTCTCGATGATCAAGACGGGTAATTCGGGCAATAATATAAACAGCACTGGCTTTTCCAAGTATATAAAGAAAAACAATTCCAAGTAGCAAGATCCAATGATTAAACACTAAATGCAAATCTAAGGACATTCCTACGCCCATAAAAAATAATCCTAGTAATAAGCCGCGAAATGGTTCTATATCCGCTTCAAGCTGATGGCGAAACGCTGATTCAGACATCATCACGCCAGCAACAAACGCGCCCATTGCCATTGAAAGTCCGCCAATTTCCATTGCTAATGCAGCACCTAAAACGACCAATAATGCGCCCGCTGTCATCATTTCACGAATACGTGCTTTAGAAATTAAACGAAATAGTGGGTTCATTAACCATTTTCCAGCCACAATTAACCCCACAACAGCACTTAATGCTATACCAATTGATACCCAATCAGTATGTGGTGTCGCTTCTTTCGAATGGGGAGCAAGAAAAGCAACAGAAGCCAAAAGTGGTACAATAGCAATATCTTCAAAAATTAACGTCGAAATTACGCGTTGTCCTTTTGACGTAGAAGTAAGCCCCCTTTCTTCTAGTGATTGCATTACAATAGCAGTAGAGGAAAGCGTGAAACCCATACCAGCAATAAATGATACTTCTTTTGTTAATCCTAATAAATAAATACCCGAAAAAGTGAGTAAGCAACCACATAATCCAACTTGTAACAAACCTCTGCCAAAAATAGCTTTACGCATTGCCCAAAGGCGTTCTGGATATATTTCAAGCCCGATAATAAAAAGAAACATTACCACACCTAATTCCGCTAAATGTACCACAGCTGTTGGATCTTGCACTATGCCAAAGACAGATGGGCCAATCAAACAACCTGCCACTAAATAACCTAGCACGCTACCCAACCCGAGTCTTTTAAATAACGGCACAATTGTTACGCTAGATGCGAGTAAAATAACGACTTTCATCAGTTCTGGATTGGCAAGTTGAGACATAATGACTCCAATAATGCAAAAAATACAAATATTTTGGCGAGTATATTAAAAAGTTATATGTGATAAATCATATTAAATCTTTTAATATAACTTTAAACCACATTTATTTTATATGAAATTGTGAGTTTCATTTAGTAATCGATGAATTAATTTTGCATTCGCGGGGGGAAACTGTCCTGCATCCAATGCGCGCTGCTCAACCCAAAAACCTTCTTGCCCCTCTCGCCCAAAAGGTTCGCCAATCCATTCATTTACCAGATAAAAGAAAAAAGAAATGATTTTTGTTGGATATTCAAATTGAAAACGTTCATAAAGTTCTGCATTTAACGCAACAATGCCTATTTCCTCTTCCAGTTCACGTTTTAAAGCCTGTTCTGGGGTTTCTCCCGCATCTACTTTTCCACCGGGAAATTCTAAAGATTGGGCAAAATCCTGTCCTTCTAAACGCTGCGTTAAATAGATCTGACCAAATTCATTACGAATAATCCCCGCAGCAACTTGTATAATTTTTTTATCCATTTTTCTATCCAATGTAGAGGTATGAAAAAAGTGCGGTGAAAAATCACCGCACTTTGATTGTTCATTACTGGCGTGCCACACGACTGCCGTGACAATGCTTATATTTTTTACCCGACCCACAAGGACAAGGTTCGTTGCGACCAATGCGACGATCTGAATAATCTTCAGTCTCTGAATTTTGAGTTGTCTGACTATTTTCATCCACAGGTAAATTATTTTGATTGATACGAGTAGCCATCTCCTGACGAGCACGTTCAGCTTCTTCCATTTCTTCTTGAGTACGCACACGTACACGGGTTAAAGTCATGATAACGTGGTGTTTTAAGGAATCTAGCATTTCCGTAAACATGCGGAAAGATTCTTTTTTATATTCTTGTTTTGGATCTTTTTGTGCATAGCCGCGTAAATGAATACCTTGGCGTAAATAATCCATCGAAGCTAAGTGTTCTTTCCAAAGTTCATCTAAGGTTTGCAACATAACACCTTTTTCAAAATGGTGCATAGCATCTTCGCCAACCAAAGCCTCTTTTTCTTTGTATTCCTTTTCTGCAATTTCCACAATGCGTTCGCGCAAACTTTCTTCGTGAAGATTATTATCTTCTTCTAACCAATTAGAAATCGGTAATTCCATACCAAATTCTTGAGATAAACGTTCTTCAAGCCCTTTAATATCCCATTGTTCTTCCAAAGATTGTGGTGGAATATATTGATCAATCACACCATTAAACACATCGTGGCGAATAGCGTTGATAGTTTCAGAAATATCATCATTATCAAGCAAATAATTGCGTTGCTCATAAATCGCGTGACGTTGGTCATTTGCCACATCATCATATTCAAGTAGGTTTTTACGGCCATCGAAATGGAACGCCTCAACTTTTGCTTGAGCAGATGCAATCACTTTCGCCAACATTTTCGACTCCATTGCCTCGCCTGCTACCGTGAACGCTTTACGCATTAAATTGCGCTTACCCTCATTCAAATAAATGCGCATTAAACCATCTTCTAAAGAAAGATAGAAACGAGAAGAACCGGGGTCACCTTGACGCCCAGAACGACCGCGCAACTGGTTATCAATACGGCGAGATTCGTGACGCTCTGTACCGATAATATGCAACCCACCCGCTTTCATTACAATTTCGTGGTTTTTCTCCCACTCTGCTTTAAGGGCTTCAATTTGTTCTTGAGTTGGATTTTCTAATTTGGCAGCCTGCGCTTTCCAGTTACCGCCAAGAATAATATCGGTACCTCGACCCGCCATATTCGTTGCGATAGTCACTGCACTAGGAAATCCTGCTTCTGCCACGATTTCCGCTTCTTGTTGGTGGAATTTCGCATTCAACACATTGTGTTTTATACCTGCTTTATCTAACGCTTTAGATAATTCTTCTGATTTTTCGACTGAAATCGTCCCCACTAATACTGGTTGCTGGCGTTCTACACAATCTTTAATGTCTTCAATAATCGCATTAAATTTATATTGTTCATTTTCAAACATCACATCAGTGCGATCATCACGAATCATTGGACGATTTGTTGGAATTACAACAGTTTCCAAGCCATAAATTTGTTGGAACTCAAATGCTTCGGTATCCGCAGTCCCCGTCATACCCGCAAGACGTTCATATAAACGGAAGTAGTTTTGGTAAGAAATTGACGCTACAGTTTGGTTTTCGCTCTTAACATCCACCCCTTCTTTTGCCTCAATGGCTTGGTGCAAACCATCTGACCAACGACGCCCCGCCATTGTACGACCAGTGTGTTCATCAACAATCACGATTTCACCGTCTTTCACAATGTAATCGACATCTTTTTCAAACAATGTGTGCGCACGCAATGCAGCCATAACGTGATGAAGCAATACAATTCGACTAGGAGAATACAAAGAGTCCCCCTCAGGCATTAAACCTTGTGCAATTAACCAATCTTCTACTTTTTCTTGACCACGTTCGGTTAAATGTGCTTGTTTAGATTTCAAATCTAAAGTGAAATCGCCCTCTCCTTGATATTCTTCCGTATCTTCTTTTTCTTGTTTAATTAAACTTGGGATCAATTTATTTACCGCAATATAAAGCTCTGAACTTTTTTCTGCCTGACCTGAAATAATCAATGGTGTACGTGCTTCATCGATTAAGATAGAATCCACTTCATCCACCAACGCATAGCCTAAAGTACGTTGGAAACGCTCTTCTTTTGAGTGGGCTAAGTTGTCACGTAAATAATCAAAACCAAGTTCACTATTGGTTGCATAAGTAATATCTGCCGCATAAGCTTCACGTTTTTCTTCTGGCGATAACCCAGGAATATTGACGCCTACGCTCATACCCAAAAATTCAAATAACGGACGGTTTGTTTCTGCATCTCGGCGAGCAAGATAATCATTCACCGTGACAACATGAACGCCTTTACCTTCAAGTGCGATTAAATAACAAGGCAAAGTCGCCGTTAATGTTTTACCTTCACCAGTACGCATTTCTGCGATACAGCGGTTAGTCAATACCATCCCACCGATAAGCTGCACATCAAAATGGCGCATACCAAGCACACGCTTACTTGCTTCGCGTACCGTTGCGAATGCTTCTGGTAAAATTTGTTGCAAAGTTTCGCCACCACTTAAACGATCACGAAACTCTTGTGTTTTTGCTTTTAATTCATCATCACTTAATGCCTCAAAAGCAGGCTCCATTTTATTAATTTTTACGACTTGTTTTTTTAATTTACGTAAAACGCGTTCATTACGACTACCAAAAATTCTTGTTAAAATGCTCATAATTTCTCTTTTTAAATATATAAGTTAAATAGTTAAATGCTTATGAAATACTTTATTTCATGCACAATAATTTTTTAAAATATCGCTATTTCAATAGCAATATTCTTCACAGAAAACAGAAAAATTAAATAAGCAAGGGGCCAGCTCGAATTGGCGCACTAAGATTCAACACTTCAGCAAAAAAGTGCGGTTGAATTTTAGGTTGTTTTTCAGTTTGACGGGAAATTGAAGGTTGAGGAATGGCTTGTCGTTGCACTTCACGAGCAACTTTTACCGTTTCTAACGCTTGTTGAATGGAAACACTTGAGGAATAATTTTCCGTATTATTTTGATTTTCAAAACTTTGTGCGTTAGGCAAAGCAAAAATCGCGATGATACTTAAAAGTAATCGCGACCAAAAATTCGGTTTGACAGTGCCTGAAATCATTCGTCTCATTGTTTATTATGAAAATTGCGTGTATTGTAGCGGAAATCTAAACTGATGTCATTTACTGGGGGCTGACTTTATGGAAAACAAGGCTGAACGTTATCAAAAAGCAGTCAATATTATGGATGTACTTGAGCAATCTCCCTTTGCCAAAATAATCAAAAAAGGTCTTGCCATCAATGAACTTAATCAAAAATTTAACCGCATTTTTCCACAGGAATTTCACGGCAAATTTCGTATTGGCAACATAACAGATCATTTAATTTTTATTGAAGTGTCTAATGCTATTGTTCGGCAGGGGATTCTATTTA
Organism: Haemophilus sp. HN_Hi16; assembly: GCF_049823435.1. Lineage (NCBI taxonomy): Bacteria > Pseudomonadati > Pseudomonadota > Gammaproteobacteria > Pasteurellales > Pasteurellaceae > Haemophilus > Haemophilus sp. HN_Hi16. Next base: position 93,690 of record NZ_CP187500.1, read on the forward strand.
AACAAATTGAATTATTAACACTAATTCAAGAAGAATTTCCGCAAGTAACAGGGTTTGAGATAACGATCAATCCTGGATTTTAAGTTTCAAATATAAGAAAAAATAAAGAATTACTTATCACTCAGACTTTTTAATAATGCTTTCTCTATTTTTTTCTCCTCGCGTCTTTTCTGAAAAAATGTACTCAATTTTTGACTACACTCTTCTGCCAATACGCCAGATGTAATCTCTAAAGTATGATTCATCTTGTAATTATCAAAAAAATGAAAACGTGATCCAATCGCGCCAGTTTTATAATCAGATGCACCGAACACAAGGCGTTTAATACGGCTATGCAAAATTGCCCCTGCACACATTGTGCAAGGCTCTAATGTCACATAAAGCGTGCTATTCAGTAGGCGATAATTTTGAATATTTTTCGCGCCATTACGCAAAGCGATAATTTCAGCATGTGCAGTAGGATCACTTTGAACAATGGAGAGATTCCAACCTTCTCCAATAATATTTCCAGCGTCATCCACCAGCACCGCCCCCACAGGAATCTCACCTAACGCTTCCGCTTTATCGGCAAGCTCAAGGGCGTAGCGCATCATTTTCTCGTCAAATTCTGACCGCACTTTTGCTGCATCCATTAGACGGAAAAAGGATATTTAATTGGCTCATGAGATTGATAGCCAATGACTTTGAAATCATCCATCGTGACCCAAGTTTCTAAATCTTCAAGGGTTTTTATATCTGGATTGATTTCTAATTTTGGCAATGGGAAAGGCTCGCGTTTAAGTTGTACGTCACGCATTAACTCAAGCTGATCTTCATAAATATGCGCATTCACAATTTTATGATATGCCTTGCCTGCTTTTTTACCCGTAATCTGTGCCATAAGTGCCAAGAAAGTAAACACTTGGATTTGATTGAAATTCAATCCAAGCGGAACATCACAGGAACGTTGATAACTAGTAAGATGTAAAGTATCGCCCACAAAAGAAAAAGTATGCGTGTGCATACAAGGACGAAGACAACCAAGATCAAATTCCCCAGGGTTAAAAAAAGTTAAAATCTCTCCTCTATCATCAATACCTTTCGTTAAGTTATTAACAATTTTACGTAGCTGATCTATGGTTTCTCCATTAGGCTTACGCCATGCTCTGCCTTGCACACCATATACGCGCCCCATATCATCAACGCCTCTACGATGCGGATTTGCAAGCCAAGCTGCATTTTCATTCGCATTAGCATCCCAAGTTTTCGTGCCAAGTGCGCGGAAATCAGCGGCATTGTCATATCCACGAATATAACCTAGAAATTCAGCAATGGCCGCTTTCCAATAACTTTTACGGGTAGTAATCAGCGGAAATTGATTATTCGCCACGTCATATTCTAAATCTGCATTAATGACCGTAAGGCAACGCTTACCTGTACGTTCATTAGCAACCCATTCCCCTTCACTAACAATGCGGCGACAAAGCTCAAGATATTGCTTCATAAAAATCTCCTATTTTATGACCGCACTTTTGCGTGAATAAGCCCAAGCCATAATGAAAGCACCACCAATAATCATCGGCAAGCAAAGGGCTTGCCCTCGTGTAATAATCCCAAAGAAATTTTCAACTTCAGGTTCACGCACATATTCCACAATAAAACGGAAGACGCCATAACCAATTAAGAATAAACCTGCAACAGAAGCCATTGGACGTGGTTTTTTAATAAAAATATTCAGAATCGTAAACAACACCAGGCCTTCTAAAAAGGCTTCATAAAGTTGTGATGGATGACGAGGCAGTAAAAGAGGATCATTCGGGAAAATCATTGCCCAAGGCACATTCGTTTCGCGTCCCCATAGTTCAAGATTAATGAAATTACCAATTCTGCCTAAACCTAAACCAAACGGAATCAAAGGCGCAACAAAATCAGCCGTTTGCCAAAAATTACGTTTTTGTGAATAGGATGTCCAAATCATAGCAACAATTACACCAATTAAGCCACCGTGGAACGACATTCCACCTTCCCAAACGCGGAATAAATAAAGTGGTTCTTGTAAGAAATGATCGAGATTATAGAAAAATACATCGCCAACACGTCCGCCAATAAACACCCCCATAAAACCGTTGAAAAGTAAGCTATCGACCTGATCTATTGTCCAACCGCTATTTGGGCGATTAGCGCGGCGAACCGCAAGCCAACGTGCAAAAATAAAACCTAAAAGGTACATCAAGCCATACCAACGTAAGCCGATATTGCTATCGCCGAGCGTAAAAATACTCGGATCAAAGTGGGGAAGAAGTAAATAATTTGAATTCATAATTTTCCTTATTTCAGAAACATATTGATCGCAACCACAATTAAGAAAAGGGCGAAACCTTTTTTTAAGGTTGAAACAGGCAATTTAGCGGTTGCACTTGCGCCTAATTTGGAAGTAAAAAATGAAGTGGCAGTAATGCCTAACACTGCGGGAAGATAAATGTAACCGAGCGAATATTCAGGCATTAATGGATTTCCCCAACCACTCACTATAAAACTAAACATCCCTGATATGCCCAATAACATCCCACAAAATGCGGAAGAACCGATAGCTTGTTTGATATTAATGCCACGAGCAGTTAAAAACGGTACAATAAATCCACCACCGCCAATTCCCGCAGCACTAGATGCCATACCAATCAAAATACCGCCAATTACGGAAGAAAGAGGGGTAAGTGGTTTTGTTGTGACTTGATCTTTTTTAATCGAAAGTACCATTTTTGTGGCTAAATATACCACTAAGCAAGCAAAAATTTTGGCAGAAATTTCACGATCAAGTCTTCCAATGAATAAACCACAAATAAAAACAGAAAGCATAATAACCGGAGCTAAAATGCGAACTGCCTGCCAGACTATGTTACCTAATTTATGATGACGTTGTGCCGATCCAATGCCAGTAATCACAATGGTAGCAAATGATGTTCCAAGTGCGGTAGACATCAACAAAGATTCTGGTACATCTACAATAGGCAGTAAATACACTAACGTTGGCACAATTACTAACCCACCGCCGATACCAAATAATCCTGCAAGAAAACCCGCTAATGCGCCAACAAGTAAACAAAGAAGAATAAAAGTGAACATTATTGGCCTCTTGATTTATAAAAATGGCGTTTCGTGTATTTTGTCTGAGAATATTTTTTGTTTGCCGAATAATGCTGTGAATTTGCTTCACGAGATGCGGAAAATATTAGTGGATTGTCCGTAAATAGTATCGAAGCAAACTCTTTCATTACCTTTCGATAAACATCTCGCTTAAAAGACACAACTTGACGAACAGGATACCAAAAACTTACCCAACGCCACCCGTCAAATTCTGGCGATTTAGTTGTTTGCATATTGATGTTTTTTTCATCGCTAACAAGCTGTAGCAAAAACCAGCGTTGTTTCTGCCCAATACACATCGGCTTGCTGTCATAACGCAATAAACGCTTTGGCAATTTATAGCGTAACCAATGTTTAGAAACATATAACAGACGCACATCTTTAGGTTGTAAACCAACTTCCTCGTGTAGTTCGCGATACATCGCTTGCTCGGCACTTTCATTATCATTAATGCCACCTTGCGGAAACTGCCACGAATTTTGCCCACAACGCTTCGCCCAAAGCACTTGCCCTTTGCGATTACAAATCACAATACCCACATTTGGACGGTAGCCATCAAAATCGATCACTATCGTTTTACCTTAAATTTTTCCTATAAAAATAGCTCAAGATTGTTTCATAAATCAGTGCTTTTATCAACCAAAGGACATTATGACAAAATAATCATATCATCACGATGCATTGCCACTGCGCCATATTCATAGCCTAAAACATTCTCAATGTCTGCTGATTTTCTGCCCTTAATTAATTGTAGAGCATCGCTGTTATAGCGTGGCATACCCAGCGCAATGTCTTTACCTGATTGAGTGCGTATTTTGACTACTTCACCACGCGAAAAACGCCCTTCCACGTTAATAATACCAGCGGGTAATAAAGATTTATTTTGTTCAAGAATGGCATTTTGCGCACCGTTATCAATGGTAATAATACCTGCCGATGGCGCGGCGAAAAGCCATTGTTTGCGGCTTTCTAATCGATCAGATTGGTGTGCAATAAATTTTGTACCAATATTTTGTTCATAAGCAAGATCAGCGATTACATTTGGGCGATTACCTGGTGCAATAATGGTTTCAATTCCAGAGCGAGTGGCAACATCGGCTGCAATGATTTTAGTCATCATTCCTCCAGTGCCAAGATTAGTCCCACTGCCACCAGCGATTGAGCGAATGTGATCCGTGATTTGTTCTACAACTGGAATTAATTTCGCTCCAGGATTTTTACGCGGATCACTATCAAATAAACCTTGTTGATCAGTTAATAAATAAAGTTGTTCCGCTTGAACAAGAATAGCGACTAATGCAGATAAATTGTCATTATCGCCAACTTTAATTTCTGCGGTTGCCACCGCATCATTTTCATTAATTACAGGAATTATGTGATTGTCTAAAAGTGCGTGTAAAGTATCTCGTGCATTTAAAAAACGTTCGCGATCTTCAATATCGGCACGTGTTAATAAAAGTTGTCCGATATGAATATCATAAATAGCAAATAATTTTTCCCAAGCCTGAATTAATTGGCTCTGACCAACCGCTGCAAGCAGTTGCTTTGAGGCAATAGTGGGTGGTAATTGAGGATGATTTAAATAATGGCGACCCGCAGCAATGGCACCAGAAGTCACGATCACTATACGAAATCCATCATTATGCAGTTGTGCAATTTGACGAACGATTTCCATCATATGTGGCGAATTCAGTTTTGGCGAACCCTGAGTTAGCGTGCTTGTACCGAATTTCACAACAATTGTTTTTTTGTTCATAGTCCTTTCCCAAGTTCTTAAAATTGGTATTAACGTTATCACTAAATCAATGACAAATCACTTAATATCAGGTATAATAACAGCAAATTTTAGGGGGATTTATGACATTTAGTTTAATTGTAGCGACGACATTAAATAGCGTGATTGGTAAAGATAACCAAATGCCTTGGCACTTGCCTGCTGATTTAGCATGGTTTCGTCAGAACACGACTGGCAAACCTGTCATCATGGGACGTAAAACGTTTGAAAGTATTGGTCGCCCGCTACCTAAACGCACTAATATCGTACTTTCTCGTCAGCCCTTTGAACGAGAAGGCGTGGTATGGAAAGATAGCCTTGAAAGTGCGGTCGATTTTGTCAGAGATTTTGATGAAATTATGCTGCTTGGTGGGGGAGAGTTATTCAAACAATATTTGCCACAAGCGGACAAGTTATACCTTACTCAAATTCAAACAGAACTAGATGGCGATACTTTTTTCCCTCAATTAAATTGGGAGGAGTGGGAAATTGAATTTGATGAATATCGTAAGGCGGATGAACAAAATCGCTATGATTGTCGATCTTTGATTCTTACACGAAAATAAATCAAATTAATGAGACTATATCTTTAGAATATTCATTAATCTAGAAAATAAAGAGATGATGATTTCCCCTTGAGTTCCCCTTTTTAAAGTTTCATAATGACCTTTCATTTTATTTTTGATAGTTTTAAATATCCCATTTTTAAACATTATCCCAAATTAGGGAAGGCATTATGACGCAAACTGCAACTGAAAACCCATCAACTAAATCTGTATCAAATAAAACTGACCGTAAAAAAGGCTTAAGCATTTTTATTCTTGTCCTGCTTATTATTGGTATTGCTTGTGCTTTGTATTGGTTTTTCTTCTTGAAGGATTTTGAAGAAACAGAAGATGCTTATGTGGGTGGAAATCAAGTAATGGTATCATCACAAGTTGCAGGTAATGTAGCGAAGATTAATGCAGACAATATGGATAAAGTCCATGCAGGTGATATTCTAGTTGAATTGGATGATACCAATGCGAAACTTAGTTTTGAACAGGCCAAAAGCAATCTCGCCAATGCTGTACGTCAGGTAGAACAACTGGGTTTCACTGTGCAGCAATTGCAATCAGCTGTGCACGCCAATGAAATTTCTTTAGCTCAAGCTCAAGGCAATTTGGCGCGCCGAGTTCAACTTGAAAAAATGGGTGCGATTGATAAAGAATCTTTCCAACACGCAAAAGAAGCTGTCGAGCTTGCCAAAGCAAATTTAAATGCCTCTAAAAATCAATTGGCTGCTAATCAGGCTTTATTGCGTAACGTTCCATTACGTGAACAACCGCAAATACAGAATGCGATAAACTCGCTTAAACAGGCTTGGTTAAATTTGCAACGTACAAAAATTAGAAGTCCAATTGATGGCTATGTGGCGCGTCGTAATGTTCAAGTTGGGCAAGCCGTTTCAGTGGGTGGCGCGTTAATGGCGGTGGTATCTAATGAACAAATGTGGTTAGAAGCTAACTTCAAAGAAACCCAATTAACGAATATGCGCATTGGTCAGCCAGTAAAAATCCATTTTGATTTATACGGTAAAAATAAAGAATTTGATGGCGTGATAAATGGCATTGAAATGGGGACTGGCAATGCGTTTTCTCTTTTACCTTCGCAAAATGCTACGGGTAACTGGATTAAAGTGGTACAACGTGTACCTGTGCGAATTAAATTAGATCCACAACAATTTACAGAAACGCCATTGAGAATTGGTCTTTCTGCAACGGCAAAAGTAAGAATTTCAGATTCATCAGGCGCAATGCTACGAGAAAAAACAGAACCGAAAACGTTATTTTCTACTGATACACTTAAATATGATGAAAGTGCGGTAGAAAATTTGATTGAATCTATCATTCAGCAAAACAGCCATTAAGGCGGCGTTATGGACAATTCCGCAAAAAAATTCCCGCCTATTCAAGGTGGTGTGCTGATTTTATTAACACTGGCTTTATCTCTCGCCACCTTTATGCAGGTATTAGATTCTACCATTGCAAATGTGGCGATTCCTACTATTGCGGGCGATCTTGGCGCATCTTTTAGTCAAGGTACGTGGGTAATCACTTCTTTTGGGGTAGCAAATGCGATTTCTATTCCAATAACGGGTTGGTTAGCAAAACGTTTTGGCGAAGTGCGGTTATTTTTAGTCTCAACTTTTTTATTTGTTGTCTCTTCTTGGCTCTGTGGGATTGCAGATAGTCTTGAGGCGTTAATTATTTTTCGCGTCATTCAAGGTGCTGTCGCAGGTCCAGTGATCCCTCTTTCGCAAAGTTTATTATTAAATAATTATCCACCAGAAAAACGCGGAATGGCATTGGCATTTTGGTCAATGACTATTGTGGTTGCGCCTATTTTTGGCCCAATTTTAGGCGGATGGATTAGCGATAATATCCATTGGGGATGGATCTTTTTTATCAATGTTCCGATCGGTTTGTTAGTTGTGCTAATCAGCTGGAAGATTTTGGGAAGCAGAGAAAGTGAAATTGTTCATCAACCTATTGATAAAGTCGGTTTAGTTTTACTTGTCTTAGGAGTGGGATGTTTGCAATTAATGCTTGATCAGGGTCGTGAGCAAGATTGGTTTAATTCTAATGAAATCATTATATTAGCCGTTGTTGCTGTCGTTTGTCTGATTGCCTTGGTTATTTGGGAATTGACAGATGACAATCCTGTAGTGGATATTTCACTTTTCCATTCTCGTAATTTTAGCGTAGGGTGTTTATGTACTAGTTTAGCCTTTTTGATTTATCTAGGTTCTGTGGTATTAATTCCGCTCTTGCTACAACAAGTCTTCCATTACACCGCGACGTGGGCAGGGCTTGCGGCTTCCCCAGTTGGATTATTCCCAATTTTGCTTTCACCGATTATTGGGCGTTTCGGTTATAAGATCGATATGCGAATTTTAGTGACGATAAGCTTTATTGTATATGCAATAACATTTTATTGGCGAGCGGTAACTTTCGAGCCATCAATGACATTTGTTGATGTAGCTTTACCACAATTAGTGCAAGGTTTAGCGGTGTCCTGTTTCTTTATGCCACTTACTACAATAACGCTGTCTGGCTTGCCTGCGCATAAAATGGCTTCAGCCTCTAGCTTATTTAACTTTTTGAGAACTTTAGCGGGTTCTGTAGGAACATCTTTGACCACATTTATGTGGTATAACCGTGAAGCTGTTCACCACACTCAATTAACAGAACACATTAATCCTTATAACCCGATTTCCCAAAGTTTTTACCATCAAATGAATCAATTTGGTTTAAGTGATACGCAAACTTCAGCTTACCTTGCTCAACAAATAACATCGCAAGGATTTATTATTGGCGCAAATGAAATATTTTGGCTATCAGCTATGGGATTCTTAGGATTGCTTATTGTGATTTGGTTTGCAAAACCACCTTTTGGTACTCGGCATTAAAATAAATATATATTACATACCAATCACAACACAATCGGTAACAGTTTTAGCTCTACTTTGTGCCTGTACTGCAAGCTCTCGAGTATCAAAACTTACTACACGAACACGGTTCCATTCGCCGTTAGTTTGTATTTGAGCATTTAATCCTGTCATCTGTAAACGACCTTGCAAATTTTCAGCTTGCGCTCGATTTTTGAAAGCACCGCATTGTAAACCAAATTTCTTGCTATCCCGTACATTATTAACCGTTTTTATTTGTTCTACTTTTTTTGCGCTTTCAATTTTCTGTGAGTCTTGCTTTTTAATTGATTCCGATTTTACGATTTCTGCCTCTGTATTTTTCATATCTTCCGTTTTTTTGGATTGAGTTCTCGTTGCATCTTCTATTCTCTGTTGCTCAGCCAGTTTTCTAGCTTCATCAGCCGCTTTTTGATCTCTTTCTATTTGAATTAAAACTTGACGTTGTTCTTCTGTTAAACGCATATTTTGTTCTACACTCGCTGGATTATTATCTACAGGTACAGTACGCGTTTCTAAGGCTTTAATATAACTCCACACTTCCTCTGGACGATTAGGTAACACACTTTTAGGTTGAGCTTTTTCCTGTTGTGTTATAGCTTGCTGCATGCTTACCTTACTGTTCTGATTTTTCAACAAATAAAGTCCAACAACAAAAACTAGAACAATAAATAAAGCAAGAAAAATCAAGACATTTGTATTCTTTTTCTTATTTTTTTTCTTATTATTTGAGCTACGACGCGCAGCAAAATCTCGATGTGCCACAATAAATTCCTAGATTTGAAGTGATAATTTTAATAATTCAACAAAATTCGCTAAGTTTACTGAAAAATAGTCTTTAAATAAAGACTAACATAAGTGGATCATTTATATAATTAACAGAATAAAAATACCGCACTTATGCAGGTTATGCTCAAAAAAGTTGGATAAAACAACTATTTATAAGTACAAATTACGTAAGATAACCTAAGTGCGGTTTGTTTTTTCTATGTTTTAATTAGTGGGTTGTTTTATTTTCATCAAAAACCGGTAATGGTTTGTGTTCAGTTGCGACATAGCTATATACTACAGGCAAGACGAACAAGGTGAAAATAGTACCAATGGATAATCCCGCTACAATCACTATCCCAATACTAAAGCGAGATACCGCTCCTGCACCTGTTGCATAGAGTAATGGAATTAAGCCTGCTACCATTGCTGCAGTTGTCATTAGAATTGGACGCAAACGCACTTTTGCCGCATGAGTGATTGCCTCAATACGAGTTTTACCATAGTTTAGCTGTTCTTCTTTTGCCACTTCGCACATTAAGATACCGTGTTTGGTGATTAATCCCACGAGAGTAATCAACCCAACTTGAGAGTAGATATTTAATGTTGTTCCTGCGATGCTAAAGAAGGATAAAATATTTAAGCTCACTAATGCACCACTTACGGCTAATGGTACAGAAATCATAATTACCATTGGGTCACGTATAGATTCAAACTGAATGGCAAGTACCAAGAATATGATGATAACAGCCAATGCAAAAGTGACGGCTAATGCGTTGCCTTCTTGGACTAATTGACGTGCTTCAGATTTAAAATCATAAGTGTATCCTTGTGGCAAATTATCATTTGCCTGTTGTTGAAGCCAAGCAATGGCATCGCCACTTGATGTTCCCGGCATTGGTACAGCACTGATTTCAGCCGAATTTAATTGGCTGAAACGCGGTAATGATGTTGGCTGAGTTTCTAATTTCATACTGATAACACTACTTAATGGCACTGATTGACCATTAGATGCAGTTAAATAATAATTTTGGAAACTTTCTGGCGATAAGCGATCATCTCGTTTTACCTGCGAAATTACTTTATAAGCACGTCCATCTACATCCACACGCGTAACTGTCGCACCAGATAAGAAACTGCCTAAAGTATTACTAATCTGTTGCATTGTAATGCCGTAAGTTCCCGCTTTTTCCTTATCCACAGAAATCGTCATTTGTGCGGTGTCATAAGTTAAATTTAAATTGGAATAAATAAATTTACCTGAAGCTTTCATCGCATTTAAGAATTTCTCTGCAGTATTCGCTAAAGATTTATAATCTTGTGCAGTTTTTAACACAATAGAAACTGGCGGCCCTTGTTCTCCTGTATCAATTTCAGGGAAATTGAAGGCAGAAACTGATACTTCTGGAATAGATTTTGCTTTTGCATTTAATTCATTCATCACAACAGATTGTTTACGTGTGCGTTCTTTCCAATCTTTTAAAGTAATGATATTCAAAGAACCATTAGAATTTGGTGCTCCAGCAATACTCATTCCAAAAGAAACCTCAGGCGTATCCATTACATTTTTCATATATGGTTGCATTGCATTTTGAATGTAATCTACATTTACGCTAGATGGTGCATTACCAATTGCAATAAATGCGCCTTTATCTTCATTTGGTGTTAATTCACTAGAAAGCGCATTAAACAAAAATGGGAGCGTTGAGAAAATTACCACAGCAAAAGCCAGCATTGATTTACGATTGAGCATAACAAGATCAAGCATATATTCGTAAATACGATTAACTTTTCCTAATGTATGTTCAACCTTTTGTTCTAACCAAGTTGGTTGGGCGTTTGATTTAAGCAACTTGCTACTCATCATCGGAGAAAGAGTTAATGCCACAATGCCTGAAATAAATACCGCACCAGCTAGAGTTAAAGCAAACTCTTTAAACAATGTGCCAGTAATCCCCCCCATTAAAGCCATTGGCGAATAAACTGCGATCAATGCAATAGTCATAGAAATAACGGGGACTGCAATTTCACGCGTACCAATAATCGCCGCTCGGAATGGCGTTTCCCCCTCTTTAATATGACGATCAACATTTTCCAGCACTACAATAGCATCATCCACAACTAAACCTATGGCAAGAATTAAAGCGAGCAAGGTCATTAAATTAATAGAAAAGTTGAAACTTTGTAGCAGCATTAACACGCCAATAAGAGAAATTGGAATAGCTAATATTGGAATTAAAATGGCGCGGAACGAACCGATAAACATTAAAATTACCACTAAAACGATTAAAGTGGCTTCTCCAATAGTTTTTATTACCTCGTGAATGGAACTATTAATAGCAATAGTGCGGTCATAAAGAATATCGCTTTCCATACTGTCTGGCAGTTGTGTTTTTATACTTTCATATAAAGGGCGAATTTTTTCTGCGACAGTCAAAGGGTTTGCTGTGGAGGTTGGATTGATGGCTAACACGACGGATTCTGCGCCATTTGCCGTAGCACGCGAATTATCACTTTCTTTATTTAATTCAACGGTTGCAATATCACGCAAACGCACTAAATCATCGCCATTTGATGAAATAATTAAGTTGCTGAGTTGTTCCACAGATGTCGTTGTGGTCTCAACTTTGTTACGATAACTCACATAATAGCCATTATCGTTCCCCGCAGCCGTTTGTACGTTATTAGCAGAAAGCGCAGACATTACTGCTGGAGCAGAAAGATTTTGAGCTGCCATTTTTTGTGGATCAAGCCAAATACGTAATGCATATTCAGCGGCACCAAATACCTGTACTTCAGCAACACCCTCAATGGTAAAAAACTGTGGTTTGACTACACGATTGATATAATCGGTCACCTGACTAGAATCCAGTTTTTTAGATCGGAAACTGATATACATAATACCGCTCCCACCTGAAGAAGAGGATACACTAGGATCTTCAATACCATTTGGTAACGCCGACTTTACTGCATTCACTTTGGCTAACACATCTGCCAACGCACCTGCAGGATCGGTATTTAATTTCATTTTTATTGTAATAGTCGAACTGCTAGGCGCACTAGTCGAAGACATATAGTCAATATTATCGGCTTGCGCGATAGATTCTTCCAATTTTGAGGTAACAAATGCTTGGATTAAATTCGCATCTGCCCCTGGATATGCGGTACTCACTGTAATGACTGTAGTGGTCATTTTAGGGTATTCACGCACTGCCAATTTCGAGATCGCTTGCAACCCTAAAATAATCATTAACAAACTAATTGAAACTGCTAAAACAGGGCGACGAATAAATATATCGGTAAATTTCATTCGGATTTCCTCATACATTAAAGTGGTGTTTTATGTGCAGGCTCTACTGCACCCACAATGTCTTTTTTAATCCATTCCACAAGACTTCCATTACCAATACCTTGCTGACCGCCTGTAATAATTTTATCTCCTGCTTTAACTTCATTTCCTTGTAATTGAGCATAAACACCTTGACGATCTTTAGTAAATACGGTGATTTGTTTCGCACGATAGAGACGATCCAATTTTTCATTACCTGACATTTTTCCTTTATCTTCATCAGATAATGGTGTGAGTAAATAAGCAATTTCACCATACATATTGTAGCTGATAGCGACTTGTGGCACGACAATTTGATTTGTTTCCGTTGAAAGCGCAATACGCAAACGAGAGAACATACCTGAAAGCAGTTTACGTCCATCTTCTGGATCAAATGTTGCTTGAATATCCACAAGCCCAGTAGCTGCATTTACCGCAGGTTCAATCGCCGTAATACGTGCAGAAAATGTTTCGCCAGAACGAGCATCAACGGTAGCCGTAACACGCTGACCAATATGCAACTTATCTAAATCATTTTGTGAAAGAGCAAAATCTACTTTCATTGAGCTAGTATCTTCTACACGCACAATTTCTGTTCCAACATTCACATATTGTCCAATATTGATTTTCACAATACCCGCTTTACCATCAAATGGTGCCACAATTTTACGACGTTCAATTGCTGCTTTTAGAGATTCAATATTAGCTACTTGAGCGTCATAAGCCGCTTTTGCGTTATCCATTTCTTGACGTGATACAGCATTGCTATTTAATAAGCTCACATAACGTTGGTAAGTTTGACGAAGTGCTGATAATTGTGCCTGAGCAGCTTGTAGGCTGGCACGTTCAACAAAATTATCAAGTTCCACAAGCACCTCACCTTTTTTCACATTTTGTCCATTTTGAACAAGCACTTGTGAAACCGTACCCGCATTTTGTGCGCTAAGCATAGCACCTTGATGTGGACGTATTAGCCCTGTTGTATTGATAACAGGTGTCCACTCGCGTGGTTGTACTTCAAGTGCGGTCACGGGACTTGAAGGTTCTGGCATACTAGCAATCACTCGACTTGTCATTACACCTTTAAATACATTAAAACCGATGACACCAGCAAAAATTAAGACAAATACAGCTAAAATCACTTTCATCAAGAAAATATGTGAGCGTTTTGGTCTTTGATGTTGAGTTTGACTCATGTTTAAAGCTCCGTTATAAAATAACAATTCCTATTTCTGAATCGCACGCCAAGAGCGTTCAATCACAGATTCTAAAATTTCAGGATTAAGATCGAAATCGATAAATTTTGCATCAGAGACCAAATTTATCGCCGTTTTCAAACTTAATAAAAAGAGAATATCTTCAGGTAACTCGGCTAATAAGCCAGCTTTTTTGGCTTGGTCACAAAATAAATCCCAACGACAATTTTTAACGTTTTTACAAATATCCTTGAAATTCGGCAAAGATTCATATTGCTTTAAATTGGATAGAATAGTGGGATTTTCTTGTAAGAAATACCAAATGTTTTTCCACATTTGTCGATACTGTTCGAAAAAAGGCTTAGATTCATCAAAATCTTTTTCAAGTGTTGCCATAAACATTGAAAACACCCTGTGTGCAAATTGTTCAAGCAACTCATCTTTGTTTTTGAAATAAAGGTAAATCGTTCCCGCCGCTACATTTGCCTCTTTTGCGATTTTATGCATAGAAAGCCGGTCTAAACCTTCTTTTGCCATTAAACGATCGGTAGCAAGAAAAATTTGTTCGGCTAAATCAGTTTTAGCTTGTCGCATAAGATCCTTGAATAAAATAAAGAGCAATAATCGCCCAAAAATGAATGGACGTTCATTTTATTTATTTTTTGTTTTTTGGCAAGTTAAAAATAAAAAAGGACAACGAAAATGGGCTACATTTAAAAGCTAGATTTTGTAATCAACTTTTAAATATTGCCCATTTTGACCGCACTTTTGATTGGGCGGAATAAAAAGCTAAATTGGTTCTAGTCCTAATACTTTACGACCATTAATACTTGCGATATTGACCATTTCATCTAAGTGTGGGAAACGGCAGCCTGCAGCCAATAGGCTTAATTCTTGCCATAAATCCCCCTCACATAATGGCACCATATAATCGCAAATATTATCTGTGCCTAGGGCAACAGTGATACCTTCGGGGATCATTTCATCTGCTGGCGTGAGTGCATTATGGAATGGCATAAGATCTTCTTTGCGATTACTGTCAATCCATGCCATTGGACAGGCGATCATCATCATTTTAGCTTTACGCATTTTTTCGTAAAGTTTGTAGCGATATTCTTTTGAATGTGAGCCAATGGAAATACCATGGATACCCACAACTCGCCCTTCCATTCCGTGTTCAATGGTTTTGTCGCAAAGTTGCTCAGTTTCTTTTTCACTTGGGTTATTGAATTGGTCTACATGTACATGACACATAATTCCAAGAGATTTGGCCTTATCTAACAAGATATCCATTGCCTCTAGGCCGCGTCCATAATCCAATTCATCACGATATGGTAAGCCGCCAATCATATCTACCATTTCTGCACCAATATCAAACCATTTACGCGCAGTGGGTTCGATTACCCCTTTTAAAGTTTGATTGGCAAATTTCAAAATAATGTCATGTTTATACACTTCGCGGGCTTTGTGTGCGGCAATAATTGCACGATCTTCACAAATTGGGTCTATATCTACAAATGTTCCAAATGCGGTTACACCTTGGGATATCATTAATTCAATAGATTGGCAAAAACGTGCGTAATAATCATCAACACTGGAAGTACGTTTTACTTCATCCACTAAATCCCATTTTTGTTGCAAATTACTACTATGATAAATCCCAATTTTCTCTGGCGTCATCGTAAAAGCGCGGTCAGCATGTGCATGGGCATTTACCCATCCGCCTTTTTTGATAATTTCATCGCGAATATAGGTTTTAAAACTACGAACGTGGCTTTTCATACAAACTCCGTAAAAAAGAAAGGATAAAAAGACGAGAATGTATATTAATTGAAAGGTGCTGTAAGTACGGCGAGAAGCATTATGGTAATGTTATGAAAAACTCACGGATTTTCATTAATAACATTTTTCAGTCTTAAACTGAGGCGTGAGTATAAAGACTTAAGGGCAAAAAATCCATTCTTTTATGCACTTATAGGTTATTTGTCGTAACGCAGGCATTCACATATCTAATTAGATATAATCACTATTCTATAAGAACTTAATAAATGCGTGGGCTAACGCCCACCCTACATAACTTAGACTTATCTACACAACTTCCATAGCGTGGATACAAGCCCACGAGATGAATAAAAGGATATAAAATACTGTCAAAATTAACCGCACTTTTTACCTTTATAGATTATTTTTCAAAGAAGAAATTTTGTAATTGGAAAGCTTCTAAGAAGATTCCAAGTGGCGGTCTGTCTGAAGATTGCTCAATATAATCTTTATCGAGTTTTTTGTAATTACCTTTGCGATCAATATGGTATTGTGTTCCATCAGGTTGAATCACCACATTCCAGTGGAAATTAGAGGCAAGTACCCAGTCATCCCCCTTAAGATCAAAGAGATTGCGTCCTTGACTATAATCCATCAACGGGTTTTCTACACGGAATACTGTCTGCATTAACGCAGAGAAAATATCAGCATGATTACTTAATCCATTTTGTTTGCCTACTGGTAAATCTTTCCAATATACAAGCAATGGCACTTGAATTTCATCGCGCCCAAAGTAGTTTTCTCGCTCTTTGTCATTCATTTCATTGAAAGTTAAACCGTGTTCAGCAGTGATAATCACTAATGTGTTTTCAAGCGGTGTATTTTCTAGCACTTTTGCTAAAAGTAAATCCACGTCCTGTAAAGTGCGGTCATAATCTGCTTGGTTTTTAGCCTCCAAGGCTAAATCCAAATAAGCAAACCAAGGGGAGTCTATTTTTTGTGCTTTAATAAAATCATTGAGATTTTTTACCGCACTTTCATTATTTGGTTTGCTGGTTTTATTCGATGAAAGTTTCATTTCACGAAATAATGCTTGGCGGAAGACGCTATCTTTGAAATTCGTAGCAGAAAATAAACCCAATTGATAATTTTCAGCACGTAATTTTTCGATTAAAACAGATTGGGTATGATTGCTTAAAATGCTATCGGTGTAATTTGCATTTAGCCCGTAAAATAACCCAATTAAGCCTGCATTATTACTATTACCTGTGCTGTAATGATTAGTGAATTCCGTTGAACTTGTTGCAAATTCAGCTAACTTGGGCATTTTGCCTTGAGAAATGGCATCGTAACGTAATCCAGAAACAGTGATCATTAAAATGTTTGGTTTATTGTCAATTGGTGCAAAAGTGAGTGTTTTTTTAGGGTAATCAATCTTTAAGGCATCTAAACGCCCCTCTTGTTTTAATGTTTGTGCGTACTGCTCGCCATCAATGAAACCGTGTTTTTCTAAAAAAGAACGAGCTGTCATTGGATAAGAAAGAGGAAAATTAGAGCGTTGCATCGTAATTGGACGATATAAATAAGCATCTGCCCAAGCATAAATTAAATGCGTAGTAATAAACATGGAAGTTAAGGATACACCGACAGCTTTTAGCCATTTTTGGCGTTCAAGACTACGTAATTTTTCCCAACTCCAGCGAGAAAATAACATCTGTGCCAGTAAAATTATTGGCATTGGTGCAAAGAAAATTTGCCAATCGCGCGACATTTCGCCATTTTCTGGATTAACCAGCAAATTCCATACCACAGAGGATAAATGCAGGCTGAATCGATTGAATACTGCAGTATCAAATAATAATAAGGTTGTGCAAATTGTGGAAAAAATCACGGTTAATCCGCGAAAAGTGCGGTGATTTTTAACAATGAAACTCAGTGGAAAGACAACGAGTAAGTACAACGCAAAAACGTTGAAACTGAAATGCCCGAGCAAACTTACAAAGAAATAAAGTTTTCCTGCGAGAGTATCTGGCCAGTCAATGATAAAGGCATAACGTGCGCCAATAAGAATAGCAACAATAATATTAAAAAAGGCAAACCAATGACCCCACGAAATTTTTCGTGAAACGTCATCGCGGTATTGTTTGCCGCTGAAGGTGCCTTTTTTAATCCATTTCATATTAACGTGTTTTTACTGCATTGATTAAGGAATTAGAAAACGCTTGAGCCAATGCCTCACGTTGAGTTTGCGGCACACTGCTAGTTAATAGATTACTTGCCATATTACCCAATGCGATTAAGGAGAGATCTACCGAGGCTTTATGCTTTTCTAGCACTGCGATTATATCGTTTACAATCGCACTTAATTGAGCATCAGAATATTTAGAATGTTGAGCCATAATGTCAAAAATAAAACAAAAAATTTGGCTTATGATACCCGATTATTTGGTAGAACCTAAATAATTTCTTTTTTCTTGCTTAAAAAGTGCGGTTATAATTTGCGGCAAATTTTTCAAAGGTGACAAAAATGAGTATTATCGTTAATCAAATTGTTTTGCATCAGTTAGTCAAAAATGTGGATGGCGACAGCATAAAAATGGAAAGCGTATTACGCGATGAGTTGCTGTCAATTACGCCAGAAGTAGAGCAAATGATGTTGCAACTTCATCAAGGCTATCAAAATAAAGCTAAGGCTTTTGGCGTGTTTCAGGAAAAGTCTATCTTTGCACAACATTTAAATCGTTTATTAGAACAAGAAATTGAGTTTTTAGGTTTTAGTCAATATTCAACAAAATTGCTTGCTGATGAGCTAGGTAAATATAACTTTGCGGAAAGTGGCACCTTGATTTTATGCCAATATAATTTCTTAGCGACAGATTATTTGTTTATTGCATTGCTTGATAGCCGTCATAGTATGTTAGTCGATGAGCATTTAGATATTCACCGTACAGAATATCTTGATATAACTCAGTTTGATATTGCGGCACGGATAAATTTGACGGATTTGCAAGTAAATGCGAACTCTAATCGTTATTTAACTTTCATAAAAGGCCGTGTAGGTCGCAAAATTAGTGATTTTTTCATGGGTTTTTTAGGTGCTGAAGAAGGATTAAATCCACAGGTTCAAAATCAGTGTTTATTGCAAGCGGTAAGTGATTACTGCGATCAAGGCGAACTCAACAAAGAGCAAACTCAAGCGGTAAAAAAACAAGTGTTTGAATATTGTAAAGGTCAGCTTTCAAACGGTAACAATATTGAATTAAGGGAACTTTCTGATTCATTACCCACTCTAAACGAACAGCCTTTTGTCGCCTTTACGGAAGAACAGAATTATGGTTTGGAAGAGAGCATTCCTCCTGTTCGTTCAGCATTGAAATCGCTAACAAAATTCTCTGGGTCAGGAAAGGGCGTTACCCTAAGTTTTGATGCGGAATTATTGAATACACGTATTCAATGGGATCCTATGACAGATACCCTAACCATCAAAGGTTTACCGCCAAATTTAAAAGATCAATTACAAAAGGCTTTAAAATCAGAGAATTAATTTGGAAATACACCCAATTTTGGATATTATTTGACAGAACTTTTGCACAAATTAAGGTAAAGAAAATGCAAGTTAAAACACTTTTAGGCGCAACCTTTTTAGCATTAAGCCTCGCTTCTTGTTCCACCGTTGAAAAAGTTGTATATCGAATTGATGTACCGCAGGGCAACTATTTAGAAGCGACTACCGTTGCGCAAGTTAAAGAAGGCATGACTGCTCAACAAGTACAATATTTGTTGGGAACGCCAGTATTAATCGATCCTTATAATAACTACACTTGGTATTACGTATTCTTACAACAACGTGCCTATGAAACACCAGCTCAACATACGCTAACCGTAAAATTCGATCAACGTGGGATTGTGACAGAAACCCATCTTGATAAACCTTTACCAGAGGTTTCACAACAAGGCGAAAATAACACCATCATTGAAACAGGTGAGAAACCAAAATCAAGTTGGTGGAAATTCTGGAAATAATCTTTTTATTTTCACCGCACTACAATAATAATTGGTAAAAGGAATCCCCAATGTCAAAACTCTTGCTCGTTGATGATGATATTGAATTAACTGAATTACTTTCTACACTTTTAGAGCTTGAGGGTTTTGACGTTGAAACAGCAAATAATGGATTAGAAGCATTACAAAAACTCAATGAAAGCTATAAGCTGGTTTTGCTTGATGTAATGATGCCAAAGTTAAATGGTATCGAAACATTAAAAGAAATTCGTAAAGTCTCTAACGTGCCAGTGATGATGCTAACAGCAAGAGGCGAAGACATTGATCGCGTATTAGGCTTAGAATTGGGAGCGGATGATTATTTATCCAAACCTTTTAACGATCGTGAGCTTATTGCAAGAATTAAGGCAATTTTGCGTCGTAGTGCATCTCCTTCAAATAATACCGCAAATGTAGAAATCCTTTCTTTTGACGGAATAACTCTCCACTTTTCTCACGGAATTGCAACCTATAATGAAGAAAATCTCAATTTAACTGATTATGAATTTAAGATCCTTTGTTTATTGCTTAAATCTAAGGGAAATGTGGTAAGTCGAGAAGAATTAAGTTTAGAAGTAATGGAAAAACCGCTCACTCCATTTGACCGCTCTCTTGATATGCACATCTCTAATTTAAGACGCAAATTACCAGAACGAAAAAACAAGCCCTCTTGGTTTAAAACTTTACGCGGAAAAGGATACGCTTTAGTTACCTAATTTTTATAAAATTACGTTATTTTTTCAATTTAAATCAACTCACTATCCAAACATTTCTTATGTTTTGGTTTTCTTTTTTCATAATGATGAGCCTTGTGATCGCCGTACCTAATTTCGATCTCAGAATTTATTCCCCATTAAAAGAAGCGAATATTGTTAATTACCAAAAAGAAATTCTTCATATTTTTATCCAAAAAGAAGAATTCCTCAGGATCTGTATCAATGACAACGGATCTGGGGTAAATCCGAATGAATTTGAAAAAATTTTCACTCCGTTTTATCGCGTCGATGAAGCGCGAACTAGAGCGACTGGAGGCACAGGATTAGGGCTTGCAATTGTATCTCATGTAATAAAAGAGCATCAAGGAAGTGTTTGGGCTGAAAAAAGCCCATTAGGTGGGCTATCAATGAATATAAAATTGCCATTATGGATCAGTAAATAAAAATGATGACAATTTTTACCGCACTTTTACCTTTAAGCATTGTCCACAGCAAAAGAAATGACGTCATTAATTTTTTCGCAATCTAAAGCGATCATCATTAGACGATCTATTCCTAATGCGACACCAGAAGAATCTGGCATACCCGCGTCTAAAGCAGCAAGAAAGCGTTCATCAATTTCTCGAGTAGGCAATCCACATTTTTTTCTTTGTTGATTATCTAATTCAAAGCGATGACGTTGTTCCTGCGCATCGGCAAGTTCGTGAAAACCATTGGCTAATTCTAACCCTTTGTAATAAAACTCAAAGCGTTCTGCCACACGTTGATCTTCTGGGCTAACTTGTGCTAGGGCGGCTTGCGTTGAAGGGAAATGATAAACCGCAATAGGTCGTTCTTTTCCAATTTGAGGCTCAACGACTTCACTAAATAAAAACTGTAATAAAGTATCGCGATCTTCATCATCTTCAGCCATAAAATTATGTTTACGTGCCGCTTCAATTAATTCTGAACGTTCTGCAGATAAGGGATCTAAACCTACATATTCTTGGAAAACAAACTGATAGCTTAAACTTTCTGCTGGTGGGCAATCTAAAATTTGTTGGAGTAAATCATCCACTTCATTAATTAAACGATGCATATGAAAGTGTGGTCGATACCATTCCAGCATAGTAAATTCTGGATTATGACGATTTCCAGCCTCTTCATTGCGAAACACTTTGCTGATTTGGAATATAGCTCCACTGCCTGCAGCAAGCAAGCGTTTCATATGATATTCAGGGCTTGTAGAAAGCCAAAGTGTTTTGGATTGATTATCAAAAGGCGCGAGAAATTCTGTGCTAAATGTGGAAAGATGTAAATCAGTGACGCCAAATTTACTTAGAACAGGCGTCTCTACTTCAAGCAAGCCTCGTTCGGTAAAAAATTGACGAATTTCAGCAATAATTTTTGCCCGTTTAAGAAGATTTTTTATATCAGCAGAAGGTTGCCAATGATTAAGTGCGGTCATTTTTAATCCTGTTTTAAAAATTTTGCACATTGTAAACGAGAGCTGCTCTCAACTCAATCTTAGCTTTTTTGAGGTAGATCACAAAATACGATCTTTTCCATCTTTAGACATAAAAAACGTTATTAATTTGTAACAAAAAATGGCACAATGCCCACGTAATATTACCCTTTTAGGGGATTTATTTTTACTTTCTATTGATTGGAGGATATCGTGCAAACAGTTAATGTCGATATTGCGATTGTTGGTGCTGGTGGCGGTGGTTTACGTGCAGCGATTTCCGCAGCAGAAGCAAATCCTAACCTAAAAATTGCATTAGTTTCTAAAGTATACCCGATGCGTAGCCATACCGTGGCAGCAGAAGGTGGCGCAGCGGCAGTTATCAAAGAAGAAGATTCTTACGATAAACACTTTCAAGATACCGTTGCTGGTGGGGACTGGCTTTGTGAGCAAGATGTAGTGGAATATTTCGTACAACATTCCCCTGTAGAAATGACTCAATTAGAACGTTGGGGATGCCCTTGGAGTCGTAAAGCTGATGGCGATGTAAACGTGCGTCGTTTTGGTGGAATGAAAATTGAACGTACTTGGTTCGCAGCGGATAAAACAGGTTTCCATTTACTACACACACTTTTCCAAACTTCTATTCAATATCCACAAATCCAACGTTTTGATGAACACTTCGTATTAGATATTCTTGTTGATGATGGCCATGCTCGTGGTATGGTTGCAATGAATATGATGGAAGGTTCACTTGTTCAAATTAATGCCAATGCGGTTGTGATTGCCACTGGTGGTGGTTGTCGTGCATTTAAATTTAATACCAATGGCGGCATTGTAACAGGTGACGGCTTATCTATGGCGTATCGTCATGGTGTACCACTTCGTGATATGGAGTTTGTTCAATATCATCCAACAGGCTTACCTAATACGGGTATTTTAATGACCGAAGGTTGTCGTGGCGAAGGCGGTATCTTAGTGAATAAAGATGGCTATCGCTATCTTCAAGATTATGGTCTAGGACCTGAAACGCCAATTGGCAAACCTCAAAATAAATATATGGAGCTTGGCCCTCGTGATAAAGTTTCTCAAGCATTCTGGCAAGAATGGAAAAAAGGTAATACCTTAAAAACCGCGAAAGGCGTGGATGTTGTGCATTTAGATTTACGTCATCTTGGCGAAAAATATTTACACGAGCGTCTGCCATTTATTTGTGAATTAGCAAGTGCTTATGAAGGTGTAAATCCAGTAAATGAACCAATCCCAGTTCGTCCAGTTGTTCACTATACAATGGGCGGTATTGAGGTTGATTTTAACAGCGAAACTCGTATCAAAGGTTTATTTGCTGTAGGAGAATGTGCATCTTCAGGTTTACACGGCGCAAACCGTTTAGGATCTAACTCTTTAGCTGAACTTGTTGTGTTAGGTCGTGTAGCAGGGGAATATGCGGCACAACGTGCAGTTGAAGCTCAATCGGTAAATCAAAGTGCGGTTGATGCTCAAGCAAAAGATGTTGTTGCTCGTTTAGAAGCCCTTCATAAACAGGAAGGTAATGAATCTTGGTCTGAAATCCGTGATGAAATGGGTACTGTGATGGAAGAAGGTTGTGGTATTTACCGTGACCAAGCAAGCATGCAAAAAGCAGTAGATAAAATTGCAGAATTAAAAGAACGTTACAAACGTATTCGCATATCAGATAATTCAAGCGTGTTCAATACAGATGTGCTTTACACCGTTGAGTTGGGTTACATTCTAGATGTTGCACAATCTATTGCAAATTCAGCGATTGAACGTAAAGAATCTCGTGGTGCCCATCAACGCTTAGATTACACTGAACGCGATGATGTAAATTATTTAAAACACACACTTGCTTTCTACAATGAAAATGGCGCACCGCGCATTGAATATAGCCCAGTGAAAATTACCAAATCTCAACCTGCAAAACGTGTTTACGGTGCGGAAGCAGAAGCTCAAGAAGCAGCTGCGAAAGCTAAGGAGCAAGCAAATGGCTAATTCACCAGTAATGAATGTAGAAGTATTACGCTACAATCCTGAAATCGATCAAGAGCCGCATCTAAGTACGTATCAAGTACCTTATGATAATCAAACCTCCTTGCTTGATGCATTAGGTTATATTAAGGATAAACTTGAACCCTCTCTTTCTTATCGTTGGTCTTGCCGTATGGCGATCTGCGGTTCTTGCGGGATGATGGTAAATAATAAACCGAAATTGGCTTGTAAAACGTTCTTACGTGATTATAGCGGCCATATGCGTATTGAGCCGTTAGCAAACTTCCCAATTGAACGCGACTTAGTGGTTGATTTAAGCCACTTTATCGAGAGTTTAGAGGCAATTAAACCTT
Organism: Haemophilus sp. HN_Hi16; assembly: GCF_049823435.1. Taxonomy (NCBI): domain Bacteria; kingdom Pseudomonadati; phylum Pseudomonadota; class Gammaproteobacteria; order Pasteurellales; family Pasteurellaceae; genus Haemophilus; species Haemophilus sp. HN_Hi16. The sequence goes on from NZ_CP187500.1 coordinate 117,673, forward strand.
ATATTATTGGTAACGAAGCGCCAGCATTAGATGGTAAACCACATCCATCAAAAGAGTTGCAAGTAAGCCGTACTAAACAAACGCCAGCACAGCTTGAGAAATATCGTCAATTCTCAATGTGTATCAACTGTGGTTTATGCTATGCCGCTTGCCCTCAATTTGGTTTAAATCCTGAATTCTTAGGCCCTGCAGCTATTACTATGGCTCATCGTTATAATCTTGATAACCGTGACCATGGTAAAGCAAAACGTATGTCATTATTAAATGGTAAAAATGGGGTTTGGAGTTGTACTTTCGTTGGTTATTGCTCAGAAGTTTGTCCAAAACATGTGGATCCTGCTTCTGCAATTAACCAAGGAAAAGTGGAAAGTGCCAAAGATTATGTTATCTCTATGCTAAAACCAAAAGGCTAAGGGGAAGAATATGTCAGTAACAGTGAGTAAACGTAAAAAATATGTTCGTCCAATGACAGCGACTTGGTGGAAAAAATTGGACTTCTATAAAGCTTATATGCTACGTGAAGCGACTTCAATCTTTGCTGTATGGTTTTGTATTGTATTGCTTTATGGTGTTCTTTGTCTCGCAAGCAATCCAATACCAGGCTTAGGCATCTTGAGCTTTATTGAGTTTTTAAGAAACCCAATTGTGGTTTTCTTAAATATTATTACGCTTATCGCAACGCTTTATCATACGGTGACATATTTCTTAATGACACCAAAAGTGATGAATATCATTGTGAAAAATGAACGCTTACCACACCACGTTGTAAGAAATGCACTTTGGGCGGTAACCGCATTAGTTAGCGTGATTGCGTTAGTTTTAGTTTATATCTAAGGGGAGAAAAAATGGTTGATCAAAATCCAAAACGCTCCGGCGAACCGCCAGTATGGTTAATGTTCGGAGCAGGTGGCACAGTGAGTGCAATTTTCCTTCCTGTCGTTATTCTAATCATCGGTTTGTTATTACCATTTGGTTTAGTCGATGCGCATAATTTAATTACTTTTGCTTATTCTTGGATTGGTAAATTAGTTATTTTAGTGCTTACTATTTTTCCAATGTGGTGTGGTTTACACCGTATTCATCACGGTGTGCACGATCTTAAAGTGCATGTGCCAGCAGGTGGATTTATCTTTTATGGTTTAGCCACAATTTATACTGTTTGGGTGTTATTTGCGGTAATAAACCTGTAATAAAAATGATATAAAATAAAAAAACGAGTCTAAGACTCGTTTTTTTATTTTATATATCAAGTAAACATTTTTTAGTTTGTTTTACTTTAGAAATTTGATTGGATTTTTTATAAATGGCTCAAGCATTCAGTACCTAAATTTCCCATTTGTCTCAAAATCCAAGTTTGTTTTTTACGAACTAATAAGCTTGGCTTATTTACTTTATAAATGATTGGATTGGGCAACACCGCTGCTAAAAGAGCGGCTTCATTTTGCGATAAATTTTTAGCTGATTTTTTAAAGTAATAGCGACTTGCCGCTTCCACACCAAAAATGCCGTTCCCAAATTCTGCAATATTTAAATACACTTCTAAAATACGTTTTTTTGACCAAGTCAGCTCGAGCAACATAGTTGCTGGAACTTCTAAACCTTTTCGTAGCCAGTTTTGTCCGTGCCAAAGCATTAAGTTTTTAGCGGTTTGTTGGGAAATGGTTGATGCCCCTCTAATTCCTTTTTTAGATTTTTCGTTATACCGAATTGCTCGTTGGATAGCCTCAAAATCAAAGCCTAAATGTTCAGGAAAACGCTGATCTTCTGATGCAATCACGGCTAGCTGAATATTGGGAGAAATATTTTCTAGGCTGACCCAGTCATATTGAATTTGGTATCGAAAATCGCCTTGTAAAAGATTAGCGACTTTTTGTTGTACCATATAAGCGGAAAATGGAATAGGGACAAAGCGAAAAATCAGTAACAAAGCAAAAACGGCGAAAAAAAAACGAAAGACAACTCGCTGCCAGTTTTTTTTCCACCATTTAGGACTAAATAAGCGTGAAAGTGCGGTAAAAATTCGCTTAGTTTTTTTCAATGAGATCAAGATGTTGTTTCATCCATTGCATAAAATCAGGATCCATCGTTTTAATCATATTGGAACCTCGAGTAATGGTGGCGGCGCTTGTATTCAAGTTTTGCTGAATTTCTCGTTGTGGGAGATTTTTATCCAAGAGTTGAGAAACAATTTGCAAGCGTAATCCTACGGCATCTCGTTCATCAGCTGTTAATAATAAAGTGAGAAATTCTTGGGCTTTATCTTGCTCAAATGCTGTCTTCAGCATAGTCAAAAATGTGTTCCATTGTTCCAAATTACGACTAATATACATAATGATCACCTTATACTATTAAACTAGTATGTTTAGTATAGCCGATCCCATTCTTCATGGCGAAAAGTTTTTGGGCGTGCTTTGTTTTGTAAAATTTGGTAGTAAAAATCATAAGCGACGACATTTTGCACATAACCACGAGTTTCATAAAAAGGAATAGATGCGACAAATTCGTCTAATGCTAATTTTCCATTAGATCGTGCTAACCATTTTTCTACTCGATTTGCCCCTGCATTGTAAGCAGCTGCAATCAATATTCGATTATTAGGATATTTTCCATTGAGTTCATTCAGATGTGCTGTGCCGAGCGAAATATTATTTAATGGTTTAAATAAATCTTGTTCGCCTTGATAAGGTAGTTGATTATTCTCTGCAGTCAATTTTGCCGTGCTTGGCAGAAGTTGCATTAAGCCCCGCGCATTTGCTGAAGATTGTGCCATTGGATTCCAAGCACTTTCTTGACGAGCGATTGCCATAGCAAAAGTTTTGCTGACATTCAAATTTTGCAATGCTGCATTGAAGTATTCAGAATAAGCATTTGGCAGACGAAGGGACAGATAATCCCACGCTTTTGCCACAATAGAAGCATCAACAGCTAATTCAAACCATTGCTGATTTTTGGCATATTGTGCAAGTTTTAGCTGAGTTATGAAATCCGCATTATCCAGCATAATTCGCCAACGTTGTTTTGCTAAACCATTTCGTCCAAGTTCTCTTAATTCTGTAATCATTGCAAAAACTTGCTTAAAAGGAAATTGTTCAGCTTGAGTAAAACTTGGCGCGACAGGGACATTCAGTTGATATATTTGTTTTAATTGTATTGCCGCTAACATTGGATAAAAGCCACGCTCTTTGGAAAGTGCGGTCAGTTTTTCTGTATTTTTTGATATATCTTGTTTCGCTTCCCAGTAACGCCATTCTTGCTTACTTTTTGATTCAGCAGAAAGCAAATTCAGCCAAGAGGTTAATTCAGTTTTTTGCCAAATTGCCATTCGTAAACGGCGCTCGGTTAGATTATCAGTTTTTAATTGTTGGATTTGTTCATCACGCCATTTTTGAAAATCAGCGTTTTCATTATCAAAAAAACGATTTAAAAAAGCGACTTTCCACTGTTTAATTTCATCCTCTGAAAGCTGCCAAGTATTTGCCCATTTTTGATAAGATTCAAAATTTGGGTTATTCATTTGTTCAGGTAACGTTTTAAGATAACGTGGGAAAGCATCAATTAATACGGTTTTATCTAAAGTGTTAGGATCGTTTTTTCTTACAATTTCAGCAAGTTGTTTAGGATTTTCTACTTGATTTTGTTCTTTTTGATTCGTGTTATTTTCTTTAGCATTATCCGACGTTGCTGATGTTTGCTGTTCGTTTAAAGTGGATAGCTTTTGTAATAAGGCTTGAAATGCTGGCGTTACAAAAGGGTAATTTTGTTGCACTAATGCATTCAGTTCATTTATTGCTTGTTGTTTGCCTTGAATGTCATCACTTTTTAAAAAAGCGATTTTAGTTTCCCAAAAGCGTGCTAGTAAATCGTATTGCAAAGGATAGCCTTGCAATAAACCTATTAAGTTTTTTGTGATATTTTGAGTCGCTTCAGAAAACTGTTGATTTTTTACCGCACTTTTTAGCATTCCTTCAACTTGCAAGAAGATTTCACGTTGCTTTAAACGTTTTAAATAGTCTTGATGCTGTACAGACGCCCAGTTTTGTTTTTCTTGCTCAAGATTAATGGAACTACTTGCCGTGTTAGATGATTCGGCAAAAGCAGAAAGTGCGGTCAAAATACAGAGAGAAATTAAGGCAACTTTTTTCATATTACGTTATTTAAATTAAAAGACTTTTTTAAACGGCTTTACAATAACATCCGCATATACGCCAGCTTCTACATAAGGATCTTGTGCCGCCCAGTCTTTTGCTGCTTGTAAGTTTGCGAATTGTGCAATAACGGTTGAACCAGTAAAACCTGCTTCTCCTGGATTTTCATCATCAATTGCAGGATTTGGGCCTGCTGTAAGTAATCGGTTTTCTGCTTGAAGCTGTTTTAAACGAGCTAAGTGTTGCTCTCGTACGGCAAGACGTTTTTCTAACGTATTGGGAATATCTTGGGCAAAAATAACATAGTACATAATGATTTCCTTTTATTTACAAGGGTTGTTCTACTTCTAGTTCTGAAATTAAGGCTAATGCTTTTTCTAACTCTTGGTTATTTTCACGGGGAATCGTGCGAGAGCGACCATTATTATCAACTGCAACAAAAGTAAATACCGCATCAGTTACACAATAACGTTCGCCAATTGGCTCACTCGCCACTTTTTTCACCCATACTTCTACTTTAATTTTAATGGAAGAACGCCCAACTTTGAGACATTGTCCGTAGCAACAAACTACGTCGCCTACAGAGATTGGTTTAATAAAATTCATACTTTCAACGGCAACAGTAACCACTCGCCCGTGTGCAATTTCTTTCGCTAAAATTGCCCCACCCATATCCATTTGAGACATAATCCAGCCACCAAAAATATCTCCGTTGGCATTGGTGTCAGAAGGCATAGCCAAAGTTCGTAGTAAAAGAACACCTTTTGATTGGCGACCATTTTTATCAATAAAATTGGCAGACATTATTTTTCTCCATCTTTTGAATTTGAATCATCTTTAGGTAAATAGCGGTAGATATAAGCCCCCGAAATAATGGTTGCAATCAGCGTCATACCAATAATTCCGAAAGATTTGAAATCAACCCAAGCTTCTTCCGACATATTATGGCTGATATAAATATTTACCAACATACAAATAATAAAGAATATTGCCCAGCCGAAATTCAATGTATTCCAAGCCTTTTCTGGCAGTTGTAGCTCTTTACCAAGTAACTTTTTGATTAATGGGGTTTTAAATTGAAATTGTGCGATAAGTAAAACAATGGCAAATAAGCCATTGATAATCGTCACTTTCCATTGCAAATAGCGGATTTCATTAAAGTAAGCGGTTAAAAGTCCAAAAAAAACGACCGCACTTGCCATAATTTTTTGTTGTTTTTCAACGGTTCCGTATTTCCATTTTAAAATCACGATCTGCAAAATTGTTGCAACCACTAATACGATGGCTGCTTCACGTACACCACCGAGTTTGTAAGTGACAAAAAATAAAATTAAAGGGATAAAGTCAAGGAGTTGTTTCATATTGATTAATCCTTCATAAATAAGCTATAGAAACGATAAGTCACTACTAGCATAAAAATATTAAGTAATGCGCTGAAAATACCTATCGCCATATCAAACACAGCATTATTTGAAAGCGAACTTAATTGGAAAATAAGAATTGGCACGAGAAAATAAACCAGTAAGGTGTAAATAAACAATACGCCTTTTCTAGCGTTTCCCCTCATCCAAATTTTTCGGATAGTTTGCGAAAGTGTATCTTGGCTCGAAAGATAATGTACTACCGTTAAATTTAAACGAACAAAGAACCAAACGCCAACAAGCATCGCGATAAGTGACATAATAGAGGGCGATTTTTTTGTGAGCAATGCAGCAAACGCTTCCCCAAGACCAAGTAACATTGGTGCAACCATTAATAAATCTAACAGAATTACACCTGCAAAACGGCGCAAGGTAAGTGAGAAGGTTTCACCTAAAGTGCGGTAATTTTGTAGGCTAATTTTATGGATTGAGGTTAATCCCCAAGCTGCAATAAAGCTCGTTAAAATTTGAGTGATTGCAACTGAAAAGATAAAACTTGTGATATCTGTATTGGCGAGATTTAATACATCATTTTTATTTTCATCATTAACTGAAAAACTTAAAAGTGCACTCGCACTTTGCACAATAAATAAAATTGCGACAAATTGCAGCATAATTTTTTTCTGATTACGGAAGAAATTCCAACTGTCTTGCAATACTTGTGTAAAGTTAATTAGCATTTTTTTCTCTCTATGAAAATGGTGGCGCAATTATACAAGGTTTGCCGATTATTGCATAAATATCCTTAATTCAGAATTGAATAGATAAAACAAAAGTGGACAAATTTGCCCACTTTTCATTCATTTTATTAAGATTGCGTCAGCTTTATTTTTTCTTCGCATATTTTAACGAGTCAATGGCTACCGCTAGAATGATAATGCTACCTTTAATGATGTATTGCCAGTAAGGGTTTACACCGATGTAAGTTAAACCGTAGTTGATAACAGTAAAGATAATAACCCCAGTGATAACACCAATTACGGTACCTACCCCACCAGCGAAAGATACACCACCCACTACGCAAGCTGCGATAGCATCTAATTCATACATAAAACCCAAGTTGTTAGTTGCAGAACCGATACGACCAGCTTCAAGCATACCACCAAAAGCATAGAACATACCTGCAATCATATAGATTACAACTAAATTACGTGCAACATTTACACCAGATACTTTTGCAGCTTCAGGATTTCCCCCAATGGCAAAGACATTTTTACCAAAACGCGTTTTATTCCACATAATCCATACTAATAATGCAGCTATCGTGGCATAGATAGTGATGTAAGAGAGTTTAAAGCTGCCGACTCGGAAGAATCCTTGAGCAAATGTTGAGAAATTTTCACTAAAACCTGCGATTGGCGAACCACCTACAGCATCATAGTAAAGTGAGTTGAAACCATATACGATAATCATCGTACCCATTGTCGCAATAAATGGCGTCACATTTAAATAAGCAATAACTAAACCATTAATCAAACCGATTAGCGCACCTACGGCACATACTGCGAGAATAACCACTGGAATTGGGATTTGTCCCATTTCAGGGAACACACGGTTTATATTATCCATTGATTGCAACATTGTTGCAGAGATAACTGCAGCCAAACCAACTTGACGCCCAGCAGATAAGTCTGTCCCTTGTGTAATCAATAAACCCGCAACCCCTAAAGCAATAATTAAACGCACAGAAGATTGAGTGAGAATATTACTGAAATTGACTAAATTTAAGAATGTTGGATCTTGTGCAATGATGATGCCGAGCAAAATCAATAGCACAAAATAAATCGCATTTTGTTTTAAGAGATCAAAGGATTTGTTTTTTTCTAAGGCACTCATAATTCATTCCTTAATGTTTATAAATATTTTGCCGCGAGTTGCAAAATTTCTTCTTGCGATGTTTTTGCAGTTTCAACGATACCCGCTAATTTACCGTTACTCATCACTAAAATGCGGTCAGTTACGCCCAATAATTCTGGCATTTCTGATGAAATCATAATAATGCCTTTATCTTTTTTAGCGAGTTCTTGAATGAGTTGATAAATTTCAAATTTTGCCCCGATGTCGATACCCCGTGTCGGCTCATCTAGCATCAGAATTTCAGGTTGAGTTAAAAGCCAACGACCAATAATGACTTTTTGTTGGTTACCACCAGAAAGAGAACCGATTGTAGTTCTGTGTGATGGTGTTTTAACATTCATTGAATCAATTACCCACTGGGTATCACTTTTCATTTTCTTCGTGCTAAGTAATTTCCACGGAGTGAGATAAGATTTCATATTTGAAATCAGTGAATTAAACTCAATGCTTAAATTAGAATAAATCCCCGTTGAACGACGTTCTTCAGTTACCAATGCAAAGCCATTATTAATTGCTTCAAGTGCGGTGTGATTTGTTACTGTTTTTCCATGTAACTTAATGGTTCCTTCAGTTAATTCTCGCACACCAAAAATTGCTTCAACAATATCAGTACGTTTAGCCCCCACCAACCCTGCGATACCGAGAATTTCGCCTTTACGCAACTCAAAAGAGACATTTTGAATAGAGGGTTGATTTTTTGCAGTAAGATTTTCTACTTGCAAAATCACTTCTTTTGGCACGTTGGTTTTTTCAGGGAAGCGTTGTGTTAATTCGCGACCAACCATCATTCCCACGATTTGTTCCATAGTGGATTCTTTCACATTGACCGTATTGATCCATTTGCCATCGCGTAAAATAGTAATTTCATCACAAATTTTGAAGATTTCATCCATTTTGTGAGAAATATAAATAATGCCACAACCGCGTTGTTTTAATTTGTCAATAATTTTAAATAGATGCTCGACTTCTTTTTCAGAAAGTGAGGATGTGGGTTCATCCATTATCACTATTTTCGCGTTGTACGAGAACGCCTTCGCGATTTCGATCATCTGCATTTGGGAAACTGAAAGCTTTGCGACTTTTTCTTTCGGATCTACATCAATATCCAATTCATCAAAAATCGCTTTAGTATCACGGTACATTTTCGCGTGATCAACAAAAGGCCCTTTAAGTGGATAGCGTCCAAGCCACAAGTTATCCATTACGCTAGTTTGGCGCACGAGGTTGAGTTCTTGGTGTACCATTGAAATACCATTTTCAAGGGCTTCTTTTGATGTTTTAAAATTGACAGGTTTGCCTAAGAAAAGAATTTCGCCTTCATCTTTGGCATAAATTCCGAACAGGCATTTTAGTAATGTAGATTTACCTGCACCATTTTCACCCATTAAAGCGTGAACAGAATGAGAACGAACAGTTAAGTTTGCGTTATCTAAGGCTTTGACACCCGGAAAGGACTTGCAGACATTGGTCATAGTGAGCAGCACTTGGCTGTCTTGACATTGAGTTTGAGCTGTCATATCCAACCTCTTTAAAAAGGGGAAGAAAACTTCCCCTTAGATTACAACAAAAATCGATGGAAAATTATTTTAAGAAGTCACTTAAGTTGTCTTTATCCACACCAACATAAGGAATACGTACAACACGATCTTTTAATTCCCATTTTGTGCCTTCAGTTGCAGATTTACCTTGCGCTAGATTATTAGATAATTGAACAACCGCTTTGCCTTGATTAACACCATCGTTTAATACTGTGCCAGCAAGTTCACCTTTTTTAATGAGTTGTAATGCTTCTGGTAATGCATCCACGCCAAAGATAGGCAGTTTTTTACCGTGTGCTTTTGTTGCTTCTAAAGCACCTAAAGCCATACCATCATTGTTAGAAATGATAACTTCAATATCGTTCGCCTTAGAGCTAGATAACCAAGCATCCACTTTATCTTTCGCCATTGCAGCATCCCACATACCAGTATCAATAAATAATTGCTCAGTTTGGATACCCTTAGCATTAAGTTCTTCTACAACATATTTTGTACGAGCTTCCGCATCTGGGTGACCAGGTTCACCTTTTAATAATACAAATTGGATTTTGCCATCTTTATTTAAGTCAAGAGCTGGATTAGCTTTCCATTGTTTTGCAATAAGCTCCCCTTGAATTAAACCAGATTCTTTCGGATCAGTGCCCACATAGTAAGCATTGTCATAAGAGCTAATGACTTTTCTACCAGGATCTTTATTAAAGAATACGACAGGAATATTATCTGATTTGACTTTATTAATGATAGTTGGAGCCGCAGCAGGATCCACTAAATTGATAGCAAGTGTTTTCACACCTTTAGAAAGCAATACATCAACTTGGTCATTTTGAATAGATTGTGCGTTTTGTGAATCATTCATTAAAAGTTTAATGCCACCAACTGCTTTTGCTTCTTTATCGATTTCTTTACGCATTAAAGACATAAAGTTATCATCGTATTTATAAATAGTTACACCAATTTTATTATCGGCTGCAAAACTTGAAGATGTGCTACCTAAGCCAATAGCCAAAGCAATCGCACTTAATACTACTGTTTTTTTCATAATAACGCTCCTATATTTGGAATGTTGATATTCACTGATAAATGTTGCTCAGAACGGCAACTGCTCGCATCATAACTGAATTTTCTTTCAGAATCTGTGATCGAACTCACAGAAATGAAAACGATTACATTAAAAATTAATATTTGTGATCTAGATCACATTTTATCGCTAATATTATATTTTAGATTCCACTGAAAAACGGCGTACCAAAGTAGGGTTAAATTGAACCATTGGTGGGGTAATTATTTTCTCATCGGTTAAACTTAATGCTAATTTAGCGGCATAAGTTGCCATTAAATCAATAGGATAGCGAATTGTGGTTAGCTTTGGGATCAAATAACGGGCAATCGGCATATCATCAAAACCAACAATTGAAAATTGGCTTGGTACACTGATACTGTTTTCATTAAGCACAGAAATTGCGCCTGCTGCCATTGAATCATTATAGGCAACGACTGCAGTAAGATTTTTGTTATAACTGAGTAAATCAATCATTGCCTTTTCACCGCCTTCAAAATCTGGCGTATTGAGAGTTATCGCCTGTTCAATGATGGGGTAATTGTGATCTTTTAATGCGGCAAGATAACCATTTCGTCTTTCAACTTCGTCAAAAATGGCGTGATTTGAACCGATATATGCAATATGTTGATGCCCATAACGAATAAGCATTTCAGTGGCTAAATAGGTGCCTTTTTGATTATCTAAACTGACACAACGATGTTCATAACCTTTAATAACACGGTTAATGATCACCATTCCCGGCACGGTATTTAAATAATGGCTTAATTCATCATCAGATAAGGCTTTAGAATGTACAACAAGAGAACTACAACGTTTACGCAATAAGGTATTAATTGCTTCCCGCTCTTTTTCCGCATGATGATAACCAATGCCGATTAAAATCGTTTTTTGATGCGCTTCTGCTACTTTGTCCACCGCTTTCACTAAAATAGCAAAAAAGGCATCAGTCACATCGGTCACTACCACTCCAATTGTATCCGTGTTTTGCACAGCAAGGGCTTGAGCATTCGCGTTAGGTTGATAATATAACTGCGCAATAGCTTGTTCCACCACAAGACGCGTATTTTCACTGACGGAAATCGAGTGATTTAATACTCGGGAGACCGTGGCGACAGAAACATTGGCTAATTTAGCGACATCTCGAATAGTACTCATAACGTTTTCCCTTGTTATAATCTATAAATCTTATACTTTGATCATAAATAATTTGAGCCAAATTGAAAGCGGTTACTTGTATAATTATGAACTAAATCATAAAAAATTTTGCTTATTTTCTTATTTTGTGACAAAGATCACGGTTTATTCACAATAATTTAGTATAAATTAATGTAATCGCTTACATTGCTAAAAAACAGGAGTCAAAATGACCGCACTTTTTGAACCTACAGAACATCCACATCGTCGCTACAATCCGTTAATCGATCAATGGGTTTTAGTTTCGCCACATCGTGCCAAACGCCCGTGGCAAGGACAACAAGAAAAAGTGAATGAAGAACAAAAACCAAGTTATGATCCAACTTGTTATCTTTGCCCAAACAATAAGCGTATTACAGGGGAATTAAATCCAGATTATCGTAAACCTTATGTGTTTAAAAATGATTTTTCCGCGCTTTTAGAAGATACGCCAGCCCCTAAAAAATCCTCAGATCCTCTTTTCCTAAGTTCTCAAGCTCGTGGCGAAAGTCGAGTTATTTGTTTCTCTCCAGATCATAGTAAAACATTGCCATTATTGACCGCACTTGAGATTGAAGATGTGATTAAAGTATGGCAAGAACAACTTCGTGAGCTTGGTGCGAAATACCAATGGGTGCAAATTTTTGAAAACAAAGGTGCGGCAATGGGCTGTTCTAACCCACATCCGCATGGTCAAATTTGGGCGAATAGTTTCTTGCCAAATGAAGTTGCTCGTGAAGATCGTACACAACGTGATTATTTATTAAAACATAGTTCAGTAATGTTAGTTGATTATGTAAAACGAGAACTAGAGTTAAAAGAACGTATTGTGGTTGAAACTGAATATTGGGTAGCTTTAGTGCCTTATTGGGCTGTTTGGCCATTTGAAACATTGCTTTTGCCAAAAACTCACGTAAAACGTTTAACTGAATTAAGTGACGAACAATCAAAAGATCTTGCGGTTATTTTGAAAAAATTGACGACCAAATACGATAATCTCTTTGAAACCTCTTTCCCATATTCAATGGGATTTCATGCTGCACCATTTAATGGCGAAGATAACGAACATTGGCAGCTACACGCTCATTTTTATCCTCCTCTTTTACGTTCAGCAACCGTGCGTAAATTCATGGTGGGATATGAAATGTTAGGCGAAAGCCAACGCGATTTAACAGCGGAACAGGCTGCAGAAAGACTGCGTGCCTTGAGTGAAGTTCATTATAAAGAAAGATAAGCCTGTTAGCGTGGGTAAGTATACCCACGGTTACTAAAAGTGGTTTCCCTTTGGGAAACTTATTATTGAACAAATAATTTACCCCAGAGGGGTAGCATTTCAGCTAGCTTAGGGTAGGCTACCCTAAGCAAAAGGAAGTTAATATGAATCCAATTAAAAACGCCCAACAACTCTTTACGCAAAAACACCAAAAACAACCAGCTCTTACCGTCTATGCGCCTGGCCGAGTAAATATCATCGGCGAACATACCGATTACAACGACGGCTTTGTTATGCCTTGTGCGATTAATTTTGGTACGGCCGTTTCTGGTACAAAACGAGATGATCATATTTGGAATGTTTATGCGGCGGATCTTGATGAAACTGATGAATTTTCTCTCAATGTTGAAATTCCTAAGAGTGAACACAAATGGGCTAATTACGTGCGTGGGGTGGTAAAATTTATCCAAGAACGTTACCCGCACTTTCAACAAGGTGCAAATTTAGTGATTTCTGGAAATGTGCCGCTTTCTTCTGGATTAAGTTCATCTGCAGCGTTAGAGGTTGCGGTAGGTAAATTCTGCCAACAACTTGGCGATTTACCACTTTCTCATACGGATATTGCATTGAATGGGCAAAAGGCTGAAAACCAATTTGTCGGTGCTAATTGTGGCAATATGGATCAGTTAATTTCCGCACTTGGGCAGGAAAATCACTTGCTGATGATTGATTGTCGTAGTCTTGAAACCACTCCAACACCCGTGCCACAAGATGTCGCCGTTATTATTGTGAACTCAAATGTACCGCACGATTTAGTAACAGGCGAATACAATACTCGCCGTCAGCAATGTGAAGAGGCGGCAAAATTTTTTGGAGTAAAAGCATTACGTGATGTTTCAGTTGAGCAATTCCGAAAAAGAGAAGCGGAATTGACCGCACTTTCTCCGTTAGTGGCAAAACGCGCTCGTCATGTCGTAACAGAAAATCAACGAGTACTCGATGCAGTAGAAGCATTGAAGAAGAATGATTTGACTCGTTTAGGTGAGTTAATGGGGGAATCTCATGATTCAATGCGTGATGATTTTGAAATCACCGTGCCACAAATTGATTATTTAGTTGAATTGGCTCAACTTGTTATTGGCAAAAATGGCGGTGCGCGTATGACGGGCGGCGGTTTTGGTGGCTGTATTGTTGCACTTGCGCCGCATGATAAAGTCGATGCAGTTCGTAAAATTATTGCGGATAATTACGAGAAAACCACAGGTTTAAAAGAAACTTTTTATGTGTGTACCGCATCACAAGGTGTTCGAGTGATTTAAGAGAAAATGATGTTAGAACAAACCACTTTTAATGCGCCTGATGGTGCACCTTATCAGCTTATAACCCTGCAAAATGAAAATGGGATGCGTATTCAATTTCTGGATTGGGGCGCAACTTGGCTTTCTTGTAAAGTGCCAGTAAATGACACATTACGCGAGGTTTTATTGGGTTGTAAGGTAGAGAATTATCCCACTCATCAAAGCTATTTAGGCACAAGCGTAGGGCGTTATGCAAATCGTATTGCAAATGCACAATTTGAATTGAATGGCGAACTTATTAAATTAAGTAGTAATCAAGGAAAGCACCAGCTTCATGGTGGAGAGGGTTTTGATAAACGTCGTTGGAAAATTCAAGAGTGCGGTGAGAATTTTGTGTGTTTTTCATTACATTCAGAGCATGGCGATCAGGGTTTTCCTGGTAATGTGGATGTGTCTGTAACCTATACGCTAACAGATGATAATAGCGTAAAAATTGAATATGCAGGGATTTGTGATAAGGATACTGCATTGAACTTAACGAATCATGCTTATTTCAATTTAGAAAATGCAGAGCAAGGCAGTGACGTGCGTGAACATACATTACGTTTAAATGCTGATTTTTATCTGCCTGTAGATAATGAGGGGATTCCTAATTCTCCATTAAAGCACGTGGTGAATACAAGTTTTGACTTCCGTATTGCTAAACCCATCAAGCAAGATTTTTTACAAGGGGATCAGCAAGCAACAAAAGGTTACGATCATTCCTTTATTGTCAATAAAGCTTGGCAAAAGCCTTGTGTGTTACTAACCTCTCCAGCTGGCGATTTAAGTTTGGAAGTAAGAACCTCGCAAGCTGCATTGCAGGTTTATACGGGTAATTATCTTGCAGGTACACCAACGAGAAATGGCGAATTATATACCGATTTTTCTGGCATAGCATTAGAAACTCAATGCTTACCCGACACCCCTAATCATCCTGAATGGCAAAATTACGGCGGAATTCAAAAAGCAGGCGAGCAATATTATCATTGGACGGAGTTTAAATTTAAATAAGCCATTATTTATAATAAAAATGTCATTATAAGATCTATAAATTAGGTTCATTTCTAGCGTTAAAAGCGGTAATACACCACCAGCCCCTTAATCTAATTTAATTGGTCAAGCAATGGCTTTTTTATTTACAAAGGTTTACACTAATTTCAAATTTACTCAGGAAATCTATTATGCTCATTTCTCATTCTGACCTTAACCAACAACTTAAATCTGCTGGAATCGGCTTTAATGCAACAGAACTACATGGCTTTTTAAGCGGTTTACTTTGTGGTGGCTTAAAAGATCAAAGTTGGCTACCGCTCTTATATCAATTCAGCAATGATAATCACGCTTACCCAACAGGATTAGTCCAACCCGTTACAGCACTTTATGAACAAATTAGTCAAACCTTATCAGATGTTGAAGGATTTACCTTTGAACTTGGTTTAACCGAAGATGAAAATGTCTTTATACAAGCGGATAGCCTATCTGACTGGGCAAACCAATTCTTACTTGGTCTTGGCTTAGCACAACCTGAATTAGCAAAAGAAAAAGGCGAAATTGGCGAAGCGGTAGATGATTTACAAGATATTTGCCAACTTGGTTATGATGAAGATGATAATGAAGAAGAGCTTGCGGAAGCACTAGAAGAAATCATTGAATATGTTCGCACCATTGCAATGTTGTTCTATTCTCATTTCAACGAAGGGGAAATTGAGAGCAAACCTGTATTACATTAAGGAGATCTAGAATGGAATTGGCTTATATGGCTAAATTGCCTAAAGAAGAATTTGAGGAACGTCGCACACGAGTATTCGCTCAAATGCAACCTAATTCGGCATTATTGCTTTTTTCTGAAATCGAAAAACGCCGTAATAATGATTGTACCTATCCTTTCCGTCAAGATAGCTATTTTTGGTATTTAACAGGCTTTAATGAACCGAATGCAGCTCTGTTATTACTGAAAACAGAACAAGTAGAAAAAGCCATTATTTTTCTTCGTCCACGCGATCCGTTACTTGAAACGTGGAATGGTCGCCGATTAGGTGTTGAGCGTGCACCACAGCAACTTAATGTAAATGAAGCCTATTCTATTGAAGAATTCGCTACCGTACTGCCAAAAATACTGAAAAATTTGACCGCACTTTACCATGTGCCAGAAATTCATACTTGGGGTGATACATTGGTGTCAGAAAGTGCGGTGAATTTTAGCGAGATTTTAGATTGGCGACCAATGCTCAGCGAAATGCGCCTTATAAAATCGCCGAATGAAATCCGCTTAATGCAACAAGCGGGACAAATTACGGCACTTGGGCATATTAAAGCGATGCAAACAACACGCCCAAATCGCTTTGAATATGAAATTGAAAGCGATATTTTGCATGAATTTAATCGCCATTGCGCCAGATTTCCTTCTTACAATTCCATTATTGCAGGGGGAAGTAACGCCTGTATTTTGCACTATACAGAAAACGATAGCCCACTAAATGATGGGGATTTAGTGCTGATTGACGCTGGCTGTGAATTTGCCATGTATGCAGGCGATATCACCCGCACTTTTCCTGTAAATGGAAAATTTAGCCAGCCTCAACGTGAAATTTATGAGTTAGTTTTAAAAGCCCAAAAACGTGCGATTGAATTGCTTGTACCTGGCAATTCCATTAAGCAAGCCAATGATGAAGTTATTCGTATTAAAACCCAAGGATTAGTGGATTTAGGTATCTTGAAAGGAGATGTGGATACACTTATTGAACAACAAGCTTATCGCCAATTTTATATGCACGGATTAGGTCACTGGCTAGGTTTAGATGTGCATGATGTGGGTAGTTATGACCAAGATAAACAACGGATACTCGAAATCGGTATGGTAATTACCGTTGAGCCTGGTATTTATATTTCAGAAGATGCTGATGTGCCAGAGCAATACAAAGGCATTGGCGTGCGCATTGAGGATAATTTACTGATGACTGAATATGGTAATAAAATCCTAACCGCTGCTGTCCCTAAAGAAATTGCAGAAATTGAAAATTTAATGAATTTTTAATAAAAATGTTTAAATTGTGATCTAGTACACAGTTTTTTATTGCTCAAAATGTTAGCATTGGAGCCAGTTAAAAACCGAACCAATCAGTTAAGGAGTCGATTATGTACAAACACATTTTAGTGGCAGTAGATCTTTCTGAAGAAAGTCCAGTTTTACTTAACAAAGCAGTTGGGATTGCTAAACGCCACGACGCAAAACTTTCTATCATCCACGTTGATGTGAACTTTTCGGATCTTTATACTGGATTGATTGATGTGAATATGTCTTCAATGCAAGACAGGATTTCCACGGAAACACAAAAAGCCTTATTAGATTTAGCTGAAAGTGTGGATTATCCAATTTCAGAAAAATTGAGTGGCAGCGGCGATTTAGGACAAGTTTTAAGTGATGCCATCGAACAATATGATGTGGATTTATTAGTGACGGGACATCATCAGGATTTTTGGAGTAAGTTAATGTCTTCAACACGTCAAGTGATGAATACGATTAAAATTGATATGTTGGTTGTTCCACTTAGAGATGAATAATTAACAAGAAATTGTTTTTTGAATAATCTGAAATAACTTAAATTTTAACCGCACTTCTCAAATAGCGTCGTGAAGTGCGGTTTTATTTTGGGGTTTTGGCAAAAAGCCTTTTTATAAATTTCAAAAATATGCAAAAATAAGGCGATTTAGTTTTTATTTTATTATGGGTAACAAGGATTCTTTTTAATGAAAACAACAGCAGAAATAAGACAATCATTCCTTGATTTTTTCCATAGCAAAGGCCACCAAGTAGTTGAGAGTAGCTCACTTGTGCCGGAAAATGATCCGACTTTGCTTTTCACAAATGCGGGGATGAACCAATTTAAGGATGTATTCCTTGGAATGGATAAACGCCCTTATTCTAGAGCGACCACTGCGCAACGTTGCGTACGTGCTGGTGGTAAGCATAACGACTTAGAAAATGTTGGTTATACCGCACGTCACCATACTTTCTTTGAAATGCTCGGAAACTTCAGTTTTGGCGATTACTTTAAACAGGATGCCATTAATTTTGCTTGGGAATATTTAACTTCTCCACAATGGCTTGGTTTACCTAAAGAAAAACTCTGGGTAACAGTATATGAAACCGACGACGAAGCCTACAATATCTGGAATAAAGAAGTCGGTGTGTCTGCAGAACGTATTATTCGCATTGGTGACAATAAAGGCGCGCCTTACGCATCAGACAATTTCTGGGCAATGGGCGATACGGGTCCTTGCGGTCCTTGTACTGAAATTTTCTACGATCACGGCGATCATATTTGGGGTGGCCCTCCGGGTTCTCCAGAAGAAGATGGCGACCGTTATATCGAAATCTGGAACGTTGTGTTCATGCAATTCAACCGTTTAGCCGATGGCACAATGGAAAAATTACCACGTCCATCAGTTGACACTGGTATGGGCTTAGAGCGTATTTCTGCTGTATTGCAACACGTTAATTCAAACTACGAGATTGATATTTTCAAAACATTAATCGCTAAAACGGCTGAAGTTGTAGGTACAAAAGATTTAAGTAATAAATCATTACATGTTATTGCTGACCATATTCGTTCTTGTGCATATTTAATCGCCGATGGCGTTATTCCATCAAATGAAGGTCGTGGTTATGTATTACGTCGTATTATTCGCCGCGCAGTTCGTCACGGTCACTTATTAGGTGCCAAAGAAGCCTTTTTCTATAAACTTGTGCCAACTCTAATTGAAGTAATGGCTGAAGCTGGGAAAGATGTAAAAGCCAAACAAGCAAATGTTGAAAAACTATTACGTTTAGAAGAAGAACAGTTTGCTCGCACACTGGAACGTGGATTGAGTTTATTAGATGAAGCCCTTTCTCAAGTGAAAGATGGCATTCTTTCAGGTGAAATTGCATTCAAACTTTATGATACTTATGGTTTCCCATTGGATTTAACGGCTGATGTATGTCGTGAACGCAATATCACTATTGATGAACAAGCCTTTGACCGTGAAATGGAAGCACAACGCACTCGCGCTCAAGCAGCGAGCCAGTTTGGTGTGGACTACAACAGCGTTATTCGTGTAGATGGCGAAACTAAGTTTGAAGGCTATACTGAAGTCGAATCTCAAGCAAAAATCACCGCACTTTTCTATGATGGAAAATCAGTAGAAAGTATCGAAGCAGGTCAAAATGCAGTCGTTATTTTAGAAAATACGCCATTTTATGCAGAATCAGGTGGTCAGATTGGCGATAGCGGATATTTAAGCGCAGAAGGTGTAACCTTTAATGTGAAAGATACCCAAAAATATGGGCAAGTATTTGGACACATTGGAGAATTAACGCAAGGAAGTTTGAAAGTTGGGCAAACTGTGAATGCGATTGTGGATGCGGAACGTCGCCATAACACATCGCTCAATCACTCCGCGACACACTTATTGCACGCGGCTTTACGTCAAGTTTTAGGTCAACATGTTGTGCAAAAAGGCTCACTTGTTTCAGATAAAGCCTTGCGTTTTGACTTTGCACAACCAGAAGCCATTACAAAAGAACAATTAACTCAAATTGAAACATTAGTAAACCAAAAAATCCGTGCTAACTTCCCTGTTCAAACGGATATTATGGATATTGATTCCGCAAAAGCGAAAGGAGCAATGGCTCTCTTTGGCGAAAAATATGGCGATAAGGTTCGTGTATTAACGATGGGCGATTTCTCAATTGAGCTTTGTGGTGGGATTCACGCAAAACGCACTGGGGATATAGGTCTATTTAAAATTATTACTGAAAACGCAGTGGCTGCAGGCGTTCGTCGTATTGAAGCTGTGACTGGTGAAAATGCGATTGAATGGTTACATAATCAACAACGAATTCTGACCCAAAGCGCGGACTTATTAAAATCAGATGTAAATACTTTAGCGGAAAAAATCCAACAACTTCAAGAAAAAGCGAAGAAAGTGGAAAAAGAATTACAAGGTCTAAAAGAAAAAGCAGCAATGCAAGCTGGTTCTGATTTTGTAAAAAGTGCGGTCAAAATCAACGGTGTTTCTGTTATTGCACAACAATTAGATGGTATAGAAACAAAATCATTACGCGTAATGGTCGATGATTTAAAAAATCAACTCGGATCAGGCGTAATTGCATTTGCATCAATATTAGATGAAAAAGTTAATCTCGTCGTTGGAGTGACAAATGATTTAACCGCCAAAATAAAAGCTGGAGAACTTGTTAATTTAATGGCTCAACAAGTTGGAGGAAAAGGCGGTGGTCGTCCAGATATGGCAATGGCAGGAGGTTCCCAACCAGAAAATGTGGCACAAGCTGTTAAAGTGGCACAAGACTGGTTAAACAAAAATCTGTAGTACAAGCTGGTTGGTGGGATGCCAACCGTTCCTTGATTGATAGGATATCTAATAAATGCAAACTAAGGAGATAAAAGATGTTAATCTTAACTCGTAAAGTTGGCGAAAGTGTACTTATTGGAGATGATATTTCTATCACGGTTTTGAGTGTACGTGGAAACCAAGTTAAACTCGGTGTTGAAGCGCCTAAAGAAGTATCCGTTCACCGAGAAGAAATTTACCAACGAATTAAACAAACGAAAGATGAACCCCATTCAGGCTCCTCTTAGTTAAACAATGGATATGATAACATGAAAGCAATTATTCCTGTCGCCGGTCTTGGCACACGTATGTTGCCCGCCACGAAGGCGATTCCGAAGGAAATGCTCACTTTGGTGGATAAACCGTTAATTCAATACGTGGTAAATGAATGTGTAGCTGCTGGCATAAAAGAAATTGTGCTGGTAACACATTCATCAAAAAATGCTATCGAAAACCATTTTGATACATCTTTTGAATTAGAAACGATGCTGGAAAAACGTGTGAAGCGTCAGCTTCTAGAAGAAGTTCGTTCTATCTGTCCAAAAAATGTAACCATTATGCACGTTCGTCAAGGTAATGCGAAAGGCTTAGGTCACGCCGTGTTATGCGGTCGTCCTTTAGTAGGAAATGAATCTTTTGCCGTTATGTTACCAGATGTATTATTAGCTGAATTTAGTGCAGATCAGAAAAAAGAAAATCTTGCTGCAATGATTCAACGCTTTAATGAAACTGGCGCAAGCCAAATTATGGTAACCTCAGTTCCGCAAGAAAATGTGAGTAGCTATGGTGTTGCAGATTGTGGTGGCATTGAGCTTAATGGCGGCGAAAGTGCAAAAATTAATAGTATTGTTGAAAAACCTTCTATTGAAGACGCACCATCAAATCTTGCTGTGGTTGGGCGTTATGTTTTTTCAGCAGCAATTTGGGACTTGTTGGAAAAAACACCAATTGGTGTTGGCGATGAAATTCAATTAACCGATGCTATTGATATGCTAATTGAAAAAGAAACCGTTGAAGCATTTCATATGACAGGGGAAACTTTTGATTGTGGCGATAAAATTGGCTATATGGAAGCTTTCGTAGAATATGGTATTCGTCACGAAAAATTAGGTAAAGAATTTAAATCCTTTATCAAAAATTTGGCAAAAACGCTATAAATAGCACCAATATAGATAAAATGGACAAAATGAGAGGTTTTGTCCATTTTGTTTTATTATTCAATAGGATATTACTACTATACATAATGGTAGAATAATTAAAATGAAAATAAAAAGGAAGAATTATGGCACTTTGGGGTGGGCGTTTTACACAAGCCGCAGACAAACGTTTTAAAGATTTTAATGATTCATTACGGTTTGATTACCGTTTGGCTGAGCAGGATATTCAAGGCTCAATTGGTTGGTCCAAAGCCTTGGTTAAAGTCAATGTATTAACTATCGAAGAACAACATCAACTTGAGCAAGCACTAAATGAACTACTTGTTGAAGTGCGGTCAAATCCGCAAGCAATTTTACAAGATGACGCTGAAGATATTCATAGTTGGGTTGAAAGTAAGCTAATTGATAAAGTAGGCAATCTTGGTAAAAAATTACATACTGGTCGTAGCCGTAACGATCAAGTGGCAGTCGATATAAAACTATGGTGCAAACAACGTGTGATTGAATTACAAGAATCCGTGCGTAATTTACAACGCCATTTAGTTCAAACCGCAGAAAACACACAACAAGCAGTAATGCCTGGCTATACCCATTTACAACGAGCTCAACCAATCACTTTTGCCCATTGGTGTATGGCATATGTGGAAATGTTCGACCGCGACTATTCACGTTTAACAGATGCTTATAATCGAATGAATACCTGCCCACTTGGTAGTGGTGCCTTGGCTGGTACGGCTTATGCTGTAGATCGTGATTCACTTGCGCACGATCTTGGTTTTGCTTTCGCAACTAGAAATAGCTTAGATAGCGTCTCTGATCGCGATCATGTCGTAGAATTACTTTCTATCGCTTCTCTTAGTATGGCACATCTTTCTCGCTTTGCTGAAGATATGATTATCTTTAACAGCGGAGAGGCAAATTTCGTAGAACTATCCGACCGCGTGACTTCTGGCTCATCATTAATGCCACAAAAGAAAAATCCTGATGCGTGCGAGTTAATTCGAGGCAAAGCAGGCAGAGTGATCGGCTCATTAACAGGCATGCTAGTTACCTTAAAAGGCTTGCCACTTGCGTATAACAAAGATATGCAAGAAGACAAAGAGGGTATTTTTGATGCCTTAGATACTTGGCAAAACTGTGTGGATATGGCAACGTTCGTATTAGATGAATTGAAAGTAAATGTTGAACGTACTCGTGAAGCTGCATTAAAAGGCTATTCAAACGCAACGGAATTAGCGGATTATTTAGTTTCCAAGGGCGTACCTTTCCGAGATTCCCATCATATCGTGGGCGAAACAGTGGTTTATGCAATCGAGAAAAGCAAAGGATTAGAAGATCTGACTATCCCTGAATTCCGCCAATTTAGTGAAGTAGTGGGAGATGATGTTTACGAGATTCTTTCCCTCCAATCTTGCTTAGACAAACGTTGTGCAAAAGGTGGCGTATCGCCATTGCGTGTTGCCGAAGCTATTGCAGAAGCCAAAATAAGATTTGCTTAATTGATATTATAATTTAGAGATCAAATTGGCTCCTACAAGCATCTAAATGCCGCCCGTTATAAGCAAAAACACTTAAATAAAATGACAAAGACAAAAAGTGCGGAAAAAACCACCGCACTTTTTATTTCAATTAGGAATATTCAATGACCAATCAACAAGACTATACTCAAGACAATGACAAACTTTACCGTTATCTTTTCCAACATCGTGCGGTTCGTGGGGAATGGGTTCGCTTAAATAAAACATTCACTGATACATTAAATACCCATCATTATCCTAAAGCAGTACAGGATTTATTGGGTGAAATGATGGTGGCGACTAATTTGCTTACTGCCACACTAAAATTTGACGGCAATATCACCGTACAAATTCAAGGCGATGGTCCATTACGCTTAGCATTAGTAAATGGCAATGATCAACAACAAATCCGCACCCTTGCTCGAGTGGATGGGGACATCACTGAAAATATGAACCTACATAATATGATTGGTAAAGGCGTATTGGTCATTACTATTGCACCAAAAGAAGGCGAACGCTATCAAGGTATAATTAGCTTGGATAAACCCACGATCACAGAATGCTTAGAAGATTATTTTGTACGTTCAGAACAGCTTAAAACTCAATTAATTATTCGCACTGGAGAATATGACGGCAAGCCAGTGGCAGCAGGGATGTTATTACAGATTATGCCTGATGGTTCTGGTACATCAGAAGATTTTGAGCATTTAACTACGCTCGCAGCAACAGTAAAAGATGAAGAATTATTTGGTCTCCCTGCAGAAGAGTTACTCTATCGTTTATATCACGAAGAAACCGTTAATCTTTATCCAGCACAAGATGTACAATTTTTCTGTGGCTGCTCTGCTGAGCGTTCTGGTTCAGCATTACTTTTAATCTCTGATGAAGAAATTGATGAAATATTAGCCGAGCATAAAGGCAGTATTGATATGCAATGTGAGTGTTGTGGCACACACTACTTCTTTAATAAAGAAGCGATTGAAAAATTAAAATCAACAAGACTTTAAAAACAATCCCGACACAATGTTGGGATTTTTGATCTATATTACAACATCACTAAAAAGAGGTAAAATTTTTAAAGAAATGTTCAAAAATGAGATCTACTTAACATTTTTTTATATTGATATCCATTAGAATAAACCACAGTTAAATTTTAATCTTACATATTAGAGGTGACTTATGACAGACTTAAATAAAGTGGTAAAAGAACTTGAAGCTCTTGGCATTTATGATGTAAAAGAAGTTGTTTACAATCCAAGCTACGAGCAATTGTTTGAAGAAGAAACTAAACCAGGTTTAGAAGGCTTTGAAAAAGGTACTTTAACTACGACTGGTGCAGTGGCAGTAGATACAGGTATCTTCACAGGTCGTTCTCCAAAAGATAAATATATCGTGTTAGATGAAAAAACCAAAGATACTGTTTGGTGGACATCTGAAGTAGCAAAAAACGACAACAAGCCAATGAACCAGGCTACTTGGCAAAGCTTAAAAGACTTGGTAACTAACCAACTTTCTCGTAAACGCTTATTTGTAGTTGATGGCTTCTGTGGTGCGAGCGAACACGACCGTATTGCAGTGCGTATTGTCACTGAAGTAGCGTGGCAAGCACATTTTGTAAAAAATATGTTTATTCGCCCAACTGAAGAACAACTCAAAAATTTTGAACCAGATTTCGTTGTAATGAACGGTTCTAAAGTCACTAATCCAAACTGGAAAGAACAGGGTTTAAATTCAGAAAACTTTGTTGCATTCAACTTAACTGAGCGTATCCAATTAATCGGTGGAACTTGGTACGGCGGCGAAATGAAAAAAGGTATGTTCTCAATGATGAACTACTTCCTACCACTTAAAGGTGTAGGTGCAATGCACTGTTCAGCTAACGTTGGTAAAGATGGCGATGTAGCAATCTTCTTCGGTTTATCTGGTACAGGTAAAACAACCCTTTCTACCGATCCAAAACGTGAATTAATCGGAGATGATGAACACGGTTGGGATGATGTTGGTATCTTTAACTTTGAAGGTGGTTGTTATGCGAAAACCATTCATCTTTCAGAAGAAAATGAACCAGATATTTACCGCGCTATCCGCCGCGATGCATTATTAGAAAACGTGGTTGTTCGTGCTGATGGTTCTGTTGATTTCGATGATGGTTCAAAAACAGAAAATACTCGCGTATCTTACCCAATTTATCACATCGATAATATTGTAAAACCAGTTTCTCGTGCAGGTCACGCAACTAAAGTTATTTTCTTAACTGCAGATGCATTTGGCGTATTACCACCAGTATCTAAATTGACACCAGAACAAACTAAATACTACTTCTTATCAGGTTTCACTGCAAAATTAGCAGGTACTGAACGTGGTATTACTGAACCAACGCCAACTTTCTCAGCATGTTTCGGTGCAGCATTCTTAACCCTTCATCCAACTCAATATGCTGAAGTATTAGTAAAACGTATGCAAGCAGCAGGTGCTGAAGCTTACTTAGTGAATACTGGTTGGAATGGTACAGGTAAACGTATCTCAATCAAAGATACTCGCGGAATCATTGATGCAATCTTAGATGGCTCAATTGAAAAAGCTGAAATGGGCGAATTGCCAATCTTCAACTTAGCAATTCCTAAAGCATTACCAGGTGTAGATTCTGCTATCTTAGATCCTCGCGATACTTACGCAGATAAAGCACAATGGCAATCAAAAGCTGAAGACTTAGCTGGTCGTTTTGTGAAAAACTTTGTTAAATATGCAACTAACGAAGAAGGTAAAGCGTTAATTGCAGCAGGTCCTAAAGCTTAATTAAAAATACTAAAAATATTAACCGCACTTTGGGTAACTGAAGTGCGGTCATTTTTTATCTGTTTTCAAGCTGATAAATGTATTCAAAAATTGACAAAAATCCAGTAAAATCACTGTGTTTTAACTTTCGTCAATTAAAAGGACAATGCAATGCTTAACCAAATCAAAAAAGATGCTCAAGATCGTATGGAAAAAAGCCTTGAAGCATTAAAAGGCCATATTTCAAAAATCCGTACCGGTCGCGCACAACCAAGTTTACTCGATGCAATTCAAGTTGAATATTATGGTGCTGCGACCCCACTTCGCCAATTAGCAAACGTAGTAGCAGAAGATGCACGTACTTTAGCTGTAACTGTTTTTGATCGTTCTTTAATCTCTGCAGTAGAAAAAGCAATTTTAACCTCAGATTTAGGTTTAAATCCATCTTCAGCTGGCACAACAATCCGCGTTCCGCTTCCTCCATTAACAGAAGAACGCCGTCGTGATTTAATCAAAATTGTGAAAGGCGAAGGTGAACAAGGTAAAGTTGCGGTTCGTAATGTGCGTCGTGATGCGAATGATAAAATCAAAGCATTATTAAAAGACAAAGAAATCAGCGAAAATGAACAACATAAAGCAGAAGAAGAAATCCAAAAAATCACAGATATTTACATTAAAAAAGTAGATGAAGTATTAGCGGATAAAGAAAAAGAATTAATGGATTTCTAATCATCAAAAATGCGAAAGGCAGACAGTTTTGTCTGCCTTTATTTTATTAGGTATGCGAATTTAGACGTACCAATGAAAATATAATCAACAAAAGTGCGGTAAAGATTCTATGCAAAAACAAAACATTGTCATTCTTGGTTCAACGGGATCAATCGGTAAAAGTACCCTTTCTGTTATCGAAAATAACCCTCAGAAATATCATGCATTTGCACTCGTAGGCGGAAAAAATGTAGAAGCAATGTTTGAACAATGCATAAAATTCCGACCGCACTTTGCGGCTCTTGATAATGTAAATGCGGCTAAAATTTTACGTGAAAAATTAATTGCACATCATATTCCAACAGAAGTATTAGCAGGACAACGAGCTATTTGTGAACTCGCAGCACACCCTGATGCCGATCAGATAATGGCATCGATTGTTGGTGCAGCAGGATTGTTACCGACTCTTTCAGCGGTTAAAGTGGGTAAACGGGTATTACTGGCAAATAAAGAATCACTGGTAACCTGCGGACAGCTTTTTATTGATGCCGTAAAAAACTATGGCGCGAAGCTTTTACCAGTAGACAGTGAACATAATGCGATCTTTCAATCGTTACCCCCAGAAGCACAAGAAAAAATTGGTTTTTGCCCACTTTCTGAATTAGGCGTAAGTAACATTATACTCACTGGTTCTGGCGGACCATTTCGTTACACACCACTCGAACAGTTCGCTAACATCACACCAGAACAAGCAATTACACACCCTAATTGGTCTATGGGTAAAAAAATCTCTGTCGATTCAGCCACAATGATGAATAAGGGCTTGGAATACATTGAGGCTCGCTGGCTTTTCAACGCAAATGCGGAAGAAATGGAAGTCATTATTCACCCACAATCTATTATCCATTCTATGGTACGGTATGTTGATGGCTCGGTCATAGCTCAAATGGGAAATCCAGATATGCGTACACCAATTGCAGAAACTATGGCATATCCTCACCGCACTTTTGCTGGAGTAGAACCACTCGATTTCTTTAAAGTCAAAGAACTGACGTTTATTGAACCTGATTTTAATCGTTATCCAAATTTAAAACTGGCTATTGATGCCTTTGCTGTGGGTCAATATGCAACAACAGCAATGAATGCAGCTAATGAAATTGCCGTACAAGCATTTTTAGATCGTCAAATTAGTTTTATGGATATTGCAAAAATTAATTCGAAAACAATTGAGAAAATTTCGCCTTATACCATTCAAAATATTGATGATGTACTCGAAATTGATGCACAAGCAAGAGAGATTGCGAAAACGCTAATTAGTAAATAGACCTAGAATAACTAGGTCTAGTTTATTCGATTTAATGGAATACAAATTCCAAAATGCACATATAGGCTGCAATACAAAATAAGATAATCGCCAATAATTTTCTTGTTAAAGCTGGATTCATTAATCCACGCAATTTCATTGAGAAGAAACTCATTCCAAATGAACCCAAGGTAACGACACCAACTACAAGAAAATTTACATACCCTAATTGACCACTTAGGCTGACATCATAAGGGAAGGCTCTTGTGAGATAACCATATAAATTACCAATACCGCCAATAATCATCATATAGTTCGTATAAACGGCAATTTGTTGCGTTTTTACCCCCTTTAATTGCCCGACAAGGGGCGCAATGATAGATCCGCCTCCAATACCTGTAATACCCGCAATTAATCCTCCGCCACAACAGCTAATGCTACCTTTCGCTCGTTCTATAGGAGACATATTAGGCACTTCTATTTGTGTTCTCGATCTGTTTAAAAATGTTTTAATTGCTAGTGCACTCAAACTAACCGTAAAAATTAAACTAATTACCACAGTAGAAAAATAAAAACTTAATTCAAAGCCAATTTGCACGCCAATAACCATCGCAATAGACCATAAAATCATATTGATATAATCAATTTTAATTTTTTGCTTATGGAAAAATAATAAATTAATCAATGCAGTACACATCACTATGGTAAGTGATGTAGCTGAAATAACTTGAATCGGCAATTCAGGAAATAATGTACGTAAAATTGGCACCATCAACACCCCACCGCCAATACCAAAAATAGCAGAAACCATATTGGTACAAATACCGCAAATCAGTAAGATAAAAATTGTGCTAAGTGCCATCTTAGATCCTATTTAAAAATTCATTTAATCATACTTCATTTTGACGTAAGAGCATATGCTCAGCTTATGATCGCTATCATATACAGTTAAAATTATTCTGTTATGATAAAAAGAATAAGGAGGATACGTAGATATGAATTCATTTCAATTAATGGCAAAACCTACTGGTTCAATTTGTAATTTAGATTGTCAATATTGCTTTTACTTGGAAAAACCTCACTTAAACCAACGGGCTATGACTAATGAAGTATTAGAAGCCTATATCAAATCCTATATTGAAACAACGCCTCAACAACAAGTTACTTTCCTATGGCAAGGCGGCGAGCCAACCCTAGCAGGTCTTGATTTCTACAAAAGAGCGGTCAATTTTCAGCATAAATATGCTAATGGCAAACAAATTGAAAATTCTCTACAAACGAATGGGGTATTACTTAATGCCGATTGGTGCCGTTTTCTTCACGATCATCACTTTCTTGTAGGGCTTTCTATAGATGGACCTAAGCACTTACACGATACCTATCGTTTAACTAAAAATGGAAAAGGCTCATTTCAACAAGTAATAAATGCTCTCGATTTACTCTATAATTACCAAGTTTCTTTTAATACGCTAACTGTGGTACATAATCTCAATGTCCAATATGCTAAAGAAATCTACCATTTCTTGAAAAGAATAGGTTCATCTTATATGCAATTTATTCCACTAATGGGCGATTACAAGCAACAAGCTACAGCAAAAGACTACGGTCAATTTTTAATTGATATTTTTGATGAATGGTATGCCAATGATGTAGGCAAAATTGGTATTCAATTTATTGAACAATGGTTTATGGCTTACCTTGGTTTACAACCAAGTTTATGTATTTTTCGTGAAACCTGCGGCGATCAATTGGTTATTGAACAAAATGGCGATATTTATAGTTGCGATCATTATGTTTATCCTGAATATAAACTCGGAAATCTTATTGAAACCCCTCTAATACAGCTCCTTGATAATAATACTAAACAAAAGAATTTTGGCGCAGCAAAATCTTTTCTTTCCGAACAGTGTAAAATCTGCAAGTTTCGCTTTGCCTGTCACGGAGGCTGCCCAAAACATCGTACAATTCAAGGATTTGGTAAAGCACATAATCAACTTTGTGAGGCATATTATTCTGCACTTTCTCATATGGATCCATATTTAAAGTCATTTGCAAAATCATTTGGCAAAATAAAATAATATTTATCTAGCTTAAAATTTTGTTAAACACTTCACATTTTTATAATTTGCTTATAGCAGAAAAATATAGAAATTTGTATAGTAATCTGAAGTTATTTATATATTAAAAGACGCCTTTATGTTTACATTGCCCTATTATTTACCACAAAACTTAAATGAATGTATTATTTCTGAGAGTAAAACTCTAGAAAAAAACAGCTTAATTTATGCACAAGGCGAGAAGCCTAAAGAATTTTATTTTTTAAAACAAGGGCTAGTTGGTCTGTATCATAGTCTAGAAAATGGCAAAGAAACATTGACTCGACTTTATCACGCTAATGAATATTTTGGTTTTCGTACTATTTTTAGTGAAACATCTTATCATTGCAGTGCAAAAGTATTAATGGAAGCCGATATCGTTAGAATATTTCCTGGTAATCACGCAAATTTTATTGCAAATAACCCTGATTTTTCTTGTTATCTTATGAAACAACTTTCTAATGAATTATATGATGCAGAACACCGAATAAGTAATACAGCTTATAAGCGTAGTTACGAACGTATTATTGATGCCATTGAAAATTTAACAGAAAGTTATCCCGATTACCCTTGGACCTACCGAGAAGTAGCGGAATTTTGTGGATGTGAAACTGAAACCGCAATTCGTATTAGTAGAGAGCTTAAAAAACAAGGAATTTTAGATAAAAATACACGACATCTACGAATATGCTCTTAAAATTTACTACTGTTCACTGATTGTAAATAATATATCTAAGTAATGATTAAATCAGATAAAGATTTTTTTAATATATAAAATAAAAAAGCCCACTATATGAAGTGAGCTTATTTTTAGAATTAATTTTTATTCCTCAGTTGTTGCCTCAGCAACTTCTGGACGATCAACTAACTCAATGTATGCCATTGGTGCATTATCGCCTGCACGGAAACCACATTTCAAAATGCGAGTGTAACCACCTGCACGTTGAGCAAAACGTGGACCTAATTCATTAAATAATTTTGCAACAGTTTCAACGTTGCGAGTACGAGCAAATGCTAAACGACGGTTAGCAACGCTATCTACTTTTGCTAATGTAATTAACGGTTCAACTACACGGCGTAATTCTTTAGCTTTAGGCAAAGTAGTCTTAATGATTTCATGACTAACTAAAGCACTTGCTAAGTTACGGAACATCGCTTGGCGATGACTACTATTACGGTTTAGTTGACGACCACTCTTACGATGGCGCATGATCTTATCCTTCTCAGAAAAATCTTAACCTATGACCAAACTAGTCTTCAGCAATACTTGCTGGTGGCCAATTTTCAAGGCGCATACCAAGTGACAAGCCACGAGAAGCAAGAACATCCTTAATTTCAGTAAGAGATTTCTTACCAAGATTAGGGGTTTTTAATAATTCTACTTCAGTACGTTGTACTAAATCACCGATATAATGAATTGTTTCTGCTTTCAAACAGTTAGCAGAACGAACTGTCAGCTCTAAATCATCTACAGGACGTAATAAAATCGGATCAAACTCCGGTTTTTCTTCCTTAATCTCAGGCTGACGAACATCACGTAAATCAACGAATGCATCAAGTTGCTCCGCCAAGATTGTTGCTGCACGACGAATTGCTTCTTCTGGCTCAAGTGCACCATTAGTTTCTAACTCAATAACGAGCTTATCCAAATCTGTACGCTGCTCAACACGAGCTGCCTCTACATTATACGTAATTCGTTCAACCGGACTATAACAAGCATCAACAAGCAAACGACCAATTGGACGCTCTTCTTGCGTATGTGTACGAGATGAAGCAGGAACATATCCTCTACCACGCTGAACACGTATACGCATACTAATTGAAGCGTTTTCATCAGTTAAATGACAAATCACATGATCTGGATTTACAATTTCAACATCACCATCATGGGTAATGTCCGCTGCAACAACAGGGCCAATTCCAGATTTATTTAATGTCAGAATAACGTCATCTTTATTCTGTACCTTAACCGCTAGACCTTTAAGGTTCAAAAGTACTTCAAGAATATCTTCTTGAACACCTTCCTTACTACTATATTCATGCAATACGCCATCAATTTCTACTTCAGTTACAGCACAACCTGGCATTGAAGACAGAAGGATACGACGCAATGCATTACCTAGAGTATGACCAAAACCACGCTCTAACGGTTCTAAGATCACTTTAGCATGTGTTGAACTAATTTGTTCAATATCTACTAAACGTGGTTTTAAAAATTCTGTAACAGAACCCTGCATTTTATCCTCTCTTTGGTTTTAAGCTTAACTATTATTTAGAGTAAAGCTCAACGATCAGATGTTCGTTAATGTCTGCTGATAAATCAGAACGTTCAGGAACACGTTTGAATACACCTTCCATTTTTGCAGAATCAACTTCTAACCATGTTGGTTTTTCTCTTTGCTCTGCTAATTCTAATGATGCTTTAATACGAGCTTGTTTTTTCGATTTTTCACGAATAGCAACTACATCATTTACAGAAACTTGGAAAGATGGAATATTAACAACACGACCATTCACAACAATTGCTTTATGGCTCACTAATTGACGAGCCTCTGCACGAGTTGCAGCAAATCCCATGCGATAAACAACGTTATCCAATCTACCTTCTAATAACACTAATAAATTTTCACCAGTGTTACCTTTCAAACGGTTTGCTTCTTTATAGTAGTTACGGAATTGACGTTCTAAAATACCATAGATACGACGAACTTTTTGTTTTTCACGTAACTGACTACCATAGTCAGACAAACGCGGTTTACGAGCACCGTGCTGACCCGGTGCTGTATCAATTTTACATTTTGAATCAATCGCACGCACGCCTGATTTAAGGAATAAATCAGTGCCTTCACGACGGCTGAGCTTGAGTTTAGGACCCAAATATCTTGCCATTTTCTTTCTCCAACTATCCTATATACGTCTTAAACACGACGTTTTTTCGGTGGACGACAACCGTTATGAGGAATCGGAGTCACATCAGTAATATTCGTGATACGGAAACCCGCTGCGTTTAACGCGCGAATTGTAGATTCACGACCTGGACCCGGACCTTTAACCATAACTTCCAAGTTCTTTAAGCCAAATTCTTTAACGATTTCAGCACAACGCTCTGCCGCAACTTGCGCTGCGAACGGAGTTGATTTACGAGAACCACGGAAACCTGAACCACCTGCAGTTGCCCAAGCTAGAGCATTACCTTGACGGTCAGTAATAGTAACGATTGTATTATTGAAAGATGCGTGAATATGTGCTACGCCATCTACAACTTGTTTTTTTACACGTTTACGTGCACGAACTGGTGTTTTAGCCATTCTTATTTACCCCGACTATTTTTTGATCGGCTTACGTGGACCCTTACGGGTACGCGCATTAGTTTTAGTACGTTGACCACGTACCGGTAAACTACGACGATGACGTAAACCACGATAACATCCTAAGTCTAAAAGACGTTTGATGTTTAGTGTTACTTCACGACGTAAGTCACCTTCAACGGTAAATTTACCAACTTCGTCACGCAGTTTGTCAATCTGCTCTTCAGACAATTCTCTGATCTTAACATCTTCAGCAATACCCGCTGCTGCACAAATAGCTTGTGAACGAGTTTTACCAATACCGTAAATTGCAGTTAAAGCGATTACAGCGTGTTTATGATCAGGAATGTTAATGCCTGCAATACGGGCCACTATGCACTCCTATATTTTAATTAATTTGATATTCTGATCTTGAAAAGCCCGTTTTCAGGATACTCAAACAGAATATCAAGGACATAAATGAGTTGAGCAGTATAACTACTCAACTGGTTCTTGGCAAGAAAAATGTTAATTAACCTTGACGTTGTTTGTGTTTAGGGTCGCTACACAATACGCGTACAACACCCTCACGTTTAACAATCTTACAGTTACGACACATTTTCTTTACGGAAGCACGAACTTTCATTGCTTATCCTTTTACTTTAAATGAACAATTATTGTCCAAAACCCTTAAGGTTTGCTTTTTTCAACGCAGATTCATATTGAGAAGACATTAAATGACTTTGAACCTGAACGATGAAATCCATAATTACAACGACTACAATTAAAAGAGATGTTCCACCGAAGTAAAATTTAACATCCCAAGCCGATGTCATAATATAAGGAACTAAACATACAAACGTTACATAGAGACCGCCAATTAATGTAAGACGAGTCATCACTTTATCAATATAACGTGATGTTTGTTCACCGGGTCTAATTCCTGGAATAAATGCACCAGATTTTTTTAGATTATCTGCTGTATCACGAGGATTATATTGCATTGCTGTATAGAAAAAACTGAAGAAAATAATTGCGACAGCATAAACAAGCAAATAAAGTGGCTGACCAGGATTCAATAACATTGATAAATTATTTAACCATTCAAATTTATCATTTTGCCCAAACCATTGTGTTAATGTAGCTGGGAATAAAATAATACTTGAAGCAAAAATTGCTGGCATTACATTTGCCATATTCACTTTCAATGGTAAATGTGTTGAATGACCACCTAAAATTTGACGACCTTGTTGACGCTTCGCATATTCAACGCGAATTCTACGTTGTCCTCTTTCAACAAAAACAACAAAATAAGTTACTGCAAATACAATAGCTGCGATCAGAAGAAGAACTAATGGATGCATCTGTCCTTGACGAGCCTGCTCAATAGTTTGAAGAATAGCCGATGGTAAACCAGCTACAATACCGCCAAAAACAAGAATTGAAATACCGTTACCAATACCTCTTTCAGTTATTTGCTCACCCAACCACATAAGGAACATTGTACCAGTGACTAAACTAACAACTGAAGTAAAGTAAAAACTAAATCCAACATTTGGCACTAAGCCAGACAACATATTTGGTAAACCTGTTGAAATAGCTACTGCCTGAATCGTTGCAAAAACAACTGTCGCATAACGAGTATATTTAGAAATTTTACGCTGACCAGCAGCACCTTCTTTCTTTAATTCTGCTAAAGCAGGAGAAACCGTTGCAAGCAATTGAATTACAATAGATGCCGATATATATGGCATGATTCCTAATGCTAAAATGGATGCACGGCTTAGAGCACCACCAGAGAACATGTTAAACATGTCAATGATAGTGCCTTTTTGTTGTTCAACTAATTGAGCTAGAACAGCCGCATCAATACCAGGAACCGGAATGAATGAACCAATTCGATAAACGATAAGTGCACCTAAAACGAAAAGTAATCGGCTTTTTAATTCACCTTTACCGCTATTAGTACTTCTTGCTTGATAACCTGGTTGTTTAGCCATTTGCTAATTATTCCTCAATTGAACCGCCAGCAGCTTCAATTGCTGCTTTTGCACCTTTAGTTACACGTAAACCGCGTACCGTTACTGCAGATTTCACTTCTCCTGCTAAAATTACTTTAGCGAATTGGATATCTTTAGTTAAGATATTTGCTGCTTTTAATGTTTCTAAAGTTACTACATTACCTTCAACTTTGGTTAATTCATTTAAACGAACTTCTGCAGTCACTGCAGATTTCATTGAAGTAAAACCAAATTTTGGTAAACGACGGTATAACGGCATTTGACCACCTTCGAAACCGCGACGAACACCGCCACCAGTACGAGATTTTTGACCTTTATGACCGCGGCCACCAGTCTTGCCTAAACCTGAACCAATACCACGACCGAGGCGTTTAGCACTATGCTTTGCACCTTCAGCCGGAGATAGAGTATTTAAACGCATCTCTTACTCCTCCACTTTAACCATGTATGAAACTTGGTTAATCATACCACGTACTGCAGGCGTATCAATTAACTCAACAGTGTGGTGCATATGGCGAAGACCAAGACCACGCAAGGTAGCTTTATGCTTCGGTAAACGAGCAATTGAGCTACGAACTTGTGTTACTTTAATAGTTTTAGCCATTATTCATTACCCCAAGATTTCATCAACAGTTTTACCGCGTTTTGCAGCAACCATTTCTGGTGATTTCATATTTGCTAATGCATCAATAGTTGCACGAACAACGTTAATTGGGTTGGTAGAACCATACGCTTTAGAAAGAACGTTACGTACACCTGCAACTTCCAATACCGCACGCATTGCACCACCAGCGATGATACCTGTACCTTCGCTTGCTGGCTGCATAAATACACGTGAACCAGTATGAACACCTTTAACTGGATGTTGTAATGTACCTTCATTTAAAGCGACATTAATCATATTGCGACGTGCTTTTTCCATCGCTTTTTGGATCGCTGCTGGAACTTCGCGCGCTTTACCATAACCAAAACCTACTCGGCCATTACCATCGCCCACCACAGTTAATGCAGTGAAACTCATAATACGACCACCTTTTACAGTTTTTGATACACGGTTTACTGCGATTAGCTTCTCTTGCAGTTCACCAACTTGTTTTTCGATGTTTGACATCTCAATTTACCTCATTAGAACTGTAGACCAGCTTCACGTGCAGCGTCCGCTAAAGTTTGGACACGACCATGATATTTAAAACCGGAACGATCAAAAGCAACAACTTGAACGCCTTTTGCTAATGCGCGTTCTGCAACAGCTTTACCTACTGCAGCAGCTGCATCTTTATTACCGGTGTATTTTACTTGCTCACGAATTGCTTTCTCAACAGTTGAAGCAGCGGCAAGCACTTCTGAACCGTTTGGTGCAATAACTTGTGCATAAATATGACGTGGAGTGCGGTGAATAACTAAACGAGTTACACCTTGCTCTCTCATCATATGACGTGCACGAGCTGCACGACGGATACGAGCTGATTTCTTATCCATAGTGTTACCTTAATTATTTCTTCTTAGCCTCTTTGATACGCACTACTTCATCAGCGTAACGTACCCCTTTACCTTTATAAGGTTCAGGACGGCGATAAGCACGAATATCTGCTGCAACTTGACCGATCAACTGTTTGTCTGTACCTTTCAACACGATTTCGGTTTGAGATGGACATTCTGCTGTAATACCTGCCGGCAAAGTGTGCTCTACTGGGTGAGAATAGCCTAAACTTAATGCAATTGCATTGCCTTTAAGTTGAGCTCTGTAACCTACACCCACCAATACTAATTTTTTAGTGAAACCTTCAGTAACACCGATAACCATTGCATTAACTAATGCACGTGCAGTACCCGATTGAGCATTTGCTTCAACAAAACCTTCACGTGGAGTGAACGTAAATTGTCCGTTATCTTGTTTTACTTCAACTGATTCATGAATTTTGCGAGATAACTCGCCATTTTTACCTTTTACTGTTAATAGCTGACCGTCGAGTTTAACTTCAACGCCGGCAGGAATATTAACAGGTGCCTTTGCAACACGAGACATTTTCCTACCTCTCTATTAAGCTACATAACAGATGATCTCACCGCCTAAACCTGCTTGACGAGCAGCGCGGTCAGTCATAACACCTTTAGATGTAGAAATAACTGCAACACCTAAACCGCCCATAACTCTTGGTAATTCATCTTTACGTTTGTAAATACGAAGACCAGGACGACTTACACGTTGGATGCTTTCTACAACTGGTTTGCCTTGGAAATATTTTAAAGTAATTTCCAATTCAGGTTTAGCACCTTCTAAAACTTTTACGCTTTCGATATAACCTTCAGCAGCTAATACATTGGCAATTGCCACTTTTAGCTTGGAAGAAGGCATATTGATTGCAACTTTGTTCGCAGCTTGACCGTTACGAATACGGGTCAGCATATCTGCGATTGGATCTTGCATACTCATTGTACTTTTTCTCCGATTCCAAAATAAAGTGGTATATTACCAGCTCGCTTTTTTAAGGCCAGGGATTTCACCGCGCATTGCAGCTTCACGAACCTTAATTCGGCTTAAACCAAACTTACGTAAAACGCCATGAGGACGTCCAGTTTGGCGGCAACGGTTACGTTGACGAGATGGGCTAGAATCACGTGGTAAAGTTTGTAACTTTAACACTGCATCCCAACGATCTTCATCAGAGGCATTGACATCAGAAATGATTTTCTTTAATTCAACACGTTTTGCGTAGAATTTTTCAGCCAATTTAACGCGTTTTACATCGCGTGCTTTCATTGATTGTTTAGCCATTATAACCTGCCTTATTTACGGAATGGGAAATTAAAGGCAGCAAGTAGTGCTTGACCTTCTTCATCATTCTTAGCAGTAGTTGTGATAGTGATATCTAAACCACGTACACGATCTACTTTATCGTAATCGATTTCAGGGAAGATGATTTGTTCACGCACACCCATGCTATAGTTACCACGACCATCGAACGATTTCGCGCTTAAACCGCGGAAGTCACGAATACGTGGAACAGCAATTGTAATTAAACGTTCAAAGAACTCCCACATACGCTCACCGCGTAGTGTTACTTTACAACCGATTGGATATCCCTGACGGATTTTAAAGCCAGCAACAGATTTACGAGCTTTAGTTACTAAAGGTTTTTGACCGCTGATTGCTGCTAAATCCGCTACTGCGTTGTCTAGCAATTTTTTGTCGGTCAATGCTTCACCCACACCCATATTCAGGGTAATCTTTTCGATTCGTGGGACTTGCATGACAGATTTGTAGCCGAATTTATTTTTTAATTCGCTTACTACTTGATCTCTGTAGTAATCATGCAGTTTCGCCATCGCATTACTCCAGTTTGTTAGATAATTTCATTGTTAGATTTGAAGAAACGTACTTTTTTGCCGTCTTCGAATCTAAAACCTACACGGTCAGCTTTATTTGTTTTAGGATTGAAAATCGCAACATTTGAAGCATCAATTGCAGCTTCTTTTTTCACTAAACCACCAGCTTTTCCTAATGCAGGAACTGGTTTCTCATGTTTAGTAATGATGTTGATACCTTCAACAAACACTTTACCGTTTGGTAACACTTTAGTTACCTTGCCACGTTTGCCCTTATCTTTACCAGTAAGAACAATTACTTCATCATTTTGACGGATTTTAGCAGCCATTACATTCCCCTTACAGTACTTCTGGAGCTAAAGAAATGATCTTCATGAATTTCTCAGAACGAAGTTCACGAGTCACTGGTCCAAAAATACGAGTACCGATTGGTTGCTCAGTGTTATTATTTAAAATTACACAAGCGTTACCATCGAAACGAATAACTGAGCCATCTGGGCGACGAACACCCTTCTTGGTGCGCACAACAACTGCTTTTAATACATCACCTTTTTTTACTTTACCGCGTGGAATTGCTTCTTTTACAGTAATTTTGATAATGTCACCAATCGCAGCATAACGACGGTGCGATCCACCTAGAACCTTGATACACATTACGCTGCGAGCGCCTGAATTATCAGCAACATCCAGCATAGTCTGTTCTTGGATCATATTAGTGCTCCGTTAAGATTAAAAAAACACCCTTTCGGGACGAACCCATCCGCACTACTCAGATAGAATGGCGGATAGGTGGCGAATTCTAACAAAAGAAAAAGAGAAAGGCAATGATAATTTACCTTTATCCTCTCAACTCGTTTATTAAAAGTGCGGTTGAAATTTACAAGATTTTGAATGTAAAAAAGCCAATGGATTAACCATTGGCCTTTCATTGTTATATTGTGAATTAAGCGATTACCGCTTTCTCAACAACGCGAACTAAAGTCCAAGATTTGGTTTTTGATAGAGGACGACATTCGCGAATCTCTACGGTATCACCAACTTTGGCTTCATTATTCTCATCGTGTACGTGTAATTTAGTTGTACGACGGATAAACTTACCATATAAAGGGTGTTTTACCTTACGTTCAATAGCAACAACGAAAGATTTTTCCATTTTGTCGCTAACAACTTTACCTTGTACGCTACGAATTTTATCAGTCATTACTCACCCGCCTTTTCGGTTAATACAGTTTTTACACGTGCAATATCACGACGCACTTGTTTAGCCTGATGGGTTTGTTGAAGCTGACCGGTGGCTGTCTGCATACGCAACTTGAATTGTTCACCTAAAAGGTTTACTAATTCAGCATTCAGCTCTTCAACACTTTTTGTACGTAAATCTTGAGCTTTCATTACATCACCGTCTTAGTTACGAAAGTGGTCTTAACTGGCAATTTAGCAGCTGCTAATGCAAATGCGTTTCTTGCTACTTCTTCAGACACACCATCCATTTCATAAAGCACTTTACCCGGTTGGATTAAGGCTACCCAGTACTCAACGTTACCTTTACCTTTACCCATACGGACTTCTAATGGTTTTTCAGTAATTGGTTTATCTGGGAATACACGAATCCAGATTTTACCTTGACGTTTTACTGCACGTGACATTGCACGACGTGCCGCTTCAATTTGACGAGCGGTTAAACGACAACGACCAACTGCTTTTAAACCGTAAGTACCGAAGCTAACTTCAGTACCGCCCGCGATACCACGGTTGCGGCCTTTGTGAACTTTACGGAATTTTGTACGTTTTGGTTGCAACATTTAGCGTTTCTCCTTACTTACGACCTTTACCGCGAGGAGCCTTTTTAGGCTTGTCGGTAGGTTGTTGTTCTGATTGCGCAACGGCAGCCATTCCACCAAGAATTTCACCTTTGAAGATCCACACTTTAACGCCGATTACGCCGTAAGTTGTGTGAGCTTCTGCAGTGTTATAATCGATGTCCGCACGAAGAGTATGTAGAGGTACACGACCTTCACGATACCATTCTGAACGTGCGATTTCTGCACCACCTAAACGACCGCTAACCTCAACTTTGATACCTTTAGCACCTAAACGCATTGCGCTTTGTACCGCACGTTTCATTGCTCGACGGAACATTACACGACGTTCTAATTGAGAAGCGATGCTATCTGCAACTAATTTCGCATCTAATTCAGGTTTTTTCACTTCAGCAATGTTGATTTGAGCAGGAACGCCAGCGATTTTAGACACTGCGTTACGTAATTTTTCAACATCTTCACCTTTTTTACCGATTACGATACCAGGACGAGCTGTGTGAATAGTTACACGAATACTTTTAGCTGGACGCTCAATAGTAATACGTGAAACTGAAGCATTTGCTAATTCTTTATTTAAGAATTTGCGTACTTTGAAATCGCCTTCAAGATTGTCAGCGAAGTCTTGTGTATTCGCGAACCAAGTAGAGCTCCAAGGTTTAACAATACCTAGGCGAATACCATGTGGATGTACTTTTTGACCCATTGCTATTCCTCTACTTATTAACGATCTGACACAACCACAGTAATGTGGCTAGTACGTTTTAAAATACGATCTGCACGACCTTTAGCACGTGGCATAACACGTTTCATGCTAGGACCTTCATCAACGAAGATTTTAGCAACTTTAAGATCATCGATATCTGCACCGTCATTGTGCTCTGCGTTTGCAATAGCTGATTCTAAAACTTTCTTCACTAAAGCTGCTGCTTTTTTGTTAGTGAAAGTTAAGATTTCTAATGCTTGCGCAACTTTTTTACCACGAATTAAATCGGCAACTAAGCGAGCTTTTTGGGCAGAAGTGCGAGCGTAACGATGTTTTGCGATAGTTTCCATCTATTTACCTCTTATTTCTTAGCTTTCTTATCTGCCGCGTGACCGCGGTATGTACGAGTCGGTGCAAATTCACCAAGCTTATGACCGATCATTTCATCAGATACATAAACAGGAACGTGCTGACGACCATTATGGACTGCGATGGTCAATCCGATCATTGATGGAATGATCATTGAACGACGGGACCAAGTTTTGATTGGTTTTTTATCCCCGCTTTCCACCGCCTTCTCTACCTTCTTCAACAAGTGTAGGTCAAGGAAAGGACCTTTCTTGAGAGAACGTGGCATGGCTAATCCTCTTTAATTTAATCTATTATTTGCCACGACGACGTACGATATATTTATCAGTACGTTTGTTGTGACGAGTTTTCTTACCTTTAGTTTGAACGCCCCAAGGAGTTACTGGGTGTTTACCAAAGTTACGACCTTCACCACCACCGTGTGGGTGATCTACTGGGTTCATTGCAGTACCACGAACTGTAGGGCGAATGCCTCTCCAGCGGTTAGCACCAGCTTTACCCAATACGCGAAGCATATGTTCTGAGTTACCAACCTCACCGATTGTTGCAACACATTCAGCTAATACTTTACGCATTTCGCCAGAACGTAAACGTAAAGTTACATAGTTGCCTTCACGTGCGATGATTTGTACATAAGCACCAGCAGAACGAGCGAGTTGACCGCCTTTACCTGGTTTTAATTCAACGTTATGTACTGTTGAACCAACTGGGATATTACGCATTGGTAATGAATTACCCACTTTAATTGGTGAGTTTATGCCAGCTTGGATTTGATCGCCTACTGACAAACCTTTAGGTGCTAAGATATAACGGCGTTCACCATCTTTATAAAGCACTAAAGCAATGTTAGCAGAACGGTTTGGATCATATTCCAAACGCTCAACAACCGCTGGGATGTCTAACTTGTTACGTTTGAAATCGATTAAACGGTAGTGTTGTTTGTGACCGCCACCAATGTGACGAGTAGTAATACGACCATAGTTGTTACGACCACCAGTTTTAGATTTAGTATCTAGAAGAGGTGCGTAAGGTTTACCCTTGTGTAATTCAGGGTTCACGATTTTAACAACGTGACGACGACCAGCGGAGGTCGGCTTACATTTAACGATAGCCATTCTCTAATTTCCTCCGATTACTCTGCACTGTCCACGAAGTCCAAATTTTGGCCTTCGGCTAAAGTTACATAAGCTTTTTTCCAGTCGCTGCGACGACCCATTTTGTTACCACGGCGTTTAGTTTTACCTTTAACAACCACAGTACGAACAGAGTCAACTTTTACTTCAAATAATTGAGCAACAGCAGCAGCAATTTCAGCTTTGTTCGCATCTAAAGCAACTTTAAGTACAACAGTGTTAGATTTTTCAGCATTGTTCGTTGCTTTTTCAGAGATGTGCGGTGCACGTAGCACGCTTAGCAAACGTTCTTGACTCATGCTAGGATCTCCTCAATTTGTTTCACAGCATCAATAGTAACAATCACTTTATCGAAAGCAATTAAGCTAACTGGATCGATACCTTGAACATCACGTACATCAACTTTATATAAGTTACGTGCTGCTAAGAATAGATTTTCATCTAAACTTGCTGTGATAATTAACGCATCTTCAACGGCTAAATCTTTTAATTTTTGTACTAAAACTTTAGTTTTTGGTGCATCTAATTCAAATTTTTCAACAACAACCAAACGGTCTTGACGAACTAATTCAGAAAGAATGCTTTTGATAGCACCACGGTACATTTTCTTGTTCACTTTTTGGCTGTGATCTTGTGGTTTAGCCGCGAAGGTTGTACCACCAGAACGCCAGATTGGTGATTTAATATCACCAGCACGAGCACGACCTGTACCTTTTTGACGCCAAGGTTTTTTACCTGAAC
Organism: Haemophilus sp. HN_Hi16; assembly: GCF_049823435.1. Taxonomy (NCBI): domain Bacteria; kingdom Pseudomonadati; phylum Pseudomonadota; class Gammaproteobacteria; order Pasteurellales; family Pasteurellaceae; genus Haemophilus; species Haemophilus sp. HN_Hi16. The sequence continues at coordinate 160,770 of NZ_CP187500.1, forward strand.
CAGACACTTCAGCACGAGTTTTTTGCGCACGAGTACCTTGACGCGCACCTGCCGCATAAGCAACAACAACTTGGTGGATCAACGCTTCGTTAAACTCACGTCCGAAGGTAGTTTCAGAAACAGTTAGTGCGTTTGCACCTACAACTTGTAATTCCATCTCTATCTCCTAGACTTATGCTTTAACTGCTGGCTTAACGATAACATCGCCATTAATAGCACCAGGCACAGAACCTTTTACTAATAGCAATTTACGCTCAGCATCTACACGAACAACTTCAAGTGATTGAACAGTTACACGTTCAGCACCTAAATGTCCTGCCATTTTTTTACCTTTAAACACACGACCCGGAGTTTGGTTTTGACCAATAGAACCAAGTACACGATGTGATAAAGAGTTACCATGTGTAGCATCTTGAGTACGGAAATTCCAACGTTTAACACCACCTTGGAAACCTTTACCTTTAGAAGTACCGGTAATATCTACTTTTTTAACATCTGCAAAGATGTCTACATTGATTTCTTGACCTAAAGTGAATTCTTCACCTTCAGTACGAAATTCCCATAAACCGCGACCAGCTTCAACACCTGCTTTCACGAAATGGCCTGCTTCAGGTTTAGTTACACGATTCGCTTTTTTAGAACCAGTAGTAACTTGAACTGCAGTATAGCCATCGTTTTCAAGAGTTTTAACTTGAGTTACGCGGTTGGCTTCGATTTCGATAACGGTAACTGGTACAGAAACACCGTCTTCATTGAAGATACGGGTCATACCAACTTTACGACCGACTAAACCAATCATTGTAATAACCTCTTAATTAACCTAGGCTGATCTGCACGTCCACGCCGGCAGCCAAATCTAAACGCATTAATGCATCAACAGTTTTTTCTGTTGGCTCTACGATATCTACTAAACGTTTGTGAGTACGAATTTCGTATTGGTCACGTGCGTCTTTGTTTACGTGTGGAGAAATCAACACGGTGAAACGCTCTTTACGAGTTGGTAAAGGGATTGGACCACGAACTTGTGCACCAGTACGTTTAGCTGTTTCTACGATCTCCGCAGTAGATTGATCGATCAAACGGTGATCGAAAGCTTTTAAGCGGATACGGATTCTTTGGTTCTGCATTAGACCAGAGCTCCAATAAAATTTAGCTAATAAAAAACTAACACCAATCACAATTCTAACTTCAAAATAGAAAAGGAGGTGCAAGTTACCTGTTATATAGTCTCCAAATCGGAAACATTGTTAGCCTGACATATCGTCACGCTCGTTTAATAAATGATTACATTAAACGGCTCTCATATTAAGGGCTCGTAGATTCTATAGAAAGACAACCCTATTTGCAAGCTTTTATTTTAACTATTTTGTTGGCCTAAAAGCCTCTAATAATTTATCAAAAATATATTCTTCAAGATGTGTGTAGACCGTTTTTCTTTGACGACATAGTGTCACTTTCCACGGAACAGGACTTTCGATTTTACGACACAAAAATTCTTTTGAATGATAAAGCTCAGCCATAGGTAACGGTAGAATAGTTAATAATTCTTTGTTTGTTTTGACCGCACTTAGCAGAAAATCCCAACAGCTCGAATCCAAAACAATATCTGGATAACAATTATTGCGCTCAAAAGCTTCCTTCAAATGATGATGAATCATAAATGTTTGATCAAAAATTGCCATTTTCTGGTGATGTAAATCGGCCCATGTGATTTGTTGTTTTTTTGCTAAAACATGCTTTGGTGAAAGAAATAAGGCTAATTCAGAACTATGAATTTCAATTGAATCAATAATATTTTTTGATATTCGCTCGGGATATAACAACACGGCTAAATCAACTTTATCTAAAAGAAGTTCACTCTTTAGAGCATAAGCTCCAATTTCTTTAATAATGAAATTAATATCTGGATTCTTAAGAATAAGATTAGGCAATACAGAAGAAAACACGGCTGATAAAACTAAGGGAGGAATACCAATTGTTATCGTACCTTTCTTACAATCTTTTGATTTATAAAGATTTGTTCTCATATCATTGTAACGCTTGATCACTTCTTTTGCATCACGATAATAATTCTCCCCCGCAAAGGTTAGTCCAATAATTTTTCCTGATGCCCGTTTAAATATCTGAATATTTTCACGATTCTCAAACTCTGTAATCATCATACTTAATGCAGGTTGAGACACATATAAATTTTGAGACGCTCGGCTTAAATTAAAATCATTATCTACGATTGAAACAAAATATCTTAGATGCCTAATATCCATCATTTTCACCCCCCTAAGGGCTGCCATTTTTATAAAATATAGCACAAGGATTGTTTAAAACACTATCAAAATAACTTATACCCCCCTAAGAAAGATGTATTTCTTTTACGAAATTTTTTTTGCTATTTTCAATATCAATCTAGTTCCTTTATCGCCTATCAAGGATCATCACAAGAAACATATCCATTTGAAATATAAGATACTTATTTGTTGATATTCTTTCTTTTAATCTCGTTATTAGGAGGTCTCTATGACACAAAAACATCTTAAGCTTAATAATCTAAATCAACACCTACATGATGGTATGAGCATCATGTTTGGTGGATTTATGGGTATCGGCACTCCAGCCAAACTTGTCCAACAAATCTTAGATTCTGGCGTAAAGGATCTCACACTCATAGGCAATGACACAGCCTTTATTGACACTGGCGTAGGCCCTTTAATTGTAAATAATCGAGTCAAACGTTTAATTACATCCCATATTGGTACAAATCCAGAAACTGGTAAAAAAATGATTGCTGGTGAAATAGATGTAGAACTCGTTCCACAGGGTACCTTAGCTGAACGGATTCGTGCAGGTGGTGCTGGATTAGGTGGTATTTTAACACCTACGGGTGTCGGTACTGTTGTTGAAGAAGGAAAACAAAAAATTCAAATTGATGGCAAAGAATATTTGCTTGAACTCCCACTAAAAGCTGATATTGCCATTATCCATGCTCAAAAAGGTGACATGAATGGCAATTTAGCTTATGAATTATCTGCTAGAAACTTTAATCCACTCGTTGCTTTAGCAGCCAAAACTGTCATTGCCCAAGTTGATAATCTACTAGAGGTCGGTCAGTTACCCCCAGATGAAGTCATCACGCCAGCCGCATTAATTGATTACATTGTTTGTTCAGAATAAGGAGAACGCCATGAATGCAAAAGAATTAATCGCTCGCCGAATTGCGATGGAATTACATGATGGAGATATTGTTAATCTTGGTATTGGTTTACCAACACAGGTTGTTAATTATTTACCTGATAATGTCAATATTACACTTCAATCAGAAAATGGCTTTCTTGGTTTAACTGCATTTGACCCAGAAACTGCTAATTCAAACTTAGTAAATGCTGGTGGTCAGCCTTGTGGAATTAAAAAAGGCGGTGCTACTTTTGATAGTGCTTTTTCCTTCGCTTTAATTCGTGGCGGTCATGTTGATGCCTGTGTGCTAGGTGGACTTGAAGTTGATCAAGAAGCAAATCTCGCTAACTGGATGGTACCTGGCAAAATGGTACCAGGAATGGGCGGAGCAATGGACTTAGTGACGGGTGCAAAAAAAGTGATTATTGGCATGGAACATTGTGCCAAGTCAGGTTCCTCAAAAATTCTAAAGAAATGTACCTTACCGCTCACAGCAAGTAAAAAAGTTGCCATGGTGGTTACCGAATTGGCAGTATTTAACTTCATTGAAGGCAGATTAGTTCTAAAAGAACACGCTCCTCATGTGGATTTAGAAACAATTAAAGCCAAAACAGAAGCCGATTTCATTGTTGCCGATGATTTCAAAGAAATGCAAATCAGCCAAAAAGGACTTTAATTATGATTAGTCGCGTTTCTCGTTTTATGACGACATTCGTCAGTAAATACCTGCCAGACCCACTTATTTTTGCCGTGTTACTCACCTTTGTCACATTCATTTGTGCTTGGGGATTAACCGATAGTACACCTGTTGATTTAGTTAATATGTGGGGTAATGGCTTTTGGAATTTACTTGGTTTTGGTATGCAAATGGCATTAATTGTCGTAACTGGTAATGCTCTTGCAACCTCACCACAAATTCGTAAGTTTCTTTCTACAATCGCTTCAATAGCAAAAACACCAGCACAAGGTGTTGTCTTAGTTACGTTTATGGGTTCAATTGCCTGTATCATTAACTGGGGCTTCGGTTTGGTCGTTGGTGCGATGTTTGCAAAAGAAGTCGCACGGAGAATAAAAGGCAGTGACTACGCCTTACTGATTGCCTGTGCCTATATTGCATTTATGACATGGGGTGGAGGTTTTTCAGGCTCAATGCCACTTTTAGCCGCAACACCAGGCAACCCAGTTGCTCATTTAATGGTGAGCGAAAGCAACCCACAAGGTATTATTCCTGCAGTTAGTACGCTTTTCTCTGGGTACAATATTTTTATCACGTTAAGTTTAGTCATTTGCTTGCCTTTCATTACCTATATGATGATGCCCAAAAATGGCGAAGCAAAAAGTATTGATCCAAAACTTATTGCGCCCGATCCAACATTTGATAAAAAATTGGATAAAGATGCAACACTTGCTGAAAAAATGGAAGAAAGCCGCTTCTTAGCCTATACAATCGGGGCATTAGGATATAGTTACCTCGGTATGTATTTCTACAAAAACGGATTCAATCTCACAATTAATAATGTAAACCTTATTTTCTTAATCACAGGAATTGTGCTTCATGGCTCGCCAATGGCCTATATGCGAGCAATTATTAATGCCACACGAAGCACAGCAGGGATCTTAGTGCAATTCCCATTCTATGCGGGTGTGCAACTAATGATGGAGCATTCAGGCTTAGGTGGTTTAATCACCGAATTCTTTATCAATGTTGCTAACAAAGATTCTTTCCCATTATTAACCTTCTTTAGTTCTGCTTTTATTAACTTTGCAGTGCCTTCTGGTGGCGGTCACTGGGTCATCCAAGGACCATTTGTTATCCCTGCTGCTCAAGCATTAGGTGCAGATCTAGGTAAGTCTACAATGGCAATTGCCTATGGTGAGCAGTGGATGAACATGGCTCAGCCATTTTGGGCATTACCAGCACTGGGTATCGCAGGGCTTGGCGTGAGAGATATTATGGGCTTCTGCATGACCGCACTTATCTTCACCGCACCAATTTTTATTATTGGTTTATATTTCTTATAGAAAAGGAGTTAAAAATGGAAAATGTTGTTATTATTAGTGCAGTTAGAACACCGATCGGCAGCTTTAATGGTGCATTATCTTCCGTAAGTGCGGTTGATTTAGGTGCAATTGTGATACAAGAAGCCATCAAGCGTGCCAACATTGAAAGTGCATTAGTTAATGAAGTCATCATGGGGAACGTATTACAAGCAGGACTAGGGCAAAATCCAGCCCGTCAAGCAGCATTAAAAGCAGGAATAGAGAAAGAAATCCCTTCTTTAACAATCAATAAAGTATGTGGATCTGGTCTAAAAAGTGTCGCATTAGGTGCACAGTCTATTACCAGTGGTGATGCTGATATTGTTGTTGTGGGTGGCATGGAAAATATGAGCCAAGCACCTTATCTTTTAGATAGCAAAGTACGACAAGGCGTCAAAATGGGTAATCTCACATTAAGGGACACAATGATTGAAGACGGACTAACTTGTGCTAGCAATCACTATCATATGGGGATTACTGCCGAAAATATTGCAGAACAATATGGCATTAGCCGCCAAGCACAAGATGAACTCGCATTACGTTCACAAACCTTAGCATCTCAAGCCGTGCAATTAGGTGTATTTGATAAGGAAATTGTCCCTGTTATGGTAAAAACTCGCAAAGGTGACATTATTGTTTCACGAGACGAGTATCCTAAAGCAGATACTACAGCTGAAGGTTTAGCTAAATTAAAACCTGCTTTCAAAAAAGAGGGTACTGTCACCGCAGGTAACGCTTCTGGCATTAATGATGGTGCTGCAGCACTTATTTTAGTTAGCGAAAGCAAAGCTCATGCACTTGGATTAAAAGCCATTGCAAAAATTAGAAGCTATGCCAGCGGTGGGGTAGATCCATCTGTTATGGGATTAGGTCCAGTTCCAGCAACGCAAAAAGCATTGAAAAAAGCAGGAATAAATCTTGATGATATCGATCTGATAGAAGCAAATGAAGCCTTTGCCTCACAGTTCTTAGGTGTTGGCAAAGATCTCAATTTGGATATGAATAAAACCAATATTCATGGTGGAGCTATCGCACTTGGGCATCCAATCGGCGCGAGTGGTGCAAGGATTTTAGTAACGTTATTGCACAATCTTATCGAAAAAGATAAAAAACTTGGGCTTGCTACACTTTGTATTGGCGGTGGTCAAGGTATTTCTATGATTGTAGAACGCTTATAACCATTTACTTCCTAAACTACAACAGCGAAATATTTCACTTCTAACTAAAAAAGCGAATTTCTTTTAAGAAATTCGCTTTTCTTTTGATATCCAATTATTCTTTCCTCTCCATCATCGCAATATGCCTTGTCGCGGCAATCCACGCCCCAACATAGCCCATAATTAAACAGCACACTAATAGGAATATAAATTCGCCAACGCCTAATCCATTCAAACTGAATTGGACGGCAAAAATATCCGTTACATATTTCACTGCAGAAGTAAAATAGCTGATAATAAAACTACTAAAAATTGCAGCGGCTAATCCACCTAATACAGCATAAATCATCCCTGTATAAAGGTAAGGACGAAGAATAAATTGATCTGTTGCACCAAGCAATTTCATCACATCAATACTTGATCGGCTACTATACACATCAGAGCGGATACTGTTACCAATAACCAAGAATACCGCTATCGCCATTAATACAGTACAGAAAATTGCCACGTGAGCAATTAACCAAGAAAGTGCGGTTAATTTTTCCATCCAATCATTATCCAAGCGAACTTCTTGTACCCCTTTGATTTTATTTAAATTGGTACGTAACTCATCACGTTTTTCTGACACATTAAATTCGCTCGTCGGTTTTACTATCACGACCGCAGGTAATGGATTATCATCTAAAATTTCTAATTCTTCGCCAAAGCCAGACCAGCTTTTAAATTCCTTTAAACTTTCTTGGCGAGAAACATAATTAAGGGATTCCACCCCATTTTGTTGGCGGATTTTTTCCACCACCAAATTTGCGTCTTCTTCACTTAAGTTTTTATGCAGATAAATCGTCAATTCACTTTCAGGATAAAATTGTGTGGTCGCTAAATGTAAATTTTTCCACATTAAATAGCTCACGGTTGGGATCGTCAGAGATACAGCAATCACCAAAATCGTGAGCAGCGTGCCAAATTTACGTTGCCATAAATCCGCCCATACTGCACGCAAAGTATAGGCTGTTTGAACAAAAACAGATGCATCCGGTCGGCTCATGATTATTCCTTAATAACGTAAATAACCTTGTTCAAGCACAAGACAAGGTTTTGGTTTTTGTTGAATTAAATTAATGTCGTGAGTAGCAATTAACACTGTCATTCCGAGACGATTAAATTCTTCAAACAAATTAAAAATGCCTAAAGAAAGTTCATCGTCTAAATTACCCGTTGGTTCATCTGCTAGTAAGAGCTGAGGTTTATGCACAATCGCACGCGCAATATCAACACGTTGCTGCTCCCCTCCAGAAATTTGTGGTGGCAAATAGTGCGCTTTATTACGCAATCCTACACGATCTAAAGATGCCATAGCACGTGTATGCGCATCTTTTGGATGCATACCTGCAATAATCAACGGCAATGCCACATTTTCCACCACAGTACGATCTGTTAATAAACGATAATCTTGATGAACCATACCAATTTGGCGACGCAAAAACGGAATTTCATATTTTGACAAACGAGTAATATCGTGTCCGTTAAACCAAATCTGACCTGCGTTGGCTTTTTCCATCCCCATAATAAGCTTGAGTAATGTACTTTTCCCTGCGCCTGAATGCCCAACCAAATAAGTCATACTTCCCACTGGAAGATGAAAATTCAAGCCTTGTAACGCAGGCTGCGTTGCACCGTGATAGGCTTTAGAAACATTTGAGAACTTAATCACAATTTTTCCTTATTCTTTTTATTCTTCTTCATGAACGAATAATGCCTCAATAAATTCCTTGGCATTAAACTCACGTAAATCTTCTATTTTCTCGCCCACGCCAATATAACGAATAGGCAACTTAAACTGATCGGCTATGGCAAAAATCACGCCGCCTTTTGCCGTGCCGTCTAATTTTGTGAGTGAAATTCCTGTTAAACCCACAGCTTCATTAAATAATTTCGCTTGGCTAATGGCATTTTGTCCTGTGCCAGCATCCAGCGTAAGCATAATTTCATGTGGCGCAGTTTCGTCATATTTTTTCATAACACGAACAATTTTTTTCAGTTCGTCCATTAAGTTATTTTTATTTTGCAAACGACCCGCCGTATCCGCAATAAGAATATCAATATTGCGTGCAGCCGCTGATTGCATCGCATCAAAAATCACCGATGCAGAATCAGAACCCGTGCTTTGCGCAACAACTGGAATATGATTACGTTCTCCCCAAACTTGAAGCTGCTCAACAGCCGCTGCACGGAAAGTATCGCCCGCCGCAAGCATCACTGATTTTCCTTCAGCCTGAAATTTACGTGCGAGCTTACCAATTGTCGTCGTTTTACCCACACCATTTACGCCCACCATTAAAATCACATAAGGTTTTTTCGTGCTATCAATCTCTAACGGTTGTGCTACTGACTCAAGAATATCCGCCATTTCTACTTTTAATTGCTGATATAAAAGCTCGGCATCTTGTAATTCTTTGCGGCTTGCATGTTCAGTCAAATTTTTGATGATTTTACTTGTTGTCGGCACGCCAATATCCGCAATCAAAAGTTGTTCTTCCAATTCTTCAAACAACTCATCATCAATTTTCTTTCCTAAGAAAAAGCTACGAAAACCCGCGCCAACATTTTGTTTAGTTTTCAGTAATCCCTTAACTAAACGACTAAAAAAGCCCCCTTCACTTGGTTTTCCGCGAGTTTCAATTTCAACAACGGGCTGAAGATCATCTTCTAAATTTTTCGCTTCGATGATTTCTTCGACTGGCTCAAGTGCAACTGGCTCAAGTGCGGTTGAAATTTCCTGTATTTTTTCTTCTTCGACTAAATCATTAGCTTCAAATTTTTCAATAGACGGCTCGACATCTTTAATCTTTTCTTCTTCAATTATTGGCTCTATTTTAGGTTCATCTTGCTTTTTATTACGCCCAAATAACGATGCCCAAAATCCGCCTTTTTTATTTTCTTCAGCCATAAAATGCTCTCTTAACTGTAATCCGATAAAAATGTCGTTCATTCTAGCAAAAAATCGTCTAAACTAAGCAAAATTTTCAATAAAAATCGAATCTTTATGAAAAAAATACAAACGCCAAATGCAAAGGGCGAGGTTCGCATTATTGCTGGGCTATGGCGAGGTCGAAAACTTCCAGTATTAAATTCTGAAGGCTTACGCCCAACTGGCGATAGAGTGAAAGAAACGCTTTTTAATTGGTTAATGCCTTACATTCATCAGTCTGTATGTTTAGATGGCTTTGCGGGGAGTGGTTCGTTAGGTTTTGAAGCACTTTCTCGCCAAGCGAAAAAAGTGACTTTTTTAGAATTGGATAAAACCGTTGCCAATCAATTAAAAAAGAATTTACAAACACTCAAATGCTCATCAGAACAGGCTGAAGTAATTAATCAAAGTAGTTTGGATTTTCTAAAACAGCCACAAAATCAACCGCACTTTGATGTGGTGTTTTTAGATCCACCTTTTCATTTTAATTTGGCAGAACAAGCAATTAGTTTACTTTGTGAAAATAATTGGCTAAAACCCAATGCGTTAATTTACGTAGAAACAGAGAAAGATAAACCGCTTATTACTCCTGAAAACTGGACGTTATTGAAAGAAAAAACGACGGGAATGGTGAGTTATCGTTTATATCAGAATTAGAGAAAAAATTATGTTAGATATTGTTTTATATGAACCAGAAATCCCACAAAATACCGGTAACATTATCCGCCTTTGTGCCAATACAGGATTTCGCTTGCACTTAATTGAACCCCTAGGTTTCACTTGGGATGATAAACGCTTACGCCGCTCAGGTTTGGATTATCACGAATTTGCGGAAATCAAACGCCACAAGACTTTTGCAGCCTTTTTAGAAAGCGAAAAACCCCAACGTCTCTTGGCACTCACAACAAAAGGCAGTCCAGCACATAGCCAAGTAAAATTTGAACTTGGGGATTATTTAATGTTTGGCCCAGAAACTCGTGGCATTCCGATGTCAATTTTAAATGAAATGCCGCTGGAACAAAAAATCCGCATTCCAATGACAGCCAATAGCCGCAGTATGAACTTGTCTAATTCGGTTGCAGTAACGGTTTATGAAGCGTGGCGACAATTAGGCTATAAAGGTGCGGTAAATTTACCAGAAGTAAAATAAACAAAAAAGTGCGGTTAAAATTTAATAAGATTTTTAACCGCACTTTTGTTATTTAAATGGAACTTGTTTTCCGAACATTTTTATTTTTACTCGTCCAAATTCATTTTTTATTTTTTCTAAAATAGAAAACTTACGTTGATTTCCGTGCACTCTATCTCTCCCCTCTTTTAAACTGCTTTCAAAAGGATGATCTGGATGTAATATAAAATCTTGAACGCAAATACCAGGTGAAAGTTGTACTATTTTATAATTCTTGAAATGTAAAAAATCCTCAAAAACAAGGGAATCAACTGCTACATCAAGTGGTTTATTTTTTACTAATTCAAGCAAATATTTAGCCCCTTTCGCTGTAACAGTATATCCAGCACATCCTGATTGTTTTACCGTAATGGGATAAACATTTCTATCACATTTTACAGATTGTGGTTTTTTTAAGAACATTTTGCCATTTGCTTCTAATTTTAAAACATGAATATCATCAGAAATATAATCAATTTCTAATAATTCTTTGGCATTTTCCCCTAGATGAATGTCATCTTCAAAAATATTGATATAGTTTAAATTGTTCTCTAAGGCTAAATTCCACAAGACAATATGACTTAATGCACAACCAATTTCTCCATCTGATAACTTGGCTTGAGGAGAACGATCTAATGTAATATTAAATTTTTTAGCGGTTTCTTCAATAAGGTCAGGCGTGATAGCATCAAAGAATGCAAAGGGAATATTCTGCTTACCGAATTCTTCGGTAATGTGTTTTCGGCGTTTTTGTTCGGTAGTTAAACTGATAACATAATTGTGCTGAGCTGCATTATGCATAATAAGTAACCCAAATAAATAAAAAGGTGGAACAGTATAATATAAAAAGTGCGGTGAAAAATCATAGAAATTTTAACCACACTTTTCTCTCTAAAATTAAATATTATTTGCTAAACGATATTCAACCAAATCTTCAATGGTAAGCACAGAATAACCAAATTTCTTTGCAAATTCTACAATATCGGGGGTGCGAGCCATTGTGCCATCGTCGTTAGTAATTTCACAAATAACACCTGCTTCTTTAAATCCTGCTAAACGCGCTAAATCAACGGACGCTTCAGTGTGTCCGCGGCGAGTAAGTACGCCACCATTTGCTGCACGAAGTGGAAATATATGACCAGGACGATGCAAATCTGTTGGAAGTGCATTATCCGCAATCGCCATTTGAATAGTAGTTACTCGGTCTGCGGCAGATACGCCTGTAGAAACACCTTTCGCGGCTTCGATCGTTACAGTGAAAGCCGTTTTGTTTACGCTATTATTGTGTTCTACCATTGGCGGTAAATCGAGTTGTTGGCAACGTTCATCGGTAATACATAAACAAACGATACCACTGCCATAACGAATTAATTTTGCCATTTGTTCTGGCGTGATTGTTTCTGCTGGGAAAATTAAATCGCCTTCATTTTCACGATCTTCATCATCTAAAACTAATACGCCATTTCCCTTTTTGAAGGCATTAATTGCTTTAAGTACGCGTTCTTCAGCGGTATTGCCGAATGGAGATAAAATTGACTGATTCATAGTAATTTCCTAATTTGAGATTTCAATTAAATACCAGAATCAGGGCTGAGAAATGCAAATAAAATGAACGATTTGGGAACCCAATTCGTTTTATTCTCTTTCATCCAGACTTTACTGTCGGCTTTGGAATTTCACCAAATCTGCTGACTTTAAAAATGAATGTCAGGACAATTTCGCAGGGAAAATTTGCCAAAAATTGACCGCACTTTTAAACGCTCGTGGGCTTTACCACCGGTAGGGAATTTCGCCCTGCCCTGAGAATGCGTGCTAAGTATAACGCAAAATACCTAGGCACTAAATCAGAACGTGAAAAATATTTTCATTTATCCTACAATAAACACACTCAATTCTTACGCTATCAAGAGCGGATTATGTCAAAAGCAAAAGAAAAAAAAGTCGGTGTCATTTTCGGGAAATTTTATCCTGTACACACAGGTCATATAAATATGATTTATGAAGCGTTCAGTAAAGTCGATGAACTACACGTTATCGTGTGTAGTGATACGGAGCGCGATTTGAAATTGTTTTACGATAGTAAAATGAAACGTATGCCAACCGTGCAAGATCGTTTGCGTTGGATGCAGCAAATTTTCAAATATCAAAAAAATCAGATTTTTATTCATCATTTAGTTGAAGACGGTATTCCAAGTTATCCAAATGGCTGGCAATCTTGGAGTGAAGCGGTTAAAACCCTATTTCATGAAAAACATTTTGAACCTTCAATCGTATTTAGTAGCGAACCTCAAGATAAAGCACCTTACGAAAAATACTTAGGTTTAGAAGTTTCGTTAGTCGATCCTGACCGCACTTTCTTTAATGTGTCCGCCACTAAAATTCGTACGACACCATTCCAATATTGGAAATTTATTCCGAAAGAAGTTCGTCCTTTCTTTGCCAAAACGGTAGCGATTTTAGGAGGAGAGAGCAGTGGTAAAAGCGTGCTTGTGAATAAATTAGCCGCCGTATTTAATACCACTTCCGCGTGGGAATACGGACGTGAATTTGTATTTGAAAAGCTAGGTGGCAATGAGCAGGCCATGCAATATTCTGATTATCCGCAAATGGCTCTTGGTCATCAACGATACATTGATTATGCAGTTCGCCATGCACATAAAATTGCATTTATTGATACGGATTTCATCACTACGCAAGCGTTCTGTATTCAATATGAAGGAAAAGCCCACCCATTTTTAGACTCAATGATTAAAGAATATCCTTTCGATGTCACTATTTTGCTTAAAAATAATACTGAATGGGTGGATGATGGCTTGCGTAGCTTAGGTTCACAAAAGCAACGCCAACAATTTCAACAACTACTCAAAAAACTGTTAGATAAATATAAAGTTCCTTACATAGAGATTGAATCGCCAAGTTATCTTGAACGTTATAACCAAGTTAAAGCCGTCATTGAGAAAGTGTTAAATGAAGAAGAAATCAGTGAATTACAAAACACAACTTTTCCTATAAAGGGGACATCTCAATGATTTTATTTGCTGGTGATCCGCACGGAAGCTATGATCATATTTACCCTTTTATAAAAGAACAGGAAAATGTCGCACTGATAATTTTAGGCGATTTACAGCTCACGACAGCAGATGAATTGGATAAACTCGCACAACATTGTGATATTTGGTTTATTCATGGAAATCATGATAGTAAAACCATTAGTGCTTTTGATTCAATTTGGGGTTCTGAGTGGCAATCACGTAATTTACACAATCGCGTAGTTGATATTCAAGGAACCCGCATTGCGGGATTAGGCGGTGTATTCCGCGGGCAAATCTGGATTCCGCCAAATCGCCCCATGTTTTTTGATCCTATTCATTATTGTCAATATAGTCCACAAGAGAAAATCTGGCGAGGCGGTGTGCCTTTGCGTCATCGCACGTCAATTTTTCCATCAGATATTGAAATCTTAGAAAACCAACAAGCGGATGTGTTGATTTGTCACGAAGCTCCTAAGCCACATCCGATGGGTTTCCAAGTAATTAATGATTTGGCAATGAAGATGGGGGTTAAGCAAGTATTCCACGGACATCATCACGAAAACTTTACTTATCGAACAAACTACCCCTACAAAATCACAAATGTAGGTTTCCGCAGTCTTGCTGATGCAGAGGGAAATTATTTGCTACAAACGATCGACGATCGTGAAAAATAAATCTATTCCAAAATAAAAGCCGATTCAAATGAATCGGCTTTTTTACATTCAAAGTGCGGTATTATTCCGCATTGTTTTTCGATTTAATGACAGCGTAAACTACACCTGTTGATAAAGCACCAATCGCAATTGCACCAAGATATTTCAACGGCTCAGATACAAATGGAATGACAAATAATCCGCCGTGCGGAGCTTGTAATGTAATATTTAATCCCATTGAAATCGCACCAGCCACCGCACCACCAATCACAGAGCTAATAATGACTCGAATTGGATCTGCTGCCACAAATGGTAATGCGCCTTCAGAAATAAAGCATAAACCAAGGACAAATGATGCTTTCCCTGCATCGCGTTGGCTAACTGTGAATTTATTGCGAGCAATCCAAGTCGCAACTGCCATACCAATTGGTGGAACCATACCTGCTGCCATTGCCGCAGCCATTGGCGTATAAACTTGGGAAGCAATCAATCCAACCGAAAAAGTGTACGCTGCTTTATTTACCGGTCCGCCCATATCGATACACATCATTGCGCCGATAATTGCACCTAACACAATCGCATTCACTTCGCCCATTGAAGTAAGCCAATTACTTAACTCTTTCATAATTTCAGCCACTGGTGGATTGATGAGATAAATCATCGTCAAACCAACAATCATCGAACCTAAGAGCGGTAAAATTAAAATCGGTTTTAATGAAGTCAGGCTTGCTGGCAATCGAATAATCACATTCAGCCCTTTCACCACATAGCCCGCTAAGAAACCAGCAATAATACCGCCAAGAATCCCTGCACCCGATTCACTTGCCAACATCCCAGCAATCAAACCAACTGCAAGCCCTGGACGATCAGCGATAGAAAATGCAACGTAACCAGCAAACACGGCTATCATTAATTTAAACGCCACACCTCCGCCGATATTCATCAACATATCGGGAAGATCTTGAAAAACTCCTGTATTTTCAATTACATTAAAACTGAACATAAAGGAAATCGCGATCAACAACCCACCCGCAACCACTAACGGTAACATATGAGAAACACCAGTCATTAAGTGTTTGTACACACCTTTTTTCTCACGGCTTTCTTCTTTCGATTCCGAATTATTTCCACCATCAAAAATTTTGGCTTCTTTAAATGCTTGATCAAATTCTTGCTCGGTTTTCTTCAAGGCTAATCCTGTTGAAGTGCGGTACATTGGTTTACCTTTAAATTTATCTAAAGGCACATCAATATCTGCTGCAACAAATACCAAATCAGCCGCCGCGACTTCTTCTGCAGTAATTTCATTGCCAGCCCCAACTTGACCACGGGTTTCAACTTTTACATTCCAACCTTGTTTTTTCGCATAGGCTTCAATCGCTTCGGCAGACATAAACGTATGTGCAACGCCAGTTGGACAAGCAGTTACCGCAACAATATTTTTTACACCAGAAACACCCGTAAAACTTACCGCACTTTTCGGTGCAACATAATCTGCCCCATTGGCTAAGGCATTTGCCAGCGTTACTTCAGGAGAAATCATGGCGATAGCTTCACCGATAATAAAGACTTTTTTACCAACTAAAGCAGGGTTATTTGGTAATACAGAACCAAATACGAGAACAAGATCTGCTTCGGCTGGTGTTTCTACAATAAAAACATTCGCTTTTTGCGCAGCCGCTCGAAAAACTTCATGTAATAAATAGGCTTTCGCATCGCCTACATTAGCTGATTGGGTTAAAAATAACTTCATACTATCCTTCAATCATCGTTATTTGTACTTTGTCTAAAATGGGGTCAAGTAAACTCAAATCACTCACACCAACATTACTTTGAGACACTGCAAAAGCGGACACAGCCGTAGCAAAAGCTAAGGTTTCTGCTTTCGATAAACCTTTTTCAAAACCATAGATTAAGCCTGCTACCATGGAATCCCCTGCCCCAACGGTACTCACTACATTTTCACATTTTGGTGGTTCTGCTTTGAGCACTCCTTCATTATTAATCCATAAAGAACCTTTTGCGCCCATTGAAATAATCACGTTTTCAATGCCTTCCGCTTTGAGTTGCTGTGCAGCGGCAATAATTTCTTCAAGACGATTTAATGGATGACCAACCCAAGCCTCAAGTTCTCGATGATTGGGTTTTACTAGCCAAGGTTTCGCTTTTAATCCAGCGGTGAGCGCAGCATTGCTACTATCAAGCACCACTTTTACACCAGCTTTATGAAGCTGATTTAACCAATCAGCAAACAATTCAGGAGACACACCTCGAGGTAAACTGCCACAAACTGCGACAATGTCATAATCTAAACAATAAGCCAAAGAATCCGTCACAAATTGTTGCCAAACTTGTGGACTTATTTGATATCCCAAGAAATTTAAGTCTGTCACATCCGCTTCAGTCTCGGTAATTTTTACATTGATACGCGTTTTGCCATCAACACGGTGGAATTTATCTTCCAAACCGTGCTGATTAAACATTTGCTCGAAATCAGCTGAATTATCCTCGCCCAAGAAACCACCGACTGCAACATCAACGCCTAAATCTTTTAGTACTTTTGCAACATTAATGCCTTTCCCTGCAGGAAATAAGCCCAGCGTTTCTACGATATTTACTTCGCCAAGTTGAATACGTTTTAAACGCCCGACTAAATCATAAGCGGTATTTAAGGTAATTGTTACGACGTTTGCCATACTATTCCCCTAAACCCGATTCGATTACAGCACCGATTCCGTCAATAGCTTGTTGCGCTTCATCGCCCGTCGCAACAAAACGTAAACGAGTCCCTTTCACTACGCCTAATGCCACAATTTTCATCAAGCTTTTAGCACTGACTAATTGAGAATTACGATCAAGATTTTGAACTGCTACGGAAGCATTATATTTCTTCACTTCGTTTACCAATATCGCACTTGGGCGAGCGTGCAAACCTTGCTCATTTTTAATCACAAACACGGCCTCAATGGCATTTGCTGGCAAATTATCATCTTCTGTTACCGCAGATGTGTGAATTTGATCGCCCATAATCTCAATGGTATCGGGTTCAGACGGTGGCACTGCAGAAACATTCTCGCCCAAGCCATTGGCTATCGCTTTGCCCAATGATTCAATCGCTTGTTTGGCATCTTCTCCTTCAGCCACAAAACGTAAGCGATGCCCTTGCGTTACACCAAGTGCAACTATTTTCATCAAGCTTTTTGCACTGACGACTTCACTTTCACGAGTAAGATTTTGCACAGTAATTTTAGAAGTGAATTTTTTCACTTCATTAACCAAATTTGCACTTGGACGAGCATGTAAACCGTGTTCATTACGAATTGTAAAAGTTCCTACAACAGCACCTTCTACGGATTGAGTTTTAACATCACACGCTAAACCCAAAAGTGCGGTCAAAATTTCTGTTGAATTACCATTGAGCAAGGTTGTTTGAACCTCATCATCTAATAAACGCGCTAAAGTTGGATTAATTTGATCACTGACAGCTGCAACAGTTATCACGCCTTTTACGGCTTTGCCATTGTGGCTAAAGATCGTTTTGGCACGACTAAATGCTAAGGCATTTTTCACATTTCCTACGACAGAATCCGTTACCCATAATCCTTTGCCAAGCGGTAATGCCGCATTATTAATCACTTCAGAAATAAAGCGATTTTCTACCGCACTTTGCACCTGTAATTGCCCCGCATTAATCGCAACTAAAGTTAATAAACTTTGGGTATCTACGTCTAAACTGATATTGGCAGCAGGAATTTCAAATGGCTCAATTATCTCGCCCATTAAAATCGTGCGAAATTCATCCACATCAGTTATTTTTGCTAATTTCGCTGCGGTATCTTCATCGCTCAAAACCTGAGTAAGTTGGCGTAACAAAGACAAATGTTCATCAGATCGCGCCGCAATACCAATCACGACATAAGCAATATTGCCCTCGCCCCATTCTATGCCTTGAGGAAATTGAAACACTTGCACGCCCGTTTTCTTTACCATCGAACTAGTATCCAAGGTGCCGTGAGGAATCGCGATACCATTGCCTAAAAAGGTAGAGGTTTGCAACTCACGCGCTAACATTCCTTGCAAATAACCATTTTCCACATTGTCTGCTTGAACTAATGCGGACGCTGCCATTTCAATTGCTTGTTGTTTATCAGCTGCGTTAGCATTTAAATGAATGTTGCTTTCCGAAAGTTCTAACATTCTTGCTCCTTAATAATTTAAAAAGAAAGCTGCGGATGAAACAAATCGACCAGCAGCTTATTGAAAAACAATTATTTAGATGTACAGGCTTTCAGCAGCGCCTCACTACCTTGCACAATATATTCATCATTTTCTCCGCGAGCTTCGCCTTTTTGTAAATCACGCATCGCATCATAAATACCTTGAGCCATACTTTGCGAATCTACTTTTTCCCAACAGCTTACACTTAAACGTTTAAGATTAGCTTGCAATGCTTCCGCATGTAACACGCCACTATAATAAGCATATACATCAGAATCATGTCCGCCAGTGTAAAGTTTATCTTGAATTTGTTTCACAGGAACTAAAATACGACCTAAATACCAGTCATTCGCACCACTTGCAAAATTATCTACAAAGAAATTTTCATTCACGCGACCTTTATATGTCGCCACTGTCGCTTCATAAGCTGCTGCATAGGATTTCTGATCGATTTTATCCTTATCTAAATCAATCACTTTTTTATCATTCCCCATAAATGGAACATAATTAGTAATAGACGACCAAGAAGAACAACCTGCCAATATTAAGGTAAAAAATAAAACAGAGGTTTTTTTAAACATAGTCATACCTAATTGAGAATCAACAAAAACGCAGCCATTATACTGGCTGCGTGGGATTAAGCAAGGAAGCCTATAAGCCCCATTTAAACAAATGCTTAACTTCGTATAAAGTCAGTGAAGTCAGACCATTGCTCAATACGAAAAGCACGAATATCTCGTACCGACTGAGAAATCCACGCCAACTGTTTTAGCGAATTCATTGCCTGAAAAAGGTTTGCCATATCTTCATTTGTATTGGTATATAAACTTCCTTGTGTTCTAACAAAACCAAATTTTGCTAAAACCGCACCAATGTCTGTATAAGCCTGCTGAACACCTTTTGGATGATAATCTTGAGTGTCTTTTACAACTAAATCAAAAGCAATCGCGTACATAGTTTTCCTTATTCAGCTTCGGGATCTTCAAGTAAGTGAGATAAGCGATAAATATCTTTTTCTCCAGATTGTAACAATGTGATATTTACCAACGCATCGCCATCTGGCAAAAATTCCGCAACCTCGCCAACCACATAAGGCACGCCAAATTGCCCGAATTGTTTAATACAGCCCGTTGGAATTTGTTGTCTTAGTTCCATATTTAACCTCATATTTTTATGGTTTTATAACATAATTTTGTAGAAAAATGGATAAAAATTTACCGCACTTCTACTCCTGCTCTTTAACTAAAGACACCAAAATCTGATCGATTTTAAAGTTTTCTGTATCAATCACTTCAAACTTGTATTTTCCGTAAACCACAGAATCGGTTTTTTTCGGGATTTTACGTAACATATACATCATAAAACCACTGATGGTTTCGTAGTTTTCTTCATCGGGAAAATAAGCAATATCTAATACTCGAGTAACTTCTTCTAATGGCGTTGCGCCATCAATCAGCCACGAGTTTTCATCACGGCTCACAATATATTCTTCTTCGTTAGAAACCAATTCCCCCATAACAATGCTCATCACATCATTTAGTGTAACAATACCCACCACAAGAGCATATTCATTCACAATAATGGCAAAATCTTCGCCAGTAGATTTAAACAATTCCAACACTTCGTAAAGAGAAAGCGTATCAGGCACAAATAATGCTTTACGGAGTAGTTTAGGATCTGTGAGCACCACATTTTCATTTTGCAAATACATTGTGAGCAAGGTATGGGATTCGATATAACCTAAGATTTTATCAAGGCCATTGTCACAAATCACAATTTTAGAATGAGAATTACGAGAAAGCGTATCCATGACTTCTTGGCGAGAAAAAGTGCGGTCTAAATATACGATGTTTTCACGGGTTGTCATGGTGGAAGTTACTGTACGGGCTTGCATATCGAAAATGTTTTCGATCAAATAATGCTCTTGAGTTTTCAACACACCAGCTTCTGCGCCTGCTTCAACTACGGCGAAAATATCTTCAGAGGTCATGCCATCTTCACGCACAGTAGAAATGCGAAATAGACGGAAAAAGGCATTAGCAAGCGTATCAAATAACCACACAAGCGGTTTAAACACATACATACTAAAATTCATAATACCCACAACGCGCAAAGCCACCACTTCAGGATAAGTAATGGCAATACGTTTTGGAATAAGATCAGCAAATAAAATAAACAAACAAGTCACTAATATAAAAGCGATTGTAGAGGCGGTTGGCTCAATCCAACTTCCTTCAAAAGAACGATTTAAAATATCTGCAATGTAAGGACTTAGCGCACTTTCGCCAATTCCCCCACCCAAAATCGCCACCATATTCAACAAAATTTGAACCACCGTAATAAAACGACCAGGATGCTCTTGTAATTTAAGCACTTGAAGCGCACGCACGTCGCCTTCGTTCGCAAGAGATTGCAATTTTAACTTGCGAGAACTCGCTAGAGAAATTTCAGCAGAAGAAACAACTGCACTACTTAAAATTAAAGCCACAATTGCCAAAATAGTATGAAATAATTCCATAATCATTACTCAAAAATATAAAAGAAAACGACCGCACTTTGCGGCCGTTTGGGAGATTACTTGTCGCTGTCAAACCAGCCGCGAATAAATTGGATAGACAAAAATAATGTCGCCAGCAAGAATACATATAAAATCCACGAAACAATCGGATTGCTTGGTGTATCATCAACAGTAATTTCTTTAATTGAAGTTGCATTGCGATATTCATCTATCATCGTAATACGCCAACCATAGTATTTAATTTGCACAAGTTTGTTGTCATTCCCCAAAGCCTGCGCTTCAGCCTGTAAATTGGCTGAACCAAATTTGAAGTAGAACGGGAAACCCCAACGCGTATCTTCATTGCGATACACCATAATTTTGCCATCGTCATTTTGCGTATTGATGTAATACACATCACGTGTTGGGCCATTAGCTGGATTCGATTTGGTGATTGGCCCATCTTTATCAACACGTTTAACTTCTACGCCAGTAACACGTGTCACATCATAATGGGGGAACACATAATTCACCACAGAAAACATAAAACCGTGGAATAAAAAAACAACAATAAATAAGAAATATTTAAAAAACTTTCGCATACTTTTCCCTTGTCAGAACTGTTCATTTATTCTACACGAATTTTAAATAAACGCTCGAAATTTTTTGTAGTGATTTGAGCAAACGCATCGGCAGAAACGCCCTTTAAGGTTGCCACATATTCACAAACTTCTCTCGTATAAGCGGGTTGATTTTCTTTTCCTCGATAAGGCACTGGCGCAAGATAAGGCGAATCCGTTTCCACCAATAAGCGATCCATTGGTACATAACGAATAACCTCACGAATCGCTTCGGCATTTTTAAAGGTTACAATACCAGAACAAGAAATGTAAAAACCTAGATCCAACGCTTTTTTCGCAAATTCCATGGTTTCCGTAAAACAATGAATAACGCCACCGCACTTTTCAGCATGGTGTTGGCGTAACATTGCAATGGTGTCATCGCCTGCCGAACGTGTATGAATAATTACAGGCTTATCTAATTGGTTTGCAATATCGATTTGGCTGCCAAACACCGCTTGTTGTGCCGCTTTATTGTCTGAGCTGTAATAATAATCTAATCCAATTTCGCCAATCGCAATCACTTTCGGATCTTGCGCCAAACGCAATAAACGTTCTGCGTCATAAGGTTCTTCTTCAAAATCCAGTGGATGCACACCACAAGCAAGGGAGACATTATTAAATTCCCGTAAAGAGTCATAAGCCTGCTCAAAACGGCTTAAGGTTACACCAATGGCAAGCAAATGTTTCACATCACGTGCGCGCGCTTTTTCCACCACATCCGCGATATTTTTATGTAAATTTTCATAATCCAACGCATCTAAATGACAGTGAGAATCAACAATAAACATAATTATTTTCCTAATTTGTACCTTGGGTAAATTGATAATTAACCCTTAAACACTTCTGTGACTAATCGCGTCAAGCCATCTAATAGCATTAATTCAACATTCACACCATTAATTGTAAGCAAATCTGACCGCACTTTTTGCACAATTTTGATTGCTTGTAATAAACCAAGAGCAGTTTGCTCATCGCTGAATTGTTCAATACCACGCCCGAGATCAGCCACTTGTCGATAGCTATCAATTTCAAGTTTATGTTTTAAACAATCAGAAAGAAAAGCCAAGATCCAATCCACTTGCTGAACATAGCGTTCTTTGTCAAACAACGGAAGCAATTCCAATGGCGAACGTCGGCGATAGAACACCCAAAATTGACGTAAGAAGTTTTTACGCTGTTCAATCAGCCCTTGTTGTAACGTTTCTAAGGCTAAAAGCGGTCGCCCAAGATTCATCGCAAGTGCGGTCAAAATTTCCTGATTTTCAGCCGCACTTTCTGATTTCAACCAATCAACAGCCATTTGTTCATTAGGCACGGACAGATTCCACACTTGGCAACGACTGTAAATAGTTGCCAACAAACTAGCTGAACTATCCGCTTGAAGCAAAAAATAAGTATTTGGACGAGGCTCTTCCAATGTTTTCAATAACGCATTAGCAGCCGCTTCCGTTAAACGTTCCGCCCCTTGCACATACACCACTTTATTGCCGTTTTGTTGTGCGTGTTGAGCAACAATTTCATTAATATTGCGTACTTGATCAACGCCAATATCCTTACCGTCAATCGGGCTTAACTCGTGATAATCTGGATGGCTATGGGCTTGCATTAAATGACAAGAATGGCATTGACCACAAGGTTTATCGCCTTGAGCCACACACATTATTTTCTGTGTAAGTGCATCAAATAAACGTTCTACACCTACACCAGCATCCGCTTTAATCAGCACAGCATGATGCCCCAAACCTTCATCAAAGGTTTGAGCAATTTGATGATAAATTGGCATTAGCCAAGGATAAAGTGCGGTCATTTTTCGTTTAATTTCCACCAATTTTTAACCGCACTTTCTATATCAGCTTGAACAAGTTCAATACTCTGCTCTGCATTAATCATTACTGCTTTTGGATTATCTTTTACTAATGCTAAATAACTTGCTCGAGTACGATGGAAAAAATCCAAATCCATTTGTTCAATACGGTCTAACTCGCCACGTCCACGAGCTCGCGCTAAACCAACAATTGGATCTATATCCAAATAAATTGTGAGATCTGGCTCAAAATTGCCTAATACGGTTTCTTTCAAAGTAAGCATAAAATGCGGATCTAATTGACGTCCGCCACCTTGATATGCCTGAGATGACATATCGTGACGATCTCCCACTACCCATTTTCCTTGCATTAAAGCAGGCTTAATCACATTTTCCACCAACTGAATACGTGCTGCATAAAGCATTAATAACTCTGCTTTATCTGTCACGGGTTCTTCGGTTTCATGTTTAATTAGATGGCGTAATTTCTCTGCCAATGGCGTTCCACCAGGCTCGCGAGTAAACACCACATCTTTAATCCCCAGTTCATGCAAAACTTGCACAACAGACTGATGAGCGGAGCTTTTCCCCGCACCTTCCAAGCCTTCAATGACAATAAATTTTCCTTTCATATTTTCTTCCGCACTTTTATTTGGCATTTTTCTGGCTGCGATACCAACGTAAATATTCTTGTACCGCTTTATTATGTTCATTCAAATTGCGGGTAAATTTATGCCCACCAGAACCATCTGCCACAAAATAATAGAAATCTGTTTTTTCTGGGTGCGCAACAGCCTGTAACGAACTGCCACTTGGCATAGCAATTGGCGTTGGCGGTAATCCATCAATCACATACGTATTATAAGGCGTTGGCATTTCTAAATCTTTTTTGCGAATATTACCATTGTAATTTTCGCCCATCCCATAAATTACCGTTGGATCCGTTTGTAATTTCATTTTTGCTTTTAAGCGGTTGAGAAATACCGATGCCACTTTTGCTCGCTCAGCAGCAATGCCCGTTTCTTTTTCTACGATAGACGCCAGAATCAACATTTCATAAGGATTGACTAAAGGTAAATCCTCGTCACGCTCGCTCCAAGCCTTATTTAACGCCTTTTTCATTCCCTCAGCCGATCGCTTAAGTAACTCGAAGTCTGTCGATTTAGGCGTATAGTTATAAGTATCAGGATAAAGCCAACCTTCCACATTTTTTAGTTCAAGATTTTGACCGACATCTGGCAAATCAAGTAATGAGAAAATTTCTTCGTTACTCTTATCTTTCAAGGTTTGCACCAAGTGCGGTGCATTTTCGAGATCTTTTCGCCAATCCTTGAAGGTCTTTCCTTCAATCCATTTTACATTGAACTGCACTTCCTTACCTGAATTAAGCAAATCCAGTAAATCTTGCACAGTTTTAACATTCTCAAGAGAATAAGTCCCTGCTTTTATTTTATTTAGCTCGGGTTTCAATTTAAGCAAATAAGGTAATAATTTCCCATCATCAATTAATTTTTCTTGCTCAAAAAGTGCGGCTAATTTTGAACCTGTTGTGCCACGTTCAATAGTTAAAAGTTGATCTGCCAGCGCATTTACTGGTGTTTTTACAAATTCAGTCATTTTGTAATAACCAAAACTAGCCACGCCCGCTAAAATCAAAATTAAAAGTAAAATCGCAATTAAAAATTTCTTCATAAGGTATAAGAAAGAGAAAATAAAAAACAACAAAAGGGGCAATTAAGCCCCTTTGTTTTTGATACTTTGTTATTTATTAAAATACTGAATATTCGCTCTTTTACGCAATGCTTTGACCCAATCGTTCGTCGCATCTTGTAATTGAGTATTTACTAAACGTTCATATGCTTTTTGGGTGTAGGCTTCTGATGTAAGATCGCCATCACGTGTGCCAGTTACTTCCAAAATATGCCAACCAAACTCAGTTTTAAATGGTGCAGAAATCACACCTTGTTTACTTTTCACAACAGTTTGCGCAAACTGTGGTGCATAAGTTTCTGGGAACGCATAACCTAAACTACCGCCATTCGCCCCCGATAAATAATCTTTAGAATATTTTAAAGCCGCATCTGCAAAAGTTATTTTACCTGCAATAATATCAGAACGAATTTTAGCTAATTGTTTTTTTGCTTGAGCATCATTTAACAATGGATTAAGTTTTAACAAAATATGGCGAACTTCATATTCTTTACCTGTAACTTTTTGTGCCGTACCCTTTTCTTTCGCTTCTTCTAACATTTTTTGACCGAGTGCGACAACTTCTTCACGCGTCACATCAATGCTTTCTTGAATAGCTTTGTTGCGTACAGCCCCCATCATCATTTGATTGGCAATTTGCTGACGAAATGCATTTAATGAAATACCTTGATAATCCAGTGCATCTAAAAATTGACCATAAGTTAAGCCATTTCTAGCTGCGGTGTCTTCCACAACATGATCAATTTCACGAGGATCAATTTTGACTCCCGATTCTTGAACTGCTTTTTGCACCAAAATATCATCAATAATTTTATCAATCGCGCTTTGGCGATCACCTTTTTTACCCATATTCGCACGTACTTGACTTTCTAATACAGGAATACCATCCACTGTTGCTACAACACGTTCCTCCGCTTGTGCCATAGAAACGAAAGCGACACATCCCAAAGCAGCCAATAAAAAAGATCTTAAAACAAATTTTTTCATTTTCATTTCATCCAAAAAAGAGTCAATAACGTTGGTTAGAGTAACAATTCTACTGAAGGTTCACAATAGACAAAATTTATTTCCCTAATATAACGACTTCGTAACTGCCATCTTGTTTTTCAGTGCGAACTTGGACAAGTTCATCACGACTTGTTGGCACATTTTTACCTACGTAATCAGCACGAATTGGTAATTCACGATGACCACGATCAACAAAAATCACTAATTCAATTTTTGCCGCTCGTCCAAAATCAGTCAGTGCATCCATTGCCGCTCGAATGGTTCGACCAGTAAACAACACATCATCAACCAAAATGACGGTTTTATCTTGAATATTCAAATATTGTGATGAACCACTATAAACTGGCATTTTATCTTCCTGATCCACCAAAGTTAAATCATCGCGATAAAAAGTGATATCCAGCTCCATTGAGGGTAAATTTATACCACTTAATTCTTCAACTCGACGTTGTAATAATTCAGCAATTTCCGCACCACGGCGTTTAATCCCAACAATAATAAGATCATCCAAAGATTGATGCTTTTCAATAATTTCGTGAGAAATACGCGAAATCGTGCGAAGAAAACGATCGTGGTCGATAATAATTTTTTCCATTTTTCCCAGCTTTATCAATAATGTTTTAATGCGCAAAGTATAAAGAAAATACGCCTAAAAAGCGATGGTATTTGCACCATTTTTATCCTTCGTTATACTATCCAAAACATTCCATCAAAGGAAATAAAATTATGCGCTACTCCATTCAAGATTTTATTCAACTCATTGCCCAACTTCGTAATCCAAATGGCGGATGCCCTTGGGATTTAAAACAAAATTATCAATCCATGATTCCTTGCTTAACGGAAGAAACTTACGAAGTAATCGAAGCGATTGAGAAAAAAGACATACCAAACTTACGCGAAGAATTAGGGGATTTATTGTTACAAGTCGTTTTCTTCAGCCAGCTTGCTACAGAGGATAAATACTTTACTTTTGACGATGTGTTGCAAGATGTCGCTGAAAAGATTGTGCGCCGTCATCCTCACGTGTTTGGTGATGCAAAAGCGGGGGACGAAACAGAAGCCCTTTCCCGTTGGAACGAAATGAAAGCCAAAGAAAAACAAGGTAAAAGTGAAGAAACCTCTATTTTAGATAATGTGCCTCGTGCTTTTCCTTCTCTTACGCGAGCGGCAAAATTACAAAAACGTTGTTCAAAAGTAGGGTTTGATTGGGAAGAAATTTCACCCGTATTTGACAAAGTGCGGGAAGAATTAAAAGAAGTTCAAGCTGAAATTAACCGTACTTCGATTGAACAAAATAAAGTGGAAGAAGAAATCGGCGATTTATTGTTCGCAACTGTCAATCTTGCTCGCCACTTAAAATGTGATCCTGAAGATGCATTGCGGAAAGCAAATTTAAAATTTGAACGTCGTTTTCGAGCAGTAGAACAAGCGGTTCAACAACAAGGCAAGCAAATTAATGATGTGCCACTTATTGAGTTAGATTTGTTGTGGGATGAAGTGAAAAAACAAGAAAATTAATTGAAAAGTGCGGTAAAAATTAGCACAATCAAACAATCATCAGATTAATATTTCTCATCTAAATTATTTATTAAAGACTTTAACAAATAATAATAGAAAGCAAAAAACCGCTAAATTTATTTAGCGGTTTCTTTGAATTTGGCTCCTCCTGCGGGACTCGAACCTGCGACATATGGATTAACAGTCCACCGTTCTACCGACTGAACTAAGGAGGAAATGGTGCCTCGAGGCGGAATCGAACCACCGACACGGGGATTTTCAATCCCCTGCTCTACCGACTGAGCTATCGAGGCGTTATCGTTATTGGCTACTGCCTGACAACGGGGCGTATTAAACTATTTTTTCGGTTTTCGGTCAATAACTAAATTCAAAAAAAATGGAAAAAACATTTCATTTGAATAGTTAATCATCAATATGTTTATTAAAACAACGAAATAATAAAAACTATTTTAAAATTTGCCGCACTTTTTTAATAAAAAATGCTCGATGGTGTTAGCCAACGAGCATTTTGATTATCTGAAAAAATTCAATTATCGTCTTACACGAAATTTTTTCTGTGCTTTATCTACTTTCAACAAATAATTGCGAGCTTGTGATGATGGGTGAGCAGTCGTTAGAATGCGATAAACTTGCTCTGGATACATTTGGTTGATTTTGTAAATCGCCATATCCTTATCATTATCAAAAACACGTAACACTGCACCTGCACCACTATTATATGCAGAAATCATTGCGAAACGTTTTGAGGTTGGATTTGTAATACCATCTAAATATTGATTTTGCAAAATCCATAAATAAGACACGCCAGCATCAATATTATTTGCAGGATCATATAAATAACGCGTTGATGGCTGTCCACCTTTGCCTTTCATTGTAAATACATCTCGACCCGCAGTGTGAGGCACCACCTGCATTAAACCAATGGCATTGGCATAGCTAATCGCATATGGGTTAAAACTTGATTCCGTTTGCATAATACCCAAAATCAAACTTTCATCGATACCATAACGTTGTGCAGCTTTACGAATTAATGGTAAATATTTTCGTGCACGCACCTCTACGTGGTTTGCAATCATAGGAACAGAGACAAATTGCACAGTATGCCCGTTTTGTAATCGACGTGTTTGCAATTTATTTTGAATCAAATAAGTGGCGAAATTACTTGCGATAACTTGATTAGCAATTTGTTGCCCTTGATGATCCACAACCTGCCCTAAAAGGAATGGGCGAGAGCTAATCGGCACATCGCCAGAAGCAAATAAATCAATACCTTTTGCATCAGCACCCATTAACAAGGTATGAACAATCGCATTATGTAAACGATTTAGATCTCGCTGGGTTTCAATAACGATATTACCTTCATCAAAACTCACGTGGCTACGCGTATAAAAGGAATCTGTATATTTCACATAATCTTTACGGCTTGCCACTAACAATTCATTTACGCCCCAAATGCGGTCAATATTATGCGAGAATTGCCCAGTGAGAATATCTAACCCTTGCGTGTCTTTAGCAAAGGCTTCATCATAGTTAATACCTTGATTCAGTGAGTTACTACAAGCATACAAAAAAGGCAACAATGCCAATAATAAATATTTTTTCATTGTAGGATAGATAACTAATTTGATGGTGGAACATAGCCTTCAATATGAACATCTTTACCTTCAAACAAAAAATTAACCATTTCTTGTTCTAATAATTTACGGTGCTCTGCATTCATCATATTAAGTTTTTTTTCATTCACAAGCATCGTTTGTTTCTTAATCCATTCGCTCCAAGCCTGTTTACTTACTGAATCAAAAATACGCTTGCCCAACTCTCCCGGATAAAGTTGGAAATCTAAGCCTTCCGCTTCTTTTTTGAGATATTCACAAAATACTGTTCTTGCCATAATGATTCCTTACAAATTGTATTAAAAGATTTTTCACAGGCTGAGCCAGCCCGATCGATTCAGGATTTTGCGGATCATACCAATATTTGACCGCACTTGATAGGTTTGATTGGTATTCTTTTGGACTTTCCATCACTTTTCGCCAGTCCAAATTAGCCTGCTCCACACATAAAGTACTCTCCATTTCGGCGTAAATTGGATGAATATCTAAATGAAAATGGCTGAATGTATGTCGAAAACTCGACCATTCTTGATAATGCGTGACTTTTTCTTGGGCTAAAAAACGAAGCAACGAGGCTTTATCTTCAAATTGTGGAAAACAAAATAATCCGCCCCATAATCCCGAGTTTTCTCGCTGTTCCAAACATACTTTGCCATTTTTCGACAAAATTAAAAAATAGGTAGTTTTTTCTGGCATCACTTTTTTAGGTTTTTTAGCTGGAAATTTTTCCCAGTTTGCATTTTTATAAGCCAAACAATCAATATTTAACGGACAAAGATCGCATTTGGGCTTAGTTCGCGTGCAAACCATTGCACCAATGTCCATCATTGCTT
Organism: Haemophilus sp. HN_Hi16; assembly: GCF_049823435.1. Lineage (NCBI taxonomy): Bacteria > Pseudomonadati > Pseudomonadota > Gammaproteobacteria > Pasteurellales > Pasteurellaceae > Haemophilus > Haemophilus sp. HN_Hi16. Next base: position 190,780 of record NZ_CP187500.1, read on the forward strand.
GATTAAAATCTGCCACACGCGCTGTAGGTGTTACTTGCTCCGTTAATGTCCACAAGCGATTTTCTACTTTTTTCTCGCCACTCCATCCCTCAACAGAAAAATAACGCGCCAACACACGTTTCACATTACCATCTAAAATTGGATAAGGCTGATTTAAAACAGAAGATAAAATGGCACCAGCAGTCGAACGTCCCACTCCAGATAATGCCCAAACTTGCTCAAAATTTGTTGGGAAATTTCCATTAAATTCATCCCGCACTTTTTGAGCAGCTTTATGTAAATTACGCGCTCGTGCATAATAGCCCAAGCCCGTCCATAAATGTAACACTTCATCTTGTGAAGCATTGGCAAGTGCGGTGATATTTGGAAATGTTTTGATAAACCGCTCAAAATAAGGAATTACCGTCGCAACTTGCGTTTGTTGCAACATCACTTCAGAAAGCCATACACCATAAAGCGTTTTATTTTGCTGCCAAGGCAAATGCTTGCGCCCAAACTTGTCATACCAAGCTAAAACAGATTTGGCAAATGGCGCATTGATGGAAGATTTTGCTAACATAAAAAGAAAAGTGCGGTAAAAAATGCTGATGATTTTACACGAAAATAGAGCTTGTTTATCTGTATTTTTTCAGTATAATTCGCAACCTATTTGGTGCCAATTATGGCGTATTATTCACTCACGCGGTGTAGGGAGAAAGTTCCTATAGCGGCGTGGCTTCATTTTGAGGTTTTCTATGAAACAAGGTATTCATCCAGAATATAAAGAAATTACTGCGACTTGTTCTTGCGGTAATGTGATCAAAACACGTTCAACTTTAGGCAAAGACATCAACCTTGATGTGTGTGGTAACTGCCACCCATTCTACACTGGTAAACAACGTGTTGTTGATACTGGTGGTCGTGTTGAGCGTTTCAACAGCCGTTTCAAAATTCCAAGCACAAAATAATTTGGACTTGTTTAAAAACCCCGCCAATTTGCGGGGGTTTGTTTTATAAAGCTAGCACTACAATACGTTGAACTTAATTAAAGATAATAATGTTCTACGTAATTTAATTTATCATCAAGTTTTAAAACTAAAGGCTGACCTGTTGGAATTTCAAAATCCATAATTTCAGCATCAGAAATACCAATAATATGTTTTGCCAACGCACGGAGTGAGTTACCGTGAGCAACCACTAAAACACGTTTGCCAGAAAGCATTGCCGGCGCAATTTGATCTTCCCAGAATGGAAGTGCGCGTTCTAATGTTAATTTTAAATTTTCTGCGTTTGGCACAACATCAGATGGAACATTAGCATAACGGCGATCATTGTGTGCAGAGTTTGGATCTTGTGGATCTAAATCTGGTGGAGAAATATCATAAGAACGACGCCAAATATGAACTTGTTCGTCACCGTATTGCTCCGCAGTCGCTTTTTTATCTAAACCTTGCAAAGCACCGTAGTGACGTTCATTTAAACGCCAGTTTTTCACTTGGGGAATCCATAATTGATGGGATTCTTCTAATACAATATTACAAGTTTTGATTGCTCGAGTTAAAACAGAGGTAAATGCGATGTCAAATTCATAACCTTTGTCTAACAGTTTTTTACCCGCTGCTTTTGCTTCTTCTACGCCGCGTTCTGTTAAATTTACATCACGCCAACCCGTGAATAAGTTTTTCGCATTCCATTCACTAAAACCGTGACGGATAAATACTAATTCCATAAGAATCTCCTAATGTTTTCAAATAAAAAGAACGCACATTTTATAGCAAAAAATCCTTAGCTTTAAAAGTTAAAAGGGATGATTTCCTGATCTTTAGCAAAAAATAACCATCAAACTTTTTCGCCTTTTCACAAATATGATAAGATTTGCGAGTTTTACGGATTTAGGATGAATTATGTTGCGTTTAGGCGTTAATCAAAAAACATCATTATTATTAACCGCACTTTTAAGCTGCGGTTTATTAATATTTTCGCCTGTCAGCCAATCTTCAGATCTCAATCAAATTCAAAAACAAATTAAGCAACAAGAATCTAAAATTGAGAAGCAAAAACTTCAGCAAGCTAAGTTGCAAGCGAATTTAAAAAAACACGAGAGTAAAATTAACAGTGTTGAGGGCAAACTGCTTGAAACAGAAATAAGTTTAAAGGAAATTCGTAAGCAAATTGCCGATGCAGATAAGCAGCTCAAACAATTAGAAAAACAGGAACGTGAGCAAAAAAAACGATTAGCTAAACAAATGGATATAATTTACCGTTCAGGCATTAATCCATCGCTGATTGAACGAATGTTTGCCCAAGATCCAACAAAAGCAGAGCGAATGAAAGTTTATTATCAGCATTTAAATCAAGTTCGGATTGAAATGATTGATCATTTAAAAGCAACGCAAGCACAAATTGCAGTACAAAAAGAGGCGATTCTCGCTCAACAAAAAAACCACCGAAATCAACTTTCCACACAAAAAAAACAACAACAAGCATTGCAAAAAGCACAGCAAGAGCATCAATCTACGCTGAATGAACTCAATAAAAATTTAGCCCTAGATCAAGATAAATTGAATGCATTAAAAGCAAACGAACAAGCACTTCGTCAAGAAATTCAACGAGCAGAACAAGCAGCGTGCGAACAAGAAAAACGTGAAAGAGAGGCACTTGCGCAACGCCAAAAAGCTGAAGAAAAACGAACATCAAAACCTTATCAACCAACTGTGCAAGAACGACAATTACTTAATAGTACAAGCGGTTTAGGGGCAGCAAAAAAACAATATTCCTCACCAGTTTCTGGTTCAATTTTGCATACTTTTGGTTCTATCCAAGCAGGCGAAGTACGTTGGAAAGGTATGGTAATTGGCGCATCAGCAGGCACGCCTGTTAAAGCAATTGCAGCTGGACGCGTTATTTTAGCGGGATATTTAAATGGTTATGGTTATATGGTTATTGTTAAACACGGCGCAACTGATTTAAGTTTATATGGCTTCAATCAAGCGGTGTCAGTGAAGGCTGGTCAGCTTGTTTCTGCAGGGCAGGTTATTGCTCAAGTAGGAAATACAGGGGAAATATCACGTTCTGCGCTTTATTTTGGTATTAGCCGTAAAGGAACGCCAGTAAATCCTGCAGGGTGGGTTCGTTGATGAATATTCTGATAAAAAGTGCGGTAAAAAATTTCATCATTTTTTCTACCGCACTTTATGCCTCTTTTTCTTTTGCTCAAAGCAAACTTGCGATTGTCATTGATGATGTAGGCTATCATTCCAAAGAAGATGCAGCTGTTTTTGCAATGCCACGTGAAATTTCCGTAGCAATTATTCCTGCCGCACCCTATGCTCGAGTACGTAACCAAGAAGCAAAATCTCAAGGCAGAGACATTTTAATTCATATGCCGATGCAACCAATTAGTGCAATTAAAATCGAAGACGGTGGATTACATTTAGGAATGTCTGCGGCACAAGTAAATGATCGCGTTAATACCGCTAAAAATATTGTACGTGATGCCATCGGTATGAACAATCATATGGGCAGTGCAGCAACGGCCGATCCCCAATTAATGACTTATTTAATGACCGCACTTCAAGAAAAACATTTATTCTTTTTAGATAGTCGAACAATAGGAAAATCTGTCGCAGGAAAAATAGCAAAAGAACAAGGCGTGCGTTCATTAGATCGCCATATATTTTTAGATGATAGTAACGAATTCGCAGACGTTCAGCGTCAATTTAAAGCAGCAATTCACTATGCAAGGAAACATGGTACCGCGATTGCGATAGGACATCCTCGTCCAAATACCATTGCGGTGTTACAAGCAGGACTTCGTAATTTACCCGAAGATATTCAATTAGTCGGAATGGGAAATTTATGGCGAAATGAAAAAGTTATTCCGCCCAAGCCATTTATTTTATTATTCAGCGAAATGCCTGCGCCAACCTCAATGGGACCTTTTGAGCCTGTAGGATTATTACGTGGAGTTCCAAAATAAAACAGTTGCTAATATTTAAAAATAAACATTAACAACTGCTTTGTCTACTATATCAATTTATCAATGGAATAAGTTATAAATACGTCTTTTAATATTAGTTTTTAGATTAAACAACTCTCTCATAATCACTATTTTTAATGATTTCTATTTCTTTTGTTTCTCATAAATAGTTGATTCTATCTCGCCATCATCTTCTAAGCAAAATGGTACTATTGCATAAGGTGGCACTTTATTCTCAAAAAAACGATCCATTGTCACATCCACGGTTAAATACCACTCCTTGCTTTGTGTTAAAAATTTCCTTGCTGCTTGGGGAGTTAAATAATAACCTGTAGCACCAGCGAATCCTTTACTAAATTGATATATCGAAAGATTACCGAAATTAGAGATCAATTTTCTTTTATTTTTCAAACGATCAGGTTGTAACCAGAAAAATTCAAACGTATTTTTATCGCTATTAATAAAATCAAGTACTTCTAAGAAATTATTTTTAAATTTAGCATCATCTTCTAATACAATAATAGGGTAATCTAATTCTACACATTTCTCCCACATAGAATAATGGCTCGCATAACAGCCTAATTGACTCAAGGTTAAAGGATACCCCTTTGCATTCAACCGCTTATTTTCATTGTAACGTTGAAACAATGGGTAATTTGGATTTGATTTTCCATAAATAGCATTAAAAAAGTGAATTTCTTGTATTAAATTATTCGAAAATAACTGTTCAAACTGTGCTTGCATATAAGCTTTTCGATCTGTAGATTTTTCTAGATTAATAACGAAGATAGGTGTAATAAACATAATCTCTCCATAGTTATTTAAATGGAACGATAAATTTCTGCTTATTTTGTTTAGCAGTAATTCTTTTATGTTTAGTAAACAATCTTATTATTTTTTCTAATATTGTTCTCTTTTCTTTTACCTTATTTATTTCTTGAAGAATAATTTGTTTGCTTTGTGATGTACTATTTAAGTCACTCTTTGCTTGCTTGCTTGCTTGCTTGCTTGCTTGCTTGCTTGCTTGCTTGCTTGCTTGCTTGCTTGCTTGCCAAGACTATCTAAAATTTCATTTCTTATTATCAAGTTATTATTAATATGTGTTAATGTGATTAACATAATTCCACCTTCATAAAATATTTATTTATAAAAAGACAAATCGTAAACGATGTGATTTGTTTAGTTATGGTAGATAATTATACCCCTACCTATTCATTTTACAAATACGTAAATTCCGTTTTAAAAGTAACGCACACAGTGAAAATCTGCTAGATTTCCACCGCACTTTTTTAGCGTTCAAGTCCATTTATTTCTCTAAAATACCATTCTTGCATTTCTGAATAATCTCATCCACGCACCGTCTTCTGTCCAGTTTTCGGGGTGCCAAGAGTTACTCACAGCACGGAACACGCGTTCAGGGTGTGGCATCATAATAGTAACTCGCCCATCAAGATTTGTAATTGCAGTAATGCCCTCCACAGAGCCATTCGGATTGGCAGGATATAGTTCGGTAGAGTTACCGTTATTGTCGATGTATTGTGCAGCAATGATGCCTTGTGCTTTTAAGCCTACAAGCTGTTCAGCTGATTTAAACTTAACTTGCCCTTCCCCGTGGGAAACCGCAATGGGCATATGTGAGCCAGCCATTCCTGCAAACCAAACTGAAGCCACTTCATTAATTTTCACTAAACTCACACGAGCTTCAAAGCGTTCAGATTTGTTGCGTACAAAATGCGGCCAGTTTTCTGTACCTGGGATAATTTCCGCCAAGTTAGAGATCATTTGACAACCATTACATACACCTAAGGTCAGTGTGTTTGGATTGATAAAAAACTGGCTGAATTGCTCGTGTAATTTCGGGTTAAATAAGATGGATTTTGCCCAACCACCCCCTGCGCCAAGCACATCCCCGTAAGAGAAACCGCCACAAGCAACCATTGCATTGAATTCAGCTAAATTGCGACGGCCAGTCATTAAATCAGACATATGCACGTCAATTGCATTAAAGCCTGCACGATCAAATGCTGCTGCCATTTCATAATGGCTATTTACACCTTGTTCACGCAAAATTGCAATGGTTGGTTTTACACCTTTATTGATAAATGGTGCAGTAATATCTTCGTTCACATCGTAAGTCAAAAATGCGGATAAACCTTTGTCGTCAGGGTTTTTCTTCACCATAAATTCTTGCTCAGCACAATCTGGATTATCGCGTAAGCGTTGCATTTGGTAAGTTAATTCCGCCCAAATACTACGTAATTCAGAGCGTTTTTCGCTGAATAATTTATGGCTGCCGCGGCTGATCTCAAAGCGATCATCAGCAGTTACCGTACCAAGTTCGTGGGTAATGCCAAGCAAATTGTGAGCATTTAACACTTCACGCACGCATTCTAATTGGCTGTCAGCAACTTGGATAACCGCCCCCAATTCTTCGTTAAATAATACCGCTAAATCATTGTTGCCTAAGGCGGAAATATCCACTTCTACCCCACAATGCCCAGCAAACGCCATTTCTGCAAGAGTTGTGATTAAACCACCGTCCGAACGGTCGTGATAGGCAAGTAATTTTCTTTCTGCGACTAAAATTTGCATTGCGTTGTAGAAATCTTTTAAGCGTTGAACCTTTACCACATCGGCAGGCTTGTCACCTAACTGTTTGTACACTTGAGCAAGTGCGGTCGCACCTAATCGATTATTGCCTTCGCCTAAATCAATTAATAATAAACGCGATAAACCTTTGTCGATACGAAGTTGTGGCGTAAGCGTTTTACGTACATCTTCTACACGAGCAAAAGCGGAAATTACTAATGAAAGTGGAGCGGTCACTGATTTTTGTTCGCCATTGTCGATCCAAGTGGTTTTCATCGACATTGAATCTTTACCCACAGGAATAGTTAAGCCTAACGCAGGACAAAGTTCTTCGCCCACAGCTTTTACTGCTTCATAAAGTCCTGCATCTTCGCCTGTGTGACCTGCTGCACTCATCCAGTTAGCAGAAAGTTTAATACGTTTCATCTCGCCAATATGGGTGCCTGCAATGTTAGTAATCGCCTCCGCCACCGCTAAACGAGCAGAAGCCGCGAAATCTAGCAAGGCAACTGGAGAGCGTTCGCCCATTGCCATTGCTTCACCGTGATAGCTATCTAATGAAGCTGTAGTAACTGCCACATCAGATACAGGAATTTGCCAAGGCCCCACCATTTGATCACGGGCTACCATTCCTGTTACCGAGCGATCACCAATAGTAATTAAGAAAGTTTTTTCTGCGACAACAGGTAAACGTAATACACGATGGAATGCTTCTTTTAATTGAATATTTTCCGTTGTAATCGGTTGATTTTCCACCGTTTTTGAGGAAACCTCACGTGTCATTTTAGGCGTTTTACCTAATAACACATTCATTGGTAAATCAATTGGATTATTATCGAAATGACTATCGTGCAAGATTAAATGTTCTGCTTGTGTTGCTTCGCCAATCACTGCAAAAGGGGCTCGTTCACGCTCACAAAGTGCGGTAAATAATTCGAGTTTTTCTGGCGCAACCGCTAATACATAACGTTCTTGCGATTCGTTACACCAAATTTCCAATGGCGACATACCTTTTTCATCACAAAGAATAGAACGCAGATCAAATTTTCCTCCACGCTTGCCATCGTGTACCAATTCAGGCATTGCATTAGATAAACCACCCGCCCCCACATCGTGAATAAACAGGATTGGATTTTCTTCCCCTAATTGCCAACAGCGGTCAATAACTTCTTGGCAACGGCGTTCCATTTCTGGATTTTCACGTTGAACAGAAGCAAAATCTAAATCTTCTTTTGATTTTCCACTATTCATCGAAGAAGCAGCGCCACCGCCCAAACCGATATTCATCGCTGCCCCACCCAGCACAATCAATTTAGCTCCAACTGGAATTTCGCCTTTTTGAACCTGTTCGCCACGAATATTACCGATTCCGCCCGCCAACATAATCGGCTTGTGATAACCACGCACTTCTTTACCAGCAAAACTGTTTACTGTTTCTTCATAAGTACGGAAATACCCCAATAATGCTGGACGACCAAATTCATTATTAAATGCCGCACTGCCTAAAGGCGCATCTATCATAATTTCTAAGGCTGAAGCAATGCGATTTGGTTTAGACAATGGATTTTCCCAAGATTGTTCAAAGTTTGGAATAGCGAGGTTAGACACCGAGAAACCTGTTAAACCCGCTTTGGGTTTTGCTCCACGCCCCGTTGCCCCTTCATCACGAATTTCTCCGCCCGAACCTGTTGCCGCACCGGGAAATGGCGAAATGGCAGAGGGATGGTTATGAGTTTCTACTTTCATTAAAATGTGCGCATCTTCTTGATGAACACGATATTGTCCATCTGGATCAGGAAACCAACGCCCAACTTTCGAACCTTCCATTACTGCAGCATTATCTTTATAAGCAGAAAGCACAAAATCAGGCGTTTGCTCAAAGGTATTTTTGATCATTTTAAACAGCGATTTATCCTGTTTTTTGCCATCAATAATCCAATCGGCATTAAAAATTTTATGGCGACAATGTTCCGAATTTGCTTGTGCAAACATATAAAGTTCGATGTCGTGTGGATTGCGGTTTAAGGCCGTGAAGTTTTCGACTAGATAGTCCATCTCATCATCTGCCAACGCCAAGCCCAAGGCAATATTCGCCTGTTCTAATGCTTGACGACCACCATTTAAAATATCAATGGTGGTTAATGCTTTAGGTTCTTGTTGAGTGAAAAGCAAGGCTGCTTCTGTTTCGTGATTTAACACGGTTTCTAACATACGGTCGTGTAATAAATCTTTCAGCGTAGCCAATTCTGCTTCGGTTAAATTACGTTCAATATTGAAATAATAGGCTATACCACGTTCAATACGATTTACCTTTGACAAACCACAATTGTGAGCGATGTCTGTCGCTTTTGAAGACCAAGAGGAAATTGTCCCCACTCGTGGAGTCACAATTAAACAATATTCTGTGGGCTTGAGTTCAGAAAACATTGATCCATAATGCAACAATGCTTGTAATTTAACGATTTCATCTTCTACAAGCAATGTTTTTTGTTCAACAAAATGCAAATACTCTGTGTAAACTGACGTAATAGGCAATTGATATTGCTGACATTTTTGTTGAAGCTGAGTTAAACGAAATTCAGAAAGCGCAGGCGAGCCACGAAAGGTTTTGACAGTCATATTGCAGTTCCGTATAAAAGAAAAGTAAAAAAACGGACGCATTATAACGAACAAAGCAAACGTTTGCATTCAAAATAAAACAATAAGATTTATGTTCAAACATACTTCCTATTTTTCCAAAAATACTATCCCCAACCATCTCAACACGGAAAACTTTGCTTATCACACAAAATATAAACTCTTCAAAAAGGAAATTCATAAATACATTATATAAATGACGCTAAAAAATAGAGCTTTCACTATTACCAAACTTACACAATTCATTTCCAATATTCAGCAATCCTCACTTTACGTCTCATTGACACACTCTAATCTTTCATCATTTAATAGTTTCTCTTTTTATATAACACTTTTTATTTCTTCCTTTTTGCTCTTGGGTGTGTTTGATCATACACTTCCGCTAAATGTTGAAAATTTAAGTGGGTATAAATTTGTGTGGTGGAAAGGTTACTATGCCCGAGCAATTCTTGTACCGCACGCAAATCAGAACTAGCTTCCAACATATGCGTCGCAAAGGAATGACGCAGTTTGTGCGGATTGAGGTGGATATTTAAGCCTTGGCGAATGCCCCAGGTTTCCAAACGTTTTTGAATGGCTCGATGAGAAATGCGATTTCCAAGCTGGCTAACAAATAACGCCTCATCTTTTGGGTTAAATAACGACCGCACTTTTAACCATTCCTGAATGGCATGCGAAGCATAACGCCCAAACGGCACTACACGCTCTTTTTTGCCTTTCCCGATAACGCGCACTTCCCGCACTCGGGTATTAATGCTGTTTAAATCTAAGCCTTGTAATTCAGATAAACGTAAACCTGAACTATACATTAATTCCAAAATCGCACGATCACGTATATCAATCGGCTCTTTGCTATCGTTTGCAAGCAGCTGTTGAACTTGCTCGCCATCCATATTTTTCGGTAAATGCTTGCCTTGTTTTGGTGCGGAAATACCTGTGGCAGGGTTTACTTTCAATTCTCCCTGTTGCACTAAAAAACTGAGAAATCGACGCAATGCGGATAAACGTAAAGCCAAGCTTTTTTCTTTTAGGCCTTGTTTTTTGCTTTCCGCCAAAATAAAGCGCACCACGCTGGGTGTCACTTGTGCCCAAGCATGAATGTCTTGTTGTGCTAAGATTTTGATGATGGCATCAAGTTGATGTTGATAATTGGTGAGCGTGTGAGGGCTCATTTGGCGTTCAATCCGCAAATAATCCCAATAACGATTTAACGCAGTTAGCATTACAGACTCAATTCAAATAAACGTTCTTTTGGGTTCAATTTAAACCCTTCCGATTCCAACATTGAATATTGATTTTGCGCTAATTCCGCTACTAAACGATTTGATTGCGTAAAATGTACAAAGTCTTTTGCTTTAGAAATCAACGCCGCATAAATTTCTGTTTGTTGAGGATGTTCTAACACAAAAATATCGGTAATTTGCCAATAGCGTTGTAATTGTAAAGAAGAAAGGCGAGGGAAAAGCTGCACAAAGCCAATAGCCTTTTCATTTTCATCCACCGCAATAAAAAACAGGCTTTCATTAAAACGCATACGATTAGTTAAAAAAGCCAAGGTGCGTTCTGGATTCTCTGCTTGTCCATAGGCTTGGCGATAGGCTTCAAAAAGAGGAAGAAGCACGTCAATATTCCATTGTTCAGCTTTGAAAAGTTTCATAATTGGTTATTTTTTATTGGTTCCATACAGGTAATTGTAGCTTTTTAGCACAAGATAATCATCTTTCTATGAGAATTTTTTTAATTTTATGATCTTCTGCAAAGAATCGTGGTGAAATTTTGGTATAGTAAGCAAGTTAATTTTATCAACTATGGAGAAACAAAAATGGTACGTCGTCCTTTAGTTATGGGTAACTGGAAATTAAACGGTTCCAAAGCGTTCACCAAAGAATTAATCGAGGGATTAAAAGCAGAATTACATGATGTAACAGGTTGTGATGTAGCAATTGCCCCCCCCGTTATGTATTTAGGTACGGCTGAAGCAGCACTTTCTGGTTGTGGTTGCAGCTGTGGCGGTAAAAGTGTGGTTCAATTAGGCGCACAAAACGTTGATGTGAACGTAAAAGGTGCATTTACTGGCGATATTTCAACTGAAATGTTAAAAGATTTCGGGGCAAAATATATCATTATTGGACACTCTGAACGCCGCACTTATCATAAAGAAAGCGACGAATTTATCGCGAAAAAATTTGCCGCACTTAAAAAAGCAGGTTTAGTGCCAGTATTATGTATCGGTGAATCGGAAGCAGAAAATGAAGCAGGCAAAACAGAAGAAGTGTGTGCACGTCAAATTGATGCAGTAATCAACGCATTAGGTGTAGAAGCATTCAATGGTGCAGTGATCGCATACGAACCAATCTGGGCGATCGGTACTGGTAAATCAGCGACCCCAGCACAGGCGCAAGCCGTTCACGCATTTATCCGTGGTCACATCGCTGCCAAATCTCAAGCCGTGGCAGAGCAAGTGATTATCCAATACGGTGGTTCTGTAAATGATGCAAATGCCGCTGAATTATTTACTCAGCCAGACATCGACGGTGCATTAGTGGGTGGCGCATCATTAAAAGCTCCTGCATTTGCAGTAATTGTAAAAGCAGCGGCAGCAGCAAAAAACTAATTTTCAGTTAATTAGAATAACAACAAAAGTGCGGTAAATTTTTACCGCACTTTTTTATATCTTATATGTTTTTGATGAAATGGGTTAGTAAGCGGTATCAATCGGCAATTCTGCTCTGCACCATCCATCAAATCCGCCAATCATACTAAATACATTTTCATAGCCTTGTTCCACGAGAAAAGTCGCTACATTTCGACTACTCACGCCGTGATAACAACTCACAATAATAGGCGAGTCAAAATCGGCTAACTCTTCAAATTCCAAAAAACTTTGGTTGGTTAAATGAAAAGCACCTTTAGGATGTGAATAAGCAAAGCGCATATTATCTCGAATATCGACTAATATCGCGCCTTGTTGCATCATTTCCCAAGCTTTCTGTGGGATTATTTCTTTAAATGACATTTATAAACTTCTTTTTGCGTGTTGTTTGTACACGCCATCAATCATAACAAGAATCATCGCGATGACTAAACAAATAAAAAGTGGGTAGCTTTCGCTATCAATTTGTTCTCCGATCAAAAATGATACGCATAGCATCATAATAGTTTCAACATAACCAAGCAGACCGAGTAAACTCATAGGAAGCATATTACTGGCTATTACATAGGCAATTAACGCAGTACCGCTGATTAATCCTAGCAATACAAGCAACCCCCAAATAAACGGATTGGTTTTTTGTACTGTCGCGAAATCTGTTTGTAAAGCAAAATAAATACTGACAGGAATAAGGCTTAACATTTCTAAACAAAAGGAAGCAAGATCGGTATTTTTTAACGCTTTTCGGATAGAAAAATACGCGGTGTAACCTAAACAGATAACAATGGCTTCCCAAGAAAGACCGCCTTTTAACACAATATTAGAAATTACGCCTAATGTTGCAATGATAACTGCAATAAATTTGAATGTTGAAATGCGTTCTTTAAAAAACACGCGACCTGCTGCCACCATTACAATTGGTAAAAGTAGATAACCAAAAGATACACTTAATGAACTGCCATTATTCGGAGCCCAAAGAAAAAGCCACATTTGAAAGCCCATTAATAATCCGCAAAGTAAATATGACAATGCTAAGTGCGGTCGTTTTTGAATGCGTTTTAAACGTTCAATTAAAGCCGCTTTTTGTTTAAATAATGTGACGGACAACAGGACAAAAGGAAAAGTAAATATCATCCGATAACCGAAAATATCTGTACCACTCAAAGGTTTGAGTAACGTAGAAAAATAATACATATAGCCAAATAGAAAAGAGGCTAATAATGAAACGAGAATACCTTTAAACATAAGAAATCCTTATTTTAAACCATTATTTATTCTATTCTAACATCGCCCAAAATGCACGGACTAGGGGCTGTTCGAGATTTCTTTTTTGGGTGCAAATACCTAATTCAAAAGGCTCAATAGGCTTATCAAGATTGAGTTTGGAAATTTGGTTATTCATTGGGCTGCTGTCAATTACTGCATCAGGTAACATTGCTAATCCAAATCCTAATCCCACCATCGGCACAATTCCTTCGTGCCCCGCAACAGTGGCATAAATTTTCGGATGTTTAATTTGTTTCTCTCGTAGCCATTGTTCAATCCGCTGCCGAGCGTGTCCTTCAACAGGGAAAATAAAAGGCATTTGCTGCCAATCAATTGGTTTTTCTTGCAGTAATTGTGTCGCCAAACAAGCCACCCGTGGGGCAATTAGGGACAAACTAATATCATCTATTTTATGAAACACTACACTAGACGGCAGATTATTCGGTTTGCCCGCAAGTGCGAGATCGACTTGTTGTGCTTGAATTAACTCTAGTGCTAACGCTGGATCACCCGTAGTCAGTTGAATTTCCACTTTAGGATAACGCTGGCGAAACTGTTTAAGCACCTGTGGAAGATGGCTATAGGATGCGGTTACAGAGCAAAAAAGTTTAATTTCACCGCAAAGTTCATCGGATTCATCTTGAAGTTGTTGTTTAAATTGTTGCCAGTTTTGCCATTCTGTTTTAGCAAATTGCAAAAATTTCTCGCCATATTCAGTAAGTTTGACTTGCCGATTATCACGAATAAAAAGTGTCTTCCCTAACTCGTTTTCCAATCGTTGAATTTGACGGGAAAGTGTGGAGGGGGACATGTGGTTTTGGGTGGCGGTTTTAGCAAAGTTTTTTGTGTCACTGAGATGAATGAATATTTGTAGGTCAGTAAATTCCATAATTTCTTCTTTTATTTTATTTAATTTCGGGTTTCGCCGATGGCGACCTACTTTCTTTTACACGAGTAAAAGAAAGTAGGTCGCTCATCGAGCGAAATACGATACCAATCCACAAAAAAACAACATGATTGCACAAATCGCAACATTACATTCCCATAATATCACTTTACGCAATCATAAAAAATCCTATAATCAAACCACAACAAAAAAATATGCAAACACAACATCATACAATTATCAACCTTACACAATTAAGGACAAAAAATGGCTAACTATTTCAACACTTTAAATTTACGTCAAAAATTAGACCAATTAGGTCGTTGTCGTTTTATGGATCGCGAAGAATTTGCAGATGAAGCAAACTTCTTAAAAGGCAAAAAAATCGTTATCGTGGGCTGTGGTGCACAAGGTTTAAACCAAGGTTTGAATATGCGTGATTCTGGCTTAGATATTAGCTATGCCTTACGCCCTGAAGCAATTGCAGAAAAACGTGCGTCATTCCAACGTGCAACCGAAAATGGTTTTAAAGTGGGTACTTATGAAGAATTAATTCCAACTGCAGATTTAGTCGTAAACTTAACGCCAGACAAACAGCACTCTAAAGTAGTTGTTGATGTGATGCCTTTAATGAAAAAAGACTCTGCATTTGGTTATTCACACGGTTTCAACATTGTTGAAGTAGGCGAAGAAATTCGTAAAGACATTACTGTTGTGATGGTTGCACCAAAATGCCCGGGTACTGAAGTACGTGAAGAATACAAACGTGGTTTCGGTGTGCCAACATTAATTGCGGTTCACCCTGAAAATGACCCGAAAGGCGAAGGTATGGCGATCGCAAAAGCATGGGCTGCTGCAACTGGCGGTCATAAAGCAGGTGTTTTAGAATCTTCATTCGTGGCAGAAGTAAAATCCGACTTAATGGGTGAGCAAACTATCCTTTGCGGTATGTTACAAGCAGGTTCTATCGTATGTTATGACAAATTAGTGGCAGACGGTAAAGATCCTGCATACGCAGGTAAATTAATCCAATACGGTTGGGAAACCATTACCGAAGCGTTAAAACAAGGTGGTATCACATTAATGATGGATCGCCTATCAAACAGTGCAAAATTACGTGCATTTGAACTAGCTGAACAAATCAAAGAAAGCCTTGGTTTCTTATATTACAAACACATGGATGACATCGTCAGCGGTCACTTCTCTGCAACCATGATGGCAGACTGGGCAAATGGCGATAAAGATTTATTCGCATGGCGTGAAGCAACAGGTAAAACCGCCTTTGAAAATGCACCAAAATATGATGGCAAAATTAGCGAACAAGAATACTTTGATAACGGTGTATTAATGATTGCAATGGTTAAAGCTGGTGTAGAATTAGCCTTTGATGCGATGGTTGCAAGCGGTATTTATGAAGAATCAGCTTACTATGAATCACTTCATGAATTACCATTAATTGCGAACACCATCGCACGTAAACGCTTATACGAAATGAACGTAGTAATTTCAGATACCGCAGAATATGGTAACTATTTATTCTCTAACGTAGCAACCCCAATTCTTGCAAAAGAAATTATCCCTAACCTTCAAAAAGGTGACTTGGGCGAGCCAACTCCAGCAGCGGAAATCGATAACATTACCTTACGCGATGTAAACGATGCAATTCGTAACCACCCTGTTGAATTAATCGGTCAAGAATTACGTGGTTATATGACAGATATGAAACGTATTGCTGTTGCAGGTTAATGTTAAATTGAACTGAATTAAAAACCGACTTTATCAATATAAAGTCGGTTTTTTCATAGATAAAATTAATCATAAAAATGCACGTTAATTACAACGTGCATTTTTCTTATTTAAGCATCCATCGACATACAAAGTAAAGTTAATGGATGAATACAGGTCACGTTAGATGACATATCAATTTGCCATTTACAGGTTTGACATTCAGATATAACGTAATCAAATCCACCCTCGTTAATATTATCGAATAGATTTTTACCAATAGATTGTGAAATTTCATAGTTTTCTGATTTAAAACCGTAAGTCCCCGCAATACCACAGCATTGGCTAGGTAACATAATGATTTCTAAACCAGGAATTTTTTTCAACACTTCCAAAGTATAAGGTGCCCAGCCCGCCTTATCTACGTGACAAGCAGTGTGATAAGCCACTCGGAGTTTGAGTGGTTTCAACGGTAATGTTTTACCCTCTTTGAAAAGCTGATATAAAAATGGGGTTACCATATGGATATGCGGACGGACTTTGGCGTTATCGATACCTAAAATATGATGATATTCGTCGCGTAAATTAAGCGAGCAACTTGATGCCTCACTAATCACATCTATTCCATTTTCATCTACCATTTTTCCTATATAATCGGTATTGAATTGTGCAATATTACGAGCGCGATTAGGAAAACCGTTTACCATTAATGGTAAGCCACAGCATTTTTCTTTTTCTAATAACATTACCCCAATGTTCATTGCATTGAACACTTTAAGAAATTCTTTGCCAAGCTGTGGATTATTATAATTAACATAACAACCGTGGAAATATGCTACTTTTCGCTCAAATTTTTGTTGGTCTTGTAACGCATTTTTCATATACCAGCTACGGAATGTACCAAACGCATATTTAGGTAAAGTACGTTCTTTACTGATTTTAAGTGTTTTTTCCAACATAAATTTAGTGGCTTTCAGACCCGTAATGGTGTTCACAATGGGAGCAAGTGGAGTATTAATTTTACCCATTACATCTGTGTTACTTAAAATCGCATCACGCAATTTATTCATTAACGGTTTTTTAGACTGCGCTAAGTGATTATTACGCGCACGTACAATTAAATCGCCAATTTTCACATCAGACGGACACGCCACTTCACAACGTTTACAGTTGGTGCAATATTTAAGTGCTTCATCATAAAGTTCAGCAGATTTTAAGCGTAAACGCTCGCCATCAGGCCCTGATTGTTTTGGCCCTGGATAAAGCGGATTGTTGCGTGAAACCGGACAAACAGCAGTACAAGCCGTACATTTAATACAGCTTTCAAAACTTTCGTCGATATATTTATGGCTTTCAGGCGAATTAAGGGATTGTTTTGCACTATCAATGAGTCGTTGAATATTATTATCCATATTATTCCCCCTTATTTCGCTAAGATTTCATCTGCCACTGCCAAGGCAGTTACAACTGCGACACCCGAACCACAACCAAGCTCAAGGGCATTAAAACCACCAATCACATTACCGACGGCATATAAATTCGTTAAAAATTGACCGCACTTTTGCACTTGGCATTGAGCATTAATTGCTACGCCTGCTGATTGATAAGGTTGTGGATGTGCAAAGCGATGAACAGTCCAAGTGAAACGATCTTTCTGGTTGAAACCTTCAACACCGATAATATCGGATTCAAAAACAGGTTCATAAATTTTATCAAATTCGGAAATAAGCCCTTTACTGAAGAAACTTCCTGAAGCTAGTACGAAATTATCTGCAGTAATTTCTTCATCTTCGAGTAAACGAGTATTGATACAACGTACTTTATTTCCTTCAAATGTTGCATTCAATGCACTGTCGCCATTAATCATTAAACCACCAAGGGATTCAAATTTATGGCGTAATTGAATACGTTGGCGCATACCGAGCAATGATGGTGGCAGCGTTGGTAATTCAAATAATGCAAGTTTAGTTGCATCACGAAGTGCGGTCATAAATTCTTGGTTTTCTAAACCAAAGCAAGCAGGTAAAAATACCGCTTCTGCACCTTGCGATGATTCTATGATTTCTTTCACTAAATCTTTAAAAGCGAGTTTGTGTTCTAGAAGTTGAGAGATATTCACACTACGGAATTCTCGGGCATTTTTACGAAGCTCGTCTAATTGTGGAATATTCAAGAAACCACTTGTTACTTCACAATATTCAAATTGTGGATTTAACACCAAATTTGCCGCTAAAAGTTGAGGTTGAAAATCGTGATAACCTTCAATACCAAGCACCGCAATACGTTTATGCGGAAAAAGTTCATTGCCTTGCACAGTTGGCACGCTATTTGGCGAAAGCCACGCACCGCGTAAACTGCCTAAGCCTGTTACACGCCAATGGTTCTTTTCCGTAGAACCAATTAAATCAAGATGTAATTCATTGGCTAAACGTTCAAAATCTTGTGCTTTAGCAAGCACTTTCTCAGCACCCAATAAACTATAAGGGTGGGCAGGTAATTCATTACGAAGTGCGGTGATATTTTCTTTTAAATTTTCTACCGCGCGACTTTCCCCATATGTCGTTGATGGCATACGGCTTAATAAATCTAAAGAGCCAGATGCAAAATCAATGGCTGCTTGACCGTTGTTGATAATCACGCAACGTTTACCGCATTGTTGAAGGGCGATGCCACAGGTTAAACCCGCCAAACCACCGCCAATAATGGCTACATCAAAATTCATTGCTATCCGTCCCTTGTTGTGCTTGTTCATCAAGCGGTTTCACATCATTTAAACCTAATACGCTACCATACATCCAAGAAGTAAATTCGGCTTCGCGAATAGCTTCCCCCCAAGCAATTGGTTCAATACCACGCCAGCGTTCTTCCATAAAAGCAGAAAGTTGAGTGGTTGATTGACGTGGTGTTGCCACTTCAAAACGATTCATTAGTCCTGCAGCACGACAAGCACAGAGTTCAGCTTGACAAGTTCCCATTCCAACTCGGGAGCGACGACGTAAATCGACGAGATTATTTACATCCAGTTCATCAACAGCGTAACGAACTTCCCCCGCTGTTACCGCTTCACATTCGCAAACCATTGAACGATCTAAACGTTCTTTTTCAAGCAAACGAGTAGCCCGTGAACCGTGACGATATACGGCAGAATAACGAATAGTACTTGGTAATGAAATAACTTTTTGATTAGTTTCTTGGCGGCTTTCAGTCGAACCTGGTAGAGCCTGTTCAGCAGTAACACAACGAGCCGTTTTATTGAGTTTTTTACAAACAAGGTCAGTCGCCCATTCAGCCATTAAACGATAAGTCATTAACTTACCGCCAGTGATTGTAATAAAGCCATCTAAGCCATCACGCTCTGCGTGGTCAAGTAGTACAATACCACGGCTCACATTTCGACCTGATGGATCATCATCACTCGCAACTAATGGTCGCACCCCAGCATAAGCACGTAATACGCGAGTATGACGTAAGCTCGGTGCAAGTTTTTCTCCCTCACGGAAAAGAATATCCACTTCCTCTGGCGTTACTTCCATATTATCAATTTGATCATAAGGAATGCGGCTAGATGTTGTTCCTATAACACAAATTGTATCGCCAGGTACGAGAATATCCGCATCAGCAGGTTTACGGCAGCGGTTAATCACAAGTTTATTAATGCGATGGCCCATTACGAGCAATGCGCCTTTTGCAGGGAACATTTTAATTTTGAGATCGGCATATTCCGCAATCCCTTGTCCCCAAATACCACTAGCATTTACAACAAGCGGTGCAAAAAATTGGCGTTCTCTGCGATTTTTGTGATCGTACACATTTACGCCAATCACTTTTCCACCTTCACGAATCAAATTTTTTACTTCGCAATAAGTGAACATTTTTGCACCGTTTTCTGTCGCATCCATCATATTAGAGGCGGTTAAACGGAATGGGTCAATAGAACCATCTGGCACAACAACAGCGCCCACTAAATCAGGGTTTACTGAAGGTTCCATAATTTTAGCTAGTTCAGGATCAATGGCTTGCGCATCAATTCCAGATTTTGCACAGCTCTCAAGGAAGGTTTTTTGATAGTCGAGCGAATCTTCAGGCAAAGTGATAAATAAGCCTTCCGTTTCATCTACGCAATGACGTGCAATTTTGCGCAAAATGCGGTTTTCTTTAATACATTCTTCAGCAGATTCTTGGTCGTTCACGGCGTAACGCGCACCACTGTGTAATAATCCGTGGTTACGTCCTGTGGCGCCTGTCGCAATATCTCGACGTTCCAATAAAATACAATCAATGCCACGAAGTGCGCAATCGCGCGCAATACCTGCTCCTGTTGCGCCACCACCGATAATGATCACATCAGTGCTAAGTGACGAAAGATCTCCAACATCTTTATAGATACTAGGCGATAATCCCATTGTTTACCCCCGATTCCCAAAATGTAATAAAAAATAATATAAAAAGTGTAATCATTGTAGAGAAGTGCGGCAAAATTAACAACATTTTGAGCGTAAAAGAAAACTATTTTGTGATATTGATCACAATAATTTTCGCATTCGCTCAAGCGGTGTAAAAATTTTGTGAAACACTTCAAATTTTTGATTTTTTTTACTTTCTTATTTTTTATTTTCTTTTATGATTCACAAACCCCTTACTGTTTCAAAAGGGGAAATTTAGATGACACATAATTAAAAAGTTGGAGAAAAAATTATGTTTGGACCATTCAAACCCGCTCCGCATATTGCGGAACTTCCAGCGGAAAAAATTGATTCCACGTATAAACGCTTACGTTGGCAAGTGTTTGCAGGGATCTTCTTCGGTTATGCTGCATATTATTTTGTGCGTGCAAACTTTGACTTAGCACAACCAGGTTTAATTCAAGCTGGCTTGTACTCAAAAGCGGAACTAGGTGTTATCGGATCAGCGGCTGGTCTTGCTTACGGTTTATCAAAATTCGTTATGGCAGGTATGTCTGACCGTTCTAACCCTCGTGTATTCTTACCGTTTGGTTTATTGCTCTCTGGTTTATGTATGACCTTAATGGGTCTATTCCCATGGGCAACTTCAGGCATTGCCATTATGTGGGTAATGATCTTCTTAAATGGTTGGTTCCAAGGTATGGGTTGGCCTCCATGTGGTCGTACTATGGTGCATTGGTGGTCTAAATCTGAACGCGGTACTATCGTGTCAATTTGGAATACTGCGCACAATATCGGTGGTATGGTGCCGGGTGCGATGGTGCTATTAGCAAGTGCAATTTTCTTCAGCACTCACGGTATTGAAGCGCAGGCGAAAGATGTTTGGCAACAATCATTATACTTCCCAGGCATTGCTGCAATGATCTGTGCAATTCCTGTGTATTTCGTGATGCGTGATACGCCACAATCTTGTGGTTTACCATCAATCGAAAAATGGCGTAATGATTACCCAGATGACTATAACGAAAAAACTTATGAAAACGATTTAACTGCAAAAGAAATCTTTGTCACTTATGTATTAAAAAACAAATTGTTATGGTACATCGCACTGGCTAACGTATTTGTATATTTAATTCGCTATGGCGTATTAAAATGGTCTCCGGTTTACTTAAGTGAAGTAAAACACTTCAACATCAAAGGTACTGCATGGGCATACACAATCTATGAATTAGCAGCGGTTCCAGGTACGTTATTATGTGGTTGGGTATCAGATAAAGTATTCAAAGGTAAACGTGGTTTAACTGGTTTCATCTTCATGATCTTAACCACTGCAGCAGTTGTTGCATACTGGATGAATCCTGCGACACCAGAAGCTGAATTAGCGAACTACAGCACATGGTATCAAAACCCATACCAATTAACTGACTTCGTATTAATGACTTTAATCGGTTTCTTAATCTATGGTCCTGTAATGTTAATCGGTTTACATGCGCTTGAGTTAGCACCGAAAAAAGCAGCAGGTACTGCAGCAGGTTTCACCGGTTTATTCGGTTACTTAGGTGGTACAGTTTCTGCATCAGCAGTTATCGGTTGGGCTGCTCAACATTATGGATGGGACGGTGGTTTCTTCGTCATGATCGGCGGTGGTGTATTAGCAGTGTTATTACTCTTAATCGTAATGGTTGAAGAAGGAAAACACAAAGCGAAATTAGGCGATACTTACGGTACTAAATAATTAGCTTAAAAAAGGCGGTGGGCAAATTGCTTAGTCGCCTTTTTTGTAACTAAAATCTAAAAACCTCATAAAAATTTACCGCACTCTCAAGGAGAAAATACTTATGAAACTTAAAACTTTAGCACTTTCTTTATTAGCAACTGGCGTACTTGCAGGTTGTAGCAGCCATTCATCAAGCATGGCAAATACCCAAATGAAATCTGACAAAATCATCATTGCTCACCGTGGTGCTAGCGGTTATTTACCAGAGCATACGTTAGAATCTAAAGCACTTGCGTTTGCACAGCACGCTGATTACTTAGAGCAAGATTTAGCAATGACTAAAGATGGTCGTTTAGTGGTTATTCACGATCACTTTTTAGATGGCTTGACTGATGTTGCGAAAAAATTCCCACATCGTCACCGTAAAGATGGTCGTTACTATGTTATCGACTTTACCTTAAAAGAAATTCAAAGTTTAGAAATGACAGAAAACTTTGAAACCAAAGATGGCAAACAAGCACAAGTTTATCCTAATCGTTTCCCCCTTTGGCAATCCCATTTCCGTATTCACACCTTTGAAGATGAAATTGAATTTATTCAAGGTTTAGAAAAATCGACGGGCAAAAAAGTAGGGATTTATCCAGAAATCAAAGCACCTTGGTTCCACCATCAAAATGGTAAAGATATTGCTGCTGAAACGCTCAAAGTGTTAAAAAAATATGGCTATGATAAGAAAACCGATATGGTTTACTTACAAACTTTCGATTTTAATGAATTAAAACGTATCAAAACGGAATTACTTCCACAAATGGGAATGGATTTGAAATTAGTTCAATTAATTGCTTATACAGATTGGAAAGAAACACAAGAAAAAGACCCAAAGGGTTATTGGGTAAACTATAATTACGATTGGATGTTTAAACCTGGTGCAATGGCAGAAGTGGTTAAATATGCCGATGGTGTTGGCCCAGGTTGGTATATGTTAGTTAATAAAGAAGAATCCAAACCTGATAATATTGTGTACACTCCGTTGGTAAAAGAACTTGCACAATATAATGTGGAAGTGCATCCTTACACCGTGCGTAAAGATGCACTACCTGCGTTTTTCACAGACGTAAATCAAATGTATGATGCCTTATTGAATAAATCAGGGGCAACAGGTGTATTTACTGATTTCCCAGATACTGGCGTGGAATTCTTAAAAGGAATAAAATAATTTCTATTATAACCGTAGGTAAACATACCCACGGTTAACTAGGTTTCTATATCGTAGAAACTAAAAATCTACTCTAACAGAGTAACATCATAATCAATCTAGGTGTTCTAACCTAGAATTCAAATAAGGAGGCTATTTCAAAACACTCCGTATTCTTTTTTAATAAATTCTTCCCCTTTACTTAGGGAAAACACTCTTCATTTCAACCGCACTTCTAAGGAGTGATCTATGGATAAATCATTAAAAGCGAACTGTATTGGCGAGTTTTTAGGTACAGCCTTATTGATTTTCTTTGGTGTGGGCTGCGTTGCAGCACTAAAAGTAGCAGGCGCTAGTTTTGGCTTGTGGGAAATCAGCATTATGTGGGGGATGGGCGTTGCACTTGCAGTATATGCAACAGCGGGTTTATCTGGCGCACATTTAAACCCTGCAGTAACCATTGCCCTTTGGAAATTTGCTTGCTTTGATGGCAAAAAAGTAATTCCTTACATCATTTCACAAATACTCGGCGCATTCTTTGCTGCCGCATTAGTTTATGCCTTATACCGCAATGTTTTTATCGATTATGAAACAGCCCACAATATTGTTCGTGGTACACAAGAAAGTTTAAGCCTTGCGGGTACATTCTCCACTTATCCTCATCCAAGTTTAAGCATTGGTGGCGCCTTTGCTGTGGAATTCGTGATTACTGCAATTCTTATGGCATTAATTATGGCATTAACTGACGATGGAAACGGAGTACCTCGTGGTCCACTTGCCCCATTATTAATCGGTATCTTGATAGCCGTTATTGGTGGTGCTATGGGACCACTAACTGGTTTTGCCATGAATCCAGCACGTGACTTCGGACCAAAATTCTTTGCTTATCTCGCTGGCTGGGGCGAACTCGCTTTAACTGGCGGACGCGAAGTCCCTTATTTTATCGTTCCAATGGTTGCACCTGTTTTAGGCGCATTAGCTGGTGCATGGTTATACAAAAAAGCAATTGGCGGCAATTTACCTTGTAATTGCGGCTGCGAATAATTATTTGAAGGAGTAATACTATGACAGACAAAAAATACATCATTGCATTAGACCAAGGCACAACAAGCTCTCGCGCAGTATTATTAGATCATAATGCGAATGTGGTTGAAATTGCACAACGTGAATTTACCCAAATCTACCCTCGAGCTGGTTGGGTAGAACATAACCCAATGGAAATTTGGGCAACTCAAAGCTCAACCTTAAACGAAGTCGTTGCAAAATCGGGCATTACATCTGATGAAATCGCTGCTATCGGTATCACCAACCAACGTGAAACCACCATTGTATGGGAAAAATCAACGGGTACACCTGTTTACAACGCTATCGTTTGGCAATGCCGCCGTACTGCAGAAATTACCGATAAATTAAAAGCCGATGGCCATGAAGAATATATTCGTAATACCACAGGCTTAGTGGTTGACCCTTACTTCTCTGGTACAAAAGTAAAATGGATTTTGGATAACGTTGAAGGAGCACGAGAAAAAGCTGAACGAGGCGAATTATTATTTGGTACCGTTGATACTTGGCTTGTATGGAAATTGACTCAAGGCCGAGTGCACGTAACCGATTATACCAACGCATCTCGTACCATGTTATTTAACATCCATACTAAACAATGGGATGACAAGATGCTTGAAATCTTGAATATTCCTCGTTCAATGTTACCTGAAGTACGTAATTCTTCTGAAATTTACGGCCAAACCAATATCGGTGGTAAAGGTGGTGTGCGTATTCCTGTTGCAGGGATTGCTGGTGACCAACAAGCCGCTCTTTACGGACATCTTTGCGTACATGCAGGCCAAGCCAAAAACACTTACGGCACAGGTTGCTTTATGTTACTCCACACGGGTAACAAAGCTATTACATCCAAAAATGGACTACTCACAACCATTGCTTGTAATGCAAAAGGCGAACCAGAATATGCCTTAGAAGGTTCAGTATTTATCGCAGGTGCATCAATCCAATGGCTCCGTGATGAACTCAAAATTGTTCACGATAGTTTTGACTCTGAATACTTTGCACAAAAAGTGACTGATAGTAATGGCGTATATGTTGTTCCAGCTTTCACAGGCTTAGGTGCACCATATTGGGATCCATATGCGCGCGGTGCGATTTTTGGTCTTTCTCGCGGTGCAAACTGTAATCATATTGTTCGAGCAACCTTACAATCTATTGCTTACCAAACCCGTGATGTCTTAGAGGCTATGCAATCAGATTCGGGTGAACGATTACAATATCTCCGTGTAGATGGTGGTGCGACAAACAATAACTTCTTAATGCAATTCCAAGCTGACATTTTAGATGTAAATGTAGAGCGCCCAGTTGTGAAAGAAGTGACCGCTCTAGGTGCAGCTTATCTTGCTGGTTTAGCAACAGGCTTCTGGAAAGATTTAGACGAGCTTCGCGATAAAGCCCGTGTAGAACGCACTTTCAGCCCAGACAGCGACAATGAAAAACGTGAACGTCGCTACAAAGGCTGGAAAAAAGCAGTTAAACGCTCATTAGAATGGGCAAAAGAAGATGAAGAATAATTTATAAATTAATTCTCATACAAAAAGAGCGGTCAAAACTTCTTTTATTTTGACCGCTCTTTTATTCTGTATCTGTATAAAAATTATTTTCTAGAGAGAGGTGGAACAAAGGTTAAACCTAAATCCCAAGGTTGCTCAATCCAAGTATTTTGTGGAATATCAATTACGTAATCATCCACTAATTCCGCACCTGCAGGTTTTGCAAATACAGTGACAAATTTTGCATTAGGGTACATTTGACGAATCGCACGCGCAGTATTACCCGTATCAACTAAATCATCTACCACGATAAATCCTTCGCCACCATTTGGCACTTGGGCTGCATGAAGAACTTGTAGTTCTCCCTGGTTGTTATGATCGTGATAACTTGCGATACAAACGGTTTCAATATGACGAAGACCCAATTCACGAGCCAATACAGCCGCTGGAAATAAACCACCGCGACTCACCGCAATAATACCTTTCCATTGAGAAGCTGGAAGTAAACGTTCTGATAATTTTCGGGCATGCATTTGAAACATATCCCAAGTTACCACATATTTTTCGCTCATAATTGCACCTTAGTTTAAATTTTGCGTAAAGATGCACTACCCGCGTTTTTCACAGACGTAAATCAAATGTATGATGCCTTATTGAATAAATCAGGGGTAACAGGTGTATTTACTGATTTCCCAGATACTTGCGTGGAATTCTTAAAAGGAATAAAATAATTTCTATTATAACCGTAGGTAAGTTTACTTACGGTTATTAATGCCGTCTATGATGAAATTATCTTTTCAATTGAAAAGTGTTTTTCAGAAAGACTTACTATATCCTTAATGAATAGGAACATAATATGAAAACAACGTTAAAAATGACCGCACTTACGGCTCTTTCTGCTCTTGTCTTAGCTGGCTGTGGTGCACACCAAATGAAATCAGAAGAACAAGCAAATATGCAATTACAACAACAAGCTGTTCTTGGCTTAAACTGGATGCAAGATTCTGGCGAATATAAAGCATTAGCTTATCAAGCGTACAATGCGGCAAAAGTTGCATTTGATCACGCAAAAGTGGCAAAAGGTAAGAAAAAAGCGGTTGTGGCTGATTTAGATGAAACTATGTTAGACAACAGCCCTTATGCTGGCTGGCAAGTTCAAAATAACAAACCATTCGATGGTAAAGATTGGACTCGTTGGGTAGACGCACGTCAATCTCGTGCCGTTCCGGGTGCGGTAGAATTTAATAATTATGTAAACAGCCACAAAGGTAAAGTGTTCTACGTAACAAACCGCAAAGACAGCTCTGAAAAAGCAGGCACTATTGATGATATGAAACGCTTAGGTTTCAATGGCGTGGAAGAATCTGCATTTTATTTGAAAAAAGACAAATCAGCTAAAGCGGCTCGTTTTGCAGAAATTGAAAAACAAGGCTATGAAATCGTACTTTATGTAGGCGATAACTTAGATGACTTCGGTAATACCGTATATGGCAAATTAAACGCTGACCGCCGTGCATTCGTTGATCAAAACCAAGGCAAATTTGGTAAAACTTTCATCATGTTACCTAACGCAAACTACGGTGGCTGGGAAGGCGGTTTAGCTGAAGGGTATTTCAAAAAAGATACACAAGGCCAAATCAAAGCTCGTTTAGATGCAGTACAAGCTTGGGATGGTAAATAATTTTCCATTAAAAAGATCGATTTAAATATTGATTCTAAAAATTTAGTTTGGGGGCTAAGCTCAGTTTTTACTGGCTTAGCCTTTTTAGTTTTTCAGGTTCACTCAAGTAATCATCATTACTACAGGCTGAAGTTTTGTTATGATGTTACAAATCTTTCAAAATAGAAATCTAATTCAATGAAGAAAAATTTTTCGGCAGGAAAATTGCCGTCTAAAGGAAAAAGTGCGGTTAATTTTCACCGCACTTTTAAGCCAAAATCAAAACCTAAAACGCTGTCATTGGATGAAACCAAAGCTGTGTTATTCAATAAACCTTTTGATGTACTCACGCAATTTACCGACGAACAAGGGCGCGCCACTTTAAAAGATTTTATCTCAATTCCAAATGTTTATGCTGCAGGTCGATTAGATAGAGACAGTGAAGGGTTACTGATTTTAACCAATAATGGCGAATTACAACATCGTTTGGCAGATCCAAAATTTAAAACAGAAAAAACCTATTGGGTGCAAGTGGAAGGTATCCCTGAAGAAACCGATTTAGCACAACTCAGAAAGGGTGTAGAACTCAAAGATGGTATGACTAAACAGGCTCAAGTGCGGTTAATTTCAGAGCCAGATTTATGGGAACGCAATCCACCTATCCGAGAACGGAAAAATATTCCCACAAGCTGGTTAGAAATTAAGATTAGTGAAGGGCGCAACCGCCAAGTGCGGAGAATGACTGCGCATATTGGTTTCCCCACTTTACGATTAGTGAGAGTAAGTCAGGGCTCATTATCTATTGATGGATTAGCAAACGGTTCATTTAGATTATTATCATTGGATGAAATAAAAGCATTATTTCAGACCGTCAAATTATAAAAATAGGGCAAGTATTTTGCTTGCCCTAAATTTTTCGCTCAAAAACATTGAGCAGAAAGATAATTAATAAAAAACTAAACTGCTTTCAAACTCTTTCAGAAGATTACTTTCAGCTCGCAATTCATTCCAAATTAACGGGTTACGGTCTAAGTATCCGCTTTCAAAATTCAATGTCCAATCATTCAAAGTGCGGTGCATTTCAAGGGTGAAATTTTTTGCTGTTTCTGTTGCTTGACGGGATTTATTGAAAATAACCGCAAGACGAAGCAATCGCATTAAAGCCATCACATCTTGCTCGCTATAACGTGCAAATTTAAAAAATTCAGCAGGTTTAATCGTGCCAATATGCCAACGTACTAACGCGGTAAGCAAACGTTGCTGTTCACGATCAAAACCTGGTAATTCCATATTTTGTAAAATGTAAGCAGAATGTTTTTGTAAACCTTTGTGATTAATCACAATGCCTACTTCATGCAAGCGCGCTGCCCAAAGCAGGATTTCGCGCATTTCTTCAATAAATTCTGTCGATTGCCAATTTTGATATTGCGTGCTGAGTAAATTTGCACTATCCGCAACGCGATGAGCTTGGGCTTGGTCAATATTGAATTGTTCACTTAATCCCCAAGCTGTGCGCGCTCGAATATCTGCTACTTGAAAGTTTTTCTCTAGGCTATAAATGACGCCTTCACGCAATGCACCGTCAGAATAGCGCATTTGTTGAATATGAAAGACTTCAAATACCGCACTTAAAATCGCTAAACCCGGTACAAAAACATCTATGCGGTCTTGGTTTAAACCGTTAATATTTAGCTCAGTAAAATGCTTCGCTTGTAGCGTTTGCTCAATTAAAGCATTTAATCGCTCGGCTGTAATGGTTCCATTTGGATCAAGATTAGTCGAAATGACTTGCGCTACAGTTTTAATCGTCCCCGATGAACCTAGCACAGATTGCCAACCTAATTTGCGATATTCAAAGCCTAAATCTTCGATTTTATTGACCGCACTTTGACGCGCGCGTTGAAAGTTTTCTGGGGAAATGACGCCATCGGTAAAAAATTGAGTCGCAAAACTCACACATCCCATGTGGCGGCTTTCAGCCATAAGCGGCGTGAAATCATCGCCGATGATCATTTCTGTCGAACCACCACCAATATCCACAACGAGCTTACGGCCTTTTTCTGGTTGAGTATGGCATACGCCTGCGTAGATGGTTTTAGCTTCCGTTTGCCCACTAATAATATCAATGGGATAGGGGAAAACTTTGGCTGCTTGACGTAAAAATTCATCATTATTGATGGCTCTGCGTAAGGTATAAGTGCCAACTACATTGACATTTTCAACGGAAAAACCTTGTAAACGTTCAGCAAATAAGGCTAAGCAATTCACGCCACGCGTGATAGCCTCTTGATTAAGCACAGCATTTTCGTCTAAACCTTCCGCGAGTTTAACTTTTTGTTTTAAGCGCGAAAGCACTTGGATTGAGCCGTTTACAATGCGTGCAACAATCATATGAAAGCTGTTTGAGCCAAGATCAATCGCAGCAATTTCACGTACATTGCCACGATGCTTGGGTTCTAAAATAGCGTCATTCATAACATTCCTAAAATTCAAATTTATAAAGCAAATCAAACACTTGGTTTGTGCTAGAAACGGATTGAAAATAAAGCTGTGGCATTAGGCGATAACGTAAGGTGACTTCTGCTAAACCATCAAATAAACCTACGCCATATTTTATTTGTAAGCGATTGGTAATATTTCCACTTACTGTAACCTTAGATTTATCGCCCACGCCAGATGTACCAAGGTTTAAGTCTTGAATACCAAAAACTTCGCCAATACTGCCCACTAATTTACCGCTCTTTGAAATGCCTAAACCAATCAATGCTGCGCCAATCGAACCACTGGAGCCAGCTTCACCGCTACTTTCTAACGAACGACCTGTTAATAAATAAGAAAGTGCTTGATCTTGTGGTTTGCTTGGTTCACTGAAAATAGTGACTTCTGGGCTATCGGCTATGCCAATCACTCTCACTCCAGCAGTAATTTTGCTGTCTTCCATTGTTTCAGGATTACGAATAGCCTCAATATTCAACGTAGGTTGTGCCGCTTGCCCAGAAAAACTAATAAGCCCTTTACGAATGAGTAAATCTTGTCCGAAAGAAGCATAGCGACCTTTGGTTAAATTGATTTGCCCGAATAAACCTAAATTGCCTTTGTCTTGTTTCACAGAAAGTAAACCATCAAGATTGGTTTTTAAGCCATAGGCATCAAGGCTGACGTCTTTACCAATATTGATGCGTAAATCAGAGCGAATATCCATTCCTGATTTCGTTTTTGCGGCAAATTCACGTTTAATCAGTTCTTCTTTGCTCTTGTGCGGGCCGTTTAAAATCACTTCATCTTCGCTGACTGGCTCAGCAGTATCTGGCAGACTGTCAATTTTAATACGCGCCCAAGGAATATCCACTGTTCCGCTTAAATTCAATTCCTTAGGATTGGCTTTTATCGTGATATCTGGACTGAAACGTAGCTTCGCCATAGATGGAATATCCACGTTGAAATTATTTGCTTGTGCATTCAATTCTGTCGTCCAATGTTCAATATTCGCCCAGTTTGCACGTCCAGTTAAGTTTAAGTGACTATCTACTGTTTCGATTTTCCCTTGCAATGTTGAACGGTTACCATTGAAACGTAGGGCAATATCGCCATCAGTAATATTTACTGGCATAGATTTCAATTTGGTACGAATATTACGAATATTGAAGTCACCATTTAATAATGGTTTCTCTAAATTCCCGCCGAAACTCAACTTCGAGACTACCTTACCATTCACTGATTCACCGCTAGTAAGTAGCTGATTTGCGATCGACAAGTTTAATCGTTCTATCGCAAGGGTTCCGCCAAGTTGGCGAGTTTTAACAAAATCATTTAAACGAATATCGCCTACAATTCTGCCTTGATTATGCAAATTGATGTCTGTTTTTAAAACCAAATTATTATTTTGAATGTCGGCATTAAGGGTTAATTTTGGAATATCTAATTTAAACGTGCGGTAATCCAATTTTTGAGAGAAAGCTAAATGATTGCCATCTACTTTTGTGCTAAATTGGAATGGTTTATCCGTAAACCAAGCCACATTACCTTGCACTTGCAAGTTTCCTTTGAGGCTATCTTGTTCGATAAGTTTATTCACTAAATCCAAATTAACACGTTTGAATTGGAAAGGAATATTGCCTTGCTTGCCTGCATTGAATGCTTGTGGGAAACATAATTCTATATCTGTGTTTTGCCAGCAATGTGCGGCAATATTGGCTTGTGTTTGTTTGTTATCGTAAAACACCGCAATCGCTTGGTTAGATTTTACATCGCCAATCGGGGTTTCAAATTTTGCTTGTGAAAGTGTGCCTTTCCACTGTTCCAAAGTGCGGTCAAAATGTCCATTAATTTGTAAATTTGCAGCAACTGGCTCGCCTTGAGATTTTAGGATTAGTTTGTGATTTTGTTCATCGCCTGATAAATCAAGATCAAGTAAATGAAGTTTAATATTTTCGCCATAATGAAGTTGTTCTGATTTAATATTCAATTTTCCACTCGAGAGTGGGGTATTGTTTATATGACCTTTTATACTTGCTTTGGCTAACTGAAAACCTTGTAAATGTAAATTGGATGAAGTTAAATCAATATCAAGATTAGGTGTCGTAATTTGACCAGAAATCGATACACGACCATCCACTCGCCCTTTTAAATCTGACCATAAACCACGTAAATTTGGCGCATCTATATCTAGCACAAAATCAGAATGATCATCTAATACGCCACTGGCTTTAAGATAATTTTCGCCATATCTAATCTGTAAATCAGGCACGGTTAGAAGTACCTTTTGATTGAGCGTTGCAGAACCTTTTAAACTGATAGGTTTTGCAGAAAGCGTTCCGTTTAAATCGGCTACTGGCACTTCCACTTGCCAACCTTGAGAGTCCGCAAAACCGCGAGAATGTAATTTACCCGATAATATTGCAGGCATAACTGGAACAAAAAAACCAATATTCATTTTTTCTAAATCGGCTTGAATATCCCAGTTTGCACCATTTTTCCAATTCGCATTACCCGCAAATTCACTTTTACCATCTAACGAAACTATCCCCAATTTATTTACGGTGACTTCATAAAGTTTGCCGTCGGCATTAAGTTCTACTTGAGATGCGGGAATATAATTCATTCCTGCTACATTGCCCTTAAGTTCAGCGTGATAATTTAGTAAATCCCCCGTGAGTTTAAGCGTCACATCATTAATTTTGAGTGGTACCATTGTGTTTACAAAAGCGTATTGTCCTTTTGCTACATTTAATGTGAGGTTTAAGGGCATTTTGTCTTGTGCTAATTGCACGTCGCCATTCAGTTCAGCATCTACTACACCTTTTGTTTTCAAAGAAAGTGCGGTGGATTTTTTCAATGATCCCGAAAGTGTAAGATCCACATCACTCGCTGGCAGAATTTCTTTTCCAGCGGATTTCAACGGCTCCAAATGGGATTTTAAAGTTAAATCTAATGGCATATCGCCATCAAGTTGTAATTTACCTTGTGAATAAAGATTACCCAACGAACTTTCAACCGATAATTTTTGTAATTGCAGTTGGTTATCGACGGTATCCGCCTGTACAATTAAACTAGATATTTCAACAGATTGAAGCGTTTCGTCTTTTTCATTCACTGCTTGATACTGCCAGTTTTTGCCTGAAATTTCAGGAATATGTAAATCAAAAGGAAGAATGATTTCTGATACATTACCTAAAAAAGCAGGCGTTAAAGATTGCTCAATCGCAGCCCAATCTACAGGTTTATTCGGTTGTTTGGCTTTCAGCTCAGGTTTAACTTCAGGCAATTTTTTTGCAACCACTGAAATATCGTTAATTTCAGTCGGCGCAATAGTTAAGCCTTTTTCATTATTTAAACGTACCGCACTTTTAAAATTTCCAAACGTAATATTAGTCTGATCAACATTTACGGATAAATCTTGCACCAGTAAATTTTCTGCATTGATACTAATTGGCAAGGAAATACGCTTCATCGGGCTAGACTTGGGATTATCAGGCGTTGATGGCGGTAGCAATGCGGTATTAATCGCAATTGTCGGTTTATTTAGAGTAAAGTCTCGTAAACAAACTTCACGTGAAAGCAAACAACCAAAATCGAGCTGTAAACGTGCTTGTGCAATATGTGTCTCAATCCCAGCGGTTTGATAACGAACATTCTTTAACACCAAGCCATTTTGTAATCCGCCTTCAATTTGCTCAACGGAAAAACTATCGAGCATTTTGTCGGCTAGTTGAATTAAACTTTTTTGTCCCGCATCGAAAGAAATCACCCCAGCAACACCTAAAACAGGTATAAAAATGACCGCACTTCCAATACAAATAACTTTGCGTACCCAGTGTTTTTTATTTGCTTGTTTTGGTGCTTTTGGTGAAGTATCTGATGGTTGTAGTTGTTTTGTCATAAATTCACCTTAAATTTCTGTACCAAGTCCAATGTAAAATTGAATATTTTTGCTGTTATCTTTATCGCGAATGGGTGTGGCAATATCAAATTTAATCGCACCCACTGGCGATGCCCAACGCACACCAACGCCTGCGCCATAACGCAGCTCTTTTGCTGTGTAATCATTAGCGGCTAATCCACTATCTGCAAAAGTTGCCGCCCACCAATTTGGATAAACTTGATATTGATATTCTAAAGAACCTGTAAGCAAACGTGAGCCACCCACCAATTTCCCATTTTTATTTTTAGGCGCAATTTTTTTATAGCCGTAACCGCGCACACTGCGATCGCCACCAGCAAAGAAACGCAGTGTAGGCGGAATTTTTTCAATATCTTTTGTATGTAAATACCCGATTTCAGCACGAGCAACAATACGATGATTTTCTGCATAAGTACGAATCCACGCACTAGATGCTTGCACTTTTATAAAAGAAGATTCTGATAGCCAAATTCGTTTGCTTAAATCAAAAGTAATTTTTTGCACATCGCCCCAAGTGGCAAAGGAACCACCACGTAATCGAGTACGAGTAAATCCAACAGTTGGATAAAGAAGTAAGGTTTTATCAGTGATATCCGCTTGTGTAAAACTATCGTATCTTGCTCGAAGTCCGCCAAAATATTGCCAACCACGCGCATTATTCCAATAACGTAACGCTGACAACGTAAGCGCTCTCGTATTGGTATCGTTCTCTTTTTCCCCTTCCCAACCGACGGCAAAATCATAGTAATAATTTAATGGATTTTTCAGCAATGGTATTCGATAAGTGGCTTCTAACGTTTGTTTCGGTGCGGAGAGATAAAGATTTGAACGCAAACTATGTCCACGGCTATTAATCCAAGGTTTTGTCCAGCCTATTTGTCCGTGAACTCCGCCATCAGTGTCAAAGCCCACACCCAGTTCCATCGCATTTTTTTTACGTGGATAAAGAATGATTTCTATATCTACCGTTTTACTTTTATGATTGATATTAGGTTGAACTAAAACTGAATTAAACCAATTTGAAGATGAAAAATTGCTGGTTAAATCCGACAAATTATTCATTAAATATGGATCGCCAGATTTTATGTTAAGAATATTATTGAGATAATCGTCGCGGATTTGTGAATGGCTAA
Organism: Haemophilus sp. HN_Hi16; assembly: GCF_049823435.1. NCBI lineage: Bacteria > Pseudomonadati > Pseudomonadota > Gammaproteobacteria > Pasteurellales > Pasteurellaceae > Haemophilus > Haemophilus sp. HN_Hi16. Next base: position 225,554 of record NZ_CP187500.1, read on the forward strand.
AAGTAATATTGCCATAATGATAACGAACGCCGCTATCAAATAACATTCGCCACCACGCTTGATGGGTTTCTGGGCTGATTTCTAAACGTGAAATTTTAAATTCCCCATCAAAATAGCCTCGATTTAATGCTAAACGTGAAATCGCTGTTTTGTAATCATCGTAAGTTTGGTGTTCAACCAAAACGCCTTCTTTCGGTAAGTTTTTACGTAACGCATTAAAATTTTCATCTTGAGCGGCTTCCCCCTCAATTTGCACATCAGTGCCTGCAATTTTTGTTGGCTCGCCTGGTGTAACGTGCGCAATCAACAAATCGCGTTTGCCTTGACGCTGTTTTCGTTCGAAACGCACGGAAGATTCATAATAACCAAACACACGCAAACCACGATCCACGGCTTGAGTGACTAAATGCTGATAGCGTTCAGAGCCATCCATTTCTTCTTTATTGATCAAATTAACATTCAGATCCGTATTACGAACAGCACGGAAACCACGGATACCTTGAACTTCAATATCAACGGTTTGTTCAGCAAAGGCAGGAAAGCAATTTAATGCTAAAAAAAGTGCGGTAAGTTTTAGCAGTGTTTTATTCATTTTAGGACTAAACGTTTTGAGTGTATTGCCCTATAGTCTACCGAGAAGTTCGACAGGATCCAAGATTTTCAACAGATTTTGTCTGGTTTTAATAAAGAAATACCGCACTTCATTGCTAAAGTGCGGTAAATTTTTGGGCTGTTTTAATTAGTGACCGCCACAACCACAGCTGCCGTGATTATGTTCGTGATGATGACCGCCACAGCCACAACCGTGACCTTCTTCGTCATCATCGTGGGTGTGCGCACCGTGAACGTGACCGTGTGCGATTTCTTCTAACGTTGCTTCACGGGTTGCGACAACCTCAACCGTGAAATGTAATTCTTGACCGGCTAACATGTGATTTCCATCAACCACAACTTCATCGCCATCGATTTCAGTAATCACTACTGGAACTGGGCCAATGTCAGTATCCGCTAAGAAACGCATACCCACTTCAAGTTCATCAACACCTTGGAATACATCTTTTGGTACACGTTGAACCATATTTTCGCTGTATGCACCATAACCTTCTTCAGGTTGAACGCGTACTTCAAATTTGTCGCCTACTTCTTTACCTTCAAGCGCTTTTTCAAGACCGATCACTAAATTATTATGGCCCTGTAAATATTCTAGTGGTTGATTCGCTGGAGCTTCATCTACCAATACGCCATCTTGTGTGCGAACTTGGTAAGCAATGCTCACCACTACATTTTTTGCTACTTTCATTATGTTTTCCTTATAAAAATCGGTTAAAAAAGCCGTATCATTGTAACGAAAATTATTCCTCGCGCAATGCTAAAATTTAATAGCCTTTCATTATTTAACTTTAACAAATTTTAAATTAATGTGGCTTTGTTTTTAAATTTAGGCTGTGTTATCAAGGTCAACACTTGCAAAGCTAGCCTGTTATACGGCAAAATCAAATAATTATATTAACAAGCAAGCAGAAAAATTATGGCCGAAATCACCAAAGAAACTTTGTTTTCATCAAACACCCAAGCTGAAAACGAACAGCTAAGCATATTAAAACGCCATTTCCCAAATTGTTTTGATAAACAAGGCGCATTTTTGCCTGAAAAAATGGCGGAAACGTTGCAATCAAACGGCATTAAAACAGAAAAAGAAAGCTACAGCCTCAATTGGCTGGGCAAATCCTATGCCAAAATTTTAAAAGACAGGCAGCCTGAAACGCTTTTAGCGGAAGATATTGAACACAACCAAAAACCGGAAAATCAAAATAGCGAAAATATCTTAATTCAAGGCGATAATTTGGAAGTGTTAAAACATCTGAAACACGCTTATAAAAATCAGATCAAGATGATTTACATCGATCCGCCGTACAACACAGGTTCAGACGGTTTTGTTTATCAAGATGACAGAAAATTTACGCCGCAGCAGTTGGTTGATTTGGGGATGGATTTGGAAAAAGCCAAGCGTGTGCTGGAATTTACTGCTAAAAAATCCAATTCACACAGTGCGTGGCTGACGTTTATGTATCCGCGTTTGTATATTGCGCGTGAATTGTTGCGCGATGACGGCGTGATTTTTATTTCTATTGATGATAATGAACAAGCACAATTAAAACTACTTTGTGATGAAGTGTTTGGGGAAGAGAATTTTATAAAAGACCTAATTATTAATACATCTGAAGGTGGTGGTAACGCAAAATATGTAGTTAATGGTCATGAAACCGTTCTTGTATATGCTAAGAATATTGATAATTTTGATAATTTAAAACGACCTAAAGATATTCGTGGTAAAAAAATTGTTATAAATGATGAATTATATTGGATTCAAGAAGATGCTATTCGAGAGCAATTTGGTAAATATGGTAATTTACATTACGAAGATATCGAAGAAATCAAAGGTATTGAATTTAAGAAAAAAATTGATGATGGAATCGCTAATAATGAATATGTCTTAGTTCCAAAAACTTATGGCAAAACCGTGATTGGAAAATTAAGAAAAATATCAGATGATTTTTCAAAATTCCATAGTATTTTAAATATTGGAAATATTAATAAACATTTGACTGCTGATGGTATTCGTGAATTGGAAGAGTTATTTGATGTGGCTAAAGGACTATCTCCCTTTAGAACACCCAAGCCATTAGATTTATTGAAAAGACTAGTCCTTTCATTAACTTTTAAAGGAAATCAGAACGATATAATTCTAGATTTTTTTGCAGGTTCTGGCACAACCGCTCATGCTTTGATGCAACTTAATGCCGAAGATAAGGGTAATCGTAAATTTATTTGCGTACAATTAACTGAAAATTTAGACGAAACATTAGAAAACGTAACACAGGAAGCCAAAAAGAATATTCAAATTGCAATAGATTGGTTGAATGAACACAATAAACCACACAGTTTATTTGAAATAACCAAAGCGAGAATAGAATTAGCTGCAAAGAAAATCCAAACTGAAAACCCTGATTACACAGGCGATTTAGGTTTTAAAATTTTCAAAACCGAACCGCACTTTCAGACGGCATTGAATACTGATTTTGACCCACAAATTGATTTCTTGCCGAAAAACAACTTAACCGATGAACAACTCCACCAGCTTTTAACCACTTGGCGAGTGTTTGACGGTTGTAGGCTGACTGAAAAAGTGCAAAACATTGATTTAGTAGGTTATACCGCTTATTACTGCCGTCAGCATTTATATTTATTGGCAAGCGGTTTTACATCAGAGAACGTGAAAGCCTTGATTGAACGCTTGGATAACGATAAGGATTTTGTGCCTGAACGCATTGTGTTATTTGGCGAAAATATAGATAGCGTGATGCAAAAAGAATTGGCACAAGCAGTGAAAACCTATGCCAATAAAAAAGGCTTGAACAATTTAAGCGTATTGGCGAGGTATTAAAATGGCAGGTTTTACTTACGAAAAAAATTTGCCCCATCAAGAGCGAGCGATTGAATCCGTTTTGGCAGTGTTTGACCGTGTGCATTTAAATAAAAATGTGCAAACAGATGAAAATCCCTTAATTGAATTTGCAGGCAACCTAAAAACGGATAATTTGCAAAAAATCCAACAAGCCAATAATGTGGGCGATATAGCGTTATCTCATAGCAATGTGCTTGATATTTCAATGGAAACGGGGACAGGCAAAACTTATACCTACACAAAAACGATGTTTGAGCTCAATCGTGTGCTGGGCGTGTTTAAATTTATCGTGGTTGTACCCACTCTTCCCATTAAAGCAGGAACGAAAAACTTTTTGCAAAGCGCGTCGCTTGCAGAACATTTTCGCAAGGATTTTGCAGGGCAATATGGCGAAACAGAAATTGAATTGTATGTGGTAGAAAGCCAAAAAAACAAAGCAAAAAAAGCCTTTATGCCCTCTGAAATTGTGCGTTTTGTGGGGACGGAAGATAAGCAGAAAATCCACGTCTTATTGATTAATGCAGGTATGATTAATTCCGACACAATGGCGGGAAAAGATAGGGGCAATGACGGCAGCCGCTTGATTAAAGATAAGTTTTCTGTGCCCTTTGAGGCCTTGGCTTCAACTAATCCCTTTGTGATTATTGATGAACCGCATAAGTTTGATAAAAATGGCGTTACTTGGCAAAACATACAAAAATTTAATGCTCAATTTATCTTGCGATATGGGGCAACATTCCCTAGTGTTGAAGTAAATAAAAAAGATGAAAACGGCAAAAATGTTAAAAATGAACAAGGAAAAGTTGTTAAATTAACCATACAAAAATATGAAAACTTACTTTATCGATTAAGTGCGATTGATGCGTTTAATGATGATTTAGTAAAAGGCATTCGTGCGTTTACTGAACAAATTGACGGCGATAATGGCGAGCGGATTAAACTGATTGATTTAGACGGCAAAGAAGCGACGTTTATTTTAGATAAACAAGAATTTAAGTTAAGTAAAGGCGAAAATTTAAACCGTATTCATCAAGCCATTAGCGATTTGTTTGTGTCTGAAATGAATAAAAGCGTGCTGGTGTTGAGCAATGGTATTGAGTTGAAAAAAGGCGATACCATCAATCCGTATTCATACAGCGATACTGTGCGGGATAAAATGATGCGACAAGCAATTAGAGAGCATTTTGTCTTGGAAAAAGAATTGCTTACGAGAAATGGCGGACGGATTAAACCGCTCACATTATTTTTTATTGATGATATTGCAGGCTATCGTGATGAGAAAAATCAACTTTCAGGCAGCCTAAAAACCGTTTTTGAGCAAATGGTAAAAGTGGAATTAGAACATCGTTTGCAAACAGAAAATGATGAATTTCTACGCCAATATTGGCAAACGGCATTAAACGATATTGCCAAAACTCACGGCGGTTATTTTTCGCAGGATAACAGCGATAAAGACGACAAAATCGAGCAAGAAGTAAATGAAATTTTGCACGATAAAGAAACCTTGTTATCGCTTGCTAATCCACGTCGTTTTGTGTTTTCCAAATGGACGTTGCGAGAGGGTTGGGACAATCCTAATGTGTTTCAAATTTGCAAATTGCGTTCTAGCGGCTCTGAAACGAGCAAATTGCAGGAAGTTGGTCGTGGCTTACGTTTGCCTGTAAATGAATATATGGCAAGGGTGAAAGATCACGCCTTTTTCTTGAATTATTTTGTGGATAATAGCGAAACGGATTTTGTTAAAAAATTAACTGATGAAGTGAATAGTGCGGTGGTAAAACCGATTGTTTTTACGGCTTTAACTGATGAATTAATTAAGAAAATTCAGACGGCTTATCCTGATCTCAGTAAGAAACAGATTCGCAATCAATTAGCAGATTTAACCGATGACGATGATGTCTTTTTGGAAAATGGCTTTGCTGAAACGAAAAAATTATTCCCAAAAGCCTTTGAAAGTTCAGGCAGCCTGAAAGATGGAAAAATCAAACGTTCAGGTGAAAAAGCTGAAAAAGTCAAAATGCGTATCGCTAAATATGATGAATTAAAATCCTTATGGGAAACGATTAACCAAAAAGCCTTGTTACAATACAAAATTAAAGATGAAGATGAATTTTTGAGTTTGTTTATCCGTTATCTGAAAGAAAATGCGGATAAATTTACGGCAACTGGCATACGCACCGTACAAAATAAAATTCGTGTGGATAATGGTTTATTGTCTGCCACTGAAACAAGAAGCCTGAATGATGAAGTTTTTGAACCGATTAATACGCTGAATTATCGTGAGTTTTTATTGAAATTATCGCAAACGGCTTTGATTCAAATGCAGACTTTGCACAAGGCATTTTTTGCGATTCGTGATGTGTTGGAAATTTCAAACTTCCTGAATGAACGCACGATTCACACAATAAAAGCAGGGTTTGACCGCTGGTTATTACTCAATTCCTTTAATGCGTTTGAAGTAGGATTTAGCCGTGTGAGAGGCAGTGTTCACCCAACCAAATTTACGGATAATCAAGGTAAGGCGTTGCCAGAAGTGAATGCTTCGGATTTAGGCACACAGTTTGATTCGGGTAGTCCATTGGCTGAATTTTTATTTGAAAGTGTGTTTTTTGATAGTGAATTGGAACACGCAAACATTACGAAAAATCAAGTAAAAGAAGTGATTGTGTTTACCAAAATTCCCAAAAATTCCATCAAAATCCCAGTGGCAGGCGGCGGCACATACTCGCCCGATTTTGCTTATATTATAAAAACAAGCTCGGGCGACACGTTGAATTTGATTGTAGAAAGCAAAAATGTACCAGATGATCAATCTTTACGTTCGGAAGAACAGCAAAAAATTAAACACGCAGAAAAATTGTTTAATCTCGTTGCATCGGATACGAAAATTGTGTTCAAAACCCAATTTGAGAAAGATGAAATTGTGAATGTGATAAAAAATGCACAGCAACAATGATGAGTAGTTTGTTTTTCTCATACCTAAAAAATAACCGCACTTATTAAGTGCGGTTAAAAAGAATGATTAATGCACACGAGTCTCTTCTTCATCATCATCAAAAAATTCCCCATCATCGCCGTATTCATCGTCATCGGCATTTGGGTCTTCAAAATAAGTTCCCCAACCGTCATAAATGCCTTTATGTTTTTCTAATAACGGAAGGATTTCTTTTTGTTGAGCATCAATAATTTCCGCTTTTAATTCTACTTCACTGATAATGTCAAAGCAGAAAATTGGTCTGCCATCATCATCTTTAAATTCTTCTGCTTCGGACACTTCATAACCAGCTTTAAACGCATCTACGGCGATTTTTTCTAACAAATCAAAATCATGGTGCGCGATGTGATGCTCAATAATATAAAGGGCATTTGGATCACTACCATCATTCAGTAAATCTTCGATAATTTCACGGGTTTCTGCTTGTAACTCTGCCAATTTTGACATAATAAAATCCTTCAACAAGAACAAAAGTGCGGTTATTTTAGTGGATAAATCACGAAAAGTCGCATAAAATTTCGCACAATTATTTTCGATAAAAAAGAGTCCTTAACTATGCTCGAACAACTCCCTTATTTGGCATTAAAAACTCCGCCAAAAACTACCGCACTTTTAAAGGCTGAATGTGCGGATTTTATTGTAAAAGAGCATTTGGGCTATGAAATGTCAGGCGATGGAGAGTTTGTTGCCTTGTATGTACGCAAAACAGATTGCAACACCTTATTTGTTGGCGAAAAATTAGCTAAATTTGCCGGTATTTCTGAACGCAATATGGGATATGCAGGGTTGAAAGATCGTCGAGCAGTAACAGAACAATGGTTTTGTTTACAAATGCCTGGAATGGAAACGCCCGATTTCAGTCAATTTGAATTAGAGGGCGTAGAGATTTTAACGGTTACTCGACATAATCGAAAAATTCGCACGGGTAGTCTTGAGGGAAATTATTTCGATATTTTATTACGCGGTGCAAAAGAATCTGACGAGCTTAAAGTGCGGTTAGATTTTGTGGCAAATTTTGGTTTCCCCAATTATTTTACGGAACAACGTTTTGGTCGAGATGGTCATAACCTCACGCAAGCATTGCGTTGGGCGCAAGGGGAAATCAAGGTAAAAGATCGCAAAAAACGCAGTTTTTATCTTTCCGCCGCGCGCAGTGAAATTTTTAATCTGGTTGTGGCTGCGCGTATTGCAAAGGGCGCAACAAATCAAGTTTTACCAAATGATATTGTGCAATTAGCAGGTTCGCACAGTTGGTTCAAAGCGGATGAAAAAGAAGACTTAAATGCCTTGCAAGTGCGGTTAGAAAATCAAGATATTTTACTTACCGCCCCTTTAATTGGCGAAGATATTTTGGTGGCGAGTGAGATTGAAAATGAAATCGTAAATCAACATTCAGCTTTCGATCCTTTAATGAAACAAGAAAGAATGAAAGCAGCTCGTCGCCCATTATTGATGAAAGCAAAAGGGTTTTCTTGGGCATTTGAGCCAGAAGGCTTGCGTTTAAAATTTTATTTGCCAGCAGGCAGTTATGCCACGGCATTAGTTCGTGAGTTAGTAAATTATACAGAAGAATAAGGAAATATAATGCGAATTTTAGTTAGTAATGATGATGGTTTTCACGCGGAAGGCATTCAAGTTTTAGCAACGGAATTAAGAAAAATTGCAGAAGTCATTATTGTTGCACCCGATCGTAATCGAAGTGCAGCATCAAGCTCGCTCACATTGGTTGAGCCATTACGCCCACGCCATTTAGATAATGGCGATTATTGTGTAAATGGTACACCAGCAGATTGTGTACATTTAGCGTTAAACGGATTTTTATCTGGCCAAGTAGATTTAGTGGTATCAGGTATTAATGCGGGTTGTAATATGGGCGATGATACGATTTATTCAGGCACATTAGCTGCAGCCCTTGAAGGTCGTCATTTAGGTTTGCCTGCTATTGCAGTTTCGTTAGATGGTCGTCAGCATTATGAAACAGCAGCACGAGTGGTATGTGATCTCATTCCTAAATTACATCATCAATTATTAAACCCTCGTGAAGTGATTAACATCAATGTACCAGACTTACCTTTTGAAGAATTAAAAGGTTACAAGGTGTGTCGCTTAGGTTATCGTTCATCTTCCGTTGAAGTCATTAAACAAAAAGATCCTCGTGATGAAACCATTTATTGGATTGGCCCTTCAGCATTACCTGAAGATGAAAGCGAAGGAACAGATTTTTATGCCGTGAAGAATGGTTATGTGTCTATCACACCAATTCAAGCGGATCTTACCGCATATCATTCATTGCTTTCTTTGCAAAATTGGTTAGATCAGGAATTTACCAAATAGAGAAAAATATGAAAATTTTCGGCACGATGTACGATAAAACGATGGAATGGTCAAAACATCGTTTTGCTGTTTTTTGGCTCTCTTTTATAAGTTTTATCGAGGCGATATTTTTTCCTATTCCGCCCGATGTGATGTTGATTCCAATGTCTATGTCAAAGCCTAAAAGTGCAGTTAAATTTGCATTTTATACGGCAATTGCTTCTGTCATCGGTGGAGTTATTGGTTATGCAATTGGTTTTTATGCAACGGACTGGGTGGAAAACATTGTACAACAATGGGGATATGCTGCGCATTGGGCAAAAGCCGTCAGTTGGTTTAAGCAATGGGGCGTATTAGTTGTGTTTGTGGCAGGTTTTAGCCCAATTCCTTACAAGGTGTTTACGCTCTGCTCTGGCGTGATGCAAATGGCATTTTTCCCTTTTGTCATCACCGCATTTATTTCACGTTTAGCGCGTTTCTTGCTGGTGGCAAAATTAGCCGCGTGGGGCGGGGAGAAATTCGCAGCAAAATTGCGAAAATCTATTGAGATTATTGGCTGGTCAGTGGTTGTACTGGCTATAATCGCTTACTTTATACTGAAAAACTAGGATAGAAAATGAACAAATTAAGTCTTGTTTTAGTAGCTGGATTTCTTTTGGTTGGATGTGCATCAGAACCAGTTAAAGATCCAGATGCATTACCAAATGGCATTATGCAACCAGTAGAAGGCACAGGTGCTGTTGCTGGCGGTAGTTTTATGCCAGAAATTCAAAAAAATACGATACCAACACAAATGAAATAATAACGGAACAATAAGGAATAACTATGAACAAATCGTTTCTCTTACTCCCTTTAAGTCTTGTTGTATTATCGGCTTGTACCTCTAATTCTCCTGCACCTATTTCTGATGCAGATGGAAATCTTTCCCCTAGTGTAGTGCAATCTGTAAATGGCAGTAATGTAGGTGGTGCTTGGCAACCTGAAATTCAAAAAAATTCATTACCTACAATGGGAAATATGGCCACGCCACAACCAAATTTTCAACCGATTAATCAACAACCAGCAATGCCAACAGCACCTGCGCAACCTGCATTTCAACCCTCTCCGAAAACGGTAGTTAGCGCGCCGACAGTACAAACAAAAACAGTTACCAAAACAATTGCTGATTGTGTAGATGGACAGCATATTAATATCCCACGTAATCCAAATACCAATGCGCCAGATTACAGCAAAATTTCAAAAGGCTCTTACAAAGGCAATACCTATAAAGTAAACAAAGGCGATACAATGTTCTTGATTGCTTACTTAGCAGGAATTGATGTAAAAGAATTGGCAGCGTTGAATAACCTATCCGAACCTTATAATTTAAGTTTAGGGCAAGTTTTAAAGATTTCTAATTGTGGCACAAAAACGGTTACTACAACGGTTTCTGTAAAACAGCCTGCAGTCACGGCATCAACAGCAATGCCAGCTAAACCAGCCGTCACTTATACTCCGGGCGCAAACGGTACTCAAATAGGATCTGACGGTACTATTATTGGCCCCATTAAATCAGAGGCTGGCACATCGCCTAGTGTACCTGTGGCAACTTCATCAACACAGGTTACGTCATCTGTAAATAATGCGAATAGCACACCAATTAATTCCAATGTCGTTGCGCCAATCGCCTCAAATGTTGTGTGGCAATGGCCGACTTCAGGTAATATTATTCAAGGTTTCTCAAGCACAGATGGCGGTAACAAAGGAATTGATATTAGTGGTTCACGAGGACAAGCTGTAAAAGCGGCTGCAGCAGGGCGAATAGTGTATGCAGGCAATGCTTTACGTGGTTACGGTAATTTAATTATCATCAAACATAATGATGATTTTTTAAGTGCCTATGCGCATAACGACAAAATTCTTGTCGCCGATCAACAAGAAGTCAAAGCAGGTCAAGACATCGCAAAAATGGGAAGTTCTGGTACAAATACCGTGAAACTCCACTTTGAAATTCGCTATAAAGGTAAATCAGTGGATCCAGTACGTTACCTACCAAGACATTAATCTTCCTGTAAAAAGTGCGGTAAAAAATCTCAATAAATTTTCACCGCACTTTTTTTATTAAAAATATTCTGTGAGGAATATCACAAAATAAAAAAATAATAGATGACAATGTTAAATTTTATATTATTCTGATAATACTTCGTAGTTAGAAGTCAGTGTTAAGTTTTATTAAGTATCTCTTCTCTTAAAAGGAGTTTAATATGCTCAACTTGCTTTCTCCTAACCAAACTTGGGTTCTTATTGATCCAAGATTATCTTTTTATTTTCCCATAATTTATTAATCCTTTCTTATTAACCATCAAAGTGTTTTCATTTTAGAAAATCATTTTTTATTTAAACTAAGCAAATTAATTTTTGGGGATTTTGCTATGGAAAATTTTAAACATTTACCTGAACCTTTCCGCATTCGTGTTATTGAACCAGTAAAAAGAACTACTCGTGAGTATCGTGAGCAAGCGATCTTAAAATCAGGCATGAATCCATTTTTATTAGATAGTGAAGATATTTTCATTGACTTACTTACAGATAGCGGTACTGGTGCCGTTACACAAGATATGCAAGCTGCAATGTTACGTGGCGATGAAGCCTATAGTGGCAGTCGCAGTTATTATGCGTTAGCTAAAGCAGTGAAAGATATTTTTGGTTATGAATATACAATTCCTACTCATCAAGGCCGCGGTGCTGAACAAATTTATATTCCAGTATTGATTGCTAAACGTGAACGTGAGAAAGGTTTAGATCGCAGCAAAATGGTGGTTTTCTCTAACTATTTCTTTGATACCACACAAGGACATAGCCAAATTAATGGGGCAACGGTTCGCAATGTTTATATAAAAGAGGCATTTGATACAACAGCAAAACATCCATTTAAGGGTAATTTCGATTTAGAAAAATTAGAAAAAGGCATTCAAGAGGCGGGAGCACATAATGTACCTTACATTGTATGTACCATTACTTGTAACTCTGCGGGTGGTCAGCCAGTTTCTATTGCAAACTTAAAAGGCATGTATGAAATTGCGCGTAAATACGATATTCCAGTCATCATGGATTCAGCTCGTTTTGCAGAAAACGCCTATTTTGTTCAACAACGTGAAGAAGCTTATAAAGACTGGACTATTGAACAAATTACTTACGAAAGCTATCGCTATGCTGACGGTTTAGCGATGTCCGCCAAAAAAGATGCTATGGTGCCAATGGGGGGTATTTTAGCGTTTAAAGATAAATCAATGGAGGAAGTTTATCACGAATGTAGAACGCTTTGTGTTGTGCAAGAAGGGTTCCCTACTTATGGTGGTTTAGAAGGTGGTGCAATGGAACGCTTGGCTGTTGGCTTACATGATGGTATGCGCCAAGAATGGCTGGCTTATCGTATTGCGCAAATTGAATATTTGGTTGCAGGCTTAGAAAAAATTGGTGTGCTTTGCCAACAACCAGGTGGCCACGCGGCGTTCGTAGATGCGGGTAAATTATTACCACATATTCCAGCCGACCAATTCCCAGCACAAGCACTTTCTTGCGAACTTTATAAAGTTGCAGGTATAAGAGCGGTAGAAATTGGCTCATTTTTATTAGGACGAGATCCGAAGACGGGTAAACAACTACCATGTCCAGCGGAGCTTTTACGCTTAACTATACCACGTGCAACTTATACGCAAACGCATATGGATTTCATTATTGAGGCATTCCAAAAAGTGAAAGAAAATGCAGAGAATATTAAGGGTTTAACCTTTACTTATGAACCAAAAGTTCTCCGCCACTTTACGGCACGTTTAAAAGAAGTTGAATAATATCACGAAAAATGCAGTTCATTTTGAACTGCATTTTTTTATCAACAGCTAACTCAATAATTTGTTATTGATAAGGATGTTCTATGAAAAAACAACCTTCCATTTTTGGTGGCGCCTGTATTATTGCTAGTGTTTGTGTTGGGGCAGGAATGCTTGGTTTGCCGACATCTGGCGCGGGTGCTTGGACAATATGGTCAGTATTAGTAATTTGCTTAACAATGATAGTCATGACATTGTCAGGCTGGTTATTACTTGAGGCCTACTCTACTTATGATTTAAGAGCTTCATTTAGTACTGTAACTAAAGATATGCTCGGTTCAACTGTCAATTCTATTAATAATCTTGCGGTATATTTTGTCGGGGGTATTTTACTTTATGCTTATACCACTGCATCTGGCGGTATACTAGAAAACCTTATTAAACCGTGGATTGATTTTGGTTCATCTACATTGGCAATTTGTTCCACTGTATTTGTATTAGCTTTTTCCTTCTTTGTTTGGCACTCCACTCGCATTGTAGACAGAATATCTGTTTTATTGATTGTATGCATGGGTTTTACTTTTATTTTTAGTACTTATGGATTAGCAACTAATATTAGTTTAGACACTTTATTAGATATTGGTGGAAAGGAGACAAATTATGCAAAATATGCGGTAGGAATGTTTCCCGTTGCATTAACATCTTTTGGCTATCATCATTCTGTTTGTACGATGCGAGCTTACTATGGGGAAGAAAAAAGAGCAAAATACGCTATTTTAGGTGGAACAGCAATTGCTCTTACGCTTTATTTACTTTGGATTTTCTCTATTTTTGGCAACTTACCGCGAGATCAATTTGCTCCAGTAATTGCCAGTGATGGTAATTTAGATATTTTACTTAACACATTAGGTGGAGTAATCGAATCTAACACGGTTAAACAAATGATTAATGCCTTTTCTATCGCCGCAATTTTATCATCTTTTATTGGCGTAGGATTAGGCGTATTTGATTATTTGGCTGATTTCTTTAAATTTGATAATTGTAAAATTGGACGAACAAAGTCATGGGCTGTAACTTTCCTACCTCCACTAATTATGTCAATTTTATTTCCATTGGGTTTCTTAAAAGCCATTGGATATGCCGGTGCAGTAGCGACAATTTGGACTTGCATAATTCCAGCACTTCTTGCTTATAAATCTCGCAAAATAAATGCAGCAGCAACAACATTCCGAGTTTTTGGTGGAAATGGCTTAATAATCTTCATTGTATTATTTGGTGTTTTTGTGGCTATTTTCCATTTTCTAGCAATGTTTGACTATTTGCCTGTCTTTAAAGGATAAATATCAACTGAAAGTGCGGTAAAAAATCTCAACAAATTTTTACCGCACTTTTTTTATCTAGCTTTTTCCCCTTTCGGCACCTAAAATAGCCGCCATAAAACCTATCTTTATTCAGTTTCAAAGCAGGTAATTAGATGATTTCCGAAGAAAACTTCCAACAACATACGCCAATGATGCAACAATATCTAAAACTCAAAGCGGAGAATCCAGATATTTTGTTGTTTTATCGCATGGGGGATTTTTACGAGTTGTTTTATGACGATGCGAAAAAAGCGGCGGCATTGTTGGATATTTCTTTAACGAAACGAGGTCAATCTGCAGGACAGCCCATTCCGATGGCAGGAATGCCTTATCATGCGGTGGAAGGTTATTTAGCAAAATTAGTGCAGTTAGGCGAATCTGTGGCGATTTGCGAACAGATTGGCGATCCTGCCGCAAGTAAAGGGCCAGTAGAACGTCAAATTGTGCGAATTGTTACACCTGGGACAGTAAGCGATGAAGCACTTTTGCCAGAACGCCAAGACAATCTGATTGCCGCGGTATATCAAGAGAAAGAAAAATTTGGATTAGCCACTTTAGATATGACTTCTGGCCGTTTTCAGCTTTGTGAACCTGCGGATAAAGAAACTTTGCGTGCGGAATTACAACGTATTGCACCTGTGGAATTGCTGTATTGTGAAGAATTTAATGAAATGGCTGCGATTGAACATTGCAAGGGATTACGCCGTCGCCCGATTTGGGAATTTGAACTTAGCACAGCCATTACCTTACTGAATCGCCAATTTGGCACAAAAGATTTACGTGCCTTTGGTGTGGAAAAATCTCCGCTCGGCTTAAGTGCGGCTGGTTGTTTATTGCAATATGCAAAAGAAACCCAACGTACCGCATTACCCCATATTCAAAGCATTAGCTTGATTCAAAATCAAGACTGCATTCAGTTAGATGCCGCCACGCGCAGAAATCTTGAATTAACACAAAATCTTGCAGGTGGCACAGAAAATACGCTATCGTCTGTATTGGATAAATGCGTTACGCCAATGGGCAGTCGCTTATTGAAACGTTGGATTCATCAGCCTATTCGTGATGTGGAAAAATTAAAACAACGCCAACAAGCGATTGCGGAAGTTCTGAATTTTGATTTGGTTGATGAACTTCAGCCTTATTTGCAATTAGTCGGCGATATGGAGCGTATTTTGGCACGTGTTGCGCTACGTTCAGCACGTCCTCGCGATCTCACTCGCTTACGCACGGCGTTAGAACAAATTCCAGCATTACGCGCGATTGTGCAACAAAAAACACCGCCATTTTTAACCGCACTTTTCAGCCAAATTGCTGATTTCAGCGAGCAGTGCGATTTATTGCAACGTGCATTGATTGAAACGCCTCCGCTTTTAATTCGGGATGGTGGCGTGATTGCTGAAGGCTATAATACCGAATTAGACGAATGGCGTATGCTGTCTAATGGCGCAACGCAATATTTGGAAAACCTAGAAAAACGTGAGCGTGAAAGCACGGGCATTGACACCTTAAAAATCGGTTTTAATGCAGTGCATGGTTATTACATTCAAATTAGCCAAGGCCAAGCGCATAAAGCGCCCATTCATTATGTTCGCCGTCAAACCTTGAAAAATGCAGAGCGTTACATTATTCCTGAACTCAAAGAATATGAAGACAAAGTGCTGAAATCAAAAGGCGCAGCGTTAGCATTAGAAAAGCAGCTTTACGATGAATTGTTTGATTTATTATTACCGCACTTAGGCACGTTACAACTGGCGAGCCTCGCACTTTCTGAATTGGATGTATTGGTCAATCTTGCTGAGCGCGCAGACACCCTCAATTACGTGATGCCAACATTCTGTGATGAAGTGAGCGTGAAAATTGAAAATGGCCGCCATCCTGTTGTGGAACAAGTATTGAAAGATCCTTTCATCGCCAACCCAGTGGAGTTAAATCACAACCGTCATTTGTTAGTTATTACCGGACCAAATATGGGCGGTAAAAGTACTTATATGCGTCAAACCGCATTAATTACATTGCTTGCGTATATCGGCAGCTTTGTGCCAGCAGACAACGCACGAATTGGGCCGATTGATCGTATTTTTACTCGAATTGGTGCTTCCGATGATTTAGCCTCGGGGCGTTCAACCTTTATGGTGGAAATGACCGAAATGGCAAATATTCTTCATCAAGCTACTGAGCAAAGTCTCGTGCTTATTGATGAAATTGGTCGTGGCACATCCACTTATGATGGCTTATCCTTAGCTTGGGCTTGTGCAGAATGGTTAGCTAAAAAAATCCGCTCGCTTACATTATTTGCCACCCATTATTTTGAATTAACCGCATTGCCAGAACAGCTCGAAGGCATAGTCAATATTCATTTAGATGCCCTTGAGCATAACAACAGCATCGCCTTTATGCACGCCGTACAAGATGGTGCCGCAAGTAAAAGTTATGGTTTGGCAGTAGCGGCTTTGGCTGGCGTGCCACAATCTGTTATTAAACTGGCAAAACAGAAATTGACACAATTAGAAAAAAACTCAAGCCATTCAGCCGATCAACAAATTCAAGCGTTGCGTGAAGCCAATCACAATCAATGCGAATTATTGTTTGAACAAGAAACGGATGCACTAAGAGAGGCAATCGAAAAACTTGATCCTGATGATTTAAGCCCTAAACAAGCATTGGCATATTTGTATCAGTTAAAGAAAATGGTGGGGTAAATATTATATCCCAGCGATAAGTTCAAAGGCTTACGGTGCTTTATCCACCATACGCAATGATAAAGAGGTGTGTACACTGGGTTTTGCTGGTGGATTGTTTACGTGGATTTATGCAGGCTTATATGGATTGGCGTAGGGAATGGGAGTTGAATTTGAGCTGTAACTTTATGAAAAATAAGGATATTATTTTTTAGCATTAAAATTATGGTACAAAATATAGTACTAAAAATTTTTTTTCGTTAATTTTTGATTGTTTTTTAATCAAATTTGAAAGCAACCCTAAATGATGATTTGCCAGTGTCTAAAATCAAACTTTAAACATCTTAAAGCCACCAGCAAAAAATAAAAATGCGATCTATTTGACCGCACTTTATTGTTTGATATTTGCCTTAGCTATTTTCCTTAATCCACGTTTGAAAATATGGGCTGTTTATTTTTATTGTGCCGTTTGCGTTACGTGTAATAAGCTCTTTTCTTTCTAGCTTTCTCACTTTCCCTTGTATTGTGCTTGAGCTAATATCTTCTATCCCTAACGCTTTAGCAAAATAGGCACGTTTTTCTTTGCTATATAGTGCATTTTCGCCATTTACAACGCTCTTTAATATTTCCCGTTCTATTGAGCTTAATTCTTGCCATATCTTCACGCTGTCGCCTAATTCACTCATTTGAGTAATCCTATATTCTGATGCTTGTTTAAGTGATAGATTAGGGTTGATAATCATATCTTGAGCAATTGAACGCATATAAAGAGGGGTAAAATTAAATCGTTCAAAGAGTTTATAAAACTGATGCTTGTCGATTTCTTGCCCTGTTCTGCTGTGATAAATATCGGCTAGAAAATCCGTAAAATCTTTGCCTAAATTTGGAAAATCTAAAGGATGTGCAAAATGAAAAAACGGTGCTTTGTTGTCATTAAACATTGCCCGCAATCCATTTGTGCTACTTCCTGTGAAAATCACTTTTATCTTTTGTTGATTTATATCTAAACCAGTACGCAATGAACGGATTAGCCCTATAGTATGGCTCACTCTTGCCAGTTCTTGAACTTCATCAAGTAACATTAAAACGGGTTTATCGCTAGATTCTGTAATGGCATTAATAATCTGAACAAGGCTTAATTCATCAAGTTTAGTTTGATTTTTATCTTGTAATTCAACGCTTACGCCCATTAAGTCAATGGCTTTTAGTTTATCAAACAAGTTATTGGTTTTGCCGTCCACCACATCAAGAAAGTGTATTAGCTCACGTGTAAAAACATGGCTCAACTCGTTACTAGTCCTATCCATAAAACTAAAATAGAACACATTAAACCCTAATTTCTCTGCTTTCGGCTTTACGTCATTAAGTAAAAATTGGGTTTTCCCCATTCTGCGGGGTGCAAAAAGGGTTATGGCGTGTAATATTCCATCTTTTAGGCTTGATAGTAATCGTTCTGCTAATTCAGAACGGGGGAAATAAAGGGGATCTGCCTGTGTCATTTTTAGCCTCTTTATATTGTTTTATACTCTCTTTGTATAATTATACTTTTAATGTATAAAAATGTATAAGCCTTTATTCTGTTTCTGTTGGCTGTCGTGTGAGCATGATGAAAGATGATTATCGCTAGTAGTTAGAAATTAAAAGGCTTGCGGTGCTTTATCCACCATACGCAATGATAAAGAGGTGTGTACACTGGGTTTTTCTGGTGGATTGTTTACGTGGATTTATGTAGGTTTATATGGATTGGCGGAGGGGAATGGGAGTCGAACCCACCCAAGAACGCTGGCGTCCTCAACAGGATTTGAAATCCTGCCACCTCACCGGAGATGACGCCCCTCCGTGGTTGAAATTGCAGCCACTTTAGCGTAAATTAATTGGCAATTCAACGTTATTTTAAACGGATTCAAAAATGACCGCACTTTTTCAACAACTTCCTTCCGTTGATAAAATTCTCAAAACACCTCAAGGTCTACAACTTATTACCGAATTTGGTCACACTGCTGTCGTGGCAATATGTCGAGAATTATTAACCCAAGCTCGTCAATTTATTCAAAAAAATAACCAACTTCCTGAATATTTTTCTAATTCTGACCGCACTTTTGTAGAAATTCATTCTCGCCTACAAAAACAAAACCAAGTACAAATCAAAGCGGTGCATAATCTGACTGGCACAGTGTTACACACAAATCTTGGGCGAGCACTTTGGTCTGAAGCAGCACAACAGGCAGCACTCTCTGCGATGCAAAAAAATGTTTCGCTTGAATATGATTTAAATGAAGGTAAGCGTAGTCATCGCGATAATTACATCAGTGAATTATTATGCAAACTCACAGGTGCTGAAGCTGCCTGTATTGTGAATAACAACGCCGCCGCAGTATTATTAATGTTAGCGACCTTTGCTCAAGGTAAAGAAGTAATTATTTCTCGTGGCGAATTAATTGAAATTGGCGGTGCATTTCGTATTCCAGATATTATGGAACAAGCTGGATGTCATTTAGTGGAAGTGGGCACCACTAATCGTACTCACCTTAAAGATTATCGTAATGCTATCACTGAAAATACGGCTTTTTTAATGAAAGTGCATAGCAGCAATTATCAAATTTGTGGTTTTACCTCTTCAGTTTCAGAAGAAGAACTCACCGAACTAGGGCGAGAAATGAATGTACCCGTAGTAACTGATTTAGGCAGCGGCGCATTAGTTGATTTAAGCCAATATGGCTTGCCAAAAGAACCGACCGTGCAAGAAAAAGTCGCACAAGGTGTGGATTTGGTCTCTTTCTCTGGCGATAAATTGCTTGGTGGCGTGCAAGCAGGCATTATTGTGGGTAAAAAAGAATGGATCGAACAATTACAAGCCCATCCACTCAAGCGTGCATTACGTTGCGATAAAGTTATTTTAGCAGGCTTAGAAGCGACATTACGTTTATATTTAAACCCTGAAAAATTAACTGAAAAATTACCAACTTTGCGATTACTCACGCAACCATTAGAACAACTCAAAATAAATGCTATGCGTCTCAAAGAGCGGTTAGAATCTCGTTTAAATTCACAATTTGAAATTCAAATTGAAGCTAGCCAAGCACAAATCGGTAGTGGCTCACAACCGATAGAAAGAATCCCTTCTGTGGCTGTCACTATTGCAGAAAAAACAAACGTAAAACTTTCCGCACTTTCAGCTCGCTTTAAACAACTTTCTCAACCTATTATTGGGCGAATGGAAAACGGAAAAATTTGGCTAGATTTACGTAGCCTTGCGGATATTGAAACATTATTAAATACATTGGATGAACTATGATTATTGTTACTTCAGGTCACGTTGATCACGGCAAAACAGCATTATTAAAAGCATTAACTGGCAAAAGTACCGCGCATTTACCAGAAGAAAAAAAACGCGGCATGACCATTGATTTAGGGTATGCCTATCTGCCGTTAGAAAACAAAGTGCTTGGCTTTATTGATGTACCGGGACACGAAAAATTCTTGTCAAATATGCAGGCAGGCTTAGGTGGTGTGCATTATGCAATGTTAATTGTGGCTGCCGATGAAGGCGTTGCAACGCAAACGAAAGAACATTTAGCAATCTTACGCCAACTTCAATTCCACGAAATTATTGTTGTCATCACAAAAGCAGATCGTACAAATCTAGAGCAAATAGAATCGTTAATCCAAGAAATTAAACAAAATTATAGTTTTTTACGCGATGCTAATTACTTCGTTACCTCAGCAGAAACGGGACAAGGAATTAATGAATTACGTCATTACTTAGCTAATCTACCTGAATTATCTGATACCCAGAAACCTTTCCGTTACGCAATAGACCGAGTATTCAACGTAAAAGGGGCGGGTACCGTCGTGACAGGCACAGCCTTTTCAGGAACAGTGAAAGTAAACGATGAAATTTACCTTTCCACTGGACAGAAAGTTCGTGTAAAAGCGATTCACGCACAAAATACATCAAGCGAACAAGGTATTGCGGGGCAACGTTTAGCGTTAAATTTAAATGCTGATTTAGACCGCACATCAATGAAACGAGGCGATTGGTTATTGCAGAATGAGCCACTTCCACCAACAGATCGCATCAGTGTACAAATTTTGGCTGAAGTACCATTAAATGAAAGCCAACCTGTGCATATTTATCACGGAGCAAGTCGCACTACGGGTAAACTCACCTTATTACAGGGAAAAAATACCGCAAAAAATGACCGCACTTTAGCTGAAATCATATTAGATTCGCCATTATTCTTGGCTTTCGGAGACAAACTTATTTTACGCAGTGGCGATACAAAAACCTTAATTGCCGGCGCACGAGTATTGGAAATTAACTCGCCAAAACGTCATAAACGCACTGAAGTGCGGTTAAATTTCTTAGCGAATTTAGCATTGGCAGAGAACGCTTCGCAACGTATTGCGCTTACCCTTAAACATAATGCGACAACAGCACGCCAATTAATGTGGACGGAACAACTGACTTCCTTGCAATTAGATAAAGCACTCGTCGAGCGAGACGCCGTACGTTATCAAGATTGGTGTTTTAATACTAATTACGAACAAGCAAAAACGCAGCAAATTTTAACCGCACTTAATACTTATCACGAGCAACATAATGATCAACTTGGTGTAAGCAAAGCCAGATTATATCGAATGACTGCCTTAAACCAGCCTGAAAACTTGATCAATCATTTTATTGATGAAATGTTAAAAGAGGGAAGATTACAGCAAACTCGAGGTTGGCTTCACTTACCCGAACATAAAATCCAATTTAGCCAAGAAGAACAAAAACGTTGGGGGAATGTGTTGAATGAATTTGAAAAAACAAACGGTCAAGCCATTTGGGTACGTGATATGGCAAATGCTCTCGCTATTGATGAATCAATTATGCGTAATTTTATGTATAAAGCTGGGAAATTGGGTTACCTCACGCCAATCGTGAAAGATAGATTTTTCTTAACTGAAACCATCTATGCTTATGCAAGACTCATCAAACAAATCGCAGAAGAACAAGGAAAAGTTTCCGTAAATGAAGTACGTGATAAATTGAATTTCGGACGCAAACTTACCGTTCAACTAATGGAATATTTTGACCGAATGGGATTTTTGCGTCGCAAAGGTAATGACCATATTCTACGCGATAAGAATGTTTTTGATTTATGATTTAAAAAGGAAAAAAGTATGAAAAAAACGCTCATTGCTGCATTAATTAGTTCTGTCATCTTACTCACAGGCTGCCAAGATAAAGATACTGAAGCAAAAATAAAACAACTAAATCAAACAGTAGCACAACTTAGTGCTGAAAATACCAAATTAAAAGATCAAATAGAAAAAACAATCCCAGCAATTTTTGTGGAAAATGATGAAATATTTAATCAATCTGAAATTATTAAACATCCTAAATCGAAAGAAGATTACCAGCCTGAAGAAACCAAAATTGAGTATTCAATTTCAACAATAAAAACCAATATTGATTGGCTTAATGATCTATTGTGGAAAAAATTGACTGAAAACAAAGAAACGAAAAATATTTCTCGCGAACAATTTATAGCACGTTATCAAACCGCTTTTGAGGAAGACAAAAAAGAGGCAAAAGAAACACCATCTTTTGGAATTTCTCATTCTATATGGACAAATTTTATCGGGCAAAAAGAAAAACTTGCAACCTTTGCGATTAGTTTTTATGACTATGAAGGTGGCGCGCACGGTATTGAAGGTAATCGCTATTTCACAATTGATCTAACTACACGCCATATTTTGGCATTAAATGATTTATTTAATGAAAAAGATTTACCGAAAGTAAAAACGCTTTTATGGGAACAATATAATAATAGCAATAAGGAATATGAACCTATTATTGAAGCCGATAGTTTTAGTTTATCGAACAATATTTACTTAGATTCAAAAGGTGTACATTTTATTTATGATGTCTATGAAATTGCCCCTTACTCAGAAGGAGAGCAAGATTTAATGCTCCATTTTGGGCAACTAGAAGAATTATTTAAACCAGAATTTAGACAGGTTAATGATATTTAAATCCTTTAACTTTTGAATACCAATCAAAATCCCTAATTACATTAAAAATGAGAGACTATAGATTTTGCACTTCATTTTTATTATAATAGTCTTTCAATGTAATACTAAGGAGAAAAATTATGGCACTTACGAATTCCTCTATCAGCTTTAGAACAGTTGAGCAAACAAAATCAGAAGCTTATCAAGTTATTGAACAATATGGACTTACCCCATCACAAGTATTCAATATGTTTTTGGCTCAAATTGCCAAGACTCGCTCTATCCCTATTGATTTGAATTATCTTCGCCCAAATAAAGAAACCCTAGCAGCTATTGATGAATTAGATAGTGGTAACGCAGAGAGCTTCTTTATTGAAGCTAGTGAAAATTATTCTGCCGAAGAATTTACAAAACGCATTCTTAATGGTGGTCAATAATGTCAGAAGAGAAGCCATTAAAAGTAAGCTATTCAAAACAATTTGTAAGAGATTTAACTGATTTAGCTAAACGCTCCCCCAATGTGTTAATTGGCTCAAAATACATTACTGCAATATACTGTTTATTAAATCGTTTACCTTTACCCGAAAACTACCAAGATCACGCATTAGTAGGAGAGTGGAAAGGTTATCGAGATTGCCATATTCAAGGCGATTTGGTACTGATTTACCAATACGTTATACAGGATGAATTTGATGAATTGAAATTTTCTCGTTTAAATACACACTCACAAACCGCTTTAAAATAGAAGTAATCTTAAACAATAATCCGCACGTAAAATGTGCGGATTATTTTTACATAGGATTAAAACTCAAACTGAACAGACATTCTGTAATTTCTGCCAGGTGCGTAGAAGCGGTTTAAGCCTTTACCTGTTTCTGTTTGTACTCGGTTAATTGTGCCAAGATGTCGAACAGAGCGAGCAGAGTCCCAAGTGAGATATTTTTTGTTGGTTAAATTATATACACCAGCGGTAAATGTAAGATTTTTAATTGGTTTCCAATAGGCAATCGTATCGATCACTGTATAGCGATTATTACGCCATAATCCGCGAGAATCTTTTACTTCTTTGCCGTTTGCTTTTGATGCTTCTTTCTTTTCTATGGTGGTATATTGCTTTTCTTTTCTGGCGACCATACTCGTCCATTGAGAATTAAAGCTATCTTTTGCTTTTTTGGCTGCAACATTAGTGATATACACATCCACGCCCCATTTTTGGCTTGGTGCATCATAGCCAATATTGTATACCGATGTGGTTGGTTGTAAGGCATTCATTGGTTGAGGTTTACGAGCAATGGCTTCGTATTCTGGATGGTCAGTTTTATTCAATTCCAAAAATTCTTTATATTTTGGATGTAATCCATTGTCTTTGATTCTGCCTTTTTGATAGGTAAATTTATAGCCTAAATGGAAACCTTGTAGTTTTTCAAACAAATCGCCCATTTCTAGACGTGAAGCAATTTCGATACCTCTGACTCTTGCTCGATCTCGATTTTGGTTTTGATGGAACGGATATTTTATTGCAGAGCCTTCTTCAATAGGACGTTCGCCCACTTCTACTAAGTCAATAAAATTACGGTAATCGTTTTGAAACGCATTTAACGTAATATAACTACTGTTTTTATAAAAAGTGAACGCAACTTCTTTTGTTTTGGAGGTTTCTGCTTTTAAATCTGTGTTAGGCTGAATGGAAAATTGTGGATGTTTAAATGTCATATAAATTTCATCAGAGGTTGGTGCACGAAAACCATTGGCGTATTTAAGCTGTACACGAAGCCAATCTGTGGGATCAAGATTTAACCCTAAATTGTAAGAATGATGTTTATAGTCAGTTTTGCGTAATAACAGGGCAAGATTCTCTTCAAAATTTTTTTGATAACAATCTGTGCCGTAAGTGCAATTCTTATATCCTTGAGGTATTAAGTTTTTATTACCATAAACATACTCTTCTGGCTTAAATTTCTTAAATAGCCCAGTAATTAATCCATTAGGAACAGGAATGTTTTTGTCATAACTAGGCAAATATTTTACGTGGTCATAGCGATAATTTAAATCTAGTCCTAGCCAAGAGGTAAGTTGCACATTATCTCCAAAATACAACACATTATTTTTAGTGGTAACAGGGATTAAATAGGTATCTTTGCCTATGTCGGAATGAAGCAGTGTACCATTGGCACAACCAGCTACGCTGACATTAGGGTGTGGTGTTTTCTCCACGCCAAGATTTCCACCCTTTGCTCTAGCACAGAAAAAGTAGTCAGCCCACCATTGCACATTGGCTGCGGTGTTGTATTGGTGATTAACCATACTTTTTAGTGTTTTTTCATAAAGACCACCATATTTTAGTTGGTGTTGGGTATACCAAAGGCTAAATTCTTTGTCTAAATCAAGCTTAATTTGTTGGGTGTTAGTGTTTAAATCACGGTCATTAACGAAGTCTGTGCTGTAGCCAAAGCTTTTTGGAAAGAGAAAACGAGATTTTTCTTCTTTTCGAGAGGGCCCCCCAAACAGTAACTCTCCCTTTTTTAGTGGGATTTTGCCATATTTTTTTCCATTAGGTAATGTTTCGGTTATAATCTCTCGGTCTTCATAATCATATTTGCTCTCCCAGTTTTCATCGGTTTCTCGATAAATTCTAAATTTTTTTCCTTCACAAGTTAATTTTTCGCAATTAATTAAGACCGAATCAAGTAAGCCTCCTTCTGTATCTACATCACCACTAATTTTTTTACCTTTGGAGTTGTGTAATTCTTTCCCGTAACTCCAACTACTATTATCCTCTCGATAGTTAAAATCCTCGTTATCTTTATCCACAATTTTATAAACTCCACCTTTTTCTTCTACTAAATGCAATCCTTGGGGGTTGCTTACACTATTACAAGTGGCTTGATGACAATATTCATCAGAGCGTGCTTTATTGGTAATTTTTTGTGAGGAATAACTCAGTTTAATATGATCCCAAAAAGGGGTTTGACTGAAATTTTCATAACTAAATTGGATATTTTTTCTTTTAGATTGATCATTAATAACTCGCTCGCCATATTTTTCCGTGCATGCTGTATCCTTGCATGGCCTAAAAACATAAGACAAATCCATTCCTTTAGTTTCTAAAGTAGAATCATCTAATGCCACACTCAAGCGATGGTTTTCATTAGGTTGAAAGCCCAATTTTATTAATGTGCTTTGTCGGGTAATTTGATAAGGATCAGCTTTTTCACGGGTAGGACCAACCGCACTTAAATCAGCCTGTTTATTGGGATAAATTTTATAATCGTAGTTTTCTATTTCGTGCCCATCACGCGTTGTATCAATGATTAAAATATCAAATTTTTTAGAACGTCCTGCTAATGTAAGTGTCTTAAGGTTTTGATTATTCATTGTTTGATAGCCACGTTTATAGGAAAGATAATAATCTTTATCTAGCAGATAATCTCGAGCATCTTTTGTTTCAAATATAACAGAGCCACCCAATGCGCCACTACCAGATTTTAAGGAGTCCGCACCTTTGGTAATAGTTGCTGTTTTAACATTTTCAATTTCA
Source organism: Haemophilus sp. HN_Hi16 (assembly GCF_049823435.1). NCBI lineage: Bacteria > Pseudomonadati > Pseudomonadota > Gammaproteobacteria > Pasteurellales > Pasteurellaceae > Haemophilus > Haemophilus sp. HN_Hi16. The sequence goes on from NZ_CP187500.1 coordinate 251,717, forward strand.
ATGCTATTACGAGTATTATTAAAATTGCCATAGCCTTCAAATAGTTCTTTAAATCCTTGAGAGCTTAAGGTTTCAGCTTGACGAAGCCCATCAACCATAATACCTACACGGTTTTCATCAACCCCTCGAACTGCATAACCACTTGCGCCCGTTCTACCTGTTTCAACCACCGTAATACCTGTTTCATAGCGAACGAGATCACGAGAATCAGACGCCTGCTGTTTCGCTAATTTTTTGGCAGAAATTTGGGTTTCCCCGACTTTTTTCTCTTTCACATTAATTGTTTCTGTACTTCCTGAAACATTAATTTGTTCTAGTTGTTCAGAAACATTACTATTTTGGTTGGTTGGTTGGTTGGTTGGTTGGTTGGTTGGTTGGTTGGTTGGTTGGTTGGTTGGTTGGTTGGTTGGTTGGTTGGTTGGTTGGTTGGTTGGTTGGTTGGTTGGTTGGTTGGTTGGTTGGTTGGTTGGTTGGGCAGCATAAGCTGTGCTTGCATTTAATGCAAATGCAATAGAGCAAGCAAGCAGGCTGAATTTAAAGTTGGTCATAGGTTTCCTTATTTTTAATGATAATAATTATTATACATATTAAATAATTCAATTTATTTAATCAATATCAAAAAAAAGTACAATAAGTACAAAATCCTAATTGCTTTGTATCAGCATAAAAGAAAATCATTTTGACCGCACTTTTGTTTGTAAGCCGTATTTTAAAATCATCAAAATGCAATTTTTAATCACTCTTTTATCGACTGCGTAGATTTCTTTAGTTATAATTGAGCGTCTTTTTATTTAACAAACGTGTTCGGTGTGGATTTTGACCGAGTGCAAATTAATTGAGGTAACAAATGTCATTAAATATTGAAACAACTCAAGGTTTAGAACGTCGCGTAGCGATCACCGTTCCAACTGAAATTGTCTCTAAAGCCATTCGTGAAGAATTTAAACGTACTGCAAAAAATGTGCGCGTAGATGGTTTCCGTAAAGGTCATGTTCCTGCCCATATCATTGAACAACGTTTTGGGGCGTCAATTCGTCAAGATGTATTAAACGATTTATTACCACGTCATTTTTTTGATGCTGTTATTGCAGAAAAAATTAATATTGCAGGTCGTCCAACTTTTGCGATTGAAACTTTTGAAGAAGGTAAAGACTTAGTTTTCACTGCAACTTTCGAGGTTTATCCAGAAGTTAAATTACAAGGTTTAGAAAATATCAAAGTTGAAAAACCAACTGTTGAAATCACGGAAGCTGACATTGATAAAATGATCGATGTGTTACGTAAACAACAAGCTACTTGGGCTGAAAGTCAAGATGTTGCAAAAGCAGATGATCGTGTCACTATTGATTTTGTTGGCTCTGTAGATGGCGAAGAATTTGAAGGTGGTAAAGCTACTGACTTCGTATTATTTATGGGGCAAGGTCGTATGATTCCGGGTTTTGAAGAAGGAATTGTTGGTCATAAAGCAGGTGAGCAATTTGATATTGATGTGACTTTCCCAGCGGAATACCACGCAGAAAACTTGAAAGGTAAAGCGGCAAAATTTGCGATTACTTTGAAAAAAGTCGAAAATATGGTATTGCCTGAATTAACAGATGAGTTTGTCGCTAAATTTGGCCCTAATACTAAGTCTGTTGCTGATTTGCGTGCAGAAATCCGTAAAAATATGGAACGTGAATTGAAAAATGCGTTAGTTTCTCGTGTTAAACAACAAGTAATCAATGGTTTAATTGAACAAAATCCGATTGATGTACCCGCTTCTGTAGTAGAAGAAGAAATTAATGTATTACGCAATCAAGCGGCTCAACGTTTTGGCGGTAATACACAACAAGCTGCACAGTTACCACGTGAATTATTTGAAGCTGAAGCAACTCGTCGTGTTCAAGTAGGTTTATTATTCTCTGAAGTAATTAAATCTAATGAATTAAAAGCTGATGAAGAACGCGCTAAAGCAATGATTGCAGATATTGCATCAGCTTACGAGCAGCCAGCAGAAGTTGTGGAATATTACAGCAAAAACAAAGAGTTAATGAACAATATTCGTAATGTCGTATTAGAAGAACAAGCTGTTGATGCAGTACTTGCAAAAGCACAAGTAACAGAAAAAGTTTCTTCATTCGATGAAATTATGAATCCACAAGCATAATAAGTAATATTATTATGATTGAATAAAAGTGCGGTCGCTCTTTCTAATAAAAGCGATCGCATTTTTATTTGTGGGTTATTTACGATAAAATAATTAGCAGTTTTAATGAAAAAGGTAAGAAAATGAGTGTAATTCCTATGGTCGTTGAACAGACTTCGCGTGGCGAGCGTTCGTACGACATTTATTCCCGTTTATTAAAAGAACGTGTGATTTTCCTAAGTGGAGAAGTGGAAGATCGTATGGCAAATTTAATTGTGGCACAGCTTCTTTTTTTAGAATCGGAAGATCCAACTAAAGACATCAATATTTATATTAACTCTCCAGGCGGTTCTGTGACCGCAGGTATGGCAATTTACGACACAATGCAATTTATTAAGCCAGATATTCGCACTCTTTGTATTGGTCAAGCCTGTTCAATGGGCGCATTCTTACTTGCTGGCGGAACTGCTGGCAAACGAGCTGCATTGCCTAATGCACGAGTGATGATTCATCAACCTTTGGGTGGTTTCCGTGGTCAAGCATCGGATATTCAAATTCACGCACAAGAAATTTTGAAAATTAAACACGCCTTAAATGATCGTTTAGCATTCCATACTGGACAAAGTATTGAGCGTATTGAGAAAGATACCGACCGCGATAATTTTATGTCAGCTGAAGAAGCACAAGCGTATGGTTTGGTGGATGAAGTCTTAGTTAAACGTTAAGGGTATACAATGACAGACAAAGATAAAGATTTGCACTGCTCTTTTTGCGGAAAAGAAAAAGGCGAAGTAGATAAATTAATTGCTGGCACAGGCGGTTATATTTGTAATGAATGTATTGAACTTTGTCACTCAATGCTTGAAGAAAGTAATGATGAAAATTTAGAGGAAAGTGCGGTCGAAAATAAAGATAAATTGCCAACGCCTCACGAAATTCGCGCCCATCTGGATGATTATGTTATTGGTCAAGATTATGCGAAAAAAGTGCTTTCTGTGGCAGTTTATAATCATTATAAACGCTTGCGAACTAACTATGAAAGCAATGATGTAGAGCTTGGTAAAAGTAATATTTTACTTATAGGGCCTACAGGTAGCGGAAAAACGTTACTTGCGCAAACATTAGCTCGTCGTTTAAATGTACCCTTTGCGATGGCGGATGCAACCACATTAACGGAAGCTGGTTATGTGGGAGAAGATGTAGAGAATGTATTACAGAAACTTTTGCAAAATTGTGAATACGATACTGAAAAAGCAGAGAAAGGCATTATTTATATTGATGAAATTGATAAAATTAGCCGTAAATCGGAAGGCGCATCAATTACTCGAGATGTTTCAGGAGAGGGGGTGCAACAGGCTTTATTAAAACTTATTGAAGGTACAATCGCTTCCATTCCACCTCAAGGCGGTCGTAAACATCCACAACAAGAAATGGTAAAATTGGATACGTCTAAAATTCTCTTTATTTGCGGCGGTGCATTTGCAGGATTAGATAAAATTATTGATAAACGCACTCAAACCAGTACGAGTATTGGTTTTAATGCCAAAGTTGAAAAAGATGAAAAACAACAATCTCTTTCTGAATTATTCCGTCAAGTTGAACCTGATGATTTGATGAAATTTGGTTTAATTCCAGAATTTATCGGACGCTTGCCAATGATTGCCCCATTAAGTGAATTAGACGAAGATGCGCTGATACAAATTCTCACAAAACCAAAAAACGCATTAATTAAACAATATCAAGCCTTATTTGGATTGGAAAAAGTAGAATTGGATTTCACACCAGAAGCATTAAAAGCAATGGCGAAAAAAGCACTTGAAAGAAAAACAGGTGCGCGTGGCTTACGTTCTATCGTAGAAGCAGTGTTGTTAGATACAATGTATGATCTACCGTCTCTTGAGAATTTACAAAAAGTTATCGTTGATGAATCGACAATTGTAGATAATCTTGCGCCAAAATTAGAATATTAGATTTAATCGCAAAAGTGCGGTTGTTTTCGCCAGATTTTCTATGTTGATGCTTATTTTCAATAGGCAAGGCGAAAAGAAAATGCTACAATCGCACGTTCTTATGGCATTATTCTTACATTTCCATTTAAAACGGATTCAATTCTATGGCAACCGAAATTGTTGATAAAAAGAAAAATACGCAAGAAGTTATCGTTGAAGGCAAGTCTAAAGGTTTAAATACATTCCTTTGGGTTTTAGCTGTGATCTTTTTTGCTGCTGCGGCAATTGGGAATATTTATTTCCAACAAATCTATTCTTTACCGATTCGTGTTATTGGTATGGCTATTGCATTAGTCATTGCATTTATTTTAGCGGCAATTACTAATCAAGGAACAAAAGCACGCGCATTCTTTAATGACTCTCGCACAGAAGCGCGTAAAGTCGTGTGGCCAACCCGTGCTGAAGCGCGTCAGACAACATTGATCGTTATCGGGGTAACAATGATTGCTTCTCTCTTCTTTTGGGCAGTAGATTCGATTATTGTGACAGTGATTAATTTCTTAACTGATTTGAGATTCTAAAATGACTGAAGAAACAACAGTATCAAAAAAACGTTGGTATGTATTACAAGCGTTTTCTGGCTTTGAAAGTCGTGTAGCTCTAACTTTACGTGAATACATCAAACAACAACAAATGGAAGATCAATTTGGTGAAGTTTTAGTGCCAACTGAAGAAGTGGTGGAAAATGTAGCAGGAAAACGTCGCAAAAGTGAACGTAAATTTTTTCCAGGTTATGTACTTGTAGAAATGGAAATGAATGATGAAACTTGGCATCTAGTAAAAAGCGTGCCAAGAGTGATGGGTTTTATCGGTGGTACACCAGATAAACCTGCGCCTATTTCTAAACGTGAAGCGGATACTATTTTAAATCGCCTTGAACAAAATACTGATAAACCTCGTCATCGAAATGAATATCATCCAGGCGAGGAAGTTCGTGTGACTGAAGGTCCATTTGCTGATTTTAATGGTACAGTAGAAGAAGTAGATTATGAAAAAGGTCGCTTAAAAGTATCTGTATCAATTTTTGGTCGTGCAACACCAGTTGAGCTTGAATTTGGTCAAGTTGAAAAAATACACTAAGAAATGATTAAAATATAACCGCACTTTTGTAGTGCGGTTTTTTATTTTTAATGTTTGTTGAAACAGCATAAAAGAGTGTTTTTATACGCAAAATTTGTTGTTATTTAACAAATTAGGTAGAATAATCCCATATTTATGTAAGGATCAAAAATGAAAAAAAAGGCAATTTTGACCGCACTTTTGGGTGCAATTGCACTAACAGGTTGTGCAAATAACAACGACACGAAACAAGCGAGTGAGCGTAATGATTCCCTTGAAGGCTTCAATCGAACAATGTGGAAGTTTAACTATAATGTGCTAGATCGCTATGTATTAGAACCTGTTGCAAAAGGTTGGAACAACTATGTGCCTAAGCCGATTTCTTCTGGTCTTGCTGGCATCGCAAATAATCTTGATGAGCCAGTCAGTTTCATAAACCGCTTAATTGAAGGCGAACCGAAAAAAGCATTTGTTCACTTTAATCGTTTTTGGATTAACACTGTATTTGGTCTAGGTGGTTTTATTGATTTTGCAAGTGCAAGCAAAGAATTACGCGTAGATAATCAACGTGGATTTGGGGAAACTTTAGGCAGTTACGGCGTAGATGCTGGCACTTATATTGTGCTACCGATTTATAATGCAACAACGCCACGCCAATTAACGGGTGCTGTGGTTGATGCGGCTTATATGTATCCATTCTGGCAATGGGTTGGTGGCCCATGGGCATTAGTGAAATATGGTGTGCAAGCAGTGGATACTCGTGCGAAAAATATCAATAATGCAGAATTGTTACGTCAAGCTCAAGATCCATATATCACGTTCCGAGAAGCTTATTACCAAAATTTACAATTCAAAGTAAACGATGGGAAATTAGTCGAAAGCAAAGAATCACTTCCCGATGACATACTAAAAGAAATTGATTAATAAACAGAAAAGTGCGGTAAAAATGACTCAATTTTTTATCAACTAAGGAGAAAATGATGACTCAAATTATTCATACTGAAAAAGCACCTGCGGCCATTGGTCCTTATGTTCAAGCGGTTGATCTTGGCAATTTAGTTTTAACCTCAGGGCAAATTCCCGTGAATCCTGCAACAGGCGAAGTGCCTGCGGACATCGTTGCACAAGCACGCCAATCTTTAGAAAACGTGAAAGCGATTATCGAGAAAGCGGGTTTAACTGCAGCCGATATTGTGAAAACAACGGTTTTTGTGAAAGATCTTAATGATTTTGCTGCGGTTAATGCAGAATACGAACGTTTCTTTAAAGAAAATAATCATCCTAACTTCCCTGCTCGTTCTTGTGTGGAAGTTGCGCGTTTACCAAAAGATGTGGGATTAGAAATCGAAGCGATTGCAGTGAGAAAATAATTTTCTATTTTGAACCCTTGTTTAAAAGTGCGGTCATAAACTCGCAAGTTTTTGACCGCACTTTTTGTTTATCTGCTGATAACAAAAATTTTACATTACACCTTGAATTTTTTGTGAATTTTCCCCACAAAGGAAATACTTAACCCTAACTTTGAGAGAACACATTATGATGCGAATTCTTCTTTTCTTGGCAACCAATATGGCTGTAATGCTGGTATTGGGGATTATTTTAAGTGTGACTGGTATTGCAGGAAATAGTACTGGCGGCATTTTAATTATGGCGTTGCTATTTGGTTTTGCTGGTTCATTAATTTCCTTATTCCTGTCTAAAACAATGGCATTACGTTCTGTAGATGGAGAAGTGATTACTCAACCTCGTAATCAAACTGAACGTTGGTTAATTGATACCGTTAGTCGCCAAGCGCAGAAAGCGGGTATTCCCATGCCAGACGTGGCAATTTATCATTCACCCGATGTGAATGCTTTTGCGACAGGTGCAACGAAAAGCAATTCTTTAGTGGCAGTGAGTACGGGATTATTAAACAACATGACGGAGGCTGAAGCTGAAGCTGTTTTAGCGCACGAAATTTCTCATATTTCTAACGGCGATATGGTTACGATGGCGTTATTGCAAGGCGTATTGAATACTTTCGTGATTTTCTTATCGCGCGTTATTGCAACGGCGGTAGCAAGTTCGCGTAACAATAATGGAGAGGAAACGCGCAGTTCAGGTATTTATTTCTTGGTTTCTATGGTATTGGAAATGCTCTTTGGTGTGCTTGCGAGTATTATCGCAATGTGGTTCTCTCGTTACCGAGAATTTCGTGCAGATGCTGGTTCAGCAAGTTTAGTAGGCAAAGAAAAAATGATCATGGCATTGCAACGTTTGCAACAACTTCACGAACCACAAAATCTCGAAGGTTCTTTAAATGCCTTTATGATTAATGGTAAACGCAGTGAACTCTTTATGAGCCATCCACCACTCGAAAAGCGTATTGAAGCCTTACGCAATCTTTAAAAATTATAAAAAATAACCGCACTTATATATCAAAGTGCGGTTATTTTTTGAGTTATTTTCAGTTGATATTAGAACAATAAAAACGGTGCTATTTCAGCACCGTTCTTTGTTATTGAATCACATTTTAAAGAATAATGTGAGAAAGACCCAAACCGATTAACAAACAGAAAAACATACTTAATAAACCCGGAAGCATAAAGCTGTGGTTTAAAATGTATTTACCGATTTTGGTTGTTCCAGTGGTATCGAAGTCAAGAGATGCGATGATTGGACCGTAGTTAGGAATAAAGAAGTAACCATTTACAGCAACAAATACACCGATTAATACTGGCGCAGGAATACCTAACGCGATACCAAGTGGGAACAATGTTGCTACTGTTGCGCCTTGGCTGTTTACTAATACAGAAAGTACAAATAGCGCGAAAGCAAATGCCCATGGTGCAGTTTCAACTAAGCCTTTTACCATTTCTTTTACTTCAGTAATGTGTGCCTGCATTAAGGTGTCACCTAACCAAGCAATACCGAAGATTGCGATTACTGCACGCATACCTGCATGGAATACAGAACCTTTGGTAATCGCTGTGCCATCTGGTTTACAAGTTAAGATAATCAATGCACCAATTGAAAGCATAATAATTTCAATGGTATGTGCCATTCCCATTGGTTTTCCATCAAAAACAGGTCGAATAGAAGGAACTGCCCCCATTAACACAACAAGTAAAGCTCCAAATAAGAATAAAGAAACAGAAACTTTAGCTGTTTTGCTGACTTCGATTTCTTCGTTTGATGTGTTACTTGAAAAAGCATCTTCGTATTTTGGATCATTTAAACGACGTTGATATTCTGGATCATCTTTTAACTCTTTTCCCATTTTATTAACAAATAAACAAGTAAGGAAAAGTCCTAGAATAGTTGAAGGAATGGTTACCATTAAAACATCGCCAAGATGAATGCCTTGTGGCTCAAGATAAGCAACCACCGCTACCACTGCCGCAGCGATTGGGCTTGCTACGATAGCAAATTGTGATGCAATTACCGCCATTGACATTGGACGTTCTGGACGAATCCCATTTTGACGGCTTACTTCAGCGATAACTGGCAATACAGAATATGCTACGTGGCCTGTACCCGCTAAGAAAGTGAATAACCAAGTTACTGCTGGCGCAATAAACGTAATGTGTTTAGGATTACGACGTAAGATTTTGGTTGCGATTTTGATCATGTAGTCTAAACCGCCAGCTGCTTGCATTGCTGCCGCAGCTGCCACAGTAGCCATAATCATAAACATAACATCAATAGGTAAACCTGCTGGTTTCAAGCCAAAGCCAAAAGAAAGAATAGCAAGACCTAAACCACCAAATACACCTAAACCGATACCACCTACACGTGCACCCACAAAGATACACAATAATACGATGGCAAATTGTAGTAAAAACATTGCAGACATACTGCCCCCTAAGTTAATAAAAAAACACTTTGTTTTATTTGTTGAAACGGCGTGTAATATAGCAACAAATAGGTAGAGATTCCATAACTTGGATCAATAAATTATGGTCAAAAGTGCGGTTATTTCGAGCCACACTACCGTTACTATTAATCTTAAAAGTCTTCGAAATATTGTTGAATTACGTTTGGATCTTTAGTTTGAGTTAAAGCTAATTGTAAGAGAACTCGTGCTTTTTGTGGATTTAAAGTACCTGATGCTACAAAGCCATATTTACTATCATCAACTTCAGCGTCACGAGTTGTATAGCCAGTTGGTACACGAGAAGAACGAACTACAACGACGCCATCTTTCGCAGCTTTTTCTAAGCGATCTAAGTGTGCAGCATTAACATTTCCATTGCCAACTCCAGCTGATACAATCCCTTGATAGCCAGCATCTAGCAATGCGTTTAATGGTTCAACTGGTGCATTTGAATAAGCATAAATAATCCCCACTTTTGGTAGGTGGTCTAATTTTTCTATGTTAAATGGAGTGTTGATGGTATGTTTGCTTTCTGGGGAACGTTCATAGTCCACTTTGCTGTTATGAATATAGCCTAGAGAACCATAATTTGGCGAATGGAAAGTTTGCACTGCGGTAGTACTGGTTTTTGTGACATCACGAGCACCTAGTACTTCATTATTCATTGCGACTAAAACACCACGACCACTCGATTTTTTGTCTGCCGCGACGACGACAGCATTGTAAAGATTTAATGGGCCATCAGCGCTTTTTTCTGTCGCAGGACGCATAGCCCCTACGAGAACAACCGGTTTTTCACATTTTACGGTTAAATCTAAGAAATAAGCCGTCTCTTCCATGGTATCTGTACCATGGGTAATGACAAATCCATCAGTACTTTTACATTGAGCATTGATGGCTTTTGCCAGTTTTAGCCAGACTTCGTCATTCATGTCTTGTGAACCTATTTTTACAATTTGCTCACCTTTAATGTTGGCAATATTTTTTATTTCTGGTACGGCTTCAATTAAAGTATCAATACTTAATTGTCCAGCTTTATACGCAGAATTTACTGAACTTTGCCCGCTTCCTGCAATGGTACCACCCGTTGCCAAGATTGTAATATTTGGCAAGTCTGCTGCATTTGCTATTGAAATACCTAGACCAAATAAAGTACATAAGGCTAATTTAGTTAATTTCATAGATTTCTCCTCAGATGAATAAAAATTCTCCAAAAAGTAATCTAACTAAATTAAGTTATTTATCAACAATGGAAAAACAAATTTATGATCTCGATCACATAATTTTTTGTTGATTGTATAACCTTTCTTTATGCAAGTACGGAATTTAAGCATAATTTTTTTGAAAGATAACCCAAGTGCGGTTATACTTGGGAACTATTTTTTTATACGGTATTAATAGAGAACACAATGCAAGAATTTATCTCAATGGCAACAGAGTTTGCTCAAAAACATACTCTTTTAGCAGTTTCTTGGTTTGCGATTTTCGTAATGGTAATTTATACATTCTACAAAGGCGCAACGAGTAAATTTAAAGTAATTACGCACAATGAAGTTATTCGGTTAATAAATTCCGATGAAGCCATTGTGGTAGATTTACGTAGTCTTGAAGAATTTCAACGTGGACATATCATTAATAGTATTAATGTGCTTCCAAGCGAAATTAAAAATCAAAACATCGGAAAATTGGAGACCCATAAAGAAAAAGCTCTTATATTAGTCGATACAAATGGTACTTCAGCCTCTGCTTCTGCAGTATTTTTAACCAAACAAGGTTTTAATTCTGTATTTGTGTTGAAAGAAGGCCTTTCCGCGTGGGTAGCAGCAAATTTACCTTTAGTTAAAAAACATAAATAATAAGGAATAGAAAATGTCAGAACAAAAACAAGACGTTGCAGCAACAGAAGAACAACAACCGGTTCTTCAAATTCAACGTATTTATGTGAAAGATGTGTCTTTTGAAGCACCAAATCTTCCGCATATTTTCCAACAAGAATGGAAACCAAAACTTGGTTTTGATTTAAGCACTGAAACGACTCAAGTTGGTGATGACTTATATGAAGTGGTATTAAACATTTCTGTTGAAACTACACTTGAAGATAGTGGCGATGTAGCATTTATTTGCGAAGTTAAACAAGCAGGCGTGTTCACTATTAGTGGTTTAGAAGATGTTCAAATGGCACATTGTTTAACCTCTCAATGCCCGAATATGCTTTTCCCTTATGCACGTGAATTAGTATCTAACTTAGTAAATCGTGGTACGTTCCCTGCATTAAACTTATCTCCAGTAAACTTTGATGCATTGTTTGTTGAATATATGAATCGCCAACAAGCAGAAAATGCAGAAGAAAAACCTGAAGAAGAACAAACTAAACATTAATTAAATAGCAAAACAAAAGGCAAGTTAGAAATCCTAGCTTGCCTTTTTTGTTGCTAAAGTGCGGTCAATTAATAGCTTGAATTAATTAACACTTCTTCGCCATAGCCGCCTAAAGTTGGCATTGGTTGATAAGTTGAGTTTGCGGCACGCATTAAACGAATACCACGAACACCTGCTTCTTTAGCTGCTAGTACATCATCATCGCTATCGCCATAGTGAATACTCACTTTATGTGAAATGATTGCAGGCGTTTTGTTATATTTTGTTGTACGTTCACGGCTGCCCATAAATTCAACTGGGTGCATATTCTTAATATTGAACGTTTTTTCTAAAATTGGTGTTACGCCATCTACTTTACCTGCAGTACGGCCAGTGAAAAAGTAAACTTGGTCGCCACGTGCTTGATGCATATTAATTAAATCTATGGCAATTTGTTTAGGAATAGAATATTTATCGCAACCTGCGTTTACTTCATTCCAGAAATCTTGATTTTTCAAATAATCGTGTTTACCTGGTGAGAATTTTTGTTGTCCGTGGTAGAAGCAAGGGCTGCTGAAAAGCACAGTATCATCAATATCAAAGCTTACATTAATTGGTGCTTTACCTTCTAAACTTTGCTTGATTTGATCAACACTAATCCAATGAATTGCTTGCTCTTGTAACATTTCACGAGCATTAGTGCCAGATTGAGTATAAGGTTCAGTTTTACCTGCCATCGCTGGAACTGCAGCTGCAGTTAAAAGTGCGATTACAGATAATTTCATGATGTTTTTCATTGTGTTTCCTCACAAATGTTGATTTAAAAATCGTCCACATCATACACTTTTTTAATATGCATTCAATGACTAGCAATCGTTTGCTAGTTCAAAGTATGATCCAGTTCACATTTTTATTTATGAGTGAAGAATAAATCGTCAATATAAATTTTCCTCTTGAATTTAATCAATTTGTCGCCATATAACGAACAACTTTTCACTTTATAAAAAGGACTGAATAATGACAACGATTGTAAGCGTACGTCGCAATGGACAAGTCGTCGTAGGCGGTGATGGACAAGTTTCTTTAGGCAATACCGTAATGAAAGGTAATGCCCGTAAAGTACGCCGTTTATATAATGGCAAAGTGCTTGCTGGTTTTGCAGGTGGCACGGCTGATGCATTCACGCTTTTTGAATTATTTGAACGTAAACTTGAAATGCACCAAGGGCATTTGCTAAAAAGTGCGGTGGAATTAGCGAAAGATTGGCGTACAGATCGCGCACTTCGTAAGTTAGAAGCGATGTTAATTGTGGCGGATGAAAAAGAAAGCTTAATCATCACGGGTATTGGCGATGTAGTTCAACCAGAAGAAGATCAAATTTTAGCCATTGGGTCTGGTGGTAACTATGCGTTATCTGCGGCACGTGCGTTAGTGGAAAATACTGAACTTTCTGCACGTGAAATTGTTGAAAAATCTTTGAAAATTGCTGGCGATATTTGCGTATTCACAAATACCCATTTCACTATTGAAGAATTACCAAATTAAGGAAAAAGCTATGTCTGAAATGACTCCTCGCGAAATAGTTTCTGAATTAGATCAACATATTATTGGTCAAGCCGATGCAAAACGTGCTGTGGCGATTGCGTTGCGTAACCGTTGGCGTCGTATGCAGCTTCAAGAACCTTTGCGTCACGAAGTAACGCCAAAAAATATTTTAATGATTGGCCCAACTGGCGTGGGTAAAACTGAAATTGCGCGCCGTTTAGCCAAATTAGCTAACGCACCATTTATCAAAGTTGAAGCAACGAAATTTACCGAAGTGGGCTATGTGGGGAAAGAGGTGGATTCCATTATTCGTGATTTAACGGATAGTGCGATGAAGCTTGTTCGCCAGCAGGAAGTTGCGAAGAACAGAGCAAGAGCTGAAGATGCGGCTGAAGAGCGTATTTTGGATGCTTTACTTCCTCCAGCTAAAAATCAATGGGGCGAAGTTGAAAGCAATGATAGTCACAGCAGTACTCGTCAAGCGTTCCGTAAAAAATTACGTGAAGGTCAATTAGATGATAAAGAAATTGAAATTGATGTGTCTGCTGGCGTGTCTATGGGTGTTGAAATTATGGCTCCTCCAGGCATGGAAGAAATGACAAATCAGTTGCAATCATTGTTCCAAAATTTAGGTTCAGACAAAACGAAAAAACGCAAAATGAAAATTAAAGATGCGTTAAAAGCGTTGATTGATGATGAAGCAGCGAAATTAATTAACCCTGAAGAACTTAAACAAAAAGCCATTGATGCTGTAGAACAAAACGGTATCGTCTTCATCGATGAAATCGACAAAATTTGTAAGAAAGGCGAATACAGTGGGGCTGATGTATCGCGTGAAGGCGTGCAACGTGATTTACTTCCGTTAGTGGAGGGTTCGACAGTTAGCACCAAACACGGAATGGTAAAAACCGATCACATCTTATTTATTGCATCTGGTGCATTCCAAGTTGCCCGTCCTTCAGATTTGATTCCAGAGTTGCAGGGGCGTTTGCCGATTCGTGTTGAACTTACCGCATTAAGTGCGGCAGATTTTGAGCGTATTTTAACGGAGCCACATGCCTCTTTAACCGAGCAATATAAAGCGTTGATGGCAACAGAAGGCGTGAATATTGAATTTACAACAGAGGCGGTTAAGAAAATTGCTGAGGCTGCATTCCGTGTGAATGAAAAAACGGAAAATATCGGTGCACGCCGTTTGCATACGGTAATGGAGCGTTTAATGGATAAAATTTCTTTCAGCGCAAGTGATATGAATGGTCAAACGGTCAATATTGATGCAGCTTATGTTGCGGATGCACTTGGCGAAGTGGTTGAAAATGAAGATTTGAGTCGTTTTATTCTTTAAGGATAAAAATTTTACATATAAAAAGTGCGGTAAATTTTTACCGCACTTTTTTGTTTTCTGCATAGAGAAACTAATTAGTTTTTAATTTACTCCAATATTTTTCATAAATATCGACAGCTTCTCCTACATCGCCTTGCATAATTCCTTTTTCTACTTCTTCCGCTGGTGGGAATAATTTTGGATCATTAGCGACTTCCGCACTTAGCAGTGTTTTCGCCCCATTATTTGGCATAGAAAAGCCCATACGTTCAATAACAATTTTTGCATTTTCAGGGCGAAGTAAAAAGTCGATGAACTTATGCGCCCCTTCCACGTTTTTTGCCGAACTTGGAATAGCGTAGTTATCCATCCAGAAAATAGCCCCTTCTTTTGGATAAACAAATTGCAAAGATGGATTTTCTTTCTGAGCTAAGTAAGCTGAACCATTCCAAATCATCCCAATTGTAGCTTCGCCTTGTACGTAAGGGACTTCTGGCGAATCAGAGTTAAAGGTCGCTACATTTGGTAACAGTTTTTCTAAACGCTCATAAGCTGTTTTGATGTCTTCTTCATTGGTGGTATTTGGCGATTTACCATCAAGTAATAATGCTACATGGAACACTTCACGGGCATCACTGGTCATAAGAACTTTACCTTTAAATTCAGGTTTCCATAAATCCGCCCAGCTCGTGATGGTTTTAGGATCAATTTCATCTGCATTAACTTCAATACCTGTTAAGCCGTAAACATAGGGTAATGAATATTTATTTTCTGGGTCGAATTCTTTATGTAATAAATGTTTAGGAATTTGATGAATATTGGTCAATTTACTTTGATCAATCGGTTGAAGCATCTTTTCCTTAATCATTTTATTTACGTAGTAACTTGATGGAAACACCAAATCATAGCCAGAACCCGTATTTTGAGTAAGTTTGAGTTTCGCGTACATTTCTTCGTTGCTTTCAAAGGTAGAATAAATTACCTCGATGCCAGTTTCTTTAGAGAACTGAGCGACTAAATCAGAAGGGACATAGTCTGTCCAGTTATAGACGTAAAGTTTGTTGTTGGCAAAGGCTGAAACCGCGAAAAGTGCGGTGGTGGAAAGGAAAAGATTTTTGAGTGAGTGAGCAAAGAATTTTTTCAATTTATTGACCTCCAAGGGTTATGATTCATTATTCAACGCACAATTTTTGCGCGTGCGCAGTATAGCATTTTTTTCTAAAAGGTTTGACATATTTCCCTTTAGGGGTAAGATTTTGCCAGTTTTTTCCTAAGAGATTTTTTATGCTTAATTTTGCCTATCAAGAACACGTTCGCTCTTATTATTTCGATTCTCGTAACCAAGATTTTCAATTTCCCCCACTTACTCAAATTGAACATACTGATGTATGTGTGATCGGGGCTGGATTTTTTGGTTTATCTGCAGCATTAGAACTGGCTGAAAAAGGGAAAAAAGTCATTGTATTAGAGGGTGCTAGAGTAGGATTTGGGGCTTCTGGTCGTAGTGGTGGGCAGGCAATTAATGGCTTTGAAGAAGGCATTGATGAATACGTTAAACAAGTTGGCGAAGATAAAGCACATAAACTTTGGAATATGTCATTAGAGGCCATTGATATTATTGATGAACGTATTGAAAAATATGGCATTCAATGCGATTGGAAAAAAGGCTATGCCACATTGGCATTAAATGAACGTCGAATGGATGACTTAATTCAAATTGAAAAAGAAAGTCATGAGAATTTTGGCTATCAGAATATGCAACTTTGGGATAAAGCTAAATTAAAACAGCACTTAGGCAGTGATATTTATGTGGGCGGCTTATTTGATAGTAACTCTGGGCATTTGCATCCACTTAATTATTGCTTAGGTTTAGCGAAAGCTTGTGTTGATCTGGGTGTTCAGATTTTTGAACAATCTCCTGTAGTGGATACGGTTGAGAAAAATGGTTGCGTTGAGGTTAAAACAGCTAAAAGTGCGGTTATTTCTCAAGACGTTATTTTAGCCACCAATGCTTATATTGATGCACTCCCGAAATCTATTCATCACGGCATTAATCGTAAAATATTACCTGTAGAAAGTTTTATTATCGCCACAGAGCCGTTAAGCCAAGCAGTTGCTGATTCTATTATTAATAATGGTATGTCGGTGTGCGATAACAATTTATTATTAGACTATTATCGTTTAAGTGCGGACAATCGTCTGCTTTTTGGTAGTGATTCTAGATCAGAAAAAGATATGGTCGCGATTATGCGGAAAAATATGTTGCGCGTATTTCCGCAACTTGAAAATGTCAAAATCGATTATGGCTGGGCAGGCCCCATTGATATGACATTAAATTCAACGCCACATTTTGGTCGTATTTCTCCGCACATTTATTTTGCTCATGGTTATTCTGGTCACGGTGTTGCTTTGACTGGTCTTGCAGGACGAATTGTAGCGGAGGCGATTTTGGGAGACGATGAACGTTTATCTATTTTTGAAGGTCTGAAAGTCCCCTCTGTTTATGGTGGTCGAATTATCAAAGATCTTGCGACAAAGATTGGTGTGCAGTATTACAAGTTTTTAGATAAATACCGTTAAAATACAACAATGTTTTTCTAAAGCATTGCCATCAAAATTGACTAGAATAATTAATTTTTGTATGGGCATAAATTCTAAATCAGTTAAAAAATTTACCGCACTTTAAAGCAGAATTAAAATAATATTTTTCACTACAATTTGTGTTTTCCATTAAGAGAGAGATATGTCAGAAAATTTGTTACTTTTCAGCTTGTTAGCTGTTGTTATTATATTGATTTTATTACTTATTCTACGCCAGCAAAAATATACACATCTTCATCAAGAATTATCGAAAACGACTCAAGATTATAATCAGCTTGCCAGTAAATTTGATGAACTTAGTAGCATTAAAAACCAGTTTGAACAACAAACAATTAAAATACAGACTGAAAATCAAGGGCTGCAATATCGTTTAACTGAACGTGATGAACAAATACATCATCTCACGCAAGAACGACAAAATTTGACTGAAAAATTGACCGCACTTTCTCAAGAATTAACAGGATTAAAAACAACCTTAGCAGAGAAAGAAAAGCATTTTTCAGAGCAACAACAGAACTTTGAACAATCCAAGCAGCAATTAGGTGTGGAATTCCAAAATCTAGCCAATCGGATTTTAGATGAAAAAAGTCGATCATTTAGTCAATCAAATCAAACTGCTTTGGAAACCTTGCTCAAGCCTTTCCGTGAGCAAATTGAAGGTTTCCAAAAACGGGTCAATGAAATTCACTCCGAATCCGTGAAAGGCAATGCAGGCTTGGAAGCTGAAATCAAAAAAGTGCTGGAAATTGGTCTGAATATGTCGCAAGAGGCGAGTAATTTAACTTCAGCGCTGAAAGGCGAAAAGAAAACTTTAGGCAACTGGGGCGAAGTGCAATTAGAACGCGCTTTGCAACTGGCTGGACTTGAAGAAAATATGCATTACCGCGCTCAAGCGCATTTTAAAGATGAACAAGGTGGACGAAATTATCCTGATTTTGTGTTGAATCTACCTGATGAGAAACATTTAATTATCGATAGCAAAATGTCGTTGGTGGCTTATGAAAGTGCGGTAAATTCTGAGGATGATTTTGAACGTGAGCGTTTACTAAAAGAACATATTTCCGCATTAAAAACCCATATTAACGATCTGCATAAAAAAGATTACAGCAATCTTATTGGCATGCGTAGCCCAAATTTTGTTCTTATGTTTATTGCAGTGGAACCTGCGTATATTGAAGCTTTAAAAGCTGATCCTGCTTTATTTAATTATGGTTATGAACGTAACGTAATTATGGTTTCTCACACTACATTAATGCCGATTTTACGCACCGTGGCAAACCTGTGGCGTATCGAACGTGGTAATGCTGAGGCAAAAGAAATTGCTGAAAAAGCGGGCGAAATCTATAACCAAATTTGTTTGGTGGCAGAGCGTTTAAGTAAACTCGGCAATACGCTTTCCACTGTCAGCAACCAATACAACAGCACCGTCACCGCACTTGTTGGCCAACAAGGATTAGTTGGCAAAGTAGAACGATTTAAAACCCTTTCCGCAAAAGCCAATAAAACAATGCCCGATGTGGACTTATTGAATAATCAGCTGGATTTGGCTAGATTGAATGTCTTAAATCAAGAAAATCTTCAATAATTTATTCTCCGATTGAATGTAAATTTGGTCGGAGAATTTTTTATCCTATCTAGAAATTTTGTGATCAATATCCCAAATTTGAAATTTCTTAGTTGTTTTTCTATTTTTGTTCTTTATATTTATCTTATCGAAACGTTTCGATAAAGATGGAAAGAGGAAATATATGAAAAAAACAATGTTATTAAATGCACAACTTTCTCGTTGTATCGCTTCTGTTGGTCACACAGAAAGTTTGACGATTTGCGATGCGGGACTTCCAATTCCGTTAAGTGTGGAACGTATCGATCTCGCATTAACTGCGGGTGTACCAAGTTTTCTACAAACGTTGAATGTAGTAACGAATGAAATGTATGTTGAACGCGTTGTTATTGCAGAAGAAATTAAAGAAAAAAATCCAGAAATATTGACCGCACTTTTAACACAACTTCAACAACTTGAAAGCCATCAGGGTAATCAAATACAAGTGGAATTTGTATCGCACGAAACTTTTAAAAAATTCACCCTCGAAAGTAAAGCTATTGTTCGTACTGGCGAATGTTCACCTTATGCCAATGTGATTTTATATTCTGGCGTGCCATTTTAATCAGGGTGAAATTATGGAAACTTTACTCAAAATTAGTGGTGTTGATAAGTCATTTCCAGGTGTGAAAGCCTTGAATAATGCCTGTTTATCTGTTTACGCTGGACGCGTAATGGCATTGATGGGGGAAAATGGGGCGGGTAAATCGACTTTGATGAAGGTGCTTACTGGTATTTATTCTAAAGATGCAGGCACAATTGAGTATCTTAATCGATCAGTTAATTTCAATGGACCTAAAGCCTCACAGGAAGCTGGCATTAGTATTATTCACCAAGAACTGAATTTGGTCGGTAATCTCACGATTGCAGAAAACATTTTCCTTGGTCGTGAATTTAAAACCTCGTGGGGAGCGATTAACTGGCAGAAAATGCACCAAGAAGCAGACAATCTACTTGCACGTTTGGGGGTAACTCACAGCAGTAAACAGCTTTGCGCTGAACTTTCTATTGGTGAGCAACAAATGGTGGAGATAGCCAAAGCCTTAAGTTTTGAATCCAAAGTTATCATTATGGATGAACCAACCGATGCGCTCACAGATACGGAGACCGAAGCCCTATTCAATGTGATTCGTGAACTCAAAGCAGAAAATCGTGGCATTGTTTATATCTCTCATCGTTTAAAAGAAATTTTCCAAATTTGTGATGATGTGACGGTTTTACGCGATGGTCAATTTATCGGTGAACGCATTGTGGCAGAAATTACAGAAGATGATTTAATTGAAATGATGGTTGGTCGTCGTCTTGATGAACAATATCCGCATTTATCACAAGAAAAAGGCGAATGTGTATTGGATGTGAAACATGTGAGCGGAAGCGGCATTGATGATGTTTCCTTCAAATTGCATGCCGGTGAAATTGTTGGTGTCTCGGGCTTAATGGGCGCGGGTAGAACGGAACTCGGCAAGCTACTTTACGGTGCTTTGCCAAAAACGGCGGGAAAAGTGCGGTTAAAAAATCAAGAGATTGAGAATCTCAGTCCGCAAGATGGTTTGGATAATGGTATTGTATATATTTCTGAAGATCGTAAAGGTGATGGCTTGGTTTTAGGAATGTCAGTAAAAGAAAATATGTCGCTCACATCGCTCGATCATTTTTCACAAAAAGGCGGTATTCGTCATCAAGCGGAAAAAATGGCAGTAGATGACTTTATTCTGATGTTTAACATTAAAACACCTAATCGTGATCAACAAGTAGGTTTGCTATCTGGTGGAAATCAACAAAAAGTGGCAATTGCTCGTGGATTAATGACTCGCCCAAATGTGTTGATTTTAGATGAACCAACTCGTGGCGTAGATGTCGGCGCGAAGAAAGAAATTTATCAGTTGATTAACGAATTTAAGAAAGAGGGGTTGAGTATTTTAATGATCTCATCTGATATGCCAGAAGTGCTTGGTATGAGTGATCGCATTTTGGTTATGCGAGAAGGCAGAATCAGTGCAGAATTTTCTCGTGAAGAGGCAACTCAAGAAAAATTATTAGCAGCAGCTATCGGTAAATAAGCGTAGGTAAATATGATGAAAACTGAAACATCTTCTATCCAAATAGGCAAATTTTTGATTGAACAACGATCTTTTATTGCATTGATTATTCTTATTGCGATTGTATCAATGATTAATCCCGATTTTTTCAGTGTAGATAATATTTTGAATATTTTACGTCAAACTTCGGTTAATGCGATTATTGCAGTGGGGATGACCTTTGTTATTTTAATTGCAGGTATAGATCTTTCTGTGGGGTCTGTATTGGCATTGACTGGCGCTATTGCAGCCTCAATGGTAAGTCTTGAATTGCCTATTTTTTTAGTAATTCCTGTGGTTTTATTGATTGGAACACTTCTTGGTAGCATAAGTGGCGTAATTGTTGCAAAGGGAAAAGTTCAGGCGTTTATTGCTACCTTGGTTACCATGACCTTACTACGTGGTATAACAATGGTTTATACAGATGGTCGTCCTATTACGACAGGTTTTTCGGATAATGCTGATCTATTTGCCAGTATTGGTACAGGCTATTTTTTAGGTATCCCAGTACCAATTTGGATTATGAGTATCGTGTTTGCTGTCGCTTGGTATATTTTAAAACACACGCCTATTGGTCGTTATATCTACGCGCTCGGTGGTAATGAATCAGCAACTCAACTTTCTGGTATTAATGTCAATAAAATCAAAGTATTTGTTTTTGCGGTGAGTGGATTTCTTTCTGCATTAGCAGGTTTAATTGTTACTTCACGTTTATCTTCTGCTCAACCCACTGCTGGCGTATCTTATGAATTAGATGCAATTGCTGCCGTGGTAGTCGGTGGAACCAGTTTGATGGGGGGAAAAGGTCGTGTAATGGGAACTCTCATCGGTGCATTAATCATCGGATTTTTAAACAATGCATTAAATTTATTAGATATTTCATCTTACTATCAAATGATAGCAAAAGCGTTGGTTATTTTGGTTGCTGTTTTAGCCGATAACTATCTTGGTACAAAAAAACTGTAACTCACTTTAAGGAGAAACTATGAAAAAACTAACCGCACTTACTTCTGCTGTATTATTAGGTTTGGCTGTTTCTGGCTCTGCTTCTGCACAAGACACAATCGCTTTGGCAGTATCTACATTAGATAACCCATTTTTTGTAACGTTAAAAGATGGCGCACAGAAAAAAGCGGATGAATTAGGTTATAAGTTAGTGGTGCTTGATTCACAAAATGACCCTGCTAAAGAATTAGCTAATGTTGAAGATTTAACTGTGCGTGGTGCAAAAATATTATTGATCAATCCAACTGATTCTGAAGCAGTTGGCAACGCAGTGGCGATTGCAAACCGTAAGCATATTCCAGTAATTACATTAGATCGTGGCGCAGCTAAAGGAAACGTAGTGAGCCATATTGCATCTGACAATATCGCAGGTGGTAAAATGGCAGGTGATTTTATCGCACAGAAATTAGGCGATAATGCCAAGGTGATTCAACTTGAAGGTATTGCGGGAACATCTGCAGCACGCGAACGAGGCGAGGGTTTCAAACAAGCTATTGATGCTCATAAATTCAATGTGCTTGCCAGTCAGCCAGCAGATTTTGATCGAACAAAAGGTTTGAATGTAACGGAAAATTTGTTGGCATCTAAAGGTGATGTTCAAGCAATTTTTGCGCAAAATGATGAAATGGCATTAGGTGCATTGCGTGCGGTGAAAGCAGCAAATAAAAAAGTCCTTATCGTAGGTTTTGATGGTACCGATGATGGAGTAAAAGCTGTAAAAAGTGGCAAAATGGCGGCAACTATCGCACAACAACCCGAGCTTATTGGTTCATTAGGTGTTGTTACCGCTGATAAAATCTTAAAGGGCGAAAAAGTTGAAGCGAAAATTCCAGTAGATTTGAAAGTAATAAGCGAATAATCTATCTACTGAATAAGCTCGTTATATCACATTATGGGGCAAATTATATTTGTCCCATTGTGTAGAAAGAAAAAATATAACAATACAGGATAAAATAATGAGAAAAACCCTCACGGTTCTCGGTAGTATCAATGCTGATCACGTTATTTCTGTGCCTTACTTTGCTAAACCCGGTGAAACGCTAACTGGTCAAAATTATCAAATTGCCTATGGTGGCAAAGGTGCCAATCAAGCAGTGGCGGCTGCTCGCTTAGGGGCAAAGGTAGCGTTCATTAGTTGTATTGGATCAGATAGCATTGGCGAAACAATGAAAAATGCGTTTGCCAAGGAAAGGATTGATACAACCCATATTAGTACCGTTTCACAGGAAATGACAGGAATGGCATTTATTCAAGTTGCCCAATCGGGCGAGAACAGTATTGTGCTGGCTAGCGGTGCAAATGCACATTTGGGTGAGATAGTTGTTCGTCAAAGTGAGGCGCAAATTGCACAATCGGATTGCTTGTTAATGCAATTAGAAACCCCACTTTCTGGTGTGGAGCTTGCTGCTCAAATCGCTAAGAAAAATGGTGTTCAGGTTGTGCTAAATCCTGCTCCAGCGCAGATTTTATCGGACGAATTATTGAGTTTGATTGATATTATTACACCAAATGAAACAGAAGCTGAAATCTTAACGGGGGTAGCGGTAACTGACGAGCAAAGTGCGGTGAAAGCTGCGAGTGTTTTTCACGATAAAGGTATTGAAACCGTGATGATTACCCTTGGCGCGAAAGGCGTGTTTGTCAGTCGAAAAGGTAAAAGCCGCATCATTAAGGGCTTTTGTGTGCAAGCAATAGATACTACCGCAGCTGGTGATACATTTAATGGCGGTTTTGTTACGGCTTTATTGGAAGAAAAATCCTTTGATGAAGCCATTCGTTTTGGGCAAGCTGCCGCTGCGATTAGTGTGACGAAAAAAGGGGCTCAATCCTCTATTCCAACGCGTCAAGAAACTTTAGATTTTCTTGAATACGCTTAAAGTGCGGTGAATTTTTAGGGTGTTTTTATGGCGACAATGAAAGATATTGCACGACTGGCGCAAGTTTCGACTTCCACAGTTTCACATGTCATTAATGGATCGCGTTTTGTTAGCGATGAAATTCGTGAGAAAGTGATGCGTATTGTCGCTGAACTGAATTACACCCCCTCAGCTGTTGCACGAAGTCTTAAGGTGCGCGAAACCAAAACTATCGGGCTACTTGTCACCGCAACAAATAATCCATTCTTTGCAGAAGTGATGGCTGGCGTGGAGCAATATTGTCAGCAGCATCAATATAATCTTATTATTGCTGCCACTGGTGGCGATGCCAAACGCCTACAACAAAATCTGCAAACTCTAATGCACAAACAAGTGGATGGTTTGCTTTTGATGTGTGGTGATAGCCGTTTTCAGGCTGATATAGAGTTAGCCATTTCGCTACCACTCGTTGTGATGGACTGGTGGTTTACTGAGTTAAATGCAGATAAAATACTCGAAAATTCAGCACTTGGTGGCTATTTGGCGACAAAAGCATTAATTGATGCAGGACATCGTAAAATTGGCATTATTACGGGAAATCTCAAAAAATCTGTCGCACAAAATCGTTTGCAAGGTTATAAAAATGCGCTATCGGAAGCAAAAATTGCGTTAAATCCTCATTGGATTGTCGAAAGTCATTTTGACTTTGAAGGCGGTGTACTTGGCATACAATCTTTACTTACTCAATCTTCACGTCCAACAGCAGTTTTTTGTTGTAGTGACACCATTGCTGTCGGTGCATACCAAGCTATTCAGCAACAAGGCTTACGTATTCCGCAAGATCTTTCAATTATGGGCTATGATGACATTGAATTGGCTCGTTATCTCTCGCCTCCTCTCTCCACCATTTGCCAACCGAAAGCTGAACTTGGCAAACTCGCTGTTGAAACACTATTGCAACGAATTAAAAATCCTAATGAAAATTACCGCACTTTGGTGTTAGAACCGACTTGTGTGTTAAGAGAGTCTATTTACAGTTTCAAATAAAATTAGAATAACTCAATTTCCTTATTGCTATTTTCAAAAAAACTGCTATTTTCTTGCGGTTTTTTTGTTTATTTAACCCACTGTTTAATTTAGGAATAAAATCTTATGAAAGAAAACAAACCTGTTGATCCTTATGCGAAATATAACGAACAATCGAATATTATCGCGAAAATAATTTTTGCTAGTCGCTGGTTGCAAGTGCCGATTTATTTGGGCTTGATTGTCACCCTTGCAATCTACTCTTATAAATTTATCAAAGGATTATGGGCGTTGGTGATTAATGTCAATGATATGGATTCCAACACAATTATGTTAGGCGTGTTGAATTTGATTGATGTCGTGATGATCGCCAACTTGCTTGTGATGGTGACTATCGGTGGCTATGAAATCTTTGTATCTAAATTGCGTACACGTAATCACCCCGATCAGCCTGAATGGATGAGCCACGTAAATGCCACCGTGTTGAAAGTTAAACTTTCTATGTCTATTATCGGCATTTCATCTATCCATATGTTGCAAACTTTTGTGAATGCAAGCAATATGCCAGAAAAAACGATGATGTGGCAGTTATTGTTGCACTTGGGCTTTTTAGTGTCGGCAATTGCTTTAGCTTATACGGACAAAATTTTGTATAGCACAAGCCATAAAACGCATTAAAAATTTACCGCACTTTTAACCCCGTTCAAATTGAACGGGGTTTTATATATCATATAGTTACAATTTAATTTTTTAGTATCATACGCCGTTTAGAATAGGAAAGCTTAAATAAAATACTAAGATGTTAATCAAGTAGAAATTAATCTTCTAAATCTAGAGGCTCTTGCGAAAGTATAATTCCTGTCAGATCTGCGTAAATATAATCTTCTGGGAAAAAGGTTACGCCACCAAAATTCACTGGAATATCACTCTCGCCAGCACTGCTTTCATCTGCACTAACTGGAATTGGCGCAAGGGCATGAATACCAATATCGAGGTTTTCTAATTGCTGAATTTGGCGTACTGCACCATATACAATAATGCCTTCCCAACCATTATCAACGGCAAGTTGAGCCAATTCTGCATCAATCAAACCACGGCGTACCGCACCACCGCCATCAATGACAAGCACTCGACCTTCGCCGTTTTCTTCTAATACTTCAGCAATTAATCCATTACTTTCAAAGCATTTTACTGTAGTGACTTTACCGTAAAAATGACTTACACCACCAAAGCTTGAAAAAATTGGCTCCACGACATCCACTTGTTCTGCATAAAGATCGCAAAGTTCTGAAGTATCAATAAACATAACTTTCCCCTATCGATTGTTGAAATTTTGTTTGCTTTAGTATATGCCGATTTAGCCGATAAGCAAGCCTAAACTAAACAAGATATTGATTAATAACGAAATCATAGACATTTGAGCCAATATTGGACGCAATTCACTTGGCTGCTGACTGCGATAAACAAAGATCGCATGTTTAGCTAACAACGGCATTGCTAATACAAATAAATAATTTGTCCAAGAAATAGCCGTTACCACCGCAAATGCTAAATAACATAGGGCCGCCACACTTAATAAAATACAATGATAAACACGCCCTTTATATGCACCTAAACGAACAGCTAGGGTATTTTTGCCAGCTTTCGCATCCTGTTCAATATCGCGTAAATTATTGATATTTAATACCGCACTTGCCAATAAGCCAGAACCAATAGCAGGCAAAATAATGTGGCTATCAATACTGTGAGTTTGCAAATAATAAGTACCGCCAACACCAAGCAAACCAAAAAATACCAACACAGAAATATCGCCCAAGCCCATATAGCCATAAGGTTTTACCCCAACTGTGTAAGTAATGGCAGCAACAATAGCTAAAATTCCAAGCCCAGCGAAAGCGAATAAATCTGAGAGATTTTCATAAGCGATTCCAATCAAGAAACTTCCTGAAAGAAAACTTGCCATCACCATTAGAATTAATCCCCATTTCAGTTCTTTTGCTGAAATTGCGCCTTTTTGAATGCCACGTAATGGCCCAATACGTTCTTCAGTATCTGAACCTTTTTGATGATCCCCATAATCATTGGCAAAATTAGAAAGCACCTGCAATAAAATTGTCGTGAGTAAACAAAGCACCATTACAAGCCCATTAAAACCTTGTGGATTCGCCCAATAACCTAATGCCGAACCCGTGAAAATCGATGCCAACGCTAAGGGTAAAGTTTTTGGTCGAGCCGTTTCCCACCACATTTTCAATTTTTCATTTGTCATTTTTTTTGACCGCACTTTTGATTACAATAAGCCGCGTATTCTACACTAAGACACCCAATTTATGAATGATTTAACTTTATCGCCTATCGCCATTATCCACACGCCTTATAAAGAAAAATTCTCCGTACCACGCCAACCTAATTTAGTTGAAGACGGAGTAGGCATTGTAGAACTCTTACCGCCTTATAATTCGCCTGAAGCCGTGAGAGGATTAGAACAATTCAGTCATCTTTGGTTAATTTTTCAGTTCGACCAAATCCAACAAGGAAAATGGCAACCCACCGTACGCCCTCCACGGTTAGGCGGTAATCAACGAGTTGGTGTATTTGCTTCACGCGCAACGCACCGCCCAAATCCTCTTGGTTTATCCAAAGTCGAATTACGTCAAGTAGAATGCATCAACGGTAACATTTTTCTCCATTTAGGTGCGGTGGATTTAGTGGATGGCACGCCCATTTTCGATATCAAACCCTATATTGCCTATGCGGATAGTGAGCCAAATGCGCAATCGAGCTTTGCCCAAGAAAAACCACCAGTAAAACTGACTGTTGAATTTACCGAGCAAGTCAAAAGTGCGGTAAAAAAACGAGAAGAAAAACGACCGCACTTAAGTCGTTTTATTCGTCAAGTGCTAGAGCAAGATCCTCGCCCAGCCTATCAACAAGGTAAACCAAGTGATCGTATTTATGGTATGAGTTTGTATGAATTTAATGTGAAATGGCGAATTAAAGCGGGTACGGTAAATTGTGTAGAAGTGATTGAAATAGAAAAAGACAAATAGATGTAATATGTAAATAAGGCAGGTAATCCCTGCCTTAGTTAATTTAAATGCCTTATTTTAGGAAAAACTGCCCTTTAGTTAATTTATATATTGTCATTAAAACCAATAAGCCAATCATTACATTTGAGAA
Organism: Haemophilus sp. HN_Hi16; assembly: GCF_049823435.1. Taxonomy (NCBI): domain Bacteria; kingdom Pseudomonadati; phylum Pseudomonadota; class Gammaproteobacteria; order Pasteurellales; family Pasteurellaceae; genus Haemophilus; species Haemophilus sp. HN_Hi16. The sequence continues at coordinate 279,342 of NZ_CP187500.1, forward strand.
AACAAAGGCAAAAATAGACACGCCTTGTAAAACATTGCCATGATAGAAAGCGGTAGCACTGTTTGCCATAGACGCTAATCCGAATGAGAATGCCCATAAGCCAATGTTAAGTCCTTTTTCCACAATCCAAGGGAATAATCGCAGTAAGAAAAATAATTGCAAAAATCCATATCCCCAAAGGATTTTAGCTAACGTATCCACCTCGCCGTGATTGATCGATAAATAAGCAGATACACACACAAACGCAGGTGCTAAAACAATCCCCATTGTGGCTCTAAATGGTGGCTCAAGAGATGAAATACGTAAATGTTGTAATAATACAGGTTCAAAAAAAATCCAAGCAATCATTCCTGCGCCAAAGAATAAGTAGCCTAAATCATGATAGCCAAGTAATGCTAATGAACTTGCACTGGTGAAATTTGCAGCAACCGCAGGCAAATAAAACGAAGGATGAGTAGATTTTTGCTCAAATACACCACCTTGCCATAATTCACTGACACGTAATGTTGAGAAAAGTAATTGACCAATCGTTCCAATCCAAATTAAAACTTCAGCAATTAAAGGATTCCAACGATAAAGAATATCGCCTACCAACATAGTTGTAATAGGAATCAATGCAATAAAGGAAAAACGAACTGGGCTATGATACTCTGCACGAACTTCCTCAAAGTAATAACGAAGTTTATACGCATACATTAAAATAAATAAAATCCAGACCGCACTTGCTACAATGCCAAGAACATCACTTACCATTCGCGCAGCAGGAAATAAGTTTTCTAAATGAAACCAAGCTAAAGATAAGGCTGCTAAACCAAGAGGAATACCGAAATATCCTGTTGGAAGAGGAAAAGGCTTTGTTGTATTCATAGTATGATCCTTATTTTGAAAAATCTGAGCAAAGTGTAACATAACTATCAACAACAGACTTTTCTAAAAGTCTCAAATTTTTGTGAATTTCTATGAAGAAACATACTTGTTGTTCTGGCATAAAACCTCTACCCATTTTCATAAAAATAAAAAACCCGAACTTTCATTCGGGTTTTCTTATATAGGGAATTAATTATTCCGCATCATCTGCCATGTTAAGCATTTCAGCTAAGTTCGCACTAGCATCATCTGCAGTCATAACAAATTCATCAGCGATAGCAGCTTCATCTTCTTCAGATAATTTCGCTACGACATCATCAACTAAACGATGTTTGTGACGATTTTGATGATACGCAAAACCTGTACCCGCAGGAATTAATCGACCTACGATTACGTTCTCTTTCAAGCCACGTAATTCATCACGTTTACCTGCCACTGCTGCTTCGGTAAGAACACGAGTAGTTTCTTGGAACGATGCGGCAGAGATGAAAGATTCAGTCGCAAGAGACGCTTTGGTAATACCCAATAATTCGCGTTCAAATTCAACTGGCGGTTTGCCTTCTGCTTCGCGTTGGCGATTAACAATTTTCACGCGAGCCACTTCGACTTGTTCCCCCTCAAGGAATTCTGAGTCGTAAGCTTTAGTAATTACCGCTTTACGTAACATTTGGCGAACAATTACTTCGATATGTTTATCGTTGATTTTTACCCCTTGTAAGCGGTAAACATCTTGTACTTCGTTCACGATGTATTCAGTTACTGCACGCACGCCACGTAAACGTAAAATATCATGTGGTGTTTCAGCACCATCAGAAATTACGTCACCACGTTGTACCATTTCGCCTTCAAATACGTTGAGCTGACGCCATTTTGGAATCATTTCTTCGTAAGTTTCGCCTTCCGCAGGAGTAATTAATAAACGGCGTTTACCTTTAGTTTCTTTACCGAAAGACACGATACCAGAAATTTCAGCCAAGATAGCGGGTTCTTTTGGTTTACGTGCTTCAAATAAATCCGCAACGCGTGGTAGACCACCAGTAATATCTTTAGTACCCACGGATTCTTGCGGAATACGTGCTAATGGTTCACCCACTTTTACTGCTGTGCCATCGTCTAAACTTACGATTGCTTTACCAGGTAAGAAGTATTGTGCAAGAACATCAGTTTCAGGTAAGAAAATATCGTTGCCATTTGCATCAACTAATTTAATAGTTGGACGTAAATCTTTACCCGCAGTTGCACGTTCACCCACATCTTGAACCACGATTGATGATAAACCTGTTAATTCATCTGTTTGACGCGTCACAGTTAAACCATCAATAATATCTACAAATTTCACAAAACCAGATACTTCAGAGACAACTGGCATTGTATGTGGATCCCAATTTGCGATAGTTTCGCCTGCAGTGACTTCTTGACCGTCACCTTTGCTTAATACCGCACCGTAAGGCACTTTATAATGTTCTTTAGTACGACCAAATGCATCAGTAATAGTTAATTCCGTGTTACGAGAAGTTAATACTAGTTTGCTTTCATCGTTAGTCACGAATTTTGCATTCATTAAATGCACTGTACCAGTGTTTTTAACTTGCACACTAGATTCTTTCGCTGCCGCAGATGCCGCACCACCAATATGGAACGTACGCATTGTTAGCTGTGTACCCGGCTCACCGATAGATTGAGCGGCAATAACGCCCACCGCTTCGCCTTGGTTGATTAAATGACCACGCGCAAGATCACGACCATAACATTTCGCACATACACCAAAATCAGTATCACAAGTTACAACAGAACGTACTTTTACGCTATCTACAGAGTTTGCATCCAACACATCACAGAGTTTTTCATCTAATAAGGTGTTACGCGGAATTAATACTTCTTCTGTACCTGGTTTTAAAATATCTTCTGCAGCAACACGACCTAATACTAATTCACGAAGTGGCACTTTTTCATCTCCACCTTCAATTAATGGGGTCATGACTAAGCCTTCGTGCGTACCACAGTCATCTTCTACAATCACTAAGTCTTGTGCCACATCAACTAAACGACGAGTTAAGTAACCTGAGTTCGCTGTTTTTAATGCGGTATCCGCCAAACCTTTACGAGCACCGTGGGTTGAAATAAAGTACTGTAATACGTTCAAACCTTCACGGAAGTTTGCTGTAATTGGGGTTTCAATGATCGAGCCATCTGGACGAGCCATCAAACCACGCATACCTGCTAACTGACGAATCTGAGCTGCAGAACCACGCGCACCAGAATCAGCCATCATAAAGATACTGTTAAAGGACGCTTGTTTTTCAGGATTACCTTCACGATTGATGACTTCTTCTTGAGATAAGTTTTCCATCATCGCTTTCGCTACGCGCTCATTCGCGGCAGCCCAAATATCGATTACTTTATTATAGCGTTCGCCTGCCGTCACAAGACCTGATTGGAATTGTTCTTGGATCTCAGCTACTTCTTCTTCCGCTGCAGAAATAATTTCGTATTTCTTCGCTGGAATTTCCATATCATCAATACCAACTGATGACCCAGAACGTGCCGCATACGCAAAACCGGTATACATAATTTGGTCAGCAAACATTACCGCTTCTTTTAAACCTAAACGACGATATGCTTCGTTAATCAGTTTAGAAATGGCTTTTTTACCTAATGTTTGGTTGAACAATGAATAAGGCATGCCTTTCGGTGCGATCATCCATAAGATTGCACGACCGATAGTTGTATCAGTCAGCGTGGTTTTCGCATCAAATTCGCCCGCTTCATTTTTCACATATTCAGTAATACGCACTTTCACGCGAGAATGTAATTCTGCTTCGCCTGTACGATATGCTTTTTCAGCTTCGCGAGGATCTTGCAATAACATACCTTCGCCTTTACCGTTCACTTTTTCGCGGGTCATATAGTAAAGACCTAATACCACGTCTTGTGATGGAACGATAATAGGATCACCGTTTGCTGGAGAAAGCACGTTATTGGTGGACATCATCAACGCACGAGCTTCTAATTGCGCTTCAAGGGTTAATGGAACGTGTACCGCCATTTGGTCACCATCGAAGTCTGCGTTGAACGCAGCACAAACGAGTGGGTGTAATTGAATCGCTTTACCTTCGATTAAGATCGGTTCAAACGCTTGGATACCCAAACGGTGAAGTGTTGGCGCACGGTTCAATAGAATTGGGTGTTCACGAATAACTTCTGCAAGAATATCCCAAACGATCGCATCTTCACGCTCAACCATTTTCTTCGCCGCTTTGATTGTCGTTGCATAACCACGGCTTTCTAATTTCGCATAGATAAACGGACGGAATAATTCCAAGGCCATTTTCTTCGGTAAACCACATTGGTGTAAGTGCAAGTATGGACCTACAGTGATTACAGAACGACCAGAGTAATCAACACGTTTACCTAATAAATTTTGACGGAAACGACCTTGTTTACCTTTGATCATATCCGCTAATGATTTTAATGGACGACGGTTAGAGCCCGTAATTGCACGACCACGACGACCATTATCTAATAACGCATCAACAGATTCTTGTAACATACGTTTTTCGTTACGCACAATAATATCTGGTGCAATTAAATCTAATAAACGTTTTAAACGGTTGTTACGGTTGATCACACGACGATATAAATCGTTCAAATCTGAAGTCGCAAAACGACCACCATCAAGCGGCACTAATGGACGTAAATCTGGTGGAAGAACTGGTAATACAGTCATTACCATCCATTCTGGTTTATTACCAGATTGAACAAATGCTTCTAATAATTTTAAGCGTTTAGTGATTTTTTTACGTTTAGTTTCAGAGTTAGTTTCTTGTAATTCTTCACGTAATTTTTCACATTCAGCTTCAAGATCCATACCTTTTAAGAGATCTTGAATCGCTTCGGCACCCATTTTCGCTTCAAATTCATCTTGCCAACGATCTTCAGCGTCAAGGTATTGTTCTTCAGTTAATAATTGACCGCGCTCCAAGTCCGTCATACCTGGCTCAGTCACGATGTACATTTCAAAGTAAAGTACACGTTCGATATCGCGCAATGGCATATCTAAAAGTAAACCGATACGAGATGGTAACGATTTTAAGAACCAAATATGTGCAACTGGCGATGCAAGTTCAATATGACCCATACGTTCACGACGAACTTTAGTTTGAGTGACTTCAACACCACATTTTTCACAAATCACACCACGGTGTTTTAAACGTTTATATTTACCACATAAACATTCGTAATCTTTTACAGGCCCGAAGATACGCGCACAGAAAAGACCATCACGTTCAGGTTTGAACGTACGGTAGTTAATGGTTTCAGGTTTCTTCACTTCACCAAATGACCAAGAACGGATCATATCTGGGGAAGCTAACCCAATTTTAATCACATCAAAATCTTCACTGGTTTTTGATTGTGCTTTTAAAAACTTAACTAAGTCTTTCACAAATGTTCTCCTGTCGGAGTTAAAGGTTTAAAGTGCGGTTAAAAATTTCAGAGAATTTTGACCGCACTTCGGCGATTTATTGTTTCGTCATTCTTTCTCTTCGCTCCCCCTGTTTACGGGGGGAGCTGCCGCAGGCTGAGGGGGGAATTGCCCCCTTCCGCCCTTCGGGCACCTTCCCCCGCAAGCAGGGGAAGGCAAGAATGAAATTACTCTTCATCTAACTCGATATTTAAACCAAGTGAGCGGATTTCTTTCATAATTACGTTGAAAGATTCTGGTGTGCCTGGATCCATATGTTGGTTGCCACTTACGATATTTTTATACATCTTCGTACGACCATTCACATCATCGGATTTCACAGTTAGCATTTCTTGTAAGGTGTAGGCTGCACCATATGCTTCAAGAGCCCATACCTCCATCTCACCGAAACGCTGACCACCAAATTGCGCTTTACCACCCAATGGCTGTTGTGTAACAAGGCTATAAGAACCTGTTGAACGAGCGTGCATTTTATCATCGACTAAGTGGTTCAATTTGAGCATGTACATATAACCTACGGTTACTGGACGTTCAAATTTCTCGCCAGTACGACCATCGTAAAGGGTAATTTGACCTGAAGTTGGTAATCCACCAAGTTTTAATAGCTCTTTGATTTCCGCTTCGTCTGCACCATCGAACACCGGCGTTGCAACTGGTAAGCCCTTACGTAAATTTCCCGCTAAACGCAATACTTCTTCATCAGTAAAGGTGCTTAAATCCACTTTTTGTGAACCATTACCTAATAAATCGTATGCTTTTTGGATATAGCTACGTAATTTTTCCACTTCTTGTTTTTGTTTAAGCATTGCATTGATTTGATCACCAATACCTTTTGCTGCTAAACCTAAGTGAGTTTCAAGGATCTGACCGATGTTCATACGAGACGGTACGCCCAGTGGGTTTAATACGATTTCAACTGGCTGACCATTTTCATCGTATGGCATATCTTCAACTGGGTTAATTTTCGAAATAACACCTTTGTTACCGTGACGACCCGCCATTTTATCGCCTGGTTGGATTTGACGTTTCACTGCGAGGTAAACTTTAACCACTTTTAATACGCCCGGTGCAAGATCATCGCCTTTAATGATTTTCTTACGTTTCACTTCAAGTTTATGTTCAAACTCTTTACGAAGTTCTTCGTATTGCTCAGCAAGCTGTTCTAATTGATTTTGTTTTTCTTCATCTGCAATGGTTTGTTCTAACCATTTAGTACGCTCTACTTTATCTAATTGCACTGCATCAGCACCACTAGAAATAAGAAGATTACGCACACGAGCAAATAAACCAGCTTCTAAAATCTCTAACTCTTCAGTTAAATCTTTTTTCGCTTCACGAAGTTGCATTTCTTCGATTTCTAATGCACGTTTATCTTTTTCTACGCCATCACGAGTGAAGACTTGAACATCAATAACCGTACCTGATGTACCATTTGGCACGCGTAATGAAGAATCTTTCACATCGGAAGCTTTTTCCCCAAAGATTGCACGTAACAATTTTTCTTCTGGGGTTAATTGAGTTTCGCCTTTAGGGGTTACTTTACCTACTAAGATGTCGCCACCTTTAACTTCGGCACCAACATAAACGATACCAGATTCATCAAGTTTACTTAATGCAGACTCCCCTACGTTTGGAATATCTGCCGTAATTTCTTCTGAACCTAATTTAGTATCACGCGCAACACAAGATAACTCTTGAATGTGAATTGTAGTAAAACGGTCTTGTTGAACAACACGTTCAGAAACTAACATTGAGTCTTCAAAGTTATAACCATTCCAAGGCATAAACGCCACACGAATGTTTTGACCCAATGCAAGTTCGCCCAAATCAGTTGAAGGGCCATCTGCTAATACTTCGCCACGATTAATTGGATCGCCTAAATTCACACAAGGAATTTGGTTAATACAAGTATTTTGGTTAGAGCGGGTGTATTTAATTAAGTTATAAATATCAATACCTGCTTCGCCTGCAATGGTTTCATCTTCATTTACTTTAATCACGATACGAGACGCATCGACGTACTGAACGGTACCACCACGTTTTGCAACAACCGCCACACCAGAGTCAAGTGCAATTGGTTTTTCCATACCTGTACCAACTAATGGTTTGTCCGCACGTAATGTTGGAACTGCTTGACGTTGCATGTTCGCCCCCATCAACGCACGGTTCGCATCGTCATGCTCAAGGAATGGAATTAATGCAGCCGCAACAGATACCACTTGTTGTGTCGAAACGTCCATATAGTGAATATCTTCAGGTTTATATAAACCAGATTCGCCACGTTCGCCACGAGCAGTAACAAATGCATCTGTAAAGCGGTTATTTTCGTCTAAGTTTGAGTTTGCCTGTGCGATGATATAGTTTGCTTCATCAATTGCAGATAAATATTCAATTTCTTCAGTCACTTGGCCATCAATTACTTTACGATATGGCGTTTCTAAGAAACCATAATCATTAGTACGTGCAAACGCAGAAAGTGAGTTGATCAAACCGATGTTTGGACCTTCAGGGGTTTCAATCGGACATAAACGACCATAGTGAGTATTATGTACGTCACGCACTTCAAAGCCTGCGCGCTCACGTGTTAAACCGCCCGGACCTAATGCAGAAATACGACGTTTGTGTGTCACTTCTGACAATGGGTTGTTTTGATCCATAAATTGCGAAAGCTGTGAAGAACCAAAGAATTCTTTTACTGCCGCAGAAATCGGTTTCGGGTTAATTAAGTCTTGTGGCGTGATCGCATCTAAATCGCCTAAAGATAGACGTTCTTTGACCGCTCTTTCAACACGCACTAAACCGATACGGAATTGGTTTTCAGCCATTTCGCCCACGCTACGGATACGACGGTTACCCAAATGGTCAATATCGTCTACTTCGCCGCGACCATTACGGATGTCAATCAATTTACGCATTACCGCAATAATATCTTCATTGCTTAAAATACCCGCACCTTCCCCTTCTGGAAAAGCTAAAGAACGGTTAAATTTCATACGACCTACTGCAGATAAATCATAACGTTCTGCAGAGAAGAATAAATTATTGAATAACGCTTCTGAAGATTCTGGTGTTGGTGGCTCGCCCGGACGCATCATACGATAAATTTCGTAAAGCGCACTGGTTTTATCATAAGTAGGATCGACACGTAGCGTTTCAGAAATATATGGACCGTAATCTAAATCGTTAGTAAATAGAGTTTCGATTGTGGTGTAACCAGCTTGTGCTAATTTTGCGAGGGTTTCTAACGAAATTTCGCCATTTGCAGGACAAATAATTTCGCCAGACTCTAAATCAACATAATCTTTAGATGCAACTTTACCTAAAATATATTCAGAAGGCACAACCACTTGTGAGATATTATCTTTTTCTAATGCTTTGATATGACGTGCGGTAATACGACGACCACGTTCAACATAAACTTTGCCATTTGCTTCAATATCAAAAGAAGCTGTTTCACCACGTAAACGTTCTGGCACTAAAGTCATTAACAATTTATCGCCAGCGATTTCAAAGGTAATTTTATCAAAGAATAGATTTAAGATTTCTTCAGTGGTGTAACCTAATGCACGAAGAATGATTGTTGCCGGCAATTTACGGCGACGGTCAATACGTGCAAATAAGTTATCTTTTGGATCAAATTCAAAATCTAACCAAGAACCACGGTAAGGAATAATACGTGCGTTATAAAGCACTTTACCTGAAGAATGGGTTTTACCTTTGTCAGAATCGAAGAATACGCCTGGACTACGGTGTAATTGTGAAACGATAACACGCTCGGTACCATTAATTACGAAAGTACCGTTATCAGTCATTAATGGGATTTCGCCCATATAAACTTCATTTTCTTTAATATCTTTAACTGCGCGTGAAGAAGATTCTTTATCGTAGCTCACTAAACGTAATTTTACACGTAAGCCTGCTGCATAAGTTGAGCCACGAATTTGGCACTCACGTACATCAAATTCAGGTTCTTCTAAACGATAATCTACATATTGTAATTCTGTATAGCCATTATTGCTTACAATCGGGAATACAGAACGAAATGCCGCTTCTAAACCTTGCTGACCTTCAGGATCTTTTTGAATAAATTTATCAAAAGAATCTAACTGAATGGTTAATAAATAAGGAACATTTAAAACTTGCGGACGTTTACCGAAATCTTTACGAATTCGTTTTTTTTCAGAATAGGAGTAACCCATTGGTTTTCCTCTGCTAACTGTTCAGTGACCTAGCCACAAACTAACTGTGACGTGAATGACCGTTAAAATGACCGCACTCTGAACCTTACTTCTGTAGTGGGGTGACAACTCAAATTACATAGGACGACAACTTGAGCAAAACAACGACAAATAACGGTGAATTTATCATTGTATGGATGTGCTTTCTATCAAAAACACGGTTAAATTAAACAATAAAAGGTCAAAATTGATTAAAAATCAATCTAAATCTTTGCTAATTTTAAGGCGGTAAATTTTAAATGAATGTAGCTTTCTCGTCAAGTTTAAAACGTATGGAGAAATTTTATGAAATAAAAAAACCGCACTTTCAAAAAGTGCGGTTTAAAATCTATCAATTCTTTAAATTATAAAGAAGCTTGATCAACAGCAACACCTGCACCCATAGTGGTAGAGATGCTTACTTTCTTGATGAAGATACCTTTTGCAGTAGTTGGTTTTGCTTTGTTTAAAGCAGCCAATAATGCTTGAAGGTTTTCTTTTAATTGAACTTCAGAGAAGTTTGCTTTACCGATAGTGGTGTGGATGATACCGTTTTTATCATTACGATAACGGATCTGACCAGATTTAGCATTTTTAACTGCTTCAGCAACGTTTGGAGTTACAGTACCAACTTTAGGGTTTGGCATTAAACCACGTGGGCCTAATACTTGACCTAATTGACCAACAACACGCATTGCATCAGGAGAAGCGATAACAACATCAAAGTTCATTTCGCCTTTTTTGATTTGCTCTGCTAAATCTTCCATACCGACTAAATCAGCACCAGCTTCTTTAGCTGCATCTGCGTTAGCACCTTGAGTGAACACAGCTACGCGTACTTCGCGACCAGTACCGTGTGGTAATACAGTTGCACCACGCACGTTTTGGTCAGATTTACGAGGATCGATACCTAAGTTTACTGCAACATCAACGCTTTCTACGAATTTAGCCGTTGCGAATTGTTTTAATACTGCGATTGCTTCGTTGATTTCATATGCTTTAGTAGAATCTACGCCAGCTTTGATTGCTTTCATTTTTTTAGTCAATTTAGCCATCGTATTATTCCTCCACCACTAAGCCCATTGAACGAGCAGTACCAGCGATTGATTTCATTTTGGTTTCGATAGTCGCACCAGTCATATCTGCTGCTTTAGTTTCAGCGATTTGACGAACTTGATCTAAAGTTACTTTACCCACTTTATCTTTGTTCGGTTTACCAGAACCAGATTTGATACCTGCAGCTTTTTTCAATAATACTGCTGCTGGTGGAGTTTTAGTGACGAAAGTAAATGAACGGTCTGCATAGACAGTGATAACAACTGGAATTGGTAAACCTTTTTCTAAGCTCTCAGTACGAGCGTTGAATGCTTTACAAAATTCCATAATGTTCACACCTTGCTGACCTAATGCAGGACCAACTGGTGGTGATGGGTTTGCCATACCAGCTGCAACTTGCAACTTAACATAGGCTTGGACTTTTTTTGCCATTTTAGTTTTCCTCTAATTGGGTAATAACGCTATTAAATAGCTCCCCGATAATTTTCAGTGCAACATATTGCACCACACAAAAATATGAGCCGCGAACGGCTCATAATGGGCGCGGATTATATAAAAAGTGCGGTTGTTTTTCAAGCACTTCTTAAATCCGCTACAAGAAATTATTGCGCATCACCAATTAATACTGAATCTAACGCAATTTCAATCATATCATTGAATGTTAATTGACGTTCTTCTGCCGTGGTTTGTTCGTGAGTACGAATGTGGTCAGACACGGTACAAATCGTTAATGCTTTCACACCATATTCTGCAGCCACACCATAAATTCCAGCAGCTTCCATTTCCACGCCTAAGATACCGTATTTTTCCATTACATCGAACATTTCAACATCAGGTGTATAGAATAAATCAGCGGAGAATAGGTTACCGACACGAACGGCTTTGCCTTTTGCTTTTGCAGCTTGAACTGCGGCTTGTGCCATATCGAAGTCAGCAATAGCTGCAAAGTCGTTATCTTTGAAACGAATACGGTTTACTTTTGAATCAGTACATGCACCTAAACCGATAATCACATCGCGCACTTTTACGTCCATACGAACAGCACCACAAGACCCTACACGGATGATTTTTTTCACGCCATATTCAGTAATTAATTCTTTCGCGTAAATAGAGCAAGATGGGATCCCCATTCCGTGTCCCATAATAGAAATTTTACGACCTTTGTAAGTTCCAGTAAAACCAAGCATATTACGAACATTCGTTACTTCAACTACATCTTGTAAAAAAGTTTCTGCAATGTATTTTGCACGAAGTGGATCGCCAGGCATTAAAACAACATCAGCAAATGCACCTTCAGGCGCGTTAATATGTGGAGTCATAATTTTTCCTTAATTTTTGATAATGAATAAAAATGAATAAAGTGCGGTCATTTTTACCGCACTTTTTAATTGATTAAGATAAATTAAAGTGCTGCAGCACCTAAGCCGATAAATAACCCAGCAATAGTTGCACTCATTAAGTTAGCGAGAGTACCAGCGATAACGGCTTTGATACCTAAACGAGCAACATCACTACGACGGCTTGGAGCCATACCACCTAAACCACCGATTAAGATTGCAATTGAGCTGAAGTTAGCAAAACCACAAAGTGCGAAAGTAATAATAGCTTTGGTTTTTTCAGTTAATACAATTGCAGAATCTGGTTGTAAGTATTTTGCAAATTCAAGATAACCCACAAATTCATTAACCGCTAATTTCATCCCGATCATTTGTCCTGCAATACCTGCTTCAGCACCATCTGTTACACCGATTAAGTATGCTAATGGTTTGAAAATTAAACCAAAGATAGATTGTAACGTTAAGTCGCCATAGCCAAACCAGCCACCAACGCCACTTAAAATACCATTAATTAATGCAATTAAACCAACAAATGCGATTAACATTGCACCTACGTTTAATGCAAGTTGCATACCTGCACTCGCACCGCCCGCCATTGCTTCAAGTACGTTAGTTGGTTTTTCTGAATCATTGTCTTCTGGTTGTTTATCTGTGAATTGTTCAGTTTGTGGGAACATTAATTTCGCAAATAATAAACCTGCTGGCGCTGCCATAAATGATGCTGCGATTAAGTATGTCAATGGCACGCCCATTCCTGCGTAACCCGCCATTACTGAACCCGCGATAGAGGCTGTTCCACCTACCATAATGGCAAATAATTCAGATTGGGTCATATTTTTAATGTAAGGACGAACAACTAGTGGTGCTTCAGTTTGACCGACGAAAATATTCGCCGCCGCAGACATTGATTCTGCTTTTGACGTACCCAATGCTTTTTGCAATGCACCACCTAATACTTTAATCACGACTTGCATAATGCCGAGATAGTAAAGCACAGAAATTAAGCCAGAGAAGAACACGATAATCGGTAATACTTTCACTGCAAAAATAAAACCTGATGGTTTACTTGGATCTGCTAATCCGCCGAAAACGAAATTAATCCCGTCGTTACCATAGGCAATAACGTTAGATACCATATCCGCAGCGGCACCCAACGCCTGTTTACCTGCTGGCACATATAAAATAAGGGCGGCAAATCCTACTTGGATTGCTAACGCCCCCATTACGGTTCGAATACTAATCGCTTTACGATTATTGGACAGTAACACGGCAATAGCGATTAATACGACCATTCCCAAAATGCTGCTTAACACACTCATTTTTGATTCCCCTAGATTAGTTAAGTTAATAAAATTCGGCTTATTCTACTTGTTTTCTTATGAAAAGTCGGCGAATTTTCACCGCACTTTTTGTAAACGTCTATAAAATAGTCAAAACCTTGTTAATTCCACATTGACGTGCATAAGCAGCTAGGGCATTAGTTTCTTCCACACTTGGAATATATGCTGATAACCCTGATTCATCACGCGCACCTTTACTATGCACACGGATAATTTTTAATGCCACGTCTGGATAATTTCGTAGTAGTTGAGCAGCTTTGCTCACTAAATGTTCCGCATCAAAAAAATGCTTTAAAAAAACCAACCGCACTTCTTCCACTTTATTTAATGGCAATAAGGTAGCTAAATTTTGCAAATTCCGCTCCAGTTTGTCGTTTTTTATATGTAAACGTTCTGGCATCACTTGCTGTGGTACGATTCCTGCTTGATTTTTCCGATCGAAACAAAGTGTTTGCAAGCCAACCCCCTCTCCTTTCAGATCGAATAAAAATTTGTCAGTAACATCAATTAACGAACGAATGCGATCAAATTCAAAAAAGCCACTACTATCCAAATAACAAGTCAATCCTTTTGAACGTAAAGCCTTAAAGAGTGGCACAAGTTTTTTGTGATGAATAGTGGGTTCTCCACCAGAAACCGTTACACCTCGAATAAAGGGAGTAGCTTCCATCACTTGATCATATAAGTACTGTAAACTGACTAATTTTGCACTTTCCGTATAACGTGGAATGGTTTCTGGATTATGGCAATACAAGCAATTTAGTTTACAGCCTTGTAAAAAAATACTGGTACGATTGCCTTGCCCTTCTACATTTGAAAACGGAATAATCCGATGCAACGGCACAAAAATCTCAGAAAGTGCGGTCATTTTTTCAATTATTTTTCAGCAGTGACATCTTTTTCATCGCGTAATTGGCGATCAAACACGTTGGCACATTCATCCGTACCCGAGCCATACCAGGTTGTATCACGTAATGCAACTTCGCCTTTGCGATATTTTTCAACTTCGCTTTTTTTCACTAAATAACCTGTAACACGAATTAAATCTGTATTTTTCAAATAGGTGGTAATGTAGCGATAACCTAAGGAAAATGCACCATCAATAATATCTACCACCGCATCGCAGTGATCTACATAGGTTTGATCAAAGGCGAATAAATCCCCTGTACCAGATGGGAAATATTTATGGAACGGTGCAGACTGTTTCAAATGCGCAAGTAAAGTCGGTTCTTCGCCTACACGAATACGATGAGCCGGTGCGTTGCGTTTGTCTTCTTCGTGGTTGCTTGCGCCCACTTGTGCGTGTAATAAATAACGATTGCCAGTGCGTTCGGCATAAACTCCTTCGTGCGCATCAGTAATTTCTTTCAATTTATCCATAATCGCTGTGGCAATTTCATCGCCACGAACGCTCTTACCAAAGGTTTCATTTAAGCCTTCACATTGCAATAAGTGATTTGTGGCATCAGCCAAGCCTACAATTGCGAACATTCCCGTAAAATTAGTGCGTTTGATAAAGCCTTCTTTTTCGAGGAATGAACTGTTAAAGAAATTACTTTCTTCCACTACAAACTTATGGCGTTTATCCATCGTCGAAAGAGCACATTTTGCCACACGTGGTAATAATTCGTTTACCATTTCATCCGCACTTTTACAGGTGCGAGCAATTGTCCCTAGACGTAAACGCGTTAATGTATAAGCACCGCCACATTCAGGCAGTGCGTTATAGCAACTTGCTACGCCATATTCTTCGCCTAGATCGGAAATATAATAAGCATCGTTTGCAAAAGATGGTTTAGAAACCAACAAACAGGCTTTTGCTGCAAGTTCAACAAACTCACGGCTCGTTTTAGATTTGTCATAACGAATAGTCATATTCGGTGTTGGTGCTTCAAGCTCAATCACCGCGCGTAAAATCAAGCGACCCGCTTTCGTATCATAAGGCCCAATATTGGCATGACAAAATGAATCAGGCACAGTTTTGTCGATATGATTTAAGAAACGTTTAATTTTGATGTAGTCTTTTTCTTCATCAGTAATGAAAGGTTCGAGCAATACATCAAGACGACCAACATAAACAGGATAAGTCGTAATGGATGGCACGTGGCAGTAAAGAATCAATAATCCATCAAGTGCTTCATCTAGATCTTTTGGTGGCGGCAACTCTAAAAATTCGCAGCCTTTTTGGATATATACATTGTAATCAGGCAGGATATAGCGAGGGCGATAAATCGCGTAACCTTCACATAAATCACAGATCATCTGATTCTGTAAAAAGCCCCATTCTTCATCGGTATAGCCAAGCAAATCGCGAGGATCAAATAAACGCTCAGCAATATTGCCTAATGTCATTAATTTTTGATGATAAGTCAGATTATTGGCTTTAACCGTATCGAGAATATCTTGAAGTGAAGCTAACATAACGTCCCCTTTAAAAATGGTTTTGTATTGTACGCAATGGTAACAAAATAGACAATTTTGAAAACGTGAGGAAGATCACAGTTTTAGAAAATAAACATTATGCAAACGGTTACTCAAAATAAATAATATGTTTTTGATATAAATGAACTGACAAAATTATTTCTGTTTTTGCGTCTTTCCTTTTATGATAAAACGGAATATAAAAGGTAATAAATATGAAGAAAAAAGCACGCGTTATCCCCCACACATCTTGGGCTGCCACATCATTATGGACAGTGCAATATAAAACCATTTCAATCTTACTTTTTGCTCTTTCTATTTTAGGTATTGGAGATGGGCTTATTGTATTATCAGGTTTAGGATCGACACCTTGGACTGTACTTTCACAAGGTATAGCAATACAGACAAATTTTGACATTGGCTGGTCATCTTTTTTAATTAGTTGTGCAGTAATGTTGGTATGGAAACCACTCAAATTACGCCTTGGGCTTGGGACATTATTAAATATTATCATTATTGCTCTATTTCTAGGGATCACAACAAAAATACTGATGCCGCCAACCGCACTTTTTTCACGAATGATCTTCTGTCTGATCGGTATATTACTCTATGGTTTTGGAACTGCCTTATATCTCACTTGTCACTTAGGCGCAGGCCCTCGAGACGGATTAATGGTTGGTATTTGCCAACGTTTTCATCTAAGAATCAACGTGGTACGCACAAGCCTTGAAATATCAGTTTGTTTACTTGGTTTTTTACTTGGTGGTGTCGTTGGCTTGGGTACTGTCCTTTTCGCCACCAGCATAGGTGGCGTTGTTCAATTCTTCTTAAATATTATTGCTCGTTTGCCACATATTCCGTATGAAAAGTGATATTTCAGCTAACGCATTGTCTATTGAAATTAACTCTAAATTCATTTGAGTCTCTTTTCCCGCAGGTGGGCAAAAAGCAAGATGCTTATCTATATCATTAATGGGTTTCCAGCGTCTCGGCTGAGAAGAACGGCTATTTGGATAAAACCCAATGGTCGGAATATTAAAAGCACTACTTAAATGCAATGGGCCTGTAGAACCTGCAATAAATAAATCAGCACAAGCCAAAGAATAGGCAAAATCCACTAAACCTTTATTCTTATCGTAAACAACTACGCGTAAATCATTGACAAGAGCTGCCAATTTATGGGCGTTTTCACTTTCGCCAGGCCCTGCTGTCAGCACAACATCGCAATCAAATTCAGCCAATAAGCCTTTAATTAAATCTGCATATTGCGCTAAAGAAAGATTCGTTGCTGAACCACCAGAACCACTATGCACAAAGATCCATTTTTTATTTGCGAAAAGCCCTAAACTCTCTTGCAAGAAAACACGTTGATTTTCCACCGCACTGTTCTCAAAAGTTAAATAAGGTGGTTTAGGTTCAACAATTGGCATATTATGCTTTTGCAAAAAAGCGCGGACTAAATCTTGATTGTATTCAGCTTCTGATTTTTCAGAACGAGAGCGGCGTTGTGTTAGACGATGATTATAAAGAATTTGAACCCATTTAGTCGCAGGTGCAAGGCGATATTTAATCCCACTTTTCCAAGCGAGTTTTCCATTATGGGTATTGGAAAAGAAACTAATCATTCCATCAAACTGCTGCACTTTGATTTCCTGCACAAGACGTTTGAAATCCGTTTTATCATTTTTTTTGCTATCAATAATAACATCATCAATAAATGGACAAACTTCCGCTAGAGGTGCAGTGTAACCCGGCACAAGTGCGGTTAATTTTAGCTCTGGATTTGAGGCTTTCAACATTGCAAAAGCAGGCCATGCTTGCATAAAATCGCCTAATTTATCGTTACGAATAACTAAGATCTTTTCCATAATTTCTCCGCTAAAATAAAAAACCGCACTCAAAGTGCGGTCGTATTTTATGTTATTTTTGTGGATTATAAAACATCAACACAATTTAAGTCTTCGAAAGATTGCTCTAAACGTTTAGACATAGATTCTTCCATTTTACGTAACCAAACACGTGGGTCGTAATATTTTTTGTTTGGTGCATCTGGACCTTCAGGGTTACCTAATTGACCTTGAAGATAAGCTTCATTTGCTTTGTAGAAGTTCAAAATACCATTCCAAGATGCCCATTGAGTATCAGTATCAATGTTCATTTTGATTGCACCGTAGCCAATTGCTTCGCGGATTTCTTCGCGGCTAGAACCAGAACCACCGTGGAAGACGAAGTTAATTGGTTTCGCAGGAAGATTACGTTCTTTCGCAACGAACTCTTGTGATGCACCTAAAATAGATGGTTTTAATTTCACGTTACCTGGTTTGTAAACACCGTGTACGTTACCGAATGCTGCAGCAACGGTAAAGTTAGGGCTTACTGGGTGTAATTGGTCATAAACATAAAGTACGTCAGAGGGTTGTGTATATAAACGTGATTCATCAACATCAGAATTATCTACGCCGTCTTCTTCGCCACCAGTAATGCCAATTTCGATTTCAAGGGTCATACCCATTTTATCCATACGAGCAAGATATTCACGGCAAATCGCCATATTTTCTTCCATTGGTTCTTCTGATAAATCAATCATATGTGAAGAGAAAAGTGGGCGACCCGTTTCAGCAAAATGTTTTTCGCCTGCATCTAATAAACCGTCGATCCAAGGTAATAATTTTTTCGCTGCGTGGTCAGTGTGAAGAATAACAGGCACACCGTATTCTTTCGCTAAAGTATGAACTTGTTTCGCACCAGCGATTGCACCAAGTACATCAGGACGAGTACCACTCGTTGGTTTGATACCTTTACCTGCATAGAAAGCTGCGCCACCATTTGAGAATTGAATAATCACTGGCGCTTTTACGCGAGCAGCAGTTTCTAACACAGCATTAACAGAGTCAGAACCCACACAGTTTACCGCAGGAATAGCAAAGTTATGCTCTTTTGCATAAGCAAAAACTTTTTGCACATCTTCGCCTGTTACAACACCAGGTTTCACGATATCTAATAATTTAGCCATACTTGTGTTTCCTTTTTTATGTTTAGCGAGACAAGCCCGCAATTTGAAGAATTTATATTGATGATGGCATTTTTGATGCCACCATCAATATGTTATAGAGGAAAAGTGCGGTTAGTTTTTCGCACGTTTTTCAAGAATTTCTACTGCAGGTAATACTTTGCCTTCTACAAATTCTAAGAACGCACCACCACCTGTTGAAATGTAAGAGATCTTGTCAGCAATACCGAATAAATCAATAGCTGCTAAGGTATCTCCGCCACCAGCGATAGAGAATGCATCGCTGTTTGCAATGGCGTGAGAAATAATTTCAGTCCCTTTACGGAAGTTAGGGAACTCAAACACGCCAACTGGGCCATTCCATAAAACAGTTTTTGCATTTTTGATAATTTCAGCCAATTGTTCTGCTGATTTATCGCCAATATCAAAAATAGATTCATCATCTTTCACTTCATTTACCGCTTTTTCTGTTGCTGCTGCCGTTTCAGAGAACTCTAAACCTACACGAACATCAACTGGCACAGGAATATCAGTGCTTTCTGCTAATTCTTTCGCAACTGGGATTAAATCAGCTTCATACAAAGATTTGCCTACATTGTGACCCGCTGCCGCGATGAAAGTATTCGCAATGCCACCGCCCACAATAATTTGGTCAGCGATTTTTGAAAGAGAATTTAATACTTCTAATTTAGTTGAAACTTTAGAACCACCAACAATAGCCACCATTGGACGAGCAGGTTCTTTTAATGCTTTACCTAATGCATCTAATTCAGCAGCTAATAATGGGCCTGCACAAGCGATTGGTGCAAATTCTGCAACGCCGTAAGTTGATGCCTGCGCACGGTGAGCCGTACCAAAGGCATCCATTACAAATACATCGCAAAGTGCAGCATATTTTTTACCTAATTCAGGATCGTTTTTCTTTTCGCCTTTGTTTACGCGTACGTTTTCTAAAACAACGATTTCGCCTTCTTTAACCTCTACGCCGTTTAAATAATCTTGTTCTAAACGCACATTGAAGCCTGCGTTTTTTAAGTAATCAACAACTGGCTGTAAAGAATCTTCTGGTTTGAATTCTCCTTCAGTTGGACGACCTAAGTGAGAAGTTACCATCACTTTTGCGCCTTTTTCTAAGGCTAATTTTAAAGTAGGAATGGTCGCACGAATACGCGCATCTGAGGTCACTTTGCCATCTTTTACTGGCACATTAAGATCTGCACGGATAAATACACGTTTACCCGCTAAATCTAAATCGGTCATTTTGATTACTGACATAATCTATCCTCTTGTTAAGTTAAAATTAAAATTGAAAACTTTTCGTATTATACCTACTTCGTGCTAGGTTGTAACGATTTAGATCAAAGAAATTCTTATTTGCTTTGGCAATTCATTACCTGCCATTTTTTATCATAACAAATAAATAATTCATTTCGACTTGCCCTCAAATACGCATTTTTTAATTGTGGATTATGTTGCTTCATCCAACGAAAAAGTTCATTTTGACTTAATTTTTGATTCGGTAATTTTAATGCGTTAAATAATTCCTGCTCCTTAGCAAAATATTGCTGGGCAGAATCAAAGGCGCAACTACCGTGTTTTTCCCATTCGCCTTGCAATAATTGCTCGCTCGGAGAAATTGCCAAATATTGTGCTAATAAACCTTTTGGCAAAGCAGGTAAATCGCCTTTGCAAAAACGAGGATGATCTGAAACAACGCGAGCATTTGCATTTTGGGGCCATAATCCATGTACAACCCAACCAAAAGTGCGGTTATTTCCACATTGATATTGGGAAGATGCAGGCAACTGATCGCCATATTTTTCACGCTGAATATCACAAAATCCGGGCGACCAAGATAATGCCAACATATAATAATCAACTGGTGCCTGCGCATTTTGCCCGATACGATCATTGTGCATAATCACATCATAGTTTGCAAAAACATCTGGCTTTTTCACCGCACTTTTTTCAATATCTGTCCGCTTTGTCTCAAATTGAGGCTCTAATTTAGGTTCAGGTGCTTTTGTTTGCTTAGCCTGTTCGATTACGGGAGAAGACGATTGATGTTTAGCTTTGGTTGGATCAGTAAAATATTGCCAAATTGCTAATACAACAAGGATAATAAGAGAAAGAATGGAAGTAAGTTTTTTCATAAATTTTGTTTAGTTTTTGTCAATCAAGTTTTTGTCAGCTATAATTCGCCGCTTTCAATTTTCTATTAAGGATCACAATGGCATTACTCATCACTAGCAAATGTACCAACTGCGATATGTGCTTACCAGAATGCCCGAACGAAGCCATTTCCATTGGCGATGAGATTTATGTAATCGATCCTGTACTTTGCACGGAATGTGTCGGTCATTACGACACGCCAACCTGCCAAAAAGTTTGCCCAATCACTAACTGCATTAAGCCCGATCCTGAACATCAAGAAACCGAAGAACAGCTTTGGGAACGCTTTGTGATGATTCATCATTCAGATAAATTGTAATTTTTAAAGCAACTGAAATATGACTTATCATCTTCGAAAAGAGTGCGGTTAATTTTGAGCTTATTTTTATTATCAAAAAAACTGAAATTTTTCACCGCACTTTTATCTATAAAAAGAACTACATTGAGTTACTTTTCTTCACATTACCCCGCTACGGCTGGTAAATATCCCCATTGAATTAAAAATGGAATGACCATAATCACCACGCCAATCAATAACGCAAAAACCAAAGCAAAATTGCCGCCAGCAACACGATATGGCAATGTTGGATTTTCAATACGTGTACGCCACGCCAAACCAATTGGTAAAATTAAGCAATAGAACGCACACAATAAACCTGCGTAACTTAATGCTGTAATAAATCCTTCAGGATAAAACAATGCAAACACAAGTGGCGGTAAAAATGCGGCAATGGTTAATACAAAGCGATTATTTGGCAAATGATAACGCTTGAATAAATCCCCCAATCCCTCAAATACACCAAGCATTACGCCTAAGAAAGAAGTGATCAGTGCAAGTGATGAAAACGCACGCACAACCTCTCCCATAAAATGCGAACCTGTGATTTCACGTGTTGCATTTATCAAACCATTTAACGTTGGATCAGCTTGTAAAATACGCACAAACTCGCTTTGACTTAATACACCGTGGGTTGCTAACTGCCATACAAGGTAAGCAGCTAATGGAATCGCAGTACCAATCAAAATGGCACGACGAAATTTATCAACACTTCCACCTAAGTAGCTATTTACACTCGCCATAATGACGTGGAAACCGAAAGAAGTAAAAAATATTGGTGCCGCAGAAACTACAAAAGCATAATCCAAAGGCAATGCCATTAAATTATCTGTTGCTACTTTTGGAAGCATCATAAACAGCACAAAAGCAAAAGCGATTAACTTACCAATAAATAACACGCGAGTTAAGCCATCCACGCCTTTCGTTCCTACAACCACAAAAGAACCTAATACCACAGTAAAGATAACAATCGCAGTTTTAAGCGACATAGCTTCCATACCAAAAGCCGTTGGCAAGCCTGAAAGTAAAGATCCACCACCCGTAATATAAGCGGCTGAAAGTGCATAAAGTAAAACTAACAAACTCAACGTTGCTAAAATCCGTCCTGAAACCCCAAAATATTTTTCAGCGAGCGTGGCGACACCATCATCCAACTGATCCGCTGTTTGATACACTTCTACAAACAACAATCCACTGTAAACCAACAAAGCCCACAAGCCAACGAGCAATAACACGGTATAACCAAAGCCCATACCCGCTGATGTAAGCGGCATAGCAAGCATACCTGCACCAATGGTTGTGCCTGCAATAATCAGCGCACTCCCAAAAGTTTTGTTTTTTAGCATAAAATTGTCCTTATAATGTTGTGTTTAAAAACTAATTTAAATCTGTCCGCACTTTTCTTTATAGTGTAAACGGCAAACAGAAAGGTAAGAATCATTGCCCCCAATTTGAATTTGCGCGCCTTCTTTAATGACTTCGCCCTGATCATTTAAACGCAAAACAAAGTTAGCCTTGCGGCCACAATAACAAATTGTTTTTAATTCTTCGAGTTGATCCGCCCAAGCCAGTAAATATTTACTTCCTTCAAAAAGTTCCGCTTGGAAATCTGTTCGCAAGCCATAACAAAGCACAGGGATTTTGAATTTATCAACAACATCACTCAACTGGTAAACTTGTTGTTTGCTAAGAAATTGCGCTTCATCCACCAGCACGCAATGTACTTTTTCTTTTTTTATGTGTTCATTGATTTCATCAAACAAATTGGTTTCCGAGCGAAATAAAAAGGCATCTTGCGAAATACCAATACGCGATGTGACTTTCCCCACGCCAAAACGATCATCAATCGCAGCCGTATAAACTAATGTATTCATATCACGCTCACGATAATTATAGGAAGATTGTAGCAACGTCGTTGATTTTCCAGCGTTCATTGTGGAGTAATAAAAGTAGAGTTTTGCCATTTTTTTCCTTCATACCTAGGGTAGGTATACCCTAGGTTCATTTCAGTATTATCCCTTTGGGATAAAGTGATTGTTCTCCAAAAGATAAGTTTATTACTATAATTAGCTGTGGGTATACCTACCCACGATAAAACATAAACATTAAATCGCTTCTAATTCCGTCATTGCCCAACGAGGCTTAACATCAATAGCCAGATCGCTATGCTGACCTTGTTTTAAACGTAAAAAACCTGTGTAAGCAATCATCGCGCCATTATCTGTACAAAATTGAGGTTGAGGATAAAACACTTCACCACCTAAATTCTGCATTAAGTGCGCAAGCGTTTCACGAAGTTTTTTATTTGCACTCACTCCCCCCGCAATCACTAAACGTTTATAGCCGGTTTCTTTCAATGCACGTTTACATTTAATGGCAAGGGTATCCACCACTGCATCTTGGAAAGCATAAGCAATATCTGCTTTTATTTGTTCTGTCAGTTTGCCCTCGTTTTTAATCGCTTGATTAATCGTATTCGCAGCAAAGGTTTTTAAACCAGAAAAACTAAAATCAAGACCTGCTCGATCTGTCATTGGACGTGGAAATGTGAAACGATTTGGCGCACCTTTTTCTGCTAAACGAGAAAGTGCTGCGCCACCTGGATAATCTAGTCCAAGTAATTTTGCTGTTTTATCAAAGGCTTCGCCTGCAGCATCATCAATGGATTCGCCAATCACTTCATATTTTCCTACGCCATCTACACGTACCAATTGAGTATGACCACCCGATACCAATAAAGCAACAAAAGGAAAGTGCGGCGAATTTTTATCAAGCATTGGCGCAAGTAAATGCCCTTCCATATGATGAACACCAATCGCAGGGACATTCCACGCATAAGCTAAAGAACGTGCGATAGTTGCGCCTACAAGCAATGCGCCGACAAGCCCTGGGCCACTCGTATAAGCAATACCATCAATATCGCTCTCCGTTATCTTAGCTTCTTCTAACGCTGCTTTAATAAGAGGAGCTGTTTTACGAATATGATCGCGCGATGCCAATTCGGGTACAACGCCACCATAATCAGCGTGCAAAGCAATTTGAGTATAAAGTTGATTAGCAATTAACCCTTTTTCTTCATCATAAATCGCCACGCCCGTTTCATCACAGGAAGTTTCAATGCCTAATATTTTCATTGATTTTCTTCATTTATTACCTAAAATGTTGCGCGATTTTACCCTGTTTAAGCGGTTTTAACCAGTTGAACCACAAATATTAAGGTGAATTGGCATTCTATCCTTTACTTTTTGCCTAAAAGTAGATTAGAATTGCGTCCTTTATTAAATCTGTCATTTGCACACAGGTGCTTTGGCAAAAATAAAATTTTAAATTGCAATTAAATTAAACTCATTGAGGTGATTGGCTTATGCCTGTAATTAAAGTACGTGAAAACGAATCATTTGACGTAGCTTTACGTCGTTTCAAACGCTCTTGCGAAAAAGCGGGAATCTTAGCTGAAGTACGCGCTCGCGAATTTTACGAAAAACCAACTACAATTCGTAAACGTGAAAATGCAACCCTTGCAAAACGTCACGCAAAACGCAACGCTCGCGAAAATGCGCGCAATACCCGTTTATACTAATTTATAGTATTTTCTGACTCGAGTTAAGACAAACCGTGAATCCTTTGGACTCACGGTTTTGTTACTTTAAGCACAACAAAAATCTACGCCAAAAACGACCGCACTTTCACACCACGATCACGGAGGCTCGACAATGAAAGGTCCTATTCCACGCCCCTTTATTGATGATTTACTAACAAAATCCGATATTGTCGATGTGATTAACACGCGCGTAAAACTAAAAAAAGCTGGCCGCGATTATCAAGCCTGTTGCCCTTTCCATCACGAAAAAACGCCATCCTTCACAGTTAGCCAAAAGAAACAGTTTTATCATTGCTTCGGCTGTGGCGCACACGGTAATGCCATTTCCTTTTTAATGGATTATGACAAACTTGAATTTGTCGAAGCTATTGAAGAACTTGCTGCTATGGCAGGGCTTGAAGTACCTTACGAAAAACGCGCTAATAACAGCGGAAAACCTCAAGCTAATTATCAAACCAAACGAAATCTCTATGAATTAATGCAAGAGATTGCCAAGTTTTATCAAAACCAATTACCATTAAATACTCAAGCACAAGAATATTTACAACAACGCGGGCTTTCAGCTGAAATTATTAAGCGTTTTCAAATTGGGTTTGTGCCGAATGCAATGGATACTGTACTGCGTAAATTTGGCGTTAATCGTGAAGAACAACAAAAACTCATTGAGTTAGGCATGCTTTCTCGCAATGATCGTGGCAATATTTACGATAAATTCCGCAATCGCATCATGTTTCCAATTCGCGATAAACGTGGTCGTACAGTGGCTTTTGGTGGACGAGTATTAACGGATGAAAAACCAAAATATCTGAATTCGCCAGAAACCATTACTTATCATAAAGGTAACGAGCTTTATGGTTTGTATGAAGCCTTACAAGCCAACGATGAACCAAAACAATTACTTGTTGTTGAAGGTTATATGGATGTGGTGGCATTAGCACAATTTGGCGTGGATTATGCGGTCGCTTCTTTAGGTACGTCCACGACATCAGAACAAATTCAACTTATTTTTCGTTCGACCGAACAAGTGGTTTGTTGTTACGATGGCGACCGTGCTGGGCGTGATGCAGCGTGGCGAGCGTTAGAAAATGCGTTGCCTTATTTAGAAGATGGCAGACAACTCAAATTTATTTTCTTGCCAGAAGGAGAAGATCCTGATACTTACATTCGTCAATACGGCAAAGAAAAATTTGAAGAATACATCGAAAGTGCGCAATCTTTAAGCGAGTTTATGTTTGCACATTTAAGTCCTCAGGTTGATTTTTCCACTAAAGAAGGGCGCGGAAAATTAGTTGCGCTAGCTGCGCCGTTAATTCGCCAAATTCCTGGAGAAATGCTTCGCTTATCGCTACGCAATATGCTTGCTCAAAAACTTGGGATTTTTGATCAAACTCAGCTGGAAAATCTTATTCCAAAACAATTAGAACAAGCCAATACACAACAAAAAGTCGCTAATAATAAGATCAAGAAGACACCAATGCGAATGGTCATTTCATTGCTTCTGCAAAATCCTGAATTAGTAAAACGTATGTCTGAAAGCGGCGTGCAAGCATTACGTGCGGAAGCAGGGTTTGAAATTCTGGAAAAATTGACCGCACTTTGTCGCCAACGAGAGGGCATTACTACGGGGCAAATTTTGGAATACTTCCGCAATACATCTTACAGTAATCCCCTTGAAATACTGGCAACTTGGGATCATTTATTAGACGAATCCGATATAATCAACGCATTTTCACAAAATTACCGTCGCTTAAATATTCAAGCTATTGAGCGCGATATTGAAATGCTTATTGCCAAAGAACGAACTGAGGGTCTCACTAATGAAGAAAAAACGGTACTTGTACATCTTTTAGCTGGTAAAGAACAGCAGAAAAAACAGTTAGTGAATCCGCTATAACAATGGTAGAATCTCAGGTTCATAAAAAATCTTATCTTCTCAATCACATCAAGCAAAACGAGTATAAAAATGGAAAAAAATCAACAATCTACGGCTGAACAATATTCAGAACAAATTGAGCAATTGATGGAGCTAGGTCGTACACAAGGGTATTTAACTTTTGCTGAAATCAATGACTTATTGCCCGAAGATGCTATTGATCCTGAATATTACGACAAGTTGCTACAAACGTTGCAAAATGATGCAGGCATCCCTGTGTTAGATGAAGCACCAGAAAGCGATGATATGATGTTGAGTGATACCATCCCTGATGAAGATGCAGTGGAAGAAGCAACTCAAATTCTTTCTAATGTAGAATCTGAAATCGGTCGAACAACGGATCCTGTCCGTATGTATATGCGTGAAATGGGAACAGTTGATCTTCTTACTCGTGAAGATGAAATCAGCATTGCAAAACGTATTGAAGAAGGGATTGATGAAGTTCAAACCTCTATCGCAGCCTATCCTGAAGCATTAAATGGATTACTAAAAAACTATGATGATGTAGAAAAAGGTAATTTCCGTTTGACCGATTTAATTACAGGTTTTGTTGATCCAAATGCCGAAATAGAAGAACACAACGGACTTGATGAAGACTTTTCTGATGAAGATGAAGATGAAGATGATGAAGAAGAAGGATCGAGTAATGCAGATGTGGAAGACAATGAATCAGAATCCACATCAGATTCAAGCGACTCTGATAACAGTATTGATCCTGAAGTTGCTCGCGAAAAATTTCAGCAATTAAGAGAACAGCACTCTAAAACCCTTGCTGTTATTGAAAAACACGGTCGCTCTGGAAAACGCGCCCAAGATCAAATTGCACTACTTGGCGAAATTTTTAAACAATTCCGTTTAGTGCCAAAACAATTTGATTTACTCGTTCTATCAATGAAAGAAATGATGAAACGTGTACGTTATGAAGAACGTCAGCTACAAAAAATATTAGTGGATATAGCAGGAATGCCAAAGGATGATTTTGAAAAAATTATTACTACTAATGGCAGTAACAGTGAATGGGTAACAAAAGCGTTAAAATCTAGCAAACCTTGGGCTAAACGTTTAATTAAATATGAAGATCGTATTTATGAAGCCTTAAACAATCTAGCGATAACAGAAGAAAATACTAAACTTACCATTACGCAAATGCGTGACATTTGCGATGCAGTCGCACGAGGCGAACAAAAAGCACGCCGGGCTAAAAAAGAAATGGTTGAAGCTAACTTACGTTTAGTAATTTCTATCGCGAAAAAATACACAAATCGAGGTTTACAATTCTTAGATTTAATTCAAGAAGGGAATATCGGTTTAATGAAAGCGGTAGATAAATTTGAATATCGACGTGGTTACAAATTCTCTACCTATGCAACTTGGTGGATTCGTCAAGCAATCACTCGCTCTATTGCGGATCAAGCGCGTACAATCCGTATTCCTGTGCATATGATTGAAACGATCAATAAACTTAATCGTATTTCTCGCCAGTTATTACAAGAAATGGGACGTGAAGCAACACCAGAAGAATTGGCAGAACGTATGGGAATGCCAGAAGATAAAATCCGTAAAGTGCTGAAAATTGCAAAAGAGCCGATTTCTATGGAAACCCCTATTGGCGATGACGATGATTCACATTTAGGGGATTTTATTGAAGATTCAACCTTAGAACTTCCTCTTGATTCTGCCACAGCACAAAGTTTAAAAGTTGCAACTCACGAAGTGCTTGAAGGTCTGACACCACGTGAAGCAAAAGTATTACGTATGCGTTTTGGTATCGATATGAATACCGACCATACACTTGAAGAAGTGGGTAAACAATTCGATGTAACACGCGAACGTATTCGTCAAATTGAAGCAAAAGCATTACGTAAATTACGTCATCCTAGCCGTTCTGAAACACTGAGAAGTTTTTTAGATGAATAGAGAGAAACTGATCTAATCTTAAAAATCAGATAAATTTGTTTAAGGACTAAATTCTATCATCCACAGAATTTAGTCCTTTTATGTTTTACTTAAAACATTTTAATCATAAAAAAATCTGCGCCCTAATTAGCTGATTTATTTATTCAGCTTTAAGGCACAGATTAAAGTGCGGTAAATTTTTTTGGTATTTTTACGTAAATTATTTATTTAATTTCGCTTTGTAAGTTGGATTCATTAAGTTTTCTACAGAAAGAATGTCATCTAATTGTTCTTCTGTTAATAAACCTTTTTCTAACACAACTTCACGTACGCCTTTACCTGTTTGAGCACAGATTTTACCCACTAAGTCGCCGTTGTGGTGACCGATAAATGGATTTAAGTAAGTCACGATACCGATTGAATTAAATACATAGTTTTCACAAATTTCTTTGTTTACAGTGATGCCATCCACGCATTTATCGCGTAAGTTCACACAAGCATTGGTTAAGATGTCGATAGATTCAAACATTGCTTGACCAATCACTGGTTCCATTACGTTTAATTGTAATTGACCGGCTTCAGATGCGAAGGTCACAGTGGTATCGTTACCAATTACTTTAAAGCAAACTTGGTTTACCACTTCTGGAACAACTGGGTTTACTTTTGCTGGCATAATAGAAGAACCTGCTTGTAATTCAGGAAGATTAATTTCTTTTAAACCAGCACGTGGACCAGAAGAAAGTAAACGCAAGTCATTACATACTTTAGAAAGTTTCACTGCAGTACGTTTTAATGCACCGTGAACCATGACATAAGCGCCACAGTCAGATGTTGCTTCAATTAAATTTTCTGCAGGTACGCAAGCTAATCCAGTTACTTCAGCAAGATGTTTTACAACTAATCCTGTATAGCCTTGAGGTGTATTTAAACCAGTACCAATAGCAGTCGCACCAAGGTTTACTTCAAGTAATAAACCTGCAGTACGTTTTAAGTTACGCACTTCTTCTTCAAGTAATACAGCAAACGCTTTGAATTCTTGACCAACCGTCATTGGCACCGCATCTTGCAATTGAGTACGACCCATTTTTAAGATATTCGCAAATTCTTTTGCTTTATTGTCAAAACCATCTTGTAAATATTGAATTTTATCGATCAATTTTAAGATGCTATTGTATACCGCAATACGAAAACCTGTAGGATACGCATCATTGGTTGATTGACTTGCATTAACGTGATCCATCGGATTAATCACGTTATATTCGCCTTTCTTATGACCAATTTTTTCAAGGGCAAGATTAGCAACCACTTCATTAGTATTCATATTGACAGACGTACCTGCACCACCTTGATATACATCTGATGGGAATTGATCTAAGCATTTTCCAGTAGTAAGGATTTCATCACAAGCTGCTACAATCGCTTTTGCAATATCACTTGGAATTGCACCTAATTCGCCATTGGCTAAAGCCGTTGCTTTTTTTACCATTACCATACCACGTACAAACTCAGGCACGTCAGAAATGGTTACGTTAGAAATATTGAAATTTTCTACCGCTCTTAATGTATGAATTCCCCAATATGCTTCTGTAGGCACATCACGTTCGCCGAGTAAATCTACTTCTTTTCTAAATTGAGTCATTTTAATTACCTTTTTGGGTTAGTTAATTTATCGTCATTATAGAAATTTCAAGAAGAAAAAACTTGATGAAGATCACATTTTCAAAAAATGCTCTCAAGACATATTTTCATTTTTCGGATTAGTTTTTTTAGGGAAAAATAAGCTATCCATCAATCTTATGTAGATTTCAAGAGCTTACCAATTTTCTCAAACAATTTCTGAATTTGCTCTGCACGGCACCCGAGTACCCGCACCATTAAGCCATATCCATTGAGTTGTGATATGCCTATCAACAAACCTTGTTCTTCCATAAACTGCTGTTGCAAGGCTTGCACTTGTTGCTTAATTTCAAGTGAACTTTTCCCTAAATGCAAATAAATTAGCGAACCTTGATGGGAGTAATTTTCCATCTGGCTCAAGGCGGTGAGGTTCATTTTCGATGGCAACCATTGAATACAATCGCTGACAAGCGGTCGTTTTTTGTCATCGTTTTGCAAAGCATAAATCTTCAAATGGGAGGAAAACTGACGAAAGGCAAAACGTTCATCATTCAACACCCGACCAATCGCCACGATTTCACCATAAATCAGCTCGCTTTGTTCTCCCATTTCAATCTGTGTTTGCTGCTTAAAAACGGAATCTTTATGTAACACCAACGGATGCGGCAAATAGAACAAACGGCTGTTTTCGGCAAGGGCAATACGAGTAATTTGCTCTGCACTGTCGCCCTCATTCATCGCCTGCACCCGAGTAAATGCCTGCGTATTTAAAGAAAGTGCGGTAGATTTTTCGAGCGTTATTTGAATATCAACTCGATCCCCAGCTAATAAACCTGGCGAAGAAGACATTTGCATTGCACTAAGTCCATTTTCCCATTTATCCGCATAGGCAGATAACGTCATTACTTTCAAAGGTGGCGTCGCAAAGTATTCGGCAAGCTGGGTTTTGCCACTTTGGGAAAGTTTGGTGGAAAGGGATAATTTGCTGTTCATAGATTTTGTAGGGGCTAATTACATTAGCCCCGATATTTCACCAATAATTGGGCAAATGTAATTTGCCCCTACGATTAACGAACCAAAGATGCGGGTTCTTCCACATTCTTCAACAACGCATATTTTTCGATCCAACCGATCACGCCGTCAAGATTTTCTTTTTTCATCAAATTAGTGAAAATAAACGGCTGACCGTTACGCATACGGCGGGCATCGCGTTCCATCACGCTTAAATCTGCCCCTACAAACGGAGCAAGATCAGTTTTATTAATGACTAACAAATCTGAACGAGTGATACCAGGCCCGCCTTTACGAGGGATTTTTTCCCCTTGTGCCACGTCGATCACAAAAATCGTCACGTCTGCCAAATCAGGGCTAAAAGTCGCCGAGAGGTTATCGCCGCCCGATTCAATAAATACAATTTCCACATCAGGGAAACGAGCCACCATTTCGTCCACTGCCTCCAAATTCATTGAGGCATCTTCACGAATTGCCGTATGTGGACAACCGCCCGTTTCCACGCCCATAATTCGCTCAGGCGAAAGCAAACTATTTTTCGTTAAAAATTCCGCATCTTCTTGGGTGTAGATGTCGTTAGTAATGACTGCCACACTATATTTTGACGCTATTTCACGAGTGAGTTTTTCAATTAACGCCGTTTTGCCCGCACCAACAGGACCTGCCACGCCGATTTTGATGTAATTACGCATTTTTCTTTCCTTTAATTAACCTAGCAACTGTGATTATTTACTACAAGCGGTAAGGTGGACATAAGCCCACGCATTTAACTCTGAGTTTTTATTTTCCTTCTAAAATGCTCTTTAGAAAAAAGGGAAAAATGCGGTCAAAATTAACCGCACTTTTCATTGTTAAATAAACACGTGGGCTTACGCCCACCCTACCCCTGAAAAATAAAAATACAGCAATCACAGGTTATGACATATATAATCTGGTATAAAGCACTTCGTGTTGCATTGCTCGTATATCATTCGCCAGCGTTGCCGCACCAAGCCATTCTTCGTCGGGTTCAAGGCTTAATTCCACCGCTTGCACGAGTGATCCTCGCAAGTCAAACAGAATATCTTGCCCATCCATTTGGCTGAGGGGAATTAGCTTCACGCCGTTAGTGATCGCACCAACTGCTGCATTGTAGTAGAACGCATAGAGCGTATCGGCTTTGGTTAAGCCCATGGCTTGAGCAACCATTGCAAACACTATCGGAAAATAGCCCTGTACTCGTTTTTCGACAATCGCTTGTTGGTAAGTCGTAAGCAGCGTATGTGTTTCGTAGCGAATAAAAATTTTCAGCAATCGTACGCCGAGTTTGAAATTCCCTTCGCGGCTTTCACGTGCCACTTTAGTGGCGGAAAGTTGCCAATCCAGTTCGCACAAGCGGTCAAAATTACCCTCGTTCATTGCATCAAACGCAAGAGAAAGATACGCCCCGTCGTTGTAAATCCAGTTTTGTAAAAGCTGAGTTTGTACATATTCTTCTAGGGTCGCTTTGCTTTCTACCACACGTTGCTGGACGAATGTTTCCAAGCCATTAGAGTGGTTAAATCCGCCAATCGGTAAGGTGGGATCGACCAAGTGAAGCAACGCACCTAAATCCGTTAAAGACCGGTTTAATGTTGATGCCAATTGCCGTCTCCGTGATGATGATAACCGTGATGATCGTGCGAATGACTATGTGAATACCCGTGACCTTGTGCAGAGTTCGCCCTCAACGCTTGGCTTAAACGGCGTTCTGCTTTTTTCGGTTCAAATCCTGCCGCTTGTAACCACTCAAACATTGGCTTATCGTAAGGTAATGTCACTTCATCGCCATCTAAAAACAGCGGCGAATGTTTATTACCAATTTCATAACAAGCTCGAGCCATTTCAGGCAAGGTTTTCGGCGACAGCACAATCACGTCACTCGGTAAAATTTCAATCGCAATCACTAATTCATCACTGATAAACACCACATCATCGTGTTTTAAACGTTGCCCCTCTTTGAGCAAACGAAACGCCACTTCACGCCCCGTATTTGTAGTTTTACGCAAAATATTCCGTTCGCTTTCATACCACTGCAATGACACGCGTTCAATGGTTTGATGTGCAATTTGTCCTTCAGTTTGGAGGCTAGTTAAATCGCCCAAAATGGTATCCATAATGGGCAAAATGGGGTTGAGGATTTTCATATTTCGTCTTATGCCTGTGGTTTTGTGCTAAACAAAACCTCATATTTTTCATTCATTTCAGCCGCCCAAGCGGTTAAATTTGGAAATTCTTTTACAAGATCTAATCCAATTTTTTCCGCTCTGAATAAGAACCAATCAATGACTGCGACTGTCGTTAGCGTACCAATGTTTAATTCAGTGCCAAACGGTTTTAAATCTTGCTCAAGTCTTACAAAACTTTGACGATTTCGCTCGGTTAGTTGTTGATGGCGAGCTGTCCACCATTCACTTTCAGGGCGAAGCATTTTTTCAGCCATCATCAGCACAGTATTTTCCATAATGCCATCGGCTAAATTATGCAACGCTAACGTTGCCCAGCGTGGCTTGCCACTTTCTGGAATGAGTTTAGGCTCCACATTGCCTTTTTGGTCAAGATATTCGCAAATGAGCAAACTGCCATAAAGCCAATTACCACAATTACGTTCTAACGCTGGCACTCTACCCAGAGGATTTGCCTGATTATGTGCAGAGCTTGCATCAAATGATGAACCAATTTTAATCAGTTCTGTTTTGTCTAAGAGTTGTTGATATTTCAACGTTACCAGCACTTTACGTACATACGGGCTGGTAGTGGAGTACCAAAGTTTCATTGTAAATTCTCCTTAAATTTTGACCGCTCTTTTTACTTAGAACATAAAATACCGTTGCCCCAATGGCACCGTATCCACAGGTTCACAGGTAATTAGTTCACCATCTACACGCACTTCATAGCGTTCTGGATCCACTGTAATTTCAGGTGTTGCATCATTATGAACAAGATCTTTTTTACTCACACTACGGCAGCCTTTCACCGCAATAGTTTCTTTGTGTAAACCGAATTTAGCACGAATATCTGCTTTTTCAGCGGCTTGTGAAACAAAGAAAACTGCAGTTTGTGCCGTTGCTAAGCCTTGTGCACCGTACATTGGACGGTAGAACACTGGTTGTGGTGTTGGAATAGAGGCATTTGGATCGCCCATTTTTGCGTAGCTAATAAAACCTTTTTTAATTATCACTTCTGGTTTTACGCCAAAGAACATCGGTTTCCATAACACGATATCTGCAATTTTGCCCACTTCTAATGAACCAATATGATCCGAGATGCCGTGTGCAATCGCTGGATTGATGGTATATTTCGCAATGTAGCGTTTAATACGGAAGTTATCGTTTCCTTCATTGCCTAATTCGCCACGTTGCATTTTCATTTTATCTGCGGTTTGCCATGTACGAATAACGACTTCGCCAATACGCCCCATCGCTTGAGAGTCTGAACTCATAATCGAGAAAACACCCATATCATGCAAAATATCTTCTGCTGCAATAGTTTCAGGACGGATACGGCTATCGGCAAAAGCTACATCTTCTGGCACGCGTTTATCTAAATGATGGCAAACCATCAACATATCCAAATGTTCATCGATAGTGTTTTTCGTAAACGGACGAGTTGGGTTAGTTGAAGCCGGTAATACGTTTGGATACATCGCTGCTTTAATGATATCTGGCGCATGACCGCCACCAGCTCCTTCCGTGTGGAAGGTATGAATAACACGTCCATCAATCGCTTTCATGGTATCTTCTAAGAAGCCACTTTCGTTCAGAGTGTCGGTGTGGATTGCCACTTGAATATCCATTTCATCTGCCACTTTTAATGCCGAATCAATTACTGCAGGCGTTGCGCCCCAGTCTTCGTGGATTTTTAAACCTAATGCGCCAGCTTCAATTTGTTCGCGTAGCGGATCTAAAGTTGAACAGTTGCCTTTACCAAAAAATCCTACGTTTACAGGCAATGCTTCTGCCGCTTGGAACATACGCTCCATATACCACGCACCTGGTGTGCAAGTGGTCGCGTGTGTGCCGTCAGCCGGGCCTGTTCCGCCACCAATTAACGTAGTAACGCCACTTTCAATCGCATGCTGTGCTTGTTGAGGGCAAATAAAGTGAATGTGTGTATCAATACCGCCAGCGGTTGCAATTAAATGTGCACCGTTATGTACTTCTGTGCTAGCACCGATAATCATATTTGGCGTGACATTATCCATCGTATCTGGGTTACCTGCTTGACCAATGCCCACAATGCGACCATCTCGAATCCCAATATCCGCTTTGATAATGCCTAATTTTGCATCAATGATCATCACGTTAGTGATCACAAAATCCAATACATTTGGATTATCGCGAGTTGCCGTACCACTTTGAGCCATGCCATCGCGTACACTTTTACCGCCACCAAATTTACACTCGTCGCCTTTGGTCAATAGATCTTGCTCAATAGTTGCCCATAAATTGGTATCGCCTAAACGGACTTTATCGCCAACGGTTGGGCCATAAGTTGCTACATATTGCGCTCTTGAAATTGTTAATGCCATCTTGCCCTACTTTATAATTTGCCATCAATTTGATTATGGAAACCGTAAATAATTTGGTTACCACCAAAAGCCACTAACTCAACGGTTTTGGCTTCTCCCGGTTCGAAACGCACCGCATTACCAGAAGGCACATTTAAACGCATACCGCGTGCCAAAGTACGGTCAAATTTAAGAGCATTATTAGTTTCAAAAAAATGGTAGTGAGAACCCACCTGAATGGGTCTATCACCCGAGTTGGTTACTTCAATTATCACTGTTTTTCTGCCGACATTAGCGAGAATATCGCCTTCGGCTAATTGGTATTCGCCTGGGATCATATCTTTGTTCCTTGTAGGGTAGGCTTTAGCCCACCATTGATATTTTTATTTTGGTGGGCTAAAGCCCACCCTACGGTTATCTGATTGGATTATGCACGGTAACAAGTTTTGTGCCATCTGGGAAAGTTGCTTCAATTTGCACTTCGTGTACCATCTCAGCGACGCCTTCCATCACATCATCAACGGTTAAAAGTGTTGAACCATATTGCATGACTTCAGCCACACTCATTCCATCTCTTGCCGCCTCTTGTAAATGACTCGCAATATAGGCAACAGTTTCTGGATAATTTAATTTAACGCCACGTGCTTTGCGTTTTGCCGCCAATTCGCCCGCGAGGAAAAGCATCAGCTTTTCTTGTTCTCTGGAAGTTAAGTGCATATTGTCATTCCTTAATTTATTTATTATGCGAAGATCAGCGAATTTTACGTAAAAAAATCTAAAATAGGAAAAATATTTTGTCAGAATTTTTTGTAACTCCCCTTGAAAGAAAAAAAATCTTCCTTATATAAAGACCGCACTTACAAACTCTTAAGAAGGAAATTAATTATGAATATTCGTCCTTTACACGATCGTGTAATTATTAAACGTGAAGAAGTCGAAACCCGTTCAGCTGGCGGTATCGTATTAACTGGATCAGCTGCGACCAAATCAACCCGTGCGAAAGTATTAGCAGTGGGTAAAGGTCGTATTTTAGAAAATGGCACTGTTCAACCTTTAGATGTTAAAGTTGGCGATACCGTAATTTTCAACGACGGTTACGGCGTGAAAAGCGAAAAAATCGATGGCGAAGAAGTATTAATTATTTCTGAAAACGACATCTTAGCAATTGTAGAATAATTAGATAAGGAAAAAGAAAATGGCAGCAAAAGACGTAAAATTTGGTAATGACGCACGCGTAAAAATGCTTAAAGGCGTGAATGTATTAGCAGATGCAGTAAAAGTAACCCTTGGCCCTAAAGGTCGTAATGTAATTTTAGACAAATCATTTGGCGCACCAACTATCACTAAAGACGGTGTATCTGTTGCTCGTGAAATCGAATTAGAAGATAAATTCGAAAATATGGGCGCACAAATGGTAAAAGAAGTAGCATCTAAAGCAAATGATGCAGCAGGCGATGGTACAACCACTGCAACTGTACTTGCTCAAGCTATCGTAAATGAGGGATTGAAAGCAGTAGCGGCAGGCATGAACCCAATGGATTTAAAACGTGGTATTGATAAAGCAGTAAGTGCGGTTGTTTCTGAGCTTAAAAATTTATCTAAACCTTGTGAAACAGCAAAAGAAATTGAACAAGTAGGGACTATTTCTGCAAACTCTGACAGCATTGTGGGTCAATTAATTGCTCAAGCTATGGAAAAAGTGGGCAAAGAAGGCGTGATTACCGTTGAAGATGGTACGGGTCTTGAAGATGAATTAGATGTGGTTGAAGGGATGCAATTCGATCGTGGCTACCTTTCTCCATATTTCATCAACAAACCAGAAACAGCAACGGTTGAATTAGATAATCCATATCTTCTTCTTGTAGATAAAAAAATCTCTAACATTCGTGAATTACTTCCAGTGTTAGAAGGTGTTGCAAAAGCAGGTAAACCATTATTAATCATCGCTGAAGATGTGGAAGGCGAAGCACTTGCAACCTTAGTAGTGAACACGATGCGCGGTATCGTAAAAGTTGCAGCCGTGAAAGCACCAGGCTTTGGAGATCGTCGTAAAGCGATGTTACAAGATATTGCGATCTTAACTTCAGGTACTGTAATTTCTGAAGAAATCGGTATGGAGCTTGAAAAAGCGACACTTGAAGATCTTGGTCAAGCAAAACGTGTTGTAATCAATAAAGATAACACAACCATTATTGATGGTATCGGAGATGAATCTCAAATCAAAGGTCGTGTGGCTCAAATTCGCCAACAAATTGAAGAATCAACTTCTGACTACGATAAAGAAAAACTTCAAGAACGCGTTGCTAAATTAGCTGGCGGCGTGGCAGTAATCAAAGTAGGCGCAGCAACTGAAGTTGAAATGAAAGAGAAAAAAGACCGTGTAGATGACGCATTACATGCAACTCGTGCTGCGGTTGAAGAAGGTATCGTTGCCGGTGGTGGCGTTGCATTAGTTCGCGCAGCAGCGAAAGTTGCAGCAAGCCTAAAAGGTGACAACGAAGAACAAAATGTGGGTATCAAACTTGCATTACGTGCGATGGAAGCACCTCTACGTCAAATCGTCACTAACTCAGGCGAAGAAGCATCTGTTGTGGCAAGTGCGGTTAAAAATGGCGAAGGAAACTTTGGTTATAACGCAGGTACAGAACAATACGGCGATATGATCGAAATGGGTATTTTAGATCCAACTAAAGTCACTCGTTCTGCATTGCAATTCGCGGCATCCGTAGCAGGCTTAATGATTACCACTGAATGTATGGTAACTGATCTTCCAAAAGATGATAAAGCCGATTTAGGTGCTGCTGAAATGGGCGGTATGGGTGGAATGGGCGGAATGATGTAATTCGCTTATACGAGTAAAAAATCTATCCCAACAGAAAATTTGAGCTCTATGACTTAGGGCTCAAATCTACTAAAATAAGGGATACTAATTTTAGGCTTAGAAGATATCTGTAATAGTCATAAAAACAACTATATACAAAATGATACCCTTATAAAAATAAGGGTATCTTATGCAACACTAGTTAAATTTCGATCTTTTATGCAGCTACTACATAATCACCAGAAATTTTAACCGCACTTTTAATTAATATTAGATTACTTCGCAGGAATATCGGCAAGTACCCTTGTCAATAAATCCCAATAGGTTTGTACTGTTGCAATTTCCACTTTCTCATCTGGTGAGTGAGCATTTCGGATTGTTGGCCCGATAGAAATCATTTCAATGTTTGGATAATGTTCTTTTAAAAGACCACATTCTAATCCTGCGTGAATGACTTTCACTACAGGCTCCTCGCCTAGCACTTCAGCATAATGTTTGCGAGTAACGTCTAAGATAGTTGAGTCGTTTACAGGTTGCCAGCCCGGATAAGGTGCAGAAAACTCAACTTTTGCATTTGCTAAGATTGCAAGTGAGCTAAGCATTTCAGTTACGTAATATTTACCGCTTTCAATTAATGAACGAACTAAAATGGTGCTTTTTACAACATTACCTTCTGTTTTCAATACGCCAACGCTTAATGAGCTTTCTACAACATTTTTAACTACATCACTATTGCGGATTACGCCGTTTGGCAATACGTTGAGTGCATTAATTACCGTTTGAGTACTTTGTGCTGTGAATACTGTTGCAGATTTTTCTACAAATTCTACAAAAAGCGTGAGATTAGGTTCGGCAATGGCTAATTCTTCTTTAAGCACAACCGCAAGATTTTCTACCGCACTTTCTATGGCTTTTACATCGCCATTAAAGGCTAATACAGCCGCTGCTTCTCGAGGAATTGCATTACGAATTGAGCCACCACGAATTTCAGAGAGAGTAAAGTGCGGTTGATTTTGAGAGAGTTTTGATAATACTCGCGCTAACACTTTAATTGCATTTGCACGTCCTGTATGAATATCAACACCAGAATGGCCGCCACGTAAACCTTTAAGTGTAATTTGTACACTGTGCTCAAAGCTATTGGTTTCATATTGAACTGGAATTTCAAAGTTTGCATTAATGCCGCCCGCACAACCAATGTAAATTTCGCCAATTTCTTCGGTATCTGTATTGATTAAAATTTCAGATTGTAACCAGTTATGACGCAGGTCTTTCGCACCATCCATCCCCGTTTCTTCTGTCATTGTTAAAAGCACTTCAAGAGGTGGATGCGCTAAATCATTGCTTTCTAACACCGCTAGAGTAGAGGCTAAACCGATACCATTGTCAGATCCTAATGTTGTACCTCGCGCTTTTACCCATTCTCCATCAATATAAGGTTGAATAGGATCTTTAGTAAAATCATGCGGGTTACCTTCATTAGCCTGTGGCACCATATCTAAGTGCGCTTGTAAAACAACAGGTGTGTGATTTTCCATTCCTTTCGTCGCAGGTTTACGAATGAGAACATTGCCTACTTCATCGCGTTCCACAAAAAAATGCTTTTCTTTCGCCCAATTTACAATAAAGTTAGCTAACGCATCTTCATAATGAGAAGGATGAGGGATTGCACAAATTTGATCAAACCATTTCCATAACAATGAGGGTTGAAGTGTTGTAATTTCAGACATAATTGCTCCTTTTACTGAAAATATTTACGAAATAATAGCATAAAACGCCATTTCGGGTTATCCTTACGCAATTTTTTATTTCTCGATAAATTTAAACTAAGGTGCAATTATGAGCGAAAAATATGTGGTAACTTGGGATATGTTTCAAATGCATGCCCGCAAATTATCAGAACGTTTACTTCCAGCTTCCCAATGGAAAGGTATTATTGCGGTGAGTCGCGGTGGTTTGTTTCCAGCGGCTGTGTTGGCTAGAGAATTAGGTCTTCGCCATATTGAAACCGTTTGTATCGCAAGCTATCACGATCATAACAATCAGGGAGAACTACAAGTTCTGCATGCAGCCCAAGTGCCAAATGGCGGCGAAGGGTTTATCGTAGTAGATGATTTAGTTGATACGGGTAATACAGCGCGTGCGATTCGTCAAATGTACCCTAATGCAAAATTTGTCACTGTATTTGCAAAACCTGCAGGTGCAGAATTAGTAGATGACTATGTGATTGATATTCCACAAAATACTTGGATTGAGCAACCTTGGGATTTAGGTTTAACCTTTGTGCCACCTCTCTCTAGAAAATAATTTTTATACAAAAAAGTGCGGTTAAAATAAAAGAATTTTTAACCGCACTTTCTTTCATTTTATCGTTTTTCCTAATTTTTCACGGTAAACTGGTTAAAATTTTACTCACAACAAATATCCGTATGCGACTTCTTATTTTAATCCTCCTTTCAGTATTAGTATTGTTTCAATATGATTTTTGGTTTGGCAGTAACGGCTTTTTAGATTATCGTCAAAATGCTGAGAAAATTAAGGAAAATCAAGCAAAAAATGAAAAGCTATCTCAACGTAATCAGCGTATTAATGCAGAAATTCAAGGATTAACAAAAGGTTTTGAAGCGATCGAAGAACGCGCACGAATGCAACATGGCTTAGTGAAAGAAAATGAAGTGTTCTATCATATTGTAAAAGAGAGTAAATAATGGCTCGTTCAATTATTGCGGTCTTGCCTGCGGCTGGTGTTGGTTCACGGATGCAAGCGGATAAACCTAAACAATATTTAACGCTGCTTGGCAAAACACTGCTTGAACATACACTCGATGTGATGCTTTCTTATCCTGCCGTATCTAAAATTATTTTGGCTGTAAGCAAAGATGATCCTTATATTTCTACACTATCGCTCGATCCTAAAATTCAGCTAGTAGAAGGTGGCACAACGCGAGCTGAATCTGTCTTAAATGGTTTAAATGCAATTGCGGAAAAAAATGCGTGGGTGCTTGTTCACGATGCTGCTCGCCCTTGTTTACAACATGCTGATATTGATAAATTGTTAGCTATTGAAGATGAACAAGGTGCGATTTTGGCAATCCCAGCAACAGATACGATTAAACGGGCGGATAATCAGCAATGTATTGTGAAAACAGAAGATCGTAGCCAGCTTTGGCAAGCAATGACACCGCAGTTTTTCCCAGTAGATATATTAAGACATGCGCTTTCCACAGGAATTCAACAAGGTGCGAATATAACAGATGAAGCATCAGCAATGGAACTGGCTGGATTTCGACCGCACTTAGTGGCTGGACGTAGCGATAATTTAAAAGTGACTCGTCCAGAAGATTTAGCATTAGCAGAATTTTATTTAACAAGGAATAAATTATGATCAGAATTGGACACGGCTTTGATGTTCACGCTTTTGGCGAAGATCGTCCATTAATTATTGGTGGTGTAGAAGTGCCTTATCACACTGGCTTTATTGCGCACTCTGATGGCGATGTAGCACTACACGCATTAACTGATGCAATCTTGGGGGCAGCGGCTTTAGGCGATATTGGAAAACTTTTCCCAGATACCGATATGCAATATAAAAATGCGGATAGTCGAGGCTTACTGCGTGAAGCGTTTCGTCAAGTGCAAAAAAAGGGATATAAAATTGGTAATGTCGATGTCACTATCATTGCACAAGCACCTAAAATGCGCCCACATATTGATGCAATGCGTGCCAAAATAGCTGAAGATCTCCAATGCGATATTGAGCAAGTTAATGTAAAAGCAACGACTACCGAAAAATTAGGCTTTACAGGAAGACAAGAAGGCATTGCTTGTGAAGCCGTTGCTCTTTTAATCCGACAATAATTGCCTATCCTTAAAAGTGCGGTGAAATTTTAAAAGAATTTCATCACAGTTTTAACCAAAGGAAAGGCATACCATATTCTTGTACTGTCAGTTTGTAGTTGATAATACAAACAATAAATGAAAAGGTTTCGGTGCAAGAAAGGAAGTTTGCGCCGTTTGGCATTGCACTGTGCAATTTGCCTATTGGGTTTGGTGGGCTGTTGTCTGACATTCCCGATTATCCCAAATCAGTGAAATAATAAGCGATTGCTCGTTATTATTAAGTGGTCATTGGTGAAAGGAAACGCCCATTTATAGGTGAGGGAGCAATGGAGGGCTTCAGTCCGCCTTTTTGCTTACCAACCTTGTTGTTAGGTAATATGTGGTTCATTATTAATTGATGGAATTTATACGTTTTAACAAGAATATTCCATTCACTAAACCATTTAATAAACAAATGTAAAACAGCGAGCTTATTACCAAATTCGATTTTCTTGTTATACATTTAACCAAAACGTCACAGGCCCATCATTTGTTAAGCTCACTTGCATATCCGCTGCAAATTGCCCTGTTGAAACAGGTAATTTCTCACCGCACTTTTGGATAAAATATTCATATAATTCATTAGCCAATGCTGGGGACGCACCTTTTGAAAAACTCGGGCGTAAACCTTTTTGTGTATCCGCCGCTAATGTAAATTGCGAAACAATAAGTAATTCCCCTTGTGCTTGTTGAACATTTAAATTCATTTTGTCATTTTCATCACTGAAAATTCGATAATTAAGCACTTTTTCAGCAAGCTTATCTACTTTTTCTCGGTTATCTTCTTTTTCTACACCAAGTAAAACCAATAACCCCTTTCCAATTTGCCCTATTGTTTCGCCATTTACATCCACTTTTGCTTGAGACACACGCTGAATTAGGGCAATCATTTCAATCCCTCAATAAAATTCGGTAACCATTCTTCAGCATAACTTTCTTGATCATCCACGTTTAACACGTCAATTTTTAAAGTCTCACAAATTTTGACCGCACTTTTTGCTTGAAGTGTTTGCTCCACTTTGTCCGCTGCATAGCAAAAAGTATCATAATCAGAATTACCTAATCCAACGACCGCAAAGCGAACATCTGAAAAATCCTTTTGGCTATCAACTAATTCATCAAATAGAGGTTTTAAATTGTCTGGTAATTCGCCTGCACCGTACGTTGAAGTGACAATCAGCCAAATTTTCTCGTTTTCAATGTCAGATAAATTTGGTCCGTGAAAAAGTGCGGTGGAAAAACCTTGAGTTTCTAAAACATCGTTTAAATGCTCGGCAACATATTCCGCACCACCTAAAGTGCTGCCTGAAAGAATACAAATGTGCATTTTATTATCCTATATTTATTTTCTTCTCAAAGAGAAAAGAAAATTATTGAAATGATTAAAATAAAAAGGCTTAGAAAATCTAAGCCTTTTACTACGATTAAACGTTATCAAACTTACCAAGTAATGAACGAATATGCTCTTGCCAATTACGATGTTCGTTTTTCAGCTGTTCATTTTCAGTTTGTAAGTTTTCGATATTTCTTTGAGATTCTGCATTTTTCTCTTTTAATTCTTCAACTTCTAATTGAAGTAATTGGATAGTTTCTACCGCTTGTTTAATTTTTTCTTCAAGCTGGTCTAAAATTTCTAAAGACATAATGATTTCCTTTTAAATATGGGTAAGTTTAGGGGTATTTTACCCAGTAAATTTACCTTTTTAAAGCATTGAATAAAAATTTATTATGCAAACGATTACTCAGTGATAGAATAATGCTATTTTTGCCATAATCTTGAAAAATAAGCAGAAGGAGAATAATAATGAATCGAGCATTAGCCATTGAATTTTCACGAGTGACAGAAGCTGCCGCTCTAGCAGCTTACACGTGGCTTGGTCGAGGAGATAAAAATGCGGCAGACGATGCAGCGGTAAAAGCGATGCGTTATATGCTGAATTTGATTCATATGGACGCTGAAATCGTTATAGGAGAGGGCGAAATTGATGAAGCCCCAATGCTTTATATTGGCGAAAAAGTCGGTTCTGGCTTAGGGGAATTAGTTTCTATCGCTGTAGATCCTATTGATGGTACACGTATGACCGCAATGGGGCAATCTAATGCTATTTCTGTCTTGGCTGCAGGTGGCAAAAATACCTTTTTAAAAGCACCAGATATGTATATGGAAAAATTAGTGGTGGGTTCAAATGTAAAAGGCATCATTGATTTAAATTTACCACTGGAACAAAATCTTCGCCGCATCGCATCTAAACTAGGAAAATCCCTTTCTGACCTTACCGTAATGGTATTAGCAAAACCACGTCACGAGGCCATAATTAAACAAATACATAATTTGGGTGCGAAAGTATT
The DNA here is from genome assembly GCF_049823435.1 of Haemophilus sp. HN_Hi16. Classification (NCBI taxonomy): domain Bacteria; kingdom Pseudomonadati; phylum Pseudomonadota; class Gammaproteobacteria; order Pasteurellales; family Pasteurellaceae; genus Haemophilus; species Haemophilus sp. HN_Hi16. The sequence goes on from NZ_CP187500.1 coordinate 324,217, forward strand.
GGCAATTCCTGATGGCGATGTAGCAGGTTCTGTACTTTGCTGCTTACCTGATGCTGAAGTCGATCTTCTTTATGGAATTGGTGGCGCACCAGAAGGCGTGGCAGCTGCTGCAGCCATTCGAGCATTAGGTGGCGATATGCAAGCGCGGTTAATCCCACGCAATGAAGTAAAAGGCGACACCGAAGAAAATAAAAAAATTGCATCTGATGAAATTCAACGCTGTGCAGCTCTGGGCGTAAAAGTGAATGAAGTGTTAAAACTGGAAGATCTCGTGCGTGATGACAATCTTGTATTTACTGCAACAGGCATTACCAATGGCGATTTGCTTAAAGGTATCTCCCGAAAAGGCAATTTAGCCAATACTGAAACCATTTTAATTCGAGGAAAATCCCGCACAATTCGTAAAATCCAATCCATTCATTATTTGGATGACCTTTATAAGGTTTTGAATATTTAGCTCAAGCAAACAACATTTTAATTAATTTAATCTGCTCTCCAAAAAGCTGAACAAATGACTTACTAAACAGGGAGCAGATTTTAAAATGTCATTTTTAAATAATTAAATCATTTTTTCTCAAAAAAAATATCAAAAAAGATATTCTAAAAACAAATATATTCATATATGATATAAAAAATATTTTATTAAAATAAAAGTATCAAATATGAATAACCTTAGTACGCAATTAGAAAATCAAATTGATGAATTAAAAAAGCTTCAGCAAGCTGTTATTGCCTATGAGCAAGCACAGAGACAACAGCTTTATGCAGGGAAAATTACCGATCTCAAAGTATTTGGAAAAATGCTCAATGATAAGCGTAAATCACTTGGTATTGAGCTGAGTATGCTAGAACTGCAAACTGGCGTGTCTATTTCTACCTTGAATCGCTTATTTCAAGATCCAAGCCAAGTTCGATTTACAACCGTGTTTCTTGTTGCTCAAACATTAGGGGTTTCACTATGCGCGATTTAGTCCGCTCGGGAAAAGTATTTCTCTACGGCGAATTTATTGGTTTACTTAGAGAAGATCATCGTGGTTTTCATTTTGCTTACAATCCCGATTATCAAGGAATACCGCTCTCTCTCAGCTTTCCTATTGAGCAAAGCCCTTTTCATTCTGACACCTTATTCCCTTATTTTGCATCCCTCGTCCCCGAAGGCTGGCTAAAACACAAATATGCACTTCATCAACGAATTGATGAAAGCGATATGTTTCGCTTTTTACTTAATAACGGGGAAAATATGTTAGGTGCAGTGCAAATTCAGGAGGAAAAACAATGAATTTTTGTCGTATTTTATTAAAGCCATTGAAGAAAAATGAAGTTCATTCTGGTTACAGCACAAAAGGTTTACACTATCTTACAGGCAATAAACATTTTAATCCTGAATTGCCCTTTTCTCGCCAAGAATTTATTACAGTGAAACCCCAAAAACAGCAAGGGATGAGCATTTCAGGTTTTCAACCAAAATTACAGCTTATTATCAAAGATGATCACTTTGACAGCGTAGATCAACAGGGACATTACATTTTAAAGCCTTCGCCCGAAGAGTATCCTTTTTTAGCTGAAAATGAACACGCCACCATGCGCATTATGAAAGAATTAGGGTTTGATGTGCCAGAAAATGGTTTAGTTTCTTTTGCTGGCGAACAAAATCAGAAGGAATTTGCTTTTGTTATAAAGCGTTTTGATCGTGATGAACAGCAAAAACCAATGCACCAAGAACAACTTGATGGTGCAATGAATATTCGAGACAAGTACGGAAAAATAGGTACTGATAATGAGCAATATGTGAGTTATGAACAAATTGCTAAGTTTATTTTACAACACACTGAAAATCATTTAGCTCAGCAACAAGAGATTTTCCGTCGAATTATTTACGCTTATTTATTAGGAAATAATGATCTTCACTTACGCAATTTTTCATTTATTTATCCCAAAAATAGTCATCCAAAACTTGCTCCAATTTATGACTTTGTATCGGTGTCGCCCTATCCTGAAATATTTAATTCAACACTACTTGCTTTGCCATTGTTAGCACGAGAAGAGGGTAATGCCACACTCGCCAAAGGATTTAATACTCAATACGGTGAATATATCGGCGATGATTTTGTCGAGTTTGGGGAAAATATTGGATTAAATAAAAATGTGATTATTCAAAAATTAATTCCTGAAATTACACAAGAAAAGGAAAAGGTGGAGCAGATTTATTCACAATCCTTTATGCCGCAACCGCATATTGATTGCGTACTGAAAACTTACCGCAAGCGTTTAATGTTACTTAACGTATTAAATGAACCTGAACTATAAAATCTAAAGGGAATATTTACCGCACTTTTTCCCTCCAACAAAAAAATCGCACCTTAACAGTGCGATTTTTTGTTGTCTTAGTTTAGGACATTCTGCCGTTTTCTATGCCAATCACTTGATCGCAAATTGCCATAGTGGATTGGCGGTGGCTGACGAGAATAATTAATTTTTCAGCTTTAACATCGAGTAATGATTTCAAAATCATTGCTTCGTTTAAGCTATCCAAATTACTAGTTGGCTCATCAAGCAAGATAATCGGGGCATTATGCAAGAATGCTCGTGCAATACCGATACGTTGTTTTTCTCCGTCAGAGAGATTGCCACCCAATTCGGTCATTTTTGTTTGATAGCCTTGTGGCAAACTCAAAATAAAATCATGAATTGAGGCTTTCTTCGCCGCTTCCATAATTTCTTCTAAGGTTGCATCACGGCGCGCAAGGCGAATATTTTCCTCAATGGTTTCGTTGAAAATATAGGTTTGCTGAGTAATGTATGCCATATTGTCACGCAAGCTACGGGTGTTGATGTTTGGTAAGGTTTCACCGTTAATTTTAATGCTGCCTGATTTAGGATCGTAAAAACGCATCAGCAATTTCAACAAGGTACTTTTACCGCTGCCGCTTCTGCCGTGAATACCTAAAATTTCGCCTTTTTTCACAGATAAGCTGACATCCGATAAAATTTGTTCTTCGCCGTAAGCGAAGTTTAGGTTCTCGACATCAATGTGAGAAATCTCTTTTAAATCCACCGCACTTTCTACGTCTTTTAACTCTGGCTCTTCCGCTAATAAACTTAATACTCGTTCGCCAGAAGCCAAAGTTTGTAATAAGTTGCTTGAAAGGTTACTTAAGGCGATAACTGGCCCATAGCTCGACATTAATAAAATCACGCCGATTAAAAAGGCTGAGAAATCAATTTTATCTAAGCTAAATAAAATTAAGCCAGTAAACAGCATAATAATGTTGAAAACGGATACTGCCACTTCAGTATAAACACGAACTTTCGCTTCTTGATCTTTAATACGCTCAAAAGCTGTATCGATTTTTTGGCTACGTTGTTGGATTTCTGCTAAACGTTGTTTCGCATAACCAAAAAGCTGAATTTCTTTCATACCACGCACGCTGTCAAGGAAGAAGTCATTCATTTCGCCGACTAATTCACGATAGCGTCTGCCATCTTCACGAGCTAATTTGGTCGTGATAATCGGTAAAATCACGCCCACAGTTAAATAAGCGGCTAATGCCACAAGCACAAACCAACCAGAAAGATGCGCAAAGACCAACAATAAAATCGCAGAGGTAAAGAACGCAATCATAATTGGTGCGATGGTGTGTGCATAAAATACTTCGAGCAATTCGATATCGTTAGTCACCAAAGACACTAATTGCCCTGCTTGTTTATCTTGCAACTTAACAAAAGCCAAACGACGCAAAGAAGAAAACACTTTGTCACGCAATAATGCCAATAATTTAAAAGCAATATAATGCCCTGACATTTGCTCTAAATAACGCAATACGCCACGAGCCACCGCCAATACGATAAGTGCGGTCAAAATTCCAGAAAAACTTAAATGGGTGTCAAAGTTTAAGAGATTTACTAACCCCATCGCCCCCAGCGCCATAATAAAGATGGCAGCCAGAAAACCGAGCGTCCCCATAGTAATGGTAAACGCCATAATGTGCGCCAGTGGTGTCACTAATTTCAACAAATGCCCCATTACAACAAAACCATTTTTACGCATTTGCCACCTCTCTAATTTGTTCTAAATCTTTTTGTTGTTGGAACATTTCAGCATACGCACCTTGTTTTGCCATTAAAGTTTCGTGTGTGCCTTGCTCAATCAATTTGCCTTGGTCAAGTACGTTAATACAGTCGGCATTTACCGCATTTGCCAAGCGGTGAGAAATCATCACAATGGTTTTTTGTTGTTTAAATTGTTGAATAAACTGCAAAATAATTTCTTCGCTTTCCACATCAATATTACTGGTCGCTTCATCAAAAATATAAAGCTCGGCATTGTGTAATAAAGCACGCGCTAAAGCTAAACGTTGAATTTGACCGCCCGATAAATTTGTGCCACGGCTTAATAGCTGCATATCTAAGCCGCCATTTTCGCGTACAAATTGGGCGAGATTCACTTGTTCTAAACAAGCATAAATTTGCTCGTCTGTTGCATCAATTTTCGCCATCGTCATATTTTCACGCAGTGTGCCTTTAAACACATAACTGCTGTGGCTTACTAATGATACTTTTTGATAGAAAGAAGTGCGGTCTATATTGAGGGCGTTTTGTCCATTAAACAAAATCTCACCTTGTTGCGCTTGATTAAAGCCCATCAACAACGAAACTAAGGTCGATTTACCGCAACCACTTTTACCCACAAATACCGTAAGCTGATTTGGTAAGATACTCAAATCTAAACCTGTAATTGCTGGTTTTTCTTCACTATAAGAAAAATGCAGATCTTTAATTTCCACTTGAACGTTATTTTTTGCTTCAAAATCCACCGCACTTTGTTGTGTTTCCACTGGCGTATCAAGTAATGTGAAAATCTTATCTGAAGCCGCTTTGCCATTCATCGCCACATGGAAGAATGAACCAAGCAAACGAAGGGGAATAAAGAACTCGGAGGAAAGTAGAATAAATAAAATCACGCCTAACACGCTGAGTTGTGCATTTTGGAATTGCAATAGTGCGGTTAAAATCCCGATAGCTGCGCCACCATAAGCGAGTAAATCCATCAGTGATACCGAGTTAAGCTGCATAGTAAGTACTTTCATGGTAATTTTGCGGAAATGCTCAGCCTCTTTATCCATCGCTTTCGCTTTATAAGCGTCGTCTTGATAGATTTTTAGCGTAATTAAACCTTGTAAGTTATCTAAAAAGCTGCTGCCTAATCCCACATAAATCGACCAATATTTTGCCAAGAGTTTTTTCGCGATTTTATTTACTGCGATAATCGACATTGGGATAAGCGGCACGCAAATCAACAAAATCACGGCAGTTTTAAAACTGAAAAAAATCAAGAAAACAAAGAGGGTAAGCGGTGCAAGCAAACTATAAAAAAGCTGCGGCAAATAACGCCCAAAGTAAATTTCAAGCTGTTCCACACCTTCTGATGCCACTTGAATAATGCTTGAGGTGGATTGCTGGTTCACTTGGTTAAGCGGCATAGAAGCCAATTTACGATAAATAAGGCTACGCAATTCATGCTTCACTTTTGTGCTGGCAAAATAAGACGCCTGCACCGATTTTTTCCCTGCAAAAGCACGCAATGCCAATGCTGCAATCAAAACGATGCCAAAAATGACCGCACTTAACAGGCTTAATTCGTGAAAATAAGCCGCCTGTAAAATATAAGAAAACACGACGGCACTAATAATCCCGCCAACTAACGCCACCCAATTCCACAACACCGTGACGCCAATCCATTTTTTGCTATCAGCCACCGTGTTAATTAGGCGTTTATCTATCATCATAATGATTACTCCTAAAATAAAAAGAAGTACGCATAGAAAGAATTATGCGTACTTAATGTAGGGTGGGCTTTAGCCCACCAAAATATCTCACGATTGTTTGATGGTGGGCTGAAGCCCACCCTACAATTACTAATATCAACAATCAACGGCTCGCATTATAGGAAACAAGCTCGTTTAAATACAGAAAATAATGAGAATAATTTTTATTTCTTGATTTTGATCAAAAATACACTTTTAGTATTGTGAGAGAATGCTTTTTTCTATAATATATTTGAGAATTATTATTATTTTTTTATGGGATTAAATATGACCAATTTTAGATTAAACGTGCTTGCCTATTCCGTTATGCTTGGGCTAACGGCAGGTGTTGCTTATGCTGAACCAACCAACCAACCAACCAACCAACCAACCAACCAACCAACCAACCAACCAACCAACCAACCAACCAACCAACCAACCAACCAACCAACCAACCAACCAACCAACCAAAATAGTAATGTTTCTGAACAACTAGAGCAAATTAATGTATCTGGTTCTACCGAAAATAGTGATTCGAAAACACCGCCAAAAATTGCTGAAACGGTAAAAACGGCTAAAACGCTGGAAAGAGAACAAGCAAACAACATTAAAGACATCGTTAAATATGAGACTGGCGTTACTGTTGTTGAAGCTGGGCGTTTTGGGCAAAGCGGTTTTGCCATTCGTGGTGTAGATGAAAATCGTGTAGCGATTAATATTGATGGATTACGTCAAGCTGAAACCCTATCTTCTCAAGGCTTTAAAGAGCTTTTTGAGGGTTATGGTAACTTCAATAATACGCGTAATGGTGCAGAAATTGAAACTTTAAAAGAAGTAAATATTACAAAAGGGGCAAATTCAATCAAAAGTGGTAGTGGTTCCTTAGGTGGATCTGTAATTTATAAAACAAAAGATGCGAGAGATTATCTCCTTAACAAGGATTACTATGTAAGCTACAAAAAGGGATACGCTACAGAAAATAATCAATCATTCAATACGCTAACTCTTGCAGGACGTTATAAAAAGTTTGATGCCTTAGTGGTTACAACAAGAAGAAATGGACACGAACTTGAAAACTATGATTACAAAAATGCAGATAGCCTTACTCAAGGTAAACGAAGAGAAAAAGCAGACCCATACAAAATTGAACAAGATAGTACATTATTAAAATTATCTTTTAACCCTACAGAAAATCATCGTTTTACCCTTGCAGCAGATTTATATGAACATCGTTCTCGTGGGCAAGATTTATCCTATACATTAAAATATCAACGTAGTGGTAATGAAACCCCTGAAGTTGAATCTAGACATACAAATGATAAAACAAAGAGACGTAATATTTCCTTTAGCTATGAAAATTTCTCTCAAACTCCATTTTGGGATACATTAAAACTCACTTATTCTGATCAACGTATTAAAACTCGTGCACGCACAGATGAGTATTGTGATGCTGGTGTAAGACATTGTCAAGGCACAGAAAATCCTACGGGACTAAAATTAACAAATGGGAAAATAACACGTCGAGATGGATCAAAACTTAAATTTAAGAAAAAAAACGGTAGTGATGACACCTATGACTTCAATAAATTTATTGATACTGATAATCAAGTAATAGAAGGTAAACTAACCCTAGGGAGATCCTCTGAAACTTGGTACGATTGCTCAATATTTAATTGTGAAAATGGTACAAAAATAAAAGTTTTTGAGGGTAACAATTATTATGGCCATGATGGAAAATGGAAAGAAGTTGAACTTGAAACAAAAGAATTAAATGGCAAAACATTCGCTAGAATAAAGAATGAGACAAATGATAGTAAAATAAAATCTATTCTTCCCTCTTCACCTGGTTATTTAGAACGCCTCTGGCAAGAGAGAGATTTAGACACCAACACCCAACAATTAAATTTAGATTTAACCAAAGACTTCAAAACTTGGCATATTGAACATAATCTACAATATGGTGGATCATATAATACCGCGATGAAACGAATGGTTAATCGTGCTGGCAACGATGCTTTTGATGTGCAATGGTGGGCGCCAAGAACATTAGGGGAAAGATATGATTTTTATCAACGTAAAGATATTGTAGAAACTTGTGCAAATACTTCTCAGTGGAAAGCTAACCTTTGCCCTCGAGTTGATCCTGAATTTTCTTACTTATTACCCATTAAAACAACAGGAAAATCAGTCTATCTCTTTGATAATTTTGTTATAACTGATTATTTATCTTTTGATTTAGGTTATCGTTATGACAATATCCATTATCAACCAAAATATAAACACGGTATCACACCCAAATTACCCGATGATATTGTGAAAGGATTATTTATTCCATTGCCTAAAGGTCAGTCATGTAACTGGTGTGCGGGTGGATATTATTCGCCTGATGAAGATCAGATAAAACAAAATGCTATAGATAACATAAATTATATTGCAAGCCAAAAGAAAAAATATAAAGCGCATTCTTATAGTTTTGTTTCAACGATTGATCCAACGAGTTTTCTTCGTTTACAACTAAAATATTCTAAAGGTTTTAGAACACCAACTTCAGATGAAATGTATTTCACCTTTAAACACCCTGATTTCACTATTTTGCCAAATACTGATCTAAAACCAGAAATAGCAAAAACCAAAGAAATTGCTTTCACATTACATAATGATGATTGGGGATTTATCTCGACAAGTCTGTTTAAGACTAACTATAAAAACTTTATTGACCTAATATTTAAAGGGGAACAAGATTTCCCTTTAGTTAGCGGAGGTAGCTCATTACCATTTTCTCTTTATCAAAATATAAATAGAGATAATGCGTCTTTAAAAGGTATTGAAATTAATTCAAAAGTATTACTTGGTAAAATGGCAAAATTTATGGATGGATTTAACCTGAGCTATAAATATACCTATCAAAAAGGCAGAATGGATGGCAATATTCCTATGAATGCGATTCAGCCTAAAACGATGGTATATGGTTTAGGATATGATCATCCAAATCATAAATTTGGTTTCGATTTCTATACGACACATGTAGCAAGTAAAAATCCAGAAGATACTTATGATATTTATGCGAAAGATAAAAACCAAACCAACACTAGCATAAAATGGCGTAGTAAATCTTATACTATTCTAGATTTAATTGGATATGTGCAACCAATTAAAAACTTAACCATAAGAGCTGGTGTATATAATCTTACAAATCGTAAATATATTACTTGGGATTCTGCGCGTTCAATTCGTTCATTTGGTACAAGTAATGTTATAGAACAAACAACAGGATTAGGCATTAACCGCTTCTACGCACCAGGTAGAAATTATAAGATGTCAGTGCAGTTTGAATTCTAAACTTATCTAAAATCAAAAGTGCGGTAAATTTTTACCGCACTTTTTCTTGAGAAAGAATCTACCTTTTACTCTCTCTTTCAAAGCCAATGTTCAAACATCGGCATTTGTGTAAAATCTCCTTGAAAATCAACCTCTTTTTGCTATTTTAGACGGTGAAATTTGGGAACTTCGCCCAATTAGGGATCGCATCTTGTTTGCAAGATTAATGGACGGTCGCTTTGTCTTACTACATCAATTTATGAAGAAAACACAAAAAACGCCAAAACGAGAAATCCAAACTGCCCAACAACGCTTAAGTGAATTAAAAGAGAGATTGAAAAATGAATAAAATCAGCCCATTAGGTTCAAATTGGAATGAGTTTGAACAGCAAATTTTCAATGAAGAAGAAATCCGCGAAAGTAATTTGCGTGTAGCCTTAATTAAAGAATTGATTACTTCTCGCCAGCAACTTGGGATTTCCCAAAAACAACTTGAAACCTTAAGCGGTGTGAAGCAACCTATGATTGCACGCATTGAAAAAGGACAAACGAATCCTCAACTTGAAACGTTGTTAAAATTGCTCGCTCCCTTGGGGAAAACCCTGTCGATTGTGCCTCTAAGGGTAAAAAATGCCTAAGATATACCCATTATTTTCATATTGACTTGTTATATTTTCATTAAGTTTTCTCAATAAATAGTTTTTATTGCACCTTATTATACGTGGCTTTTTTGACTAGAAAATCGATAAAATCGGAATAGACTGTTCCGAGAAAAGGAAAAATATTGCAAAATAGCCTCAAATTAAGACCTATGTAGAAAAATGATTATATTTAGTAACTTATCCTTAAAACGAGGGCAAACGGAGCTTCTCGAAAATGCTTCTGCTACCATTAATCCTAAGCAAAAAGTCGGTTTAGTGGGGAAGAATGGTTGTGGAAAATCTTCGCTTTTTGCCTTATTAAAAAAAGAATTAACGCCAGAGGGGGGCGAGGTAAATTACCCATCAAATTGGCGAGTATCTTGGGTAAATCAAGAAACACCTGCATTGGATATTTCTGCGATTGATTATGTGATTCAAGGGGATCGTGAATATTGCCGTTTGCAACAAGAGCTTGAACAAGCAAATGAACGCAATGACGGTAACGCCATTGCGCGTATTCATGGGCAATTAGAAATGTTGGATGCGTGGACAATTCAATCTCGTGCCGCTTCGTTATTGAATGGTTTAGGATTTAGTCAAGAAGAAACAACTCAGCCAGTGAAAGCCTTTTCGGGCGGTTGGCGGATGCGTTTGAATTTGGCACAAGCTCTGCTTTGTCCATCAGATTTATTGTTACTTGATGAACCGACCAACCATTTGGATTTGGATGCGGTTATTTGGTTGGAGCGTTGGCTAGTGCAATATCAAGGCACTTTGGTATTAATTTCTCACGACCGTGATTTTCTCGATCCGATTGTGACAAAAATCCTCCATATCGAAAATCAGAAGCTCAACGAATACACGGGCGATTATTCTTCCTTTGAAGTGCAACGAGCGACTAAACTGGCACAACAAACAGCGATGTATCGTCAGCAACAACAAAAGATTTCCCATTTACAAAAATATATTGATCGCTTTAAAGCCAAAGCCACCAAAGCCAAACAGGCACAAAGCCGTATGAAAGCATTGGAAAGAATGGAGCTGATTGCGCCTGCTTATGTGGATAACCCTTTTACCTTTGAATTTCGTCCACCACAATCCTTGCCAAATCCCTTAGTAATGATTGAGCAAGCGAGTGCAGGTTACGGCATTGGAGAAAGTGCGGTAGAAATTTTAAGTAAAATTAAACTGAATTTGGTGCCAGGTTCGCGGATTGGTTTGCTCGGTAAAAATGGTGCGGGAAAATCAACCTTAATTAAATTATTAGCGGGAGAACTGACCGCACTTTCAGGCACCGTGCAGTTGTCAAAAGGCGTGCAGCTTGGCTATTTTGCTCAGCATCAATTAGATACTTTACGCGCAGACGAATCCGCCCTGTGGCATATGCAAAAACTCGCACCAGAGCAAACGGAGCAACAAGTTAGGGATTATTTGGGCAGTTTTGCGTTCCACGGCGATAAAGTAAATCAAGCAGTGAAATCCTTTTCTGGTGGAGAAAAAGCCCGCTTGGTGTTGGCTTTGATTGTTTGGCAACGACCGAATTTGCTATTACTTGATGAACCGACTAACCATTTGGATTTGGATATGCGTCAGGCATTAACGGAAGCGCTGGTGGATTACGAAGGTTCTTTGGTGGTGGTGTCGCACGATCGTCATTTATTACGCAATACCGTGGAAGAATTTTATTTAGTTCACGATAAAAAAGTGGAAGAATTTAAAGGCGATTTAGAAGACTATCAAAAATGGCTGAATGAACAAAACAGTACGTCTGAAAATAAAGTTTCAGAAAAAGTGGGCGATAATGAAAATTCGGTTCAAAATCGTAAGGAACAAAAACGCCGTGAAGCAGAGTTACGCCAACAAACTGCACCATTACGTAAAAAAATCACGCAATTAGAAGAAAAAATGAATAAATTTTCTTCTGAGCTTGCGAACATAGAAAATCAACTGGCAGATGCCGAATTATATAATGCCGAAAATAAAGAAAAATTGACCGCACTTTTGGCTCAACAAGTGGATGTGAAGAAAGCATTGGATGATGTAGAAATGGAATGGATGACCGCACAGGAAGAATTGGAAGAAATGCTTCAAGCATAAGGATAGATTATGAATCAAAGCCTTTTTCATCATAGCAAACAACAGGAATATTGCCCTCAATGTGGCGCACCTTTGCAAATTAAACAAGGCAAAAAAGGGCTATTTTTAGGTTGCTCTGCTTATCCTGAATGTGATTATTTGCGTCCTTTGCAACGATCGGAGCATAAAGTATTAAAAACACTTGATGAAATTTGCCCGAAGTGCGGTAATTTATTGCAGTTGAAACAAGGCAGTTTTGGGATGTTTATTGGTTGTAGCCATTATCCTGAATGCGATTTTGTGGTGCGAGAAGAATCTGAGACTGAGGAAAAAATTGCTTGTCCTGAATGTAAAACGGGGCATTTGATTTCTCGTCGGGGTCGCCAAGGAAAAATTTTTTACGGCTGTGATAATTTCCCTAAATGTAAATTTTCTTTGCCTGCCAAACCTTACATCGTGCCTTGCCCAACCTGCCATTTCCCACTTTCTTTGTTAAAAAGTGAAGATGGGGAAAAACAAATTTTCCAGTGTGCAAATAAAACTTGCCGTCATATTTTTGAGCAATAAAAGTAAAAGAGTGAAATGAATAGAGAACAAATCGCCGAGGCACTTCGACAAAATCAAGTGGTCGCTTATCCCACTGAAGCTGTGTTTGGCTTGGGCTGTAATCCGCAAAGTGAAAGTGCGGTAAAAAAATTACTTGATTTAAAGCAACGCCCAGTGGAAAAAGGGCTGATTTTAGTGGCACCTAGCTTGGATTTTTTCCGTCCTTTTGTTGATTTTGAGCTGATTAACGATGAGCAGCTTTCTCGCCTGCAAGGTAAATATGAACGTCCAACGACTTGGATTGTGCCAGCTAAATCGACAACCTCGCATTTTCTCACAGGCAAATTTGATAGCATCGCAGTACGTTTGTGCGATCACTCGTCTGTGAAAGCCTTGTGTGAACTCGTGGGGTTTGCATTAACTTCAACGAGCGCAAATCTGACAGGAGAGCCACCTTGTCGCATCGCCGATGAAGTGCGGTTACAATTCGGTGCAGATTTTCCAGTATTAGATGAAACTGTGGGAGATGCACGCAATCCATCTGAAATTCGAGACTTACGTACAAATCAACTTTTTAGACAGGGATAATTTATGGATCTTTATGCCGTGTGGGGCAACCCGATTGTGCAAAGTAAATCGCCGTTGATTCAAAATAAGTTAGCAGCGCAAACCCATCAAACTATGGAATACATCGCAAAATTAGGCAATCTTGATTCTTTTGAACAACAGCTTTTGGCATTTTTTGAGGAGGGTGCGAAAGGTTGCAATATTACTTCGCCTTTTAAAGAACGTGCCTATCAACTGGCAGACGAATATAGCCAACGAGCCAAATTGGCGGAATCCTGTAATACGCTCAAAAAACTCGATGATGGAAAACTTTATGCGGATAACACTGATGGGATTGGCTTAGCGACGGATTTACAACGTTTAAATTGGCTTCATCCAAATCAACGCATATTAATTCTAGGAGCAGGCGGAGCGACAAAAGGCGTATTATTGCCACTTTTGCAAGCTCAACAAAATATTGTGCTTGCCAACCGCACTTTTTCCAAAGCCAAAGAATTAGCTGAAAGATTTCAGCCTTACGGCAATATTCAAGCAGCCTCAATGGATTCTATTCCACTACAAACTTATGATGTAGTGATTAATGCAACTTCCGCCGGATTAAGTGGTGGAATTGCCCCAGTTGATGCTGAAATTTTAAAATTGGGTTCAGCTTTTTACGATATGCAATATGCCAAAGGTGCAGATACACCATTTATCGCATTATGCAAAAGTTTGGGTTTAACCAATGTTAGTGATGGCTTTGGAATGCTGGTCGCACAAGCTGCACATTCTTTCCATTTATGGCGAGGCGTAATGCCAAATTTTGTCGCGGTTTATGAACAGCTTAAAAAGGCGATGTTATGATTACTCGATGCCCTTGGGTTGGCGAACAACCTATTTATATTGATTATCATGATAAGGAATGGGGAAAGCCTGAATTCGACAGCCAAAAGCTATTTGAAAAAATTTGTTTGGAAGGGCAGCAAGCAGGGCTTTCGTGGATTACGGTTTTGAAAAAACGTGAATCTTACCGTGTAGCCTTTCATCAATTTGATCCGAAAAAAATCGCAACAATGACCGCACTTGATATTGATGATTGTATGAAAAATGCAGGATTAATTCGCCATCGAGCCAAGTTAGAAGCCATTGTCAAAAATGCGAAAGCTTATTTAGAGATGGAAAAGTGCGGTGAAAATTTCAGTGATTTTATTTGGTCATTTGTCAATCATAAACCGATTGTTAATGATGTGCCTGATTTACGAACTGTACCAGCTAAAACAGAAGCATCTAAAGCACTTTCTAAAGCCTTAAAAAAACGTGGTTTCGTCTTTGTTGGCGAAACCACGTGTTATGCGTTTATGCAGTCTATGGGATTAGTGGACGATCATTTAAATGATTGTCCTTGCAAAACTCGCTAGTGTTTATGCTGATCTCGCTCCCATAAATCGGCGTATTTTACAAAGGTTGAATGCGCTGATAACACCGCTAATAAAAATCCTTGTTTACCATCTAAAAAACCTGCTTTTAACAAATACATTTTCACAAAACAACCGAGCGCGTGGGTAATTCCTTGCCAAAGTGTGGCTTTTTTTCCTTTAGCTTGGCGTTGGTCTGCCCATGCTTTTGCATAACCTGCGGATTTCACTAGATAATGATGGATGCTTTTATAAGTGAAATGCTCTAAATCCCCTGTTAATTTTTCTACTTTTGTGCCAGCTGGAAATTCCACTTTTTCATGTACAAGTGAGTCGTTATATTGCGCATAGTTTGTGCGATAGAGGCGAACCACATAATCGGGATACCAGCCTGAATGGCGAATTTCACGTCCAAATACTTCACTGACTCGTGGAATTTCATAAACGGTATTTTCTCGATTATTTTTGACCGCACTTAAAATAGCCTGTTGTAGCTTGGGGGTAACGCGTTCGTCTGCATCTAACCAAAGTACATAATCACTGGTTACATATTGTTGGGCTAATTGGCGTTGTCTTCCAAACCCTTGCCAGTCTCTATTTTCATAGAATTTCGCCCCATAACTGAGTGCAATTTCTTTGGTGTTATCTGTACTGCCAGAATCTAGAATAATAATTTCATCCACCCAATCTTTTACAGTGTCTAAGCAATTGGCGAGGTCTTGTGCTTCATTTTTTACAATCATTGCAACGCTAATTGTAGGCATATTTTCAATCCTTTTTTTGCTATACTAGCCGAAATTTTTTCAAGTATAACCGAATTTCATTTATGTGGCGTTTTTTTTATACCAGCTTGCTTTTAATTTGCCAGCCGTTGATATTGTGTTTTATTGGCTTGCTCAGTGTTAAATCTCCACGTTATCGTCAGCGTTTGGCTGAACGTTATGGTTTTTATGGCAATGCGTCTTGCCCACCACCACAAGGGATCTTTATCCACGCAGCCTCCGTAGGAGAAGTGATTGCTGCGACACCGCTAGTTCGCCAATTACAACAAGATTATCCGCATTTATCCATTACTTTTACAACTTTTACTCCCACAGGTTCAGAACGCGTAAAAGCCACTTTTGGAAACAGCGTTTTTCATTATTATCTCCCCTTTGATTTGCCTTTTTCGATCCATCGTTTTATTAATTTTGTACAACCTAAATTATGTATCGTGATGGAAACAGAACTTTGGCCTAATCTTATTCATCAATTATTTTTACGCAATATCCCATTTGTCATCGCTAATGCTCGTTTATCCGCACGTTCTGCACATCGTTACGGAAAAATAAAAGCGCGCTTACAAACAATGTGGTCGCAAATTAGTTTGATTGCAGCACAGGATCATATTAGCGGAAAACGCTATGCCACTTTGGGCTATCCAAAGGAAAAATTGAATATCACGGGCAATATTAAATATGATCTCTCGATCACTGATGAATTACGTGAAAAGATTGATGATTTACGATCTCTTTGGGTAAAAAATCGTCCAATTTGGATTGCAGCCAGTACGCATAACGGAGAAGATGAAATCATTTTAAAATCTCACCGCGCTTTGTTAGCAAAATACCCAAATTTATTGTTATTGCTCGTTCCTCGCCATCCAGAGCGTTTTAATATGGTGGCTGATTTACTCAAAAAGGAAAAATTCCAATTTATTCGCCGTTCTACAAATGAGTTACCAAATGAAAATACCCAAGTAATTTTGGGCGATAGTATGGGCGAACTTATGTTGATGTATGGCGTTTCTGATATTGCTTTTGTGGGGGGAAGCCTTGTGAAACATGGGGGGCATAATCCTTTAGAACCTCTTGCATTTAAAATGCCAGTGATTACTGGCAAGCATACTTTCAATTTCCCCGAGATATTTCGAATGCTGGTGGAAGTGCAAGGTGTGTTGGAAGTTAATTCAACCGCAGATTCCTTAGAACGCGCGGTAGAAGCCTTATTAAATTCAAAAGAGGCTAGCGAACGTTTAGGCAATGCAGGCTATGAAGTGCTGATGGAAAACCGAGGGGCATTACAGCGTTTGTTAGATTTATTAAAACCTTATTTGGAGCGTAATGTATGACGAGCGTGATTTATCCTGGCACTTTTGACCCGATTACAAACGGTCATTTAGATATAATTGAAAGAAGTGCGGTGATTTTTCCTCGTGTTTTAGTGGCGGTGGCAAATAGTCCAAGCAAAAAAACACTATTTTCTTTGGAGGAACGTGTAGAGCTTGTGCGTCAATCTGTTGCGCATTTATCCAATGTTGAGGTGTTTGGCTTTTCTGATTTGTTAGCCAATGTGATTAAACAGCACAATATTTCTGCCATTATTCGCGGCGTACGCACGACAACCGATTTTGAATATGAACTTCAATTGGCGGCACTGAATCGTTTACTCACAAAAGGCACAGATAGTCTGTTTTTCCCACCAGTAGAAAAATGGGCGTTTGTTTCTTCCACCATTGTACGTGAAATTTATTTACATGGCGGCGATGTCGCTGAGCTAGTTCCTGTGCCAGTATTCAATGCGTTAAAAGCACGATGATAAAAACCTTTATTTTTTTAACCGCACTTATCGTTTTGTCTGGTTGTGGTTCCGTGGTTAAACTTATCGATCCAACAGAAAAATATACCGCCTATGCAGGGGCGGCTTATGATCTTGAAATGGCTCAACAATGGGGATTGCCAATCTTAGATTTGCCCCTCTCATTTTTATTAGACACCGTATTACTGCCCTATGCGTGGGCTCAATAATTCTTATGAAACTTAATCCTCAACAACAACAAGCCGTTGAATATGTGACAGGCCCTTGTCTTGTGCTTGCTGGCGCAGGCTCTGGCAAAACTCGCGTAATCATTAATAAAATTGCCCATTTAATTGAAAAGTGCGGTTATTCTCCGAAACAAATTGCCGCAGTGACTTTTACCAACAAAGCCGCACGCGAGATGAAAGAGCGTGTAGCACATTCCATTGGCAAAGAACAATCCAAAGGCTTGCTTGTATCCACTTTTCATACGCTCGGTTTTGACATTATTAAGCGTGAATATAAAGCGTTGGGCTTTAAATCAAATATGACTTTGTTTGACGAGCACGATCAATTTGCGTTGTTAAAAGAGCTAACCGCTGATGTGTTAAAAGAAGATAAGGATTTATTACGCGAGTTAATTTCAGTGATTTCTAACTGGAAGAATGATTTGATTTCGCCAAAACAGGCATTTGCGTTGGCGCGTGGTGCAAAATATCAAACTTTTGCAAAATGTTATGAGCGTTACGCCACACAAATTCGAGCTTACAATGCTCTTGATTTTGATGATTTAATTATGTTGCCGACATTGTTGTTCAAGCAAAATGAAGAAGTGCGGTCAAAATGGCAGGCAAAAATTCGTTATTTGTTGGTGGATGAATATCAAGATACCAACACCAGCCAATATGAACTGATTAAACTTTTAGTGGGGGATCGTGCTTGTTTTACTGTGGTGGGCGATGATGACCAATCTATTTATTCGTGGCGTGGCGCACGACCAGAAAATATGGTGCGTTTACGCGATGATTTCCCTCGTTTGAACGTGATTAAGCTAGAGCAAAATTATCGTTCAACCCAACGTATTTTGCATTGTGCCAATATTTTGATTGATAACAATGACCACGTGTTTGATAAGAAACTCTTTTCAACCATTGGCGAAGGGGAAAAATTGCTTATTATCGAAGCAAAAAATGAAGAACACGAAGCAGAGCGGATTGTTGCCGAGTTGATCGCCCATCGTTTTAGCCGTAAAACTAAATATAAAGATTATGCGATTTTATATCGAGGCAATCATCAATCCCGATTACTCGAAAAAGTACTGATGCAAAACCGTATTCCTTACAAAATTTCGGGTGGTACTTCTTTTTTCTCCCGTGCAGAAATCAAAGATATGATGGCATATTTACGCTTGGTGGTGAATCAAGATGATGACGCCGCATTCCTGCGTATTGTGAATACACCGAAACGTGAAATTGGCACCGCCACGTTACAAAAACTTGGTGAGTTGGCTCAAGAAAAACACATCAGTTTGTTTGAGGCTATTTTTGAGTTTGCGCTTATTCAACGCATCACGCCAAAAGCCTATGATTCATTGCAAAAATTTGGCCGTTGGATTGTAGAACTTAATGATGAAATTCAACGTTCTGAACCAGAGCGAGCGGTACGTTCTATGTTATCCACGATTCATTATGAAGAATATTTGTACGAATACGCAACAAGCCCTAAAGCGGCAGAAATGCAAAGTAAGAATGTTGCCACGCTATTTGATTGGGTTGCGGATATGTTAAAAGGCGATGAAACCAATGAACCAATGAACCTTAATCAAGTAGTAACCCGCCTAACATTACGAGATATGTTGGAGCGAGGCGAAGACGATGATGAGAGCGATCAAGTTCAACTGATGACATTGCACGCCTCTAAGGGATTGGAATTCCCTTATGTTTATTTGATCGGTATGGAAGAGGGCATTTTGCCCCACCAAACTAGCATTGATGAAGACAACGTGGAAGAAGAACGCCGCTTGGCTTATGTTGGCATCACAAGAGCACAAAAAGAACTCACTTTTTCTTTGTGTCGAGAACGCCGTCAATATGGAGAATTAATTCGTCCAGAACCCAGCAGATTTTTAGCTGAATTACCCAATGACGATGTGTTATGGGAACGCGATAAACCAAAACTAACCACCGAGCAAAAACAAGAAAAAACACAAAATCAACTTGATAGATTGAGGGCGATTTTGAAAGGAGACTAGAAAATGGCTTTAAATGAAAAAATAATGGGGAGAAAGTGCGGCTAAGTTTTAAAGTATTTTTACAAATGGACTTTAAAATTTGATGCTTATGAATTTTAATTATCCCCTCAGCTTTTCTGCTAAAAAGTCTAAAAACACACGTAGGCGAAGATTGACAGCTTTATCACTGTAATAAACAGCGTTGAAAGGGAGTGTTTCATCGGTGATGTGATTAGAAAATAGGGGAATTAATTTTCCTTCAGCGATGTCATTGTCTACCAAAAAATCTGATAAGCAAGCGATACCACAACCTGAAAGGCACAATGACCGTAAGATTTCACCGCTGCTGGCGGTAAAGTGCGGTGAGATTTTATAGGGATTTCCTTGAGCATCTAGAACCGCCCATGTATTTAGAGAACTAGGTTCAGTGAAGCCTAAACATTGATGGTTGGCAAGATCTTCAGTTGATTGTGGTGTACCGTGTTTTGCCAAGTATTCTGGACTGGCAACTAA
Source organism: Haemophilus sp. HN_Hi16 (assembly GCF_049823435.1). NCBI lineage: Bacteria > Pseudomonadati > Pseudomonadota > Gammaproteobacteria > Pasteurellales > Pasteurellaceae > Haemophilus > Haemophilus sp. HN_Hi16. Next base: position 343,862 of record NZ_CP187500.1, read on the forward strand.
TCGGAATTGGCTATCAAACAGATGACGAGCACGCAACCCAGAATCATTCAATTCTCCAGCTCGTAAAGCAATATCGACTTTGCGTTCAATCAGATTGATATAGCCTTCGGAAGAAACTAGCGAAAGTTGGATATGCGGATAACGTTCGTTGAATTTCGCTGCTAATGGCACTAGCAGATGTAACACCATCGGCATGGCGGAATCTACGCGTAGTACGCCTTGTGGTACTTCGTGCACAGCCAACATTTCAGCTTCTGCTGCAGCCATTTCTTGCAGAATTTTCTGCACTCGGCGAAAATATTGTGAACCTTCTTCTGTTAGTCTTAGCTGTCGCGTGGTGCGGTTGATTAGGTTAACGCCTAATTTTTCTTCTAACCTTTTCACCACACGGCTTACAGCAGAATTTGCCATCGCTAGCTGTTTGGCCGCACGGCTGAAACTACCATTTTCGACTACTTGTACAAATACGGTTAATTCTTCAGAAGTTGTTTTCATTTTATTATTCTGTTTAACGCAAAAGAGTTTTTTTATTTTTGCACTTTTTAAGTATAAAGTAAAACAGCATAATAAAGCTCTCTTTGGATTATTGCTTTAGGAGCAAAAAGATGAATATTTTATTATTAGACGGTGGTAAAGCGTTTGGACATTCTCACGGCGAGTTGAACCACACGCTTCATAAAAAAGCGAAAGAAGTTTTGACCGCACTTGGACACAATGTAAAAGAAACTGTGATCGATGCTGGCTATGATGTTGAAGCAGAAATCGAAAAATTCTTGTGGATGGATGCCGTGATTTGGCAAATGCCGAGCTGGTGGATGCACGAACCTTGGACAGTGAAAAAATACATAGACGAAGTATTAACCAGCGGACACGGCAAGTTATATCACAGTGATGGCAGACACAGCGTTAATCCAACCGAGGGCTATGGCACAGGCGGCTTGTTGCAAGGCAAAAAACATATGCTTTCACTTACTTGGAATGCACCGATTGAAGCCTTTACTCGCGAAGGCGATTTCTTTGAAGGCAAAGGTGTGGATGTGTTGTATATGCATTTCCACAAACTCAATGAGTTCATCGGCTTGACCCGTCTGCCGACATTCTTATGTAACGATGTGGTTAAAAATCCACAAGTAGAACAATATTTATCAGACTACCAAGCACATTTGGAAAAAGTGTTTGGCTAATAAAAAATCCATCTTCAATACGAAGATGGATTTTTTGTTTATTTCCTTGAGATTGTTGTTATTTAACAACTTCCCCACAAATCATATTCATCAGAATTTGTGATGGTTACTTTAATCACGTCGCCCACTTTGACATTGATTCCGCTTAAATTATCTACATAAACTAAACCATCCACTTCAGGGGCATCTGATTTGGAGCGGCCAATAATGCCTTCTTCGTCAATTTCATCCACTAATACATCAAGAGTTTTACTGATTTTTTGTTTTAAACGGTTTGCAGAAATTTCCTGTTGTAATTGCATGAAACGATGGAAACGTTCTTCTTTCACATCTTCTGGCACTTGGTCAGCCATATCTGTTGCAGGTGCGCCTTCAACGGGGCTGAATTTGAAACAGCCTACGCGATCAAGCTGGGCTTCTTTTAAGAAATCGAGCAATAATTGGAAATCTTCTTCTGTTTCTCCTGGGAAACCTACAATGAAAGTGGAGCGTAATGTTAAATCAGGGCAAATTTCACGCCATTGTTTAATGCGTTCTAAAGTGCGGTCAATACTGCCCGGTCTTTTCATTGCTTTTAAGATTTTCGGGCTGGCGTGTTGTAATGGAATGTCTAAATACGGCAAGAGCGTGCCGTCTGCCATTAATGGAATTAAATCATCCACATGCGGATAGGGATACACATAATGTAAGCGAACCCAAATGCCAAGTTTGCCAAGCTGTTTACAAAGGGTCATTAAATCATTTTTAATTGGCATGCCATTCCAGAAAGCCGTTTTTACACCGCCCTCTTGGCGTTTTAAATCCATGGAATAAGCGGAAGTGTCTTGTGATACCACAAGTAATTCTTTTACGCCTGCTTCGGCTAAACGTTTTGCTTCGTCCAAAACTTGCGTAATAGAGCGGCTTTCCAAATCGCCACGCATAGATGGAATAATGCAGAACGTACAACGGTGATCACAGCCTTCAGAGATTTTCAAATAGGCATAATGTTTTGGTGTCAGTTTTACGCCTTGTTTTGGTACTAAGCTGGTGTAAGGGTTATGTGTCGGCTTTGACACGTATTTGTGAACTTGAGCCATCACTGTTTCATAACTATGTGGGCCGCTAACTTCCAAAACTTTAGGATGCACTTCACGAATTTGGTCTTCTTTTGCCCCCAAACAGCCAGTTACAATGACGCGCCCATTTTCTTCTAATGCTTCGCCAATCGCTTCGAGGGATTCCTGCACCGCGCTGTCAATAAATCCACAAGTATTCACAATCACTAAATCAACATTTTCATAGCTTGGCACAATGTTGTAACCATCGGTGCGTAGTTCCGTTAAGATTCGTTCAGAATCTACTAAGTTTTTGGGGCAACCAAGGCTTACAAAGCCAATGCTTGGAGTTGAATTTTGCATAAAAATAACCGTTTTTTCGCTCTATAAAATTTCAAGCACAAGATTTTACTCAATTTTCGCAAGAAAGGCGATAAATTAAAGGCTTGGAAGAGTAAAGATTTTAAGCTAAGTGATGTAGAATAGATGGTTATGTCGGAATCATTTTTATCATTATGGAAAATTCATCCTTACTTTTAACCGCACTTTTCGATCCTGATCACTTAATTATTTTTAGCAAAATGCTATTGGCGATGGTGCTTGGTAGTATTATTGGCTTAGAGCGTGAACTTAAACGTAAACCTGTGGGTGTAAAAACCTGCGCTATTATTGCCGTCACCACTTGTGTGCTAACCATTGTTTCGATTCAAGCCGCAGAGCATTATGCACAAGTTTCAGACAATATTCGTACGGATCCGATGCGTCTTGCGGCTCAAGTGATTAGTGGAATCGGTTTTTTAGGTGCTGGTGTGATTTTGCATAAGAAAAATGATGCGATTTCAGGTTTAACCACTGCGGCGATTATTTGGGCTTCTGCGGGGATCGGTATTGCTGCTGGAGCAGGTTTCGTATTCGATGCGGTCATTGCAACTGTGATGATTTTGGTGTCTATTCGATTAAGTCCGTTGGTACAACGTTGGGTACATCGTAAATCGCAACGTCGTCGGACAAAATTCAATATTCTTGTCAATGGTGCGGAAAGTATTGGAAAAGTCACTCAATTGTTAGTAAACAATCAGTATCGTATTGAACATATACAAGTGAAAGATCAAAGTAGTGGTGAAGTGCGGTTACAAATCTGTTGTTTTTCCATTGATTCCACAATGTTGAAAGATGCGTATGCGTTGTTGAAAGCGGAAGAAGGTGTAATGAGTGTGGAAGTAGATAACTAGAAAAAGAGTGATTAAATTAAATTTTCTTTTAAATTAACCACACTTTTTTATTTTTTATTTAATTTCTTTCACAACAGATCAATTTTCATTAAAAATACTTGATTTTGCTAACGCTATCTTGTAATTAGTAATTCTATTCAAACACAACAAACTAAGGAAACAACAATGAAAAATGTAGGCTTTATCGGTTGGCGCGGAATGGTCGGTTCCGTATTAATGGATCGTATGTCGCAGGAAAATGATTTTGAAAATCTTAATCCTGTATTTTTTACAACTTCACAAGCAGGTCAAAAAGCCCCTGTATTTGCAGGTAAAGAAGCGGGTAAGCTTAAAAATGCATTCGACATTGATGAACTTAAAAAATTAGACATTATCGTGACTTGCCAAGGTGGCGACTATACCAATGAAGTCTATCCAAAATTAAAAGCAACAGGTTGGGACGGTTATTGGGTTGATGCTGCTTCCGCATTACGTATGAAAGATGATGCAATTATTGTTCTTGATCCAGTAAACCAACACGTGATTTCTGAAGGCTTGAAAAAAGGCATTAAAACTTTTGTAGGCGGTAACTGTACGGTAAGCTTAATGTTGATGGCTATCGGTGGTTTGTTTGAGAAAGATTTAGTGGAATGGGTATCTGTCGCAACTTATCAAGCGGCTTCGGGTGCAGGCGCAAAAAATATGCGTGAATTACTTTCACAAATGGGTTTATTAGAACAAGCGGTTTCTAGTGAATTAAAAGACCCAGCTTCTTCTATTTTAGATATTGAACGTAAAGTGACTGCAGAAATGCGTTCTGATAACTTCCCAACGGATAATTTTGGTGCAGCATTAGGCGGTAGCTTAATTCCTTGGATTGACAAACTTCTTCCTGAAACAGGGCAAACTAAAGAAGAATGGAAAGGCTATGCAGAAACCAATAAAATCTTAGGTTTAAGCGACAATCCAATTCCTGTTGATGGTTTATGTGTGCGTATCGGTGCATTACGTTGCCACAGCCAAGCGTTCACCATCAAACTGAAAAAAGACTTACCATTAGAAGAAATCGAACAAATTTTAGCGGCTCACAACGAATGGGTTAAAGTGATTCCAAACGACAAAGAAACCACATTGCGTGAATTAACGCCAGCGAAAGTAACTGGTACATTAAGCGTGCCAGTGGGGCGTTTACGTAAATTGGCTATGGGACCTGAATATTTAGCAGCCTTTACTGTAGGCGACCAATTATTATGGGGTGCGGCAGAGCCAGTTCGCCGTATTTTAAAACAATTAGTGGCATAGTTTTACTTTCACTACAAAGGGCGTATTTACTACGCCCTTTTCATTAGAAAATTATGATCAGAGAACCTTATTTTCATCAATTTGCTCTTAAAGAATTACTGCCTTTTTTTAAGCAATTTCCGACGCAATATCTTTCTGGTAAACAAAATATAAAATTAGCTTATCGTCATTTGATTCAACCTGAAAGTGCGGTCAGAAAATTGATGATTTTAGTAAATGGTCGAGCAGAAAATATGCTGAAATGGACTGAATTGGCTTATGATTTTTATCATCAAGGCTATGATGTGCTGCTATTTGATCACCGTGGTCAAGGCTATTCACAGCGTATTATTCCTCAAAAAGGGCATTTAGACGAATTTCGTTTCTATGTCGATGATATGGCGAAAATCATCGAAAAAGTAACCGCACTTTTCAGCTATTCAACACAGCATTTGCTTGCTCATTCAATGGGCGCATTGATTTCCACCTATTATTTGGCAAATTGTGATCATCGCATTAATAAAGCGGTACTTTCTTCGCCTTTTTACGGTATTCCTTTAAAACATCCAATTAGAGATGAACTGATTATTGCCCTAATGAATATTTTAGGACAAGGCGAGCGTTATGTTTTTGGCAAAGGCGATTATCAACAAACCCACTTGGAATACAATGAATTAACTTTCTGTAAAACCAGAATGAAATGGATGAATCGTGTAAATCGTAAAAATCCAGCAATTAATCTTGGCGGGCCAACATTCCGTTGGGTGCATTTGTGTTTGAATGCAATTAAACGTTTGCCGAAAGTTATTCCTAAGATTGAAATTCCAATCCTAATTTTACAAGCGGAAAAAGAAAAAATCGTAGATAACAAAAATCTTGAAAAATTAACCGCACTTTTTCCTCATGCAGAATCCATGCTTGTATCTCAAGCAAAACATGAAATCCTTTTTGAAAAGGATAACGTGAGAAAAGCAGTGCTTGAACGCATGAATCAATTTCTTCATTCTTAAATTTTCCTAATTAGATTAAATATAAAACATTATATATTTATTTATGTAATGTTTTTTTATTTTTATCTCATGAGTGTTTAAGCTTTTATTGAGCAAGATCATAGTTTCTTTCTCACTATATCCCTACAATCCATAATACTTATTTATAGTTATACTTTTTATTGTTTGTATAGTTGGAGTGTCTATGTCAAAAATGAAGAAAATTGTCACCGCACTTTGCTTGGTGGGTGTCGGTGCTGTAGCATTGTGGGGAACGCAGTGGGTTATGCATAAAACCAGTACAACTGAGTTTTGTGTAAGTTGTCATTCAATGAGCTATCCAAAAGCAGAATGGGAAGGTTCGAGCCACTTTGCGAATACAAAAGGCGTGCGAGCACAATGTTCAGACTGCCATATTCCAAAAGAAGGTTGGCATTATGTCAAAGCGAAATTTATTGCTTTAAAAGACTTGTGGTATGAAGCACAAGGCAAGATTGAGAATAAAGAAAAATATGAAGCTCATCGTGAGGAAATGGCACAACGAGTGTGGGACGATATGAAAGCCAACGATTCAGAAACCTGTCGCAGCTGCCACAGTTTTGATGCAATGGAGCTTTCAAAACAAACTAAATTAGCAAAACAAACTCATACAGATGCCCAAAAAAATGGCCAAACCTGTATTGATTGCCATAAAGGTATTGTTCACTTCCTTCCTGAAGCACATGGCGATCAAAATGCGCAAAAATCCTCTGCTGTACAAGGTGATACTCTCTCTGATGGTTCAGCCATTTTTGCCACTGAAATGATGAAAGCGACTAATGATAAAGGAAATGAGGTTCGCTTAATGCCTTATGCAGAATTAATGCAATGGAAAGTAAATGGCGATCAAGTTCAAGGCACCTTGCATGGTTGGCAACAAGTAGGAGCTGAAGCGCTTGTTTATCAAGAGTTAGGCAAACGTATCACGCTTGCTTTACTGGATGAAGATGCACGTAATCATGTTCAAGTATTAAAAACAGTTCATGATGCAGTAACAGATTCTGACTGGAAAGAAATCAATGTTGCGGTGAATGTTAAAAAAGAAAAAATGACATCAGATTTAGCCGCACTTAATCAATACGGTAGTCAGTTAAATCAAACTCAATGTAGTAGTTGTCACGCAGCAATTAGTGCGGACCATTACACGGCTAACCAATGGATTGGTGTGGTGAATTCTATGAAAGACCGTACATCAATGAACAAAGATGAAGTACGTGCATTAACTATTTATCTGCAACGCAATGCCAAAGATATGGCAAAAAAATAATTACTGAGTATCTAACGAGGCTGAAATGAAAAAAAATAACGTAAACGAACAACGTCGTGATTTTCTGAAAAAAACATCTTTAGGCGTGGCTGGTAGTGCCCTTTCCGGTGGTATGGTGGGCATTGTATCAAAAAGTGCTGTAGCAAAAGAAGCTGAAATGAAAACGGTAGTGACTGCCGCTCATTGGGGATCTCTTGGGGTTGTTGTACAAGATGGTAAGGTCGTGAAATCTGGTCCTGCTATTGAGCCTGCAGTGCCGAACGAATTGCAAACAGTTGTTGCCGATCAATTGTATAACGAAGCCCGCGTGAAATATCCAATGGTGCGTAAAGGCTTTTTAGCTAACCCAGGAAAAAGCGATACTACAATGCGTGGTCGTGATGAATGGGTGCGTGTTTCTTGGGATGAAGCGTTAGATTTAGTACACAATCAGCTTAAACGCATTCGTGACGAACATGGACCAACAGGTATTTTTGCCGGTTCTTATGGTTGGTTTAGTTGTGGTTCATTACATGCTTCTCGTACGTTATTACAGCGCTATATGAACGCTACTGGTGGTTTTGTGGGTCATAAAGGGGACTACTCTACGGGTGCCGCACAAGTCATCATGCCGCATGTGCTTGGTACTATTGAAGTCTATGAACAACAAACCAGCTGGGAATCCATATTAGAAAGTAGTGATATTATTGTGCTTTGGTCTGCAAATCCACTCACAACCATGCGTATTGCTTGGATGTCTACTGACCAAAAAGGGATTGAATATTTCAAAAAATTCCAAGCGAGTGGAAAACGCATTATTTGTATCGACCCACAAAAAAGCGAAACTTGCCAAATGCTGAATGCAGAATGGATTCCGGTGAATACAGCAACGGATGTACCATTAATGCTTGGTATTGCGCATACTTTAGTTGAACAAGGTAAGCACGATAAAGATTTCTTGAAAAAATACACGTCGGGTTATGCTAAATTCGAGGAATATTTATTAGGTAAAACCGATGGCCAACCAAAAACAGCAGAATGGGCGGCAAAAATTTGTGGTGTACCAGCAGAAACGATTAAACAGCTTGCAGCAGATTTCTCTAGCAAACGTACTATGTTAATGGGGGGCTGGGGTATGCAACGCCAACGCCATGGTGAACAAACCCACTGGATGTTAGTAACGCTAGCGTCTGTGTTGGGACAAATTGGCTTGCCAGGTGGTGGTTTCGGTTTAAGTTATCACTATTCAAATGGTGGGGTGCCAACAGCGACAGGGGGTATTATCGGCTCCATTACCGCAAGTCCATCAGGCAAAGCGGGTGCAAAAACATGGTTGGATGATACCTCTAAATCTGCCTTCCCATTAGCTCGTATTGCTGATGTGTTGCTCCATCCAGGTAAAAAAATTCAGTATAACGGTACTGAAATTACTTATCCTGACATCAAAGCGGTATATTGGGCAGGTGGTAACCCGTTCGTTCACCATCAAGATACCAATACCTTAGTGAAAGCTTTCCAGAAACCTGATGTGGTGATTGTCAATGAGGTGAACTGGACGCCAACTGCACGCATGGCAGATATTGTATTGCCGGCAACTACCAGTTATGAACGTAATGACTTAACCATGGCAGGCGACTACTCCATGATGAGCGTTTACCCGATGAAACAAGTAGTTCCACCACAATTTGAAGCGAAAAATGACTACGATATTTTCGTTGAACTCGCAAAACGAGCAGGTGTGGAAGAACAATACACTGAAGGTAAAACGGAAATGGAATGGCTGGAAGAATTCTACAATGCAGCCTTTACTGCCGCACGTGCAAACCGTGTAGCAATGCCACGTTTTGATAAATTCTGGGCAGAAAATAAACCATTAAGTTTTGAAGTGGGCGAAGCCGCGAAGAAATGGGTGCGTTATGGTGAATTCCGTGAAGATCCATTGCTCAATCCGCTCGGCACGCCATCAGGCAAAATTGAGATTTTCTCTGATGTTATTGAGAAAATGCATTATAACGACTGTAAAGGTCACCCAAGCTGGATGGAGCCAGAAGAATTTGCGGGTAATGTGACAGAAGAATATCCGTTAGCTTTAGTGACGCCACATCCTTACTATCGTTTACATAGCCAATTGGCACATACTTCATTACGTCAAAAATATGCGGTAAATGATCGTGAGCCAGTGATGATTCACCCTGAAGATGCCACTGCTCGCGGTATTAAAGACGGTGATATTGTTCGCATTCATAGCAAACGCGGTCAAGTGCTTGCAGGTGCGGTTGTCACAGAAAACATCATCAAAGGTACTGTCGCTCTCCATGAAGGCGCGTGGTATGACCCAATGGACTTAGGTGAAAGTGAAAAACCATTGTGTAAAAATGGTTGTGCAAATGTCTTAACTAGAGATGAAGGTACATCTAAATTGGCACAGGGTAATTCTCCAAATACTTGTATCGTTCAGATTGAGAAATTTACAGGTGTAGCACTAGAAGTTACGGTATTTAAACAACCTAAACAGGTGGCGTAAAACTATTAAAAATATAACCGCACTTCAAAAAGTGCGGTTCTTTTTTAATAATAGAACGAAGAAGCATTAACAGCACTAAATTCTAAACATGAGGTGTTATTTGAGCAAGATGAATTAAGACGGGAAACAATGTCTAAGATTTTAGTATTTTTGAATGATAAGTAGATTTTTATTCAATAGTATATTTAATGTGTAGATAAAATATTCAAACAGGTGTGTTTTTCAAAAAATGGTTTGACATATTTTCTAAAAAACGTATTATACCGCTCACACTGATTGTGGTGAGATGGCCGAGCAGGCTGAAGGCGCTCCCCTGCTAAGGGAGTATGGGGTTAAAAAGCTCCATCGAGGGTTCGAATCCCTCTCTCACCGCCATTGTTTGTTTTATTTATTCTGCACCCGTAGCTCAGCTGGATAGAGTACTCGGCTACGAACCGAGCGGTCAGAGGTTCGAATCCTCTCGGGTGCGCCATTTTTAAAACGGCTCTATCTTATTAAAGTGGTTATGAATAATTAAAGCATCATCTACGCACCCGTAGCTCAGCTGGATAGAGTACTCGGCTACGAACCGAGCGGTCAAAGGTTCGAATCCTTTCGGGTGCGCCATTTCTACATTATTACTTTCATTAAAATATTCTTTACTATTCAATATATTTGTTATATTTATTTCTTGCATCTATTTATTTTTAATCATTTAAAATATGAAAAAACAATCTTTACCAACTAAATTTAGTCCATTTGCTTGGGGGCTTGCTGCTTTTTGTTCGCCTATATTATTGTGTCCAATGGCACTGTTAATTTCTACGGCATTCAGTAAAAACCCTTATCTAACAAACTGGCAAATCAATTTATTTTCAATACTTTTTTGGGTTTATCCCTTTATTCTAGCCATTACAGCTCGAATACTATACCTTATTCATCAACATAAACCTAAACTAGCAAATAAATTATTAATATTAAGTGCGGTCATTTTTTATGTGGTTTTAATTACGATTTGTAAAATTGGTTTATAAAAAAATCCTACGATAAAACGTAGGATTTTTTATTTTATTTTTTCTTTATTGGTCGCTGCCAACCTTGAATATGTCGTTGAGCAACTCTTGTAATCACTAATTCATTTTCGCCTACATCACGTGTAATTGTTGTGCCTGCACCAATAGTTGCACCACTTGCGACTTTCACTGGCGCGACTAATTGTGTATCAGATCCCACAAATACATCATTACCGATGATCGTTTTAAATTTATTTGCACCATCGTAGTTACAGGTGATAACACCCGCACCAATATTACAATTTGAACCGATTTCTGAATCGCCAACATAAGTTAAATGATTTACTTTAGAGCCTTTACCAACGGTAGATTTTTTAATTTCTACAAAGTTACCGACATGCGTTTCAGCTGCGAGTTCTGCACCTGGGCGTAAACGAGAAAATGGACCAATTGCGGCTTTTTCTCCCACTACAGAATCCTCTAGCACAGAATAGGGTTTTATTTCTACATCATTGCCAATAACAACATTTTTCAATACGCAACCTGCGCCAATTTTTATGCGATCGCCGAGTTTAACACGACCTTCGATAATAACATTAACGTCGATTTCCACATCTTTTCCATGCTCTAATGTTCCACGTAGGTCAAAGCGAGCGGGATCGTAGATCATTACGCCTTCAAGTAATAATTTGGAGGCTTGTTTATTTTGAAAATAACGTTCAAGTGCGGCTAATTGTAAGCGATTATTTGCACCTTCAACTTCCATGACATCTGTTGCTTGTACGGCAATCACTTGGCAATTATCCTGGTTTGCGAGAGCAATAAGATCCGTTAAGTAATATTCGCCTTGAGCATTATTATTGCCTACACGAGCTAGCCATTTTTTGAAACTTGCACCATCGGATACCATCACGCCAGTATTTACTTCTTTAATATTTAGTTGATCTGCATTTGCATCTTTTTGTTCTACAATTGCTACAACATTCCCATTTTCACGGATAATTCGTCCATAGCCTGTTGGGTTATCTAAATTTACGGTAAGCAATGCAATGCCATTTTCTGGTTTCGCTTCAATTAATTTTTCTAATGTTTCTTTCGTTATTAACGGTGCATCGCCGTAAAGCACAACAATATTTTCGTTATCTTTAAAGAAAGGTGCCGCTTGTTGAACTGCATGTGCTGTGCCAAGTTGTTCTGTTTGTAATACCCAGTTTACTTGTTCATTTGCAAGATGGGTACGCATTAAGTCCCCACCGTGACCATAGATTAAATGAATATTTTCTGAGCCTAATTGATGGGTGGTATCAATCACGTGTTTTACCATTGGTTTACCAGCGATTGTATGTAGCACTTTAGGTAAATCAGAATACATGCGAGTTCCTTTTCCAGCTGCTAAAATTACCGCACTTAATGCTTTTTTTGTCATAGATTTTCTCTTTATTCATCAATAATGGGTAATATTCTATCGTAGAAAGATAGCGAATGGTAAGTTTTTAAGTAAAAGCTATAACAGACTTTTAGATAAGAAAAAAACCGACGGTTTCCCATCGGTTTTTTGAATTTTAAAGTGGTTAAAATAGAAATTATTTAACTTCTACTTCTGCACCCGCTTCTTCTAATTCTTTCTTAAGTGCTTCAGCTTCTTCTTTAGAAACGCCTTCTTTTAAGTTAGCTGGAGCAGATTCAACTAAATCTTTAGCTTCTTTTAAGCCTAAACCAGTTGCACCACGTACTGCTTTAATTACTGCTACTTTGTTAGCACCTGCAGATTTAAGTACAACGTCGAATTCAGTTTTTTCTTCTGCTGCCGCTGCACCGCCTGCTGCTGGAGCTGCTGCTACTGCTGCCGCTGCTGAAACACCGAATTTTTCTTCCATCGCTGCGATTAATTCAACGATTTCAGTTACAGTTTTTGAAGCAATCGCTTCAATGATTTGTTCGTTAGTTAATGACATAACAATCAATTCCTAAAATAAATAAAGTTAGATGAAGTAAGAAACGCTTAATGATTAAGCTGCTTCTTGTAATTTGTCGCGTAATGCCGCGAAGGTGCGAGCAAGTTTGCCTGCTGCAGCTTCTTTCATTGTGCCCATTAAACGTGCAATCGCTTCTTCGTAAGTTGGTAATGTTGCCAAGAATTCAACATCTTGGATTTTACCTTCAAAGGCTGCACCTTTAATTTCAAACTTATCGTTTGCTTTAGCAAACTCTTTGAACAAACGAGCAGCTGCGCCCGGGTGTTCGTTAGAGAACGCGATAAGTGTTGGACCTACAAACGTATCTTTTAAGCATTCGTAATCTGTGCCTTCAACTGCGCGACGTAATAAAGTATTACGAACTACACGCATTGTAACGCCAGCTTCACGTGCTGATTTACGTAATTCAGTCATTTTCTCAACAGTTACACCGCGAGAATCCGCGATTACTGCTGAAAGTGCACCTTTGGCTGCTTCATTTACTTCAGCAACAATTGCTTGTTTGTCTTGAAGATTTAATGCCATTGGCTTTTAGCTCCTGAATACACTCCGATTACTCGGAATTAATTTACCTAATCCTAAGACTAGGATGACTTCGGCGCCCAGAAGCAAGAAAAATTCTTATTCTGTTCACCATCTACGTAGGATAATTAAGATTACTCCCCTACGGTCTTGGATGGGGCTTGAATAGGTCAAGCACCAACCAGAAATTTGTTAGATTGACTAACACAGGCACAGGATTATAGAGAAAAGCTATGTTCTTGTAAAGAATATTGTTGGAAAAAGAGCCAAATTCCTATGATAGCTTCTCTACTAATTCCACTGCAGCCCCAATATAAGTAGCGGGTGTTAATTTTTGTAAACGTAATTTTTCTTCTTGTGGAATAGCCAACTTATCAATGAATTCACGCATAGCTTGTTCTGTCACTCGTTTACCTCGCGTTAATTCTTTTAATTTTTCGTAAGGTTTTTCTATTCCATAGCGGCGCATTACGGTTTGAATTGGTTCAGCTAAAACTTCCCAGTTTTGATTGAGTTCTTCTAATAAGTGCGGTTGATTTACTTCAAGTTTACTAATTCCTTTGCGCGTTGAAGCATAAGCAATCAAACAATAACCTAATCCTACGCCTAAATTACGTAATACGGTTGAATCCGTTAAGTCACGCTGCCAGCGAGAAATTGGTAATTTTTGACCTAAATGGGTCATTACTGCATTGGCTAACCCTAGATTGCCCTCTGAGTTTTCAAAATCAATTGGATTGACTTTATGTGGCATGGTTGAAGAACCAATTTCGCCTGCAATAGTTCGTTGTTTAAAGTGATTTAATGCAATGTATCCCCATAAATCACGATCAAAATCAATGATAATGGTATTAAAGCGTACTACTGCATCAAAAAATTCAGCAATGTAATCGTGCGGCTCAATTTGCGTGGTATAAGGATTCCATTGAATACCTAATGAAGTGACAAATTCTTCGCTGAATTTATGCCAATCAATATTAGGATATGCTGATAAATGTGCATTGTAGTTACCTACCGCACCATTGATTTTACCTAAGATTTCCGCGTTCTGAAGTTGTTTAAATTGACGTTTTAGGCGGTAAACGACATTCGCCATTTCTTTGCCCACTGTGCTTGGTGAAGCTGGCTGACCATGTGTGCGAGAAAGTAATGGGATCGTTTTATATTCTTCTGCAAGACGAGTGATTTCATCAATCAATTTTTTCCATTCTGGTAAAATCACTTCGTCACGAGCGGTACTTAACATTAATGCGTGAGAGAGGTTGTTAATATCTTCTGAGGTGCAAGCGAAGTGAATAAATTCGGAAACGTTCATTAGTTCCACTTCATTTTGAATTTTCTCTTTCAGAAAATATTCAACGGCCTTTACATCGTGATTAGTTGTGCGTTCAATTTCTTTAATATGCGCAGCATCTGTTTCATTAAAATTAGCCACAATTCCATCTAAAAAAGCATTTGCTTGCATAGAAAATGTCGGTACTTCAGTAATGTCTGCCGTTGAAGCTAATTTTTGTAACCAACGAACTTCCACAGCTACACGGAATTTCATTAACCCGAATTCGCTAAAAATAGCACGTAATGGCGTTACTTTATCTTGATAACGACCATCAAGAGGAGAAAGTGCGGTCAGTGTAGAGAGTTGCATAAATGTTTGCTCCAGAATTGTATTAATAAATAGAAGAATAAATCTGTTTTGCGGTGGCAAGTAATTTTCTGCGGAAAAATAAAATTTGCCATTTTGTTCCGCCCATTTGTTTCCATAGCACAGCAGAGCGAATGCCTGCAAGTAGCACTGCACGAATTTTATTTTGCACGAGTTCTTGTCGCAAATAATCAGGTGAGCCTAGTATGTGAATTTTTTTGCCCAATGGGCTAATAACGTCGCTGTAAATATTTGCCATAATAGATAGCATTGTTTCACTATCGCGAGCGTAATGAATTTCCTGTTCTTTTAGGCGAGAAATTCGATTGCCTAATGTTTGTTTGGCATCGGGATTTTTCGATAATTTCCCTTCTAATGCCAAAAGGCTTAGCCAATAGCGAGTTAAATTTTGATCACCTTGCGCGTTGAGCTGATGAATTAAGGTTTCTAGACCTAATTTTAAATGACGAACTTCCCCACCAAAAACATCTTCGATTTGTTGTGGTTGGGTAATGAAAAGGCTATTAAGTGCGGTTAAAAATGTATCTGAATCTGCTCGGCTTTCTGTTGCAAGTTGATGAACCAATTTTGCTGATTGGCACACGCCAGCAAGGGCAAGAACAATATCGTGGTAGTTTTTCATTAGAAAATAGTAGGAAAACGTTTCCGTTAAATATAGCATTTTTAACCTAGCTTTTGAACTCGAACATTAAAAAAGCCTAGAGTTTCTGATATGATGAGCGAACAGTTTTAAGGTATTAAGGATTGATTATGGCAAAACCAATTGTTTTTAGTGGCGTGCAGCCTTCTGGTGAATTAACTATCGGAAATTATTTGGGCGCGTTGCGCAACTGGGTGAAAATGCAAGAGGATTATGAATGTATTTTCTGCGTAGTTGATTTACATGCGATCACTGTGCGTCAAGATCCTGTTGCCCTTCGCAAAGCAACGCTTGATGTGCTTGCTCTTTATTTGGCGTGCGGAATTGATCCAAATAAAAGTACTATTTTTGTTCAATCTCACGTTCCAGAACACACGCAATTAAACTGGGTGTTAAACTGCTACACTTATTTTGGTGAAATGAGCCGAATGACGCAATTCAAAGATAAATCAGCGCGTTATGAAGAAAATATTAACGTGGGTTTGTTTGATTATCCTGTGTTAATGGCGGCGGATATTTTACTTTATCAAGCAAAAAGCGTGCCTGTTGGCGATGACCAAAAACAACACTTAGAAATTACGCGTGATATTGCAAATCGCTTTAATGCGCTCTATGGCAATATTTTTACCATTCCTGAAATTTTCATTGGAAAAGCAGGTGCGCGTATTATGTCATTGCAAGATCCTGAAAAGAAAATGTCAAAATCAGATGATAACCGCAACAATGTAGTGACACTTTTAGAAGATCCAAAATCTGTGGCGAAGAAAATTAAACGTGCCGTAACAGATTCAGATGAGCCGCCAGTTGTTCGTTATGATGTGCAAAATAAAGCGGGGGTATCCAATCTTTTAGATATTCTTTCTGCGGTTACGGATAAGCCAATTGCTGATCTTGAAAAAGAATTTGAAGGTAAAATGTACGGACATTTAAAAACTGCAGTAGCGGATGAAGTCTCAACTTTACTTGCTGGTTTACAAGAACGTTTCCATCAATATCGTGATGATGAAGCTTTATTAGATAATATCTTACGACAAGGTGCGGAAAAAGCGCGTGCAAAAGCCCAAGAAACCTTGGCGAAAGTGTATGAAGCAGTAGGTTTTGTTGCTGCAAAATAATCTGAATAAAAGGGATAATATTATGGCAATTCAAACTGAAAAACCGATTGAATGTGTAGGTTGTAACACATTTGATATGAAATCACTTTTCGATAATCGTGATTGTAGTCAGGTTATTGAATATATTTATGACGGTGAAGAACAAGCGCAAGAAGCGCTCGCATTTTTTACCCAGAAAGCGCGTGATGTAGAAAGTGAACCTTGTGAAATTCAATCTGAAATTACAAAAGTGGATGATGGCTATTTATTAAAGGCAGATTTCACTTTCTGTTGTCAAGCTGAATTGGTGATTTTTCAAATGCGTATTGCGTAAGAAAAACAGCTGAAAAATAAGCCGCACTTTTGCGGCTTATTTTGAACCTATCCCAAACGTAGGGTGGGCTTCAGCCCACCAAAATATCTTACGATTGTTTGTTGGTGGGCTAAAGCCCACCCTACAATTACTAAAGAAATCTACGCAGTCGATAAAAGAGTGATTAAAATTTGCATTTTGATGATTTTAAAATACGGCTTACAAACAAAAGTGCGGTCAAAATAATTTTCTTTTATGCTCATACAAAGCAATTAGGATTTTGTACTTATTATACTTTTTCATTTTGATATTGATTAGATAAATTGAATTATTTAATATATGACAATTATTATCATTAAAAATAAGGAAACCTATGACCAACTTTAAATTCAGCCTGCTTGCTTGCTCTATTGCATTTGCATTAAATGCAAGCACAGCCTATGCTGCCCAACCAACCAACCAACCAACCAACCAACCAACCAACCAACCAACCAACCAACCAACCAACCAACCAACCAACCAACCAACCAACCAACCAACCAACCAACCAACCAACCAACCAACCAACCAACCAACCAACCAACCAACCAACCAACCAACCAACCAACCAACCAACCAACCAACCAACCAAAATAGTAATCTTTCTGAACAACTAGAACAAATAAATGTATCTGGTTCTACCGAAAATAGTGATTCGAAAACACCACCAAAAATTGCTGAAACAGTAAAATCAGCAAAAAAATTAGAAAAAGAACAGGCACAAGATGTTAAAGATCTCGTACGTTATGAAACAGGGATTACTGTCGTAGAGGCGGGACGTTTTGGGAATAGTGGCTTTGCCGTTCGAGGAGTAGATGAAAATCGTGTAGCCGTTCAAATAGATGGATTGCATCAAGCAGAAACAATTTCCTCACAAGGTTTTAAAGAGCTTTTTGAAGGCTATGGAAACTTCAATAACACGAGAAACACTGCAGAGATTGAAACCCTCAAACAAGTAACTATTCGTAAAGGCGCAGACTCGCTAAAATCAGGGAGTGGTGCATTAGGTGGTTCAGTAAGTTTTGATACAAAAGATGCAAGAGATTATTTACTTAACAAAAATTACTATGCTTCCTATAAAAGAGGCTATAACACAGCAGATAACCAAAATCTTCAAACACTCTCTCTTGCTGGGCGTTATAAATATTTTGATGCAATTGCAGTAATTACATCACGTAAAGGCCATGAATTAGAAAACTATGGTTATAAAAATTATAACGATAGAATACAAGGTAGAGAAAGAGAAAAAGCCGATCCTTATCGAAGAACGCAAGAAAGTAAACTGTTAAAATTTGCTTTTCAACCCACTGAAAATCACCGCTTGTCTGTAGTGGTAGATTTATATAAACAAACGTCTAAAGGTCATGACTTTTCTTATACTCTAAAACCAAACACGGAGTATATGACCTATGACGAGGTAGAATTACGCCATACCAATGATAAAGTGGATCGTAAAAATCTTGCGTTTACTTATGAAAACTTCACAACAACACCGCTTTGGGATACATTGAAAATCACCTATTCCCAACAAAAAATTACAACCCGAGCAAGAACAGACGATTACTGTGATGGGAATGACAAATGTGCCTTGGCTGGAAATCCGCTTGGAATGAAATATAACAATGAAAATAAACTTATTGGGAAAGATGGTAATCCTGTTAAATATAAAGATATTGATCAAAAGAATACAGCAAAAGAAAAAACAACGGAATTAACCCAAACAGGGAAATATCCTTGGAAAAGAGTTGATTGGGATAAAATTAGATCCAAACATCCAAATGCCACCATTCAGAAATATTGTGAAGAAGATGATGGCGATGCTTGTACTTATATAATAGAAACTCGTCAAAAAGAAAACACCTTTGAAATCAATGGCAAAAAATACGATCTATTATCTGAAGCACATAAAAACGTTATCTCTGATGAACAAAGATTGCCGACTAACGTCAATTATCTTTTTAGTTGTGATGGCTTAAATTGCGACTATGGAAAAATTCAAGGCTTTAACAAAGATGGAACTACTGAAGATATTCCTTTTGAGGTAATTTACAAAAACGGCAAAAAATATGCCAAAACAGCAGTTAAAGCTAATAATCAGCTATCTGGGCCATACCTATTTATGCCAAATAAAAAAGGTTATCAGACTAATCTTTGGTCGCAACGTGACTTAACAAGTGAAACTAAACAAATTAACCTTGACTTAACAAAACATCTTGAATTAGGTAAAACACAGCACGATTTGTCTTATGGTGGCTTGTGGTCTGAAATGGAAAAATCAATGACCAATATTTCTGGTGATTCCCCAATGAATGTAAAATGGTGGGCACAATATCCACATAGTTGTGAGACCTTTTTGCCACCTTCAACAACGGTTCTTAATGCGAAACCAACGTTAAATCCAGAACGGACGAGTACATTATGTAATAATGTCAATGTGTTCTCTTTCCTCATTCCAGTGAAAACGAAAACAGGTGCGTTATATTTTATTAATGATTTCCGTGTGAATAACTATGTAGCTTTTAATTTAGGTTATCGTTATGATCGAGTGAAATATGAACCAGAATATATTCCTGGAAAAACACCAAAAATCCCTGATGATATAGTCGCTAATCTTTATGTAAAAAAGCCTGAATTTAAAGAGGAAGAAACCCCCGAAGAATTAAAGAAAAAAGAAGCCAATGCTGCCGCAAATATTAAAGAATTTGCTCAACCCAAAAAATTCTCTGCAAGCTCTTACTCTGTGGGGACAACGCTTGATCCATTAAGTTGGTTACGCTTACAAGCAAAATATGGTAAAGCATTCCGTGCACCAACAAGTGATGAAATTTACTTCACTTTCTTGCATCCAGATTTTTCTATTCGACCAAATAGAGATCTTCAAGCAGAAACGGCAAAAACAAAAGAGCTAGCTTTAACCTTACATAACGAAATAGGTTACGTGACGACTTCTGTTTTTGACACACGCTATCGTAATTTTATTGATTTAGCCTATAAAGGTCTTTATAACGTTCAGAGACATTCAAAACTGACGCCATATCACACATATCAAAATGTAAATAGACCAAATGCTAAAGTAACTGGTTTGGAAATTGCGTCGCAAATCTCTTTAGGAAAGATGACTCAATTCCTTGATGGTTTGAGCCTAAGTTATAAGTTTACTTATCAAAAAGGTAAAATAGATGGCAATGTACCAATGAATGCTATTCAACCAAAAACCTCTGTTTATGGCGTGAGTTATGCTCATCCTGCTGATAAATTTGGCTTAGACCTGTACTTTACTCACGTCTCTGCCAAAAATGCAGAAGATACTTATAATATGTTCTATAAAGAAGAAAGAAAAAAAGACAGCACAATTAAATGGAGAAGTGAATCTTATACAACCATTGATTTGTTAGGATATATCAAACCAATTAAAAATCTTACTTTAAGAGCAGGGGTATATAATTTAACCAATAGAAAATATATTACTTGGGACTCTGCGAGATCAATTAGACCATTTGGTACAAGTAATATGATTAATCAAGATACGGGATTAGGTATCAATCGTTTCTACGCTCCAGGCAGAAACTATAGAATGTCAGTTCAGTTTGAGTTTTAGTTATCTCTAAAACCCAAAGTGATATTATTTATAGGGTCGGCTTATGCCCCCTATAACAACTGAAATTACAAAAGTGGATGATGGTTATTTATTAAAGGCAAATTTCACTTTTTGTTGTCAAGCTGAATTGGTGATTTTTCAAATGCGTATTGCGTAAGAAAAACAGCTGAAAAATAAGCCGCACTTTTGCGGCTTATTTTGTTTTTAGGATTAGCTTTCTACAAAGCTTAAGGCTGTTTCAACCACTTCAATTCCTGCGCCTTGTTTAAACGCATTTTCGCTTAAATAGCGTCGCCATTGACGAGCACCTTTGCAATTTTGGAATGCGCCTAATATATGACGGACGATATGATTCAGGTGTATGCCTTGGCTAAGTTGTTGTTCAATATAAGGAAGCATTGACCGTACCGCTTCATGAGCGGTAATAATTGGTGCGTTAGGATCAAATAAGGCTTGGTCAATTTGCCCAAGTAAACTTGGATTTTGATAGGCCTCTCGCCCAACCATCACGCCGTCCACATATTGCAAATGTTGCTTCATTTCTTCAATGGTTTTTATACCACCATTAATTGCAATAGTTAGATGTGGAAAATCACGTTTTAGTTGATACACCCGAGTATAATCTAATGGCGGAATTTCTCGATTTTCTTTGGGACTTAACCCCGAAAGCCAAGCTTTTCGTGCGTGGATAATAAACTCTTGGCAACCTTTTCCTTGAACTTTTTCAATAAAATCACATAAAAATTCATAGCTGTCTAATTCATCAATGCCAATACGCGTTTTCACAGTGACTGGAATTTTGACCGCACTTTGCATTTGTTCTACACAGTCTGCCACCAAATCTGCTTTCGCCATTAAGCAAGCACCAAACATTCCATTTTGTACGCGATCAGAAGGGCATCCTACATTAAGATTAATTTCGTGATAGCCTCGTTCCTCAGCAAGTTTTGCGCAATATTTGAGTTGTTCAGGATCGCTTCCTCCCAGCTGTAACGCAACGGGATTTTCTTGTAAATCAAAATCCAAGTGGTCATATTTTGCGTGGATAATCGCTGGTGCTGTGACCATTTCAGTGTAAAGTAATGCGTGCTTTGAAAATTGGCGATGAAAATAACGACAATGGCGTGTTGTCCAATCTAACATTGGTGCAACAGAAAAACGGCCGCGGTAAAAGTGCGGTAGATTTTGAGGCATTTTTATTTCTCTTGTTCGGTTTTGCTACGTAATTCTTCGGCTTGGCGAGCTTGCATTTGCTGGAGAAAACAGCCTGCAGCAAAGTGGTAAAATGGTTTTGGGCTAAATTGGTGCGAGATTATGGATGCAATAATGCTGGAAATCAAGAGCCAAATGAGAACGGGTTGTGCACCTGTCATTTCCATTACAATAACACTGGCTGTAACTGGCGATTGTGTGCAGCCAGCTAAAAATGCCACCATACATAAAATCACCAAAAAACGTTGATCAACCATACCACCACTTAGATCCCAAAGCATTGTGCCAATGCCTGCGCCTGTTGTCAGTGATGGGGTAAAGATACCACCGGCAATACCATTCCTAGGGGTAACATAAACCAAACTGCAACAGGATATTTAGATGACCAGTGAGCATTTAGTTCTAATCCAAAATCAGATAATTTAGTAAATATTTACATATATAAAATAAAAAAGTGCGGAGAATTTTCCCCGCACTTTTCTTTTTGTTTCTTCTGTCTTTTATCTTTAAGACATTCAGGAATCCATCAATTATTTGATGATTTTCGCAACAACACCCGCACCTACTGTACGGCCACCTTCACGGATTGCGAAACGTAAACCTTGGTCCATCGCGATTGGGTGGATTAAGCTTACTGTCATCTTGATGTTATCACCAGGCATTACCATTTCCACGCCTTCTGGTAATTCGATTGTACCAGTTACGTCTGTTGTACGGAAATAGAATTGTGGACGGTAACCTTTGAAGAATGGAGTATGACGACCACCTTCATCTTTTGATAATACGTATACTTCTGATTCAAAATCAGTGTGTGGTGTGATTGAACCTGGTTTCGCTAATACTTGACCACGTTCGATTTCTTCACGTTTGGTACCACGTAATAATGCACCGATATTTTCACCTGCACGACCTTCGTCAAGTAATTTACGGAACATTTCAACACCTGTTACAGTAGTTTTCGCTGTATCTTTGATACCGACGATTTCTACTTCATCGCCTGTACGGATGATACCACGTTCTACACGACCAGTTACTACTGTACCACGACCTGAGATTGAGAACACATCTTCGATTGGAAGAAGGAACGGTTGGTCAATCGCACGCTCTGGCTCTGGGATGTAAGTATCTAAGTGGTTTGCTAACTCAAGGATTTTTTCTTCCCATTCTGCTACGCCGTTTAATGCTTGTAATGCTGAACCACGTACGATTGGCGTGTCGTCACCTGGGAAGTCATATTGAGAAAGAAGTTCACGTACTTCCATTTCTACTAATTCTAATAACTCTTCGTCATCTACCATATCGCATTTGTTTAAGAATACGATGATATATGGTACACCTACTTGGCGACCTAATAAGATGTGTTCACGAGTTTGCGGCATAGGACCATCTGTTGCTGCTACTACTAAAATAGCACCATCCATTTGCGCCGCACCGGTAATCATGTTTTTAACATAGTCGGCGTGTCCTGGACAGTCTACGTGTGCATAGTGGCGAGTTGGTGTATCGTATTCAACATGTGAAGTGTTGATGGTAATACCACGCGCTTTTTCTTCTGGCGCGTTATCGATTTGGTCAAATGCACGCGCTGCACCACCGTAATGTTTTGCTAATACGGTTGTGATTGCTGCTGTTAAAGTTGTTTTACCGTGGTCAACGTGGCCGATTGTACCCACGTTTACGTGCGGTTTTGTACGTTCAAATTTTTCTTTAGACATTGAAATAGTCCCTCTAAATAGACACGGTTATCGATGGGTAAATTAAACCACATTAACCAATAAATTTATTTGCTGATTGATATAAGGATGAGGAATTATAAGACTGGTGCTGATAGGCGGATTTGAACCGCCGACCTCACCCTTACCAAGGGTGCGCTCTACCAACTGAGCTATATCAGCGTCTGGAGCGGGCAGCGGGAATCGAACCCGCATCATTAGCTTGGAAGGCTAAGGTAATAGCCATTATACGATGCCCGCAAGTCCTAAATTCGTCTGTCCCATCAGGATCCATCTAAAAGATGGTGGAGGGAGAAGGATTCGAACCTTCGAAGGCTGAGCCAACAGATTTACAGTCTGCCCCCTTTGGCCGCTCGGGAACCCCTCCACACTAAATGAATACTTGATACGAAAGAATGGTGCCGACTATCGGAATCGAACTGATGACCTACTGATTACAAGTCAGTTGCTCTACCTACTGAGCTAAGTCGGCGTGTCGTAAGCAAGTGAGGCGTATTATATGGAAAAAACTTTAACTGACAAGTATTTTTTATAAAAAAGTTTATTTTTTTGATTATTCGTTTAAATCACAATCAAAAAAGTGATTTTTTAATCAAATTAGCGTACATTTAATGAAAAATGAATGCTAAATTTTTATTTATAGCGTATATTTTTCTCTGTTTATTTAGCCATCAAATAAAATTATTGTGGAATTTTCAACTCAGCAAACACCTTTTTTAAGCTTTAATCGTGAACAATGGGCGGAATTACGTAAATCCGTTCCATTAAAATTGACAGAACAGGATCTCAAACCACTCTTAGGCTTTAATGAAGACCTTTCATTAGATGAAGTAAGTACAATTTACCTACCATTAACTCGTCTTATTAACTATTACATTGATGAAAATTTACATCGCCAAACGGTACTACATCGTTTTTTAGGCAGAAATAATGCCAAAACACCTTACATAATTAGTATTGCTGGCAGTGTCGCTGTTGGGAAAAGCACTTCTGCACGTATTCTACAATCTCTACTTTCTCATTGGCCAACTGAAAGAAAAGTTGATCTCATCACAACAGATGGGTTTCTTTATCCATTAAACAAGCTTAAACAAGATAATCTTTTACAAAAGAAAGGTTTTCCCGTTTCTTATGACACACCTAAACTCATTCGCTTTTTAGCGGATGTAAAATCAGGTAAAAGCAATGTTACAGCACCAATTTACTCTCATTTAACATACGATATTATTCCCGATAAATTTGATGTGGTAGATAAACCTGACATTCTTATTTTAGAAGGCTTGAATGTACTTCAAACGGGTAATAATAAAACCGATCAAACATTCGTATCAGATTTTGTGGATTTCTCTATTTATGTTGATGCTGAAGAAAAATTATTGAAAGAATGGTATATCAAACGATTTCTGAAATTCCGCGAAAGTGCATTCAACGATCCTAATTCTTACTTTAAACATTACGCAAGCTTATCAAAAGAAGAGGCTATCGCGACGGCAAGTAAAATCTGGGATGAAATTAACGGATTAAATCTCAATCAAAACATTCTTCCAACCCGTGAGCGAGCAAATTTAATTCTAAAAAAAGGTCATAATCATCAAGTAGAATTAATAAAATTAAGAAAATAAAAATTCGCACGTAAAAACGAGCGAATCTTAGTCAATGCCTAACTCAAAATCAGTTATTGATAAAAATATCGTAAAAAATTACCGCACTTTTTATCAAAATTTGACTTCTTGCACAATGCGCTTTGCCGTCGAGATTGGTAATTGCCCAATAAAAGTAATTTCTTTTCCACCGATCACTTCACTATAAATCGTATAGGCCCCTTGTTTCCAAGTATTTTCTGGTAAGTCATTAGAGCCTACATTAGAAACAAACAACGTAAAAGTAAATAAACCATCGCTATATAATGCGCTATCTATGATTTCATTTTCTAATACTTCTTGTGTATACCGCCTCAAAGAAAAACCTCTTGGTAACCATCCCGCTGACCAAGTTATATTTGAAGTTTGTTTATTTTTACTTTCTTTCAATAAAGGTGGCATTGACACTTTATTAATATAATCGGTTAATCCTCTTAATCTGTCATCAATATAAAGTGTTACGACTCTGAATTGATCGAGTAGCTTGCCTTCACGATCAAGCATATCACTGCGCAATAACAAGCCATTTTCTTCATCGACAAACACCAAATATTGATACCGAAAATCATCTTTAGGCACAATTCTAATCGTATCAACGAAACGCCCAGCAACACGATCTTTACCTAATTTTACGAAATCATAATCAGAAGAAAGCTTATCAAAATTTGCACGCACAACTGCTGGCATCGCATCAACTATATTGCCACTATTAAGCGTAAATGCTTGTGCATTTGGCTGAAAATAACTGACTAAATTATCACGCTGAATAATTTCTTGCTGATGGCCATCTAAAGTAACTAATTGTGCGTAAGTTTTGTTATCTTGTTTGATATGTCGATAACGAAACGAATCCATATTTGCGGGAGTAGTTTGCACAAAGGCAATTTCATAATTGAGATTATCCAATGCTTGTGTCATTTTATCTAAAGACTGCTTCGCAGAAAGCTCTTCAGCAGAAGCAATGCTACTTAATAGCAAAGAAAGAGAAAGTGCGGTAAATTTTAATGGGATTTTTTTCATAGAAATCTAAAGGATAAAAATTCACCACACTAAATAACAATTAGGTGGTGAATCAATAATCTGAACAAAGGAAACCAATTTATCTTACTTGACTGCTACTTACATCTAAAGCATCAGAGTGCATTCGACGTTGCAATTCATAATTTTGCAACATTGCACCAATGCGACGACTTTTTTTCTCAAGCTGATCTGAAGTTAATGTATCTTTACTTGGCGCATTATAGCTAACCTCTTGAACCGCATTATTAAATGGCAAGGTTTGCAATACTGGAGTCTCAGGTAAATTAGACGCATCGTTTTTATTATTGAAAGATTGAACACCAAGTACTGCCACTAAACATACACCAGCAGCAACAGCAACTTGCGTCATTGGTGCAAAGAACGCTTTTAATTTTTGCATAAATACAGAATTATGTGCGTCTTCTGGTTCAGGTTGAGACACAGCAATGACATCAACTTTCTTCACGTCTTCTAACTCAATCAAATCTGCCATTTTAGCGGTAAAATCAGCCCCTAAAAAGACCGCACTTTCTTTACGCATTACTGAACGAACGGTATGAAATGAATGCCAAGACGCTTGTAATTCTTCGTCTCTTAATAAAGCATCTATCAAGTCAGTTTCGACTTGTTCTCCATCCATATAGGCTGAAAGCTGCTCTTTTTGCATAGTAAACTCCGATTGTTATTCGCTCTACATTAGAGGTTGAATTTTATTTTCGATCATTTCCCTTGCTCGGAAGATTCGGGAACGAACCGTACCAACAGGACAATCCATAATTTCTGCAATATCTTCGTAACTTAAACCTTCTAGTTCTCGTAACGTAATCGCAGTTTTTAAATCTTCTGGTAAGTTATGAATAGTATCAAAAACAATTCTTTCTAACTCACTAGACAACATCTCATTTTCGGGTGTATCCACATCCCTAAGGTGTGTTCCCACATCATAATTTTCAGCATCTTCTGCCAAAATATCTTCATTTGGTGGACGGCGACCTTGAGCCGTTAAATAATTTTTTGCCGTATTAACGGCAATTCGATAAAGCCATGTATAGAAAGCACTTTCGCCACGAAAAGATTCAATTGAGCGATAAGCCTTTATAAAGGATTCTTGCACCACATCAGGAATATCGTTACGCGATACATATCGGGTCAAAAGCCCTGCTACTTTATTTTGATAACGCGAAACCAACAAATTGAAGGCTTTTTTATCCCCTTGCTGTACTCTTTCTACCAAAGCCTGATCTGTTAGCTGTTCAGCCATATTTCTCCCATGCCAATATCTAACACGCCTTAATATCAAGACAGCAAGCTCTTGTTGCTTGTTCAGACAAAAGCGTGTTAAAAAAGTTCATTCGCTAATCAATAATTTTAATTTATGATGATTTTCTGCACTTTTTGAATATATTCAACCATCATTTGAAGCTCTACATCTTGTGATTTCGCAAGATTAAAAAACCACGAAAATAACTGCAAATCCGTACTTGCTAATAAACGAATAAAGATATCTTTTTTGTCATCCGTTAATTCATGAAAATGCGTCAAATAAAAAGGCATTATGATTTTATCTAACTCCAGCATTCCTCGACGACAATCCCATTCAATGCGAAGTTTATTATATTTTTCCATTTTATTTCCCTAAAATTGAGGGCTGATTATAGCTTAAAAAATAGTAATAAAAAAAGTCAGCATTTCTGCTAACTTTCATTCTTTAAATATTATTTATTCTTTAATAAATCACGGATTTCAGTAAGCAATGTTTCTGCCTTTGGTGCAGTTTTTTTCTCCTCTGGTTTTCTTACCTTATTGATTACTTTGATCATCATAAAGATTGCAAAAGCAATAATAATAAAATCAATCACATTTTGAATAAACAAACCATAATTTAACGTAACTGCAGGAACATCGCCTTGTGCTTGTGCTAATACAAATTTCATATCTTTGAAATCAATACCACCAGTTAAAATCCCCAACACGGGCGTAAAAATATCACTAACAAGTGAACTTACGATCTTGCCAAATGCGCTACCAATAATCACACCGACAGCCATATCTACGACATTGCCACGCATTGCAAATTCGCGAAATTCTTTAATAAAATTCATAATAATGTTCCCCTTCAAAAATTACATAAAAAGAGCGACTATTATAATAAATCACTCTGAAAAGTAAAAAAACTAAATAAAGAATGCGCTTGGTTGGAATAATTTCTCAATTTCTGGCACATTTTTCTTATCACTTAAATAAATCACTATATGATCGCCTTCTTCAATAATCACTTGACGACGAGCAATAATTACATCATTCCCTCGTAATAAAGCACCAATAATGATTCCCATCGGCAAACGCAACTCACCAATTTTTCGCCCTACTATATTTGAAGTATTGACATTACCGTGTGCAACAATTTCAATGGCTTCGGCAATGCCATGTCGTAATGTTGCCACATTTTTTACATCGCCTTTACGCACGTGACCTAACAAAGCAGAAATCGTTACTTGTTGTGGAGAAACCGCAATATCAATCGTGCCTCCCTGAATAAGATTAATATAAGCAATCCGTTGAATCAGTACCATTGCTTTTTTCGCACCTAAACGCTTGGCTAACAAAGCTGACATAATATTCGCTTCATCGTCGCTACTTAATGAAAGAAATACATCCACACTTTCAATATGTTCTTCAAAAAGCAAGTTTTGGTCTGAGGCATCTCCATTAAATACTAACGTTTTTGGCAACTTTTCTGCTAAGGCTTGCGCTCTGTTTGAATCTCGTTCAATAAGCTTTACAGTACAAGAATTTTCCAAACGTTTTGCTACGCCAAAAGCAACATTTCCTCCACCAACAATCATTACTCGCTTATAAGGTTTCTCCAAACGTTGTAACTCTCCCATTATCGCCTTAATATGTTCAGTAGCGCAAATAAACGTGATTTCATCGCCAGCTTCTACAATGGTTGAGCCTTGTGGACGAATCGGTTTGCCATTACGTAAAATAGACATAATGCGACAATCAATATGTGGCATATGTTCGCGAAATGCGGAAAGTGCATATCCAACCAAAGCCCCCCCATAATAAGCTTTCACTACAACAATACTAATACGATTATTGGCAAAATGGGCAACTTGTAATGCACCTGGATAAGCAATTAAACGCGTAATTTCATCAGTGACAAGATTTTCAGGCGAAATTAAATGATCAATAGGTATATTTTCATTGTTGAACAACTTGTCTTTTTCACGTAAATATTCTGAATTACGGATACGTGCAATTCGCATTGGCGTATTAAATAATGTATAGCCCATTTGGCAAGCGACCATATTGATTTCATCGGAGGCTGTCACGGCAACCATTAAATCGGCATCTGCCGCGCCTGCGTCACGAAGCACTTTTGGAGATGATGGAGAGCCTTGTACCACACGCAAATCGTGCTTTTCTTGCAATGTTTGTAACTGAGGAGATTCATTATCCACTAAGGTAATATCGTTATCTTCACTGACTAAGTTTTCTGCAAGCGTCGTTCCTACCTGACCTGCACCCAAAATGATAATTTTCATTATCGCTCTCCTTTATGCTCGTTTAAGCAATTTAGCATAATAGAACCCATCGCCACTATTTGGTTGTGGAATGAATTGAAAACCCACCGCACTTTTATCATCACTAACAGGTAATGGCAATAACTCCGCATCTGCGTGAGCATTTAAAAATGCTTGGATTTGTTCGCCATTTTCTTCTGGCAATACAGAACAAGTCGCATAAAGCAAAACACCGTTTGGCTTCAGTTTTTCCCAAAGTGCACTCAGGATTTTCTTCTGTAATTCAACGAGCTGAGCGATATCGGTTTCTTTGCGTAACCATTTTATATCGGGGTGACGGCGAATCACTCCAGTTGCAGAACAAGGTGCATCAAGTAAAATTCGGTCAAATTTTACCGCACTTTTACCAATTTCAGCTAACCATTCGTCAGGTTTACTCGCATCGCCGCAAACCACTATCGCTTGCTGATTTAAACGTTCAAGATTTTCTTCTACTCGTTTTAAGCGATGAGATTCTACATCTAATGCAATCACATTAGCTTGAGGTGCCAGTTCTAAAATATGGGTCGTCTTACCACCGGGTGCAGCACAAGCATCGAGGATCCATTCCTCATTTTTAGGCTCAAGCAACATTGCCGCCCATTGCGCACTCAAATCTTGTACCGTTACAGCACCTTCTTCAAAGTGCGGTAATTTTTGCACCGCAATCGGTATATCTAAACATAGCGCATTAGGATGGTGGCTTGTTTTCAAAGAAACACCTTGTTCTTCAAGTAAAGTGCGGTAAGTTTCAAGGGCGTTTTTTTGTGAATTCACACGTAGCCACATTGGTGGTTTCTGATTGTTCGCCTCAATAATCTCACGCCAATTCGGATAGGCTTTTTTTAATTTATTCACAAACCATTCAGGGTGAAGCGTTTGCCAATTTTTATCGATAATCGCCAAAATTTCATCTTGCTCACGTAAAAATCTACGCAAAACCGCATTCACTAATCCTCTAAAACTATCAGATTTTAATGATTTTGTTGCGTTCACAACTTCATCAACTGCCGCATGAGCAGGCACTCGCATATAAAGCAATTGATATAACCCAACAAGTAACAGGCAATGAACAATACGAGTTTTACCTTTAAGCGGTTTATCTACAAGACGTTTGATAATTTGCTCTAAGCGAGGCAATACGCGACACACGCCAAAACAAATTTCTTGTAACAAAGGCAAATCTTGGGCTTTTACAGAAAGTTGCACTTCTGGGATTAACGCTGACAAGGATTTGCCCTCATCCAATACTTGCAAAATTAAGTTTGCTGCGATAGCCCTGGTCGAAAGTGCGGTCATTTTTACTGAATTTTTTACTTTGATAGTTTTAGAAGAGAATTTTTTCATTATGCAAGCACCTTACCAATAGTAAACCACTCTGCACGGCCATTTAATAAATCTTGTGCAGACATAGGCTTTTTACCTGCTGGCTGTAATTGCAATAAGTTTAAGATGCCATCGACAGTCGCAATTTGAATGCCATTTTTATCTGCACTTAAAATAGTTCCCACTGGTTTATCTTGATGAGGCAATACTTCTGCTTGATATACTTTTAACGTTTGAGCATTGCCATCCTTATCTTCTGTTGAAAAATAAGCAATAGGCCAAGGATTAAAGGCACGGATATTACGCTCAAGTTGCATTGCAGAAAGAGACCAATCTAATTGAGCCTCTTCTTTAGAAAGTTTTTCTGCATAATTGCTTTGGCTGTCATCTTGTTTTTCGGCTATAAATTTACCATTTTCAAGATTATCTAAAACATCGATTAACGCCGATGGAGCAAGCTCCGCCAGTTTGTTATAAAGACTCGTTGAAGTTTCAGTCGGTAAAATATCACAATAGACTTTGTGTAACATATCGCCAGTATCTAAACCTTCATCCATTTGCATAATGGTTACACCAGTTTGTGCATCACCAGCCCAAATTGAACGCTGAATGGGTGCTGCACCTCGCCAACGTGGAAGAATAGAACCATGCACATTCAAACAACCTAAACGAGGGGCATCTAATACAGCTTTCGGTAAAATTAATCCATAAGCCACAACAACCATTACATCTACATTTAACGCTTTTAATTCAGTCTGTGCCTCTTCTTTACGTAAGGATTTAGGTTGATAAACGGAAATGTTATTTTGCTCAGCAAGTTGCTTGACTGGGCTTGCTTGCAGTTTTTTACCGCGACCAGCTGGTTTATCTGGTTGAGTATAAACAGCGATCACATTATGTTGAGAATTTAGAATAGCTTGTAAATGCTGTGCAGCAAAATCTGGCGTGCCAGCAAAAATAATATTAAGTGATTTCATAATGTTCTACGTTATGGTAATTGATAGGAAGTAGGATGGGCTTCAGCCCACCATTTTTTGAAATGATTGGTGGGCTAAAGCCCACCCTACGTTTTAGCTTTTCGCAATCTGCTTCTTATATTTAATCAACTTTTCTTTAATACGTTGGCGTTTAAGTGGAGAAAGATAATCAACAAATAAAATTCCATTAAGATGATCGATCTCGTGTTGAATACAGATCGCAAGCAAACCATCAGCCTCTAAAGTAAATTCTTTACCATCACGATCTAACGCTCTCACTTTCACTTTTTCTTTACGAGGAACCAATGCACGGAACCCCGGAATGGATAAACAGCCCTCTTCAATTCCCGTTTCGCCTTCAGAAGCCAAAATTTCAGGGTTAATCAAAACAAACTGATTCTGTTTATCGCCTTCAACATCAATAGTAATAATACGTTGCAAAATATCTACTTGAGGTGCAGCTAAACCAATACCTTTCTCTTGATACATCGTATCAAACATATCATCAACAATTTTACGAATTGCATCATTAACTTCAGTAACAGGCTCACAGACAACCTTCAAATGATCATCAGGATAAATTAATACATTAAGTGCGGTCATAATTTCTCTTGTTTTTAAGGGTAGAATTTTAGTGGGATTGTAGCACAGGTAGAAAAAGATGTGTAGAAAAACCCCGAATGGGGCTTAGATTAATATTCGAATTTGGAGAGATTTTTTTAATTCTTCTAAGACAGATGTAAAATAACCTGCAGCATATTTGATTTGATCTTAGGATATGGAACTAATAACTTACCAAAATTCTTTCTTAGCTAATCCATTTAATAAAGAAATATCTGATAGTCCTTGAATAATTTGAGACTTAGTTACACCATTACCATCATTGCGCAAAAGAAGCTCGATTCCTAATTTATCATCATCTGTTAAATAAAATTTTCCGAGTCTATAATCAATATTTATTTTATTCACTTTTCTTAATGAAAATCGGTTCTCATCATCGTCATACATGATACAAAATTGAATATCACCTCCATCATGGGGAACAACTACAACATTCGTACCTTGTAATCTAAACACCAAAAAATTATCTTGTATTACATTAATAGAATAACCTTCTTCCTTAAGAATATCTACGATTTCAGATACAGAATATTGATTATCAATACCTTTAATTTCTCCTTTATCAGAAAATAAAGAATTAAAGAAATTACTCATAAATTCCCCCTCCATTTGGATTTCGTGTTGTCGTAATAGATGATTTATCACGCATTTGTGCACTGAGATCTGTAGAATAAGAAAATTGATCCATTGAATTGGTTAAATCATACTGGTACTTATTACCAGAGCTATCTTAGTGTATTTTCTTACCATTTTCAAAAATTGGGATAAGCATACACTTTTCTCCTGATTTAAGTTCATTATTTACAAGATGTTTGTTTATTCCTGTAAAGGAATAAACACTCTCATTATAATGAGAGCAAATTGATTATTTTTTATTCTATCTTAGTAAATAAGGTACTGATGTAAGGACAAGAGGTATCCCTGCCCAGTATTGCTATTGAGATATCGCCAGACACAAAGAGTGTTCTACTAATTTTTTAAAATTTAAAGATAGAAAAAACCCCAGCCTTTCGACCGGGGTTCTTCTTTTTTTATGTGATTTAGATTTGTATTTGATAACCCGGCGGTGCCCTACTCTCACATGGGGAAACCCCACACTACCATCGGCATTACAGCGTTTCACTTCTGAGTTCGGTATGGTCTCAGGTGGTTCCACCGCACTATCGCCGCCGGGATAATTCTTTGATAACTTCTCTCTTTGTTTCTTCTCTTTTACGACTTCACTTTTTTCGTCTCTCTTCTTATCGGCAACAAGCTGAATAGTTAGTTTAGTTTAGTTAATTTCTCTTCTCTTTCGCTCTTTTCCCAAAAACACTTGAGCGTTGTATAGTTAAGCCTCTCGGGCAATTAGTATCTGTTAGCTCAATGACTCACATCACTTACACACCAGACCTATCTACGTCTTCGTCTTAAACAACCCTTACTGTCTTAAAGACAGGGAGAACTCATCTCTTGGCAAGTTTCGTGCTTAGATGCTTTCAGCACTTATCTCTTCCGCACTTAGCTACCCGGCAATGCGTCTGGCGACACAACCGGAACACCAGTGGTGCGTCCACTCCGGTCCTCTCGTACTAGGAGCAGCCCCAACCAATTCTCCTACGCCCACGGCAGATAGGGACCGAACTGTCTCACGACGTTCTAAACCCAGCTCGCGTACCACTTTAAATGGCGAACAGCCATACCCTTGGGACCTACTTCAGCCCCAGGATGTGATGAGCCGACATCGAGGTGCCAAACACCGCCGTCGATATGAACTCTTGGGCGGTATCAGCCTGTTATCCCCGGAGTACCTTTTATCCGTTGAGCGATGGCCCTTCCATTCAGAACCACCGGATCACTATGACCTACTTTCGTACCTGCTCGACTTGTCTGTCTCGCAGTTAAGCTTGCTTATACCATTGCAC
This sequence comes from Haemophilus sp. HN_Hi16, assembly GCF_049823435.1. Classification (NCBI taxonomy): domain Bacteria; kingdom Pseudomonadati; phylum Pseudomonadota; class Gammaproteobacteria; order Pasteurellales; family Pasteurellaceae; genus Haemophilus; species Haemophilus sp. HN_Hi16. The sequence goes on from NZ_CP187500.1 coordinate 378,212, forward strand.
TAACCTCACGATGTCCGACCGTGATTAGCAAACCTTCGTGCTCCTCCGTTACGCTTTGGGAGGAGACCGCCCCAGTCAAACTACCCACCAGACACTGTCCGAGACCACGTTCCGCAATCTTCGTTAGAACATCAAACGTTAAAGGGTGGTATTTCAAGGATGACTCCATAATCACTGGCGTGACTACTTCTAAGTCTCCCACCTATCCTACACATCAAAATTCAATGTTCAGTGTCAAGCTATAGTAAAGGTTCACGGGGTCTTTCCGTCTAGCCGCGGGTACACCGCATCTTCACGGCGATTTCAATTTCACTGAGTCTCGGGTGGAGACAGCCTGGCCATCATTATGCCATTCGTGCAGGTCGGAACTTACCCGACAAGGAATTTCGCTACCTTAGGACCGTTATAGTTACGGCCGCCGTTTACTGGGGCTTCGATCAGGTGCTTCTCTTTCGATTACACCATCAATTAACCTTCCAGCACCGGGCAGGCATCACACCCTATACCTCCACTTTCGTGTTTGCAGAGTGCTGTGTTTTTAATAAACAGTTGCAGCCAGCTGGTATCTTCGACCGGTTCAACCTTCGAGAGTAAATCTCTACAATCTACGCCGGCGCACCTTCTCCCGAAGTTACGGTGCTATTTTGCCTAGTTCCTTCACCCGAGTTCTCTCAAGCGCCTGAGTATTCTCTACCTGACCACCTGTGTCGGTTTTCAGTACGGTTTAGTAAAGCCTGTCGCTTAGTGGCTTTTCCTGGAAGTGTGGTATCAGTTACTTCAGCTCCTTAGAGCCTCGTCATCATCTCTCAGTGTTTAATAGAAGTCCGGATTTGCCTAAACTTCCCACCTACCAACTTAAACGCACATATCCAACAGTGCGATAACCTAACCTACTCCGTCCCCACATCGCAGCTTTACCAAGTACAGGAATATTAACCTGTTTCCCATCGACTACGCTTTTCAGCCTCGCCTTAGGGGCCGACTCACCCTGCCCCGATTAACGTTGGACAGGAACCCTTGGTCTTCCGGCGAACGGGTTTTTCACCCGTTTTATCGTTACTTATGTCAGCATTCGCACTTCTGATACGTCCAGCTAACCTCTCGATTAACCTTCATCCGCTTACAGAACGCTCCCCTACCCAACAGACTTTCGTCTGATGCCGCAGCTTCGGTGCTATATTTCAGCCCCGTTACATCTTCCGCGCAGGCCGACTCGACTAGTGAGCTATTACGCTTTCTTTAAATGATGGCTGCTTCTAAGCCAACATCCTAGCTGTCTAAGCCTTCCCACTTCGTTTCCCACTTAATATAGACTTGGGGACCTTAGCTGGCGGTCTGGGTTGTTTCCCTCTCCACGACGGACGTTAGCACCCGCCGTGTGTCTCCTGAGTATCACTCTTTGGTATTCGTAGTTTGCATCGGGTTGGTAATCCGGGATGGACCCCTAGCCGAAACAGTGCTCTACCCCCAAAGGTGTCACCTCAAGGCTCTACCTAAATAGATTTCGGGGAGAACCAGCTATCTCCCGGTTTGATTGGCCTTTCACCCCCAGCCACAAGTCATCCGCTAATTTTTCAACATTAGTCGGTTCGGTCCTCCAGTTAGTGTTACCCAACCTTCAACCTGCCCATGGCTAGATCACCGGGTTTCGGGTCTATACCTTGCAACTATTCGCCCAGTTAAGACTCGGTTTCCCTTCGGCTCCCCTATTCGGTTAACCTCGCTACAAAATATAAGTCGCTGACCCATTATACAAAAGGTACGCAGTCACCCTTTCAGGCTCCCACTGCTTGTACGTACAAGGTTTCAGGTTCTATTTCACTCCCCTCACCGGGGTTCTTTTCGCCTTTCCTTCACAGTACTGGTTCACTATCGGTCAATCAGGAGTATTTAGCCTTGGAGGATGGTCCCCCTTCTTCAAACAGGATATCACGTGTCCCGCCCTACTTCTCGTTAGCTTAGTACCACAATATGGTTTTTAGATACGGGATTATCACCCTCTTTGATTGTGTTTCCCAACACATTCTCCTAACTATACTGCTATCACTTACTGGCTCTTTCGCTTTCGCTCGCCGCTACTGACGAAATCTCGGTTGATTTCTTTTCCTCGGGGTACTTAGATGTTTCAGTTCTCCCGGTTTGCCTCAACAAGCTATGAATTCACTTGTTAATAGTAGATTCTTCATCTACTGGGTTTCCCCATTCGGATATCTTGGATTAAACGCCTCTTATCGACTCATCCAAGCTTTTCGCAGATTAGCACGTCCTTCTTCGCCTCTGATTGCCAAGGCATCCACCTTGTACGCTTAGTCACTTAACTATACAACCTCAAATGTTTTCAATCACTTTAAGTTTTCACTTCAAAGTGCGGTCAATTTGATGCGTATCTTCATTCAACTAAACACTTGATTGCTTTTGTTCAATCAAGATTTTATGCAAAACAGGTTTTGTTTTTAGAGTTTCCTTTTCAGTTCTCTCTTTCACTTTCCTATCTTGCCTACTCAGACTTTCTCTCGAAAATCTCTTGTTTTCAGCTTGTTTCCAATTTTTTAAAGAACAGTTGATAAAACTTTTCAGTTATCATCGTTAAATAAACTAAAAAAAATTAAAATTAAAATTAAAATTAAATTTAAAATTAAACTTAAAACTAAGAATAAAATAACCTAATATTTAAAATAGTTTAATCACTACCTTAATACATTATTAATTTATCTTTTTCTAATTTACTTAACGATGATAAGTGGTGGAGATAAGCGGGATCGAACCGCTGACCTCCTGCGTGCAAGGCAGGCGCTCTCCCAGCTGAGCTATATCCCCATTTCATCATAATTTAATAACTAATTATTTACCTTTTAGTTATTATTTATTTACACTACACCTTTCGCTTCACTCACTCTCAGAGTGGTGGGTCTGAGTGGACTTGAACCACCGACCTCACCCTTATCAGGGGTGCGCTCTAACCACCTGAGCTACAGACCCAAGGGTAATGTTTTCTCCTGCTCATTTGTCTACAATTATCAGCCAATCTGTGTGAGCACTCGCTGTCTCTCGTCTTTGGTAAGGAGGTGATCCAACCGCAGGTTCCCCTACGGTTACCTTGTTACGACTTCACCCCAGTCATGAATCATACCGTGGTAAACGCCCTCCTAAAGGTTAAGCTATCTACTTCTGGTACAACCCACTTCCATGGTGTGACGGGCGGTGTGTACAAGGCCCGGGAACGTATTCACCGCGACATTCTGATTCGCGATTACTAGCGATTCCGACTTCATGGAGTCGAGTTGCAGACTCCAATCCGGACTTAGACGTACTTTATGAGATTCGCTCCACCTCGCAGCTTCGCTTCCCTCTGTATACGCCATTGTAGCACGTGTGTAGCCCTACTCGTAAGGGCCATGATGACTTGACGTCATCCCCACCTTCCTCCAGTTTATCACTGGCAGTCTCCTTTGAGTTCCCGACCGTATCGCTGGCAACAAAGGATAAGGGTTGCGCTCGTTGCGGGACTTAACCCAACATTTCACAACACGAGCTGACGACAGCCATGCAGCACCTGTCTCAACGTTCCCGAAGGCACTCCAATATCTCTATCGGATTCGTTGGATGTCAAGAGTAGGTAAGGTTCTTCGCGTTGCATCGAATTAAACCACATGCTCCACCGCTTGTGCGGGCCCCCGTCAATTCATTTGAGTTTTAACCTTGCGGCCGTACTCCCCAGGCGGTCGATTTATCACGTTAGCTACGGGCGCCAGAGTTAAACCCCAACCCCCAAATCGACAGCGTTTACAGCGTGGACTACCAGGGTATCTAATCCTGTTTGCTCCCCACGCTTTCGCACATGAGCGTCAGTACATTCCCAAGGGGCTGCCTTCGCCTTCGGTATTCCTCCACATCTCTACGCATTTCACCGCTACACGTGGAATTCTACCCCTCCCTAAAGTACTCTAGTTACCCAGTCTGAAATGCTATTCCCAGGTTAAGCCCGGGGCTTTCACACCTCACTTAAATAACCGCCTGCGTGCCCTTTACGCCCAGTTATTCCGATTAACGCTCGCACCCTCCGTATTACCGCGGCTGCTGGCACGGAGTTAGCCGGTGCTTCTTCTGTATTTAACGTCAATTTGATGTACTATTAACACATCAACCTTCCTCAATACCGAAAGAACTTTACAACCCGAAGGCCTTCTTCATTCACGCGGCATGGCTGCGTCAGGGTTCCCCCATTGCGCAATATTCCCCACTGCTGCCTCCCGTAGGAGTCTGGACCGTGTCTCAGTTCCAGTGTGGCTGGTCATCCTCTCAGACCAGCTAGAGATCGCAGGCTTGGTAGGCCTTTACCCCACCAACTACCTAATCCCACTTGGGCTCATCCTATGGCATGCGGCCTTACAGTCCCGCACTTTCATCTTCCGATTCTACGCGGTATTAGCGACAGTTTCCCGTCGTTATCCCCCTCCATAAGCCAGATTCCCAAGCATTACTCACCCGTCCGCCACTCGTCAGCAAGAAAGCAAGCTTCCTCCTGCTACCGTTCGACTTGCATGTGTTAAGCCTGCCGCCAGCGTTCAATCTGAGCCATGATCAAACTCTTCAATTCAAGTTCAATCGCTCAATATACTGCTTAGCTATAAATAAACACTACTTAAAAAAGTAATTATGAATTTTCAGTTAAGCACCTATTAAGACTTCAAAATTAAAAAATATTTTTAAAACAAGTCAATCAACAAGTGCCCACACAGATTGTCTGATATATTGTTAAAGAGCAAAAAAGAACGACGCACTTGGAAACTTAAAAAACTTCACAACAGTGCGTCGTTGTGTGCGGTGCATTATAGGGATTTTAAAAACCCTTGCAAGTACTTTTTGTAAAAATATTTAAAAAAATGATCTTTTGATGGAAATATAAACATTTCATTAAAAGTGCGGTCAAAAATACAATAATTTTTCAAAAATTATTTTTTCCAATAGCTTGGAATAAACAGCACGATTAATGAAAACATTTCTAAACGTCCACAGATCATAGCAAAACTAAAGACTAATTTAGCACTTTCTGGAACATCAATAAAACTTTCGTGAATAAAACCAAGTCCCGGTCCTGCATTCGTTAATGTGGCGAATACTGCCCCCATCGCATCAAAAACATTCATTCCACAAAGAATAACAGCAAAAACACACCCCCAATAAACTAGTATAAAAATAATGAAAAATGCCCAAATACTTTCTATCATTCTTAGTGCTAGACGATTTTTACCTATTCGAATTGGTTGTACTAAATTTGGATGAATTAGACTATGCAGTTCTCGATCGATTTGTTTCCACAATATAAGTGTCCGTATCGCTTTTAATCCCCCAGTTGTTGAACCACCACAACCACCAATTACCGCAGAAATTACCAGTAAAAGCCCAATAAATGGAGGAAGATTATCAATATCAAAAATCGTATAACCAGCAGTCATTGACATTGATGTTAATTGTAATGCACCTTTTGTTACAGCCTCGTTCATATCTGAAACTAAACCGTAACTATATAAAGATAGAGATACAATACCGATAAAAATAATTTGCATTGTTAGAAAAAAACGAAATTCGGGATCTTTCCAATAATTTCGCCAAATATTTCTTTTACCTAATGCAAGAAAAGCAGAAATATGTAAACTAAAATTAACACCGCCAATCAGCATAAAAATTGTTGTAACCCAATAAATGGAAGCTTGATTAAAATAGCCGATACTTGCATCGTGCGTTGAAAATCCTCCATTTGAAATTGTTGAAAAACTATGCCCAATGGCATCAAAAAGATTCATTCCTGACAGCCAATATGCAATGGCACAAAGAACAGTTAATGAAGCGTAAATAATCCATAGAGCTTTTGCCACTTCTGAAATTTTAGGCAAAGATTTTTGATCTTTAAGAGGGCCTGAAGATTCTGCTCGATATAATTGTGTCCCACCAATTCCCAACAGCGGAATTATCGCCACAGCCAATACGATAATCCCCATACCACCTAACCATTGTAAAAACTGACGATAAAACAAAATAGATTTAGGTAAATTATCCAGCCCCTTCATTACCGTTGCACCAGTAGTAGTTAAGCCAGAAAATGCTTCAAATACGGCTGAAGCAATAGTTAAATGTGGTGAATCGAACAATAAAAGAGGCAATGTTGCCAAGCTTCCTAAAACTAACCAAAAAGCCACAACGATCAAAAAACCATCACGAGATCGTAATTCTTGCTTATGATGATGGCATGGCCACCAAAGCAATGTGCCTGCCGTCAAACTCAACACAAAAGCCTGCATAAATGCCTTACCGCCCCCATCGCCATAAATCAGAGCAACAAATGCAGGAACTAGCATCGTACCTGAAAAACACATCACAAGAATACCAATAATTCGGATAATCGATAAAATACGCACAACTATTCGCCTATCTCTAAAAGTTGAATAACTAATCTACCTGAAGACTTTTCCGTTAATTCTGAAGAAAACGCCTTTATTGTTTTTTCACTAATACCTAAAATCAAATGAATATTTACCTGAAAATCTTGAGATAAAATCTCAACCTGATATTTTTCACAAAGTTGTTGGACTAAATTTAGCTGCCCATAGTCACAATTAAGTTTAAAAAGGGTTCGTTCAACTTTAATTTCGCTTTCAATCAGCTTTAACGCTTGTTGAACGCCATTACCGTAAGCACGAACCAATCCGCCCGTTCCAAGCAAAATACCGCCATAATAGCGAACCACCACCGCACTGATTTCACCTAATTGACTACCTTGCAATGCACTCAACATTGGCTTTCCTGCCGTTCCAGCAGGTTCGCCATCATCAGAAAAACCAAATTGTAGAGAATCTGATGGCTTGCTTGCTACGGCAGCCCAACCATGATGCCGAGCATTTGGATGTTCTTGTTTAATCTTTGCCCAAAAAGCTCTTGCATCTTCTAAACCTTCGGTGTGCTGTAAATAAGTAATAAAACGGCTTTTTTTAATTTCTTCTTCAAAAACAACCGCACTTTTAGGAACGAGGTATTCCGCCATTTCTTTTTTCAAGGTAATTTCAATGACACTAGTCTATCACTGATGACTGGGATTTGTCGAAATTTTGCCGTAAGCGCGGTATGATATAGCTCTGTTTTTCAAAAGAAAAAAGAATATGTCTGAAATTTCCGTCACACAAATCCTAGATGCTTTAGGATTACGTTGCCCAGAACCTGTCATGCTTGTTCGTAAAAATATTCGTCATCTTAACGATGGAGAAATACTTTTGGTTATTGCTGATGATCCTGCAACAACAAGAGATATTCCAAGTTTCTGTCAATTTATGGATCACACCTTACTGCAAAGTGAAGTGGAAAAACCACCGTTCAAATATTGGGTAAAGAAAGGAAAATAAAAAATTTACACCTTGATTAATTGATTATTTGGTCTAACTTTAAGAGGTAGAGCACTTTGATATATAAGTGCGGTTATTTTTATGAAAGTTTTCCGCCCTGTTTCGTTGTTATGTTATCATTACATTAATGTAACATTTTTAACACTTTAAACTTTTAGGAGAGCTTTATGAAAAACGTCGTGATCGTTGGTGGGGGTGCTGGCGGTGTTGAATTAGCGACATTTTTGGGTAATAAATTAGGTCGTCAAAAACAAGCTAAAGTAACGCTGGTTGATCGCAATGCCACCCATTTATGGAAACCCTTATTGCATGAAATTGCAACTGGTGTAATGGATGATGGCGTTGATTCTTTAAGTTATCGTGCGCACGGTAAAAATCATTTTTTCAGTTTTGAGCAAGGTTTAATTATACGTATTAATCGCGAACAAAAATATGTTGAACTTGCACCTGTTTATGGGCAAGAGGGCGATATGCTTGTCATTGCTCGTCGAATTCCTTACGATTATTTAGTGATTGCCATTGGAAGTAAATCTAATGATTTCAATACAAAAGGTGTGGCAGATAATTGTATTTTTTTAGATAGTTCAAAACAGGCTTTACGTTTTCAACATAAACTGTTGGAATTATTTTTAAAATTTTCAGAAAACCGCGCGTTAGATGATATTGGCGAAGAAGAGTTTAAACAAAAATTAGTAGACGAAAATAAAGTAAATATTGCTATTGTGGGAGGTGGAGCAACTGGTGTGGAATTAACTGCAGAACTTTATCATGCCGCTGAAGATTTATCTTCTTACGGTTATGGTAAAATTGATAGCTCTTGCTTACAAGTTACTTTAGTCGAAGCGGGAACACGTTTATTGCCAGCATTACCTGAAAATTTATCTGCTGCAGTGCTAGATGAATTAAAAGAAATGGGCACCAATGTTCAATTAAACACAATGATTACTGAAGCTCAGCCAAATACACTTATTACCAAAGATGGTGGGGAAATTAAGGCTGATCTTATTGTTTGGGCGGCTGGGGTTCGCGTTTCAACAGTAACGCAGCAATTTGATGGATTGGAAATTAATCGTATCAATCAATTAGTGGTTAAAGATACACTTCAAACTACTGTTGATGATAGTATTTTTGCAATTGGTGATTGTGCTGCATTAATACAATCAAATGGTAAATTGGTTCCGCCAAGAGCGCAAGCTGCACATCAAATGGCAAAGGCTTGTGCAAAAAATATTTTTGCATTGTTTGAAAATAAACCACTGAAATCTTTTAAATATAACGACAAAGGTACTTTAGTTTCGCTGTCAGATTTTACCGCACTTGGTAGTCTAACCAATAAGTTTGGTAAAAATCCACTTACCGTTCAAGGTAAATTTGCTCAGTTTGCTTATGTTTCTTTGTATCGAATGCACCAACACGCTTTGCACGGTTGTATTAAAATTGGTTTGATTATTCTCGTTGATAAATTAAATCGTTATTTAAAACCAAGATTAAAATTGCATTGATTAAGTATAATTTTCTTGTTAAATGCGATCTAAATCATTTATATAAAAGAAAGGGCATCAATGATGCCCTCAGTATTTTTTATGAAGAATGATCCTCAGCTTTTTCAATTGTTCCTTTCACAGTTAAGCAAATTTCTGTTGAAATCAAATGGGAAAGCGTTGAAGCTAACTCTTCTATTTTATCAAGAACAGCATAACCAGATTCATCAAAGTAACGTTGTTCTTTCAAGTTTGCAATAAAGCTTGAAAAAACCGCTTTATCAAAGAATTCTGGTGCATTTATGCCGTGTAATACGGATAAACGTTGAGCAACAAGCTGGCTTTCTTTTTCAAGTTCAGCTCGAGAAATAACAGGTTGTTTTTGTAAAATAGTGACAGTAATGTAATAACGTTGCAAGATTTCACGCATTCCCGCAGCAGACCAAAGCTGTAAAATTCGTACTTTTGATTTATTAATAGATAAGAAGTTATCATTTGAATTAATAACGCTTTGGCGTGCAAATTCATCAATGATTTGATGGATTTGTACATTCAATTCATCTTCATTGAAATGTAAGAACAATTCGCCTTGTAAGAAAGGGTAAATTTTTCTAATCGCATCTAATAATAAATCTTTTTGGATCGCTTCGTAATGCAAAATAATACTTGCAACTAAAGATGGTAATACAAATAGGTGCTGAATATTATTACGATAATAAGTCATTAGTACAGCAGATGAACGCTCTAAGCGTACAATTTCGCCAAAATTATCTTTTTCAATTAATACACCTACGCGATCTAAAGCTAATACGTGTTCTAACATTGCTTGCGGTGTCACATTTGGTAGCACTACGTCCGTTGAATAAGGAACATTTTGTAACAATTGTTGATAGCTGCCAAGTTGTTCTAACAGTTGCTCACGTGAAAGAGCTCGCTGACGAGATGAAAGTAGTGCTGTACCCACAAGGTTCATTGAATTAACTGCAGCTGCTTTGTTAATATTAATCATCACTTGTTTAGAAATATTATTTACCGCGGGTGTAAACCATTGTGGTTTTTCTTCGTGATTTTGCTCTTTCCAATTAGGGAAATGTTGGCTCAAATAGTTTGAAAGCGTGATTGGCTCGCCAAAATTTACAAAACCTTGACCAAGATTACGTAATTTTTTAATTACACGAAGCACTAAACCCGCATTTTCTTTTTCTTTCGCTGCACCACGTAACTCTTTTGCATAAGTGTCTACTTCTAATACGTGTTCATAACCAACGTAAACAGGAACAATCGAAATCGGGCGAGTTTGACTATGTTGCAATGCTTGAAGTGTCATAGACATCATACCTGTTTTTGGTGCAAGTAAACGACCTGTACGAGAACGACCGCCCTCAATAAAATATTCAACGGAATAGCCTCGATGGAATAGTTCTGATAAATATTCGCGAAAAATGGCAGAATATAGCCGATTTCCCTTGAAAGTGCGGCGAATAAAAAATGCGCCCCAACTACGAAACATTCTACCTACAGGCCAGAAATTTAAGTTAATTCCTGCCGCAATATGTGGCGGAACAAGACCTTGATGATAAAGCACATAAGAAAGCAATAAGTAATCGATATGACTACGGTGGCAAGGCACATAAACAATTTCATGACCTTCTAACGCTAATTTACGGACACGATCCGCATTTTGCACATCAATACCCGAATAAAGTTTATTCCAAAGCCAACGTAAAAAACGATCTACTGCACGTAAACTTGAATGGCTGACATCAGCTGCAATTTCATCTAAAATTTTATGTGCTTCTTTTTGTGCTTTTTCAATACTGATATTTTTTGATTTTGCTTCATCTTCAATTGCGCGTCGGATTGCTTCTGATTGCAATAGTTTATTAAACATTGCTTGACGATTTGGTAAACGAGGGCCTGTTGCTGAAATACGTTGTTTTGCGAAGTGCATTTTTGCAACTCGAGCCAGCTTTTGTGCAATTTTTTCATCTGAGCCATGTTCAACTACCATATAACGTAATGAAACCGCTTGAGAAAAACGCACAAAAGTATCACGTCCAAACCAAATTGCTGCAAATGTTTTTTGTATACCATTTAATAAACGCAAATTGGGCAAATCTGATTTATCTTCTTGTCCGGGAGAGCGTCCCCAAAGAACAGAAACAGGAATAAGTTGCACATCTAAACTTTCAGAAGTGCGGTGTAATTCAAGGTATTTATTAAAAATGGTGGTGGTCTCGTCTTTCGCACCTTTCGATTTAAAAATTCGACGACCTTCGTCTAAATATACATAACGTGGTAACTTAACGTCATTAATTTCATTTTTCTCTGCGGGATCGGGCAAGCCTAACGCTAAGCAATTTCGGCGGAAAATAACGAAATCAGTTTGAGATGTATAAGGCAAAACATAAACAATAGGTTGATGAATATTAAGTGAAAGCTCTTCGATTGGATTGGCGGGAATAGGATTATTTTTCACCAATGCAGACAGCGGCAAGCTCAATAATTGGCGATACATATTTATAAAATTTGCCATAATAAATTTTCTCTTTGTTATAAGTTTGTCGATCTTATAGACGTTTAAAAGCAGTTTGTGAATAGAACTATTTTTAGTTCTTTGGTGTTTTTATCATCTAAAAACTCAAATATTTTAACACATCCGATCTCAACTAATTTAGAAAATTTGGCGACAAAATGTAACTTAATACACAGATTTAAAAAATAACAGTTGCAACTTTACATAATCTGTATACAATACCAGTTATCTGTATTTAAAAACAGGAGTGTATATGAGACCATTAACCGCACGCCAACAAGAAGTGTTGGATTTATTAAAACGCCATTTGGAAACAACAGGTATGCCACCAACACGGGCAGAAATATCTCGTGAATTAGGCTTTAAATCTGCAAATGCCGCAGAAGAACATTTAAAAGCACTTTCACGTAAAGGTGCAATTGAAATTATTCCCGGCGCATCTCGTGGTATTCGTATTTTAGACAATAGTTCGAATGATGAATTTGACGGTTTACCGCTTGTAGGACGCGTAGCTGCTGGAGAACCGATTCTTGCAGAGCAACATATTGAAGCGACATATCGAGTAGATGCAGATATGTTTAAACCACAAGCCGACTTCTTACTTAAAGTCTATGGGTTATCAATGAAAAATGTTGGTATCTTAGATGGTGATTTACTAGCTGTGCATAGTACTAAGGATGTACGTAACGGACAAATTGTGGTTGCACGTATTGAAGATGAAGTAACAGTAAAACGTCTTGAGAAAAAAGGTTCTATCATTTATCTACACGCAGAAAATGAAGAATTTGATCCTATAGTTGTCAATCTTGAAGAACAAAAAAATTTTGAAATTGAAGGTATTGCAGTAGGAATTATTCGTAATAACGCTTGGATGTAATCTGATACCAAGAATGAATAAAGTGCGGTAAAAATTTACGGTATTTTTACCGCACTTTGCTTATACTAGAGTTCTTTATTTGCCATGATTTTTGCTGCTCTTTATAATGCAAAAATCTTGAATTTATACAAAGGATGGAAAAATGCAGTTTTCCAAAATGCACGGATTAGGTAACGATTTTGTTGTGGTTGATGGAGTCACTCAAAATGTGTTTTTTACTCCGGAAACGATTCAACGTTTAGCCAATCGCCATTGTGGAATTGGGTTTGATCAACTTTTAATTGTTGAAGCTCCTTACGATCCCGAACTCGACTTTCATTATAGAATTTTTAATGCTGATGGAAGTGAAGTTTCACAATGCGGAAATGGAGCTCGTTGTTTTGCTCGTTTTGTGACATTAAAAGGATTAACTAACAAGAAAGACATCTCGGTTAGTACACAAAAGGGTAATATGATTTTAACGGTAAAAGATGATAATCAAATTCGTGTGAATATGGGCGAACCAATTTGGGAACCTGCAAAAATTCCATTTACCGCAAATAAATTTGAGAAAAATTATATTCTGCGTACAGATATTCAAACCGTATTATGCGGTACAGTTTCAATGGGCAATCCTCATTGTGTTGTACAAGTAGATGATATTCAAACAGCCAATGTTGAACAACTTGGTCCCTTACTAGAAAGCCACGAACGCTTTCCTGAGCGTGTCAATGCTGGTTTTATGCAAATCATCAACAAAGAACATATTAAGCTTAGAGTTTATGAACGTGGTGCAGGAGAAACTCAAGCCTGTGGAAGTGGTGCTTGTGCAGCTGTTGCAGTTGGAATTATGCAAGGCTTATTAAACAACAATGTCCAAGTAGATTTACCAGGCGGTTCGCTAATGATCGAATGGAATGGTGTTGGTCATCCACTTTATATGACAGGCGAGGCGACCCATGTTTATGATGGGTTTATAACTCTTTAATATTTTTCCCCATTTATCTTAAAAAAAGATGGGGAGTTTTTCTTAAATAAGCGTAAACATTTTGTATCTAAATATATTTTTATTGAACTGTTTGATAACTTTAAGTAATCAGAACAAGCATATTTCATACAATCTCTAGATTTTTTACTCAAAGAAATAGATTATTAGCATAATAAAAAAACCGCCTCTCGGCGGTTCTTGTTTTAAATCTTCTATCTACTACGCTAACACTGCCAATGCAGCTTCATAGTTTGGTTCTTCTTTAATTTCTTCAACTAACTGGCTGTGTAAAACATTGTTTTGTTCATCTAACACAATAACCGCACGAGAAGTTAAACCTGCTAACGGACCAGTCTGAATATCTACACCTAATTGTACGTGTAATGCATGGTTACGAAAAGTCGAAACTGTTTTGGCATTTTCAATCCCTTCTGCTCCACAAAAACGAGCTTGAGCAAAAGGTAAGTCTGCTGAAATACAAAGCACAACAGTATTACTTAATTTTGCTGCTTGTTGGTTAAATTTGCGTACTGAAGTCGCACACACACCGGTGTCGATGCTTGGAAAAATATTTAGGACTTTGCGTTTACCTGCAAAATCGTTTAATGCAACATCGGCTAAATCATTACCGACTAAAATAAAGTTTTCTACTATTTCGCCCACTTGAGGGAAATGTCCACTAACTTCAATAGGGTTTCCTGCTAATGTAACTGTCATAAAATCCTCTTTATTTAGATTAAGTGAAAAGTGTTTAAACTATACCACGCTTTCTAATTATGTCCACCAATTAAAGCTATCTAAAATGATGGCATAAAAAACCACAATCATTTGATTGTGGCTTTTTAAATTTAGAAAAGAATTATCTATTGTGATTTACTTCATCAACGTCTGGTTGGCGAGTAATGCGATTACGCAAATCACGACGAATGACCTCAATTGTCCAGAACCAAAAGATATGACCAACTAATTCTGAGATATGTTCATATAATGGCCATTCTGCTACTGGCGGGGTTAAACCTAATGCAGGGAATGTAAATAAGACCTGCAATAATACCAACAAAAATTGCAACGCCATAACGACGTTTAGATGGTTCTGAAAATAAGCTTATTGTTGTATCCTTAAATTAATTAAAAGTATAAAAATTCCCGAGTTAATGGAAATATGCGATTTTACGCCTGTTATATCACATTATCAAACAAAAATACTTCAATTGGGTTATCTTTAGCCGGCTGTTCATAGGGTTTTAACATTTGTTAAAATTTATTAACAAAAGAGAAATTCATTATTCTGATTTTATCAGCAATTGCATCTAAAAATACAAAATTAATATTAATCAATAGAAAATGTGGAGAAGTAGCTAGTTTTATCCATCTTATCATAGTATTTAACCAACATATTGAAAATTTACACATACAAATAAAGGATCTTAACCTACTAATATTTCATTTATTGTCCCCACCCACCTTATATCTTCAATACCATTTCAGAACTTACTTAGCAAAAATACTGAGCAAAATAGTAATATGAATAATCATCGTTATATTATCAAAGAGTAGTTAAAATACTATATTAATTCAGACTTAAAATACATTTTTATTACCCTATTCTAAATTTATATATGATAAAAATAAAAAAACCCAGTTTTAAACTGGGTTTTATTTTGTCTATCTGACAAATTATTCTGCAACAACAATTACATCTAATGTTGCAAATACTTCACCGTGAAGTTGGAAACGAACATCGTGGTCACCAAGAGTACGGATTGGACCGTTTGGTAAACGAACTTCACTTTTCGCAATTTTAACGCCTGCTGCAGTTACTGCTTCTGCCACATCACGAGTAGTGATTGCGCCGAATAAACGACCTTCATCACCTGCTTTAGATGCGATAGTCACAGAACCTAATGCAGTAACTTCTGCTGCACGAGCTTGAGCTGCTGCAAGATTTGCTGCCGCTGTCGCTTCTAATTCTGCACGACGTGCTTCAAAGTGTTCAATGTTAGCTTTAGTTGCCATAACTGCTTTACCTTGTGGGATTAAGAAGTTACGTGCAAAACCTGATTTAACATTTACTTGATCGCCCACTTGACCTAAGTGAGCAATTTTATCTAAAAGAATTACTTGCATTACCGTGTCTCCTTAATTACTGATGATTGTCAGTGTATGGAAGTAACGCTAAATAGCGAGCGCGTTTGATTGCACGAGCTAATTGACGTTGGTACTTCGCACGAGTACCGGTAATACGGCTAGGTACAATTTTGCCGCTTTCTGAAATATAGTTCTTTAATGTAGCGATATCTTTGTAATCGATTTCAACAACATTTTCCGCTGTGAAACGGCAGAACTTACGACGACGGAAATAACGTGCCATTTGGCTAGTCTCCTAATCTATAAATTCGATTTGCTCGGCATGTAAAACTAATTGGCATAACCCACTTTGGGTTTTATGTGAGGTAATAAATCCCACCACCAAAATTTTACTACCGACCGTAATGCTTTGAGTTTTTTCTATCAATTGATTACCACTAATTTGAACTGGCATTTTTAACCAAGCTTGACGTGTAAAACCACTCTCAATCTGATCAGAACGATGTTCTAACAAAAACTTGCAATGCTCAATTCCACTAGGGCTCTTTAATCGCTTTGGTAACTGAGAAACGACTCCCATAACCGAAAAACGATTATCAATTTTCAAATTACTCTTCAGCATCCTCAAAATCGTTGTTTTCAACTTCAGCTAAAGGTTTACGTTCTTCTTTAGCCGCTTTCATTGGGGACGCTTCGGTTACGGCGTGCTTAGTATGGATAACAAGACTGCGTAATACAGCATCGTTATAACGGAAAGTCGTTTCTAGCTCGTCGATGACTTGTTGAGGCGCTTCTACATTCATAAGCACATAGTGTGCTTTGTGTAATTTATTAATTGGGTACGCTAATTGGCGACGACCCCAATCTTCTAGGCGATAAACTTGACCACCAGCTTCTTTTACAGAACCGGTGTAACGTTCGATCATACCTGGTACTTGCTCGCTTTGGTCCGGATGAACCATAAACACGATTTCGTAGTGACGCATTACTGCTCCTTACGGGTTAATCAGCCTTTGACGTAGATTAGCCACCAATCTGCAAAGGCAAGGAACGAAAAATTCAATGTGGCTAAGGGTTGCGGATTATACCGATTTTTTTACGTTCCGCAACCAGTTTGAGTTCTTTTTGAGCAAAAAAGAAGACCGATATATATCGGTCTATCTCACATATTCTGCAATTAACGGCTGCGGAAAATAATACGTCCTTTACTTAAATCATAAGGCGTCATTTCTACAGTCACTTTATCCCCAGTCAAAATACGGATATAGTTTTTACGCATTTTTCCTGAAATATGCGCAGTAACCACGTGACCGTTTTCCAACTCCACGCGGAACATAGTATTCGGTAAAGTCTCTAAAATTGTGCCTTGCATCTCAATGCAATCTTCTTTCGCCATTGTATCCTCTAAAAATAATCGATTTTTTATCCGCACTTTAGGCGGAAAAGTTAAGAAAAACGGGCGGATTATAGCCGTTTTAGCGAAAGGAAGAAAGATAAAATGGCAGGAAATAGAAAAATAACTTTGCACATTAATAATAACAAGTTACACTGCCCTCAAAAAGATCCAACGTAGTTTATTCTTGTATAACAACTAAAGGTTTAGATCAAATGCAATTTCCAAAAATTATTGTTATCAGTTTAAAAAATTCATCAAGAAGATCAATTATTTCAAAACGACTTTTAGGACTCGGATTAGAATTTGAATTTCTTGATGCAACTTATGGAAAAACATTACCACAAGAAATATTAGACTCCGTTGATTATGATTTTTACCCAAAACATTATTTATCCCCGAAACCTTTAACTCTAGGTGAAATTGGATGCGCAATCAGCCATATACGAGCATACGAGCATATTGTAGAAAATAAAATTGAAAGTGCAATTATTTTAGAAGATGATGCGATAGTTTCACATTTTTTTAAAGAAATTGTTCAAGATGCATTAAATAAAGTCAAAAAAAACTATGACTTAATCTTTTTAGATCATGGTAAAGCTAAATCGTATCCTTTTAAGAAAAAACTTTATGAAGGCTATCGACTTGCTCATTATAGAGCTCCCTCCAAAAATTCTAAAAGATGTATTATTTACACTACAGCATATTTAATTACACAATTGGGAGCCTCAAAATTACTTAATTATGCTTATCCCGTAAGAATGCCTTCAGACTACTTAACTGGGTTGATTCAAAAAACAAAAATTAATGCCTATGGAATTGAACCACCTTGTATATTTCGAGGATTGAGCATTGATTCTGAAATAAATCAAATTGAGCATCGATATGAATAAGCTAAAAGCACTAAGGTTAAAAGTGGGAAAATGGATGCTCGATAAATCATCAAGAGCAAACAATCCTCAAAGTTTAAAACATCCTAAGAGTTTCTTATTTTTGCGACAAGATGGAAAAATTGGCGATTATATCGTGAGTTCTTTTGTTTTTAGAGAAATAAAGAAATTTAATCCTTTGATAAAAATTGGTGTCATCTGCACGAAAAAGAACGCTTATCTGTTTCAAAGAAACCATAACATTGATGAGATTTATCTTGTAAAGAAAAGAAACATTCTCGATTACGTCAAGACGGCACTACTTATTAGAAAAGAAAGATATGATGTTGTCATTGACCCAGCCATAGTACTTAGAAATCGAGACTTATTGCTATTGAGAATAATCAATGCCCGAAATTATATCGGCTATAGAAAAGCAGATTATAATATTTTTAATATAAATATTACTAAAGACGGCCATTTTTCAGAAATTTACAAAGAGGCTTTAGCTCAGTCAAACATCAGTCTAAGTGATGATAACTATGACATTCCACAAGATGGCTCAACCAAAGAAGAAATCCTTCAGTTTATTACTGATAACCAGTTAAATAACTTTATTACAATTAACTTTTATGGTGCGGGGAAAAATAGAAAATTTAACGATACTCACATTATAGATTACTTAGCATATATTAGAAGTCATCATAAATATCCATTGGTCTTACTCTCAACACCAGATACTCATAAGCATTTAAGTAAAATCGCTAATCAATTTGATGACGTATTTGTTTATTCAAAGCCTCACACAACGATCTATCATACAATTGAATTGATTAGAAATTGCTCTCTACTTATTTCAGTTGATACATCAACAATTCATATAGCTTCAGGGTTAGATAAACCTATGATTTGTTTTTACTCGCAAGATAAAGAAAATTTTATACATTGGCACCCTAATTCTAAGAATGCATGCCATATTCTTTATTACCACGATAATGTGAATGAGATATCCCCAAGAGAAATAAAACCAGAGTGGCTAGATATTTAAAGATGCCAACCACAAACTTTATCATTTATTAGATTATTTTTATGAATTCAAAAAAACACTTAGGCCATACGGCGCGTAAACGCTTTGGTCAAAATTTTTTACATGATACTTCTGTGATTCAAGGTATCGTGGCGGCGATTTACCCACAATCCAATCAATTCTTAGTGGAAATTGGTCCGGGACTTGGCGCATTAACAGAGCCTGTTTGTGAGCTTGTCGATCATCTGACTGTGGTAGAGCTTGACCGAGATCTTGCAGAACGTTTACGTCATCATCCATTTTTACATCAAAAGCTCACTGTTATTGAAACAGATGCGATGCAATTTGATTTTCGTGAGCTTTACACAAAAGAAAATTTAGCAGAAAAAGGGCAAAAATTACGTGTATTTGGTAACTTGCCTTACAACATTTCTACCCCATTAATGTTCCACTTGTTTAAGTATCATGATGTGATTCAAGATATGCACTTTATGTTGCAAAAAGAAGTGGTAAAACGCCTGTGTGCCGCACCAAATAGCAAAGCTTACGGCCGCTTAACTATTATGGCTCAATACTTCTGCCAAGTGATGCCTGTACTTGAAGTACCTCCTTCTGCATTCAAACCAGCACCGAAAGTGGACTCCGCAGTTGTGCGTTTAATTCCGCATAAAGAATTGCCGCACCCTGTAAAAGATTTATATTGGTTGAACCGTGTTTGCTCCCAAGCGTTCAATCAACGCCGCAAAACATTGCGTAATGCACTTTCAACACTATTTTCACCTGAAAATCTGACCGCACTTGGTATTGATTTAAATGCACGTGCAGAAAATTTGGCTATCGCAGATTATGTGCGTTTAGCGAATTGGCTGGCGGATAATCCACCAGCAGATGTTAATAACGATGAAATATTAGATTCAGAAGAGTAAAAATAATAAAAGGTGTAATCCTTGTTACACCTTGGCTTTCTACATAAAACGCACAATTTCTTTACCTTGCATTTCTTTAATACGTTGTTGTTCTTTCCATTTTTTTCTATTTAAAGCTCGTATAATATTTTCTTTTATCCGAGTTAAACGCTGTTTCAATGTCTTTTTCTTACGGATTTTTGGACGTTTTTCTCGTTCTTTTTCCAATCCACTTGTTAATACACTTTTACTTTGATTCGCTTGGAGTTCTTGAATACAAATTGCTGGATTAAGTTGATAGACAATATAATTATCAACATCAACTAATTTATTAAAAATAAGTTCATCAACTGCAACAATTTCATCAGAAGGAATATTCTTTAAATATTCAATTACATATTTAGCCGCACCTTGAGAAATAATATAACCAGCCGTCCCCCAGTGAGTCGATTTTAAAATATCAAAGTTCCTAGAATAAAAAGGTGGAATTTTAGTTTGTTTCTCAAGTTTAACTGTCTGTAAAAAAGTTTCTAAACGAATAATAAAAATATCATTAAAATCAAAACGTGTTTTTAACCATTCATCTTGTGCCAAAAATACTTCCGCATTCTCGCCAAGAATTACATCATCTTCAAAAATTGTGAGATATTCCAAATTTTCATTCACACACTTATTCCATAATAAGAAATGGCTAATTAAACAGCCTTTTTCTCCTTTAGTAAGTATTCTAGATTCCTCTATATTATGTAATATGGAGTTTGATTGATTGATTGATTGATTGATTGATTGATTGATTGATTGATTGATTGATTGATTGATTGATTGATTGATTGATTGATTGATTGATTGATAAGTGTACGCATTAAAGAAACTAAATGAAAGTTTTTTTGATTCAAATTGCTTAGTAATATGTTTGCGACGTTCAGTTGCATTTTCCATACTAATGACAATATTTTCAATAGCACTCATATTTAAATAAAAATGGAAATAACTAAATTTTTTGCATTCTACTATACCAAAAGAATAAATCAACAATAAAAGTCTGTGTTAAAATTCTCAAAATTTGTTTATAAAAGAGCGGTCAAAAATGGCAACTTATTTCGTTGGTGATTTACAAGGTTGTTATGATGAATTACAGCTTTTATTAGAGCGTGTAGATTTCAATTCTACGCAAGATAAACTTTATCTTGTGGGAGATCTTGTGGCTCGTGGGGATAAATCACTTGAATGCCTTCGTTTCGTAAAATCACTTGGTAATGCGGCGCAAACCGTACTAGGTAATCATGATTTGCACTTAATTGCGACTGCACTGGGTATTAAAAAAGTAAAACCGCGTGATCGTGTTGATGCTATTTTTAATGCGCCCGATTTTGATGAACTGATTCATTGGTTACGTCATCAGCCATTACTTGTCCATAGTGAAGAGTTAAACTTCCTGATGGCGCACGCGGGCATTTCCCCAGATTGGGATTTGGAAACTGCGAAATCTTGTGCGGCTGAAGTTGAACAGATTTTACAGCACGGCGATTTTTATTATCTCATTGAAAATATGTATTCTGAACAGCCTGATCGTTGGTCGTCCGATTTACAGGGTTTGGATCGCCATCGTTACATTATTAATGCTTTCACTCGAATGCGTTTTTGCTATTTTGACCATCGCTTTGATTTTGCCTATAAATCTCCTTTAAAAGATGCGCCAGCGGAGCTCACGCCTTGGTTTAATTTAGATAATCCACTTTATAAACAAATTCCCATTGTATTTGGACATTGGGCAAGTTTAGTCGATGAGCCAACTCCGCCAGGTATTTATGCCTTGGATACCGGTTGTGTGTGGAATAATCGAATGACTATGTTGCGCTGGGAAGACAAGCAGTTCTTCACACAAAGTGCGGTCAAAAATTACAGTGATTTTTAAGGAAACGCTATGCTCTCGCTCACTGCTGAATCTTGTGAACTGTTCAATATTCCTTTCTATCAATTCGCCCAAATGAAAAAATTCTGCCCAGAAGATATTCCAGCGATTAAAGCGGATTACAAATTACATTGGGATAATTGGAAAGCGATAATTCAATCTGTTTCAGCACAACTCGGTACGCCTTTTGCGAAACCGCATATTGAAAGCTGGACCAATGGTTGGCAGGTACGGGCGCATTTCTTCGCTTATTTTAAATACGAATTTAACCAAAATTCTGCAGCCATTTTTTCTGTGTTATTAAATCGTCGCCGACTAAGAGTGTGTTTAGATTGGCATTGCTATCGTGCAGATCGCTCACAAATTAATGTGCAACAATACAATCAGTGGCTTGATCAATTTGATTTCAAACAATTTGCTGATTTTGATATTTGGCAAGAAGATGAAAGTGAATATGATGATTTTCGCCAAGTAAAGAACATTTCTGAAAAAGATCTTCTCTTACGTTCAGATGAAGATTTTTGGTGCATTGGAAAAAGCATTGAAAAAGCCGAATTAAATCAAATAGATCCCGCTTTATTTATTACACACACCATTCAACAATTACAACCGCTTTACGATCGTTGCCATCAATAAAGCATCCTCTTATTATAAACAATTGAGCTCTACATTATGCAGAGCTCAATATTTTAGCGAATTAATAAGCTATCCAAATTTACCGCAACAGTTCAAAGTGCGGTAATTTTTATCAATGTTTTAACTACACATCATAAGTAGTTGATGCTGTATTACCGCCACGACCAGTCCAGTTAGTGTGGAAAAACTCTCCACGTGGTTTATCTGTACGCTCGTAAGTGTGTGCACCGAAATAGTCGCGTTGAGCTTGCAATAAGTTTGCAGGTAAACGTGCTGAAGTATAACCATCTAAGAAGGTGATTGCAGACGCCATACAAGGCATTGGGATACCCACTTCGATAGATTTTGCCACCACTTTACGCCAGTCACTTAATGCGTTTTCTAAAATGCCTTTGAAGTAGCTATCTGAACCTAAGAAAACAAGATTTGGATTGGCTTCATAAGCATCGCGAATATTACCTAAGAAACGGCTACGGATAATACAACCTTCACGCCATAATAATGCCGTTGCACCATAGTTAATATCCCAACCAAATTGTTCAGAGGCTTCACGAATCAGCATAAAGCCTTGTGCGTAAGAAATAATTTTTGACGCCAATAATGCTTTACGCACTGCTTCAATCCATACTTTTTTGTCGCCTTCAACTGGGGCAATGGTTTTGCCGAATAATTGATTAGCCGCAACACGTTGATCTTTAAATGAAGATACGCAGCGTGCAAAGACTGATTCAGTGATTAAAGTTAATGGAATACCAAAATCTAACGCATTGATACCCGTCCATTTACCTGTCCCTTTTTGACCCGCAGTATCCAAGATTTTTTCGACTAAAGGTTCTCCACTTGCATCTTTATAGCCAAGAATGTCGGTAGTAATATCAATCAAATAACTATCAAGTTCCGTTTTTTTCCATTCTGCGAAGATGGCTTGCATTTCGTCATAGCTCAAGCCTAAACCTTCTTTTAAGAATTGGTATGCTTCGCAAATTAACTGCATATCGCCATATTCAATACCATTGTGAACCATTTTCACAAAGTGACCAGCACCTTCGCTGCCAACCCAGTCACAACAAGGTTCGCCTTGTTCTGTTTTAGCTGAGATTGCTTGGAAAATAGGTTTCACATACTGCCACGCTTCTTGATTACCGCCTGGCATAATTGAAGGCCCGTGACGCGCCCCTTCTTCGCCACCAGACACACCAGAACCAATAAAGCGAATGCCTTTTTCAGCCAATGCTTTTACACGGCGATTTGTATCTGGGTAGTTTGAGTTACCGCCATCAATAATGATGTCGCCTTCTTCCAAGTGTGGTAGTAATGCGTCAATAAATTGATCCACTACATCGCCTGCTCGCACCATTAACATCACTTTACGTGGTTTTTCTAATTTGCTCGCGAAATCTTCCAAAGAATAAGCACCGATAATATTCGTGCCTTTTGCCACACCTTGTAAAAATTCATCCACTTTTGAAGTAGTGCGGTTATACGCCACCACTTTAAACCCGTGATCGTTCATATTTAAAATGAGGTTTTGCCCCATTACGGCTAAGCCGATAACACCGATGTCGCCTTTTACTGACATTGTTTTCTCCTGTTGGATTACTAAATCTTTGTTTATGATGGGGGCTAATATAATTAGCCCCTACATGTTTGTCTATGATGTAGATAAATTGTAGGAGGGAATTACATTCGCCCTTTTAATCTACATATAATTGATCTTGTTCCCATAAAATAGGATTATTTTGAATATATTCATAAATCTGCAAATAGGATTTTTCATCACGAATAATATGTTCATAATAATTTCGCTGCCAAACATCAAAAATTTCACTATTTTTTCTTGCCCAAGATGTTACACCTGCTTTAAATCCACGAACTATTGAGCCAATTGTTTGAGATGTTCCCTTTTGTGGCAACTGTGTTGCTCTCGATTGTAGGGGCAAATTACATTTGCCCTTTACCTGTTCAATAATTTCAATAATACCGTGTAAATGATTTGGCATAATAACAAATTCATCAATTCGTACTTGTGGAAAGAACATTGGAATATTTTCCCAACACTGTTTTACGTAATTCCCTAAATCATTTAATTGCATTTGTTGATTAATGATATGCCCAAATAGACATTCTTTATTTTTACAACAAATGGTGATGAAATAAAATCCTTCAGAACGATAATTATAATGTTTTAAACGAATCGATCTTCGATGATGAATACCTGCATTATATTTCGTAGTCATACATTCCGCTGTAATTGTTTTTATAGGGCAAGTGTAATTTGCCCCTACAAGCGATCAATTTTATGCAACCATTTGCAAAACTATTGCCAACACTGCAGGCAACCCCTGCTTTACCAATATCCCCTTATTCTTCGTCGTAACCACCCCAAAAACTGCGGCGATAATCACACAACTTAAAAAGAAATAAATCACCGAAATTTGGTTGATGGCATAACCAAAAATAATCCCTGCTGCCAAAAAGCCGCCGTATAACCCTTGATTGGCGAACATAACTTTTACTTTCTGTTGGGCGATAAATTCATCCGTTAAGCCGAAAATGCGTTTCGCACTTTTGCTTTCAATGGTTAACATTTCTAAATAGAGAATGTAGAAATGTTCAAGGGTGACTAAAATATGGGCTAAAATTTCCATTAGAGCAGCCTTGCCGCCGTTTTATCCAAATACCACTCCGTCACGCCATTTTTTGCTTTAATTTTTGCTGCAGGGTAAGAAAGGTTTTCAGCTGGAGTCGTTTGAATTTCTTTTAAAATATCCGCTTTGCTTTCACCCGTTACCAAATAGGTAATGCGTTTGGCTTGTTCAATGAGTTTAGCTGTTTTAGAAATGCGAATTTGACCACTTTCAGGGTGCTTAGCAATGACAGCTAGGTTTTCATCATCAAAATTGGTTTGATATGGGAAGAGAGAAGCGGTATGACCGTCTGTCCCCATACCTAAAATGATCCAATCAAAAACACCGTTTGGAATGACCGCACTTAATTCTTCTTTGAAGCGTTTTAGTTCAAAGTGCGGTTCATTTTCGCCACGAATTCGATGGATGTTTTCCGTTGGAATTTGAATATGATCGAATAAAAGTTTTTGCACCTCACCATAGTTACTTTCAGGATCAGATGATGGAACCATACGATCATCACCCCACCAAAAATGCAGGTTTTTCCAGTTCATTTGTTCAGCATAAGGTGATTTGGCTAAGGTTTTAAATAATAACTTAGGCGTTGAACCACCAGAAAGGGAAATATGTACGGGATGATTTAATTGACTATAAATCAAAAACTCTTGTGCAATTTTATCGACTGCGTGTTGAGCCGTTGGGAAGCTGATATAATTCATTGATTTTCCGTTGGGCTTAAGCCCACAATTTATTATGTTAGATATTAAGAGCGGTGGGCTCAAGCCCACCCTACATTAGATTAATTAAACTTTTTTCTTCATTAAACCTGTTGGTTTACGCCAAACTTTACCTTGTTTTGCGATTAATTTATCGGCTGCCACAGGCCCCCAAGTGCCAGCTTCATATTCGTGAATGCGACCACCATTCGCTTTGTAATCTAAAATCGGTTGCACAAATTTCCATGCCGCATGCACAGCATCAGTACGAGCAAACAAGGTTGCATCGCCTTTCATCGCATCTAGCAATAAGCGTTCATAGGCAGTTAATACTTGCGCACCTGCTAAATCTGCATAACGGAAATCCATTGATACTTCTTTCGCTTCAAAGCCTGCACCTGGTTTTTTCAAACCAAAACGCATTGAAATCGCTTCATCAGGTTGAATACGAATAATCAATTTATTCTCTGGTGCATTTTGGCTGAATACAGGATGTGGCGTGGTTTTAAAATGGATCACAATTTCAGTCACACGAGCTGGTAAGCGTTTACCCGTGCGGACATAGAACGGCACACCAGCCCAACGCCAGTTTTCAATTTCACAACGCAATGCGATGTAGGTTTCAGTGCGAGAATCTGTCGGTACGCCTTTTTCTTCTAAATAGCCATTTTCCATTTTGCCGTTAATTTCAGCCGCAGTGTATTGACCTAAAACGAGATTATGCTCCATATCTTCGGCGGTTAATGGACGCAAACTATGCATCACTTTTGCTACTTCATCACGCATTGAATTCGCATTAATAATCGCTGGCGGCTCCATTGCCACCATCGCTAATACTTGCAATAAATGGTTTTGGAACATATCGCGCATTGCGCCAGAACCATCATAATAGCCACCGCGCTCTTCCACGCCGATAGATTCTGCGCCAGTAATTTCTACATAATCAATGAAATTACGGTTCCAAAGCGGTTCAAACCAACCATTTGAAAAACGTAATACAAGCAAGTTCTGAACGGTTTCTTTACCTAAATAATGGTCGATACGATAAATTTGGTGTTCTTCAAAGAAACGGTGGATTTGTACGTCTAATGCTTGTGCTGTTTTTTCATCGTAACCAAAAGGTTTTTCAACGATAATACGTTTCCAGCCATATTCTTCCGTATTTAAACCATGTGCAGCCAAACACTCAGGAATCAAGCCATAAAGACTTGGCGGAGTGGACATATAGTAAAGGGTGTTACCACAGGTTTGATATTTATCGTGAAGCTCGTCTAAACGTGGAACAAGTTTGCCATAATCTTGAGCATCAGATGTATTCACAGCTTGGTAATAAAGATGAGAGCAGAAAGCATCTAAGGTTTCTGGTGTTGTTTCTTCATTATGGATTAACGCCTCACGCATTTTTTCGCGGAAAGTTTCATCGTTCAGGTCAGAGCGAGCAACACCTAGAACGGAAAAGTTTTCACTCAAACGCCCGATTTTGTAGAGATTATAAAGAGCTGGAATGAGTTTACGGTGAGTTAAGTCACCAGACGCGCCAAAGATGACGATACAGTTATTATCTGTTTGCATAATTATTCCTTATAAGATTCCGAGTAATATCGAAAATAATGCCGTATTCTAGAGAAAAAAACCAATCGAACCAATCAATTAAATTGAAAGACAGAACGCCAATCGAGTGATTGATCGCCCACCATGACAAAATGCGGATTAATCAAGGTTTCACGCTGGTTATAGGTTAAAGGCTCAAAATGAGAGTCAAAAATGGCACCGTGAGTTTCAGCAAGCAGAACTTCTGCCCCAGCGGTATCCCATTCGCCTGTTTGTCCTAAACGAACATAACAATCTACTGCGCCTTCAGCCACCAAACCGCTTTTTAAGCTACTTGAACCAACCACAACAAATTCACAAGGAAAATCCTTCGGCAAAATCGACCGCACTTTTTCTTGTGAAGTCGTTGCACCTACCGCAATTCGTAAAGGGCGGTCAAAATTTGTCGTGTTTTTAGTGAGTTTTTTTACCTGATCCAGTTGTTTTTTAAACGCGCCGAAATCACGCATTGCATAATAAGTTGTCGATAAAATTGGTGCATGAATAATGCTTAACACTGGTTTATTTTTACGAACTAAGGTAATCAACACAGAAAATTGATCGGTACGATTAATAAATTGTTGTGTGCCATCAAGAGGATCAATCAACCAATATTCTTTCCAATTTTTACGTTCTTCAAAGGAAATATGGCAATTTTCTTCCGAAAGAACTGGGACATTAGGGAAAAGTGCGGTCAATTTTTCTGTTAAAAATTGGCTCACAAAAAGATCCGCTTCCGTCACAGGCGTGTTGTCTTCTTTCAATTCAACATGAACCTGTTTTTGATAAAACTGTTGCAAATGCTTACCTGCTTGATAAGCAATCAGCAAGATTTGGTTGAGTAAATGTTCATTTAACGTCAGCATAAAATCATTCTCTTGTTTTTGGCAGCAACCACGGCATAACAAATAGAGCATAAAATACCATTCCGCATGTGCTCACTAATCCGAGAGATAACCCCCCTTCGGTCAACCAGCCCCAAAAGGACGTTTCTTGTTCGCCGAGCAATAACAAATAAAAATAAGATGCCATATTGCAATAAACAAATGAAATGATCGATGAAACTAATACAATCGAGGCAATATTATAACGTGTGTAACGGAATTTTGCGGCTAAAAGTGCGGTTAAAAATGCGGGAATTGTGGCGAGAAGAAATGCTGTGAGAGCATAGCTAGAAAAAGGAACGATAACACCACTTGAATCATCATCGAACCAAATCAAAAGTGCGGTAACGATGACCTGTAAAATCAGAGGGAAAAAAATAAGTGTTTTTAAGTAAAATTTCATAATGAAAAATAGGTTATCCAGAAGATAACCTATTCTAAAATAAATTTAAGGATTAATCAGATTTTTTCGCACGTAATACGCGAGATGCAAAAATCACAATGCCCACGATAAATACGATTAAACCTAACCACTCGCCAATCGTATCCCAATTTTCAAGATTTAAGGATAATGGCGCTTCAGAACCACCGGTGGTAACAGAAGCCGCAATAATAAATGCTAAAATGACACCCATTAAACTTTCGCCTACAATTAAACCTGCAGAGAAAAGCGTACCGAAACGTTCTGCTTTAGCTGACATTTCTTTGTTTCCAAGTTTTGCAATATGGCGGGCCATAATCCACGCTAAGAATGCCCCGACAATCACAGGCATATTAATTGATGGCGGTAAGTAAATACCAATCCCCACAGCAATGACTGGAAAGCCAAAGGCTTTGTTGCTGACTTTTTTCAAGAATGCATCAATCGTAATTAACACTGCACCTAAACCTACACCAGTTAAGATATAAGTCCACTCCAATTTATTTGTGAAAATACCTTGAGAAATGGTGGTCATTAACGTTGCTTGTGGCGCAGATAAGGCTTGTGACGGATCCATATCTGGGCGTGGTAATGCACCGCTGAAACCATATGCGTGATATAAGATTTCCAATACTGGTGCGATAACAAGCGCACCTACAAAGCAGCCGATAATTAATGCGACTTGTTGGCGCCAAGGTGTCGCTTCAACTAATAAACCTGTTTTTAAATCTTGTAGATTATCATTAGAAATACAGGCGGTAGTGATTACAATAGATGCCGTAAACAATGTAAGTGCGGTTAAAAATTTCTGACCATCTACGGTTTCAAATAAGCCCGAGGCATTACCGATTGACACCAATACTAATGAAATCACGATAACAGAAATAATTCCGATACCAGAAATTGGGCTTGAAGATGAGCCTACTAAACCTGCCATATAACCAGAAGCCGCTGCCACAAAGAAGCCGATAAATACAGCTAAGAAAGTACAAACTACCACTAATAAAATGGAAAGCTCAGGCGAAATTGGTGCCGCTGCAATAAAGTGATGTAATGAAATAACAATTAACGCAACCGTCGCAATTAAGATATAAATCATTGTTTTTGGAGAAAGGTCAATATCAATACGATTTTCCGATGCCTCTTGTCCACCTTTCAGCATACGGAAAGAATGAACCATCCCTTCAATCATTGGTTTCATTAAAATCAGCAATGTCCAAATCGCAGCAATACCAATTGTACCCACACCAATATAACGTACTTTGGTTTTCCAAACAGTCATCGCAGCATCAATTAAACTTGCATCCGCGGCAATATCTCCTGACATTGTGAAATATGGCACAGCCACACCCCAAGTCAAAATAACACCCACTAACATAGCGATACCGCCCACGATACCAATCAAATAACCCGCACCAAGTAATGCAAGAGAGAAACCCATTGGTAATTGGAACGCTGCTTTACTCGTTTGAATCCAAGCACTTGCACCATCAGCCATAACGCGTAAACCGTTAGTTAAAAATGCAACTAAGCTCGCTAAAACACCACCGTAAGCAATATCTTTCACTCCGCTGTCGCCATCTGTATGATTACCCGCTTTTAAGATTTCTGCAGCCGCTACACCTTCAGGATAAGGTAAATCACTATTTACCACCATCGCACGGCGTAGTGGAATAGTGAACAAGACACCCAATGTACCACCAGCAGAACAAATCAACATAGTTTGCCAGAATGGGAAGTCTTGCCAGTAACCCATCATTAATAAACCAGGTAAGACGAAGATCACAGAAGAAAGCGTACCAGCTGAAGATGCTTGAGTTTGCACCATATTATTTTCAAGAATGCTAGAATCTTTGAAAAATTTGAGTACTGCCATAGAAATCACAGCAGATGGAATAGATGACGCAAATGTCACCCCCACTTTTAGACCGAGATACACATTGGATGCAGTGAAAATTACCGTAATCAATGCGCCGAGGATAATTCCTCTAACGGTCAATTCTTTTAAGTTTTCGTTATGCATAAATTGTTCCTTGAGCTTAAAAAAGAAAACCGCTCAACCTTGTCAAAAACTTGACCATTTTTCAAGTTTTTTTAACATAAAATTTGTTTTATTGAAAAATATTTAAATTAACCTGTTTTAATTTTTTTTCATTTAATAAAAATCCTATTAAAGAATAAAATTTTTAATAACAGTTCATCAACATACTTTGTGGTACTATTTTGTCGAATCAAAATAAGGAGAAAATAATGGCAGAAAAAGAAGGTATTCGTTTAGATAAATGGTTGTGGGCTGCCCGATTTTACAAAACACGGAGCATTGCTAAAGCGATGATTGAAAGTGGTAAAGTGCATTACAACAATCAACGTGCGAAAGTAAGTAAAATTGTAGAAGTGGGTGCAATGTTAAAACTTCGTCAAGGAAACGAAGAAAAAGAAATTCAAATCCTTGCGTTAAGCGATCAACGCCGAGGTGTGCCAGAAGCGCAATTACTTTATCAAGAAACCGAAAGTAGCATGAAAAAAAGAGAAGAAATCGCGTGGGCAAGAAAAAATAATTCCCTTTCAATGCCCCATCCTGATCGTCGCCCAAATAAAAAAGAGCGGAGAGATTTATTGAAATTTAAACATCAAGATAAATTTGAATAAAATTTTACCGCACTTTCTGTGTTTTTAAGGTTTAATATCTCGCAAAATTGGATTTTGCATTGAAATCAAGGTTTCAGTGGATTGAATTTCATCTATTAACTGAATCTTGGTCGCCAAAACAGAATGTAGTTCTGCGATTGTGTGCGTCATCACCTTTAAGAAAATCGAGTAATTGCCCGTTGTATAATAGGCTTCCACTACTTCATCAAAACTTTCTAGCTTTTTGATTACCTTTTCATAATCTTTTGCACTTTTTAGAATAATGCCGATAAAACAACATACATCATAGCCTAATTTGCGTTCATCAATGATCACTTTTGTGCCTTTAATAATGCCCGATTGACGCATTTTTTCTACTCGCACATGAATCGTTCCTGGACTAACTCCAAAATTTTTAGCCATTTCTGCGTATGGTGTTCTCGCATCTTTAGTGAGTACACGTAATATTTTTTGATCTAAACTATCGATGTTGTGCATAAAACCTTCTCCTTTAGATTTTATTTAATTTTTTCCCAATGAATTGGATAATATTCAACCAGAAAAAGAAAGTAAACAAAATACTTGAAATAAAATCATCATTTACTGAATAATACTCAAAAATATTACTCCTCGTTAAAAAAGGTTATCAAAATGAAAAAGACATTTATTTTACAACAACAAGAAATTAGCTTTGTAAAGAACACTTTTACCCAAAATCTTATTGAGCAACTTGGCATTATTGAAGTGCAAGGCCCAATTTTGAGCCAAGTGGGTAACGGAATGCAAGATAACTTATCAGGCATTGAAAAAGCCGTACAGGTTAATGTGAAATGTATTCCAAATGCGGTGTTTGAAGTTGTGCATTCTCTTGCGAAATGGAAACGCCATACATTGGCTCGCTTCCACTTTAAAGAAGGCGAAGGCTTGTTTGTTCATATGAAAGCATTACGCCCAGATGAAGATTCTCTTGACCCAACTCACTCTGTTTATGTGGATCAATGGGACTGGGAAAAAGTGATTCCTGAAGGTCATCGTAATTTCACATACTTAAAAGAAACGGTAAATTCTATTTATCGTGCTATTCGTTTAACGGAATTAGCCGTAGAAGCACGTTTTGATATTCCTTCCATTCTTCCAAAACAGATTACCTTTGTGCATAGCGAAGATTTAGTCAAACGCTATCCAGATTTAAGCAGTAAAGAACGTGAAAACGCAATTTGTAAAGAATACGGCGCAGTATTCTTGATTGGAATTGGTGGCAAACTTTCAGATGGCAAACCTCACGATGGCCGCGCACCAGATTATGATGACTGGACAACAGAATCTGAAAATGGCTACAAAGGCTTAAATGGCGACATTTTGGTATGGAATGACCAATTAGGCAAAGCCTTTGAACTCTCCTCAATGGGTATCCGAGTAGATGAAAGTGCATTACGCTTACAAGTTGATCTAACGGGCGATGAAGACCGTTTAAAAATGGATTGGCACCAAGATTTATTAAACGGAAAATTACCATTAACTATCGGCGGTGGTATTGGTCAATCTCGCTTAGCAATGCTTTTACTTCGTAAAAAACATATCGGTGAAGTGCAATCAAGCGTATGGCCAAAAGAAATGTTAGAAGAATTTTCAAACATTCTTTAAAATCAATTAAGTAGATAACAAAAGTGCGGTAAAAATTAACTGCACTTTTTATTAGATAGAAAACTTAAAGAATACTTAATAGCTGGGAAAAATCATCAAACACCCAATCTGGATTGGATTCGCTGATAGGGATATTGTAATTGTAGCCGTAAGTTAAACCAACAACTGCACAGCCCGCAGCGTGAGCCGCAATAATATCATTTTTAGAATCGCCCACGAAAAGCACTTGGCGTGGTTCAAAACCAAATTTTCCGCATAAATAATAAAGTGGAGCTGGATGTGGCTTAATTGCAGGTAAGGATTGACCGCCCAACATTTCACTAAATAAATGATCAATGCCAAACGCTGCCAACACAGGTTGAACATGTCTTGTGGGTTTATTGGTAACAACCGCTAAGACATAGCCTTTTTCTTTCAAGGTTTCTAAGGTTTCTTTTACATTCGGATACAGGCGACTAACATTACATAAATTCTCGCCATAATAAAAATTAAAACGTTCCGTTACTTGCTTAACCTCTGTTTCAGTTAGCACTTTTCCTGTTTGTTTTTTCGCCCAATCTAACGCTCGGGCAATTAATACAGGCGCACCATTGCCGATCCAGGTTAAAACTAATTCTTCAGGTGCTTGCGGTAAATCAAATTCAGCCAAAGCAGAATTTACGGATAGTGCTAAATCAGGCAGGCTATTTACCAAGGTGCCATCTAAATCAAAGCCAATAAGTTTAAATTGTGTATTCATTGTTTTTCTCTATTTTGTTGCAATCCTATTCCATTAAAATGACAGTTATGCACTAACTCTCGCTAACTGTATACGCATTTGGTCAATAACTTGTTTATAATCTGGCTTACCAAAAATTGCGGAACCTGCTACAAACATATCTGCTCCAGCCGCGGCAATTTCTGCGATGTTATCAACTTTCACACCACCATCTACTTCAAGACGAATGTCATAACCACTTTCATCAATGATCTTACGAGCCTGTTGTAATTTCTTCAACGTTGCTGGTATAAAAGATTGTCCGCCAAATCCGGGATTCACTGACATTAATAAAACCACATCCACTTTATCCAAAACGTAATCTAAATAACTCAACGGCGTCGCAGGATTAAAAACTAATCCAGATTTACAACCACAATCACGAATAAGCTGCAAAGAGCGGTCAATATGTTCGCTAGATTCTGGGTGGAAAGTAATGTAGTTTGCACCTGCTTTAGCAAAATCGGGAATAATACGATCGACGGGTTTTACCATTAAATGCACATCTATCGGTGCGGTAATGCCATAATCACGCAAGGCGTGACATACTGCAGGCCCAAAAGTGAGATTAGGTACATAATGATTATCCATAACATCAAAATGAATAACATCCGCGCCCGCGTTAAGTACGTTTTGTACGTCATCGCCAAGACGTGCAAGATCAGCAGAAAGAATTGAGGGAGCGATAAGATAAGGTTTCATAAAGGTTCTCCGTTGAGAAAATGATTGCACTTAGTTTACTCACTTCAGTTCAAAAAACCAATAGCCATCCTGAGATGAAATAACAAGATAAACGAAGAAAGGGCACTTTGGTGCCCTTTCAGTTATGAATATAAATAGACGGAAATTTACACGTCCAAATTTGCTCTCAAAGCATTCAGTTCAATGAATTCACGGCGTGGCTCCACTTCATCTCCCATTAAGGTTGTGAAGAGTTGATCCGCTGCAACGGCATCCTTAATGGAAACTTTCAACATACGACGTGAATTTGGATCCATTGTGGTTTCCCAAAGTTGATCTGCGTTCATTTCCCCAAGTCCTTTATAACGTTGTACTTCAAGACCTTTACGAGATTCTTTCACTAGCCATTCAACGACTTGTTCAAAAGTACGCACTGGTTGTACTTTTTCGCCACGAATAACATAAGCGCCTTCTTCTAATAAACCATTGAGTTGTTTATTAAGAGAAACAATTTTCGCGTATTCATTGCCGTGAACAAAATCAAAATTCAAGAAATAATCGGTATCAATACCGTGTTTACGAACCGTAATCACCGCTTCATACACTTGGCGTTCTGCGTTAAATTGTGTACGCACTGAATATTGATGCGCTTCTGTTTCTTTTGCAGTCAGTTGTTCAACAAAAGATTTACCCCAATTTTCCACCGCACTTTCGTCTTTCATCATTTCAACAGAAATTGGCGACTGATAAATTAATCCTTGCAACACTGGGGTTGGATAATGGCGGCTTAAACGACCGATAAGTTTTTGTACGCTGTTATATTCTGCTACCAATTTTTCAAATACAAGGGCATTCATTGCTGGTGCATTTGCGCTGATATGTAATTCTGCGCCATCTAAAGCAAGCGTTAATTCATATTGCTCCATTTCATCCGCATCTTTAATGTAGCGTTCTTGTTTTCCTTTTTTCACTTTATAAAGTGGTGGCTGAGCAATGTAAACATAACCACGTTCAATAAGCTCAGGCATTTGACGATAGAAAAACGTTAAAAGCAACGTACGAATGTGAGAACCATCCACATCAGCATCGGTCATGATAATGATATGATGATAGCGTAATTTATCTGGGTTATATTCATCACGACCAATACCGCAGCCTAAGGCAGTAATCAATGTCCCCACCTCTTGGGAAGACAACATTTTGTCAAAACGTGCTTTTTCTACGTTTAAGATTTTACCTTTCAATGGCAAAATTGCTTGAGTTTTACGATCACGACCAACTTTTGCAGAGCCGCCTGCGGAGTCCCCCTCCACCAAGTAAAGTTCAGAAAGCGCAGGATCTTTTTCTTGGCAATCTGCAAGTTTACCCGGTAAACCTGCAATATCTAATGCCCCTTTACGACGCGTCATTTCACGGGCTTTGCGTGCTGCTTCACGCGCACGAGCTGCCATAATAATTTGGTTTACAATGATTTTTGCATCTGCAGGATTTTCCAATAAATATTCCTGCATTTTTTCATTCATCGCAGATTCCACCGCACTTTTAACTTCTGAAGACACAAGTTTGTCTTTAGTTTGCGATGAGAATTTTGGATCAGGCACTTTAACTGAAATAATCGCCACCAAACCTTCACGTGCATCATCGCCTGAAGTCGCCACTTTTTCTTTTTTCAGCATACCCTCGTTTTCCATATAGCTATTTAAGCTACGGGTTAAAGCCCCACGAAAACCTGCTAAGTGAGTACCGCCATCACGCTGAGGAATATTATTGGTAAAGCAATACACGTTTTCATTTACACCATCATTCCATTGCAATGCAACTTCTACGCCAATGCCATCTTTCTCAGCGGTAAAATAAAATGGTTTAGGATGAATTGGGTTTTTATTTTTGTTCAAATATTCGACGAATGCTTGAATACCGCCTTCGTAATGGAAATGATCTTCAGAGCCATCACGTTTATCAATTAAACGAATAGATACGCCTGAGTTCAAGAAAGAAAGCTCACGTAAGCGTTTTGCTAAGATTTTGTAATCAAAGGTTGTGATAGCAAAAATATCTGAGCTTGGCCAGAAACGCACTGTTGTACCTGTTGTTTCTGTATTACCAATTACAGTTAATGGTGCTTGTGGCTCCCCTAAATGATAGAACTGCTCGTGAACATGACCTTGACGACGAATAGTTAATTGTAATTTATCAGAAAGCGCATTCACTACAGATACGCCCACGCCGTGTAAACCGCCCGATACTTTATAAGAATTATCGTCAAATTTACCGCCAGCGTGAAGCACAGTCATAATCACTTCTGCTGCAGAAACGCCTTCTTCAGGATGAATATCCACAGGAATTCCACGCCCATCATCTTGTACCGACACAGAATTATCATCGTGAATTGTCACGATAATATCGGAACAATGGCCAGCGAGGGCTTCATCAATGGCATTATCCACCACTTCAAATACCATATGGTGCAAACCAGTACCGTCATCGGTATCGCCGATATACATACCAGGACGCTTACGCACTGCATCAAGGCCTTTTAATACTTTAATGCTCGATGCACCATAGTTATCATTGGTCGTTTCTGACATAATTTATCTCATTCTTTTGTAAATAAAAATTGGGCGGGATTATAGCAAAAAATCGCCGTTTTGGCGATGCTTTTCGGGAAAGGAAAGCTATAAAAAAAGGGCGAATAATTTCGCCCCATAACTTGTTATTTTTTCCAATTTTTTAACGCATCAGCAAAAGCATTGCCCATCGCATTATTACCTCTTGAACTACGCTCCTCTCGCAGCGTATTTCCACGAGGTCTGGCAGATAAAGTGCGGTCAGATTTACTGTCATTTTTGACCGCACTTTCATCTAATCGCATCGTCAATGCAATGCGTTTACGTGGCACATCCACTTCTAACACTTTGACTTTTACAATGTTGCCTGTTTTTACCACTTGATGGGGATCTTCCACGAATTTATCGCTTAATGATGAAATATGCACTAAACCGTCTTGGTGAACACCAATATCCACAAATGCGCCAAAATTGGTTACATTAGTAACAGTTCCTTCTAAAATCATTCCAGATTTTAAATCCGTGATTTCTTTCACCCCTTCAGCAAATACAGCAGTTTTGAACTCGCCGCGTGGATCACGACCCGGTTTTTCCAATTCTTTAAAAATATCTTGAACCGTTGGTAAACCGAATTGTTCATCAATAAATTGTTTCGCATCAAGCTGACGAACCACACCCGAATTACCCATTAAATCTTGGATAGATTGCGCGGTAGCTTGCAATATTTTTTCGACCACAGGATAAGCCTCTGGGTGAACACCTGAAGCATCAAGTGGATTTTTCCCGCCTGCAATACGCATAAAGCCCGCACATTGCTCAAAGGCTTTTGGCCCTAAACGTGGCACTTTTTTTAATTCTGTACGGCTTTCAAAACGCCCATTTTCATCACGATATTCCACAATGTTTTGTGCTAAGGTTTTTGTCATTCCAGCCACACGAGCGAGTAATGGCGCGGATGCCGTATTCAAATCCACCCCCACCGCATTTACACAGTCTTCCACCACCGCATCAAGTTTACGTGCTAATTGGGTTTGGTTTACATCGTGTTGATATTGCCCTACACCAATGGCTTTCGGTTCGATTTTCACTAATTCTGCTAATGGATCTTGTAAACGACGGGCAATAGAGACTGCACCACGTAAAGATACATCTAAATTTGGGAATTCATTTGCGGCAAATTCAGAAGCAGAATAAACCGATGCGCCCGCTTCGCTCACTACAACAGTTTGCGGTTTATTTTCTTTAATTTCTTTAATGACTTCTTTCGCAAAACGTTCGGTTTCACGAGAAGCTGTACCATTACCAATAGCAATTAATTCCACATTATGTTTGCGGATCAAGCTGAAAATAGCCACTTGTGCTTCGGCTTCACGCCCCGTGTGTGGATAAATAGTGGTGGTATCTAATAATTTACCTGTGTTATCCACCACCGCAACTTTAACCCCTGTACGCAAGCCTGGGTCTAAGCCCATGGTGCTTTTCGCGCCAGCGGGTGCAGCCATTAAAAGTGCGGTCAGATTTCGAGCGAAAACATCAATGGCCTCTTCTTCCGCTTTTTCACGTAAACTCGCCATTAATTCCGTTTCTAAATGCAACGACACTTTGATTTTCCACGTCCACGCAATCACTTGCTCACGCCATTTATCCGCAGGCTGCCCCGTGAAACGTACATCTAAATAATCACGAATAATTTCTTCACAATAACTTTGGTGAGTTCCCTCTTCTGCATCAGGATCAGCATTTAAGCTTAATTGTAAAATACCCTCATTACGTCCACGGAACATGGCTAATGCACGGTGAGAAGGCACATTTTTCAATAATTCTTGATGATCGAAATAATCTTGGAATTTTGCCCCTTCCGTTTCTTTGCCTTCAATCACTTTCGATAAGATAACCGCATTTTTCGCTAAATAATCACGGACTTTCGCTAATAAACCTGCATCCTCAGCAAAACGCTCCATTAAAATATAACGTGCACCGTCTAACGCAGCTTTGCTATCAGCTACACTTTTTTCAGCATCAACAAAGGAAAGTGCGGTTAATTCTGGATCATTTTTTGGCTCGCTCCAAAGTAAATCAGCCAATGGCTCAAGACCTGCTTCAATGGCAATTTGCCCTTTGGTGCGGCGTTTAGGTTTGTACGGCAAATACAAATCTTCTAATTCGGTTTTGCTTTGTGTTGCATGGATTTTATCACGCAATTCATCGCTCAATTTCCCTTGTTCTTCAATGGATTTCAAAATGGTTTGACGACGATCTTCTAATTCACGCAAATAAATTAAACGGGTTTCAAAATGGCGAAGTTGGGTGTCATCCAAGCCACCTGTGGCTTCTTTACGATAACGTGCAATAAATGGAATGGTGTTGCCATCATCTAATAATTGAATAGCAGCAAGGATTTGTTGGGGTTGAACGGTTAATTCTGCCGCAATAATTTGGCTAATTTGTTGATTTAACATTGTCGTACTTCTTTATTATAAAAAAACGAAGATAGAATACTGGTTTTAGCGGGCTGGCTCAAATATAATTCAAAAAACATTCTTTTATTTTATTATGGCAAAATCAAATTATATTACCCGTCAAGGCTGGCTTACGCTTGACCAAGAACTCAAGTTTTTGTGGAAAGAAGAACGCCCAAAAGTTACTCAAGCCGTCTCAGATGCAGCCGCACTAGGCGATCGTAGCGAAAATGCCGAATATATTTATGGTAAACGTCGCTTACGTGAAATTGATCATCGTGTACGTTTTTTAACTAAAAGATTGGAAATGCTACAAATTGTCGATTACAACCCAAAGCAAGAGGGAAAAGTTTTCTTCGGTGCGTGGGTGGAATTAGAAAATGAAGAAGGCGAAATCAAGCAATATCGTATCGTCGGTTGTGATGAATTTGCCCCTGCGAAAAATTGGATCTCCATTGATTCCCCAGTTGCTCGAGCTTTAATCGGAAAAACATTAGACGACGAAGTGCGGGTAGAAACTCCATCAGGTTTTATTACCCTTTATATAAATAAAATTTGGTATGAAAAATAACTTGGAAGAATAAAAGATAGCAAATACCTAAGCACAAAGAAAAATTAATTGACTAGATATAAAAACTATCTTACTTGCCTCTTTCCTTATTCGCTGCAAAATCAGCACCTTTTGCAAGCATTCTCAATTGCAAAATCACACGCGCTTTAAGTTGCTCACGCTCAGCTTTACTCATATCTAAAGCATTCGCCCCTGCAGTGAATACGATTGTTACGATGCCTTCCGCTTGAACATAAGCAACATATTGCGAATATTGATGTTTGTAGGAAATATATTCTGCTAACTCATCAACAAAATGCTTAATTTCTCGTGCTGCCGCAGTACGAAAAGCTTGGGAAGTGCCTGAACTTTCGCGTAATAACAAGCGAAAAACGTTCGTGCTATTAGTAATAAATTCAAAAAACGTATCCACAGAAACAGAAATAACGCTACCGCCCGCATCAATACGTTTACGCGCTTGACGCATTAATTGGCGCAACATCAAACCTGCTTCATCCACCATTTCTAAGCCAAGTTCATCCATATCGCTAAAATGACGATAGAAAGATGTAGGCGCAATTCCAGCCTCGCGCGCCACTTCTCGTAAACTTAAATTAGAAAAACTTTTTTCTGCGCTAAGTTGATTAAATGCCGCATCCACTAAAGCGCGGCGAGTCTTTTCTTTTTGAACAGCACGAACACCAGCCATTATTTCAACCTACCAAGAATAGATTTAACCTCATCACTTACCACTCTTGCAATACGTTCATAACGATTACGTAATGGCGAGCCGGGACGATAAACCAAAACGATAGCTCGTGACGGTTCTGGCGAATGACAAGAAATATATTTCACACCTTTACGCGTACCTTCATTAAGTACCGCCAATTCAGGCATAAACGTAATACCAGCATCTGCCGCTACCATATTGCGCAAAGTTTCAAGGCTAGTTGCTTGGAAATGGGAATTTTCTTTTGCACCAGCAGTAAAGCAATAATCTAATGCTTGATTACGCAAACAATGGCCATCATCAAGCATTAACATTTCTTGACCATTTAATTGATTCATAGGCACTTTACTTTCTACAGCCCAAGGATGATGCTCTGATACGGCAAGTAACATTTTCTCGTTGAAAATAGGCACTTCAATAAAAGATTCTGTTTCTGACACTGTAGCAACAATCGCACAATCTAAACGCCCTGTTTCCAATTGTTCTAATAATTGCTGCGTTTGTGCTTCATAAAGAAAAACTTCTAAATCAGGAAATGCCGCTTTTAATGTTGGAACAATATAAGGAAGTAAATAAGGCCCAATAGTTGGAATTAAACCAATGTGCAACGGCCCTGTCATATCCTTACCTTGATTACTTGCCATTTCTTTCAATAGTTTTACTTCTCGAAGCACTTTACGAGCTTGCTCAACCAATAACATTCCAGATTGAGTAAATAATACTTTACGGCTAGTACGTTCTAACAAAATAATACCAAGCTCATCTTCTAACTTACGAATTTGCCCACTTAATGTGGGTTGGCTCACATTACAAGAATCAGCAGCACGACGGAAATGTTTATATTCAGATAAGGCAACAAGATATTCTAAATCACGGATATTCATTCGATTTTCCCTGTGGAAAAATTCACTTCAAAGAATGGAATTAATAGCTTGGACTATACCATAGTTTTATGCATAATTCAGCCGATAATTTTTAATGGCAAGAAGAAAAACAATATTGAGTATGTAAGGAAAATATGGAAATGCGAGTAGCAGCTGTAGCCTGTTGTAAAAGGTTTCAGACCACTCATTAAGGCGTGATGTCAGAATATTTTTATATAATTTCCGTAAGGTGGGCATAAGCCCACGCGTTTGTTATATCCCGAGTGGGCTTATGCCCACCCTACAATTACTTTTCATTTTTTACATTACAGAAATTAATAATGGGGCGGTGGCGTTTCTTCAGATTGGCTTGCAATATTATAGGGTTGAAAATCTTTTAATTTATTTGCCATATAACGCAATTGGACTTGCATTTTATCTATATCAAATTGCTGTTGAACTAAAGCGTGATTTAATTCATCTAATAACTGTTCCTGAAATGCAATTTTCATTTCAAGTTCTTCAATGCGATTTTCTAACATTTGTTGAATTTGCATAAATTTTTCTCTAAATTCTAAAAAAAAGTTGAGAATAGATAGAAAGCAATTTAATCTATTCCCCGTAGTATTTCATTCATTATAAAGGATTAACTTATATGTTAAAAATTCAAAAATTATCTATCGCAGCATTAATGGTAAGCGCGGTAATTTCTGGTCAAGTTTTTGCAGAAGATAACACATTCGATGAAAAAGCGGCATCTTATGCTGTAGGTACGTTAATGGGCAGTCAAATGAAAGATCTTGTTGATTCCCATAAAGATGTTATCAAATATGATAATGCGCGTATTTTAGATGGCTTAAAAGATGCTTTAGAAGGCAAAGTGGATGTGCGTAAAGATGAAAAAATCCAAAAAACCTTAGAATCTATTGAAGCAAAATTAGCGGCTGCAGCAAAAGCAAAAGCAGAAGCGATTGCTAAACAAGCAAAAGAAGAAGGCGATAAATTCCGTGCTGAATTTGCTAAAGGTAAAGATGTAAAAACGACGCAATCTGGTTTAATGTACAAAATTGAAAACGCAGGTAAAGGAGATGCAATCAAAGCAACAGATACGGTTAAAGTACATTACACGGGTAAATTACCAAATGGAAAAGTATTTGATAGCTCTGTCGAGCGCGGACAACCTGTAGAATTCCAACTTGATCAAGTAATTAAAGGCTGGACTGAAGGTCTTCAATTAGTGAAAAAAGGCGGAAAAATTCAATTAGTTATTGCCCCTGAATTAGGCTATGGCGAACAAGGTGCTGGTGCATCTATTCCACCAAATTCAACATTAATTTTTGATGTAGAAGTATTAGACGTCAATCCAAAAGCAGAAAAATAACGGATAAGTTTAACAGCACGCATTCTTTAATGCGTGCTTTTTATTATAAAAACGAGCGAAATTTTTACCGCACTTTTAACCTAAAGCTATGACATTAAACGATAAATATCCTTTCACTGACGAAGATCACGCTATCATAAATTCCTACAAAGCGGTCGTTGATGGTGTCAGCGCACTGATTGGTGAGCACTGCGAAATCGTGCTTCATTCTTTAGAAGATATTGAACATTCTGCTATTTGTATTGCCAACGGACATAACACGAATCGACAAGTTGGTTCGCCAATTACCGATCTTGCCTTACGTTCGCTACGAAATATGCAAAGCGAAAGTGTTTCAAAGCCTTATTTTACACGAGCAAAAGGTAGCGTACTGATGAAATCAGTCACTATTGCCATTCGTAATAAAACTCAACGTATTATTGGTTTGCTTTGTATCAATATCAATTTAGATGTACCCGTGTCTCAATTTTTACAATGCTTTATGCCAACGGAGCATACGAATGAAACATCTTCGGTTAATTTTGCCAGTTCAGTGGAAGACTTGGTTGCGCAGACTATTGAAAAAACAATAGAAGAAGTCAATGCAGATCGTGCTGTTGCCAATAATACTAAAAACCGACAAATCGTCCTTTCTCTTTACGAAAAAAGTATTTTTGATATTAAAGATGCGATTAATTTAGTCGCAGAACGTTTAGATATTTCCCGACATACGGTTTACCTATACATCCGCCAAATCAAACAAGAGCAAGAATAATGCGCTATGTTATCGCTGTCAAAAGCCCTATTTACGGAAAACAAGGGGCATTTTTAGCTTATCAATTTGCAAACGCCTTAATCAAAAAAGGGCACGAAATCTCACAGATTTTTTTCTTTCAAGATGGAGTGAGTAACGGAAATGCATTAGTGTATCCAGCCAATGATGAAGTTAATTTACAAAAACATTGGCAAATGTTTTCTATTACCCACAATGTTCCTTTGCATTTATGTGTTGCAGCATCTCAAAGGCGAGGTGTTGTTGATAGCTTAACTACACCAACTACAGATCACTATAATCTTGCAGAGGGATTTATAATTGCAGGTCTTGGAGAATTTATAGCAGCGAGTTTAAACGCAGATCGAGTGATAACCCTATGAAAATAGCCTTTTTATTTCGCACATCTCCACATGGCACATCCATTTCACGAGAAGG
Organism: Haemophilus sp. HN_Hi16; assembly: GCF_049823435.1. NCBI lineage: Bacteria > Pseudomonadati > Pseudomonadota > Gammaproteobacteria > Pasteurellales > Pasteurellaceae > Haemophilus > Haemophilus sp. HN_Hi16. The sequence continues at coordinate 421,984 of NZ_CP187500.1, forward strand.
CTTAGATGCAATTCTTGCCGCAACAGCTTTTTGTGAGCCAGATGACATTGGCGTATTTTTTATAGATGATGGAGTACTAAACCTTATTAATCATCAGCAACCTGAAATCATTCAACAGAAAGACTTCATTAGAACCTTTAAATTATTAGATTTATATGATGTAGAACAACGTTTTATCTGCACGGAATCTTTACAGAAATTTAAGCTAGAGGATAAACAACTCATCCTATCTTGTGAAAAAATTGACCGCTCTTTATTGATAGAAAAGCTTAATCAAACAGAAAAATTATTTACTTTCTAAGGAATATTATGCTTTATACATTTTCTCAATCAGATTATCCCAAAACTGAACTAGATGATTACTTTTTATACATCACAGAAAAAGATGCGGTAGTATTATGGCAAGATGGTGTGTTATTGGCAGTAAAATACCCTGATTATTTTGTCAAATGTAAAGGGAATTGCATGATATTGAAACAAGATATTTTAGCAAGAAATCTTACCGCACTTTTACCTCAAAGCAGCAAGATAAAACTAATTTCAATAGAAGAACTTGTTGGAATCACTGAGAATTATTTACCACAACTATCACTATAAAAATCAAATAATTTAGTAAATATTTACATATATAAAATAAAAAAGTGCGGAGAATTTTCCCCGCACTTTTCTTTTTGTTTCTTCTGTCTTTTATCTTTAAGACATTCAGGAATCCATCAATTATTTGATGATTTTCGCAACAACACCCGCACCTACTGTACGGCCACCTTCACGGATTGCGAAACGTAAACCTTGGTCCATCGCGATTGGGTGGATTAAGCTTACTGTCATCTTGATGTTATCACCAGGCATTACCATTTCCACGCCTTCTGGTAATTCGATTGTACCAGTTACGTCTGTTGTACGGAAATAGAATTGTGGACGGTAACCTTTGAAGAATGGAGTATGACGACCACCTTCATCTTTTGATAATACGTATACTTCTGATTCAAAATCAGTGTGTGGTGTGATTGAACCTGGTTTCGCTAATACTTGACCACGTTCGATTTCTTCACGTTTGGTACCACGTAATAATGCACCGATATTTTCACCTGCACGACCTTCGTCAAGTAATTTACGGAACATTTCAACACCTGTTACAGTAGTTTTCGCTGTATCTTTGATACCGACGATTTCTACTTCATCGCCTGTACGGATGATACCACGTTCTACACGACCAGTTACTACTGTACCACGACCTGAGATTGAGAACACATCTTCGATTGGAAGAAGGAACGGTTGGTCAATCGCACGCTCTGGCTCTGGGATGTAAGTATCTAAGTGGTTTGCTAACTCAAGGATTTTTTCTTCCCATTCTGCTACGCCGTTTAATGCTTGTAATGCTGAACCACGTACGATTGGCGTGTCGTCACCTGGGAAGTCATATTGAGAAAGAAGTTCACGTACTTCCATTTCTACTAATTCTAATAACTCTTCGTCATCTACCATATCGCATTTGTTTAAGAATACGATGATATATGGTACACCTACTTGGCGACCTAATAAGATGTGTTCACGAGTTTGCGGCATAGGACCATCTGTTGCTGCTACTACTAAAATAGCACCATCCATTTGCGCCGCACCGGTAATCATGTTTTTAACATAGTCGGCGTGTCCTGGACAGTCTACGTGTGCATAGTGGCGAGTTGGTGTATCGTATTCAACATGTGAAGTGTTGATGGTAATACCACGCGCTTTTTCTTCTGGCGCGTTATCGATTTGGTCAAATGCACGCGCTGCACCACCGTAATGTTTTGCTAATACGGTTGTGATTGCTGCTGTTAAAGTTGTTTTACCGTGGTCAACGTGGCCGATTGTACCCACGTTTACGTGCGGTTTTGTACGTTCAAATTTTTCTTTAGACATTTCTAATGTTTCCTAAGAAGTGCGGTATAAAACAATCATATTTTACACCGCTGGTTTACAAAAATTATTTTTTACGCGCTTCAATTACTGCAGCCGCAACACTTGTTGGAGCTTCAGCATATTTTAACGGTTCCATTGAGTAAGATGCACGACCTTGAGTTTGTGAACGTAAGTCTGTTGCATAACCGAACATTTCTGAAAGTGGAACTTCAGCGTCGATCTTAACAACGAACTCGTTCGCTTCTTGACCGTTTACCATAGCACGACGACGGCTTAAGTCACCAATTACATCACCAACATATTCAGGCGGAGTTTCAACTTCAACTTTCATAATTGGCTCAAGTAATACTGGGTTTGCTTTTGAGAATGCCGCTTTAAATGCTAAAGATGCAGCAAGTTTAAACGCTAACTCAGATGAGTCCACATCATGGTATGAACCGAAGTGTAAACGTACACCAAGATCAACTACTGGGTAACCCGCTAATGGACCAGATTTAAGCTGTTCTTGAATACCTTTATCAACCGCAGGAATGTATTCACCAGGAATTACACCACCTTTGATTTCGTTTACAAATTCATAACCAGGGCCTTCTGGATCTAATGGGTATAAGTCGATAACAACGTGACCATATTGACCGCGACCACCAGATTGTTTTGCGTGTTTACCTTCCACATCATTAACACGAGTGCGGATAGTTTCACGGTAAGATACTTGTGGTTTACCGATGTTAGCTTCCACTTTAAACTCACGTTTCATACGGTCAACGATGATATCTAAGTGTAATTCACCCATACCAGAAATAATGGTTTCGCCAGATTCTTCATCAGTGTGAACACGGAATGAAGGGTCTTCTTGTGCTAAACGACCTAATGCTAAGCCCATTTTTTCTTGGTCAGCTTTAGTTTTTGGTTCTACCGCAACAGAAATTACTGGCTCTGGGAATTCCATACGCTCAAGGATAATTGGCGAATCAATTGCACATAATGTATCACCAGTAGTTACATCTTTTAATCCGATAGCTGCTGCGATATCACCTGCACGAACTTCTTTAATTTCTTCACGTTTATTAGCGTGCATCTGTACGATACGACCAAAACGTTCACGTTTTTGACGTACAGAATTCAATACTGTATCTCCAGAATTAATCACACCAGAATATACACGGAAGAATGTTAAGTTACCTACAAATGGGTCAGTTGCAATTTTAAATGCTAATGAAGAGAATGGTTCTTCATCACTTGCATGACGCTCACCCTCAGTTTCATCTGGGTTGATACCTTTAATTGCAGGGATATCAGTTGGTGCTGGTAAGTATTCAACAACTGCGTCAAGCATTGCTTGAACACCTTTGTTTTTGAATGCAGAACCACAGGTTACCAAAATAATTTCATTTGCTAATACGCGCTGACGTAATGCTGACTTAATTTCTTCTTCAGTTAAGTCTTCACCACCTAAGTATTTTTCCATTAATTCTTCTGATGCTTCAGCTGCCGCTTCAACAAGATTTTGACGCCATTCTTCACAGTCTGCTTGCATATTTGCAGGCACTTCTTCATAAGTGAAAGTCATACCTTGGTCTGCTTCATTCCAGTTGATCGCTTTCATTTTGATCAAATCAACTACACCAGTGAAGTTTTCTTCTGCACCAATTGGAAGTTGAAGTGGAACCGCATTAGCACCTAAGCGGGTTTTTAATTGTTCAACAACACGTAAGAAGTTCGCACCAGTACGGTCCATTTTATTTACAAACGCAATACGTGGAACTTCATACTTGTTAGCTTGACGCCATACGGTTTCAGATTGTGGTTGAACACCACCAACCGCACAGTAAACCATTACTGCGCCATCAAGAACACGCATAGAACGTTCTACTTCAACAGTAAAGTCCACGTGTCCCGGAGTATCGATAACATTGATACGATGTTGTGGGAATTGTTGTGACATACCAGACCAGAATGCAGTTGTTGCCGCAGAGGTAATGGTGATACCACGCTCTTGTTCTTGTTCCATCCAGTCCATCGTTGCTGCACCATCGTGCACTTCACCGATTTTGTGGCTAACACCAGTATAGAATAAGATACGCTCAGTAGTAGTGGTTTTACCCGCATCAATGTGCGCACTGATACCGATATTACGATATCTTTCAATAGGGGTTGTACGAGCCATTATTATAACCTTGTTTATTTAATATCAGTTTATATAAGGGTAAGGCTTCATCAATGATGAAGCCCTTTAAATTCAAAAACTTATTACCAACGGTAGTGAGCAAATGCTTTGTTAGCTTCAGCCATGCGGTGAACGTCTTCACGTTTTTTCACTGCTGCACCTTTATTATCTGAAGCATCAGATAATTCGTTTGCAAGGCGTAAAGCCATTGATTTATCACCACGTTTACGTGCCGCTTCAACGATCCAACGCATACCTAATGCGTTACGACGTACAGGACGCACTTCAACTGGTACTTGGTAAGTAGAACCACCAACACGACGAGATTTAACCTCAACAGTTGGACGTACGTTTTCAAGTGCAACTTCAAAAGCTTCTAAAGGCTCTTTACCTGTGCGTTGTGCTAAAGTTTCTAAAGCACCATAAACGATTGATTCAGCAACGGATTTTTTACCGTCTACCATGATTACATTAATAAATTTTGCAAGTAATTCTGAACCGAACTTCGGATCTGGAAGAATCTTGCGTGCTTCAACACTACGACGACGTGGCATTGCGAATTTCTCCGTATTTTAATCTTCAGGATATCCAAAACCCATCAGCAATATTTCTCTTTGAGAAAATTTGCAGCACAAAGTGCTTTTTGACTGGAGTTTATGGTTTAAATTTTTTTGCTAATTTAGACGTTTGGCCTTACTTAACGGAGAACCATTAAGCTTTAGGACGTTTAACGCCGTATTTAGAACGACCTTGTTTACGATCTTTAACGCCTGCACAGTCTAATGCACCGCGTACTGTGTGGTAACGCACACCTGGTAAGTCTTTAACACGACCACCACGGATTAATACAACACTATGCTCTTGAAGGTTGTGACCTTCACCACCAATATAAGAAGTTACTTCAAAACCGTTAGTTAAGCGGATACGACATACTTTACGTAACGCTGAGTTTGGTTTTTTAGGAGTTGTAGTATATACACGAGTACATACACCACGTTTCTGCGGGCAAGCCTCTAATGCAGGAACGTTGCTTTTTACAACCTTTTTCACACGCGGTTTGCGTACTAGCTGGTTGATAGTTGCCATTAAAAAAGCTCCAGTTTAAATGTTATTCAATAATAGAATGTTGTTCAAAAAATCTACTTCCATATAGAAATAGACGGCGAATTTTAATAGTTTTACGCTTTATTGTCAATAATTAAACAATATACTCTAGGCTTAAAACTAGATTAAAATTTACCGCACTTTTGTTTTTTAATAAAAAACTTTATTCCCCACGTTTTAGCATGCCTTGTTTTTTCAAATTAATCAGAATAATTGAAATAGCAGCAGGCGTTATACCTGAAATTCGGCTCGCTTGTCCAATGGAAACCGGACGATGTTGTTCTAACTTCGCACGTACTTCATTAGATAAACCAGACACTTTACTATAATCAAAGTTAGCTGGAATAGCCGTATTTTCGTGGCGTTTTTGTTTTTCAATTTCTTCTTGTTGATGCTCAATATAGCCTTGATACTTAATAGCAATTTCCACTTGTTCTACGGCTTCTCTATCTTCCATTGCAGGTTTGTATGGCGTTAAAGAAGTTAAAATATCGTAGGTCATTTCTGGACGGCGTAATAAATCTTCACCGCTAGCTTCACGCACAAGTGGACTGCCAAGCACTTTATTGGCTTCTTCTAAATATTCAGAACGCGGATGCAGCCAAATGCTGCGTAAGCGCTGGCGTTCTTGCTCAATCTTTTCCATTTTTTGATTAAAGCGTGCCCAGCGAGCCTCATCAATCAAACCTAATTCATGGGCAATTGGCGTTAAACGAATATCTGCATTGTCTTCACGTAATAACAAACGGTATTCAGCACGAGAAGTGAATACACGATACGGTTCTTTGGTACCGAGCATACAAAGGTCATCAACCAATACTCCAGTATAAGATTGATCACGACGTGGATACCATGCCTCTTTCTCTTGTACATAAAGACCTGCGTTAATCCCCGCCAATAAGCCTTGTGCCGCTGCTTCTTCATAACCGGTTGTACCGTTAATTTGGCCTGCGAAGAATAAACCTGAAATAGCTTTTGTTTCTAACGTTGGTTTTAAATCACGTGGATCAAAATAGTCATATTCAATGGCATAACCTGGTTTGATAATGCGAGCTTTTTCTAAACCTTTCATAGAATTAACAATACCCATTTGCACATCAAATGGCAAACTGGTAGAAATCCCATTTGGATACACTTCGTTACTGGTTAATCCTTCTGGTTCCAAATAGATTTGATGTGAATTACGATCCGCAAAACGCATTACTTTATCTTCAATAGATGGGCAATAACGTGGACCGATCCCTTCAATCACACCTGTATACATTGGACTGCGATCCAAGTTATTACGGATCACTTCATGGGTTTGTTCATTAGTGTGGGTGATATAACAAGGAATTTGTTGCGGGTGATCAGATACCGATCCCATAAAAGAAAATACAGGTAATACAGCATCACCATGCTGTTTAGCTAAAATATCAAAATTGATCGTGCGTGCATCAATACGCGGTGGTGTACCTGTTTTAAGGCGATCTACACGTAATCCGAGATCTCTTAATCGATGTGAAAGATTTACAGAAGCAGGATCGCCTGCTCGACCACCTTCATAATTTTCCAAACCAATATGAATTTTACCAGCTAAGAAAGTACCTGCAGTTAATACCACTGATTTAGCACGAAAAATTAATCCCATTTTTGTGCTAACGCCTGTAACTCGATCTTGCTCAATTAGAATATCTGTCGCTTCTTGTTGGAAAATATCTAAATTAGGTTGATTTTCTAATGCTGTACGAACAGCTTGACGATATAAAACTCTGTCAGCTTGAGCTCGAGTAGCACGTACTGCTGGACCTTTACTACTATTTAAAGTACGAAATTGAATTCCTGCTTTATCTGCAGCATGCGCCATCAAACCACCCATAGCATCTACTTCTTTTACTAAATGACCTTTACCGATCCCACCAATTGCAGGATTACAAGACATTTGCCCTAAAGTATCTACATTATGTGTTAATAAAAGGGTTTTTAATCCCATTCGAGCTGGTGCAAGCGCAGCTTCTGTACCCGCATGGCCACCACCGATCACAATCACATCATAAGTTTCAGTGTAAAACATATCTATCTCTATTTATTCGGATCAAAAAATTGGCGTTATTCTACAGAAATTTAAAACACCTGACAAAAAAAGAATGGATCTATTGATCCTTTGAAAGATCAGGTTTGTATTAGTAAATAAGATCTCTTTTTATATATAAAGATCTTATTATTGTTACTATTAAGATCCTTTGTGATTGTGAGTAAACTTATTAGATCCTTACGGAAACTGGTGTTATAGGATCTAAAGATCTTGTGAATATGCGATCATTTTCTTTAAAAATCTTGTGTGTAAAATGGAAAGTTATTAACAACTTTATTTTTTCTCAAAGTTATCAAGTGAGTAAAAACAGTTTTATGACAGATTATTTATGAGTTATCCACAGATAAAAATGAATTTTTATTGAAATCTCTATAATTTAGCTTTTTTTAAATAATTAATTTTATTAAATGTAAGTTTTATGATTTGACTTTGTAGTTACTACAGGTTTTATGCTTCTTTCAAATCAAATAGTTAAGGAAATAAAATGAAAGAAGTTTCTCTAGTAAAAAATTATACTCCTAAAGAATATCAGCAGCATGCATCTTGCCCTCATAGTCAAATTTCTAAAAATAAAATGGTATTAGGCATTAGTTTTGCAATTATTACCTTTTATATGGTTGTTGAATTTCTAGGGGGATATTGGTTTAACAGCCTTACTTTGATGGCTGATGCTGGGCATATGGCAAATGATAGTTTATCTCTTTTTTTAGCATGGATTGGGTTATTTTTAAGTCTAAAATGGCAAAAATGGTTAGCTTTAATCAATGGAATTTCATTAGTTTGGGTCGCTATTTGGATTTTTATCGAGGCTGTAACACGTTGGCAGGCTCCGATAGAAATAGCCGCTTTGCCAATGTTAGGTGTAGCTTTACTAGGGTTTGGGATTAATTTGTTGGTAGCTTTTATAATGCTAAAAAGTAATCGCCATAATTTGAATATTCGTGCAGCATATTTGCATGTTTTAGTCGATTTATTTGGTTCGGTTGTTGCTATTATTGCAGGAATCAGTGCTTGGTGGTTAAATTGGCAGTGGGTTGATGTTGTCGCTAGCGGTATTTTAAGTCTTTTTGTCTTACACAGCGGTATTTCAACAGTTTTTCAAGCTGTTAAATCCTTGTATGATAGTAATACACATTTCTTATTAGATGATCATTCTCATTAAAGTAAAAAATTGCTTGAGGAAATAATGAAAATTAGCGAATTAAGTAAATCTACGCATACTAATATTGAAACTATCCGCTATTATGAAAAGCAAGGAGTATTGCAGTCACCTAAGCGATTGGCTAATGGTTATCGATATTATGATGAAGAGACTATAGAGCAATTAAACTTTATCAAAAAATGTCGAATGTTGGGTTTCTCTTTAGATAATATTAAGGCACTCAATCGTATTAAATTCAGTATGGAAGATCATTATCAAGCGGATCAATTAGTACTGAATCAACTGATTCAAGTGGAAAATAAAATATCTCAATTATTAGAAATTAAAGCTTTTTTACAGTCTATTGTTACCGAAAGTGAACATAATGAAGAGGAATGTAAAGCAATAGAAGGGTTGAAAAGTGAATGCAATTTGTAAAAGAAAAGGATACATTAATAAAAATACTTAAAAATTTGACCGCACTTTAAAAGAAAAAATGCCACTTAAATTTTAATTTTCAGGCGGCATTTTATTTTCCTAATTATTATTTAGACAAATCAATTTGATACACTGCAAAACCAATTTCATCTGTACCCACCTGTTTCATCGGGTATTGTGCTTTTTCAGTGATAAATTTCGCCGCTTGTTCACTTGGCGATGTTTCAAAACGGACATCTAATTTATCGTTACCTGTGATAGGCACAAAACGCCAGTTTTTATCCGCGCTAGGGTTTACAGAACCTTCTTTTTCACTGGTTACTTTAATGTAATCAGCTAAAATTTGACGGTTTTCATCTGGTGATGCGTAAACAATATGTTGATCGCCAGTACCTGGGAATTTATTACCGTAAGCACGATAGTTATTCGTTGCAATCAAGAATTCTGCTTTTGGATCAACTGGTTTGCCTTGATAAGTGAGGTTTACTACACGATGCGATTCTGGGTTGATCAATTTACATTCACCATCATAACGTGCAGGTTTAGTTAGATCATATTCATAATTGACACCATCAATCACATCAAAGTTGTAAGTACGGAAACCTTCCCAGTCGATTAATGATTGTGGTTTATCACTTGTAGGGTCAATTTGTTTAAACATACCTGCACTGCACTCTAACCATTCTTTTAATTGTTCGCCTGTCGCTTTCACTACCACAAGCGTGTTCGGGTAAAGGTATAAATCCGCCGCATTACGGAAAGTTAATTCACCTTTATTTACTTCGGTATAACCCGTTGGGTCATTTTTACGACCACCAGCTTTAAATGGTGCTCCTGCACTTAAAATAGGTAAGCCAGCCATTGCTGCAATACTTGGTGCAACTTTTTCTACATACGCTTTTTGTGCTTGGTTCACTATTTGGATGGTTGGATCATCTTGCACCAACGCCAAGAAGCTGTACATATTATCTGTTGCTTTACCAATAGGTTGAGAAACAAACTTACGTGTAGCTTCGTGAACTGGTTTTAAAAGTGCGGTAATTTCTGGGTCATTTTCTGCAAGCACTTTTTTATTTTTAGCATCATAGATTGGACGAAGTACCGCTTTTCCAGAGGTAACAATCCATTTGCCTTTGTGTTCTGTTAAGCCTAAATCCACCACGCTGATATTATTTGCCCAGTAACCAGCCATACTTTCTGGTACGCCTTTTACGGTACCATTTACGATGTCTGCATTTGGTGATTTCGCAAATTCTTTATTTGGGAATAAACGGTGTGAGTGACCAAAAATAACGGCGTCAATATGTGGTACATCAGCTAGATAGAATGCTGAGTTTTCAGCACCTTCTTGATAAGGTTCATCAGATGGGCCTGTGTGAGCTAATGCAACGATAATATCAGCCCCTTTTTTCTTCATTTCAGGTACATATTTTTGTGCTGTTTTTACAATATCATGGGTTTCCACTTTACCTTGAAGGTTCGCTTTATCCCAAACCATAATTTGCGGTGGCACAAAGCCGATGTAACCAATTTTTAATTTATGTGTTTTGCCATTATTATCCACCACAGATTTTTCTTGAATGACATAAGGTGTGAAATAAGGTTCTTCTGTCCCCGCTTTTACTACGTTCGCATTCACAATTGGGAATTTAGCTTGTTTGATGGCATCTGCAAGATAATTGAGACCATAGTTAAATTCGTGGTTACCTAATGTACCCACTTCATAATTCATCGCATTTAAACAATCGACCGCAGGGTTAGATTTACCCTCTTTATAGCCTTGTGCAGCTTGATAGTCGGCAATTGGATTACCTTGAATTAGGTCACCGTTATCTACTAATACATTATTTTTCACTTCAGCACGTGCTTGACGAATAAGGCTTGCCGCACGAGTAAAACCGAATTTATCGGTTGGTGCATCTTTATAATAGTCAAAATCGGTCAAGAAACTATGAACATCTGTTGTTGCCACAATGCGTAAATCGACTTGTGTGTCGCTTTTCGCAAAAGCAAAACGGCTCGCACTTAACGCTAAAATGCTGCTTGCGCCAAGCTGGATGAAATATCTTCTGTTGATCATATGAGCTCCTGTTGTGTAAGAATCGGCAAGATTTTAAAGCTCTTTTATATATAAAGAAAGTGAAATATAAAGTTATGAAATGAAGTGTGATATGCATCACAAAATAAGGGATTGAATTTGGTTGCAAAACTTCACGTTTGGGACAAAAATAGGGTATCCAATCCAGTAAAAATAACTTCATTCACAGTAAGGTAGCCATTATTGATGGCATCCGATAAGGAGATCTCTATGGCTTTTAATCTTAAAAATAGACACTTATTGAGTCTTGTTCATCATTCAGAACGCGAAATTAATTATTTGTTAGATTTATCACGTGATTTGAAACGTGCTAAATATGCAGGCACAGAACAACAAAAATTAAAAGGCAATCAAGAATAATTTATCTCCATACTTTTTGTGGTTTTATTTTTATATAAAAATTAAATTTATTTTTTGATAATGATCACATTTTTTGAAAAATATTATTGACATGATATTTACACAAGCAGAGAATATACCTAACTAAGGTTAGTTTAGATAGAAAGAGGGAATTTTTCTATGCTACTTCGTACATATATACACAGATACGTCTATACGAAAGTATTGAGACTTTTATGGTTTAATCCGATAAAAGGTCGTTCTTTGATGGCGCATATCCGTCGTACACGCCATATTATGATGCCATCGCATCGCTCTTGCTTCTCATACTCAGTATTCGCTTCTCAAAATAAACCATCCAACACGGCTCTCTAAACAGAGTTGTTCTCTCTGTTTAGAGAGTCTCCATAGATTAATTTCTGAATATTTTTGTATTGTCTAGAACAGGCAAGAAATATTTTGTGAAATTAACTTAATCTTATTTAATTTAAAATAAAAATTCTTACTTTAGTTTTTTATATTAAAAAACTAGAGCGAGTTGTTTTATTCTAAATAAATCTATTGCGTTATTAAAATTAATAGCGCAGGGTAACTTTACGTCGAAAAAATAAATAAAAGGAGTTTATTATGCCAAACTTAAAAATTGCATATAATCCAAAAGTTGAACAATATTTCTCTACAAATAGAGAATTAGTTGAAATTACCAAAACAGACTTTACTGATGTTGCAGCTATCATGTTGACATCAGGGGATGTAGGTGAATACCTTGAACGTATTCAAGCAACAAATTTTGGTATCCCAGTATTTGTTGTTCAAACTGAAGAAGAACAAGTTGATCCGAAATTCTATGATGCTATTTATCATATTCAAGATTTAAATGGTTATGACATTAAGCTTTATAGCCGTCAAATCGAAACTGCTGCAAGACTTTATGAAGAAAAAATGTTACCTCCATTCTTCAAAATGTTAAGTGAATATGTAGAAATGGGTAATATTGCTTTTGACTGTCCGGGACATCAAGGTGGTCAATACTACCGTAAACACCCAGCAGGTCGTTTCCTTTATGACTTCTACGGTGAAAACATTTTCCGTTCAGATATTTGTAATGCAGACGTGAAATTAGGTGACTTGTTAATTCACGAAGGTGCAGCTTGTGATGCACAAAAATATGCTGCTCAAGTATTCAATGCAGATAAAACTTACTTCGTATTAAATGGTACATCTTCTTCAAACAAAGTTGCATTAAACGCAGTACTTGCTCCGGGCGATTTAGTATTATTTGACCGTAATAACCATAAATCAAACCACCATGGTGCATTAATTCAAGCGGGTGCAACCCCAATTTACTTAGAAACTGCACGTAATCCATTTGGTTTCATTGGTGGTATCGATAGTCACTGCTTCGAAGAAGATTATTTGAAATCATTAATTAAAGAAGTGGCGCCTGAAAAATTAAACCAAAAACGTCCATTCCGTTTAGCCGTTATTCAATTAGGTACTTATGACGGTACAATTTATAACGCACGTCAAGTGGTAGATAAAATTGGTCATCTTTGTGACTACATCTTATTCGACTCTGCATGGGTAGGTTATGAACAATTTATTCCAATGATGAAAGACTGCTCTCCATTATTGCTTGAATTAAATGAAAATGACCCTGGTATTTTAGTGACTCAATCTGTTCATAAACAACAAGCAGGTTTCTCACAAACTTCACAAATTCACAAAAAAGATAAACACATTAAAGGTCAAGATCGTTATGTAAACCACAAACGTTTCAATAATGCCTTTATGTTACATGCGTCAACCAGTCCGTTCTATCCATTATTTGCGGCGTTAGATGTGAATGCAAAAATTCAAGGTAGCGAAGCGGGTCGTCGCTTATGGCATGAATGTGTGAAAGTAGGTATCGAAGCGCGTAAATTAGTGTTAAATCACTGTGAATTAATTCGTCCATTTATTCCAACCACAATTAAAGGTAAAAAATGGCAAGATTATGACACAGAAGAAATCGCAACTAATCTCGAATTCTTCAAATTTCACCCAACAGATACATGGCATAAATTTGAAGGCTATGCTGATGAACAATACTTCGTTGACCCTTGTAAATTCTTGCTTACCACACCAGGTATTAGCTTAGAAACAGGCGAATATGAAAAATTTGGTGTACCAGCAACTATTCTTGCTAACTACTTACGTGAAAACGGTATTATTCCGGAAAAATGTGACTTGAACTCAATCTTATTCTTGCTCACTCCGGCAGAAACCCTCACCAAAATGCAAACTTTGGTCGCTCAAATCGCCTTGTTTGAAAAACACATTAAACAAGACTCTTTATTAAAAGATGTATTGCCAACTGTGTATAAAAACAATGAAGACCGTTACAAAGACTATACTATCCGTCAATTATGCCAAGAAATGCATGACCTTTATGTAAGCCGCAATGTAAAACAACTTCAAAAAGACCTATTCCGTAAAGCAACATTACCGGAATATGCGTTAAATCCACACGATGCGAATATTGAATTCGTTCGTAACAAAGTTGAACTCGTTCCATTGACTGATATTGTTGGTCGTGTGGCTGCGGAAGGTGCATTACCTTATCCTCCAGGTGTGTTATGTGTGGTGCCTGGAGAAAGATGGAGTCCAACTGCACAAAAATACTTCCTTGCATTAGAAGAAGGTATCAACACATTACCTGGTTTCGCACCTGAAATCCAAGGGGTTTACTTACAAAAAGACCCTGATGGACGTACTCGTGCATATGGCTATGTTTTAACTGACTATTAATAAAGTGAGGTTGTGAGGATCTTCCTCATAACCCTCTCAGCACAAACAAAAGAAAGTGCGGTTAAAAACATCTGATTTTTTGACCGCACTTGTAGGAGTATAAATTATGAGCGCTAAAAGTAATAAAATTGGTGTAGTACAACTCACCATTCTTACCATGGTTAATATGATGGGTTCCGGTATCATTATGTTACCGACCAAATTAGCCGAAATTGGGACTATTTCCATCGTTTCTTGGCTTGTAACAGCCGTTGGTTCAACAGCCTTAGCTTATGCATTCGCACAATGCGGTATGTTCAGTAAAAAATCTGGTGGTATGGGCGGTTATGCGGAATACTCTTTCGGTAAAGCCGGTAACTTCATGGCTAACTACACTTACGGTGTATCATTAGTTATTGCGAATACAGCAATCGCGATTTCTGCGGTGGGTTATGGTTCAGAGCTTCTCGGCGCAACCCTTTCTCCACTTTCTATCGCATTATGGACCATCTTCACCCTTTGGCTTGCAACCGTTCTTAACTTTGGTGGTGCAAGAATCACCGGTAATATAAGTTCATTTACTATCTGGGGCGTAATTATCCCTGTAGTTGGTATTTCTATCATTGGTTGGAAATGGTTTGATGGTTCAATGTATGTAAACTCTTGGAACCCACATAATGTACCAACTTTTGAAGCGATCGGTGTATCTATTTCAATGACATTATGGGCGTTCTTAGGGTTAGAATCAGCTTGCGCTAACGCAGATGCAGTTGAAAATCCAGAGAAAAACGTACCAATCGCAGTACTTGGTGGTACTTTAGGGGCAGCGGTAATTTATATTGTTTCAACTAACGTGATTGCAGGTATTGTACCTAACCTTGAACTCGCTAATTCAACAGCACCATTCGGTTTAGCCTTTGCTCATATGTTTGATGAAATTGTCGGTAAAGTTATCATGGTCTTAATGGTGATGTCTTGCTTTGGTTCATTATTAGGCTGGCAGTTCACTATTGCTCAAGTATTCAAATCTTCAGCAGAAGAAGGTTATTTCCCAGCATTTTTCAAAAAAGTTACCAGTAAAGATGCGCCTGTTGTTGGTATGATTACTATTACTGCGTTACAAACTTTACTTTCTTTAATGACAATCAGCCCATCATTAAATAAACAATTCAATGTGTTGGTGGACTTAGCAGTGGTTACAAACGTCATCCCATACTTGCTCTCAATGGCTGCTCTCGCAGTATTATTGAAAGAGGAAAATGTTGCGCCACAAAAATATAAAACAACCGTTTTTGTTGCCTTTATTGGTTCACTCTATAGTATCTATGCACTTTATGCAGCCGGTGAACAAGCGATGTTATATGGTTCAATTGTGACCTTTATCGGTTGGACATTGTATGGTTTTGTTTCTTACAAATTTGACCTTAAAAAATCTCAAGCTTAATTAAAAAAAGAAAAGCCTACATCTTAATGTAGGCTCTTTCGAGTAGTAATAAGCTAAGTACAAAAGAGCGGTTGAAATGATCTGACCCCAAAAAGTTAGACTGTCATTTAAAGGATTGTTTTCGATATTGTACCGGACTCAGTCCTTTTAATTTTAGTTGAATCCGTCGGTGATTATAGTAATCCAAATAATCCCTGACGGCATCAACTATCTACTCTCTATTGTTAAATTCCCGACCATAAAAACATTCCGTTTTTAATCTCCCAAAGAAACTTTCCATCGCAGCGTTATCCAAGCAATTCCCTTTTCTAGACATACTTTGAATGATACCATGTTCAGCCAAGATTCGACGATAAGCTTGTCATCCCAGGTCTGAATGTAAAATGACACCACAAGCTTTATTTAATCCTTTGCTCGGCTTCGTCCTGAAGTCTGAGTCTTCTCAACTCCTTTAGGTAAGCTACCTCCTCTTCAAGCTGTAAAATTCTCAAACGTAAACGGTCTTCTTCAGTTTTGGGTGGTGGCATTTTTGCATATTTAGGTTTCATCGGCAGTCGTCCTGATGGTTTACTGGGAATAAGTCCTTTTATGCTACTTTTTTCAAACCGTTTCAACCACGTCCCGACTAAGGCGTTGGAAGGAATATTATAAAAACGTGCAGCTTCTCTAATACTCATTTTCCTATTCCTATTCAAAATAGGTTGAATAACCTGTAATTTAAATTCGATTGTGTAGTGTTTACCCATAAAAAATCTGCACCTCAATTGTTGGTTTGGTTAGCCCAACTTTTGGGGTGCAGATCAATAAAGTGCGGTCAATTTTTTACTATTTTTACAACATAAATAATGCTAAGAATAAAACAGCAAGTATCATGCCTGGTGCGGTACGTTTTACCATTTCTACTGGGCTTACCATAGCAAGGCCTGCACAAACAATGGTTACACCTGCAATTGGTGAAGCTGTACGACCGATTGCACCAGCAATTGCTGCTGCCATACCAAGATTTACGTGAGTGTAGCCGAGTTCTACAGCATGTGGCGTGACGGCTGTATTAAAAGCGATAGCTGCTGCATCGCCAGAACCTGTAATTAATCCCATTAAGAATGGTCCAATTGTTGCACCCCAACGTACAAATTCGTTGGATTCTTTTAAGAAAGAAATTGCCGCATCCACTGCGCCCGTAGATTTTAATCCTGCCACAAATACACTGGCTGCAATGATAATACCAAGTACGTTTGCATAAGAATTTCCCATACCATTGAAAAATTCTTCAGTAATTTTTACTGGAGAAATACGAGTGACGATAATGCCGTAAATTGCACCAATCAGCATCGCTTGAGGAACGCCCATTTTAGTCCATTCAAGACCCGGTACTTGTTGTAATGATGTTCCACCAATCACTAAAATAACTAATGGTATTAATGGTGCAAGGGCATAAAGTACATTGACACCTTCAACAACTTTAATTTCATTTTCTTTTTGTTCTGCAAGATAAGCTTGGCGATGTTGTTCACCATAATCTTTAAAAACAAGCGCAAGAATTGTTAAAACAACAGCACCTATTGCTCCCGCAATCATGTTATATGGCGCATGTGAAAGGTTTACTTGAGTGATAGTTAAGCCTGACATTTCACTAATCATTGCTGAGTGAGAAGAACCTGGGCTCATCATTGATCCAAAAGTTCCTGCTAAAATAGCTGCACCAGCAGTAGCTGGTCGAACACCCGCACTTTTTAAAACAGGAATTAATGTTGCACCAACCGCAGCTGCACAACCAGCAGCAGAAGGAATAGCAATATTGATGAAAAAGGTGATGACTGTTGCAATCGGAATTAAGAAGAATTTTAATCCGCTTAATGGTTTGGTAAGTAAATGCACTAGATGAGTGTCACATTGAGTGTATTTCATTACATAAGCAAAACCCATACTAGAACAGATGGCCATAATTAATCCGCCAGATGTCATGCTTTTGGCAAAAGCATCTAATGCACCCATTGGATTCAGCGTCAGAATGGACATTATTAAACCGACACCAATCAAAACTGTTCGGGTTTCGGCTTTTTTAATCAGAAAATAAATTGTGGCAATAATGCCAATCACTGCAACGATGGATTTGAATAATTCCATTATATGTTCCTTTTAAGTTAATAAGAAAAAGTTGTATTGATATCAAATGTGCCACATTCCATATTTTCACTGAAGCACAAAATAGGATTTTCACCCAACACAGTTGCCATTTCATTTTGTATATGAAGTGCAGAACCTTCAGGCAATGCATATACAAGTGCGGTTGGATTAACGAGTAAAAATTCAGCCAAACGTTCTTCTCGGCTTTCGCCATTATGACCTTGCATTTTACCTGAAATAAAGTGCGGATTAATTTGATGAGGAAAAAGCTGTAATGCTTGAAATGAAGGAGGATAAGTAATCGGCATATCATTCGTTGTCATAATGGATGCACCCACTACATTTGCCCCAGCACTCCAACCAAAATAAGGCGTACTGTTATTCACTTTTTCACGAATGATATCAATTAAATTGTGTTCATAAAGCTGTTTTAACAAACAAAATGTATTCCCGCCGCCAATAGCGATGACATCTGCTTGTTCAATAATATCTCGATGCTGTTTACCATGATGAACGGAAACAATATTCATCTCTAAATAAGAAAGTGCATTTTGCACAGTTTTTTCGTATTCATCAAAAGTGCGGCGTACCCCAGCATAAGGCACAAAAGCAATTGTTTTACCACGATAATCCGCCAAGAAATTTTGTAACCAAGGTAGAGTGTGTTCAAGATAACCTGTGTTCTTGTATTTTGAGCTACTGAGCAGTAACATGTTTTTCATTTTCTACTCCTTTTTATAGGTATTTAGAAATACCGATATTACGCTTAGAAAAGGTTAATTTTCAACGAAAAATTATTATTGTTTGACGAATATCAAAAAATAAATCATATCAGGAGAAAACTATGTCAATTAATCTTAATCGTGTTCAAAATTTAATTGAAAAACTGGCTTTTATTTCATCAGTACCAAACGAGCTGACTCGCTTAGCTTTTACAGAGGAGGATGAAAAGGCCCATAATATGATTATTGAATTATGTAAAGAATATGATTTATCTATTCGTCGAGATTCAATTGGAAATCTTTTTATTCGTAAGGCAGGTAAAGAAGATTTTTTACCTGCAGTTGCATTCGGATCGCATATTGATACTGTTGTGAATGCGGGTAAATTTGATGGTCCTTTGGGATCTGTTGCTGGGTTGGAAATTCTTTTGCAATTGTGTGAACAGAATATTCAGACTCGTTATCCTTTAGAATTGATAATTTTTACTTGTGAAGAATCGAGTAGATTTAATTTTGCTACATTGGGTAGTAAAGTTATGTGTGGCATAGTAAATCAAGAAAAATTAAGTTTGTTACGTGATAAACAAGGAAAGGGTTTATCAGAAGCTATGGCTGAAGTAGGAATGAATTTTAATTTGATTAATCAAGCAAAACGTGATGCAAAGGAATTTAAATGTTTTTTTGAACTTCATATAGAACAAGGCCCTCGTTTAGAGAATGAAGGAAAAACAATAGGTGTTGTGACAGGTATTGCTGCTCCAATTCGTGCAATTGTTAAAATTAAAGGACAAGCGGATCATTCAGGAGCAACAGCAATGCATTATCGTCATGATGCATTGTTAGGAGGAGCTGAATTATCACTTGCTATTGAGCAAGCGGCTATTCAAGCTGGACATTCTACAGTAGCTACTGTAGGTAATATTACAGCTAAACCAGGAGTAATGAATGTTGTGCCAGGATATTGTGAATTATTAGTAGATATTCGAGGTACACATGTACAAGCTAGAGATTCTGTATTTGAATTATTACAAGAGGAAGTTAGTAAAGTTTCAGAAAAAAGAGGATTATTAATTGAGTTGCAACTTATTTCAAAAGATAATCCAATAGTATTACCTGAAAATATGGTAAACCAAATAGCTGAAACTGCACATTCCCTTGGTTATTCTTACGAAATAATGCCAAGTGGTGCTGGACATGATGCAATGCATATGGCAACACTTTGTCCGACAGGTATGATTTTTGTTCCATCTCATTTTGGAATTAGTCATAACCCTCTTGAATTTACAGATTGGAAAGATATAGAGGCAGGAATTAAAGTTTTACAAAAAGTTATATTAGAACAGGCTGAAGTTTGTTAATTATTATAAAAACTCGTATAAATAATACGAGTTTTTTTATAAAGGCAACTCAGTTGTTGACTTAACCTTTTTTAGAGTAACTTCTGATTTTAAGGTTTTAATGCCAAGCCTGGAATTAAGATAGGTGGTTTTAATGTGGTTAAACTCTTCTAAATCTGATACACAAAGTGTCAGAAGAAAATCGAAGGTTCCTGCCATAAAATGGCATTCGGTAATTTAAAGGATTAGTTTCACTTCAAAAATAAACCGCTCTTTTAATTCTGGATCTTCTTCAAAGAAAGAACCTAATGCATAAACGATAAGATGACAATTTATTTTCTTGGGATTCAATAAGGCAACATAACTATCAATTACGCTGCTTTCTTCCAGTTGATTTACTCGGCGTAAACAAGCTGAATTTGAAAGCCCTATTTCGTTGGCAAGTTCATTATTTTGTAATCGACCATTGCGTTGCAATGCTTTAAGAATACGGGTATCGATATTATCGAAGCGTTTTTTAAGCATAGTAAATCTTTTTTATGCTAACAAAAAAGATAACCTAGTATAAAAGAAACCGCCTAGAAAAACTGTGATCTAGGCGGCAATTTGACTAATTAAACGCTATATAAGGATACTTGTACTACCAGTAAAATAGATCCGATTAGTAATAAACATCCAATCATAGGCATCACGAATTTAACCCATCTATCAAATGGAATATGCAACATTTGGAGTGTCACCAATACTAATCCTGTTGGTGCTAAGAATAGCATTGCATATTGTCCCCAGTTGTAAGCAGAAACCACGATATCGCGTGGAATACCCACTGAGTCAGCAAGTGGAGCCATAATTGGCATTGAAAGCACGGCTAAGCCTGAAGAAGACGGCACGATTAAGCCTAGGAAAATAAATACGACTAATTGACCTAAGATGAATACGCTACCTGGCATACCACTAACTACATTAGACATATAATCAAGGATGGTGTCAGAAATCATACCTTGTTCGAGTACTAAGTTTACGCCACGAGCAAGACCAATGATTAAGGATACGCCTACTAATTCTGATGCACCTTCAGTGAAAGATTCCACAATATCTTTTTCAGACAAGCCACTGATAAACATAATGATGATAGTAATGGAAAGGAAAGATGCAGCCATTTGAGGGAACCACCATCCGCCAACCATTACACCCCAAATCATAATAGGGAATGCAATGCAGAAAAGCGTTAAGATTAATTTGTGACGAGCTGAGAATGCGATAGTTGCATTTGGATCAAAGTTCTTCATATAACGTTGGCGAAATTCTTCGCGATCGTCATAAGTGAAAGAAAAACTTGGGTCAGCTTTGATTTTTTTACAGTACCAATAAAGATATACGATTACGCAAGTTGCGCCTAAAGCTAAACCTAGAGCACGGAAACCAATACCTTCAGTAAATTGAATACCAGCTGCATTTGATGCGATAACAACGGAGAATGGGTTAATTGTAGAGAATGCAGATCCCATAGATGAAGCAAGGAATATAGCTCCTACACAGACTATTGCATCATATCCCAGAGCTAAGAATACTGGCACCAGAATCGGATAGAATGCCACTGCTTCTTCTTCGATACCACAGGTTGTACCGCCTAACACCATTAAAACAGATACGCTGAATACAATAAAAAACTCATTGCCTTTGGTTTTTTTCACGAGAGCCATCAAACCGGCATTAAAAGAACCGGTACGGTTAATGACACCAATCATACCACCTAATACAAAGATAAAGACCATAACATCAACGGCTTCGATGGTGCCTTCAACCATACTTTTGGTGATATCTTCAATGCCTTTATGGTGTTGTTCTACACGTTGATAAGTACCAGGAATAGCGATTGGTTTTTTGATCACGCCTTCGGTGAAATTGGAGAGTTTAATTTTTATATTGAGATTATCAAGAGTGTCTGTTGTGGCGGGATAAGTTTTATCATCAACGCCATAAGCTTTGACCACAAAGACATTATCAGTGGAATTATATGTTAATTTTGAATATGAACCAGATGGAATTATCCAGGTTAATCCAACAGCGAGAATTAATATTGCAAATAAAATTGTAAACGCTGATGGGAAATTAAACGTTTTCTTCTTTTTGGACGCATCCATAGCGAGCTCCTTATGTGTAACGTTTAAAGTGCGGTTGGTAAAAACATCGGTTAAACCGACCGCACTTTTTACTTTGAGAATGATTTCACAAAGCACCTTTATTATTTAAGCGTAATAGGATATGCCTTCAGCTTTTTTCGTAATACGTGTACCAGCTTTGCCTTTCACAATATCCACAATATCAGATAAAGAACCTATTACTGCATCTTTTCCTGTTTGTTTCGCAAAGTTGATGGCTGCTTGTACTTTTGGTCCCATAGAACCTGCTGCAAAACCAAGTTCTGAAATCGCTTTAGGTGAGGCAACTGAAATTGCTTTTTGGGTTGGTTTTCCCCAATCTACGAAGGTTGCGGAAACGTCAGTTGCAATGATGAATAAATCAGCATCAAGATTTTCTGCAAGTAAAGCTGAACATAAATCTTTGTCTATAACAGCTTCAACACCTTGTAAATTATGCTGTTCATCATAATAAGTTGGAATACCACCGCCACCCGCACAAATGACGATACTGCCTTTTTCAAGCAACCATTTTACTGGGCGAATTTCAAAAATACGTTTTGGCAATGGGCTTGGCACAACGCGACGATATTTATCTCCATCTTGTGCGATAGACCAATTTTTTTCTTTTGCCAAACGTTCAGCCTCTTCTTTCGTATAAACAGGACCAATTGGTTTAGTTGGATTTTTGAAAGCTGGGTCGTTGATATCAACTTCTACTTGAGATAATAACGTTGCAAATGGCACTTCAAATGGAACTAAATTACCGAGTTCTTGTTGAATCATATAACCAATCATTCCAGCTGTTTCTGCTCCCAATACATCTAAAGGATAGGTTGGCACATCAGTATAAGCAGCACCTTGTAAGGCGAGCAAACCCACTTGTGGACCATTACCGTGTGCTATCACTAATTCATTATTTGGCCAAATCTTAGCAATTTGCTCACAAGCAATGCGAACATTTTGTCGTTGATTTTCGGCTGTCATTGGTTCTCCGCGTCGTAATAACGCATTACCGCCTAATGCAATCACTATTCTCATACGTTTTCCTTATGCCAAACTTGCTACCATTACAGCTTTAATTGTGTGCATACGGTTTTCTGCTTGTTCAAATGCAATGTTCATTGGCGATTCAAATACATCTTCAGTCACTTCAATACCATTAGCTAATTCAGGATATTTTTCAGCAATTTGACGACCAACTTTGGTTTCGCTGTTATGGAAGGCTGGCAAGCAGTGCATAAATTTCACTTTTGGATTATCAGTGCGTTTCATTAATTCAGGGGTTACTTGATAAGGAAGTAATAATTTAATGCGTTCGCCCCAAGTTTCTAATGGTTCACCCATTGAAACCCACACATCAGTATGAACAAAATCAACACCTTTCACCGCTTTGTCAATATCTTCAGTTACGGTAATACGAGCGCCGCTTTCTTTCGCAAATTTTTCGCACATTTCCACAAGACTTGCTTCTGGTAATAATGTTTTAGGTCCACAAATCCGCACATCCATACCCAATTTTGCACCAATTAATAAAAGTGAATTACCCATATTATTACGAGCATCCCCAATATAGACATAGCTAATTTCGCTTAATGGTTTGTCGCAATGTTCAATCATGGTAAGCACATCAGCAAGCATTTGTGTTGGGTGGAATTCATCGGTTAAACCATTGAATACTGGCACACCAGCATAATCAGCAAGTTCTTGAACGATACTTTGTTTAAAGCCACGATATTCAATGCCATCATACATTCTGCCTAATACGCGGGCGGTATCTTTCATACTTTCTTTGTGGCCAATTTGGGAGGAGTTAGAGTCGATATAGGTGACTTGTGCGCCTTGGTCATAAGCGGCGACTTCAAATGCACAGCGTGTGCGAGTGGAGGTTTTTTCAAAGATGAGTGCGATATTTTTGCCTTTTAATTTTTGTTGTTCTGTGCCTGTATATTTGGCTCGTTTCAAATCTCGGGAGAGATCTAAGAGATATTTAATTTCACGTTCTGTGTGATGAACAAGACTAAGTAAATGTCTGTTTTTCATATTGAAAGCCATAATAATCTCCTTGTTTTTTGACTATCCATTGGGGAATAAACATACATCATTCGAGGTACTGCTTGTTGTTCGAACACTTGTATTATAAGAGAGGTAAAATGAAATTTGTTATCGTTTTTCAACTGGTAATTCCAGTATGTAGAATTTTATTGCGAGATTTTTAGCTTTATTAGAATTTATATTCATTCTAATAAAAATAAACTAACTCTTTATTGGTATTTGTTTAATTTCTAATAGTAGATCAATTTAAACGAAAATATGTTTTAGCTTATTATTGGATAAAGAGGAATGTGTCTATTGATGCTTAATAAAAGTGCGGTTATTTTTATTACAGTTTTTAATACATTGATCTTCAGCAAGTACCATTTGTATATTTAGTGATATGATAAGCATAGTTTATTTTTTGAGGTTTTTATGAATTTACCTTTTCGAGCAATGGTGTCTGATTTAGATGGCACGCTTTTAACACCTGAACATTTAGTGGGTGATCTTACCATTGATACGCTGAGAGCATTAGAGCAAAAAGGCGTAGATATTATTTTGGCAACAGGACGTAATCATACCGATGTGTCATCCATTCTTGGAAAAATTGGTGCGGAACGTGCGGTTATGATTACATCAAATGGTGCTCGTGTACGGGATTTACAGGGTAATTTGCTTTATAGCAATAGCTTGCCTGAAGAATTAGTTCTCGAGCTTTACAAAACGCCATTTGATACGTCCAAAGTATGCATGAATAGCTATCAAGATGAAGGTTGGTTTACTAATAAAGATATTCCTGCAATGCGTCAGTTCCACAAAGAATCAGGATTTGATTATAACGTAGTTGATTTTTCCAAACATCATGGACGTGGGACAGAAAAAGTCTTTTTTATTGGTAAAACTCCAGAGGATTTAGTTGAAGTAGAAACCTATTTACGAGATAAGTTTGGTGACGTGACGACAATTGTTTATTCTGCATTAGCTTGTTTGGAAGTAATGAATAAGAATGTTTCAAAAGGGGATGCATTAAAACATTTACTCGAATCACGAGAATATGAGTTAAAAGACTGTATTGCTTTTGGTGATGGAATGAATGATGTAGAAATGCTTTCTTGGGCTGGAAAAGGTTGCATTATGAAAGATGCTGATATTCGTTTAAAAACGGCTTGTCCAGATTTAGAAGTTATTGGCTCAAATAAAGAAGAATCAGTCGCTTGTTATTTGCGAACTCAATTTGGATTAGATTATTAATGCAGGCATTATTATTCATAAGTTGTGGTGCAATATTAGGCGCGTCATTGCGTTGGACTATAGGATTGTTATTTAATCCTTTATTTTCTTCCTTTGCTTTTGGGACTTTAATCGCTAATTTGCTTGGTTGTTTAATTATTGGTGTATTACTTGGGATTTTTTGGCAATTCCCACAAATTAGTTCTGAATGGCGGTTATTTTTAATTACTGGTTTTTTAGGATCGCTAACTACATTTTCGTCTTTTTCTTCCGAAGTTGTGGAATTATTTTTTAATGACAAGTGGTTAAATGGATTTTGTGTATTGATTATGCATTTATTTGGATGTTTAGCTATGACTGGGTTGGGTATTTGGATATATAAAATTTGTTCTCAACTTTTACATTAATCCCATTCACTTTGGTTTTGCCCAATTAAATCAGCAAATTCATCGCTACGAAATCCATGTGATAGCATATATTGCCAAATTTTTTGTTTCATTTTAGGCGTTTGCTGTTCGTTATAATTTGGGAATTTTTTACGTAACAAGTTCTCAGCCATTTCATACCAATCAATTTCTGATTCCATTAAAACTTCATCAATAATATCAGAAGACACACCTTTTAATTGGAGTAATTCTTGTCGAATTCTTACTACACCATAACCTTTTTGCGCGCGTGAATTTAGATAATTTTCTGAAAAACGACGATCACTTTGCCAATTTTTTGCTTGGCATTGAGATAAAGCTTCATCAATTTCTTCTTCCGAAAAGTTCTTTTCCTGCATTTTATTGCGGAGCTCGAATTCACTATATTCTCTGCGTGTAAGAAGATTGACTATGTAATTAAAAGCAAGAGATGACAAGGAATGATTCCTTCATTTTATTGAATTGATATAGAGTGCGGTCATTTTTAACCGCACTTTTAGCATTTGTAATTTTCTTTATTCAAAATCACTTTCTGATTCTGAACTATTTTCAGATTGTTCAATGTCAGCCATTAAGGCTTGTTCTGGATTAGCTACTAATTCAGCACGTAAACGAGCTTCTAATTCATCTGATTTTTCTATATTTTCGTTAAGCCATTTCATTGAATTAGCCTTTCCTTGACCAATTTTTTCGCCATTATAGGAATACCACGCACCTGATTTTTCTACAAGTTTGTGTTTTACCCCAAGTTCTAATAATTCACCTGCTTTTGAAATGCCTTCTCCATAGAGAATTTGGAAATCCACTTGGCGGAATGGTGCTGCTAGTTTGTTTTTTACTACTTTTACGCGAGTTTCATTTCCTATAATATTTTCCCCGTCTTTTACAGAACCTGTACGGCGAATATCTAAGCGAACGGATGAATAGAATTTTAATGCATTACCGCCTGTAGTGGTTTCAGGATTACCAAACATTACACCTATTTTCATACGGATTTGGTTAATAAACACAACTAGACAGTTTGCATTTTTAATTTGACCTGTGAGTTTACGCAAAGCTTGAGACATTAAACGCGCTTGCAGACCCATATGAGAATCCCCCATATCGCCTTCAATTTCAGCTTTTGGTGTCAGTGCGGCAACGGAGTCCACAATAATTACATCAATTGCGCCAGAACGAACTAATGCATCACATATTTCAAGTGCTTGTTCTCCATTATCTGGTTGAGAAACAAAAAGTTCTTTTACATCTACACCTAGTTTTGCTGCATAAATAGGGTCAAGTGCGTGTTCTGCATCAATAAATGCACAGGTTTTTCCTGCTTTTTGCGCTTGAGCAATGACGGAAAGAGTTAATGTTGTTTTACCAGATGATTCGGGTCCGAAGATTTCTACAATTCGACCCATAGGTAAACCACCAATTCCCAGTGCAACATCTAAGCCAAGTGATCCGGTAGAAATAGATTCTACATCCAACGTTTTAGTATCGCCTAATTTCATAATTGAGCCTTTACCAAATTGTTTTTCTATTTGCCCTAATGCAGCCGCTAGTGCTTTTTGTTTTTCTTCTTGAGTTGCCATAATTAAATTCCTGTTTGAATGTCCAATTTTTTATGATTATATCTGTATTGATGTACAGATCAAGAAAAATATTTATATTAATAAAAAATATGGGGTATACATTCTAGTAAAAAAGGTGAGTTAGTCTAAAAATAAAAGTTTTGATAGAATAATTAGATCAAATTATGTACGATTTTTAATCGCAAAAAAAGTTTTAAATATAGTATATTTATATATAAACCAATCGTTTACATAAAAATAAATTTCAAATTTACGATCTGCTTCACAAATCTGAGATTTATATTTAGGTGTAGTAAAAATGTCATGATATAAATGAAATCAGAAGTACTTCTACTGATTCTTTTAAAATAATTATTCATTGGAGGTTATATATGAATATAAAGGATGGGCATATAGATAAAGTTTGCTCTTTGCTAGACCTGTTAGTAGGAAATGTTACCTTTAAAAATCTTTTTACTGGTTACGGTTTGTTTCACAAGGAAGAGACAATGTTTGCCATCTGGCAAAATAAAAAGCTTTATTTACGAGGTGAAGATGAGCTTGCAACTCAATTAATAAAATTAGGTTGTGAACCTTTTACAACGAATGAATTGAATAAACGGTTTGTGCTTTCACAATATTATGCACTTACTGAACAGGTTTTACGTAATAATATGTTATGTAGAAAATTGATTATTCTTTCTATTAAGCAGATTCTTGAGCAGAAGCTAGAATATACGTTAAGAAAGTTAAATCGATTAAAGGATTTACCCAATTTAACGATTAAACACGAAAGAGCTTTAATAAAAGTTGGTATTACAGATGTTGTGATGCTAAGAGAAATTGGTGCAGAAAATGCATTGGTAGAATTAAAGAAAAATGGCAGTGGTGCTACGCTTGATTTTTATTGGAAGTTAGTATGTGCTTTGCAAAATAAAAATAGTCAGATGTTAAGTCAAGCTGAAAAAGAGCGTTTATTGAAGAAATTAAACGAAGTTTTGAGAAAAAATGGCTTGAAAGGCTATAGAAAATTAGATGATGAATAAAATTTGCTCATTCAAATAAATTTTTGTAAAAAGTACTTGCAAGGGATTTGAAAATCCCTATAATGCACCGCACACAACGACGCACTGTTGTGAAGTTTTTTAAGTTTCCAAGTGCGTCGTTCTTTTTTGCTCTTTAACAATATATCAGACAATCTGTGTGGGCACTTGTTGATTGACTTGTTTTAAAACTATTTTTAATTTTGAAGTCTTAATAGGTGCTTAACTGAAAATTCATCATTACTTTTTTAAGTAGTGTTTATTTATAGCTAAGCAGTATATTGAGCGATTGAACTTGAATTGAAGAGTTTGATCATGGCTCAGATTGAACGCTGGCGGCAGGCTTAACACATGCAAGTCGAACGGTAGCAGGAGGAAGCTTGCTTTCTTGCTGACGAGTGGCGGACGGGTGAGTAATGCTTGGGAATCTGGCTTATGGAGGGGGATAACGACGGGAAACTGTCGCTAATACCGCGTAGAATCGGAAGATGAAAGTGCGGGACTGTAAGGCCGCATGCCATAGGATGAGCCCAAGTGGGATTAGGTAGTTGGTGGGGTAAAGGCCTACCAAGCCTGCGATCTCTAGCTGGTCTGAGAGGATGACCAGCCACACTGGAACTGAGACACGGTCCAGACTCCTACGGGAGGCAGCAGTGGGGAATATTGCGCAATGGGGGAACCCTGACGCAGCCATGCCGCGTGAATGAAGAAGGCCTTCGGGTTGTAAAGTTCTTTCGGTATTGAGGAAGGTTGATGTGTTAATAGTACATCAAATTGACGTTAAATACAGAAGAAGCACCGGCTAACTCCGTGCCAGCAGCCGCGGTAATACGGAGGGTGCGAGCGTTAATCGGAATAACTGGGCGTAAAGGGCACGCAGGCGGTTATTTAAGTGAGGTGTGAAAGCCCCGGGCTTAACCTGGGAATAGCATTTCAGACTGGGTAACTAGAGTACTTTAGGGAGGGGTAGAATTCCACGTGTAGCGGTGAAATGCGTAGAGATGTGGAGGAATACCGAAGGCGAAGGCAGCCCCTTGGGAATGTACTGACGCTCATGTGCGAAAGCGTGGGGAGCAAACAGGATTAGATACCCTGGTAGTCCACGCTGTAAACGCTGTCGATTTGGGGGTTGGGGTTTAACTCTGGCGCCCGTAGCTAACGTGATAAATCGACCGCCTGGGGAGTACGGCCGCAAGGTTAAAACTCAAATGAATTGACGGGGGCCCGCACAAGCGGTGGAGCATGTGGTTTAATTCGATGCAACGCGAAGAACCTTACCTACTCTTGACATCCAACGAATCCGATAGAGATATTGGAGTGCCTTCGGGAACGTTGAGACAGGTGCTGCATGGCTGTCGTCAGCTCGTGTTGTGAAATGTTGGGTTAAGTCCCGCAACGAGCGCAACCCTTATCCTTTGTTGCCAGCGATACGGTCGGGAACTCAAAGGAGACTGCCAGTGATAAACTGGAGGAAGGTGGGGATGACGTCAAGTCATCATGGCCCTTACGAGTAGGGCTACACACGTGCTACAATGGCGTATACAGAGGGAAGCGAAGCTGCGAGGTGGAGCGAATCTCATAAAGTACGTCTAAGTCCGGATTGGAGTCTGCAACTCGACTCCATGAAGTCGGAATCGCTAGTAATCGCGAATCAGAATGTCGCGGTGAATACGTTCCCGGGCCTTGTACACACCGCCCGTCACACCATGGGAGTGGGTTGTACCAGAAGTAGATAGCTTAACCTTTAGGAGGGCGTTTACCACGGTATGATTCATGACTGGGGTGAAGTCGTAACAAGGTAACCGTAGGGGAACCTGCGGTTGGATCACCTCCTTACCAAAGACGAGAGACAGCGAGTGCTCACACAGATTGGCTGATAGTTGTAGACAAGATTAAAAACGAAGCGAAAGCAACGTTGAAAAATAAACGTTAAAAGATAAAAAGAAGATAGAGTATCTTTAATTGATGTCCCCATCGTCTAGAGGCCTAGGACATCGCCCTTTCACGGCGGTAACCGGGGTTCGAATCCCCGTGGGGACGCCAATTAAAGATAACTTTGTTAGATTATCTTGTTGTTCTTTAAAAAATTGGAAACAAGCTGAAAACAAGAGATTTTCGAGAGAAAGTCTGAGTAGGCAAGATAGGAAAGTGAAAGAGAGAACTGAAAAGGAAACTCTAAAAACAAAACCTGTTTTGCATAAAATCTTGATTGAACAAAAGCAATCAAGTGTTTAGTTGAATGAAGATACGCATCAAATTGACCGCACTTTGAAGTGAAAACTTAAAGTGATTGAAAACATTTGAGGTTGTATAGTTAAGTGACTAAGCGTACAAGGTGGATGCCTTGGCAATCAGAGGCGAAGAAGGACGTGCTAATCTGCGAAAAGCTTGGATGAGTCGATAAGAGGCGTTTAATCCAAGATATCCGAATGGGGAAACCCAGTAGATGAAGAATCTACTATTAACAAGTGAATTCATAGCTTGTTGAGGCAAACCGGGAGAACTGAAACATCTAAGTACCCCGAGGAAAAGAAATCAACCGAGATTTCGTCAGTAGCGGCGAGCGAAAGCGAAAGAGCCAGTAAGTGATAGCAGTATAGTTAGGAGAATGTGTTGGGAAACACAATCAAAGAGGGTGATAATCCCGTATCTAAAAACCATATTGTGGTACTAAGCTAACGAGAAGTAGGGCGGGACACGTGATATCCTGTTTGAAGAAGGGGGACCATCCTCCAAGGCTAAATACTCCTGATTGACCGATAGTGAACCAGTACTGTGAAGGAAAGGCGAAAAGAACCCCGGTGAGGGGAGTGAAATAGAACCTGAAACCTTGTACGTACAAGCAGTGGGAGCCTGAAAGGGTGACTGCGTACCTTTTGTATAATGGGTCAGCGACTTATATTTTGTAGCGAGGTTAACCGAATAGGGGAGCCGAAGGGAAACCGAGTCTTAACTGGGCGAATAGTTGCAAGGTATAGACCCGAAACCCGGTGATCTAGCCATGGGCAGGTTGAAGGTTGGGTAACACTAACTGGAGGACCGAACCGACTAATGTTGAAAAATTAGCGGATGACTTGTGGCTGGGGGTGAAAGGCCAATCAAACCGGGAGATAGCTGGTTCTCCCCGAAATCTATTTAGGTAGAGCCTTGAGGTGACACCTTTGGGGGTAGAGCACTGTTTCGGCTAGGGGTCCATCCCGGATTACCAACCCGATGCAAACTACGAATACCAAAGAGTGATACTCAGGAGACACACGGCGGGTGCTAACGTCCGTCGTGGAGAGGGAAACAACCCAGACCGCCAGCTAAGGTCCCCAAGTCTATATTAAGTGGGAAACGAAGTGGGAAGGCTTAGACAGCTAGGATGTTGGCTTAGAAGCAGCCATCATTTAAAGAAAGCGTAATAGCTCACTAGTCGAGTCGGCCTGCGCGGAAGATGTAACGGGGCTGAAATATAGCACCGAAGCTGCGGCATCAGACGAAAGTCTGTTGGGTAGGGGAGCGTTCTGTAAGCGGATGAAGGTTAATCGAGAGGTTAGCTGGACGTATCAGAAGTGCGAATGCTGACATAAGTAACGATAAAACGGGTGAAAAACCCGTTCGCCGGAAGACCAAGGGTTCCTGTCCAACGTTAATCGGGGCAGGGTGAGTCGGCCCCTAAGGCGAGGCTGAAAAGCGTAGTCGATGGGAAACAGGTTAATATTCCTGTACTTGGTAAAGCTGCGATGTGGGGACGGAGTAGGTTAGGTTATCGCACTGTTGGATATGTGCGTTTAAGTTGGTAGGTGGGAAGTTTAGGCAAATCCGGACTTCTATTAAACACTGAGAGATGATGACGAGGCTCTAAGGAGCTGAAGTAACTGATACCACACTTCCAGGAAAAGCCACTAAGCGACAGGCTTTACTAAACCGTACTGAAAACCGACACAGGTGGTCAGGTAGAGAATACTCAGGCGCTTGAGAGAACTCGGGTGAAGGAACTAGGCAAAATAGCACCGTAACTTCGGGAGAAGGTGCGCCGGCGTAGATTGTAGAGATTTACTCTCGAAGGTTGAACCGGTCGAAGATACCAGCTGGCTGCAACTGTTTATTAAAAACACAGCACTCTGCAAACACGAAAGTGGAGGTATAGGGTGTGATGCCTGCCCGGTGCTGGAAGGTTAATTGATGGTGTAATCGAAAGAGAAGCACCTGATCGAAGCCCCAGTAAACGGCGGCCGTAACTATAACGGTCCTAAGGTAGCGAAATTCCTTGTCGGGTAAGTTCCGACCTGCACGAATGGCATAATGATGGCCAGGCTGTCTCCACCCGAGACTCAGTGAAATTGAAATCGCCGTGAAGATGCGGTGTACCCGCGGCTAGACGGAAAGACCCCGTGAACCTTTACTATAGCTTGACACTGAACATTGAATTTTGATGTGTAGGATAGGTGGGAGACTTAGAAGTAGTCACGCCAGTGATTATGGAGTCATCCTTGAAATACCACCCTTTAACGTTTGATGTTCTAACGAAGATTGCGGAACGTGGTCTCGGACAGTGTCTGGTGGGTAGTTTGACTGGGGCGGTCTCCTCCCAAAGCGTAACGGAGGAGCACGAAGGTTTGCTAATCACGGTCGGACATCGTGAGGTTAGTGCAATGGTATAAGCAAGCTTAACTGCGAGACAGACAAGTCGAGCAGGTACGAAAGTAGGTCATAGTGATCCGGTGGTTCTGAATGGAAGGGCCATCGCTCAACGGATAAAAGGTACTCCGGGGATAACAGGCTGATACCGCCCAAGAGTTCATATCGACGGCGGTGTTTGGCACCTCGATGTCGGCTCATCACATCCTGGGGCTGAAGTAGGTCCCAAGGGTATGGCTGTTCGCCATTTAAAGTGGTACGCGAGCTGGGTTTAGAACGTCGTGAGACAGTTCGGTCCCTATCTGCCGTGGGCGTAGGAGAATTGGTTGGGG
This sequence comes from Haemophilus sp. HN_Hi16, assembly GCF_049823435.1. NCBI lineage: Bacteria > Pseudomonadati > Pseudomonadota > Gammaproteobacteria > Pasteurellales > Pasteurellaceae > Haemophilus > Haemophilus sp. HN_Hi16. Next base: position 455,036 of record NZ_CP187500.1, read on the forward strand.
CTGCTCCTAGTACGAGAGGACCGGAGTGGACGCACCACTGGTGTTCCGGTTGTGTCGCCAGACGCATTGCCGGGTAGCTAAGTGCGGAAGAGATAAGTGCTGAAAGCATCTAAGCACGAAACTTGCCAAGAGATGAGTTCTCCCTGTCTTTAAGACAGTAAGGGTTGTTTAAGACGAAGACGTAGATAGGTCTGGTGTGTAAGTGATGTGAGTCATTGAGCTAACAGATACTAATTGCCCGAGAGGCTTAACTATACAACGCTCAAGTGTTTTTGGGAAAAGAGCGAAAGAGAAGAGAAATTAACTAAACTAAACTAACTATTCAGCTTGTTGCCGATAAGAAGAGAGACGAAAAAAGTGAAGTCGTAAAAGAGAAGAAACAAAGAGAGAAGTTATCAAAGAATTATCCCGGCGGCGATAGTGCGGTGGAACCACCTGAGACCATACCGAACTCAGAAGTGAAACGCTGTAATGCCGATGGTAGTGTGGGGTTTCCCCATGTGAGAGTAGGGCACCGCCGGGTTATCAAATACAAATCTAAATCACATAAAAAAAGAAGAACCCCAGTCGAAAGGCTGGGGTTTTTGTTTTTTAGAAGTTTATACTTTAACAAAATAAGTTTAGATAAAGTTTGTATTTGTTAGTGAGAAAATCCCCCACCAATGATACAATCCACCAAATTTTTTCAAAAGGATAACCTTAAATGGCTCGTAAGAAAAAAACGCGCAAAATTAGTGATATTATGCCAATCCGCAAAGCGGATAAAAAACCGGAAATGCCGAAATCGCGTTCGGGTAAAAAACTCACACGTTATGAATTAGATGCTAAAGCTCGTGAAGATAAGAAAAAACGTAAGCATAAAGGTTTAGCTTCTGGATCTCGTCATAGTGCGGTTGAAGAAAAAGCGAATAAACTTCAAAATGAAATTAAAGATCCAAAAATTGGTAGTAAGAAAAAGATACCGTTGGTTGTTGAATTTGTTAATAAGCCCGAAAAAGGTCAAGTAATTCCTGTAATAAAACAGGCGAAAAAACAAGATCCAATGAAAGAGCTTGAAAATCTGGAAAATAATGAAATTCTTAATGAATTATTGGATGCTTTAGATGCAGGTAAAGCTATTAGTAAAGCAGATCAACAATTTGTAGATGAATGCTTAGATAGAATTTCTGAATTAATGGAAGAACTTGGCATTGAAGACGAAGATGAAAGTGAAGATGATTTATACCGCACTTTTGAACGCATTGATATTAACCAATTTAGATAATTTATGATTTGGATACTTATTGTAATTGCATTTTCTTTATTGATTGGATTAAGTTTATATACAATACGTTTATTAAAACAGTTAAAAATTCAAAAGGAATTGATTGCTAAAGCTAAGAATAATCGGGTTATACGATTAAAAGAGAGTATTGATATTATTGCTAGAGCAATGCAGTCTGGAGAATGTAATCTTTCTGAAGGCGTAATTCGTCTTACAATGCTATTAAGGCCTTTTGGTAAGAATTTATCATCTTATCCTGCGATGGCTAATTTATATGAAGTGGTGCGTGATATGCCTACACATGATGATCGTAAACTACTTGATAAAAGAGAAAGAATGCGTCTGGATTTAGCTCGAGAAAGTTCAGAAGCACAGTTTGAAAAAAATATTAAACAAGAATTGTATATTTTATTAGAAGATATTAAATCTATTGAGCTAATTTAAATATTATAATTTTAAAGAAAAATGCGCTAAGTCTCTCCTAGCGCATTTTTTATGATTATTTTTTTAACGATTTTGTTCAAAAAATAATACCGTTGCGGCAACACGAGAATGAACATTTAATTTACGCAATAAATTACGGATATGTACTTTCACGGTTTCTTCTGAAATAAACAGTTGTGCTGCAATTTGTTTATTTGATAAGCCTGTCGCAATTTGACGAAGTACGCCCATTTCACGATCCGTTAAGCTGTCTAACGGATTCTCTTCGTGAGTACGTTCTAACAATAAATTTTTAATAGAATCACTCAGAATGACTTCGCCTTGTGCAATACGCTTGATTTGCTCTAGCAATGTATCTGGTTCCGTATCTTTTAATAAATAACCATCTGCACCAGCATCAATTAAAGTATAAATATCATTTTTTGCATCAGACACTGTTAAAATTAAGATGCGTGCATCAACGCCTTCTGTGCGTAATCCTTTGAGTGTATCTAACCCAGAAAGTCCTTTCATGTTGAGATCTAAAATGATCACATCAGGTGATGTTTGTAACGCCACTGAAATCCCTTCTGTGCCGCTGCTTACGTCAGCCACCACTTCAAAGTTATCGTCTAATTCTACAAGTTGTTTAATGCCACGACGCATTAACGGATGGTCGTCAATCAATAAAACTTTTAGTTTATCTTGCATAATTTCTCCTTTAGTGGTTAGAAGTCCACTTTAAAAAGCATGACATTTTATAAAGAATTCAATTCTATGCCAATCTAGAATAGAAAAAAATTTGATTTATCTCACAAACTTACTATTTGAGGTAGGTTTATTGATGGATAAAAATAGAAAAGTGCGGTAGAAAAATAGATAATTTTTTACCGCTCTTTTTTAAGATAAGAAATATTAAATGGTCGATTCCAATGCCCAAAGTTCCTGTAAGGTTTCTCGGCGACGAATTAGATAGGATTGATCGCCATCTACTAAAACTTCTGCAGTGCGAGGTCTTGAGTTATAGTTTGATGACATACTTGTGCCATAGGCACCAGCAGAACATTGAGCAATATAATCCCCTTCGGCAATTGAAAGCTCACGTTGTTTTCCTAAGAAATCTGATGTTTCACAAACAGGCCCTACAACATCATAAATCGCTTTTTCTCTTGCTAAAGTGCGGTCAATTTCTATGATGTTCATATAGGCTTCATACAATGCTGGGCGAATCATATCATTCATTCCTGTATCGGTAATCGCGAAATTACGGCTTTCATTGCTTTTTAAGTATTGTACTTTTGCTACTAGAATCCCTGCATTTGCAGAAATTGCTCTGCCGGGTTCAAGAATAATTTCAAGTTCAGGATAATTTTTTAGTTTTTCTAACAATGCATTTGCGTAATCGCTTGGATGCGGTGGTGTTTCATCCGTATAAGTTACGCCTAAACCACCGCCCAGATCGAGATGTTTTAATGTAATTCCATCCTCTTTTAATTGTTCCATTAGGACAATTAAGCGATCTGTGGCATCTAAAAATGGTTGTAATTCAGTGAGCTGTGAGCCTATGTGGCAATCCATCCCTGTTATTTTTATGTTTGGCAGCGTTGAGGCTAATTTATATACTTCTCGGGCTTCATCTACACTTACGCCAAATTTATTTTCCTTTAATCCTGTTGAAATATAAGGGTGTGTATGCGCATCAACATCTGGATTTACACGTAAAGAAATAGGTGAGATTTTACCCATTTCTCCCGCGATTTGGTTAATGTGCTTGAGTTCAGAAACTGATTCCACATTAAAGCAACGGATTCCAACTTCTAATGCGCGCATAATTTCTTCTCGAGATTTCGCAACGCCAGAAAAGACCACTTTTGACGCATCGCCACCTGCTGCCAGTACACGCTCAAGTTCGCCTTGCGAGACAATATCGAAACCTGAACCAAGTTTTGCCATAATATTTAACACGCCAATATTTGAGCAAGATTTCACGGCAAAACAAATTAGGTGAGGGTGCTTACCGAAAGCAGAGTCAAAAGCGTGCCAATGACGTTCAAGTGTTGCCCGAGAATATACATAGAGAGGCGTGCCAAATTGTTCAGCAAGTTGTTGAACTGGAATATCTTCGGCATAAAGTTTGTTGTGTTTATATTGGAAAAAATTCATGTTGTGTGCCTGTTTTAGTTATTTTTGGAATTATCATTGGATAATAGATTATTGAGTTTGTTGAGCTTGATCTTTTTCAGGAAAATATAAAGAACCTTTTACGCCACATCCTGTAGCTAATATGCACACTGAACTAAGTACTAAAATTAATAGTAATTTTTTCATTTTTTCTTTCTCACTTATCGGTAAATCCGCCTTTCACAAGCTTGAGAAAGGCTTTATAATTTGTCGCATTCTATCAGATTTAAACAGGAAAATTTTATGAATATTGCAGAATTTCACCAAAATATAGAACAAATTTGGCAAAAAATTGAAGAAGAATTGGAAAATCAAGGTGCAGATGTAGATTGCGAAACGCAAGGTTCTGTATTTACAATCACTTTTGATAATCACACTAAAATAGTGATTAACAAACAAGAGCCACTGCTTGAGCTTTGGATTGCAAGTAAATTAGGCGGTTTCCATTTTGCATTTAAAAATGGCGACTGGGTGTCTAATGATGGAAAACGTTTTTGGGATTGTTTCGTTGAGGCCTGTGCTGCACATGGCGAGAACGTGCAGTTCTAAAATGCAGGATTCTCCTTTACCATCAAAAACAATAGAAAAACCGACCGCACTTTCTGTTTTGAAATCGGTTTTTGGTTATCAATCTTTCCGTAAAGGGCAGGAAGAAGTGATCAATGCCGCTTTAAACGGACAAGATGCTTTGGTGGTAATGGCAACGGGGAATGGTAAATCGCTTTGTTACCAAATTCCCGCCCTTTGTTTTGAGGGTTTAACGTTAGTGATTTCTCCGCTGATTTCTTTGATGAAGGATCAAGTGGATCAGCTGCAAGCTAATGGAATTGAGGCGGATTTTCTTAATTCTAGTCAGACTTTAGAACAGCAGCAACAAGTACAAAATAAGCTTATTTCTGGGCAACTTAAACTGCTTTATGTGTCGCCAGAAAAAGTGATGACGAACAGTTTCTTTCAACTTATTTCTTATAGTAAAGTCAGCTTTATTGCAATTGATGAAGCACACTGTATTTCTCAATGGGGGCATGATTTTCGCCCTGAATATACCCAGCTTGGCGGTTTAAAAGCGAGTTTCCCTGATGCGCCGATTATGGCACTTACGGCAACGGCAGATTACGCAACTCGTCAAGATATTTTGACACATCTTAATCTAGAAAATCCGCATAAATATATTGGTAGTTTTGATCGACCAAACATTCGTTATACCTTGGAAGAAAAATATAAACCAATGGAGCAATTGACACGTTTTGTGTTGGCTCAAAAGGGCAAGAGTGGGATTATTTATTGCAACAGTCGAAACAAGGTTGAGCGAATTGCGGAAAGTTTACGCAATAAAGGTGTCTCTGCTGCTGCTTATCACGCGGGAATGGAAACGGCACGGCGTGATCGTGTGCAACAGGATTTTCAGCGTGATAATGTGCAAGTAGTAGTCGCAACCATTGCTTTTGGAATGGGGATTAATAAATCCAATGTGCGGTTTGTTGCCCATTTTGATTTGCCTCGTAGCATTGAATCTTATTATCAAGAAACAGGTCGGGCAGGACGTGATGATTTACCTGCTGAGGCGGTTTTGTTTTATGAACCAGCGGATTACGCTTGGTTACAAAAAATTCTTTTAGAAAAACCAGAAACGCCACAGCGTCAGATTGAGCAGCATAAATTAGAAGCTATTGGAGAATTTGCAGAAAGCCAGACTTGTCGCCGTTTAGTTCTTCTCAATTATTTTGGTGAGCATCGACAAACACCATGCAATAACTGTGATATATGCCTTGATCCTCCTAAAAAATATGATGGATTAGTCGATGCGCAAAAAGTAATGTCTACTATTTATCGAGTGGGGCAATGTTTCGGTGCGCATTATGTGATAGTGGTGTTGCGTGGAATGCATAATCAGAAAATTATTGAACGCCAGCACGATAAACTTTCAGTGTATGGTATCGGAAAAGATAAAAGCAAAGAGCATTGGCAGTCCGTCATTCGCCAGCTTATTCATTTGGGTTTTGTGCAACAGGTCATCAGTGAATTAAATCCAACGTTGCAGCTTACCGAAAGTGCGAAAGTGATTTTGAAAGGCGAAGAACCGTTAGAATTGGCAATGCCTCGTATTTCTTCAATCAGTAAAATTGTCCGTAATCCACAACGCCAAAGTGTTGCAAATTACGATAAGGATTTATTTGCACGCTTGCGTTTCTTACGCAAACAAATTGCCGATAAAGAAAATATTCCGCCATACATTGTCTTTAATGATGCGACGTTGCAAGAAATGGCACAATATATGCCAACGAACAATATTGAAATGTTGCAAATTAATGGCGTGGGTTCAATTAAATTAGAACGCTTTGGGCTGCCTTTTATTAAACTTATTCAAGAACATAAGGCAATTTTGGCGAATGCGTAAAATAATGACTAAGTGTTAAAAGTGCGGTTAAAAATGACCGCACTTTTTGTTATACTTGCGCCAATTTTTTCAGTTCTTAGAATTTAAGGTTAAACAATGCGTACAAGTCAATATTTATTCTCCACCCTTAAAGAAACGCCAAATGATGCTCAGGTCGTGAGCCACCAATTAATGTTGCGTGCAGGTATGATTCGCCCAATGGCATCAGGTTTATATAACTGGTTACCGACGGGTATTCGCGTATTGAAAAAAGTAGAAAAGATTATTCGTGAAGAGATGAACAAAGGTGGTGCAATTGAGGTATTAATGCCTGTTGTGCAACCTGCGGAATTATGGGAAGAGTCTGGTCGCTGGGAGCAATATGGCCCTGAGCTTCTTCGTTTTGAAGACCGCGGAAACCGTAACTTTGTGTTAGGCCCAACCCACGAGGAAGTGATTACAGATTTAATACGCCGAGAAGTTTCTTCATATAAACAGCTTCCACTTAACTTATATCAAATTCAAACGAAATTCCGTGATGAAGTGCGTCCTCGTTTTGGGGTAATGCGTTCGCGTGAATTTATTATGAAAGATGCGTATTCTTTCCACACTACCCAAGAAAGTTTACAAGCAACCTATGATGTGATGTATCAAGTGTACAGTAAAATTTTTAACCGATTAGGCTTAGATTTCCGTGCGGTACAAGCGGATACGGGTTCTATTGGTGGTTCTGCTTCTCATGAGTTCCAAGTGTTAGCTTCAAGCGGTGAAGATGATGTTGTGTTCTCAACAGAATCGGATTTTGCAGCGAATATTGAGCTTGCTGAAGCGGTAGCCATCGGTGAGCGTCAAGTGCCAACTGCAGAAATGACATTGGTTGATACGCCAAATGCGAAAACTATCAATGAGCTTATAGAACAATTCAATCTGCCGATTGAAAAAACCGTGAAAACCTTGATTGTGAAAGGTGCAGATGAAAACCAACCGCTTGTTGCCTTGATTATTCGTGGCGATCACGAATTAAACGAAATCAAAGCACAAAAACACCCGTTAGTAGCAGATCCTCTTGAGTTTGCGGACGAAACTGAAATTAAAGCGAAAATTGGTGCGAGCGTGGGATCGTTAGGCGCGGTAAATCTTAATATTCCTGCAATTATTGACCGCACTGTGACGTTAATGTCTGATTTTAGTTGTGGTGCGAATATCGATGGAAAACATTACTTCAATGTGAACTGGGAACGCGATGTTGCAATGCCAGAAGTTTTTGATTTACGCAACGTAGTGGAGGGCGATCCAAGTCCAGATGGTAAAGGCACGCTTCAAATCAAACGTGGTATTGAAGTGGGACATATTTTCCAATTGGGCAAAAAATACTCTGAAGCGATGAAAGCGACCGTTCAAGGCGAAGACGGTAAACCACTTGTGATGACAATGGGTTGTTACGGTATTGGCGTAACTCGTGTGGTGGCTTCAGCAATTGAACAGCATCATGATGATCGCGGTATCATCTGGCCATCAGACGAAATCGCCCCATTCACTGTAGCGATTGTGCCGATGAATATGCACAAATCTGAAAGCGTACAAAAATACGCTGAAGAACTTTACCGCACTTTACAATCACAAGGCGTTGATGTGATTTTTGATGATCGTAAAGAACGCCCAGGCGTGATGTTTGCCGATATGGAACTTATCGGTGTGCCGCATATGGTAATAATCGGCGAGAAAAACCTAGACAATGGAGAGATTGAATACAAAAACCGCCGTACGGGTAAAAAAGAAATGATTAGTAAAGATCAGCTGCTCAGTGTTTTAAATGAAAAGTTAGGTAATCTCTAATCAGCATTTTATTTTGTATATTGTGACAAAAGAGCGGCTAGAAATAGCCGCTTTTTTGTTGATTTAATTTATATTGAAAAGAGTTTAATCCAAACTAAATGCTCGAATATAAGGAAGTTTTCCTTTTTCTAGCATTTCTTGAATGCCACTTTGATGGTCATTGCTGCCTAAACCTCTTAATTCTAAGGTTATGCCAATGCTATTATCATAAATAATTTCATTACGTGTTTGGTTTTGGTGGTTTGTGACATTGCGTTTTACACCAACACCTGCAGCCCAACAGCAACTGTTATATTGAATGCCTAGATATTGTTCTACAGGTTTGTTTAAAGCCAAATCTTGATAATAGCGTCCTACTACAGCCCAATTATTGGCAATTTCCCAGCCTACAACCAATCCCACTTGTTGGATATCTTGTTGATAAGCGTTAGCCGATTTACCCAAGTTTTGGTCAATATATTCTTGGTTAGAGTATCGATAATTTAACTGAATTAAATTATTTTTTTCAGGATTATATTCTAGTGATGTATTCGCTAATGATGTTGAATTGGTATGGGTATCAAATTGATAGCTACCACGCCAATGCCATTTATCACTAATTTTCCAATTAGATTCTAATGCCCAAGCAGATGATGAAGTCGGGGTTTTATTTGCTGGGTTTTCATCAATACGAGAATTACTTAAGTAATAAATTTGACCGGCTGATAAATTAAAGCGTTCTTCGCCATCAATATCATAAAAATGCGTTGTACCACCCAAGGTAACTTGATTCGCCGATGAAATTCGGTCTAAACCACTATAACGGTGATCGCGGAATAGCGAATAGTAATCTTGTTGTACTAATGCTGAGTCGTAACCAAATCCTAAATATTCATTATTAAGTGTTGAACCAATATTGCTTTGATTTCGGTAAGGACGATATAAATACTGTACGTGCGGTTCAAAAGTTTGTGTATAGTCTTTTAAGAACTTTGTATCACGCACTAATACGCTTTGTAAATCAACTTTAAATTGTGGAATAACTCGATTTACAGTTTTTTGTACGTCCTCTGCATTTTTTCCTGAACCTTTTTTCTGCTCGTAGCGAGTCGCATAAAGTTTCGTTTCAATATTCAAACTGCCGTATTTATTTGACATTAAAGAATTTAGGCTAGGCTCTGCATGGAAACGCCATGCAGTTGGCATCAATTCACTGTCATTATCAAAACGAACTGCTTGTGAATGTAATTTGAAATTTAACCATCCATTCGCCAAATCATATTTGTGATAGTTGAAATCTAATTGTGGTACTGCACGGTAAGGGCCGATGTTTACAATATCATCAAAAATTTGGAACTGACGTGCGGAAAGAGAAAAATTATAATTGGGTTGGTAATAGGCTATACGAGCATATTGGTTCGCATAACCATCTGTACTGCGTCCATAAATAGAATCAAAATCGTTGAAATAACGTTTATCGCTTACTCGGGTGTAATCAATATTTAGACGCCAATTTTGTAAAAAGCTAGAATTGTGATTCCAATAGAACAAATGACGTTTTCGATTATCACTAGCATATTCAGAGTAACGATCCTTACCTAAATATTCTCCTGCCACTTTACCTTCACCAATAGAGGTTAAATAGCGAAATTCCCCATTTGCTTGCCAACCACGGCGAGACATATATTTCGGGGTAAAAGTAAGATCATAATTAGGAGCGATATTCCAATAAATTGGTTGTGCATACCAAAGACCATCTCGGCTAGATGTTCCCGCGCTTGGAATCAATAAACCAGAACGACGACGATCTCCAATGGGTAATTGTAAGTAAGGGGTATAAAAGACGGGAACGCCATGCACTTTGAAACGAGCATGCCACATTTCAGCATATTCTTCTTTCACGTATTGACGGATTTCTGACGCATCTACTGCCCAAGCATTGTCACCGTGCAAACATGACGTAAAGGTGGCATTTTTCATTACTCGATAATTATTACTTAGCGTTATATTATCAGCTTTACCACGTCCTTGACGACCGACAAATTCATATTCTGAATTTGTTAAATTGCCATCGTGACTATCTAAATTAAATTCCGCATCTTTACCCAACATATTGATCTGATTATCTTTATAATCAAATCCATTGCGGACATAAGCCATACGCAAAGGCGTTGGCTGGTTTCCAGATTGTTTTACCTGCACAGATTGTGCTAACAAATGGCGATTGCCTTGTTTCAAATCTACATTACCTTGATAGGTAGCATCATTTGGCTGATTAATTTCTGCATTATCCGCTTCAATATATACAGGCAGAGAATTCACATCACCCGTCACGACTTCACCTCTAAATTTTGGCACGCCCATTAAACATTGTTCATGCAAATCCGCCAAACTTTGTTGGCTATAAAGTGCGGTCAAAATAGCAAGTGAAATTAAAGTGTGTTTTTTATTCATCGTCTTGTTTTAATTTGTCAGAAAATTGGTCAGATTATACTGGAAAAAGCGCAAGGCGAGTAATATTTTTCAAGAAGCGATTAATAGAATATCCACTGGATTATAATTAAATTTTTTGTCTATTGAACCATCAATACGCCAAGACAGCCCATATCTTCTAACATTAAATTCGATACTCCAAATAAGAATGGGTAGTTGCCAGAAGATACTTGATCAAATTTCACTAAAATTTGAGTTTTGTTTTTTACCCAAACTGTATCTTTCCAAGCTAATTCTTCTGCTTGAAATTGATGTTCTCCTTGGCTTTCCACCACAAATTTGGCACCTTGAATAGTAAATCCAACAGGTAAACTTGCATTTAAAATCCAGCGTTCAATGGTGCCTTTACGAGCCATAACATCAACCTTGCGTGGGTCAAAACGTCTTTGGTTTATTAAACCGTTTGTGACATCAATATTAAATTCTCGAGTTTGTGCAACGGCTTGTTGTAACATTGCTGGCGCATCCGTTTCGAAAGTTAGATTCGGTTGTTTATTAAATGCTGACATTTCTCCCTTGGCACGCAATTCAAGGACGGTGTTATCTGCCAGTTCATCGCCTGAGAACAACATATTTTTAATTTTGTCGTACAAGCTACGTTTACTTCCGCTAATGAGAGATACGTTGTCAATTTCATTCATATTAACGAGTATTTCTGCACGTTCTCCTGGAGAGAGAACCAAAGATTTGACCGATTTAGCTTTTGGTAAGAAACCTAAATCTTGTGCAATAAGCAGCATTTCTTGATCATTATCCAAGCGTAAATCATAAGCGCGAGCTAATGAAGCATTTAGCAAACGTAAACGAATCCAACCCCGTGCGACATCTAAATATGGTGCTTCAATACCATTCACTAATAAGCGATTGCCTACAAAGTGCGGTTGATTTTGTTTGAATAATTGGAGGCCATCATTGTTAAATTCCATATCTTGTAAAATCAATGGAATGTCATCTACGCCGTATTTATTGGGAAGATTCGCTTTTAGGCTTTGTTCATCTTCAATTAACCACATTCCAACTAAGCCACGATAGGTTTGATAGGCGGAGTTAGCTAATGTCGCAGAACGATACCAACAGCTTGCTGCGGGCTGTTCAATAGGCACGATGGGTGCCCAAGACTCGCCTTTTTTGAGAACTCGAGCTGCCCCGCCAAACAGTTCGCCTGATGCTTGTAAACCTTGAATAGATAAAGCAACTGATTGTGGCAAATTGTTATGATAGTTAAGTTTGGCAAAGCTACCTGATTTGATTTTAATGGTAGGGCCAAGATAATTACCGTTGAATCCCCATACTGTGACATTGTGTGAGCCATCTAACGGATAATTCATTTCCTGCATTGTTAATACAATCGGGCGACCTCGGCGAACTTCAATTAGTGGCGGCACAACTAGTTTTTCACGGCTTGCCGCTAACAATGGTGCGGGCACTGTGGAAAGTGCGGTAGAAATCGCAGCTGTTTTTAATAATTGACGGCGGGAAAGGCGTGGCATTTTAGTTTCCTTTTGCTATCTCTTCATCAAGTTCGGCAATGCGTTTTTCCATTAGATCATGACAATAAGCCGCAAGATCTCGAACATTGTCTTTGGTATAGCCTGAAACATCAATCGGCTCCATTATTTCGCAAATCACTTTGCCATTATCCCAACGATTTAAATTAATTTTGTTATGGGTGGTTGAACACACCACTGGAATAATCGGTACACCTGCTGAAATTGCCGCATGAAATGCACCCGTTTTAAAGGGTAATAAACTGCGGCCACGACTGCGAGTGCCTTCTGGGAACATCCAAATAGATAAATTATCTTCATTAATTCTTTGTGCGAGTTGCGACATTGTACTGTGTGCTTTTGTGCGGTTTTCTCTATCCAAGAAAATATTGCCCGTTACCCAATATAAAATGCCGAAGAAGGGGATCCAAATTAAACTTTTTTTACCCACGCTTACTGTACGAGGTTGCACCATATAAGAGATTGTCACCATATCATAATTATTTTGATGATTACCGATATAAATGGCACGGCCAATCTGCTCTTGATTTTGAGGAACACGATGTTCTACTTTTAAGCCAAAAAGTGGATATAAGCGTCCAAACCAACGTGCAACAATGCCTACGTTGCTTGGATTTTTAAAGCGGATAAAAGAATAAATCGTACCCAGTATACAAATTAGAATACAGCAGATTAATACGAGGAAAATTCGAAGTAGTTTTAACATAAGGATGCCCTATACAAAATTTCGTTAAAGTATAGCAAATTCGATCTCAATATGTGCTAATCTAAACAAAAATCGTGGAATTTTTATGAAACATAGCTATTTTATTTCTGATTTGCATTTAAGCGAAACTCAGCCAGAATTGACCGCACTTTTTGTCGATTTTATGCAGAATCTTGCACCACAGGCTGAACGGCTTTACATTTTGGGTGATCTTTTTGATTTTTGGATTGGTGATGACGAGCAGTCTACATTGATTCAACAAGTTAAAGATTTAATTAAGTCTGTAAGTAATCAAGGTGTGCAATGTTATTTTCAGCACGGCAACCGTGATTTCTTGATTGGCGAACGTTTTGCGAAAGATACAGGTGTTCAGCTTTTTCCTGATTATCAATTAATCACACTTTATGATAAAAAAATCTTACTTTGTCATGGCGATACGCTTTGTATTGATGACGTGGCTTATCAACAATTTCGCCGTAGAGTTCATCAAAAATGGCTGCAGCGTTTGTTTTTGTGCTTGCCATTAAAAGTGCGGCTGAAAATTGCGGAGAAAATTCGGGCAAAGAGTAATCAAGATAAACAAGCCAAATCGCAGGAAATTATGGATATAAATCAAGCCTTCACGACAGAAAAAGTACAAGAGTTTGGAGTGAATTTATTAATTCACGGACACACACACCGTGAGGCGATTCATCAACAAGCAGGATTTACCCGAATTGTATTAGGGGATTGGCGAAAAAATTATGCATCAATTTTAAAAATGGATGAAAGCGGAGAATTTGGTTTTATTAAAGATTAGAAGTGCGGTAAAGCAAAAACTCGTTATTTTACTTAATGATACTAGAATAATATTTATCCATAAAATCGCACCTAAAAGCTGGCGGATAAGCCCAACTTTTAGATACAGATAAAAAAGTGCGGTTAATTTAGGATTAGTTTTCTTTCGGTAAGCGAAGCAATGCGTAAATTAATCCTCCCCACAATAAGGTAAGGGCTATGATCATCATAATAATTGCGCCAGTAGTCATTTTATTCTCCTTTAGTTTCATCAATCGTTAATTTGGTTTCGCTTTTCCATTTTAAGCGAGAAAGGAAGAATGCCACGACAAGTAAGCTAATCGACATCCCCCAACCAAAGGTGTTTACAAACCAGTTTGGATAACCTTCGTAACCTTCAGAGAAGACTTTTGCCCCTTCACTGAAAAGCATAAATGCTAAAACACCACTCGTTAATACAATGCATAAACGCCAGAAGAAACCCACTTTGAAAGATGACGTTTCGTTTAAGTGATTACCCAATAAACCGAGTTTTTCATTTGCCACAATCGCAATTAAAGAAGCAAATGCTACGGCAACGATACCGAAATAGTTCACGAATTTATCGAACACATCTAACATTGGTAAGCCTGTTGTCGTGCCGAATAAGATGACAGAAACTAGCATCATTGGTACACCCACGATGAATGTTACTTTCCCACGGCTAATACGAATTTTATCCTGAATTGCAGAGATAATAACTTCAATTACTGAGATGAATGAAGTCAATGCGGCAAAGGTTAATGAACCGAAGAACAATACACCTAATACTTCACCAAATGGTGCTTTGTTGATGATTGTTGGGAACGCAAAAAATGCTAAACCAATTCCGCCTTTTGCTACTTCGCTGACTTCTTGACCTTGCGCCGTTGCAATAAAACCTAATGCTGCAAATACGCCGATACCCGCTAACACTTCAAAGCTACTGTTAGCAAAACCTACAACCAAGCCACTTCCCGTTAAATCGGATTCTTTTTTAAGATAAGAGGCGTAAGTTACCATAATCCCAAAGCCGATAGAAAGAGAGAAGAAGATTTGTCCATAAGCGGCAATCCACACACTCGGGTTGGATAATTTTGTCCAATCTGGTGTAAATAACGCATCTAAACCTTTTGCTGCACCTGGTAAGAATAAGGAATAAATCACAAGTGCCATAAACATCACAACAAGCACTGGCATTAATATAGAGGATACCTTAGCAATTCCTTTTTGGACGCCCATAGAAAGTACGCCTAAGGCAACAATCCACATCGCAATTAATGGGGCGGTTACCATACCAACAAATTCAAAGCTGATACCGTTTTTAATATCGCCCATTTTTAAAAATTCGCCGATGAAGAAATCGATTGGTTTATCGCCCCACGCGCCAGTGAAAGAAAAGTAAGTGTAGCTGGCTGCCCAGCCTAATACTACAGCGTAGTATAATCCGATGATGACATTTACCATCATTTGCCACCAGCCAAACACTTCAAAGTGCGAGCTAAAACGACGATAAGAAAGTGGCGCGCCACCACGATGACGGTGACCAATTGCATAATCTAAGAATAAAAGAGGAATCCCTGCGGTTAATAATGCAATAAGGTAAGGGATAATAAATGCGCCACCGCCATTTTCATAAGTGGTGTAAGGAAAACGCCAAATATTACCAAGACCGACGGCAGAACCAATTGCTGCCAGAATAAATGCACGACGACCAGAAAAAGTCTCACGCTTTTGTGCTTTTGGGGCTGAGTGAGCCATAAATTATCCTATGTAAAAAAATGAAAAGAGTT
The DNA here is from genome assembly GCF_049823435.1 of Haemophilus sp. HN_Hi16. Lineage (NCBI taxonomy): Bacteria > Pseudomonadati > Pseudomonadota > Gammaproteobacteria > Pasteurellales > Pasteurellaceae > Haemophilus > Haemophilus sp. HN_Hi16. The sequence goes on from NZ_CP187500.1 coordinate 470,391, forward strand.
TCAATATAATGAAATCTAATCATCAGTCAATAAATAAGCCAAAAGAGCGGTAAAAATTAATGAATTTTTTAATAAAAAGAACATAAAACATTCAAAGCAAGCCAATTTTCACCGCACTTTTTTCGTTTTTTTTCGCGCCAAGCCCTACCAATGACTCGAAATTTCGCTACAATGCTGAACTTATCCCAAAATAAAAACAACAGGAAACAAACACAATGACAGGTGCACAACTCATCATGGAGTGCCTGAAAGCACACCATGTCACGACTCTTTTCGGCTATCCAGGCGGTGCAATCATGCCAACCTACGATGCCCTTTATGATGCAGGTTTAGATGCAATTAATCCAAATGATGATGTGTATATGGGAATGATTGGTATGCATGGTACAAAAGCTGCTAATTTTGCCGTGCAAGAAAGCGATTTATTACTTGTATGCGGTGCGCGTTTTGACGACCGTGTAACTGGTAAACTCGATACTTTTGCGCCTCATGCTAAAGTGATTCATTGTGATATTGATGCAGCAGAAATCCATAAATTACGCCGTGCAGATGTTGCATTACAAGGGGATTTAATCCAAGCACTAAATGCACTCAAACAAGATCTTGATATTGAACCTTGGCGTGAACAAATCAGAAATTTCAAAGCAAAATTAGATTTCACTTATGTTGAAAATCAAGGCAATCGCCTGATTGATCCTTGGGCATTACTCAACAGCCTATCTAATCGAAAACTAAATAATGCGGCACTCAACCGATTATTAAACAGTAAAACAGCCTATTTATTACAAGTATGTATTCCACCTGATGAATGTGTATGGCCACTTGTGCCACCGGATGCATGTAACGCGGATATGGTAGAGGATATGAATTAATGAATGAATATAAACTTGAACTCGTCGCTCGCCATCGTCCTGAAGTACTAGAACGCATTTTACGCGTAGCACGCCACCGCGGATTTACCGTTACAACAATGGACATGACACTCATTGAAACCCAAGTGCGGTTAAAAATCACTGTAAAATCTGACCGCACTTTTGATCTATTAGTGAATCAATTGGCAAAATTGCCAGATGTAAACGAAATAAAATAAGAATTAAGTGCAAGGCATTGCACGCTACTCTAACAAAATTTTACTCGGAGAGATTATTTATGCCAAAACTACGTTCAGCGACTAGTACACAAGGTCGTAATATGGCAGGCGCACGTGCCTTATGGCGTGCAACAGGAATGAAAGAAAATGACTTTGGTAAACCGATTATTGCGGTGGTGAACTCTTTCACTCAGTTCGTACCTGGGCATGTGCATTTAAAAGATATGGGACAGCTTGTTGCCGCAGAAATTGAAAAAGCAGGCGGCGTAGCAAAAGAATTTAACACCATTGCGGTGGATGATGGTATCGCGATGGGACACGGTGGAATGCTTTATTCTTTACCAAGCCGTGATTTAATTGCTGATAGCGTGGAATATATGGTCAATGCGCACTGTGCTGATGCGATGGTATGTATTTCCAACTGTGACAAAATCACTCCGGGAATGTTGATGGCAGCAATGCGCTTAAACATTCCAACTATCTTCGTTTCAGGCGGACCAATGGAGGCTGGCAAAACTAAACTTTCTGATCAATTAATCCGCTTAGATTTAGTTGATGCGATGATTGAGGCAGCCGATCCAAATGTGTCAGATGAACGTATTGATGCCATTGAACGTAGCGCTTGCCCAACTTGTGGTTCATGCTCAGGTATGTTTACCGCCAATTCCATGAACTGCTTAACTGAAGCCTTAGGTTTATCTTTACCAGGCAATGGTTCTATGTTGGCGACCCATGCTGACCGTAAAGAATTATTCTTAAAAGCAGGGCGTCAAATTGTTGAGCTTTGCAAACGTTATTACGAACAAGATGATGTAAGCGTATTGCCTCGTTCAATCGGTACTTTTAAAGCCTTTGAAAATGCTATGAGCTTAGATATCGCGATGGGTGGTTCAAGTAATACTGTTTTACACTTATTAGCGGCAGCACAAGAAGCAGGCGTAGATTTTAAAATGGAAGATATTGACCGTTTATCGCGCAAAGTGCCTTGTTTAAGCAAAATTGCACCAAACACCAATAAATACCATATGGAAGACGTACACCGTGCAGGCGGCATTATGGGATTGTTGGGTGAATTAGATCGCGCTGGATTAATTCATAAAAATACACACACCGTGCTTGGAATGAGTATGGGGGAACAACTAGACCAATACGATATTATTCGCAATCAAGATGAAGAATTACATAAATTCTTCCGTGCAGGCCCTGCTGGTATCCGTACAACTCAAGCATTCTCACAAGATTGCCGCTGGGATAGCGTCGATAATGATCGTGTAAACGGTTGTATTCGCAATAAAGAAAATGCGATTTCACAAGAAGGTGGCTTAGCCGTATTATTCGGTAATCTCGCTGAAGATGGATGTATCGTTAAAACCGCAGGCGTAGATGAATCTATTTGGAAATTCACAGGCACTGCAATCGTATTTGAAAGCCAAGAAGATGCGGTTGCAGGCATTTTGGGTGGCAAAGTTAAAGAAGGTCATATCGTTGTTATCCGTTACGAAGGCCCTAAAGGTGGACCTGGTATGCAAGAAATGTTATATCCAACCAGCTACTTAAAATCGATGGGCTTAGGTAAAAAATGTGCTTTATTAACGGATGGCCGTTTCTCTGGTGGTACATCAGGCTTGTCTATTGGACACGCTTCGCCAGAAGCTGCCTCTGGCGGTGCAATAGGCTTAGTACGCGATGGCGATATTATCAACATTGACATTCCAAACCGTGCAATTAACTTAGAAATCAGTAATGAAGAACTCGCAGCACGCAGAGCTGAACAAGATCAAAAAGGTTGGCAGCCTGCTAACCGTGAACGTGAAGTATCTTTCGCATTGAAAGTATTCGGTCACTTTGCCACCTCAGCGGACAAAGGTGCGGTACGCGATAAAACATTATTAAAATAATTTAACGGTTCCCCTTCCTTCATAAGAGGGGGATAAAACAAAGGAAAAACTAACCGCACTTCATCATCAAAACAAACACTATGAAAAACCTACTCACCAATTCTCAACCTTCTCAATCAGATTATATCAATGCCATTGTTAAACTTGGTTCACGCGTATATGAAGCAGCGCAAGTGACCCCTTTACAAAAAATGGGAAAACTTTCTGAACGACTGCACAATAATATCTGGGTCAAGCGCGAAGATCGTCAGCCAGTAAATAGCTTTAAACTACGCGGTGCTTACGCAATGATTTCTAGCCTTTCAGCAGAACAAAAAGCAGCAGGCGTAATAGCGGCATCTGCAGGTAACCATGCGCAAGGCGTGGCATTATCAGCGAAACAATTAGGCTTAAAAGCATTAATTGTTATGCCACAAAACACCCCAAGCATTAAAGTGGATGCAGTGCGTGGATTTGGTGGCGAAGTGTTGCTACACGGAGTTAATTTTGATGAAGCGAAAGCAAAAGCGATTGAGCTTTCAAAAGAAAAAAATATGACATTTATTCCTCCATTCGATCATCCATTAGTGATCGCTGGACAAGGCACTTTAGCGATGGAAATGCTACAACAAGTGGCAGATTTGGATTATGTGTTTGTACAAGTCGGCGGCGGCGGTTTAGCTGCAGGTGTGGCAATTTTGCTTAAGCAATTTATGCCAGAAATTAAAATCATCGGTGTAGAATCAAAGGATTCTGCATGCTTAAAAGCGGCTCTTGATAAAGGCGAACCAACAGATTTAACTCACGTTGGATTATTTGCCGATGGCGTTGCCGTAAAACGCATTGGCGACGAAACATTCCGCCTATGCCAACAATATCTTGATGATATGGTATTGGTCGATAGTGATGAAGTGTGTGCAGCAATGAAAGATTTGTTTGAGAACGTTCGTGCTGTTGCAGAACCATCTGGTGCATTAGGTTTAGCCGGTTTGAAAAAATATGCGAAACAAAACCATATTGAAGGCAAAAATATGGCGGCAATTTTGTCTGGCGCAAACTTGAATTTCCACACATTACGTTATGTATCTGAACGTTGTGAAATTGGCGAAAACCGAGAAGCTTTATTAGCCGTGAGCATGCCTGAACAACCCGGTAGTTTCTTAAAATTTGCTTATGTATTAGGTAACCGAGCTGTAACCGAATTCAGTTATCGTTGTGCAGATGATAAACGTGCTTGCGTGTTTGTTGGGGTAAGAACGACAAATGAGCAAGAAAAAGCAGATATTATTGCAGACCTCACTAAAAATGGTTTTGATGTTGAGGATATGTCTGATGATGATATTGCGAAAACGCATGTTCGCTATTTAATGGGTGGTCGTGCAGCCAATGATAATGAACGCTTATATACGTTCGAATTCCCAGAGCAAAAAGGTGCGTTATTAAAATTCTTGGAAACCTTGCAAAATCGTTGGAATATTTCATTATTCCATTATCGTGCCCACGGTGCGGACTATGGAAATATCCTTGCTGGTTTCCAAATTGAAGAACACGAACAAGCAGAATTTGAACAGACACTTGCCCAACTCAATTATGTTTTTGAAGATGTAACAGAAAGCAAATCTTATCGTTATTTCTTACGTTAATCTTATAAAAAAGGCGTGATATTTTTCACGCCTTTGTATTATTCAAACTCTAATTCCACCGCACTTTCGCCAAGTAAATTCACCAATTCCGTCAGAATTTCATCTGTTGGAATAATTGACCATTGCACGCCCAAACGTAACAACGCACGACCTTTCGGACTTTGATAATACACGTTAATCGGCAAGGTTCCACCACTCACTGGCTCAAGTAATGCTTTAAGTTGTTTAATGAAACTTGGTGTAATTTGATGCTCAGAAAGACTAATAGCTAAGGATTTGACATAACGAGAACGTGCTTCGTCTAAGGTCATTAACTCTCGCACCGCCATTTTTAATCCGCCAGAAAAATCATCAAAGCTCACTTGCCCTGATGCAACCACAACGGTATCTTTTTGTAACTTCTCACCAAATTGCTCTAGGCTTTCGCCAAATAATGTTAAATCTAAGCGACCAGAACGATCGTCTAATGTGGCAATGCCTAAGCGATTGCCTTTTTTTGTGATTGCAATTCGTGATGAGACCAATAATCCCGCCACAGTGCTAATTTGTCCACGGCGATTTGGTGCAAGATCTTTCAACCTTGTCGATGTGTAATGGGAAAGTTCTTTCAAATAACGGCTAACAGGATGGCTGCTTAAATAAAGCCCCAAGGTTTCTCGTTCGCCATCAAGAATTTGTTTTTCAGTGTAAGGTGGTGTATTAGCATAGGCATTTTCCACTTCTTCATGGGTTTCAGTCAGCACACCGAACATATCCGTTTGTCCCATTGCTTCATCTTTCGCATGCTGATCGGACGCTCTAAGCGCATCTTCTAAATTCTTAGAAAGTGCGGCGCGATGTGGGCCTAATTTATCAAAGGCACCCGACATAATTAGGCTTTCAAAGGTGCGGCGGTTAATTTTTTTCAAATCTACACGAGCGCATAAATCGAATAAATCTTTGAAAATACCCCCTTCATTTCTTGCCGTCACAAGTGCTTCAATCGGGCCTTCTCCTACCCCTTTAATCGCACCAATACCATACACAATTTCGCCTTGTTCATTGACGCTAAAATGATGTTTACCAATATTAATATCGGGAGGTGTCACTTTTAAGCCCATACGTAAACATTCGTCGTACAACCCTACGATTTTATCCGTATTATCCATTTCAGATGTCATCACTGCAGCCATAAATTCCGCAGGGAAATGGGTTTTGAGCCAAAGGGTTTGGTAAGATACCAAGGCATAAGCCGCAGAGTGAGATTTATTAAAACCATAGCCAGCAAATTTTTCCACCAAGTCGAAAATCTTCATAGATAGCTCGCCATCAACACCGTTTTTCTCAGCCCCCTCTTTAAATACAGAACGCTGTTTTGCCATTTCTTCTGGTTTCTTTTTACCCATCGCACGGCGTAATAAGTCAGCCCCACCCAAGGTATAGCCAGCCAATACCTGTGCAATTTGCATCACTTGTTCTTGATACAAAATAATGCCGTAAGTCGGCTCAAGAATAGGTTTCAAACTTGCATGTTGATATTTTGCGTCAGGGTAAGATACTTCTTCTCGCCCGTGTTTACGGTCGATAAAGTTATCTACCATGCCCGATTGCAACGGGCCAGGACGGAACAATGCCACCAATGCAATAATATCTTCAAAACAGTCTGGCTGCAGACGTTTGATCAAATCTTTCATACCACGCGATTCCAGCTGGAATACTGCTGTGGTTTCGGCACGTTTAAGTAATTCAAAAGATTCAGGATCATCAAGTGGAATGGCGGCAATATCTACTCGAGGCTTGCCTTCACGCACCATACGAACATTAATCATATCCAATGCCCATTTTATGATGGTGAGAGTACGCAAGCCTAAGAAGTCGAATTTCACAAGCCCCGCATATTCCACATCATTTTTATCAAAGTGAGTAACTGGATGTAAGCCTTCATTATCACAATAGAGTGGTGAAAAATCAGTAATTAAGGTTGGCGAAATGACCACGCCACCTGCATGTTTACCTGCATTACGGGTCACGCCTTCCAGTTTACGTGCCATATCAATCAACGCTTGCACTTCTTCATCACTATCGTAAGCAGTCTGTAATTGCGGCTCGGCTTCAAATGCTTTGGCAAGGGTCATACCTGGATCTGGCGGAATCAATTTCGAAATACGATCAACGAAACCATACGGATGCCCCAGCACTCGCCCTACATCTCGAATAACCGCTTTCGCCGCCATTGTACCAAAGGTAATAATTTGTGATACCGCTCCACGACCATAGGTTTCAGTAACGTGTTCAATCACGCGATCGCGACCATCCATACAGAAATCCACGTCGAAATCGGGCATAGACACACGTTCTGGATTTAAGAAACGTTCAAAAAGCAAATCAAACTCTAGCGGATCTAAATCCGTAATTTTCAGGGCATAAGCCACTAATGAACCCGCACCAGAACCACGACCTGGACCTACTGGAATATCGTTATCCTTAGACCATTGAATAAATTCCATTACGATTAAGAAATAACCTGGGAACCCCATTTGGTTAATTACATCTAGCTCAACTTGCAAGCGTTCATCATATTTTGGTCGTTTTTCTAACCGCACTTTTTCATCAGGGAATAAAAAAGCTAAACGTTCTTCCAAGCCCCCTTTGGATTTTTGTACTAAGAAATCTTCTGTACTTAAATCGCCAGTTGGGAATTGAGGTAAGAAATATTGACCAAGACGCAAAGTGACACTACAACGTTGCGCAATTAATAAAGTATTTTCAAGAGCGGAAGGAATGTCAGCAAACAGCTTACACATTTCGTCTTCGCTGCGGAAATATTGCTGTGAGGTATAATATTTCGGACGTTTAGGATCGTCTAAAGTATAGCCATCGTGAATTGCTACGCGAATTTCGTGGGCTTCAAAATCCTCTGCATTCAAAAACATCACATCATTAGTTGCGACCAGTGGTAAATTACAACGTTCTGCTAATTTCAAAGCCGCTTGAATATAACGTTCTTCATTGGGGCGACCTGTACGACTTAATGCCAAATAAAAATGATCGGCAAAAAATTCTTGATAAAAAGCGACCGCACTTTCAATTTCGGCTACGTTTTCTTTCAACAATTTTTTACCCACATCGCCTTGCATTCCCCCTGATAAAATAATCACGCCCTCACGATGTTCAATTAACCAATCTTGATCAATATAAGGTAAATCGTTATAACCTCGTTGATAAGCCTTTGATAACAATAAAGTAATATTTTTATAGCCTTCATTATTTTTAGCCAGCAAAGTAAGATCAAAGTATTCATCGCCACATAATGGGCTTTTTACTTTTACATCAGCCCCGATAATAGGCTTCATACCCGAAGAAAGCATTTCGCCATAAAAACGTACCACACCACAAAAATTAGTAAAATCCGTTAATCCCATCGCGACCATTTCATTAGCTGCACAGGCTTTCACTAAAGGTTTCACTTTGACAATACTGTCAATCATCGAAAAATCTGTGTGCGTGCGAAGATGGACGAAACGAGGTTGGGATGACATTGAAAATCCTTAAAGTGCGGTTAAATTTTGCCGTAAATATTGGGGCGATATTATAGCGAATTTTTCAAACAAATTCCTACGATACAAATAGCGTTTCCAAATTAGCTCGGATAACCGATTGCGTGAATAAAAAATGTTAAGTAGATCAAAAAATTGATAATTAGCCGTTTTCATTTTGTTAGATTTCCGCTAGTCTAAGGGCGATTTTTTTATTTATTTCAACGAATAAGGGTAACGCTATGACAACACTTTTTGAGGTTGCACAACATTGGTTAAACCAAGATCCTGACGCAGAAACTCGTGCAGAATTAATCGCACTTTTAGATGCAGCAAAAGGCGGAGATAAAGCGGCAGAAGCAGAATTACATGCGCGTTTTGATGGTCGTTTACAATTTGGTACGGCAGGTTTACGTGGCCGTTTGCAAGCTGGCTCAATGGGGATGAACCGAGTTTTAGTTTCTCAAGCTGCTGGTGGTTTAGCGGAATATTTAAAAGGTTACGATAAAGAACCATCTATCGTAATTGGTTATGATGGTCGTAAAAACTCTGATGTATTTGCTCGTGACACGGCTGAAATTATGGCGGGTGCAGGCGTAAAAGCTTATTTATTACCTCGCAAATTACCGACTCCAGTTTTAGCTTATGCGATCCAATATTTTGATACCACTGCTGGTGTAATGGTAACAGCAAGCCATAACCCACCAGAAGATAACGGCTATAAAGTGTATTTAGGTAAAGCAAATGGCGGTGGTCAAATTGTTTCGCCTGCGGATAAAGAAATTGCCGCATTAATTGATAAAGTTGCGGCTGGCAATATCCAAGATTTACCACGTAGCGATAATTATGTGGTGTTAAATGATGAAGTGGTAGATGCGTACATTGCAAAAACTGCATCATTAGCTAAAGAGCCAGCTTGCGACATTAACTATGTTTATACCGCTATGCACGGTGTTGGCTATGAAGTTTTAAGTAAAACACTAGCAAAAGCAGGCTTACCACAACCTCACGTAGTAGCAGATCAAGTTTGGCCAGATGGCACATTCCCAACCGTGAATTTCCCAAATCCAGAAGAAAAAGGTGCGTTAGATTTAGCAATTAAAGTGGCAAAAGAAAAGAATGCTGAATTTATCATTGCTAATGACCCAGATGCAGACCGTTTAGCCGTTGCGGTGCCTGATACGCAAGGCAACTGGAAATCACTACACGGCAACGTAGTAGGCTGTTTCTTAGGTTGGTACTTAGCAAAACAATATCAAGGTAAACAAGGCACATTGGCTTGCTCGCTTGTTTCTTCTCCAGCACTTGCTGAAATTGCGAAAAAATATGGTTTCCAATCAGAAGAAACCTTAACTGGTTTCAAATATATCGGTAAAGTATCTGGCTTATTGTTTGGTTTTGAAGAAGCATTAGGCTATTTAGTTGATCCAGACAAAGTACGTGATAAAGACGGTATTTCTGCGGCAATCGTGTTCTTAGATCTTGTGCGTCACTTGAAAAAACAAGGCAAAACTTTAGCAGATTATGCTGATGAATTTACCAAAGAATTTGGTGCTTATGTGAGTGGACAAATCTCTATTCGAGTAAGTGATCTTTCAGAAATCGGAAAATTAATGACCGCACTTCGTAACAATCCACCAGCAGAAATCGCTGGCGTAAAAGTGGCACAATTTATCGACCATACTAAAACAGATCGTCAAAGCGATATCCTTGTATTCAACTTGGAAAATGGCGGACGCTTAATTGCTCGTCCTTCAGGTACTGAGCCAAAAATTAAATTCTACTTGGATGCACGCGGTAAAGATCCAAAAGATGCAGATCGCGTATTAGCAGAATTTGATGAAGGTGTTCGTCACATTCTTCGCCAAGATGCTTATGGCAAACAAGCTTGCTAATTAATCGCTTCTAAAAATAAAACGCACTTTGTAGAAAGTGCGTTTTTATTACTAACTTTTTTAGGTTAATCAAGCGTCTTTCTATTTTAATAAGGAATTATCGAGTGCCAAATCTTCATTTTTATTTACCCCTATACCACGTGCGATAACATTTTTGGCAATTTCGTGTGCATCTTCTAAGGAATGTTCCGTATAGCTTCCGCATTGATAGATATTTAATTCGGGAATAGCGGTTTGATCTTGTACACCTAAAACATCTTGCATTGAAGCTAACCAAGCCTCAGACACTTGCTGTTCATTTGGTGTGCCAATCAAAGACATATAAAATCCAGTACGACATCCCATCGGAGAAATATCAATAATTTCTATGCTATCGCCATTTAAGTGATCACGCATAAATCCAGCAAACAAATGTTCAAGTGTATGAATACCTCTTGGGGAAAGAATTTCTTTGTTTGGAATACAAAAACGTAAATCAAAAACAGTAATATTATCGCCTTTTGGCGTGCGCATCGTTTTTGCAATGCGTACTGCAGGCGCGTTCATTTTTGTGTGATCCACTTTAAAACTATCAAGTAATGGCATAAATTTTCCTTGTAAATCAGTTGGTTAAGAAATAATTTGAATAAATATTTCTTTTTTACAAATTTTAATGAACTTTATAGTAAGGTTCATTGTCTTATAGAACAAGCAACTTGCAGTTGTTTTAATAAAATTGGTTCCTTAGGTTATTGCCCCACATTTATTGTGGGGTTTCTTTTATACAAAAATTTTTATTTTGAACATTTTTAAAAAACTTTGAACTTTCTTATAAAGGCTTAGTCTTATAGTGCAAGCAACTTGCAGTTGTTTTAATAAAATTGGTTCCTTAGGTTATTTTCCCCACATTTATTGTGGGGTTTTTTCTTGCGCATTTTATAATAAGAATGGCGTACTAAAAAATAATAACGCAACATAACGAACCATTTTTCCCAAAAAGATAAAGAGGCTACTCGCTACAAAATTTAATCTTAACCAACCAGCTATGGCACAAAATAAATCGCCAATGACAGGTAGCCAGCTCAAAAGTAAAGCAATCGCCCCATAACGCCGTAGCTGATTTATTGCCCATAAAGTGCGGTAATTTTTGGGATCGAATTTTGGTATCCATCGCCCAATCCCGTAAGTAGTTAAACTCCCCAATCCATTGCCAAGCGTGGCGAAAAAAACGAGTGCCAATATATCTGTACTAAATAAAGATCCCAACACTAATTTAGGTACAGCAAGCGCAACAAATATAACTTCTGAATTACCTGGTAATACTGTTGCACTCAAAAACGCGCTGATAAACATAAGGCATAAGCTATTAGCCTGCCAAAAATCAGTACTAAAAAATGAAAAAATATCCATTATCTTGGCGAAATAATTTCTCGCGTGCGAACATCAAACACATCCATCCCCGCATTTAACCCCGCTTGCACGCCTAAATCCGCATCTTCAAATACGATACAACGACTTGGATTTGCTTGAATTAATTCAGCACAGCGTAAAAAGGTTTCTGGGTGCGGTTTATGCTCTTTTACATCGTTTGCACTGACAATGGCATTAAAGTAAGGTGCAATAGCCAGTTTATCCATCAACATATCAATAATTTTACGGTGTGAGCCAGAACCTAGAGCCATTGGCTTTTTCTGATGAAAATATTTAACAATTTCAAAGGTTGGTAATAACTTTGATTGAGTTGGTATAAGTTGATAAGACAACTCACGTTTTGCAGCAAGTACATCCTCAATTCTATCTAATGGCATATTCGCCGCTTTCATCATTTCCCCTGCAATAGTTTTAACCGTCGCCCCACCGAAGTTATACATAATTTGGCAATCAAATTCATAGCCAAATCGCTCTCCCACCATCGTCCAAGCCTGTGCATGCACGGGCATTGTATCAATTAAAGTTCCATCCATATCAAAAATCAATCCTTCATATGGATTGAACATTTTGTAATCTAACATTTTTACATCCTTACAAGTTTTTTACCATTTTGCTACAAAACTGTGATCTATGCACTGTTTTATTTTAGTAAAGTGCGGTAAATTAATGAACAAATTTTGAACTAACAAAAACAAATGCGGTTATTTAAGCAATTAGAACGTTGGAAAATTCGCAAGCAAATAAATCAATCTATTATTGATGTGATATTTCGTTTACGAGCTCGTTTAGCCAATTACTGGCAAGCGGATGTGAATACGCCTCAAGTGGATTTTATGCTGCTGCATATTGCTTGCAGTTTAGGTCGGATAGAACGGGGAGGTTGCGTTTCTCCGCTTTATTCAGAAATGCTAGAAGAAATTCAAAGTGCGGTCATTTTTCCACAAGTTTTAGCTATTCATCAAGATTTACTCAAATTAATGCCATTTTCCATTCCTGAAGCAGAACAAACTTATTTTTTAGTGAACATTCATTCTTTGGTTCTTGAACAGAAGCAATTGAAGTCTTTGAAATGAATTATGCGGATGCTTATTCAATTTATGGTATAAAAATGGAGATTGATTTAGTAAATAATCCATCAAGTTACTAAAAACATTAAGGAAATCTACCGCACTTTTAAGTAAAATAGCGCAATTTTCCAAAGAGATAATAAATATGAAAGCCAAATTAGTCAGTTTACTTGTGCAAGCAAATATAAAAATAAGCGATCAACAAATTCAGCAGTTGATTGATCTGGTCAATTTACTCAATAAATGGAATAAAGCTTATAATTTGACGTCGGTTCGTGATCCACAAGAAATGTTAGTCAAACATATTTTAGATAGTCTTGTAGTAAGTCCTTATTTACAAGGTGATCGTTTTATTGATGTGGGAACTGGCCCAGGTTTGCCAGGCCTGCCTTTAGCTATTATTAATCCTTCCAAACAATTTGTTCTTCTTGATAGTTTAGGTAAGCGTATCAGCTTTATTAGAAATGCTATACGTGAGCTTAGACTTACTAATGCAACCCCTGTTTTAAGTAGAGTAGAAGAATATCAACCTGAAGATAAATTTGATGGTGTACTCAGTCGTGCTTTTGCTTCACTAAAAGATATGACAGATTGGTGTCATCATTTACCAAAAGAAAATGGATATTTTTATGCATTAAAAGGGATTTATCAGGAAGATGAAATTAATGAATTGAATAAAAAATATACTATTCAAAAAGTGATTGAATTATCTGTTCCAGAGCTTATAGGCGAACGACATTTAATCGTTTTACGTTAAATAGTTACAATTTAGTAAAAAATTTCTAAAAGTGTGATTTAGTTAACGTTTTTCAGTGCTTTTTAAGTTGAATCTAATTTGATCAAATGTATAATTAGAGCGTTTTAAGGTTTTAAAAATGTCGAGAATTGTACAACAAGCGAAAGTTCAGTATCAAAAAGCTATTTTTATTGAAATAGTCATTATGCTGCTATTGGCTTGTTTTTTTGCTTTATGGCAAATGAAAAGTGCGTTTGATTTTTTATTCGGATTTCTTTCGGCATTAATTCCTTTCGGTGTTTTTGTGTATGTGGTTTTTTATAGAAAACAACATTTAGCCACAAAATTGACCGCACTTTATAAAGGAGAAGCAATAAAATTTGTTTTAACCGTTGTTTTTATTAGTATTTCATTTAAATACTTTTCGGTTACAAATTTTATTATTTTTTTTAGTGGTTTTTTTATTGCATTAATGTTGAATAATTTAGTTCCATTTTTGCTTCGCCGAATTTGATTTTTATACTTGTACTAAGGGTTTATTATGTCTGGACAAACAACATCGGAATACATTAGCCACCATTTATCCTTTCTCAAAACAGGGGATGGGTTTTGGAATGTTCATATAGATACGTTGTTCTTTTCTATTCTTGCTGCGGTTATTTTCCTATTTGTTTTTTCTCGAGTAGGGAAAAAAGCAACAACTGGCGTTCCAGGAAAAATGCAATGCTTAGTTGAAATTGTAGTGGAATGGGTTAATGGAATCGTGAAAGAAAATTTTCATGGTCCACGTAACGTAGTTGCGCCACTTGCATTAACCATTTTCTGTTGGGTATTCATCATGAATGCTATCGACTTAATTCCTGTTGATTTCTTACCTCAATTTGCAGGTTTGTTCGGTATTCATTATCTTCGTGCAGTGCCGACAGCAGATATTAGCGCAACTTTGGGTATGTCCATTTGTGTTTTCTTTTTAATTCTTTTCTACACAATAAAATCTAAAGGATTCAAAGGTTTAGTTAAAGAATATACGCTTCATCCATTCAACCATTGGGCGTTTATTCCTGTTAACTTTATTCTTGAAACGGTGACTTTATTGGCTAAACCAATTTCACTCGCATTCCGTTTGTTTGGTAACATGTATGCAGGGGAATTGATCTTTATTCTTATCGCTGTGATGTATTCCGCTAATATGGCCATTGCAGCATTAGGGATTCCGTTACATCTTGCTTGGGCTATTTTCCATATTTTGGTTATTACCTTGCAGGCTTTCATCTTTATGATGTTGACGGTTGTTTATTTAAGTATTGCTTATAATAAAGCAGATCATTAATCATTTTTTATTAACTGGCTCTAGGGCTAAAACTTAACTTCTATTGGAGAAAATTATGGAAACTGTAATTACAGCTACAATCATCGGTGCATCAATTCTTCTTGCATTTGCTGCATTAGGTACTGCAATTGGCTTTGCTATTCTAGGTGGTAAATTCTTAGAATCATCAGCTCGCCAACCAGAATTAGCATCTAGCTTACAAACTAAAATGTTTATCGTGGCTGGTCTTTTAGATGCGATTGCAATGATTGCTGTTGGTATTTCATTACTTTTCATTTTCGCAAACCCATTCATCGGTTTATTACACTAATCACCTTATTTGCTTATCAACGTAAAACAAGCATAGTAAGGAGGACGTTGTGAATTTAAATGCAACATTGATTGGTCAACTTATCGCATTCGCACTTTTCGTGTGGTTTTGCATGAAGTTTGTTTGGCCACCAATTATTAATGCGATTGAAACACGTCAAAGCCAAATTGCGAACGCTTTAGCGTCAGCTGAAGCAGCTAAAAAAGAGCAAGCAGATACGAAAAATCTTGTTGAACAAGAACTTTCAGCTGCAAAAGTACAAGCTCAAGACATTTTAGATGCTGCGAATAAACGTCGCAATGAAGTATTAGACGAAGTGAAGGCAGAAGCCGAAGAACTAAAAGCAAAAATTATTGCTCAAGGTTATGCAGAAGTAGAAGCAGAACGTAAACGTGTTCAAGAAGAATTGCGTCTTAAAGTGGCTTCATTGGCAGTGGCTGGTGCTGAGAAAATTGTGGGTCGTTCTATTGATGAAGCGGCAAACAATGACATTATTGATAAATTAGTTGCAGAGTTATAAGAGGCTTAGCTTATGTCAGAATTAACTACAATAGCTCGCCCTTATGCAAAAGCTGCATTCGACTTTGCCATTGAACAAAGTGCGGTGGAAAAATGGACTGAAATGTTAGGTTTTGCTGCAGCCGTAGCTGAAGATGAAACGGTAAAAGCTTACTTAAGTAGTTCTCTTTCTGCACAGAAATTAGCTGATACAGTAATTTCTATTTGTGGCGAACAATTGGATCAATATGGGCAAAATCTTATTCGGTTAATGGCTGAAAATAAGCGTTTGAGTGCTATTCCTGCGGTGTTTGAAGAATTTAAACATCATGTAGAGGAGCACCAAGCTATTGCAGAAGTTGAAGTAACCTCTGCGCAACCATTGAATGCAACACAAATCGAAAAAATTGCAGCTGCAATGGAAAAAAGATTAGCTCGCAAAGTGAAATTAAATTGCAACGTGGATAATGCACTGATTGCTGGTGTGATTATTCGTACTGAAGACTTTGTGATTGATGGAAGTAGCCGTGGGCAACTTACTCGTCTCGCAAATGAGTTGCAATTATAAGAGGAATACAAGATGCAACTAAATTCAACTGAAATTAGTGAATTGATTAAAAAACGCATCGCTCAATTCGACGTGGTCAGTGAAGCGCGTAATACAGGGACAATTGTTTCTGTAAGCGATGGTATTATTCGCATCCACGGTTTAAGCGATGTGATGCAAGGTGAAATGATCGCCTTACCAGGTAATCGTTATGCGATGGCACTTAACCTTGAACGTGATTCTGTTGGTGCTGTAGTTATGGGACCTTACGCAGATTTAGCGGAAGGTATGGAAGTTCAATGTACAGGTCGTATTCTTGAAGTACCAGTTGGTCGCGGTTTATTAGGTCGTGTAGTTAATACGCTTGGTCAGCCAATCGATGGTAAAGGCGAAATTGAAAACGATGGTTTCTCACCAGTAGAAGTGATTGCGCCAGGTGTTATCGATCGTCGTTCTGTTGATCAACCTGTTCAAACTGGTTATAAAGCTGTCGATTCTATGGTGCCGATTGGTCGTGGTCAGCGTGAGTTAATCATTGGTGACCGCCAAACTGGTAAAACTGCGTTAGCAATTGACGCAATTATTAACCAACGTAATTCTGGTATTAAATGTATCTATGTTGCGATTGGTCAAAAAGCCTCTACTATCGCAAATGTTGTGCGTAAATTAGAAGAACATGGTGCGCTTGCAAATACTATCGTGGTAGCTGCATCTGCATCTGAATCAGCAGCGTTACAATATTTAGCACCTTATGCTGGTTGTGCGATGGGGGAATATTTCCGTGATCGCGGTGAAGATGCGTTAATTGTTTATGATGATTTATCAAAACAAGCTGTAGCTTATCGTCAAATTTCATTATTATTACGTCGTCCACCAGGTCGTGAAGCCTATCCAGGTGATGTATTCTATTTACATTCTCGTTTACTAGAACGTGCTTCTCGTGTAAATGAAGATTACGTAGAAAAATTCACTAAAGGCGAAGTGAAAGGAAAAACAGGTTCTTTAACCGCACTTCCTATTATTGAAACCCAAGCTGGTGACGTATCTGCATTCGTTCCAACCAACGTAATCTCTATTACCGATGGTCAGATCTTCTTAGAATCTAACTTGTTTAACTCAGGTATTCGTCCTGCGGTAAACCCAGGTATTTCGGTATCTCGTGTTGGTGGTTCAGCGCAAACTAAAGTTATTAAGAAATTAGCGGGTGGTATTCGTACCGCGCTAGCTCAATATCGTGAATTAGCAGCGTTTGCACAGTTTGCATCAGATCTTGATGATGCGACTCGTAAGCAACTTTCTCACGGTGAAAAAGTAACTGAATTATTAAAACAAAAACAATTCGCGCCATTATCTGTTGCAGAACAAGCGGTTGTATTGTTTGCTGTTGAATTTGGTTATTTGGATGACGTGGAATTATCAAAAATTGCAAGTTTTGAGACCGCACTTTTAGATTATTCTAACCGTAATCACGCTGAGTTTATGCAAGAACTTAATAAAACCGGTAACTATAATGACGAAATCAAAGATACATTAAAAGGTATTTTGGATAGTTTTAAAGCGAATAGTGCTTGGTAGTAACGGAGAGATAAGATGGCAGGTGCAAAAGAGATAAAAACCAAAATTGCCAGTGTACAAAGTACACAAAAAATCACTAAGGCAATGGAAATGGTGGCGACCTCGAAAATGCGTAAAACGCAGGATCGTATGGCTGCATCTCGTCCGTATTCTGAAACTATCCGTAACGTTATTAGTCATGTGTCTAAAGCAAGTACCGGTTATAAACATCCGTTCTTAGTTGAGCGTGAAGTAAAGAAAATCGGTATCTTGGTTATTTCAACAGATCGTGGTATGTGTGGTGGATTAAATGTTAATTTATTCAAAACCACGCTTAACCAAATCAAAAATTGGAAAGAACAAAATATTTCTACAGATTTGGGCTTAATAGGTTCAAAGGGGATTAGTTTTTTCCGTTCCTTTGGATTTAATATCAAAGGTCAGCTTTCTGGTTTAGGCGATACGCCTGCGCTAGAAGAGTTAATTGGTGTGGCAAATACAATGTTTGATGCTTATCGTAATGGTGAAATTGATGCAATTTATATTGCATACAATAAATTTGTTAATACGATGTCGCAAAAACCTGTTGTACAACAGTTAGTTCCTTTACCAGAATCTAAAGACGATCATTTAAATGAAAGACAACAGACTTGGGATTATCTTTATGAACCAGAACCAAAGGCACTTTTAGATAGCCTTTTAGTTCGTTATTTAGAATCCCAAATTTATCAAGCGGTTGTAGATAATGTAGCTTCAGAACAAGCGGCTCGAATGGTAGCAATGAAAGCAGCAACGGATAATGCAGGTAATTTAATTAATGATCTGCGGTTGGTGTACAACAAAGCTCGTCAAGCAAGTATCACAAATGAATTGAATGAAATCGTAGCCGGTGCGGCGGCGATTTAAGAAAAGAGGAACGGTAATGTCAGCAGGAAAAATTGTACAAATCATCGGGGCGGTGATTGATGTTGAATTTCCACAAGATGCGGTGCCAAAAGTTTACGATGCATTAAAAGTTGAATCAGGTTTAACACTTGAGGTGCAACAACAATTAGGTGGTGGAGTAGTTCGTTGTATTGCATTGGGTACATCCGATGGTTTAAAACGAGGCTTAAAAGTAGAAAACACAAATAACCCAATTCAAGTACCAGTAGGCACAAAAACTCTTGGTCGTATTATGAATGTATTGGGCGAACCAATTGACGAACAAGGAGCAATTGGTGAAGAAGAACGTTGGGCTATCCACCGTTCGGCACCAAGCTATGAAGAACAATCAAACAGTACGGAATTATTAGAAACTGGTATTAAAGTAATCGACTTAATTTGTCCATTTGCTAAAGGTGGTAAAGTTGGTCTATTCGGTGGTGCGGGTGTAGGTAAAACCGTAAATATGATGGAGTTGATTCGTAATATTGCGATTGAGCATTCAGGTTACTCTGTATTTGCGGGTGTGGGCGAACGTACTCGTGAAGGTAATGACTTCTATCATGAAATGAAAGATTCTAACGTATTAGATAAAGTATCTTTGGTTTATGGTCAAATGAACGAGCCACCGGGTAACCGTTTACGTGTTGCATTGACTGGTTTGACTATGGCTGAAAAATTCCGTGATGAAGGTCGAGATGTATTATTCTTTGTGGATAATATCTATCGTTATACCCTTGCGGGTACGGAAGTTTCTGCATTATTAGGTCGTATGCCATCAGCGGTAGGTTATCAACCGACATTGGCAGAAGAAATGGGTGTGTTACAAGAACGTATCACTTCAACCAAAACAGGTTCTATCACTTCTGTGCAAGCGGTGTACGTACCAGCGGATGACTTAACTGACCCATCTCCGGCAACAACTTTCGCACACTTAGACTCAACAGTTGTATTAAGTCGTAATATCGCATCTTTAGGTATTTACCCTGCGGTTGATCCATTAGATTCAACTTCACGTCAGTTGGATCCACTTGTAGTTGGTCAAGAACATTATGATGTTGCTCGTGGTGTACAAGGTATTTTACAACGTTATAAAGAATTGAAAGATATTATTGCAATTCTTGGTATGGATGAATTATCTGAAGAAGATAAACTAGTGGTAGCACGTGCACGTAAAATTGAACGTTTCTTATCACAACCATTCTTCGTTGCAGAAGTCTTTACAGGTTCACCAGGTAAATACGTGACATTAAAAGACACCATTCGTGGCTTCAAAGGTATCTTAGAGGGCGAATATGACCATATTCCTGAACAAGCGTTCTATATGGTTGGTTCAATCGATGAAGTGTTAGAAAAAGCCAAAAATATGTAATCACTTCAAGTCATTTGAAGGAGAACAAAATGGCGACATTTAATTTAACAATAGTAAGCGCAGAGCAGAAAATCTTTGAAGGTGAAGTAAAACAAATTCAGGCAACTGGTGTGGAAGGGGAGCTTGGTATTTTGCCCGGACATACGCCATTGCTAACAGCAATTAAGCCTGGGATTGTTAAATTTACCCTTCAAGATGGAAATGAAGAAGTTATCTATGTTTCCGGTGGTTTTTTAGAGGTTCAACCAAATATTGTGACAGTGTTAGCAGATGTTGCTATCCGTGGTAGTGAATTAGATGCAGATCGTATTCACGAAGCAAAACGTAAAGCAGAAGAAAATATAGTATCTCACGGATCTGATGCAGATCACGACTTACTTGTTGCAAAACTTGCTAAAGAGTTAGCAAAACTTCGAGCTTATGAACTCACTGAAAAACTATTGAAAACAAGACGATAATTGAAAGTATAATATAGATGAAGTGAACTTCATTTAGTTTAAGGGCTAAGTTCTATAATTTTAGAACTTAGCCTTTTTGTTGTATAAGATTAACGATAAGTTTTTGTCTGAACTTTTTATCTAAATTAATTAGGATAATATTTACTCTTTTTTAGATAAAAAGTGCGGTAAATTTCTAGTTTGTTTTTAACCTACTACAAATGGCAAGTAACCCGCACGAATCGCAAATGGAATAGATGTAATAGTTATGCCTAATACCAATACGATAATTAAAGTCAGATTTCCTCCCCATACTTTGTATGGTAAATTGGTGTGAGTTCGACGAGCTTTCCAAACAAGGCTAACTGGCAATACTACGGCATAGAAGGCAAACATTTGACCTGCGTAGCCTAGTGCTAAAATAAAACCTTCTGGGTAAAATAATGCAAAAACAAGTGGTGGAATAAAAGTCAGCAAACCAAGTGAAATTCTGCCTGCTGTAACGTTAAATGAACGTTTTAGTAAATCTTCAATACATTCTAACAATCCTAATCCCACGCCTAAGAAAGAAGTGATAAGTGCTAATGTAGAAAATAATTTTACCGCACTTGCGATCACATTACTTCCAGTAATGGCAAAGGTTGCTTTTACTAAGCCATTTAAGGTGGCGTCTTCTTTTAAGATTTGTAAAAATTCATTTTGTGTGAGCAAGCCGTGCGTGGACAGTTGCCATAGAATATAAGCACAAAGTGTTATGGCAGAGCCGACCAAAATGGAGAAGCGTAATGCTTTTACATTGCCGCCTAAGTATTTGTTTAAACTTGGAATGGAACCATGGAAACCAAATGCTGTAAAGAAGACAGGGCTTGCAGAGATAATTAAAGCGTTATCAATTGGTGTCGCCATTAAGTTATCAAATTTGATTTCTGGCAACATTAAGATTAACACGATTGCAAAGACTGCAAGCATCACAAAAAATAACACGCGATTAATTTTATCTACGCTATGTGTACCGATGATGATAAATGAACCGAAAATCACAGTGAATAATAAAATGCTGACTTTATCGCCAAAACTTTCTGGTAATAAATCTTTTAGTAGTGAACCGCCACCACTAACATAAGCGGCAATTAACGCGTATAAGAAAATAATTAGCACTGCCGTAGCAACAATGCGTCCTGCTTTACTAAAATATTGTTCAGCGAGTGTACCGATACCAGCATCACTTTCCGCAGTTTGATAGAGTTCAACGAATAAAAGTGCGCTAAAAGTTAATAATGCCCAAAGCCCTAACAATAAGACTAAAGTAAAGCCGAAGCCGATGCCTGCAGAAGTGAGTGGCATAGCCAACATTCCTGCTCCAATCATCGTACCAGCAACAAGAAGTGTGCTGCCAACAGTTTTGTTCATTTTTGTTTCCTTATGGTGTAATGTAAAATTTACGATGATTGTATTGTATAATTTACAGCGTGTAAACAACAGAATACAAAATATCTTTATTATTTACCGCACTTTTCTTTTCCCTTTCTGTGTTCATCTCGTTAAAATACTTAGCGAATCAACTAAGACAAAGCTAAGACAAAATAGGAGAGCTTATGATTTACAGTATGACCGCCTTTGCACGCCTTGAAGTGAAAAAAGATTGGGGTGATGCAGTATGGGAAATTCGTTCCGTCAATCAACGTTATTTAGAAAACTTTTTCCGTTTGCCAGAGCAATTTCGCGGATTAGAGAACACCTTGCGTGAGAAACTTCGTCAAAGTCTTACTCGCGGTAAAATTGAATGTTCTTTGCGTATTGAAACAAAAAAACAAACAAATGCTGAATTGAATTTAAATAAAGAACTTGCGAATCAAGTCATTCAATCTTTGCAATGGATTAAAACTCAAGCTGGAGAAGGTGAAATTAATTTGACAGATGTGTTGCGTTATCCTGGTGTGGTGGAAGCGCAAGAGCAAGATTTAGATGCGATTAGTCAAGATTTATTGACAACCTTTGATGATTTACTGACCGATTTTATTGCAATGCGTGGTCGTGAAGGGGAAAAACTGAACGATATTATTCAACAACGCTTAGATGCCATTGCAGTGGAAGCGGATAAAGTGCGGTCACAAATGCCAGCAGTTTTACAATGGCAGCGTGAACGGTTATTGCAACGTTTTGAAGATGCTCAACTTAATCTTGATCCACAGCGTGTGGAACAAGAAATGATTTTACTCGCTCAACGTGTTGATGTGGCGGAAGAACTCGATCGTTTACAAATGCACGTGAAAGAAACTACGAATATTTTGAAAAAAGGCGGTGCAGTTGGGCGTAAATTAGATTTTATGATGCAAGAATTGAATCGTGAATCGAATACCCTTGCGTCTAAATCCATTAATGCGGATATTACGGCTTCTGCGGTGGAGCTAAAAGTGCTTATCGAACAAATGCGTGAGCAAATTCAGAATTTAGAATAGGAAAGCAGAATGTCTCAATTTATTTCTCTTACTCAATATCAACTGATTGAAGTACAGGGTGCGGATGTAGAAAAATATTTGCAAGGGCAATTAACTTCTGATGTTGTGCGATTAGCGAGTGGCGCAACGACGCTTACAGCTCACTGTGACCCAAAAGGTAAAATGAATGCAATTTACCGTTTGTTTAAAGTAAGTAGTGAACAATTCTTTTTGCTCGTTAAGAAAGATATTTTGCCAAGTGCTCTGGATGCTTTGAAAAAATATGCGGTATTTTCCAAAGTGAGTTTTGATTTACGTGATTGGCAAATCATCGGCGTAATAGGTGAAAAATGTGGAAAAATTACACCGCACTTTTCATTGGAAATTGATGGACAGCGTTCAATTTTATTAAATGAAACTGAATTACCCGTGAATTTTAATGGCGATGAAAAAATTTGGGAAGTAGCCGATATTCAAGCAGGATTGCCAAATTTAAGTCCGCAAACGCAAAATGAATTTATCCCACAAGCACTAAATTTACAGGCCGTTGAGCAAGCAATTTCTTTTACCAAAGGCTGTTATATTGGGCAAGAAACCGTGGCACGTGCGAAATATCGTGGGGCAAACAAACGTGCAATGTTTATTTTTAAAGCGCAAACTCAGCAGGAAGTGGAAATTGGCAGTGAAATCGAAATGCAGCTTGAAGCCAATTGGCGTAAGACTGGCACGATTACAAGTGCGGTCAATTTAGACGGTGTTTTATGGTTGCAAGTTGTGATGAATAATGACATAGATTCAGAGCAACAATTTAGATTGCCGAGTAATGAAATACTGTTAGAGCGAGTGCAGTTACCTTATTCGATTACTGAATAAGAAAGCAAAAAAGATCAGGCATTAACCTGATCTTTTTTTGTATTTAGTAAAGTACACGCGCACGAATTGTGCCATCAATTTCCTTCAATTTTGTCAGTAATGGCGATGCATCATTCGTTTCTACATCAACGACAACATAACCAATTTTTGGGTCAGTTTGTAAATATTGCGCGGCAATATTGAGGTTGGCTTCGACGAAAATTTGGTTCAGTTTGTTCAATATACCAGGGCGATTTTCGTGAATATGCAATAAGCGTTTTGTTCCCTCGTGCTCTGGTAAAGAGACTTCTGGGAAGTTTACCGAAGAAAGGGTTGATCCGTTGTCTGAATATTTGACAAATTTGCCTGCCACTTCAAAACCGATATTTTCTTGTGCTTCCGCTGTTGAGCCACCGATATGTGGCGTTAAAATCACATTATCAAATTCACGTAACGGCGAGACAAATTCTTCATTAATTGAAGCGGGTTCAACGGGGAATACATCAATTGCCGCACCGTGAATTTTACCGTCTTTTAAGGCTTGAGCAAGAGCATCAATATCTACTACTGTGCCACGCGCAGCATTGATCAAAATAGCCCCTTGTTTTAATTGTGCGATACGCGTTGCGTTCATTAAGTTTTTGGTGGAGGGCAGTTCTGGCACGTGTAGTGAAATCACATCGCAAGAACTAAGTAATTCTTCAAGACTACGAACCTGTTTTGCATTACCAAGCGGAAGTTTATTTTCAATATCGTAGAAATACACATCCATGCCTAATGATTCAGCAATAATACTTAATTGTGAACCAATGTGGCCGTAACCAATAATGCCTAATTTTTTTCCCCGCACTTCATGAGAGCCAGTCGCGGATTTATTCCAAACACCACGATGTACTTCGGCATTAGCCTGTGGCACATTGCGCATAAGTAATAAAATCTCGCCTAATACAAGTTCTGCGACGGAACGAGTGTTTGAGAATGGCGCATTAAATACAGGAATACCACGTGCTTTTGCTGCATTTAAATCCACTTGATTTGTACCAATGCAGAAACAGCCAACTGCGATTAATTTGGGTGCGGCTTCAATCATTTCTGCGGTTAAATGGGTGCGAGAACGTAAGCCGATGAAGTGTGCATCTTTAATGGCTTCTTTTAATTCATCGCCATCCAGTGCTTTTTTATAGTAATCGATATTGCTATAGCCTGCCGCGTGGAGCGTATCAAGTGCGCTTTGATGCACACCTTCAAACAATACAAATTTAATTTTTGATTTGTCGAGTGAAACTTTGTTTGTCATATTTACTTCCTTATGATTTTTATTATGAATTAGTCAATAATTTTGGCACCTTCAGGCGTGCCGACGATTACAACATCTGCGCCACGCAATGCGAATATCCCATTAGTGACGACACCTGCAACATTGTTTAATTCTTTTTCCATTTCAACTGGATTTAAAATACTGAAGTTGTGTACATCTAAAATCACATTGCCATTATCTGTAACCACGCCTTCACGATATTCAGGCGCACCGCCAAGTGCGGCTAATTTTCTGCCCACTTGTGAACGAGCCATTGGAATAACTTCAACTGGCAATGGGAAAGTCGAACCTAACACATCCACTTGTTTACTAGAATCTACAATACAAATAAATTTTTTCGCTAATGCCGCAACGATTTTTTCACGAGTAAGTGCCGCACCGCCGCCTTTAATCATCATTTTTTGTGGATTGATTTCATCTGCACCATCCACATAAATATCTAAGCTAGAGACATCATTTGCATTAAATACTTCGATCCCTTGTTTACGTAATAATTCTTCTGATGCTTTTGAAGCCGCAACTGCGCCTTGAATTTTATTTTTGATTGTACCCAAAGCCTCAATAAAGCAGTTCACCGTGGAGCCGCTTCCCACGCCAACAATTGTGTCAGCTTTTACATATTGTAATGCGGCTTGTGCGGCGAGTTTTTTCATTTCTAATTGATTCATTTCTTTTCCTTATTTCAATAAGTAAACGATTGCGTTACTTTATTACGAGCCTATCTAATAAACAAGTGTAATTTTTTAGCGGGCGTTTTTCTCAAGCAATGTTATTTCACAACTAGGCTATTTCATGATTAGGCTATTCTTCCGTTAAAAATAATTCCAAAAGTTCATTGAGAAATAACTTGCCGTGCTCAGTGATTTGCCAAGAATCAGCGTTTTCCACAATATAGTTTTGTTGAATGGCAAAATCAATTTGATTTTTCACCGCACTTTGCGACAAGCCTGTGTAATTTTCAAATTCTTGTTTGGGAACCGCTTCTAACAAACGAAAGCGATTCATAAAAAACTCAAAAGGGCGGTCAATTTCTTGCACGTTTTTTTCTTCGTAAAGATATTCGCCACGCAAATAACCTTTCGGGTGTTTGGTTTTAGAAAAGCGAGTAATCTCGCCATTCGGAAACGTCAATTTCCCGTGTGCGCCACAGCCAATGGCTAAATAATCCCCAAACCGCCAATAATTCAAATTATGTTTACACTGAAAACCTGTTTTTGCGTAAGCTGAGGTTTCATATTGCTGGTAGCCTGCCGCCGTTAAAAGTTGGTGACCTTGCTCAAAAATATCCCAAAGCGCATCATCATCTGGCAATTTAGGTGGGCGGTAAGCAAACATCGTATTTGGCTCAATAGTGAGCTGATACCAAGAAATATGGGGAGGGGATAGCTCAATCGCTTGACGAAGATCATCTAAAGCTTCTTCCAACGTTTGGTTCGGCAAGCCGTGCATTAAATCTAAATTGAAACTTTTTAGCCCAGAAACTTTCGCTAAATTGACCGCACTTTTTGCCTCTGCTACATTATGAATTCGCCCAAGACGCCGTAATTTGTCATCATTAAAACTTTGTATTCCCATAGAAATTCGCGTAATGCCTGCAGATACGTAACCTTTAAAACGTTCAGCTTCTACCGTGCCAGGATTAGCTTCTAATGTAATTTCAATATTATCTTCAAAATCAATCTGTTTTTTTATTTCCTTTAAAAGGTGTGTAATACTTTCTGATGAAAATAAACTTGGCGTACCGCCACCAATAAAAATCGAATGGAGTTTTCGTTGTTGAATGGAATTTTTAAAGCGTTGTAAATCAGCCTGCAAATCTTGCAGAAGATGATAAATATAGTCTTGTTCTGGTATATCGCCTTTTTGTGCGTGTGAATTAAAATCACAATAAGGACATTTTTGAACGCACCAAGGAATATGTATATACAAGGAAAGTGGAGGAAGTTGTAGCATTGTGTTATTAACAAGTTTTCAATTTGGAAAAGTATAAATTAACCTTGTGTAAAGATGAAATTTTCATCTCTAAAGTCAATAAAAGGGCTTGTTTTCACAAGCCCTAAAACATTCAATTAATTGACCGCTCTTTCCGATTTACTCGTCACTTTACGGCGTGGTGCTTTAGGTTTAGCCTCCACTTTAACAAACTCAATGCCTTCTGGTGGATTTTCCAACGCAAGACCAAGCACTTCATCAATGGTTTCTACCGCATGAATTGCAAGATTTTGTTTCACGTTTTCTGGAATTTCTTCAAGATCCTTAACGTTCTCTTTTGGAATTAATACGGTTTTAATTCCGCCACGATGTGCTGCAAGAAGTTTTTCTTTTAATCCACCGATTGGTAATACTTTACCGCGTAAACTGATTTCTCCCGTCATTGCCACATCAGCACGCACAGGATTACCTGTTAAACAAGAAACTAATGCAGTACACATTGCAATACCTGCACTTGGGCCATCTTTTGGTGTTGCACCATCTGGCACGTGAATGTGAATATCGCGTTTTTCATGGAACTCAGAATTAATACCTAATTTTTCAGCACGAGCTCGTACAACTGTCATTGCCGCTTGAATGGATTCTTTCATCACATCGCCTAATGAACCAGTGAAAGAAAGTTTTCCTTTACCCACAACGGAGGCTGTTTCAATGGTGAGTAAATCGCCGCCCACTTCTGTCCAAGCTAAACCAGTTACTTCGCCAATACGGTTTTGTGTGTCAGCTTTGCCAAATTCAAAACGTTTTACGCCAAGATAATCGTGCAGATTATCTGAATTTACCGTAATAGATTTAAGTTTTGGATTTACCAATAAATTTTTCACGGCTTTACGGCAGATTTTTGAAATTTCACGTTCTAGCCCACGCACGCCCGCTTCACGTGTGTAATAGCGGATAATATCTAAAATTGCACTTTCTTCGACGGTAAGTTCGCCTTTCTTCAAACCATTACGTTCAATTTGTTTGGCTAACAAATGACGCATCGCGATATTAAGTTTTTCATCTTCGGTATAACCAGAAAGACGAATCACTTCCATACGATCCAACAATGGGCCTGGAATATTCATAGAGTTTGATGTTGCCACAAACATCACATCAGAAAGATCATAATCCACTTCTAAATAGTGATCATTAAATGTGGTGTTTTGCTCAGGGTCTAATACTTCAAGCAATGCTGAGGCAGGATCGCCTCGCATATCGGATGCCATTTTATCGATTTCATCAAGCAAGAATAATGGATTTTTAACCCCCACTTTTGCCATCTTTTGAATTAATTTACCTGGTAATGCACCAATATAGGTTTTACGGTGACCACGGATTTCTGCTTCATCGCGAACACCGCCTAATGCCATCCGCACATATTTACGACCAGTGGCATTGGCAATGGACTGACCAAGAGAGGTTTTACCTACACCCGGAGGGCCAACTAAACAAAGAATCGGGCCTTTCACTTTGTTTAAACGAGCTTGTACTGCTAAATATTCAAGAATACGTTCTTTCACACGATCTAAACCATAGTGATCGGTATCTAAAACTTGCTGTGCTTTAACAATGTCTTTTTTCACTTTAGAACGTTGATGCCAAGGCACTTGGATCATCCATTCAATATAACTGCGTATTACGGTTGCTTCAGAAGACATCGCCGACATCATTTTAAGTTTTTGTAATTCATTTTCTACTTTGTCGCGTACCTCTGCCGGCATGCCTGCCGCTTCCACCTTTTGATGCAGTTGTTCAACTTCATCAATGGTATCTTCATTTTCTCCACCATCCATTTCTTTGCGAATGGCTTTAATTTGTTCGCTTAAATAATAGTTTCGCTGGCTTTTCTCCATTTGTTTTTTGACACGACCACGAATACGTTTCTCCACTTGAAGAATATCAGCCTCTGATTCCATCATACTAAGCAAATATTCTAAACGTTCTTGCACATTAGCGAGTTTTAACGCATTTTGTTTATGGCGAATGCTTACAGGGAGATGGGCTGCCATTGTGTCAGCTAAGCGATCAACATCATCAATACGTTGAAGGGCATTGAGAATATCTGCAGGCACTTTTTTGTTGAGGGTAAGATAATTTTCAAACTCAGAAAGCACCGCACTTTTTGCCACTACTAACTCTTTTTCATCGCCATAAGTGGTTTCGATAGGGGTAATTTGGGCAGAAAAGCATTTTTCGCCGTCTTCAAGGTTGTTAATTTTCGCGCGATTTTGACCTTCAACTAGCACTTTTACTGTGCCATCAGGTAATTTTAATAACTGAATAATGTTAGCAATAGTACCCACATCAAATAAATCTTCAGGGGTCGGTTCTTCTAAATCTGCTTCTCTTTGGGATACCAAAAGAAGCTGTTTATCATCATTCATTGCTTCTTCAAGGGCATTAATGGATTTTGCACGCCCTACAAAAAGTGGCATTACCATATAAGGAAAAACGACAACATCGCGTAATGGCAATACGGGCATTGTACGTTGGATATTCTTCGCCATAATTGGTCTCTCTTATAATTTCGTTCTGATAATTTGGGTAAATATGGGGGTAGGGAAAAGGAATTCAAGGAAAAGATTATAACAAAATCTGACTTATAAAGTGGGTTTCTAACAAAAAGAATTTTGGCAAATGAAGTGATAATGGCTAGAATAACGAAAAATTTTATTAAATTGCACAAAATATTGAATTATGTCCACGAAAAATAATTTTATTTTCCCCACCTATGTTCAAATGTATCCTTATTCTAAGGATCGCCCTTTTCTCAAACAAGTGCGGGAAAAATTACGCTATTATGGCTATAAATGGTTGTATCAAAAGCAATGTAACCAATTAGTGGATTTTCTTAATAAAGAAACGCAATGGCAGCCTTTATTTACACAAGATTATTATCGTATAAATACAATTTTGACTACTTTTTGCGATAAACGCTTTTCTGCTGCAGAACGTTTAACGGCGATTACGGAGAATTTACGTTTGGCAGAAGAAAAAATAGGGCGTTTGCTTTGCCAACAATTATTAGATCAACAACATATCGTGCTAACCCAATTAACAGAGGATTTGCGTTTATCTTTGAGTATCAATCATATCGATCCCTTTGAGGGATATTTTTCTATTAATATTCGCAATCAAAATAACGAACGAGTATATGATGCGTCTTTCACTTTTTTAAGCCCGAATAAATTGCTTATCGCCTCAATTCAAGGCCCCTCAAGTGGTAATGCTCAAGAGCTTATAAAACAAGCAACAAAAGCATTGCACGGTATGCGTCCAATGTTTATGTTGGTTAATGCGTTCAAAATGCTTGCTGAAAAATGGCAATGTGAGTTAGTGGGGATTCCGCACAAAGCACAAGGAAAATATCGTCTTTCTGCACGCAGTAAGATTTTGTTTAATTACGATGAATTTTGGCAAGAAAACCAAGGGGAATATCGCCATAATTATTGGCAATTACCTTTGGATATTGAACGCAAACAGTTAGAAGATATTGCAAGTAAAAAACGTTCTATGTATCGTAAACGTTATGAAATGCTAGACCAAATGGCATTGGATATTCAGCAACTCTAACGAAGAACGTGCGGTAAAAAAGTGCGGTCAAAACTTGATATAAAAGTCTTTAGTCAATTCAATAAACGCTTCAGTGTATTGATTGTCCTTATCATAAATTACCAATTGATCTTGCATTAAAACTTGGGGTTGTTTGGCAAAGGTAAGTAGCATTCTTTGTGGCGTTTTTCCTATTTTTGTAATAACATTCGTCTGTTTTATACAAAAAAGTGCGGTGGATTTTATGAGCGTTTTCCCCGCATTATAAGGCAAAACAAAACTTATTCTCCCATTTTCCGATAAGCGTGTGGCAGCCCATTCTAACCAATTTAAATGGCTTTGCTTGGTATAACGAGCCAATGCTCTTTCTTCATTTTTGCAAGCAATACCTTGTTCAAAATAAGGTGGATTTGCCACAATTAAATCAAAGGTTTGTTCAGTGGTTTGTAAAAAATGTTGTATATCCGCTTGAATAAGTTGAATGCGATTTTTCCACACCGAATTATTGATGTTTTCTTGTGCTTGTTTTGCTGCAATGGGATCGAGTTCAACCGCTTGAATTTGACAGTTTCCTTCAGTTCGTTGTGCTAACATTAAAGCCAATAATCCTGTGCCACTGCCCATATCTAAAATATTTTTACAATGTTTTACATCAGCCCAAGCACCTAACAAAATGCCATCAGTGCCGACTTTCATGGCACAAGAATCTTGATTGATATGGAATTGTTTAAAGGTAAATCCGTTCATAAATTTTTCGTAAATTGACCGCACTTTCAGGTATAATCCCCACTAATTTTAACAAAGAACCGCACAATAATGAATTTATCCCAATTTGAACAATTTGATCTTTCTCCTGAGCTTTTAAAAGCACTTGAGAAAAAAGGTTATTCCCGCCCAACAGCTATTCAAATGGAAGCCATTCCTGCCGCAATGGAAGCGCGTGATGTATTAGGCTCTGCACCAACGGGAACTGGGAAAACTGCTGCTTTTTTATTACCTGCGCTACAACATTTATTGGATTATCCACGCCGTAAACCGGGCTCTCCGCGTATTTTGGTATTAACACCAACCCGTGAATTGGCAATGCAAGTGGCAGAACAAGCGGAAGAGTTAGCGCAGTTCACTCATTTAAATATTGCGACAATTACAGGTGGCGTGGCGTATCAAAATCACGGTGATGTGTTCAATACCAATCAAGATTTGGTGGTGGCTACGCCTGGTCGTTTATTGCAATACATTAAGGAAGAAAATTTTGATTGCCGTTCCGTTGAAATGCTTATTTTTGACGAAGCCGATAGAATGTTACAAATGGGATTTGGGCAAGATGCAGAAAAAATTGCGGCTGAAACCCGTTGGCGAAAACAAACCTTGTTGTTTTCTGCAACCTTAGAAGGAGAATTATTGGTCGATTTTGCAGAGCGTTTATTGAGTGATCCTGTGAAAGTAGATGCGGAACCAAGTCGCCGCGAAAGAAAAAAAATCAACCAATGGTATTACCATGCAGACAGCAATGAACACAAAATCAAATTGCTCGCGCGTTTTATTGAAACTGAAGAAGTGACGCGTGGAATTGTGTTTGTTCGTCGTCGTGAAGATGCACGAGAACTTTCTGAAACATTGCGTAAACGAGGCATTCGTTCTGCGTATTTAGAGGGCGAAATGGCACAAACTCAACGTAACAATGCCATTGATAAGTTGAAATCAGGTATTGTGACGGTACTAGTTGCAACCGATGTGGCTGCACGTGGTATTGATATTGACGATGTAAGCCACGTTATGAATTTTGATTTGCCCTATAGTGCGGATACTTATTTACATCGAATTGGACGTACCGCGCGAGCAGGTAAAAAAGGCACGGCAGTCTCTTTTGTCGAAGCTCATGATTATAAGTTACTAGGTAAAATCAAACGCTATACCGAGGAAATTTTAAAGGCGCGCATTTTAGAGGGTTTAGAACCTCGTACTAAGCCACCAAAAGATGGCGAAGTGAAATCGGTAAGCAAAAAACAAAAGGCACGTATTAAAGAAAAACGTGAAGAAAAGAAAAAAACAGAGGCAAAGAAAAAAGTAAAATTGCGTCATAAGGATACGAAAAATATCGGCAAACGACGCAAGCCAAGTAGCAGTAATATTTAATTAGGTATGATTTAAATTCTGTTTTATATCACACTAGCAATGTGGATTTCTTGTATTTGTATTGACTAAATTACGCATTAATAAAGCGTAATTTAAGTTAATATCTTGTGGCACATTTAAAAACACAAAATGCCCATCACCTAGTGCGGCATTAACTGCTTCATTTTTACGATTTAGCATTTTTTCAATTTTGAAATTAATATTGCCTTGTGGCGTCATCATTTCTACCTTGTCGCCAAGTAAGAATTTGTTTTTTACTGCCACTTCTGCCATACCTTGTTCGTTACGTTTACCCGTAAATTCACCGACAAATTGCTGACGATCAGAAATAGAATAGCCGTATTCGTAGTTTTGGTATTCATCATGCGTATGACGACGTAAGAAACCTTCGGTATAACCACGGTGTGCAAGGGATTCTAACGTATCCATTAAATTTTCATCAAATGGTTTGCCTGCGGCTGCATCATCAATTGCCTTGCGGTAAACTTGAGCAGTTCTTGCACAATAATAAAATGATTTTGTACGGCCTTCGATTTTTAAAGAATGCACACCAAGTGTGGTCAATTTTTCCACATGTTGTACGGCACGTAGATCTTTTGAATTCATAAAGTAGGTGCCGTGTTCATCTTCAAACGCCGTCATTTGTTCGTCAGGCTTTTGTGATTCGGTATAAAGGAAAACTTTATCTGTTACTGCACCTTCGCCTAAAGTTGGAGCTACATTTTTGACTTCAATTTGTTGAGCAGGATCGATTTTTGGCACAATGTTGCCCACTTCATCGGTGGTGCCTTCTTCCATTTTGTATTCCCAACGGCAAGCATTAGTACAAGTGCCTTGGTTTGGATCGCGTTTGTTGATATAGCCAGAAAGCAAGCAACGACCAGAATACGCCATACATAATGCACCATGTACGAAAATTTCGAGTTCAATATCTGGCACTTGTTGGCGAATTTCAGCAATTTCATCTATTGAAAGTTCGCGCGATAAAATCACACGAGTTAATCCCATTTGTTTCCAGAATTTTACCGTTGCCCAGTTTACCGCATTGGCTTGCACAGAAAGATGAATATCAATATTAGGGAAATTTTCACGCACCAACATAATTAAGCCTGGATCAGACATAATTAAAGCATCTGGTTTCATATCGATGACAGGTTGTAAATCTTTAATAAAAGTTTTGAGTTTGGAATTATGGGGCGCAATGTTTACCACTACATAGAATTTTTTGCCAAGGGAATGGGCTTCATCGATCCCGATTTTCAAATTGGCGTGATTAAATTCATTATTGCGTACACGTAAGCTATAACGAGGTTGTCCTGCATAAACCGCATCAGCACCATAAGCAAACGCATAGCGCATATTTTTAAGAGAGCCTGCAGGGGAAAGTAATTCTGGTTTGAATTGGGTTGTCATAATATTCTCTTTTGTCTGATTTCAGGTCAGGGATTTACTCAAGGTAAATCGTTAGGTGGGGTATTGTAGAGAAAATATTTGGCTTGTAAAGGAAAGTGCGGTTAAATTCTTAGTAGAATTTTATGTAAAATTTAACCGCTTAATAGATTGTATTTAATTCCTCAAATCTTAGGATAGTAATTTATCTTTCGTTTCTGAAATAAACCATAATCCAACCAAGCTCAACACAGCGTTTAGGGTTAAATAAATCCCCACACCTTTTAAGCCGTAGTGAGCATTCAGCGGTAAGGCAATGATTGCTGCAACACTTGCCCCGAATAAACCTGCAATATTATAGGTTAAAGAAGCACCTGAATAGCGGGCGTGAGTAGGGAAGAGTTCAGGTAAAAAACTCGCTAATGGCCCATAGCCCATTCCAATTAAGCCCATACCGATGATTAAAAACCAAAACAGACTAGCAGTTGTACCGTTTTCGAGAAATAACGGTAAGGATAAACTAAAAATCGCAACGCCAACAGTTGTCCAAATTAACCAAGTTCTTCGTCCGATTTTATCGATATATTTACCCGAAGCGGCAATCGTTATTGCCAAAGAAACCGCACTTGCCATCAATAAAGCGGTGAAAATTTGTGGTGAAAATCCTAATCCCATTGCATAACCAGCTTCTGATACTGTTGGGGCAGATTTTGCATAAATTTGGCTAAAGGCAATCATAATATAGAACAGCACATAGCCTGCGATGCAAACCAACATTCCTAAGAAAAACGGCTTAAAATGAGTAGTGACAACTTCCAACATTGGTAAGCGTTTTGGTTGGGGTTTGTTGAGTGCGGCGAGGAAAATCGGGGCTTCAGTTAGTTTTAGGCGAACATATAAGCCAATTGCCACTAAGATAACGGAAGATAAAAACGGTATCCTCCACGCCCATTCCGCCATAGCTTCTTGCCCGAAAATTGCCGTAATGCCTAAGAATACGCTATTTGCTAACAACAAGCCAAGCGGTGCCCCTAATTGTGGGAAAGTGCCATACCAACCTCGTTTACCTTCGGGAGCATTTTCGACCGCAACTAACGCTGCACCGCCCCACTCTCCGCCTAAACCGATACCTTGCCCGATGCGACACAAACAGAGCAAAATTGTCGCCCAAATACCGATGCTGTCATAGGTTGGCAACAAACCAATAACCACAGTGGAAACGCCCATCAACAGCAAGCTCATCACAAAGGTATTTTTCCGCCCGAAACGGTCACCGAAATGCCCGAACAATATTGCTCCCAAAGGACGAGCAATAAAAGTGAGTGCTAAAGTGGAAAGTGCCGCAATCTGCCCTGAAAGTGGATCTGCGGCATGGAAGAATTGATGGTTAAATACCAATACCGCTGCCATTGCGTAAATGTAGTTATCGAAATATTCAATTGCTGTGCCGACCATCGTTGCCGTCGCAACCTGTTTTAGACTATTTTGCGTATTCATCGCTTGCCTCCCGTAATGCTTTTGTTGCTGCTTTAACATTTTCTGCTTGGCTGATGGCTGTAATTACTGCCACACCGTCCGCACCAAATTCTCGTAAGGTTTTAACGTGAGCTAACTTCACTCCACCAATTGCCACAAGCGGTTTAGTTATGCCCGCATTTCGCAAAGTTTGAATAAACGCCATTCCTAGCGTTGGCTTCGGATTCTCTTTTGATTGCGTTGGAAAAATCGGGCCAATTCCAAAATAATCAATTTCCGCTAAATTTTCCCCAATATTCGCCTCATCTAAACGATTCACCGACCAACCAATAATCAGCGGTTTATCTGTTTTAGCTCGAATCTCTTGCACTGGCATGTCGCTTTGCCCAACGTGAATACCATCCGCCTCGATTTCCAATGCTAAATCAACATTATCATCCACAATAAACGGTACGCCATATTCACGGCACAAATCACGACAATTAATCGCCAATTCCTTCTGTACTGAAGGCGTATGTTCTAACGAAAATTTGCCTTTATCCCGAAATTGAAAGCAGGTAATCCCGCCTTCTAACGCTTGTTTTAGCACGAATAATAAATTTTCTGACAAGTTCTCGCCCAAATGACGGCAATCTTGCGTGCCTGCCACAAAGTAAAGCGGTAAGATTTTTTGAATATTTTTCATCTTTCAATCCTTAAAGGCGACTGTAAGCCCAATGATTTGTCGGTCCGTGTCCTTGACCAATATTCAACGGGTGAGAAATCGCAGCGGTAATAAAATTTTTCGCTGTTTTTACCGCACTTTGCAACGGTTCACCTTTCGCCAATTCAGCGGTTAAACAGGCAGAAAAGGTGCAGCCTGTGCCGTGCGTATGAGGCGTATCAAAACGTGGACTTTGCAAAGCGAAATATTCGCCGTTTTGTAAAAGGATCCAATCTTGGCACAGCTCACTTTGCGAATTGAGCGAATGTCCACCCTTAATAATCACATTCTTCGCTCCCTGTTTTTGCAAGGCTTTTGCGGCTTGTTGAATACTGGTGTCGTCCACAATCGCAATCCCCGTTAACGCTTCCGTTTCGGGAATGTTCGGTGTAATCACGTCTGCCAACAGCAGCAATTTTTGGCTTAACGCACTCACCGCTTGCTGTTGCAATAACGGTGCCCCACCTTTGGCGATCATCACTGGGTCTAGCACCAGCGTGCCGAATGGTTTATCAGCAAGAAAATCGGCCACGCATTCAATAATTTCTGCATTGCCTAACATACCAATTTTGCAACTTGCAATCTGGAAATCATTTTTGACCGCTTCCAGTTGCGCTTGAATTGTTTTCAGTGGAATAGGGTGAATATCAAATACGCCAAGTGTGTTTTGTGCCGTAACTGCTGTAATTACGGATGTACCAAACACGCCGCGCATTTGGAAGGTTTTAAGATCCGCTTGAATGCCTGCACCACCGCCACTGTCTGACCCTGCGATGGTTAAAACTTGTTTCACATTACTCATTAATGCGCCCTCTTTGTCCAATGGTTTCAGGGGAAAGTGCAGCAAGCTCGTCCAACAAACGGATTTGGAACTGTCCCACTTGTGTGGTTAAGCCTTGCGCCGCACACTCGCCTGCAATGGTGTATGCTACACAGGCTTCTAATGTCGCAGAAAAATAATTCCCTTCACTTACCGCTAAAAAAGCCGCACACACGGCACTCAACAGACACCCCGAAGCCGTGACTTTCGGGAACAATGGCGTGCCGTTGTGAATGGTCGCAGTTTGTGTGCCATCGCTGACAATATCCACCACTCCGCTAATCAACACCGTACAGCCATGGCGTTGAGCCACTTTCTCGGCAACGGCTTTTAAATCCACTTCGCCTTGCCCTGCATCTACACCTTTTGCCTGCCATGCTTCTCCTGCAATCGCAGCCAGTTCACCTGCATTGCCACGAATCAGAGCAAATTTTACCTCGGCTAAAAGCTCACGAATGGTCTCACGGCGATAGCTCGTTGCCCCCACACCAACAGGATCTAACACCACAGGAATCCCAACCGCATTCGCGGTTTTGCCCGCTAATAACATCGCCTCTCGCTCCTTTCCAATCAGCGTGCCGATATTAATGACCAACGCTTGACTGATTTTCGGTACTTCCTGCATTTCTTCGACATTCGCCGACATCAATGGCGAAGCCCCCAATGCTAACAAGCCATTGGCACTAAAATTCGCTGCCACAATGTTGGTGATGTTATGAATGAGCGGATTCTGCTCACGGATTTTGGATAGATAGATGGATTTCATTTTGTCTCCTGTTGTTAAGCCAAATCCAACCCCATTTGCCAGAACGCAATTTCCATTCTGGTTGCGGTGGTGAAAATCTGTTGAATCTCGGCAAGTTGGCTTGGGTTTAGCGGTTTGCAAAGTGCGGTAAGAAAATCAACGGTTTCTTGGGCGGATTGTTGAAATTCCTCGCTCGCATAGGTATCAATCCACGTTTGATAAGGATTGCTTGGTAGTTTTGGATAATTTTCTGTGATGTAGCGGGCGACTTGTGCGTAACCCAAAGCACAAGGGGTCACGGCTGCATAAAGCTCAGCTAAACCGCCCGTCATGCCGCAATCAAGCAAATAGCGGGTATAAGCAATACAAGCGGCACTTTCTTGAGTAGCAAAAATCTCTTGTTCGCTAATGCCCCATTGGCGGCAATAATTTAAATGTAGTTGAATTTCTTGGCAAAGAATCTCTAAGGTTTTGCGAGGAATTTCCATTTCCGCAAAATTTTTTGCTTTATATACACCCAAAGCAAAGGCTCGACTATAGTGGAACAGATAGAGGTAATCCTGCTTCAAATAGTGTTGAAAACAAGCTTTTGGCAGCGTACCTTTTGCGAGCTGTTGCACAAATTCATGCTCAACATATTGCTTCCAATAAGGTTGCGCTTGCTGAATTAGTTGGTTGATCATCATTTTCCCTTACTGTAATTCGACAGCATAGTCTTTCAATTCAAGTGCTTTTGGAATCAAGCCTTTTTGATGCATAAATTCCGCCATTTGTTGATAACGTTTGGCATCCAATTGACGAGGTTTATTGGCTAAGAAGGGGAGCGTGTCTTTCCACGCTAGTTGGTTTAATGGCGTGTTGAGTTCATTCGGTTTATAGCTGACAAAGGCTTGCCATGCGTCATTTGGGTTGTTTTGTAGGTAGGTTGTAGCTTGTTCAAGTGCGGTTAAAAAAGCGGAAATTTTTTTAGAGGCAATATTGTTTTTGTTCGCTACTAAAATCAATTCATCATAAGCAGGCACGCCATATTGTTCAGGGAAGAATGCGATACCTTCTTGCTTTTCTAAAGCAAGCTGATTGAGTTCAAAATTACGAAATGCACCAATCACAGCATCCACTTGTCCAGTTAAAAGGGAGGGCGAAAGGGACCA
The DNA here is from genome assembly GCF_049823435.1 of Haemophilus sp. HN_Hi16. Lineage (NCBI taxonomy): Bacteria > Pseudomonadati > Pseudomonadota > Gammaproteobacteria > Pasteurellales > Pasteurellaceae > Haemophilus > Haemophilus sp. HN_Hi16. The sequence goes on from NZ_CP187500.1 coordinate 509,150, forward strand.
ATTTACATTCACTAATTCCACATCTTTATTGCTTAAACCAATAGAATGAAGCATTGTCTCAAGCAATCCATCTTCAAAACCGCTGACAGAATACCCCACTTTTTTACCTTTTAAATCAGCAAGGGTTTTCAAATTACTCTTTTTTAGCACCACTACGCTATTTAATGGATTTGAAATCAGTGAACCCACTCGTACTAAGGGTAAGCCTTCTGCCACTTGTTGATAAAGCTGAGGCTGATAACTCACGGCTAAATCAACTTTTCCTGCCGCCGCTAATTTCGGCGGTAATGCTGGATCAGCAGGTTCAATAATATTAACCTCAAGGTTATTTTTCTCAAAAAAACCTTTCTGCTGTGCCACAATGATGGCTGCGTGATCGGGGTTTACATACCAATCTAGCATTACGCTGATTTTCTCTTTTGCAAAGCTAGGAAGCGTGAGCATTAGCCCCATTACAAAGCTGAAATAACGGATGACTGTCTTCATTTTTTTCTCCTTTAATGAAAAGTTAAACAGACCAAATAAAACGATGTAATAGCCTATCAATACTGAAATATAAACAGAGTGAAATTGACACTAAAATTAGTAAGGCAGCAAACATTAAATCGACTTGCATTCGGGCATTGGCGTGAATCATCAAATACCCCAACCCTTCAGACGAACCTACCCATTCGCCCACCACCGCACCAATCGGGGCAACCGAAACGGCAATACGCAAGCCCGAAGCAAAAGCAGGTAAAGCCGCAGGTAATCGCACTTTAAGTAATAAACGCAAGGGGGAAATGTTAAAGGTTTTCGCCAGATCGAGCCACGCTTGTGGGGTGTTGCGTAGTCCATCATAACAAGCTGCCGTGACGGGGAAGTAGATAATCAGCACCGACATCACAATTTTGGATGCCATTCCATAGCCAAACCACAACACCAACAACGGTGCGATAGCAAACACAGGAATCGCTTGCGAAATGACCAAAATCGGCAATAACACGGCAGAAATTTGACGAGAAAATGAGAGCAACAACGCCGAAATCAACCCAAACAGAAAGCCTAACAACAGTCCTAAGCAGATTTCTAACAACGTGACTTGCGTATGTTGCCAAAGCAGCTCAGCGTGTGTGAACAACTGCTGCCCTACAGCTTGCGGTGAGGGAAAAATGTAGTGTGGGAAGCTGCCCAAGGTTGCAACCATTTGCCAGAGCATCAACAACACACCTACAATTAAAAGCGGTTTAAGTAGGCGAATTTTCATTGTTCGCCCCCTAATTCTCTCAATAATTGCTGCTGCAACGCCCATAAATTGGCTTGATGCAACTCACGCGGGGCGTTACCTTCGGGCAAAATTACCGCCGATAATGCTGTTTGATGAGTTTCAGGCGAACGCAGTACAAAAATACGATGGCTTAGTCGCAACGCCTCTTGCGGATCGTGGGTTACGAGCAGCACTGATTTATCTTCGAGCAGTTCAAGGGCTAAATCTTGAAGTTGATGGCGACTGATGGCATCAAGAGCGGAAAAAGGCTCATCTAGCAAAATCAAATCTGCCTCTTGCATTAAGGTGCGTGCCAAGGCAACCCGCTGTTTTTGCCCGCCTGAAAGTTGCGAACAAGGCTTGTGCCAATGTGCTGCCATTCCCACTTTTTCAAGCAACATTTTAGCTTTTTCAGTGGTTTTTGCAGATTTTCGCCCAAATAAGACCGCTTGCAATTGCACGTTATCGACAATTGATAGCCACGGATAAAGCGTCTCTTTTTGAGGCAACCACGCAATACGAATTGTCGGTTCAACTAGGATTTTCCCCTGCACCACGCCTTGCGTTTCAATGCCCGCCAGTAGTCGCAAAAGTGTCGATTTTCCCACGCCTGAACTGCCCAACAAGCTTACCCATTCGTTCGGCAACAGGGTTAAATTAAGATGCTCAAATAACGTTTGCCCATTAAATGCAAGACTCAAATCTTGAATACGCACCATCGCTCGCCTCAATGATTAAAGGGAATGCGTAATAAAAAAGAAAGGATAAGAAATGGAATGAAAAGAAAATGGATTTATTGGCATATTAGTTTCCTACGTCAGTGCTAACTGTTTCAGGTTCACGGGTATCATCTCAGCCTTTCGGCACCCCGACTAAAAGTGGGAAAAATTCTATACTGTAATGAAAAATAAAACAAGGCTGAATTTTATTGGCTTTGGTTTATGATTTTTTAGAAAAACTAAATTTATAAAAAATGCCTTTCCTATTTATGAACAGAAAGGCATTTTTATTGAATGAATTTCAGTGCTTTTTATTACTACAACATAATATATCGCAGAAATTAACCGCACTTTTTTATCTAAATGATTATTTTACGCGAGAGACGTATTCGCCAGAGCGGGTATCAACTCTGATTACTTCGCCGATTTGAACGAAAAGAGGTACTTTTACTACTGCACCAGTGCTTAATGTTGCGGGTTTACCGCCAGTGCCTGCGGTATCGCCTTTTAAGCCTGGGTCTGTATCGACGATTTCTAATTCAACAAAGTTTGGTGGAGTAACAGTAATTGGCGCGCCATTCCATAAAGTCACGATACAATCTGCTTGGTCTAATAACCATTTTTCTGCATCGCCTACAGCTTTTGCATCTGCAGAGTACTGTTCAAATGTTTCTGGGTGCATGAAATACCAAAACGCATCGTCTTTGTATGAATAAGTTAAGTTAAGATCCATAACATCAGCCGCTTCAACTGAGGTGCCAGATTTAAAGTTTACGTCTAATACTTTGCCTGAAATTAATTTACGAATACGAGTACGAGTGAATGCTTGACCTTTACCTGGTTTTACAAATTCATTTTCAACGATTACACAAGGCTCGCCGTCTTGCATAAATTTTAGACCCGGTTTGAAATCACTGGTAGTATATGTGGCCATATTTGAAATATCCTAAAAATGAGAGATGGTTTGAAAAGTGCGTATTTTAACCCAAGAACCCGTCATTAGAGAAGAACAAAATTGGCTCACAATTCTAAAAAATGCCATTTCAGATCCTAAATTATTGCTAAAAGCCTTAAATTTACCAGAAGATGATTTTGAGCAATCTATTGCTGCGCGGAAACTTTTTTCGCTCCGCGTGCCACAACCTTTTATTGATAAAATGGAAAAAGGCAATCCGCAAGATCCCCTTTTCTTGCAAGTGATGTGCTCTGATTTAGAATTTGTGCAAGCGGAGGGATTTAGTACAGATCCCTTAGAAGAAAAAAATGCCAATGCGGTGCCAAATATTCTTCATAAATATAGAAATCGCTTGCTCTTTATGGCAAAAGGCGGTTGTGCAGTAAATTGTCGTTATTGTTTTCGCCGACATTTTCCTTACGATGAAAATCCAGGAAATAAAAAAAGCTGGCAGCTGGCATTAGATTACATTGCAGCACATTCTGAAATTGAAGAAGTGATTTTTTCAGGTGGCGATCCTTTAATGGCGAAAGATCACGAATTAGCGTGGCTAATAAAACATTTGGAAAACATACCGCACTTACAACGTTTGCGTATTCACACCCGTTTGCCTGTTGTCATTCCGCAACGAATTACTGATGAATTTTGCACTTTATTAGCAGAAACTCCTTTGCAAAAAGTGATGGTGACACACATTAATCATCCGAATGAAATTGATCAAATTTTTACTAATGCGATGCAAAAATTAAACGCCGTGAATGTCACGCTTTTGAATCAATCCGTTTTACTAAAAGGCGTGAATGATGATGCACAAATTCTAAAAATATTGAGTGATAAACTTTTCCAAACAGGCATTTTGCCTTATTACTTGCATTTGCTGGATAAAGTGCAAGGGGCGAGCCATTTTCTGATTAGCGATATTGAAGCTATGCAAATCTATAAAACCTTGCAATCTCTGACTTCTGGCTATCTTGTTCCTAAACTTGCACGAGAAATTGCGGGCGAGCCAAATAAGACTTTATACGCAGAATAAGATCCGATAAAATACGCATAATTTTTTGCCACACTTTAGTGGCTTCAATTTTCTGGTTAATCTCAATAACAGACATTATGCGTACTCTAGGGGGTTCTATGAATCAACATCAAAACGGATCGTCATCCCAAAATGAATTAGATTTAGGACTTAATCAAGCAGAGCCGATTACACCAAAGAAAGCAGTTCAGCCAAGTTCATCAATTTTAGGTAAAGCAAAAGGGTTGTTTACCAAAAAAAATCACGTGCAAACTAACTTTCAGCAACGTAAAGAACCCACTTTTGGGCATACTCCTGCTCAAGAAAGCACACCTTTTATTTCTAGCGAAACATTGAGAACGGAACAAGAGCCTGTTCTTCAAACAAATTCCACAGAAGAAAATATTTCTGCGGTTGATGAAGAAATCAATGCTGAAAATAACGCTGATGAAACCGTCGAAAAGGCTGAAAAACCTATTTTAGCTCAACCAGAAAAATGGAAAGTATTACAAGTATTGCCAGCAAAACATCGTCGTTTATTTATGGCTATTTTTGTGTTGGTTATTTTATTGATTATTTTCTTTGCATTAAAACCAAGTTCTGACACCGTTGAGTCTTTCACTCAATCTAACAGTAATGAAATTCCTGTGCAGTTCCAATCGTTAGATCAAAATCAACCAGTTGAAACCACGATTTTAGATAACCCTCCTGCACAAAATCAAATGCCAAATGAAATGGCTGCGGCATCTGTTGCACCTATGCAAGCAGCTCAAGCGGAACAGCCTCAAATGCAACCTGCACAAACGCAAACAGAACAGCCAAAACCAACTGTGCCTGTTCAGCCGATGAAAAAAGCGGTAGAGCCACAAGTTGCGCATAAAGATACCGCGAAAAAAGAAGTGAAAGTGGCGGAGAAAGCACAGGCTCCATCAAAAGCAACGGAACAAAACGTCGCTGAAACAGCAGGAAAAGCACCGATTGTTGAAGCCAAACCTGTTCAAGATAAAAAAGAAAAGAAAGTTCAAATCGTTGATGCAAAACCTGTGAGTAAATCTACAGCCTCTCGCCTTTCTGCAAAAACATTAACTGTGCCGAAAGGTGTTTCACTGATGCAAGTCTTCCGTGATAATCAACTTAATATTTCCGATGTAAACGCAATGAGCAAAGCGGCAGGGGCGGGAAATGTTTTAAGTAGCTTTAAATCTGGCGATAAAGTAACGGTATCTGTGAATAATCAAGGGCGAGTAAATGAAATGCGTTTATCCAATGGCGCGCGTTTTGTTCGTCAGTCTGATGGTTCTTATCGATATAAAAAATAATTTTTTGGGCGAGTAATCGCCTTTTTTCTTTTTAAATTCTTTTCTCAAGGTAGGATTTATGTTGAAAAAAACATCTCTTATTTTTACCGCACTTTTGCTGGCTGGCTGTACGCAAAATACGAATGTGACAACGCCCCAAGCGCAAAAAATGCAAGTAGAAAAAGTGGATAAAGCCTTACAAAAAGGCGAAGCTGACCGATATTTATGTCAAGATGATAAAGTTGTTCGAGTTGTACACGCCACGCATAAAAAATACAAAAAAAATTTGCATTATGTCACTGTCACTTTTCAAGGCGTATCAGAAAAACTCACCTTAATGATTTCTGAACGTGGTAAAAATTACGCTAATATTCGTTGGATGTGGCAAGAGCGTGATGATTTTAGTACGCTAAAAACAAATCTCGGCGAAATTTTAGCAACGCAATGTGTTTCACAAACAAGTGAACGCTTATCTGGACAATAATCGTGCAAAGCGAACTTCAACGTGGTTTTGTTTTGCATCGCCGCCCTTACAGTGAAACGAGCCTTTTAGTTGATTTATTCACTGAAGAAAGTGGGCGTTTAACAGTCATTGCAAAAGGGGCGCGCGCAAAGCGTTCATCTTGGAAATCGGTTTTGCAACCTTTCACACCTTTATTATTGCGTTGGACGGGAAAAAACGCATTGAAAACCCTTACCAAAGCTGAACCCGCCGCAATTACACTGCCTTTACAACAAATCGCCCTTTATAGTGGCTTTTATGTAAATGAATTACTCACTCGTGTTATTGAGTCTGAAACGCCAAATCCTGCGCTGTTTCAACATTATTTAAAATGCTTAACAGGCTTGGCAACGGAAACCAACGTTGAGCCAACATTGCGTCTTTTTGAATTTCAACTTTTACAAATTCTTGGTTACGGCGTGGATTTTCTGCATTGTGCAGGCTCTGGCGAGCCAGTGGATTTCTCAATGACATACCGTTATCGTGAGGAAAAAGGTTTCATTGCGTCTTTAGTGAAAGATAATCTCACGTTTTACGGTAGAGATTTGTTAGCCTTTGAAGCCCTCGATTTTTCTGATGATGCGGTACGTCAAGCAGCAAAACGCTTCACTCGTATTGCGCTGAAACCTTATCTTGGCGATAAACCGCTAAAAAGCCGAGAGTTATTTTCACAGCACATTCTCTTGTTAAAATGATTTTTTAAAAATGTAAAGCAAAAATAAAGGCAAACAATGTTTGCCTATGATGTTTATTCTAAACCGTTTTCACTTATTCCTGCTTTTGTGCTAAAAAATAATCCAGCAAAGCCGAAAACAAAGAAACTTATTGCAGAATAATATATTAACTGAATGCAATTTAAGACAGGCATATTTTCATTATTAAATGTAAGAACATCGCCTAAGGTAAAAGCATATCCAACACTTAATGACAAAAGCACAATAATTTTTCCAATTGTTCTTTCTATATTCATTACTTTTAATCCAAATAATGCAATTAAAAGTAAAACTATAAGAATTGCAGAACTGATAAATAGATCATTCATTTTACTATTTCTTAATTTCTTCTAACATTTCGCAACTATCAGATTTGCTATTTTTACAAGATTTTTGAAACCATAATATTGCTTTCTTTCTATTCTTCTTAGCTAAATAACTATAGCCGAGGACAAGTTGAGCCCCTGCAATCACAGGTTGGTTAAAGTCGTTAATAGGTGCGTTTGCTACAGATTCAGCATATTCTATAGCTTTAGAATAATTACCTGCACCCATTTCAATAGCTGCCTGAATTGCGTGCTTCGTCCTTGCATCTTCTATTTTTTGCTTGTTCAAGAGTGAATTCATAAGAGTAAGTAGATAAGCGCATTAATGATAAACCGAGTAATGCTGTAGTAACAGTTATTTTAAATTTGTTCATTTTTTATTCCTTATTATAGAAAATTTCTTAGCAAGATGTTTGTGTTATCTCTGTAAAGAGATAACACCAGTAAGTATACTTACTGGCAAATTGGCTATAAAAAGAGTATAAAAAAACAGCGATTACTGGCTTATATAAAGATGGAAATATCACTAGTGGTACAGTAAATGCTGTTGCCACCTTTGGGTTTTTACTATTTATTGTGGATCAATCAAATCTACTAATTTCATAATCACTTCATCGACTAAATAATCTTCTGCTTTTGTGGCAAATTTTGCTTGTCTCTCGTTTAAATCTAATGCACGAACTTGATGACATAAAATTACACCTGTTACTTTGCCTGATTGAGTACTATTTCCATCAATAACTACAGTGACATTTTGTGAACGAGCAAAATTCCCACCAGATGATATTGGACAACAAATAGCTGTTCCTAAAGCCTTATTAAGTAATTCATCTGAAACGACTATAAAATAATGCGGGTTACGTAATTCTTGCCCCTTAGTGGGATCTGGATCGACATACCAAATTTCGCCTTTTTTAGGCATTCGCATTACCATACCTCTTTTCCTGTTGGTTCAGATTGCGTGAAATTTGACACTGAAGCATTTAATGCTGCAATTTCTTGGCTATCAATATTTGACAATAGTTCAGCAACGGTTTTTCGTCCTCTTGCTTGACGTTTAATTGGTGTAAGCACAACGCACTCTCCCTGCGCTTCTAAGTTAATTTTATGACCAATTTGCCATCCCATTTGTTGTAAAATTGCCATCGGCACAGTTAATACGGCTGCTCCGCCTTGTTGTCTTAATGTCGCTTGCATAATATCCCTTTCTTTTTGTGTTACTTTGTGTAACATTGTGAGACTGTTTTTAGGAAATGTAAAGCAAAAATAAAATATCAATGAATAACTATTCTGCAATGTGTATACTTAACTAATTTGGCGCAATTCTTCAAACGATGGTTCTTCTTTATACCCCAAAGCAAAAAACAAAAAATGTTCAAACCATTACGGCGGATATTCTTGATTTAGATTATCAAGGTTTAGGCGTGGCGAAAATTAATGGTAAAACTTGGTTTATTGAAAATGCGCTTCCGCAGGAAAAAGTGGAATGTCGTATTTTGGAAGATAAACGACAATATGGACACGCCATTGTAAAAAAATGGCGAGTAAAAAGCCCAGAACGTTTAGCACCAAAATGTGCTTATTTTATGCGTTGTGGTGGTTGCCAAGGACAGCATATTCCCATTGAAATGCAGAGAAAAGCGAAAGAATCCGCATTGTTTAAGCGATTAAGCAAATTACAGTCAGAACCTATTTCATTCCAACCTATGATTTGTGGTGATGCTTGGGCATATCGTCGTCGTGTGCGTTTGAGTTTATGGTTTAACCCAAACACAAAACAAATCGACATGGGCTTTCGTCAGAAAAATACCAACGATTTAATACCCGTTCAATCTTGCGAAGTGGCAGAGCCTGCAATCAATCATTTACTGCCTAAATTAACCGCACTTTTAGAACAATTCTCTGCACCAAAACAGCTTGGGCATATTGAACTTGTGGCTGCCGATAATGGCGTCGCAATGTTGTTACGTTACACCAAAAACCTTGCGGAAATTGACCGCACTTTATTGCTCAAATTTGCTGAACAAGAAAAATTAATGCTGTTTTTACAAAGCGATGAAGGCATTGAACAAAACTATGGCGATTCACCTTATTATCAATTTTCTGATGGCATAAAATTACATTTTGATATTCGCGATTTTATCCAAGTAAATCGTGCATTAAATGAACGTATGGTAAATACAGCCTTGGATTGGCTTGAATTGAACCAACAGGATTGTGTGCTAGATTTATTTTGCGGCATGGGAAATTTTACGCTTCCTCTCGCCAAACGCGTGAAAAGTGCGGTAGGAATTGAAGGTGTTTTTGAAATGGTGCAAAAAGCGGCGCAAAATGCCGCAAGAAACCAAATCAAGAATATTGAATTTTTCCAAGCGGATCTTAACCAATCCTTTGTTGAACAACCTTGGGCTAAGCAGGCGTTCAATAAGATTTTGCTTGATCCTCCACGCAGCGGCGCAGCTTTCGCGTTAAATGCGTTGTGTGAGCTGAAAGCAGAGAAAATTTTATATGTGTCTTGTAATCCCGCAACATTAGTGCGTGATGCGGAAATTTTACGTGATTTTGGCTACAAGATTGAAAAAAGCTCAGTAATAGATATGTTTCCGCACACAGGGCATTTGGAATCAATAACCTTATTCACTACAAAATAACTCGGTTATTCGGTACAATCTCAACCCAAAATAAAAGTGGCAGGAAGCGACTTTCTTTTCATTAACAAGGGGGTGTTATGGTTGCTGTTCGTGGTTCTCATTTGTTAAATCCGCAGGATTTTGTGATTGAACAATGGTGTGCTGGCTTAAAACTGGCAGAACAAACAGAAAAAAGTTTGATCGATGCGTGGTATTACGCACGTGATTTAATGAATACCTATCCCGATGAAATGAAGAATGCGACCTTGATACTGCAGTCTGGCGTGGAAATGGTAGAAATTTTGCACGAACTGAATATGGATGCGGAAACCCTGCTTACTGCCATGTTGTTTCCTGTGGTTGCAAATAAATTAACAGACTGGGAAAGTCTAAAAGAAAAGTTTGGTGCGAAAATCACGAAATTGCTTAAAGGCGTGTTGGAAATGGATAATATTCGCCAACTCAATGCCAGTCATTCAGCTAATGCGTTACAAGTGGATAATGTTCGCCGTATGTTGTTGGCAATGGTGGACGATTTCCGCTGCGTAATCATTAAACTTGCTGAACGCATTACTTTCTTGCGTGATGCAGAGCATCGTTGCGCCGAAGAAGATAAAGTCCTTGCCGCCAAAGAATGTTCTAATATTTACGCCCCTCTTGCTAATCGTCTTGGGATTGGTCAGCTGAAGTGGGAGTTAGAAGATTACTGCTTCCGTTATCTCCATCCAGAACAATATCGTGCTATTGCTAAATTATTACAGGAACGTCGTCTTGATCGTGAACATTACATTGCTGATTTCGTTAGCGAGTTGAGTGGCTATTTACGTGAAAACATCGAGCAAGTGGAAGTCTATGGTCGTCCGAAACATATTTACAGCATTTGGCGAAAAATGCAGAAAAAGCATCTTGAGTTTAGCGGTTTATATGATGTCAGAGCGGTCAGAATTATCGTGCAAAAATTGCAAGATTGTTACACCGCACTAGGGATTGTTCATACTCAATTTAAACACTTACCCAAAGAATTTGACGATTATGTGGCGAACCCGAAACCGAACGGTTATCAATCTATTCATACTGTTGTTTTGGGTAAAGGCGGCAAGCCAATTGAAGTACAAATTCGAACCCAACAAATGCACGATGATGCAGAGTTGGGTGTGGCTGCACACTGGAAATATAAAGAGGGCAATACAGGCAGTATGTCTGCCTACGAAGAAAAAATTGCGTGGTTGCGTAAATTGCTAGCTTGGCAAGATGATATTACGGATTCTGGCGAAGTGATGGCTGAGTTACGCAGTCAAGTATTTGATGATCGTGTCTATGTGTTTACGCCAAAAGGCGAAGTGGTGGATTTGCCAACGGGATCTACACCATTAGATTTTGCTTATGCAATTCATAGTGAAATTGGTCATCGTTGCATCGGGGCAAAAGTAGCGGGACGTATTGTGCCATTTACCTATCAGCTACAAATGGGCGATCAAATCGATATTATTACCCAGAAAAATCCTAACCCGAGCCGTGACTGGTTAAACCCAAATTTAGGATTTACTCACACCGCAAAATCTCGAGCCAAAATTCAAGCGTGGTTTAAAAAACAAGATCGCGATAAAAATATTCCAGCGGGTAAAGAATTACTTGATAATGAATTAGCGCGTTTGAATTTAAGTATAAAGCAAGTGGAACCTTATGCGTTACCACGCTATAACTTGAAAAATTTGGACGATCTTTATGCGGGCATTGGCAGTGGCGATATTCGTTTAAATAACTTAATCAATTTCTTGCAAAGTAAATTGATTAAAGTGACCGCTGAAGAAGCTGATCAGGAAATTCTGCGTCACGTTGCTAACAAAAGTGCGGTAAATTCCCAGCAGAAATCTGAAAAGAACAATGGCTACGTAATTGTGGAGGGTGTGGGCAATCTTATGCATCATATTGCGCGTTGCTGTCAGCCGATACCAGGCGATGCGATTGTTGGCTATATTACAATGGGACGTGGTATTTCTATTCACCGAGCGGATTGTGAACAATTCTTAGATTTGCAAGCGGCTCATCCAGAACGCGTGGTGGAATCAATTTGGGGCGAAAATTACGCAAGTGGTTTCCATATTAATATCCGTATTGTGGCAGGCGATCGCAATGGCTTATTACGTGATATTACGACGGTTCTGGCAAATGAAAAAATTAGCGTGTTAGGGGTCTCAAGCCGTGCTGATACCAAAAAACAGCTTGCTACCATTGATATGGAAATTGAACTCCATAATGTCGAAAGTTTAAGTAAAATATTGGCTCGATTAGCAAAATTAGATGATGTTATCGAAGCGAAGCGTTTATAAAAATAGGAAAATTTATGTATAAAACGACGGGGCTAACCCATTTAATCAATTCCACGAAATATTCATTACAAGGCTTAAAAAGTGCGTTTAAAAATGAAACGGCTTTTCGCCACGAATGTTTTTTAGCCTGCATTTTAATTCCTCTTACTTTCTTTTTAGGCGAAACAAAAATTGAAATTATATTGATGATTTCTTCTGTTTTGCTTGTGATGGCGTTAGAACTTTTAAACAGTGCGGTAGAGGCAGTTGTTGATCGCATTGGTACAGAACGCCACGAACTTTCAGGGCGTGCGAAAGATCAAGGTTCTGCATCGGTATTTATTGCCCTTTGTATTGTCGGTATCGTTTGGGGCGGAATTTTATTCTTCTAGCCCTTCCAAAGTGCGGTAAGTTTTTACCGCATTTTTGATTTATCCAATCACGTCAAAATCATTTATAAAAATAAGGAAAAATATGACCGCACTTTTAAAAATTGGTCTGGTGTCTGTTTCTGATCGCGCATCAGCAGGCGTGTATCAAGATCAAGGTATCCCAGAATTACAGGCTTGGTTAGAACAAGCGTTAGTAGATCCTTTCCATTTAGAAACAAGATTAATCCCTGATGAACAACCGATTATTGAACAAACCTTAAAAGAGCTGGTGGATGAACAAGGTTGCCATTTAGTGCTGACAACTGGTGGAACTGGGCCAGCAAAACGCGATGTAACGCCTGATGCAACCCTTGCGGTAGCGGATCGAGAAATGCCAGGTTTTGGCGAACAAATGCGTCAAGTGAGTTTGCATTTTGTGCCTACCGCAATTTTATCTCGCCAAGTGGGTGTGATTCGTAAGGAAAGCTTGATTTTAAATCTTCCTGGGCAGCCTAAAGCGATTAAAGAAACCTTAGAGGGCGTGAAAGATAAAGAAGGAAATGTGCTTGTAAAAGGCATTTTTAGCGCAGTGCCTTATTGTTTGCAACTGATTAACGGCTTATATATTGATACCAAGCCTGAAATCATCGAAAGTTTCCGTCCTAAATCCGCAAGACGCGAAAATCTGGAGAAATAGCATGAAAAAAATCGAAGCAATGATTAAACCCTTTAAATTAGACGATGTGCGAGAAAGTCTTTCAGATATTGGTATTTCAGGTATGACAATCACGGAAGTACGCGGATTTGGTCGTCAAAAAGGTCATACAGAACTTTATCGTGGTGCGGAATATATGGTGGATTTTCTGCCGAAAGTGAAATTGGAAGTGGTAGTTCCTGATGAACTTGTGGATCAATGTATTGAAGCGATTATTGAAACGGCACAAACAGGTAAAATCGGTGACGGCAAAATTTTTGTTTATCACGTTGAGAGAGCGATCCGCATTCGCACGGGCGAAGAAAACGAGGATGCGATTTAGTGCAAAATAATTTAAATTTACACCGCACTTTGCTTGGCATTGCTGCAGTGATTATTATCTTAGCTGGCGTAAAATTGGCGGCAGAAATCGTGGTGCCATTCTTGCTATCACTCTTTATCGCGATAATTTGCTCGCCGATGATTAAGGCGATGACCCAACGCCGCGTCCCGCATTGGTTAGCCATTACTTTGCTTTTCGTCTTGATTTCTTTGGTGTTTTTCTTCTTAGCTGGGCTGATTAACAGCACTGCAAGAGAATTTACTCAATCAATTCCACAATATAAAGTTTTGCTTTCACAACGCGTGAGTGATTTAACTGGATTGTTGCAACGTTTCAATCTGCCTTTCACGCTTTCGCGTGAAACCATCCAAGAAAATTTTGACCCAAGCATCATTATGAATTTTGTGAGCCGAGTATTGCTAAATTTCTCTGGAGTGGTGAGTAATGTGTTTGTTTTAGTGTTGGTCGTGATTTTTATGCTTGCCGAAGCACCAACGATGAAACATAAATTTGCAATGGTAATTAGTTCAACCCCTCATGACGCAGCCAAAGAAGAACGCCATATTGATCGCGTTTTACAAGGTGTAATTGGTTATCTTGGAATTAAAAGCATCACGAGTTTACTGACTGGCGTCGGAGTGTTTATTTTGTTGGAAGCCTGTGGGGTTCAATATGCCATTTTGTGGGCAACCTTGAGTTTCTTGCTGAATTATATTCCCAATATTGGTTCTATCATCGCGGCTATTCCGATTATTGTGCAAGCTTTATTACTGAATGGTTTTGGCATTGGCTTTGGCGTGGCAGTCGGTGTTATTGCGATTAATATGGTTGTCGGTAACATTATTGAACCTAAAATGATGGGGCAACGATTAGGGCTTTCAACTTTAGTGGTGTTTCTTTCATTATTGTTTTGGGGATGGCTGCTTGGAACCGTGGGAATGCTACTGTCTGTTCCTTTGACGATGGCATTAAAAATTGCCTTGGAGTCCAGCCCCAATACGGCGAAATATGCCTGTCTATTGGGGGATGTCGAAGATTTCAAATAGATTTTAGAGATAAAAGTGCGGTGAATTTTCACCGCATTTTTTATGATAAGTCTTGCGGATCAACGTCCAAAATTAACCGCACTTGGCTGTTTTTTTCAAGTTCGGCTTGTTGATATTCTCTCAATGCTTTTTGCAACGTCATTCTTGACGGATGCTGCAATAATAACTGCCAGCGATATTGCCCTGCTTTTTTGCTGAACGGTGCAGGCATTGGGCCAAGCATTTGTAATCCCGCAATTTGCTTTGATTGAAAAAAATCTGCAATTTGGCTTAAGCAATTTTCTGCAAGCTCAGAATGTCTAGCCTGTGCTTTGAATAACGCCTGAAAAGTGAAAGGGGGTAATCCCATTGAATGGCGTAATTGTAAGGTTTCTTTGGCAAAAGCTTGATAACCATTTGCCAATAAGGTGGTAAGCAAAGGATGATCGGGATAATGTGTTTGTAGCACCACTTCGCCTTGTTTATCGGCACGTCCAGCTCGTCCAGCAACTTGAATATAAAGTTGAGCTAAACGTTCTTCTGCACGAAAATCCAGTGAAAATAATGCACTATCTACATTCACTAAGGCAACTAGGGTAACATTCGGAAAATGATGTCCTTTCGCCAGCATTTGTGTGCCAATCAAAATTTGACTTTTGCCTTGTTGAATATCTTCTAAATAACCTTCCAATTTTCCTTTACGCGAAGTACTATCGCGGTCGATTCGCGCTACAGAATAATTAGGGAATAGCATTTTTAAAGTTTCTTCTAATTGTTCCGTGCCGAGACCTGTGGTGACTAAATGAGTCGAGCCGCAATCGCCACATTGACGAGGAATAGTTTTTTGCGTGCCACAATGATGACAACGCAATACATTTTGATGCTGATGAT
The DNA here is from genome assembly GCF_049823435.1 of Haemophilus sp. HN_Hi16. Lineage (NCBI taxonomy): Bacteria > Pseudomonadati > Pseudomonadota > Gammaproteobacteria > Pasteurellales > Pasteurellaceae > Haemophilus > Haemophilus sp. HN_Hi16. The sequence continues at coordinate 524,184 of NZ_CP187500.1, forward strand.
AGGTATAAGGTTTTTCACAATGAGGGCATTGTGCGATCCAACCACATTCGTGGCAAAGCAATACGGGCGCAAAGCCACGACGATTTAAGAAAAGCAACACTTGATTGCCTTTTTCAAGGTGGGCTTTCATTCGTTCCAATAAGGGTTTTGAAAGCCCGTTTTGTATGTTTTGATTTTTCAAATCAATAACGAAATGACGAAGTGCGGTAGAATTTCCCGCTCTTTTTGATAAAACTAAATGTTGGTATTTGCCGTTTTGTACATTATTAATACTTTCTAAACTTGGCGTGGCGGAGCCCATTAATACCGCAATATTTAGTTTTTGAGCCAGTACAATCGCTAAGTCTCGCGCATGGTAACGCCAACTGTCTTGCTGTTTGTAAGATGAGTCGTGTTCTTCGTCTAAAATAATTGCACCAAGATTAGAAAATTGCGTGAACAATGCCGATCTCGTGCCAATAACAATGGCACTTTGTCCAGAGCGGGCGCGATCCCATACATAAAGCCGTTGCGTATCGGTTAAATTAGAATGCAGTACATCAATTTCTACATTAAAACGTGCTTTAAAACGGTGCACCGTTTGAGGTGTTAGCCCGATTTCGGGTACAAGCACTAATACTTGCTTACCCGATTTTAAAATTTCTTCAATATATTGCAGATAAATTTCTGTTTTGCCTGAACCTGTCACCCCATCGAGCAGCCATACATTGAAACCAGAATGAAAACGCAATTGACTAAACGCTAAGGCTTGTTGCTTATTTAAGGTTAAACGATTTTCAGCATTGACAATTGGGTTATCGCCTAAGCTTTGTTGCCAGCTTAGGGGCTTTGTTTGGAGAGTCATTTCCTCAATAAACCCTTTGGCTTTTAAGGCTGACCAAATCGCAGAGGAAAAATCATTATTGCCTTTTTCAAGATCAGTTTCAGATAAGCATTGTAGAGCTTTAACTTGCTTTTTCGAGCGTTTTAACAGGCCTTGTTCAAGGGCATTTTTCCCCTCATCCGTAATTCGCCAAAAAGTGCGGTCATTTTTCACCGCACTTTCGCCGTTACGTAATTTCACAGGCAAGGCTTGAAATAACACATCGCCTAATCCCGCTTGATAATAATTTGCTGCCCAATGCAGCCAATCCCAATAAATGGGCGTAAAAAGTGGTGTTAAATCCAATAGTTTAAGAATAGCTTTAAGCTTATCCTCTGGCACGTCCGATTTTGTCGGAAAATTAGCCACAATGGCGATGCGTTTTTGCGTACCAAAAGGCACAAGAACACGCATACCGATTTGTAATGAAACATCATCGGGGACGAGATAATCAAATAAACGAGGAAGCGGCACAGCCAGTGCCACTCGGACAATTTTCATAATCAACCTTGGGAAAAAATTTGCCCTATTATACGAGAAAAATTGGTATAATCGCCGCCAATTTTTTTCACGAATAACATTTTTATGACACAAACTTTTGCTGATCAAAAACGTAAAACCGTTGAAACCGCAGAATTTACCGAAGATGGCCGCTATAAACGCAAAGTCCGTAGCTTTGTGTTACGTACTGGTCGTTTGAGTGAATTTCAGAAAAACATGATGAATGATAACTGGGGAACACTTGGTTTAGATTATCAAACGGAACCTTTTGATTTTGCGAAGATTTATGGCAATGATAATCCAGTTGTATTAGAAATTGGCTTTGGGATGGGAAAATCGCTCGTGGATATGGCTTTTGCTAATCCAGACAAAAATTACCTTGGCATTGAAGTTCATACTCCAGGCGTTGGTGCTTGTATTGCTTATGCAGTGGAAAAAGGCGTCACGAATTTACGCGTGATCTGTCATGATGCAACGGAAATTTTACGTGACAGTATTGCAGATGGTGCACTTGGCGGTTTGCAATTATTTTTCCCCGATCCTTGGCATAAAGCAAAGCATCATAAACGTCGTATTGTTCAACCGCACTTTGTGACACAAGTTGTACAAAAATTAGCTGGAAATGGTTTTATCCATATGGCGACAGACTGGGAAAATTATGCAGAGCAAATGCTAGAGGTATTAAGCGCAAACACCGATTTAGTGAACACTTCGAAAAATGGCGATTATATTCCAAGACCAGATTTTAGACCTTTAACTAAATTTGAAGCCAGAGGCCACAGACTTGGACACGGTGTTTGGGATTTATATTTTGTGAAGAAATAAATCAGTTTTAGGCAAACACGATGCCTAATTGATGAATTTAATATAGAATACGCGTTTGAATATAACCTTAATAGGAGAAATATAATGTCTAAATCTTACAATCAACGCCAACGCAAAAAACTTCATTTTGCGGAATTTCAAGAACTGGGTTTTCTTGTCAATTTCCAATTTGCAGAAGGTACTGCGATTGAAACGGTAGATGAAATCGTTGATCGTTTTATTAACGAAGTGATTCAACCAAATGGATTAGCTTATGAAGGTAGCGGGTATTTACATTGGGAAGGTTTAGTTTGCCTAGAAAAAATTGGCAAATGCGATGAAAGCCATCGTGAAACTGTGAAAAAATGGTTAGAAACAAATGGTTTGCAACAAATTGAAGTAAGCGAATTATTTGATATTTGGTGGGAATATCCAGCAAAAGCAGAATAATCTAAATTGAAAGCAGCATAGCAAAAATCGCTATGCTGTTTTGTTTTAATCCCTTGCAAAATTCATTAAATCTTAGATTTTTTGATCTATAACAAATAAAGTTCAAATAATTGACAAACTACCTATTTTTGGTTGTTTTCATTTATTCATCGTAAACACATAATTCTTCGTCTACAGAAGCATTCAGAAATATTTGAAAGACATTATGACCGTTGAAAGTTTACCTCGCAGACAATTTTTACGCGGTAAATTTTCAACATTGAGCTGTTTAGAAAATAATCAAAAACAGAATTTTGTGGGTATTAGACCGCCTTGGTCTGTGGAAAATTCTATTTTTGTAGCGCAATGTACGCGCTGTGGCGACTGTCTTTCTGTCTGTGAAACCAATATTTTGGTAAAGGGCGATGCTGGTTTTCCTGAAGTGTGCTTTGATAATGGCGAATGTACTTTTTGTGGGAAATGTGTAGATGCCTGTAAACAGCCTATTTTTTATCCTCGTGACCAGTTACCTTGGTCACATAAAATCGACATTGGCGTAGCTTGTTTAACATTGCACCGTATTGAATGCCGAACTTGCCAAGATAATTGTCCAGCTAATGCGATTCGTTTCAAATTACAAATGGGTGGCGTAGCACAACCTTTAGTTAATTTTGATGCTTGTAATGGCTGTGGGGCTTGTGTACAAGGCTGCCCCGTGAATGCAATAACAATGAACGATCTAAAACAAAATGAATAATACAAATTTAATATTAGAAAATGCGAGAGATTGGCACGTTGTTGGATTGATCGTGCAAGGTAATCCAAAAAAATTATCAGCAATTCAAACCGCACTTTTAGCGATTGAGCATACTGAAATTCCGACTTTTGATGAAAAACTTGGGAAATTTGTGGTGGTAATGCAATCGCACGATCAGCATCTCTTGCTTGAAAAAATGGAAAGTGTGAAAGATATCGACGGTGTGATTAATGTATCGTTGGTGTATCACGAGCAAGATGAACAAAATAAATAATTTTAAAATCAAACGTTTAACGTGGGGGAAAACGCGATGAATTTAAGTCGTCGAGACTTTATGAAAGCCAATGCGGCTATGGCAGCCGCAACGGCAGCGGGGCTAACCATCCCAGTCAAAAATGTGGTTGCGGCTGAATCCGAAATTAAATGGGATAAAGGCGTATGTCGTTTCTGTGGTACTGGTTGTGCTGTGCTGGTTGGGACTAAAGATGGGCGTGTTGTGGCATCTCAAGGCGATCCTGATGCAGAAGTAAACCGTGGTTTAAACTGTATTAAAGGCTATTTCTTACCGAAAATTATGTACGGTAAAGATCGTTTAACGCAGCCGCTTTTACGTATGACAAACGGAAAATTTGATAAGAACGGCGATTTTGTGCCAGTTTCTTGGGATTTTGCGTTCAAAACAATGGCTGAGAAATTCAAAGAAGCGTTTAAAAAGAACGGGCAAAATGCAGTGGGTATGTTTAGTTCTGGACAATCAACCATTTGGGAAGGTTATGCGAAGAACAAACTTTGGAAAGCAGGTTTCCGTTCTAACAACGTAGACCCGAATGCACGTCACTGTATGGCGTCTGCAGCGGTTGCATTTATGCGTACTTTTGGTATGGATGAACCAATGGGTTGTTATGATGATATTGAACAGGCAGATGCTTTTGTTCTTTGGGGCTCAAATATGGCGGAAATGCACCCAATTTTGTGGTCGCGCATTACTGATCGCCGTATTTCTAATCCTGATGTTCGTGTCACTGTGCTTTCTACTTACGAACATCGTAGTTTTGAACTTGCCGATCACGGTTTGATATTTACACCGCAAACTGATTTGGCAATTATGAACTATATCATCAATTATCTTATTCAAAATAATGCGATTAATTGGGATTTTGTTAATAAACATACCAAATTTAAACGCGGAGAAACGAATATTGGCTATGGTTTGCGTCCAGAGCATCCGTTAGAAAAAGACACGAATTATAAAACAGCTGGGAAAATGCACGATTCTTCTTTTGAAGAATTAAAGCAACTTGTCTCAGAATATACTGTGGAAAAAGTGTCGAAAATGTCTGGGTTAGATAAAGTTCAGTTAGAAACTTTAGCGAAACTTTATGCCGATCCAACGAAGAAAGTGGTTTCCTACTGGACAATGGGCTTTAACCAACATACACGTGGTGTGTGGGTAAACCAATTAATCTACAATATTCATTTACTTACTGGAAAAATTTCAATTCCGGGTTGTGGGCCATTTTCATTAACTGGTCAGCCTTCTGCTTGTGGTACAGCACGTGAAGTAGGTTCATTCCCTCATCGTTTACCGGCAGACTTAGTGGTAACTAATCCTAAACACCGTGAAATTGCTGAACGTATTTGGAAATTACCAAAGGGGACGGTTTCTGAAAAAGTGGGGCTACACACAATTGCACAAGACCGTGCAATGAATGATGGCAAAATGAATGTGTTATGGCAAATGTGTAACAATAATATGCAAGCAGGGCCAAACATTAATCAAGAGCGTTTGCCAGGCTGGCGTAAAGAAGGCAACTTCGTGATTGTTTCAGATCCTTACCCAACTGTATCCGCACTTTCCGCTGACTTAATTCTTCCAACGGCAATGTGGGTAGAAAAAGAGGGGGCTTACGGTAATGCAGAACGTCGTACTCAATTCTGGCGTCAGCAAGTCAAAGCACCAGGCGAAGCAAAATCAGACTTATGGCAATTAATGGAGTTCGCAAAATACTTTACGACTGATGAAATGTGGACAGAAGAATTACTTGCACAAATGCCTGAATATAGAGGTAAAACTTTATATGAAGTGCTTTTCAAAAATGGTCAAGTAGATAAATTCCCATTGAGCGAACTTGCTGAAGGCCAATTAAACGATGAATCAGAATATTTTGGTTACTACGTTCACAAAGGTTTATTTGAAGAATACGCTGAATTTGGTCGTGGTCACGGTCACGATTTAGCTCCATTTGATATGTATCATAAAGCGCGTGGTTTACGCTGGCCAGTTGTAGAAGGTAAAGAAACCTTGTGGCGTTACCGTGAAGGCTATGATCCGTATGTTAAAGAAGGGGAAGGTGTGGCTTTCTATGGTTATCCTGATAAGAAAGCGATTATTCTAGCTGTACCTTATGAACCACCAGCTGAGTCACCAGATAATGAATACGATTTATGGTTATCAACAGGTCGTGTTCTTGAACATTGGCATACGGGTACAATGACACGCCGTGTACCAGAATTGCATCGCGCATTTCCAAATAATTTAGTATGGATGCACCCATTAGATGCACAAGCACGTGGTTTACGTCACGGCGATAAAATTAAGATTTCATCTCGTCGAGGCGAAATGATTTCTTACTTGGATACTCGCGGGCGTAATAAACCACCTCGTGGCTTAGTATTTACCACTTTCTTTGATGCAGGTCAGCTTGCAAATAATTTAACGTTAGATGCGACAGACCCAATTTCAAAAGAAACCGACTTCAAAAAATGTGCGGTAAAAGTGGAAAAGGCTGCGTAAAAACGATGTAAAAATCAACCGCACTTTATTTTCTCTCACCAATAAAAGAGGAAGATGAAAGTGCGGTTAAAATTTAAAAAGAAAATGAAGAAACCCGCTCTCAATCCTGAACGTAGAAAATTTCTCAAAGAAGCAACCCGTACTGCGGGTGGTTTAGCTGGCGTTGGGATTTTGTTGGGATTGCAGCAAAATCAAAGTCTTGCGCGCGAAGGTGTGCCATTACGTCCGCCCTTTGCTTTGCAAGATGCAAAAGCGTTTTCTGCCGCTTGTATTCGTTGTGGGCAATGTGTTCAAGCCTGCCCTTACGATATGTTGCATTTAGCATCTTTATTATCGCCAGTAGAAGCGGGAACACCGTATTTTATTGCGCGTGATAAACCTTGTGAAATGTGTCCTGATATTCCTTGTGCAAAAGCCTGTCCTAGTGGTGCATTAGATCGTCAAGCAACGGATATTAATGAATCGCGTATGGGGCTGTCAGTACTGTTAGATCACGAAACTTGCTTAAATTATCAAGGATTACGTTGCGATGTTTGTTATCGGGTTTGTCCATTAATCGATAAAGCGATTACATTGGAAAAACAACATAATCCACGTTCTGATAAGCACGCCTTATTTATTCCAACAGTACATTCTGATGCCTGTACTGGATGTGGAAAATGCGAGCAAGCTTGTGTGTTAGAAGAAGCAGCGATTAAAATTTTACCAATGGATCTGGCAAAAGGTATGTTAGGTAAACATTATCGTTTAGGTTGGGAAGAAAAAGCGAAAGCTGGCCATTCTCTTGCACCTAAAGATATGATTTCGTTACCAACTCGCACGCCAGAAAGAACAGCTGTAATTCCTGAACCAGCAGAACCCGTGCTTGCGCCTATTTTAGGGAGTGGCAAATAATGGCAAATGCACCAAAATTTGCAGGGAAAGAGGCTCGAGAAAAATGGGGCTGGTGGTATGCAAACCGCTTTTTGTTTTGGCGTCGATTAAGCCAACTCAGCATTCTTGCGATGTTTTTGAGTGGCCCTTATTTTGGCGTGTGGATTTTAAAAGGTAATTATAGTGGTAGTTTATTACTCGATACTATTCCACTAAGTGATCCTCTAATTACTGCTGAAAGCTTGGCTGCAAGACATTTACCAGATGCCCTCACTTTAATTGGTGCTGCAGTTATTGTGTTATTTTACGCAGTACTTGGTAGTAAAGTGTTTTGTGGTTGGGTATGCCCACTAAATGTTGTGACTGACTGTGCTGCGTGGCTTCGCCGTAAGTTAGGCATTCGCCAAACAGCAAAAATTTCGCGCGGTTTACGTTATGGCATTCTTGTGCTTATTTTACTAGGCAGTAGTGTCAGCGGAATGTTGCTTTGGGAATGGGTTAATCCAGTGGCTGCACTTGGTCGAGCTTTTGTATTCGGTTTTGGTGCAACGGGTTGGTTATTACTTGTTATTTTTCTTTTTGATTTATTGATTGCAGAACATGGCTGGTGTGGACATCTTTGCCCAATTGGTGCTGCTTATGGTGTGATTGGTGCAAAAAGTTTAATCCGTATTAAAGTGATTGATCGTGCTAAATGCGATAATTGTATGGATTGCTACAATGTTTGTCCCGAAGCCCAAGTGTTACGTTCGCCTTTACACGGAAAAAAAGACGAAAGCCTACTCGTGCTTTCCAAAGATTGCATCAGCTGCGGACGTTGTATTGACGTTTGCGCTGAAAAAGTTTTTAAATTTTCGACCAGATTCGATCATTCAGGGGAGTGATTAATATGACTAAACAGGTATCTAAAATTTTAGCGGGATTATTTACCGCACTTTTTGCTGGCTCACTGATGGCATCTGATGCACCAGCAGTGGGAAAAGATTTAACTCAAGCGGCTGAAAATATTGCACCCGCATTTCACAATCCACCGCGTCAAAGCGAATTACCCGCATTGAACTATGTAAATCAACCTCCAATGGTTCCACATAGTGTGGCAAACTATCAAGTGACAAAAAATGTAAATCAATGTTTAAATTGTCACAGCCCAGAAAATTCTCGTTTGAGCGGTGCAACTCGAATCAGCCCAACTCACTTTATGGATCGTGATGGAAAAGTAGGTTCAAGTTCATCGCCACGTCGTTATTTCTGTTTACAATGCCACGTTTCTCAAGCAAACGTAGATCCAATTGTTCCAAATGATTTCAAACCGATGAAAGGTTACGGAAACTAATTTAAGAGGTCTATATGTCTGAGAAAAAACCAAATATCTTAAAGCGTTTCTGGCAATGGTTTAGAAAACCAAGCCGTATGGCAATTGGTACGATTATTATCTTATCGGCTATTGGCGGTATTCTTTCTTGGGTTGGTTTTAACTATGGTTTAGAGAAAACCAACACAGAACAGTTCTGTGCAAGCTGCCATATGCAAGATGCTTATCCAGAATATTTACATAGCGTGCATTATCAAACTCGTACTGGCGTGGGGGCAAGTTGTCCAGATTGTCACGTACCACACGAATTTGGTGCAAAAATGAAACGTAAAATTATAGCGGCTAAAGAAGTATATGCTCACTATACTGGAAAAGTGGATACCTTAGAAAAATTCAATGCGCATCGTTTAGAAATGGCTCAAAATGAATGGGCTCGTATGAAAGCTAACGATTCTAAAGAATGTCGTAATTGCCATAATGTGGATCGAATGAATTTCAATGATCAACGTTCTGTGGCAGCACGTATGCACCAAAAAATGAAAACTGAAGGTAAAACTTGTATCGACTGTCACAAAGGTATTGCACACCAATTACCTGATATGAGTGGCGTTGAGTCAGGCTTCAAAGACGAGAAGTGATTTTCTAAAAATAGGCTGAAAAAATACCGCACTTTTTTCAGCCTATTATAAATTTAGGTAGTTTATAAAAAATCTGCACTTTAATTCGCTGATTTATTTAGCCTTTAAGGTGCAGCTTAATTATATTTTCTAAAGTGCGGTTAATTTTTTGATTATTTTTAGCCTAAAATTTTATCTAACTCTTGGCTAACTTCTTCCACTTTTTGTGTACCGTCTAAACGGAAATATTGAGTATTGCCCGCTTTTGCTTCTGCTTGGTAATAATCAATTAATGGGCTGGTTTGTTTATGATATACGGCTAAACGATCTAACACAGTTTCTGGTTTATCGTCTGCACGAATAATTAAATCTTCGCCAGTTACATCATCTTTACCTTCCACTTTCGGTGGATTATAAACGATGTGGTAAGAACGACCAGATGCTTGGTGTACACGGCGACCGCTCATACGTTCAACAATCACTTCGTCTGGTACATCAAATTCTAAAACAAAATCAATTTTAACACCTGAATCTTTTAGAGCATCCGCTTGTGGAATGGTACGAGGGAAACCATCTAACAAGAAACCATTTGCGCAGTCAGGTTGTGCAATACGATCTTTTACAAGCGCAACGGTTAATTCATCTGGTACTAATTTACCTTCATCCATTAATGCTTTAGCTTGTTTGCCAAGTTCAGTCCCCGCTTTGATTGCAGCACGGAACATATCACCAGTTGAAATTTGTGGGATACCAAATTTGTTCATAATAAATTGTGCTTGAGTGCCTTTACCTGCACCCGGCGCACCTAAAAGAATAATTTTCATAAAAATCTCCATTAATAAAAAACGTGATTAAGATACTGATAAAGCATAGTGCGGTCAAATTTTTTATAATTTTTACCGCACTTTTATACAGAGCTGGTCTTATGATTTTGTTGATTCCAAGGTGCTACCCAAAATAAACAAAGCATGCCTGGAATCGCTAAAAATAAACAAAACCAAAAATACTGATAATACCCCACTGCTCCCACTACATAACCAGAAAGCATACCTAAAACTTTACTAGGCAAAGCTGAAAGGCTTGTAAAAAGTGCAAGTTGCGTTGCAGTATAAAGAGGATTACTCTCACGCGCCATAAAAGCCACAAAAGCCGCGGTGCCAAGTCCAACGCCAATATATTCTGCGGCAATCACAACACCTAGTTTCCATAACTCGGCTGATGTAATAACATCAAAATGACCGAAAGCAGACAACCAAATAAACCCACCAATTGTTACCATTTGTACAAGCCCAAATAGCCACAATGCACGGTTAATACCCAGTTTTAGCATTATCATACCACCAGCAAGCCCAGATAAAATACTTGACCAAAGTGCGGTACTTTTTACAACAATTGCTATATCCTCTTTGCTAAAGCCCATATCATAAATAAATTTGGTTTGTAGCGTTGTGGCAAAAGAATCCCCGAACTTATACAAAAACAAAAACAGTAAAAAACCGATAGCCTGAATAACGCCCTTACGCTGGAAAAATTCTTGTAATGGAATCCAAAATGCTTGATAGAACGGCTGATTAGATTGCTGCATGTCTATTTTTGGCTCTTTGGCTAAAAATAACGTCATAAAGATGCCCACTAACATACAAAGTGCGGTCCATAAAAAGACGGTTTCCCAAGGATAAATCGCCGCCAAATAGAGCGATAATCCACCCGGAATTAATCCTGCAATTCGATAAGCATTAATATGAATAGTGTTTCCCAAACCTAATTCATGATCAGTCAAAATTTCACGACGATACGCATCCAACACGATATCTTGTGTGGCTGAAAAAAAGGCGATAAGCAACGCAATATTTGCCACCACGCTCAGTTGTGTGAGCGGATCAAACAGGCTAATTATGTAAAGTAAAATCAATAATGCCACTTGTGAAAGCAGCATCCAGCTACGACGACGCCCTAAAAAACTCGGGAAATAACGATCCAATAATGGTGCCCACAAAAATTTTAATCCATAAGGCAACATCACACCGGTTACCGCACCAATAAGCTCAATTGAGAGATGCTTATCCGTCAGCCAAACAGGCAACATTTGCAATAACACAAATAATGGCAAACCAGAATTAAAACCTGTGAATACGCAAATCAACATTTTGCGCGTAAAAATTTGGGAAGAAAGGGAATTTGACATAAAGTGCGGTTAATTTTGGTTGTATTTTAGAAACTTCGCCTTTCAATTAAAGGATAAGTGTAAAAATTAGGGGATTTTTAATCATTCCCCCAATGTTTAGCATTCTTCTTCCTAAAAAAGAAAAACAAATATTAGAGAATATTAATCTCTATACCCTTTTGGATTATTTTTCTGCCAGTTCCACGTGTCTTGCATCATTTTTTCAAGACCACGTTCTGCCACCCAACCAAGCTCTTTTGCAGCTAAACTAGGATCAGAATAACAAGTGGCAATATCGCCAGCGCGGCGTTCTACAAGTTTATATGCAATTGTAATATCGTTGGCTTTTTCAAAGGCTTTTACCATATCTAATACGGAATAACCATGACCTGTACCAAGGTTATAAATATGTAAACCAGCATCATTTTCATGACGTTGAAGTGCTTTTAAATGCCCAACGGCTAAATCAACTACATGAATATAATCACGCACCCCAGTTCCATCGTGAGTGTCATAATCACTACCAAATACAGAAAGCTGTGCTAATTTTCCAATAGCGACTTGGCTAATATAAGGTAATAAATTATTTGGAATACCATTTGGATCTTCACCAATTAAGCCACTTTCATGCGCCCCAACTGGATTAAAATAACGCAAGATAGTCATACTAAATTTGGGTTCCGCTTTTGCTGTATCGCGTAAAATCTGTTCAACCATATATTTAGAGGTACCATAAGGGTTGGTTGTACCGCCCACTTCGCAATCTTCTGTAATTGGAATAATTTTTGGATCACCGTAAACTGTTGCAGATGAGCTAAATACAAAGTTCCAAACACCCGCTTTTTTCATTTCTTGAATTAATACAAGGGTGCCAGCGACATTGTTCATGTAATATTCTGTCGGCTTTTGAACACTTTCCCCTACGGCTTTTAACCCTGCAAAGTGAATAACAGAGCTAATCTCATTTTCTGCAAAAATTTTTTGTAACAAAGTACGATCTAAAATATCGCCTTCATAAAACTTTGCGTCTTTGCCCGTAATTTGTTTTACGCGTTCAAGGGATTTTGGCGATGAATTGCAAAGATTATCTAATACCACCACCTCTTTGCCAGCATTTAATAATTCTACAACTGTGTGAGAACCGATATAACCGGTACCACCTGTCACTAAAATGGCCACAATGATCTCCTTATTAATTATTGAGACTAAAAAAATTATATCACTATTTTGTGTGATAAGAACGATGTCTTGTATGCCCTTGCGGTGGTACCGCACGTTTTAAACGATATGGTTTCGGCAGTTCAAGCAAGGCTTCTGTTTCATATTGGCTCACAGGGATAGAATGGCCAATATATTCTTCAATTGCCGGTAAATTCATCGCATATTCTTCGCAAGCAAAACTAATAGAAACGCCACTTTCCCCTGCTCGTCCAGTACGGCCAATTCGATGAACGTAATCTTCTCGATCATCGGGTAAATCATAATTGAAAACATGCGTCACATCAGAAATATGCAAGCCACGAGCAGCCACATCTGTTGCTACTAAAATATCTAAATTACCATCAGTAAATTGTTTTAATAAGGACAAACGTTTTTTCTGTGCTACATCGCCAGTCAGTAAGCCAACACGATGCCCATCAGCAGCCAAATAACCCCAAATTTCTTCACAACGATGTTTCGTATTCGCAAACACAATACAACGCTCAGGCCATTCATCTTCCATTAAGGTTAAGAGAAGTGCCATTTTATCCTGATTAGATGGATAAAAAAGTTCTTCTTTAATGCGATGACCTGTTTTTTGTTCCGGTTCTATTTCAATATATTCAGGGTCATTCATATCCTCGAATGCTAATTCACGCACTTTATAAGAAAGCGTCGCTGAAAATAACATCGTTAAACGAGATTGCGGAACGGGGCATTTACGCAATAAATAACGAATATCACGGATAAATCCAAGATCGAACATTCGATCCGCCTCATCTAGCACGACAACTTGAATTTCATCTAAACCAATTACGCCTTGTTTTACATAATCAATGACTCGCCCCGTCGTACCAATCAAAATATCGACGCCACGCTCAATCGCTTGTAGTTGTTTATCATAACCATCGCCACCATAGGCAAGTGCGGTCTTTAATTCACAGGCTTTTGCAAGAAATTCTGCGTCATTACTAATCTGCACCGCTAATTCTCGAGTAGGTGCTAAAATCAAAGCTCTTGGGTGAGGATATTCAAGATTAGGATCTTGGTGAGTTAAAAGATGGTGAAAAGTAGCCGTTAAAAAAGCCATTGTCTTGCCTGTACCAGTTTGAGCTTGTCCTGCGACATCTCGTCCATTTAAACTGATAGGCAAGGATAAAGCCTGAATTGGGGTACAAAAATCAAAGCCTTTTTTTGCCAAAGCACCTCGCACAATCGGATGTAGAGGAAGAGCGGAGAATCGTTGTTGGCTTAAATAATCTTGTTGCATAAAAATCACATTTTAGAATAATAAAATTACGTTTAGCATAGCATGCTTAGGGAAAATCCTCAAAAAAGGAGTGCACTTATAAAAATTAACCGATAGGGTTTCCTATCGGTTAATCTCTATTTAATGCTCCATTCGTCACTCACATTTGGATCCATTGCAAAATCAGCAGTATCACTTGGAATCGCTTTTTCTTCAGCCGCCCATTCGCCAAGATCGATTAATTGGCAACGTTTGCTACAAAAAGGTCGAAAAGTACTTTCATTTGTCCAAGGCACCGATTTTTGGCAAATCGGACAAGGTACTTCAATTATTTCGTCAGACATTTTTATTTTCCGCTTGTTGTAAATAAAACTGGTGCAATTCTAGCACCTTTTGCTGCAAGTGCGGTAAGTTTTGAGCCAGTTCAGCATCATTGTTAATCACATCATCTGCCCATTTTAAACGCGCTTGTTGAGAAACTTGAGAATTCATAATCCGTTGAATTTGTTCAAAATTATTGTTATCTCGTTGAGCTGAACGAGCAAGTTGAGTTTGTGGACTCACATCCACCACCAAAATACGATCACAAAGTGCGGTCAATTTATTTTCTATTAATAAAGGGACGACAAATAATGTGTAAGGCGCAGTTTGTTCAGAAAGTTGTTGTTTCATTCGTTCACGAATAGCGGGATGTAAGAGATTATTTAACCACTGTTTTTCTTCATCATGATGAAACACTATTTCACGTAAAGCTGCACGATTAAGCTCGCCTTGATCCGTTAAAATTTGAGTACCAAAATGTTCAACAATTTTTGACAATAAGGGAGAATCTTTCTCGACGACTTCTCTAGCAACCACATCCGCATCCACTAGAGGTACGCCAAGATCAGCAAATAAATTAGCAATCGTTGTTTTACCACTACCAATGCCACCAGTTAAGCCAACAATATAAGTCATATAATTTCCCATAAAAAATAAGCGGCGATATTAATCGCCGCTAACCATATAATCAACGAAAGAAAATAAATCATTTCGGATAAACTGGAAGACGTTTACAAATTGCTAATACTTTTTCTTTAGTTTCAGCAATCACTTGTTCTTCATTTTCTTTGCCTAAAGCATCTAAAACATCACACATCCAGCCTGCTAATTCACGAACATCATTTTCATTGAAACCACGGCGAGTCACGGATGGTGTGCCTACACGGATACCTGAAGTAACAAATGGTTTTTGCGGATCGTTTGGCACAGCATTTTTATTCACGGTAATATTTGCTTTGCCTAATGCCGCATCAGCTGCTTTACCTGTTAATCCTTGTTTAATGAAACTTACTAAGAACAAGTGGTTTTCAGTACCATTTGATACAACGTCATAACCACGTTGTTTAAATACATCAACCATTGCTTTCGCATTTTTGATTACATTTGCTTGGTATTCTTTATATTGAGGCTCTAATGCTTCTTTAAAGCAAACTGCTTTTGCCGCAATAATATGAACTAATGGACCACCTTGATTTGCAGGGAATACGGATGATTGTAATTTTTTGTAGATTTCTTCATCGCCACAAGATGAAAGAATTAAACCACCACGTGGGCCGCCTAATGTTTTGTGGGTGGTAGTGGTTACAACATGTGCGTGCGGAAGTGGATTTGGATATAAACCCGCTGCAATTAATCCTGCTACGTGTGCCATATCCACAAATAAATACGCACCAACTTCATCTGCGATTTCACGCATTTTCGCCCAATCCACAACTTGTGAATAAGCCGAGAAACCAGCAACGATAAGTTTTGGTTTACATTCTAATGCTTTTTGACGAACATCTTCATAATCAATTAAGCCATCCGCAGTGATTCCATAAAGCACAGAGTTATAAATCTTGCCAGAGAAACTGACTTTTGCACCGTGAGTTAAGTGACCACCGTGAGCCAAATCCATACCTAAAATAGTATCGCCTGCATTAATCAACGCACCATACACTGCAGCGTTTGCTTGTGAACCAGAGTGCGGTTGAACATTCACGTAATCTGCACCAAATAATTCTTTCGCACGATCAATGGCTAACTGCTCCACAATGTCTGCATACTCACAACCACCGTAATAACGTTTACCTGGATAGCCTTCAGCGTATTTATTAGTGAATTGTGAACCTTGAGCTTCCATCACACGTGGACTCGCATAGTTTTCAGATGCAATGAGTTCGATATGCTCTTCTTGACGACGATTTTCATCTTGGATCGCTTGCCACAATACTGGATCGTAATCAGCAATAGTCATATTTCTTGTAAACATTGTGTTCTCCTGTTATATAATTTATGGCAGATAGTTTAACTGTTTATGGATAAAAACTTAATTAAAATTTCATTCCTAAATTTTCATTACTTAAATGAAATTAATTCATCATAATGATATGAATTATTTTTGCAACTCTCGTTCCACAGCCCTATAACCAATATCTCGACGATAAAAACGCCCTGTCCATTGAATCTGCTCAGCCAATTTTAAGGCTTTCTGTTGTGCCTCAAATACGCTTTCACCTAATGCCGTAGCACAAAGCACACGACCGCCATTTGTAACTAATTTGCCTTCTTGTTCTGAGACACCCGCTAAGAAAACTTTCTCGTTTTTGACCGCACTTTTAGGCAATCCGCTTATTTCATCGCCTCTGCGATAATCTTTTGGGTATCCCTCTGCAGCCAATACGATACCTAAAGAAGCCTGTGGATTCCACTGTGATGTTACTTCATCTAATTTGCCGTCACATGCTTTAAGACAGAGTTCAACAAGGTCTGATTTGAGACGTAGCATTATTGGCTGGGTTTCTGGATCGCCAAAACGGCAGTTAAATTCGATCACTTTCGGCTGACCGTTTGGCATAATCATTAATCCTGCATACAGAAAACCGGTGTAAACATTGCCTTCTTCCGCCATGCCATTAACCGTCGGATAAATCACTTCCCGCATAATGCGACTATAAATTTCGGGTGTTACCACAGGTGCAGGCGAATACGCGCCCATACCGCCTGTATTTAATCCCGTATCATTTTCGCCAACACGTTTATGATCTTGGCTAGTCGCCATAGGCTCAACATTTTTACCGTCTACCATTACGATAAAACTGGCTTCTTCGCCATCTAGAAACTCTTCAATTACTACTTGGCTCCCCGCTTCGCCAAAGGCATTGCCAGAAAGCATATCATGCACAGCGTTTTCCGCCTCTTGCAAGGTCATCGCAACGATTACGCCTTTACCCGCAGCTAAACCATCTGCTTTAACGACAATTGGTGCGCCTTTCTCACGCAAGTAAGCCAATGCTGGTTCGACTTCGGTAAAGTTTTGATATTCCGCTGTTGGAATTTTATGACGAGCAAGAAAATCTTTAGTAAATGCTTTGGAACCTTCCAATTGCGCCGCTGCTTGAGTTGGGCCAAAAATTTTCAATCCTGCCTTGCGAAATGTATCAACAACACCAATTACTAACGGAGCTTCAGGGCCAACAATGGTTAATCCAATTTGTTTATCTTGAGCACATTTCACTAAGGCTGGAATATCTGTCGCAGAAATATTCACGTTTTCTACTTTGTGTTCCAATGCAGTGCCAGCGTTACCCGGTGCGACAAAAACTTTATCTGCTAATGGAGATTGTGCAGCTTTCCAAGCCAGAGCGTGTTCACGACCGCCGTTTCCGATGATAAGAATGTTCATAATAATCCTTGCGTTTGTGAATCACCGAGGGTAAGTATACCCACGGTTAAGCATAATTGTTCCCCTTTGGGGAACATTACTCTTGCCCTTTAGGGCAAAATTATAACTAACCTAGGGTAACTTGTTACCCTAGGTCCCTCCTGCAATATTTAATGTCTAAAATGTCGCATCCCAGTTAATACCATGACCATATTATGTTCATCTGCAGCATCGATGACTTCTTGATCGCGCATTGATCCACCTGGATGAATAACACATTGAATACCTACTTTCGCCGCTGCATCAATACCGTCACGGAATGGGAAGAATGCATCAGAAGCCATTACACAACCGGCTACGGTTAAACCTTCATCTTTCGCTTTAATACCTGCAATCTTCGCAGAATATACGCGACTCATTTGACCTGCACCAATGCCAACAGTTTGATTATCTTTAGCGTAAACAATAGCATTAGATTTCACAAATTTTGCTACTTTCCAGCAGAATAATAAGTCTTTTAATTCTTGTTCAGTTGGCTGACGTTTACTCACCACTTTTAAATCATCCAAACCAACCATACCTAAATCAGCATCTTGTACTAATAAACCACCATTTACACGTTTGAAATCTAAACGTTCAGAACGTGAGGTCAATCCTCCACATTCAAGCAAACGGACATTTTTCTTGCGTTTCATTACTTCTTGCGCTTCAGCAGAAACTTTCGGTGCAATAATCACTTCGACGAATTGGCGTTCCACAATTTCATTTGCTGTTTTTTCATCTAATTCACGGTTAAAAGCAAGAATTCCGCCAAATGCAGACGTTGGATCGGTTTGGTAAGCGCGATGATAAGCGTCTAAAATATCCTTACCTAACGCCACACCACAGGGATTAGCGTGTTTAACGATAACACAAGCTGGCTCGTCAAATTCTTTCACGCATTCAAGTGCTGCATCAGTGTCGGCAATATTATTGTAAGACAAGGCTTTACCTTGCAGTTGATTAGCTGTAGCCACGCTCGCTTCTTGCACATTTAAATCAACATAGAAGGCGGCATTTTGATGGGAATTTTCGCCATAACGCATGGTTTGTTTACGCACGAAATTAAGATTTAAAGTGCGTGGAAATTGACCGCACTTCGCATTCGCCTCTTCTTCCTCTGCAATATGATAAGGTTTTACTAACTGACCGAAATAGTTGGCAATCATAGAATCATATTGAGCGGTATGTTCAAATGCTTTAATCGCAAGGTCAAAACGAGTTTCAAAAGTTAGGCTGTTTTGGTGTTTATCCATTTCTGTAAGAATGGCGTTAAAATCATTATTATTAACTACGATTGCTACATCTTTGTGGTTTTTCGCCGCAGAACGCACCATTGTTGGCCCCCCAATATCGATATTTTCTACTGCATCAGTCAAGGTGCAATCTGGTTTAGCAACTGTAGCTGCAAAGGGATATAAATTCACAACAACCATATCAATGCCTTCAATACTATGTTGTTGCATAATGGCATCGTCCGTACCACGACGACCAAGAATCCCGCCGTGTATTTTTGGATGTAAGGTTTTTACTCGACTGTCCATCATTTCAGGAAAACCTGTGTAATCAGACACTTCAATTACAGGTAAACCATTTTGTGCTAAAAGTTTTGCCGTTCCGCCTGTTGAAAGTAGTTTTACACCGCGTTTAACTAAACCTTGAGCAAACTCTACAATACCCGTTTTATCAGACACACTCAGTAAAGCCTGACGAATTGGACGATCTGCCATTGTATTTTCCTTTCATTAAATAGTTAAAAATAAGCGATGAGAATTATAACGCAAACGTTTGCTTAAATATAGAAAAGATTAAATATAATTTCTTAAAGTGCGGTAAAAATACGATAAATTTCAGGCATAAAAAAGCCCACATAAATGTGGGCAAAAATAAGGATAAAATTATGAAACTACAACTAAACTACTTTTTAAAAAACTTATTATCTAAAGCACAAGCACCTGCGCCAGAAAATACAAAATATAGAAAGAGAAGTGAGTAAAGTAATGCAAGTTCGCCGCCATTTGCAATTGGGAAAAATAGATTTCCTTTTCCTGCTACGTGCATAAAGAAATAGGCATATGCCATTTCCCCTGACAAAATAAACGCAGCTTGGCGTGTAAATAAACCTAAGATTAATAAAATGGAACCAACAATTTCAATTACGCCTGCCACTAGTAGCATTGGATCGCCTACTGCACCATTTCCTCCAGTCATAGAAATTGGAAATTCCAAAAATTTTGCCGTGCCGTGTAAAATAAACATATAAGCGACAACGATACGTAAAAATGCCAAGAAATACGGGCGATATTTTTCAAGATTGTTCATTTTGCTTTCCTTTTGTTTAAAGATGAATTAAAACGGCGTCATATTAATCTTTAACGGATAGTCAAACAATAATTAAAATTGAAAAATACTTTTTACCAAAAGTAAAAAATAACTAAAGTAGCTTTTCAATCCAATTAGAAAAAGCATCAGCATCCATAAAGCCCGTTACTCTACTTCCTTTAATTTCATTATTTTGCTGATCAAAAAATAAAATCGTAGGCAATCCCATCACATTAAAGCGTTCCATTAATGCTTTATTTTCTGGGCTATTCTTTGTCATATTCACTTGTAACAATAAGATATTTTGAAATTGCTGTTGCACTTGTGGATCTGAAAACGTCAGCTTTTCAAATTCTTTACAAGCAACACACCAATCCGCGTATAAATCCAACATAGCAATTGAATGCGGATTTTCCGCTAAAGTGCGGTCAAGTTCTTCAGTATTTTTAATTTGCTTAAATTTAACTTGAGAAACAGGCATATTTTCTACCGCACTTTGTGTTGTAGTTTGAGTTTGCCAAATCCAATTTTGCAGGGGTTGTACAGTAACCATAGCCAACGCAAAACTAATAATTTTAATAGCATAGCCAAAACCGTTCTTAGACATCTGCAACGCAAACCAAATAAAAAATACTGTCGCTAACCCAGCCCATAAGCGAGGTTCCCATACTTCAGGCAAAATACGAGAAAGTAAAAACACAGGTAACGCCAACATAACAAAGCCGAATGTTTGTTTTACGGTATTCATCCATTCGCCTGATTTTGGCAAAATTTTATTACCAAACAATGTGATTAACATTAGCGGCACGCCCATACCCAGTGCAAGTAAATAAAGGGTTGCTGCACCTGTGAATAAATCGCCACTTTGTGCCACATAAAGTAAAGCGCCAGAAAGAGGTGCAGATGTGCAAGGTGATGCCACAAGCCCAGCAATCATTCCCATTGCAAAGGCACCGCCAAAAGCACCCGATGTTTGTTTTTGGCTCCACGTATTTAGTTTATTTTGTAAGCTATTTGGCAATTGAATAGTAAATAAGCCAAACATTGAAAGGGCAAGCACAACAAATAAAATAGAAAGCCCAATCATCACATAAGGATGTTGCAAAGCAATTTGGAACGGCAAACCGATGGCTGCCACTGCAAGCCCTAACAAAGTGTAAGTCAGTGCCATACCTTGAACGTAAAGAAAAGCTAAACTAAACGCACGCATCATATTTGGACGTTGTTGCTGACCGATAACAATAGCAGAAAGCAACGGTAACATTGGCAATACGCAAGGCGTAAAAGCCAGTCCCAATCCCAATAAAAAGAAACCGAAAATTGCCCATTTACTATGGAATAAACCATCAGCTAAACGATCTTGTTCAGATAAAAGTGCGGTATTTTTTTCAACTGTTTTTTCGACAATTTGCTCTTGAGAAAGAGCTAAATCGCCAATTCGCAATACTTTAGTTTCAGGCGGATAGCAAAAACCTTCGGTACATCCTTGATAAGTAATTTCAACCTTATCATCAGCATTATTAAATGTTCCGCTAAATATTCCATCAATTGAGTGAGTAAAAACTTGCACTTCGCCAAAATAAGGATCTTGATGTAATTCCGCTGCCTGTTGGGTATGTAAAGAGAGAGAATTTGATTTACCGACTAACTCAGCACTAATTTTATCTTGATACAAATAATAGCCATCGGCAATATCCCAATGGGCTTGTAACTGGCTTTTATCTGTAGATAAAGTAGCAGAAAAAGCAAAAGCATCATCTACTTTTAAAAAGGTTTGTTTTTTATCGAATAAACCTGAATTAGCCGCAAAAGCAGTGAAAATCAGCGTAAAAAAAAGAAAGAGTTTTTTCATAGAATTGAGTGTAAAAATATAGATGCTCGAAATTCTATCACAAAGAAAGTTGAATACCTAAAACTATGATTTAGATCACAAAAAGGAAAATCAGGTAAAAAAAATACCGCACTTTTTTATTGTTACAATAATTTTGCACAGCTAGAATGATAGCTTTGATAGCATACGCCAAAATAAGTATAAGGATGGAAAATGGCTACTCCAAAAATTCTCGTTGTTGAAGATGAAATCGTCACTCGAAATACGCTTAAAGGGATTTTTGAAGCGGAAGGATATGATGTATTTGAAGCAGAAAATGGTGTTGAAATGCATCATATATTGACAAATCATAATATTAATTTGGTTGTGATGGATATTAATTTACCAGGTAAAAACGGCTTATTATTGGCAAGAGAACTCCGTGAAGAATTAAGCTTACCTCTTATTTTTTTAACTGGTCGAGATAATGAAGTGGATAAAATTTTAGGTCTGGAAATTGGTGCCGACGATTATTTAACCAAACCTTTTAACCCTAGAGAACTGACTATCCGCGCACGTAATCTATTGCATCGTACAATGCCACATCAAGAAAAAGAAAATACATTTGGTCGAGAATTCTATCGTTTTAATGGTTGGAAATTAGACCTAAATAGCCACAGTTTAATTACACCAGAAGGACAAGAATTCAAACTTCCTCGCAGTGAATTCCGTGCAATGTTACATTTCTGTGAAAATCCAGGAAAATTGCAAACGCGCGAAGAATTGCTGAAAAAAATGACGGGACGAGAGTTAAAACCTCAGGATCGTACCGTAGATGTCACAATTCGACGTATCAGAAAACATTTTGAAGATCATCCAAATACTCCAAATATCATTATGACTATACATGGAGAAGGCTATCGTTTTTGCGGAGATATTGAATAAAGTGATTTTTCTACATAAAAATTCCTTTTTGAAATTCATTTCCTATTTTGTTAGAATTCGCACACTTTTCAGTATCTAATGGAAAGTGAGTTCGGATGAAGGTAGCTGGAGAGTGGGGAATTGACCCCACACCGACGATGTAAAATCTTTCAGGTGCGATGGCAGGGACTGTTACTGGACGAACCCTTGGAGAGATCCATTTTAGAAATGGACGCCGAAGGCGCAAAAGAGCGGTTAATTTTTCAATCGTTTTTCAAACGCTCAGGCAAAAGGACAGGGGCAAAAGACAATCTATCGTAAGTGTGGAAATTATCTATTTTTCACCGCACTTTCTTTTCCATTGTATCTTTTCGTCTTCTTGTCGTGTTTATTTTTGATTTAAACGACGAGGAATCACATGACAATTGAGTCAATTCTTTCAGCTATTGATAGCTTTATTTGGGGTGCACCGCTACTTATATTATTATCTGGTACAGGACTCTATTTAACGTTACGCTTAGGCTTTATTCAAATTCGCTACTTACCACGCGCACTAGGTTATTTGTTCAAAAAAGATAAAGGTGGAAAAGGAGATGTTTCCTCTTTTGCCGCACTTTGTACTGCATTAGCAGCAACAATTGGAACGGGTAATATTGTGGGCGTGGCAACTGCGGTACAAGCAGGTGGGCCAGGGGCTATTTTTTGGATGTGGCTGGTTGCTTTGTTAGGAATGGCAACAAAATATGCCGAATGTTTACTCGCAGTTAAATATCGTGTTCGTGATAAAAATGGCTTTATGGCTGGCGGCCCGATGTATTACATTGAACGCGGACTAGGTATTAAATGGCTGGCAAAATTATTTGCATTATTTGGTGTAATGGTTGCCTTTTTCGGGATTGGTACATTCCCACAAGTCAATGCAATAACTCACGCGATGCAAGACACTTTTAACATTCCCATTTTAGTTACAGCAATTATTGTTACACTTTTAGTCGGCTTAATCATTCTTGGCGGAGTTAAACGTATCGCAACCGCATCATCAGTAATTGTGCCGTTTATGGCGATTTTATACGTCACGACTTCACTGGTTATTATCCTTTTGAATATAGAAAAAGTACCAGATGCGATTTTATTGATTATTGATAGTGCTTTTGATCCGCAAGCTGCATTAGGCGGTGCCGTAGGGCTTACTGTAATGAAAGCGATTCAATCAGGCGTTGCGCGCGGCATTTTCTCCAATGAATCTGGTTTAGGAAGCGCACCAATTGCAGCCGCAGCGGCACAAACTCGTGAGCCTGTTCGTCAAGGTTTAATTTCTATGACAGGAACATTCTTGGATACCATTATTGTTTGTACAATGACAGGTATTGTATTGGTATTAACGGGAGCGTGGAACAATCCTGAATTAGCAGGTGCTACCGTCACAAACTATGCCTTTGTGCAAGGTTTAGGTACTTCAATTGGCGCAACGATTGTAACAGTCGGCTTATTATTTTTTGCATTCACGACTATTTTAGGTTGGTGTTATTACGGGGAACGTTGTTTCGTTTATCTTGTGGGTATTCGTGGCGTAAAACTATATCGTCTAGCTTATATTATGTTGGTTGGTTTAGGGGCATTCTTACACTTAAATTTAATCTGGATTATCGCCGATATTGTAAATGGTTTGATGGCTTTCCCAAATCTTATCGCGCTTATTGGATTGCGAAAAGTGATCGTTGAAGAAACAAAAGATTATTTTCAACGTTTAAAAATTAATCATTATGATCAAGATGAAGTGATAAAATAGTTAAATAAAAGGTGCTGTTCAGCAAATTCTGTGAAACAGCACCTTTATTTTTCTATTTTTAATCAGCACTATAATATAATTTTCCGATTTCAATTTTTTGACGACCCGTATCTTCTCGCCATTTATTACTATCACGTAAAGAATACACACAACCGCAATATTCTTGTTGATAGAATCGCTCACGCTTACTAATCTCAATCATACGCTGTGAACCACCTTCCTTGCGCCAATTATAATCCCAATAAACTACATTATCATATTTTTCCGCCGCACGATGTCCACAGCCATTGATTTGATTCATATCTTTCCAGCGAGAAATTCCCAAGCAACTAGTAAATACAGGGAAACCGTGTTTATGTGCATATTCAGCCGTTTTTTCAAAACGCATATCAAAACACATTGTGCAGCGAATACCTCTTTCAGGCTCCCACTCCATTCCTTTGGCACGATCAAACCAATTTTGACGATCGTAATCAGCATCAATAAATGGAATACCAAATTTTTTTGCAAAACGGATATTTTCTTCTTTACGAATCAAATATTCTTTGAGTGGATGAATGTTTGGATTATAAAAATAAATTGTAAATTCAATGCCTGATGCAATAATTGCTTCCATCACTTCGCCAGAGCAAGGCGCACAACAAGAATGCAAAAGGAGCTTATTGTGTCCATCTGGCAACTCAAGTTTTTCACGAATAAAAGGTGCGTTAGGATCCTTACGGATTTTTTGTTTTCGCGGTTTAGCTTGAAAATTGACCGCACTTATTTCTAGTTTAGGTTGAAGTTCTGTATTCATAAAGTTTAATTAAAATTAATGGGTTCAAGTATATAAGCTAAATTATGGACTAATAATTTCTATCCACAGACAAATATGCCAATGAAATCAAGGCTTGTTTGTATTCACTTTCTGGCAAAATTTCGATTGTATCTACTGCTTTTTGAGCCTCTTCTTTTGCACGATTCATCGCATAATCTAAAGACTTATGCTCAGCCATAATAGCTAATACTTCATCAATAGCTTCACGTTTACCGCCTTGCTCAATCGCTTCGCGAATTAAAGCTGCCTGTTGAGCATTACCATGACGCATAGCATGTAGCAGAGGAAGGGTTGGTTTTCCTTCAGCTAAATCATCGCCTACATTTTTACCCAGAGCTTGTGCATTTGCACTATAATCCAATACATCATCCACAAGCTGAAATGCAGTTCCAAGATAACGCCCATAATCTTGTAAAGCCTTTTCTTGAGCTTCTGTTCCACCGGCGACAATTGCCGCAGCCTGTCCAGCCACTTCAAACAAACGCGCAGTTTTACTATAAATTACACGCATATAATTAGCTTCACTCGTTTCAGGATCATTAACATTCATTAACTGCTGAACTTCGCCTTCCGCTAAAACGTTAGTCGCATCCGCCATAATACTTAAAATTTTCAATGATTCTAATTTTGCAACTAATTGAAATGCACGCGTATAAATAAAATCGCCTACCAACACACTCGCCGCATTGCCAAATTCAGCATTCGCCGTAGCACGCCCACGACGCATATCAGATTCATCTACTACATCATCGTGTAATAAAGAAGCGGTATGAATAAATTCAACAAAAGTAGCACAAGTAATTGAATTAGATCCTTCGAACCCTAAAGATCGAGCTGCAAGCACTGCGATCAACGGGCGTATCCGCTTACCGCCACCTTGAACAATATAAAAACCTAACTGTCCTATTAGCGGTACATCTGAATTAAGCTGAGCAAGAATATTTTGATTAACTTTGTGCATATCGGGATCTGCAAGTTTCTGGATCGCGTCTATGCTCATAAGATCTTGTTTCTTCATTTTTTCATCAATTATTAGTCAAAAGTGCGGTGCATTTTACCCGAATTTTCAGACTTTCTGAAATCAATCCGCAAATGAAGGGAATTTTTTTATTTTATTGTAAATAAATTCTTGCCATAGGTAGGATTTTTCCGTAGAATTTGCCACCTATTTTATATGAATTTTTAAGTGTGGACTGCTAAAGAGCAGAGAAACACAATTAAGCGGAGTATTTATGTACGCAGTTTTCCAAAGTGGCGGTAAACAACACCGTGTGAGCGAAGGTCAAGTTGTTCGTTTAGAAAAACTTGAACTTGCAACTGGCGAAACAGTTGAGTTCGATTCTGTGTTGATGGTCGTTAATGGTGAAGATGTTAAAATTGGTGCACCAGTAGTTGCTGGTGCAAAAGTAGTGGCTGAAGTTGTTGCACAAGGTCGTGGCGAGAAAGTTAAAATCGTTAAATTCCGTCGTCGTAAACACAGCCGTAAACAACAAGGTCATCGTCAGTGGTTCACAGAAGTGAAAATCACTGGGATTCAAGCATAATTTCAGAGGAGATCAAGTAGATGGCAACTAAAAAAGCTGGTGGTTCAACTCGTAACGGTCGCGATTCTGAAGCTAAACGCCTTGGTGTTAAACGTTTCGGTGGCGAGTCTGTATTAGCAGGTAGTATTATTGTTCGCCAACGTGGTACTAAATTCCACGCAGGTAACAACGTAGGAATGGGAAGAGATCACACCTTATTTGCAACCGCAGATGGCAAAGTTAAATTTGAAGTAAAAGGCGAGAAAAGCCGTAAATACGTAAGTATTGTTACTGAATAATTTAAAATCTATTCCATTGAAACGCCCTACAATTTTGTGGGGCGTTTTGTCTTTTTCTTAATTTCACATAAGTGAGAACGCAATGAAACAACAACCTTTACTAGGCTTTACCTTTGCACTTATTGCTGCAATGGCTTGGGGGTCATTGCCTATTGCTTTGAAACAAGTTTTGTCTGTAATGAATGCGCAAACTATCGTATGGTATCGTTTCATTATTGCTGCAGTTTCATTATTGGCTTTACTTGCTTATAAAAAACAATTACCTGAATTAATGAAAGTTCGTCAATATGCGTGGATTATGCTTATTGGAGTAATTGGTCTTACCGGCAATTTTCTATTATTTAGTAGCTCGCTGAATTACATTGAACCGTCAGTTGCACAAATTTTTATTCATTTATCCTCTTTTGGAATGCTCATCTGCGGTGTACTGATCTTCAAAGAAAAATTAGGGTTGCACCAAAAGATCGGGCTTTTCTTATTGTTAATTGGTCTAAGTTTATTCTTTAATGATCGTTTTGCTGTATTTTCTGGACTAAATCAGTATTCAACAGGTGTCATTTTAAGTATAGGGGGCGCTCTTATTTGGGTCGCTTATGGAATGGCGCAAAAATTAATGTTACGTAAATTTAATTCACAACAAATCTTGCTAATGATGTATTTAGGTTGTGCCATAGTCTTTATGCCGATGGCTGAATTCTCGCAAGTGCAAGAACTCACACCTTTAGCTCTGATTTGTTTTATTTACTGCTGTTTAAATACCTTAATTGGATACGGCTCTTATGCGGAAGCTCTTAATCGTTGGGATGTATCAAAAGTCAGCGTTGTTATCACTCTTGTACCTCTTTTCACAATCCTATTTTCCCATATTGCCCATTATTTTAGCCCATCAGATTTTGCACCCCCAGAATTGAATAATATTAGCTATATTGGCGCATTTGTTGTAGTATGCGGGGCAATTTTATCCGCAATTGGACATAAATTATTACCGCATAGAACTCATTAAAGTGCGGTTTATTTTGGAGAAGTTTTAATGAAATTTATTGATGAATCCCTTATTCAAATTGAGGCTGGGGATGGTGGTAACGGTTGCGTAAGTTTCCGTCGAGAGAAATTTATTCCGAAAGGCGGCCCTGATGGTGGCGACGGTGGCGATGGTGGCGATGTCTATTTACAAGCCGATGAAAACCTCAATACCTTAATCGATTATCGCTTTAATAAACGCTTTGCCGCAGAGCGTGGAGAGAATGGACGGAGTTCAGATTGTACAGGACGTCGCGGTAAAGATATTATTTTACCTGTTCCCGTGGGAACTCGTGCTATTGATAACGACACCAAAGAAACCTTGGGGGATTTAACCCAACATGGTCAAAAAATGTTGGTAGCTAAAGGCGGTTATCATGGCTTAGGGAATACCCGTTTCAAATCATCGGTAAACCGTGCACCGCGTCAAAAAACAATGGGAACACCGGGCGAAAAACGCGATTTATTATTGGAATTAATGCTACTTGCTGATGTGGGAATGCTCGGTTTACCTAATGCTGGTAAATCCACTTTTATTCGTGCCGTTTCAGCAGCCAAACCAAAAGTTGCAGATTATCCATTTACTACCTTAGTACCAAGTCTCGGTGTTGTGAAAGTGGATGACTCACACAGTTTCGTAGTCGCTGATATTCCCGGATTAATTGAGGGCGCAGCAGATGGTGCTGGGTTAGGAATTCGTTTTTTAAAACATCTAGAACGTTGTAGAGTGCTTATTCATTTAGTCGATATTGCTCCAATTGATGGATCTAATCCAGCAGATAACATAGCTATTATTGAATCTGAACTTTTCCAATACAGTGAAAAACTATCAGAAAAACCGCGTTGGTTGGTATTCAATAAAATTGATACGATGAGCGATGAAGAAGCTGAAGAGCGAGCCAGAGAAATTGCTGAACAATTAGGTTGGGAAGAAGATTATTACTTCATTTCAGCGGCAACAGGGAAAAATGTTTCTCCACTTTGTCGTGATATTATGGACTTTATCATAGCGAATCCACGCGAAGCTGAAATACAGCAAGTTGCACCTGAAGAAGTAAAATTCAAATGGGAGGATTATCATCAAGAACAACTAGCAGAGCATCAATTTGATGATGACGAAGATTGGGATGATGATTGGAGCGAAGAAGACGATGAAGGAATTGAGTTCATCTATAAACCTTAAGAAAGTCTAATTTTGTAAGCATTAAAAATTTAAAAGCACCTAAAACTTTTAGGTGCTTTTTGCTATCAATTAACGCTCAGAAATTTCAGAATCAGTAAAGAAATAAGCAATTTCACGATTTGCACTTTCTATACTATCTGATCCGTGAACTGAGTTTTCACGCTGACTTAATGCAAAATCTTTACGAATTGTACCTTCTGCTGCAGTTTCTGGATTCGTTGTACCAATCAAAGTGCGGTAATCTTTCACTGCATTTTCTTTTTCAAGAACAGAAACCACTATCGGTGAAGACATCATATAATCGACCAAAGGAGCAAAAAATTCTTTGCCTTGATGTTCTGCATAAAAGCCTTCAGCCTGCTCACGAGTTAAGCGTACCATTTTAGAGGCTATGATTTTAAAGCCATTTTGCTCAAAACGAGTTAAGATCGCCCCAATTAGATTACGCTTTACCGCATCAGGTTTAATGATCGAAAAAGTTCTTTCTGTCATCACATCTCCTTACTTCAATGATCTTGATAACATTAAATTTGCTAAAGTTTGCACACCAATTCCTGTTGCCCCAACAGCCCATAAATCACTACCAGATTTACGATAAGTCGCGGAGCAATCAATATGCAACCAATTTTGTTTATAATTTTTTACAAAATACGATAAAAATGCCGTTGCTGTGCTTGCCCCAGCTCCAACTGGAACCGAACCAATATTAGCAATATCGGCAAAAGATGAATTAATTTGTGAACGATGAAAATCTTCAAATGGTAAACGCCAGAAAGGTTCATTTTCCTCTTGTGCTGATTGGAAAAGATTCTTCACGAGATCATCATCCATAGATAATACAGAATGATAGTCATTTCCTACCGCCACTTTTGCTGCGCCAGTTAAAGTCGCACAATCAATAATAAAATCTGGATTTTGACTATCCGCTTCAATTAATCCATCAGCTAACACCAAACGACCTTCCGCATCAGTATTCAGCACTTCTGTGCTCACGCCATTTTTATAAGTAATAATATCGCCTAGCTTAAAGGCATTATTGCTTATCAAATTCTCTGCACAACATAAATACAATTTAACACGTTGATTTAATCCACGAGCGATAGCGAAACCTAAAGCCCCTGTTAATAATGCTGCCCCGCCCATATCAGTTCGCATTGTACTCATTCCATCACTTGGTTTAATGCTGTAGCCGCCACTGTCAAAGGTAATCCCCTTGCCAACTAAACAAGCTAACACGGGCGCATTCGGATCTTGTGTTGGATTAAAATCAAGTTGCAACATAGCGGGCAAGTTAGCAGAGCCTTTCCCTACTGTCCAAATTCCGTAATAACCTTGTTGCTCAAGTTCCTCTCCAGAAATAATCTTAAAACTTACCGCACTTTTTTCATTATAAATGTCCGCTTGGTTTAAGATAAATTCAGCCGCACGCTCCGCTAATTTAACTGGCGTTAGACTTTGTGCTGGTTCATTAATAATTCCACGCACAAAATCGCCACATTCAATACGTGCTAACAATTCATCTTGCGGTTCATCATCTAAATGTGGAAACTCAATCGCGTAATCTTGTTTTGCGGTATAAAAACCTTGATAAAACGCCCAGCAAAATTCTAAATCCCATCCTTCACCGACTAATTCCACATCTTTAATCCCCTGCCCACGTAATTTACGAGCAACTTGTTGAACTAAAGTGCGGTCATTTTTTTCATTATTTTTTAAATGAATCGTAGCTTTATTAGAGTCAAAGCTCAAAATCGCATTTTTTCCCCAAGCGTCATTCGCTAAGGTATTTGAAAGTGTAATTTGCATATTTATTCCCCCATATATAAACAAAATAAATTTAGAAACTATACCAGCTTTATTTCTGATAGTTAATTATTTGGCATTATTCACTCACTTTTTGACACCAATCTTGATGATTTAAATACCAAATTACCGTTTTTCTTAATCCAGATTCAAAAGTCTCTTTAGGCACCCAACCTAACTTATCATTGATTTTACTTGTATCAAGCGCATAACGAAGATCGTGACCTGGTCTATCTTGCACATAGCAAATTAAATCTTCATATTTATCAATAGGTTTTGGTTTATTAGGTAAAAATTCTTCCAATAAAGAACAAATAGAACGCACCACTTCAATGTTGGACTTTTCATTATTTCCGCCAATATTATAGGTTTCCCCAATAGTTCCTTTCGTCAAAACGTTATATAGTGCATCAATATGATCTTCAACAAATAACCAATCTCTAATTTGTAAACCATCACCATAAATAGGCAGTGTTTTTCCCTCTATCGCATTTAAAATCATCAATGGAATTAATTTTTCAGGATACTGATACGGGCCATAATTATTTGAACTATGTGTAATGATTGTCGGTAACCCATATGTTCTATACCAAGCCTGCACAAGATGATCGCTTGCCGCCTTTGAAGCAGAATAAGGGCTACTAGGTTTATAAGCTGATGTTTCAGTAAATAAACCTTTATTACTTTTTAAATCGCCATAAACTTCATCGGTGGAAATATGTAGAAATCGAAATCTGGATTTTTTTTGATTATCTAAACGCTGCCAATAGTTTAGAGTCGATTCAAGTAGGCTGTAAGTGCCTACAATGTTAGTTTGTATAAACGCTGAAGAAGCGTTTATAGAACGATCAACATGGCTTTCAGCGGCAAGATGGATAACGGCATCAGGTTGATATTGTGCAAAAATATAAGACAACGCCTTAGTATCACAAATATCTGCTTGTACAAAAGCATAACGTGGATGGTTTTCTACAGTTTTAAGTGAGGATAAATTTCCTGCATAAGTCAGCTTATCAACATTTACGATCTTATTATGTGTCTTTTCAAGAAGATAACGGACAAGCGCAGAACCAATAAAACCCGCTCCACCAGTGACTAGAATTGTTCTATTTGTATTCGACATTTTTACCCGAGTCTCGTTATAAACAATTTCAAACGAAAAGTGCGGTAAATTCTACCGCACTTTTAAAAATGATTTCATCAATGATTACGCATAATACATCTCAAACTCAACTGGATGTGGTGCCATATTTAAACGTTCCACTTCTTTACGTTTGATACCGATAAACGCATCAATAAAATCTTTAGCAAATACGCCACCTTGTGTTAAAAATTCATAGTCTTTTTCTAATGAATTCAATGCTTCTTCTAACGAGCTTGCCACTGCTGGAATATCTTTTAATTCTTCTGGAGGAAGATCATAAAGGTTTTTATCCATTGCATCGCCTGGGTGGATTTTGTTTACTACACCATCAAGACCAGCCATCAATAATGCAGCAAATGCTAAATATGGGTTTGCTAAAGGATCTGGGAAACGCGCTTCTATGCGAATCGCTTTTGGATTGGTTACAGCAGGGATACGAATTGAGGCAGAACGATTACTTGCAGAATAAGCCAACAATACAGGTGCTTCATAACCCGGCACTAAACGTTTATATGAATTAGTACTTGAATTAGTGAACGCATTTAAGGCTTTAGCGTGCTTAATGATACCGCCGATGTAGTAAAGTGCGGTTTCAGAAAGACCTGCATATTTATCGCCTTGGAAAATGTTTTTACCGTCTTTACTTAACGACATATTACAGTGCATACCCGAACCATTATCTCCAGTAATTGGTTTTGGCATAAAACATGCTGTTTTGCCATGCTCCAATGCCACATTTTGCACCACATATTTATAGATTTGGGTTTCATCCGCTTTTAAAGTCAGTGTATTGAACTTAGTCGCAATTTCATTCTGCCCTGCAGTCGCCACTTCATGATGATGGGCTTCGATGACTAATCCCATTTCTTCTAAAATCAAGCACATTTCAGAACGAATATCGTGCGCACTATCAATTGGTGCAACGGCACAATATCCGCCTTTTTTCAATGGACGATAAGCATTATTACTTTCTTCATATTTTTTATTCGTGTTCCAAGCAGCTTCTATATCATCAATAGAAAAAGACGCTTTGTTCATTGATACATTAAAACGCACATCATCAAATAAGAAGAATTCAGGCTCTGGGCCGAAAAAAGCTTGATCCGCAATGCCAGTTGAACGCATATAATTTTCTGCACGAATTGCAATAGAGCGCGGATCGCGATCATAGCTTTGCATTGTCGTTGGTTCATAAACACTACAACGAATAGAAAGCGTTGGAATTTGCGCGAATGGATCGACAACTGCGGTTTCAGCCATTGGCATAAGCAACATATCGGCTTTATTAATGGTTTTCCATCCTTCTACAGAGGAACCATCAAACATCTTGCCGTCTTCAAACATATCTTCATCAACAAGGCTAACTGGGATAGAAACACCATGTTCTTTACCTTTAATGTCAGTAAAACGAAGCAATACAAACCTAATATCATTCTCTTCGATCAATTTAAACACGGAAGCAATGGCATCTGACATAGTAGATCCTCTTTCTATATAAAAAATTAAGTAAGCATTATAGTCTAATCAAATCTGACTTTCATTAGATTTGTTGTGGCGTTATAGTAAAAAGCACGGAAAGCCTGTATAATAGCTGCTATTAAAAATAAGTTGTATTTTATTCAATGAACGGTACAATATGCCCAATCAATCAATCAATCAATCAATCAATCAATCAATCAATCAATCAATCAATCAATCAATCAATCAATCAATCAATCAATCAATCAATCAATCAATCAATCAATCAATCAATCAAAGTCTGTCATTATTGCAGGTAATGGAACAAGTTTAAAATCAATTGACTATAGTTTATTACCTAAAGATTATGATGTTTTCCGTTGCAATCAATTTTATTTTGAAGATCATTATTTTCTTGGTAAGAAAATAAAAAAGGTATTTTTTAATTTTTCTGTAATTTTTGAACAATACTATACGTTTCTGCAATTAATTAAAAATAATGAATATGAATATGCTGATATTATTTTGTCATCTTTTCTGAATTTAGGGGATTCAGAATTAAAGATAATCCAGCGTTTAGAAAAATTATTACCACAAATTGATCTTGGTCATAACTATTTAAAAAAACTACGAGCTTTTGATGCTCATTTACAATATCACGAACTATATGAGAATAAGAGGATTACATCAGGCGTCTATATGTGTGCAGTGGCAACTGCTATGGGTTATAAAGATCTTTATTTGACAGGCATTGATTTTTATCAAGAAAAAGGGAATCCTTACGCATTTCATCATCAAAAAGAAAATATTATTAAATTATTACCTTCTTTTTCACAAAATAAAAGTCAAAATGATATCCATTCTATGGAATATGATTTAAATGCACTTTATTTCTTACAAAAACATTATGGTGTAAATATTTACTGTATTTCGCCAGAAAGTCCTCTATGTAATTATTTTCCTTTATCACCACTGAATAACCCATTTACTTTTATTCCTGAAGAAAAGAAAAATTACACGCAAGATATTTTAATTCCGCCGAAGTTTGTATATAAAAAAATTGGTATATATTCCAAACCAAGAATTTACCAAAATCTGGTTTTTCGGTTGATCTGGGATATATTACGTTTACCTAATGATATAAAAAAAGCTTTGAAAGCAAAGAAAATGAGACTACGCAAATAAACCTGAGGTATAATGCCTCGTTTTCTTCAACATAAGACAACAACCTATATTAGGATTAGGTGCAGTAAATTGCACCTTTTTTATAAAATCATATACCGTGCAAAATTGCACCTTACTCGAAGCATTAGATAATGAAAAACGAAATTGATATTAAAAAACTCCGTAACATCGCAATTATTGCGCACGTAGACCATGGTAAAACCACTCTTGTAGATAAACTTCTGCAACAATCTGGTACTTTTGAATCTGCACGTGGTGATGTAGATGAACGCGTTATGGACTCAAATGATCTTGAAAAAG
The DNA here is from genome assembly GCF_049823435.1 of Haemophilus sp. HN_Hi16. Classification (NCBI taxonomy): domain Bacteria; kingdom Pseudomonadati; phylum Pseudomonadota; class Gammaproteobacteria; order Pasteurellales; family Pasteurellaceae; genus Haemophilus; species Haemophilus sp. HN_Hi16. The sequence continues at coordinate 559,047 of NZ_CP187500.1, forward strand.
AACGTGGCATTACAATTCTTGCAAAAAATACCGCGATTAACTGGAATGACTACCGTATTAACATCGTGGATACTCCAGGACACGCCGACTTCGGTGGCGAAGTTGAACGTGTGCTTTCTATGGTAGATTCTGTTCTATTAGTTGTTGATGCGTTTGATGGCCCAATGCCACAAACGCGTTTCGTGACTCAAAAAGCATTTGCTCACGGATTAAAACCAATCGTGGTCATCAATAAAGTTGATCGCCCTGGTGCGCGTCCTGACTGGGTTGTAGATCAAGTATTCGACTTATTTGTCAATCTTGGTGCAAGCGATGAACAGTTAGACTTCCCAATTATCTATGCTTCAGCATTAAATGGTGTTGCAGGTCTTGAACACGAAGATTTAGCGGAAGATATGACGCCATTATTTGAAGCCATTGTGAAATATGTAGAACCGCCCAAAGTAGAACTTGATGCGCCATTCCAAATGCAAATTTCACAATTAGACTACAACAACTATGTAGGCGTTATCGGCATTGGTCGTATTAAGCGTGGTTCAATTAAACCAAATCAACCTGTTACTATCATCAATAGTGAAGGAAAAACTCGTCAAGGTCGTATCGGTCAAGTACTTGGTCATCTTGGTTTACAACGTTATGAAGAAGACGTTGCTTATGCAGGCGATATTGTTGCGATCACGGGTTTAGGAGAATTAAATATTTCAGATACGATTTGTGATATTAACGCAGTTGAAGCACTGCCATCATTAACTGTTGATGAACCAACAGTAACCATGTTCTTCTGTGTAAACACCTCTCCATTTGCAGGGCAAGAAGGAAAATATGTCACATCACGTCAAATTCTTGAACGTTTAAATAAAGAATTGGTTCACAACGTGGCATTACGCGTAGAAGAAACCCCAAACCCAGATGAATTCCGTGTTTCTGGTCGTGGGGAATTACATCTTTCTGTATTAATTGAAAATATGCGTCGTGAAGGTTATGAACTTGCCGTTTCTCGTCCTAAAGTAATCTATCGTGATATTGACGGTAAAAAACAAGAGCCATACGAACAAGTAACTATCGATGTGGAAGAACAGCATCAAGGTTCAGTGATGGAAGCATTGGGTATCCGTAAAGGTGAAGTTCGAGACATGTTGCCTGACGGTAAAGGCCGCGTTCGCTTAGAATATATCATTCCTAGCCGCGGATTAATTGGTTTCCGTGGCGATTTTATGACCATGACTTCTGGCACAGGCTTACTTTACTCAAGCTTTAGCCACTATGATGAAATCAAAGGTGGAGATATTGGCCAACGTAAAAATGGTGTATTAATCTCAAACGCAACAGGTAAAGCACTGGGTTACGCATTATTTGGCTTACAAGAACGTGGTAAGTTAATGATTGATGCAAACGTGGAAGTTTATGAAGGGCAAATTATCGGTATTCATAGTCGTTCAAACGACTTAACTGTAAACTGCTTACAAGGTAAAAAACTGACCAATATGCGTGCGTCAGGTAAAGACGATGCGATTGTGCTGACTACACCTGTAAAATTCAGTCTTGAACAAGCCATTGAATTTATCGATGACGATGAATTAGTGGAAGTGACACCTGAATCGATTCGTATCCGTAAAAAACTTTTAACGGAAAACGATCGTAAACGGGCAAATCGTACAACGACAAGTACTAGCACGCATTAATAAACAACTTTAGCACGAAAATTTGTAAAAAAATTAACCGCACTTTGGGGATACAACTAAAGTGCGGTTATTTTTATGCTCAATTTACTAAGGCGAAAGTCTTTCTCTAATCCAATTATCGCTTTCTTTACGATAACGAATGCGATCATGTAAACGGCTTGGTCGCCCTTGCCAAAATTCCACGGTTTCTGGCACGACTAAATAGCCGCCCCAATAATCTGGTCGAGGCACGTTTAACGGATGTTTAGCAACAACCAATGCGGCTTTTGCTAGTAAAGATTTATAATTAGAAATCACCGCACTTTGTTCACTTGCCCAAGCACCTATACGACTGGTGTAAGGTCGGGTAGCAAAATATTTATCGGATTGTTCTGCTGAAATTTTAACCGCCTTACCTTCAATCCGCACTTGGCGTTCCAATTCAGGCCAAAAGAAAGTCAGCGCGACATAAGGATTACTCTCAATACAGCTGCCTTTTCGGCTAAGATAATTGGTAAAAAAGACAAAACCTTGTTCAGTGACTTCTTTTAGCAAAACCATTCGGCTATTTGGGCGACCTTGTTCATCAACAGTCGCAATATTCATTGCGGTAGGCTCATTAACTTGCGCATGAATTGCCTCTTTCTGCCACTGTTCAAATTGCGAAATTGGATTTTCATAGCAATCATTTTGTGAAAGCACGCGTTTAGTATATTCATCACGAATATTGTGTAATTCCATTTTCTCTCCTTTCAAATTTGATGAAAAATGCAAGTAGAATAAAGACCCTAAAAGCATTCGTCAATTACCATAAAATATAAAACGCAAATGTAATCAACTCTTGCAATTATTAGAAATATGCGTATCATCTAGCCCCCTATATTCAACCTCGGGTTCCCTAACCCCGATTTATTTAAACTAAAAAGGTACAACATGAAATTAAACTCTCCGATCTTTAATGATCAACAAAAACGTCGTGCAATCATCTGGCTCAGCTTTTTCCACATATTCATCATTGCCGCAAGCAATTACTTTGTTCAAATCCCTTTTGAAATCACGCTAAAATTGACCGCACTTGGTGCAGCAAACGATTTTTCCTTCCACAGCACTTGGGGAACGCTCACATTCCCATTTATCTTTTTAGCTACCGATTTAACTGTACGTATTTTCGGTGCGGAAGATGCGAGAAAAATCATCTTCGTGGTGATGTTTCCTGCACTTATTGTAAGTTACGTCATATCGGTTTTATTCTCTGAAAGCAAATTCCAAGGTTTTGAATCATTAACGCATTTTGATCTGTTTGTATTCCGTATTGCTATTGCGAGCTTTGCCGCTTACGTGGTAGGACAATTACTGGATGTGATCGTATTTAACCGCTTACGCCAGTTAAAAACTTGGTGGGTGGCGCCAACTAGCTCAATGACATTTGGCTCAATGGCGGATACGTTTGTTTTCTTCAGTGTAGCCTTCTATCAAAGTGCCGATCCGTTCATGGCTGAACACTGGGTACAACTCGGCTTTGTAGATTACCTGTTTAAGCTATTTGTCGGCATTATATTATTCGTACCAGCCTATGGCGTAGTATTAAATGTTATTTTACGAAAACTACAAATGCTCGTAACAGAACGCGTTCCTGCATAAACTAAATTTCTGGCGCATATAAAACAATTAACCCCGCTCTTTTGAGTGGGATTAATTGTTTTTGAAATACTGCAAATAAAAATTAAATTAATTTAACAGGTACTTTTACGACTAATTTTTTTATTTTTTCTGTTTTTCCATTCACTACACAGCAAGGTTTATGCGGTTCGTAAGGATAGAATACAGCGAACATTTTTGGTTTCATTGTAACGGTGAATTTATCATCAATATCTGCACAAAGTTGATAATCATCCGCTTCGTTATAAGATTCATATTTAGACAAATCAGGATAATTAGCGCCAACTTCTATATTTTCCATACCGCGGATTAACACCTGAACATCTAAGTATTCATGATGTAACTCTGCTTTTTTACTGCTTGGTTCTGCTGTTTCTGGTTCCATTACGTTCATATAAATTTGATCGTTAATATCATGGCGACCATTTTCTAACGCATTCAAATCTAACGTATTCAAATAATCACATACTTCAGCAATCGCTTTTGGTAAACCAACTTTAAAATTTGGGCTGGTTAAGCTGCTAATAATCATAGAATTTTCCTTATAGTGGATAAAAGTTATCCTATGATACCAAGTCGGTTAAATGAAATAAAGTTACCAATCACACAAAAACCTCTGTATAATGCTTAGGCTTTATTTTCTACATTAGCGTGCGGCTATCAAAAGAAATTTTTAAACGCTCAAAGTGCGGTCATTTTTTCGAGAGATTTCTTTTGCTAGTCGCAATCTGGAAAATAAGGCATTGTTTTTAATATAAATTTTAAGGAAAACATTGTGAATCCAATTGTTAAACAATTTAAATACGGTCAGCATACCGTTACTCTAGAAACCGGTGCGATTGCACGTCAAGCAACGGCTGCGGTTATGGCAAGCATGGACGATACCACGGTATTCGTGACTGTTGTTGCTAAAAAAGATGTGAAAGAAGGTCAAGACTTCTTCCCATTAACCGTAAACTACCAAGAGCGTACTTATGCGGCGGGTAAAATCCCGGGTGGTTTCTTCAAGCGTGAAGGTCGTCCATCTGAAGGCGAAACTTTAATTGCACGTTTAATCGACCGTCCAATTCGTCCATTATTCCCTGAAGGTTTCTTCAACGAAATTCAAGTTGTAGCAACCGTGGTTTCTGTAAACCCACAAATCAGCCCTGACTTAGTGGCAATGATTGGTGCTTCTGCAGCATTAACCTTATCTGGTGTGCCTTTCAACGGCCCTATCGGTGCAGCACGTGTTGGTTTCATCGACAACCAATTCGTATTAAACCCAACTATGGCAGAACAAAAACAAAGCCGTTTGGACTTAGTGGTTGCAGGTACTGACAAAGCCGTATTAATGGTTGAATCTGAAGCAGACGTTTTAACTGAAGAACAAATGTTAGCAGCGGTAGTATTCGGTCATCAACAACAACAAGTTGTGATTGAAGCAATCAAAGAATTTGCAAAAGAAGCTGGCAAACCACGTTGGGATTGGGTTGCACCACAACCAAACACAGATTTAATCAACAAAGTAAAAGCGATTGCTGAAGCACGTTTAGGCGATGCATACCGCATTACTGAAAAACAATTACGTTACGAACAAATCGATGCGATTAAAGCTGATGTAATTGCACAAATCACAGCTGAAGATGAAGAGATCAGCGAAGGTAAAATCGTGGATATTTTTACCGCACTTGAAAGCCAAATCGTGCGTGGGCGTATCATTGCAGGCGAACCACGTATTGATGGTCGTACCGTTGATACTGTTCGTGCATTAGATATTTGCACTGGTGTATTACCACGTACTCACGGTTCTGCGATTTTTACTCGTGGCGAAACGCAAGCATTAGCTGTTGCAACCTTAGGTACCGAACGTGATGCACAAATCATTGATGAATTAACCGGTGAACGTCAAGATCACTTCTTATTCCATTATAATTTCCCTCCATATTCTGTAGGTGAAACAGGTATGATCGGCTCACCAAAACGTCGTGAGATCGGTCACGGTCGTTTAGCAAAGCGTGGTGTAGCAGCGGTTATGCCAAGCCTTGCAGAATTCCCGTATGTTGTGCGTGTAGTATCTGAAATCACTGAATCTAACGGTTCTTCTTCTATGGCATCTGTATGTGGTGCATCTTTAGCATTAATGGATGCAGGTGTTCCAATCAAAGCTGCTGTTGCAGGTATCGCAATGGGCTTAGTGAAAGAAGAAGAGAAATTCGTGGTGCTTTCAGATATCTTAGGTGATGAAGACCACCTAGGTGATATGGACTTTAAAGTGGCTGGTACACGCGAAGGTGTAACAGCACTTCAAATGGACATCAAAATTGAAGGTATCACCCCTGAAATTATGCAAATTGCATTAAACCAAGCGAAAAGTGCACGTATGCACATTCTTGGTGTCATGGAACAAGCAATTCCTGCTCCACGTGCTGATATTTCTGACTACGCACCGCGCATCTATACAATGAAAATCGATCCTAAGAAAATCAAAGATGTGATTGGTAAAGGTGGTGCAACAATCCGTTCACTAACTGAAGAAACTGGTACATCAATTGATATTGATGACGATGGTACAGTGAAAATTGCCGCAGTAGATAGCAATGCAGCGAAAAACGTAATGGGACGTATTGAGGAAATCGTTGCAGAAGTTGAAGCTGGCGCAATTTACAAAGGTAAAGTCACTCGTCTTGCTGATTTTGGTGCATTCGTCGCAATCGTTGGAAATAAAGAAGGTTTAGTTCATATTTCTCAAATTGCTGAAGAGCGCGTAGAAAAAGTTAGCGATTACCTTCAAGTGGGGCAAGAAGTAAACGTAAAAGTTGTTGAAATCGATCGTCAAGGTCGTATTCGTTTAACAATGAAAGACTTGGCTCCAAAACAAGAAACTGAAATTAACCAAGAAGATCCTGTCGAAGAACAGGAATAATCTTGGAATATAGAATCAAAACTTGGTAGCACTCGCTGCCAAGTTTTGTTGTTTTCCAACTTTTAGGCATAAAGAAAGCAAATGCGGTGTTTTCGCTTATCTCGCCATTTTATAGTCTATTTATTTAGCTTATGTGCGATCTTACTCCTTACTGGCTGTGTTCAGTCTAGGGGCGGTTTTGTGTCTAAAAATCATGTCGTGTTGGCTGAACAAAACCCGAATACTCACTTTGAACAAGAAGTGATGATCGTGCGATTAAGCCAAGTACTACTGGTTGGAAAAATGAGTAATGAAGAACGTGCATCGCTACATTTTGAACGTGGCGTACTCTATGATTCTCTTGGATTATGGGGACTTGCTCGTTATGATCTTACTCAAGCCCTTGCATTACAGCCGAAAATGGCATCTGTGTATAATTACTTAGGGCTTTATTTATTGCTTGAAGAAGATTACGACGGCGCATTGGATGCTTTCAATACGGTGTTTGAATTAGATTCAGGTTATGACTATACCCACCTTAATCGTGGTTTAAATTTTTATTATGTAGGGCGCTACCATCTTGCTCAGCAAGATTTCTTACAGTTCTACCAAGCCGATAAAAAAGATCCCTATCGTGTCTTATGGCTATATTTGAACGAACAAAAATTAAAACCACAAGAAGCCCAAACAAACCTTGTTGAACGAGCAAAAGGGCTATCAGAGGACTTCTGGGGTACACACATCGTTCAATATTACTTAGGGCACATCTCTGTAGAAGAATTACAACAACGTGCAAGTGAATTTGCCGAAAATTCACAACAATATGCTGAAATTCTCACAGAAACCTATTTTTATCTAGCAAAACAAAAACTCAATGTAGGGCTAGTAGATGAAGCAGCAGCTTTATTTAAACTAGCTATGGCAAATCAGGTTTATAACTTTGTTGAGTATCGTTTTGCCGCGTTTGAACTCATGAAATTAAAACCGGTTCAAACAGAAGACGAAAAAGAAGAGAAAAGTGCGGTGGCAAAAGCGATTGTTTTCTAAAAATCAATCCAAAACTTACCGCTCTTTGCAGTAGAACGAATAGAAAAATTCATTCGCTCTGCTCAACTTAATAAACCGAAAGCCCGTTGAGCTTTCCTTATTTATATTCGAGTATTTTAATGACTGACAAAATTACTTTTAATGACTTAGGCTTACCTGAGTTCATCTTAAAAGCTGTTTCTGACTTAGGTTTTGAAACACCTTCTCCAATTCAACAATCTTGTATCCCACATTTGCTCAGTGGCAATGATGTGCTAGGTATGGCACAAACGGGTAGTGGTAAAACCGCTGCCTTTGCACTGCCTTTACTCGCGCAAATCGATCCAAGTGAAAAACATCCACAAATGTTAGTGATGGCACCTACACGCGAACTTGCTATTCAAGTTGCCGATGCGTGCGAACTATTTGTTAAATATGCACAGGGTACTCGCATTGTTACCTTATATGGTGGCCAACGTTATGACATCCAACTTCGTGCATTAAAACAAGGCGCACAAGTGGTTGTGGGTACACCAGGTCGTATTCTTGACCATATTCGTCGCGGAACATTAAATCTTTCTGAACTTCGTTTTATCGTATTAGATGAAGCCGATGAAATGCTACGCATGGGTTTCATTGATGATGTAGAAACCGTCATGGCAGAATTACCAGAAAATCATCAAACTGCGTTATTCTCTGCAACAATGCCTGAACCGATCCGTCGTATTACGAAACGTTTTATGAATGATCCACAAGAAGTGAAGATCAAAGTGAATAACGAAAATGCCCCAGATATCGACCAAAGTTGTTGGTATGTACACGGCGTGCGTAAAAACGAAGCCCTTCTTCGTTTCTTAGAAGTGGAAGATTTTGATGCAGCGATTATTTTTGCTCGCACTAAAACTGGCACGTTAGACATTACAGAACTACTTGAAAAAAATGGTTTCCGTTCTGCCGCACTTAATGGTGATATGACACAACAATTACGCGAACAAACCCTCGATCGCTTACGTAACGGCAGTTTAGATATTGTTGTGGCAACCGATGTGGCTGCACGCGGTATTGATATTGAACGTATCAGCCTTGTGGTGAACTACGACATTCCGCTTGATGCAGAATCTTATGTACACCGAATTGGGCGTACTGGTCGTGCAGGTCGTTCTGGCCGTGCTTTATTATTTGTTGAACCTCGCGAGCGTCGTTTACTTCGTAATATTGAACACCTAATGAAAAAAGGTATCAATGAAGTAGAATTGCCAAATCATCTTGTGTTACAAGAATGCCGCCGCAAAAAATTTGTCGCCAAAATTACGAAACAACTCGAGCATCACGATTTAGAGCAATATCGTAGTTTATTAGAAGACTTATTCACAGCCGATCAGGATCAAGAAAATATTGCTGCAGCAATGTTGATGCTGCTTCAAGGCAAACAAAAACTCATTCTTCCACCTGATCCACCAATGGAAAAACGTCGTCGTGAACGTAATGATCGCGGTGATCGCCGTGAAAATCCACGTTCAGCTGAACGTCGTGGCGAACGTAAAGGCTATGGAAATCCACAACCAATGGATTTATATCGTATCGAAGTCGGTCGTGCAGATGGTGTAGAAGTCCGCCATATCGTTGGTGCGATTGCTAACGAAGGCGATATTAACAGCCGTTATATTGGTCATATCAAACTTTATGATGATTACACTACCGTTGAATTGCCACAAGGTATGCCGAAAGAATTATTGCAACAATTCGGAAAAACACGAGTATTGAATAAACAAATGCAAATGTCTTTCTTAGGTGCAGTAAAATCCGATAATTCCCGTGGCAGCGATGATTTTAACGGTAAACGTAAAGGTCGTGGTGGCGATTTCCGTGGAGAGCGCGGACGTGAACGCGGCAATGATAATCGTGGAAATCGTAAATTTAATGAAAAAAGTAACCGCACTTTTAGCGATAAACCACGCCGTGATCGTAGATCATCATTCTAAAAATAAATCGTCTGATATTTTAGATACACTTAGCCCCTTGAACCTCAAGGGGGCTTTTTATTGTCTATAGTGAAAGTTTTGGCTACAATCCCATAACTTTTTTATATAGGAAAAATCATTGAAAGGTCTTTTTTTACGTATTATTACTGCTCTAGCGTTATTATTTTGGGCTATTGATATGGTGTTCCCATGGCAATTTTTACGTCATACTGAAGAAAATCATTATACTGCAATTCAAGCTAGGGGATCACTTTATGTAGGAACAATAAATAACCAGATTTCTTATTTTATTAATAAAGATAGCGAACGAGGCTTTGAATATGAATTAGCCAAAGCATTTGCCGATACTTTAGGCGTAGAACTCGAAATGAAAATTTTCGATAATCAAGAGCAGTTATTTGATGAACTTAATAAACACAATATTGATTTAGCTGCCGCCCACCTTTTATACCATCCTAAAAATGCGGAACGTTTCCAAATAGGTCCTGCATATCATTCTGCTTCATGGCAATTAGCTTATCGAAAAAATGAAAATCGTCCTAAAAATTTAGGTAACGTAAAGAAAGATATTTATATCTCAAATAATTTAGCATTAGAAGAAACGCTAAAAGAATTACAAAAACAATATCCACAATTAATTTGGAAAATAAATCAAGCACTTACTCAAGAAGAACTATTACTACAACTGGCTGAAGGCAAAATTCCTTACGTTATTGCAAATTCTATTGATATTGCTGCAATTCAACAAATCAAACCAGAATTAGCCATTGCCTTTGATATTACTGATGAAGCAAACGTTCACTGGTATTTACCCAATAGCCCCTACCGCGATCTACAAACGGCTTTACTCAATTTTATGAATAATGCCGAAGAAACGGGACTTTTAGATAATTTAAAAGAAAAATATTTAGGACATATTTCACAATTTGATTACGTGGATATGCGCTCTTATATGAACGCAATTGAAAATACCCTGCCACAATTCTCACCGCTCTTTGAAAAATACAAAGGTGAATTAGATTGGCGACTACTCGCAGCAGTGGCTTATCAAGAATCTCATTGGAATCCTGACGCAACATCGCCAACTGGAGTACGTGGCATAATGATGCTCACCAAAAATACCGCACAACATATGAAAATCAGCGATAGAACAGATCCTGAACAAAGTATTAAAGCTGGTTCAGAATATTTACACTGGTTGATTAGTCAGCTTCCTGAAAGCATTGAAAAGGAAGAAAGAATTTGGTTTGCCTTAGTTGCCTATAACATAGGACTCGGTCACTTAATTGATGCACGCCGTTTAACTCAAAATCTTGGAGGAAATCCAGATAATTGGCTCGATGTGAAAAAAAATCTGCCTTTATTAGCAGAAAAACGCTATTATTCCCAACTGAAATACGGCTATGCGCGAGGCTATGAAGCCCATCAATATGTAGAAAATATTCGCCGCTATATGAATAGCATAGTGAATTATCATCGAGTCCAAGAAAATCAAACAACGAATGATAATGCCAACAACGAAAGTGCGGTTAAAAATTTAGAAGAAATAAAAGAAAATAAGGATTAATAAAATGTTAAAACGTAAAACTTTTCTTAAAAAGAAAGCTAATTTACAACAAAGTTCTTTATCACGTAATCTACGTTTAAGACGTTTAAAACACCGCAAACAACAACAATTTTCGAGACATTCATTACAATTTGTCGTACAAGAAATTTGTTGCTAAGTAATCCATTTTTCTTATCAAAATAAAGAAAAAATAACCGCACTTTTTTATGTAATTTATATCATTAAAGTGCGATCTTTGTTTTACAATAATCGTAAAATATAGTGTGAAATTTTATAGATTAATCAATATTTTATTCTGATTTTATCCCTAAGTTTCCAATTTTCACACCGACTAGACCAATCGAGACGGGATCAAAATAACCCCCTAAAAATTTGAACAATTCATTTAACTCTGTAAAAGAACGCTGAATTTTTATTTGATCCTCCACTTTACGCACAAATTCATAGCGTATGTTATTTTCTTCAAAATAAGCTGTTAGAGTTAAATAAATCGTTTCAAAGAAATGGCTTTTTGCCCCCTCCTCTCCGGGATCACTAATACGCACATTCCACGTATTATTAAGTAGAATTTGAGGCTGTTTTGACATATTTTACTCCTTATTATTTTAACCTAAGAAAAACCCGATTATAAAGTCTCTGTAATCAAAAAATTTATAATCGGGCTTTTCAAACATTTTCCCTGGGTGTTTCGCCTTACGTTGGTAACTGCCTTTCCCTTTACGTTTTTTCTCAACACGCTGACGAAATAATTTATCGCCTAGCAATGCCATCACTGCATTATTTTTTATCACGCCTCGAGTGTGCAAATAAACGGTTTCATTTTCAACCGCACTTTTTTGTTTCTTTCTCATAAATTTTCCTTAAAAAAGCCGCGGAAGGATTTCCACGGCTGGTGTATTATACATGCAAACGTTTAAATTACAAAATCTCAAGTACAGTTTCTGGCGGACGCCCGATTTTAGCTTTATCGCCATTAATAACAATTGGGCGTTCAATAAGTGCTGAATGTTCACTCATGGTTTTTAATAATTCAGCTTGAGAGAGCTCTAAATTATCTAAATTTAAGCTTTTATATAAATCATCTTTCGTTCGCATCATTTGACGAACATCATCAATGCCTAATTTTTTGGCAATGCTTTGTAATTCATTAACGGAATATTGCTTTTGTAAATACAGTTCAATTATTGGCTGAACACCTTGATTTTCTAATAATGCTAGCGTTTCACGGCTTTTTGAGCAATGTGGGTTGTGATAAATAATAACAGACATAGGATTTCCTTTTAGTAGCTATAAACACTGTAAATTTTAACTTATAATGGCGAAAAATACTTATAGGAAAAGAAATTATGCTAGAAATGTTAAAAAGCTGGTACTCGCGCCGTTTAAGTGATCCGCAAGCGATGGGACTATTAGCAATATTATTATTTGGCTTTATCTCCATTTATTTTTTTGGAGATTTAATCGCACCTTTGTTAATTGCTCTAGTACTATCCTATTTACTAGAAATGCCAATCAATTTTTTAAATCAATATTTAAAATGCCCAAGAATGTTAGCGACAATTCTTATTTTCGGTAGTTTTATTGGTCTAGCAGCAATTTTCTTTTTGGTATTGGTGCCAATGTTATGGAATCAAACTATTTCCTTATTAAGTGATTTGCCCGCTATGTTTAATAAATCTAATGAATGGCTACTCAATTTACCCGAAAATTATCCTGAACTTATTGATTATTCAATGGTTGATTCTATTTTCAATTCTGTACGAGAAAAAATCCTTGGTTTTGGTGAATCAGCTGTAAAACTTTCTTTAGCCTCCATCATGAACTTGGTTTCTTTAGGAATTTATGCCTTTTTAGTACCATTAATGATGTTTTTTATGTTGAAGGATAAATCAGAACTTTTACAAGGCGTGAGCCGTTTCTTACCGAAAAATAGAAACTTAGCCTTCAAAGTATGGAAAGAAATGCAACAGCAAATTTCTAATTACATTCACGGAAAATTATTAGAAATACTGATTGTTACTTTAATCACTTATATTATTTTCTTAATTTTCGGGCTAAATTATTCGCTCTTATTGGCTTTTGCGGTGGGCCTTTCAGTTCTCGTCCCTTATATTGGCGCAGTTATTGTCACTATTCCTGTTGCATTGGTTGCTTTATTCCAGTTTGGAATCAGCCCAACATTTTGGTACATCATTATTGCTTTTGCTGTAAGCCAACTTTTAGATGGAAATCTCCTTGTGCCTTATTTATTTTCTGAAGCCGTGAATTTACATCCATTAATTATTATCATTTCAGTATTAATTTTTGGCGGTTTATGGGGATTTTGGGGCGTATTTTTTGCCATTCCTTTAGCCACTTTAGTAAAAGCCGTAATAAATGCCTTACCTCAAGATTAAATAATTTTTGAATTTTAAGTACTCTTAGAGGTTTTTATATAAATAAAAAATAGTTAATCGTAAATTTTCGATTAACTATTTTTTTAATTTATTCTAAACGTAAATTAACTAAGGTAATTCATCAATTCCTTTATCTACTTTAGGTGGGATCATATGCTCACGACGTAAACCAACATCGTATGCAATGGCGATGGCAACAAAAATTGAAGAATAAGTACCAAATCCAATACCTACAAGTAACGCCAAAGAGAAGTTATGAATTGATGGACCGCCAAAGAAGAACAATGCGATCACAACAACTAATGTGGTAACCGAAGTAATGATAGTTCTTGATAAAGTTTGCGTTAAAGAAATATCAATAATATCAATCGTATCTAATCGTCTAATTTTTCGGAAATTTTCACGAACTCTGTCAAATACCACAATACTATCGTTAATAGAGTAACCCACCACAGATAAAATCGCGGCGACAAAAGTGAGATCAATTTCAATTTGTAATGCAGAGAATACCCCTAGCGTAATAATTACGTCGTGCGCAAGAGAAGCTATACCACCAAAACCTAAACGCCATTCAAAACGTGACCCCACATAAATAAGCACCATTGCTAATGTCGCTAAAGTTGCATATACCGCACCTTGTGCTAATTCTTCGCCAACGTTTGGGCCAACAAATTCAATACTGCGAATTTGAATGTCTTTATCTACATTCTGTAGCATATTTTTGACGTGTTCACCAATGGTAGAATCATTATTACTTGCAGGTAAACGAATCATTACATCTTGAACCGATCCTGTGGTTTGAACAACTGGGCTTTCAATTCCATTTTCGTGAAGTTTATTACGGATTTGTTCAAGATTAGCGGATTGCGAGAAGTGGGTATCAAATACCACTCCACCAGTAAAATCTAAGCCCCAGTTAAATCCTTTGGTAATAATAAAAAATAGAGAAATTACCATTAAAAGTGCGGATAATATATAACCCAATTTACGCACTTTCATAAATTCAGTCAATGGGAACGGGAGCTTGATCCCATTGATTTCACGGATAAAATGTCCGCCTTTATCTTTTGTAAAAAGTTTCATCATTTCCCACCTAAATTAATAATTTTTTAAGTTGTTTACCGCCGTAAAGGGCATTAACTAATGCGCGAGTACCTGTAATCGCGGTAAACATAGAAATCGCAACACCAAGTGAAAGCGTAATCGCAAAACCTTGAATTGGGCCTGTTCCTACCGCGTATAGAATAATTGCGGTTAAGATTGTGGTTAAGTTTGCGTCAAAAATAGAAGTAAATGCGCCGTTATAACCTTCATTAATCGCTTGCTGAATTGAACGACCATTACGAATTTCTTCTTTAATACGTTCAAAAATTAATACGTTCGCATCTACTGACATACCTAAAGTTAAAACGATACCCGCAATACCTGGCATTGAAAGCGTCGCTCCGGGTAAAATAGACATTAATCCCATAAGTAATACGATATTAATAACAAGTGCAAAACTTGCAATCACACCAAACATTTTGTAGTAAAACAACATAAAAGCAATAACCGCAACTAATCCCCAAAGGCTCGCATTAATCCCTTGTTCTACATTTTGCGCACCTAATGATGGGCCAATTGTTCGTTCTTCAACAATTTGAATTGGTGCAATTAATGCGCCAGATTTCAACAAGGTAGAAAGATTATGCGCTTCGGCAATACTATCAACACCAGTAATTTGGAAATTAGAACCAAAACGCCCTTGAATTGTTGCAACATTAATGACTTCTTCATGCTTTTCTAAAATGGTTTTGCCATTTTCATCTTTTTTACCGTTATCTTTATATTCAACATAAAGCGTTGCCATTGGTTTTTTGTAATATTTTTTAGTGGTCTGAGACATAATCTCGCCACCTTCGCTATCCAAGGTTACACTTACTTGCGGCGTACTTGAATGCTGATCTAAACCAGAGCTTGAATTAATAATATGCTCCCCACCTAATACGGCACGTTTAAATAATGCTACAGGATGACCTTGGCGATCATATTTAACTTCCGAATCAGCTGGTAACATATTACGAGAAATAGCATCGGCTGTAACATTTTGATTTACGATACGAAACTCAAGTGTTGCCGTTGCCCCTAAAATTTCTTTTGCACGTGCAGTGTCTTGAACACCTGGTAATTCAATCACAATACGCTCCGCACCTTGACGTTGAATTACTGCTTCTACAACCCCTAATTCAGCAACACGTTTACGTAAAATCGTTAAATTTTGCTCAATGGCTAAGTCGCGTGCTTCATTTAATGCTGCAGTAGATAGCCCTAAATTAATACTATCAGCATCAGGCTCAGTAATGTCTAATGTTGGATGCAATTGGCGAATAATTCGCTCAGCTTTAGCACGCTGGCTTACATTAGCTAAGGTTATCAACGTACCAAAATGCTCAGTATTTTTAATAGCAGTATATTGAATTTTTTCTTTACGAAGTTCGCCACGCAAACTGTCTTGTAACTGCTCTTGGCGTTTTACAAGTGCTGCATTCATATCCACTTCCATCAAAAAACGAACCCCACCGCGTAAATCCAATCCCCATTTCATTGGGTTAGCACCAAACATACTTAACCAAGCTGGAGTCGCAGGAGCAAGATTTAATGCAGTGGTGTAATTATTGCCAAGACGTTCAGCAATTTTATCTTTAGCAAGAAGTTGATCATCGGTATTAGTAAAACGAGCTAGAATTGAGCCATTCTCAAGCACGATAGATTTGGTTGGAAGATTATTGGTTTTAAGCACATCTTGAACTTGTCCAAGCACGCTAGTATTCGCTTCTTGACCGCGTGTACCGGAAATTTGCACCGCAGGATCTTCACCATAAATATTTGGAAGAGAATATAAAATCCCGATGGCCACAATAAAAATAACCATCAAATTCTTCCATAATGGATAACGGTTTAACATAGTTTTCCTTTTCTTTTCTAACGCACAGAGCCACAATGCGTGGCTCTGGAAAATAATTTAACGTTACTCTTAAAGTGATTTTAATGAACCTTTAGGAAGAACGCTCACAATGTAGTTACGATTAATCGTAATTTCTGTCGTGTCGTTTAACGCAATCACGATGCTATCGCTACCTTCGGTTACTTTAGTAATTTTGCCGATTAAACCACCAGCAGTTAAAACTTCAGTACCTTTTGCAAGCTCAGACATCAATTTTTTATGTTCTTTATTGCGTTTAGCTTGCGGGCGATAAATCATAAAGTAGAAAATTAAACCGAAGATCACGAAAATAAATAGCGTGGACATTGGGCTTTGTGCTTCCATTGTGTTTTCCTTATTAATTTAAGTTAAAAATTTTGCGTAAAATACCATAAATTGCTTCATTGGGAAAGGCGAACCATCCTCAATATTCACTGTTATATAAAATGACTGAAAATATTGATTGTTTATCGTTCATTTCTTGAACATCATTGAACTTATCAATGAAATATATACTGTGGAAAAATGATGATTGACAATATTATTTAATGGAGAATGATTTTGATCAAAATTTAGGCTCAAATTAATCTGACAGATATTTTAACTTAAAAAGATCTGTCAGATTGAGTTTGAGCTTCTATAAAGAATATTTCTATTTCACTGATAAAAAACGCTTAATTACCATTCATAACCATAAGCAGCACCAAGCATAACATCTTTCTTACCAGACATATTAGATGCACCGCTGAGTTTGATAATGTGTTTACCATTATCCGTCACGTGGGAGTATCCAACAGCTAAGGCTTGTTCGCCGCGATAATGTGTAGCCGCCGTGCCGATGGAAGATTTACCATTAGTCGAGGTTGCGGCAATAGCCCCATCGCACCAGCAATGGCTGCACCACGACGACCTCGACGATCAATTTCATCAACTTTTGTCGCTTTTGAACCTAAACCTATCGCAGTTGCATCACTATCACTTGCTTCAGAATTTACACCTATAGCGGTAGATAGATTGCCTGTAGCTTTCGCATTATATCCCACTGCAGTACCCACATAACCTGCTTGTGCGTTGTTCCCAATAGCTGTACCACCAGCACCATTTGTGCCAAATTTTTGTTCTAATTGGTAATTCGATTAATCAATGTGTTGTATTCTTCTTGTGTGAGAGTAACATTATCCTCCCACGCAGGCACACTTAAAACAGAAAAAAGAGAAAGGAAAATAAGAGAAATTTTCGCACTAAAGTGCGGTTGATTTTTGCTGTGTTTTGCTAAATTATGGCTGGCAGATTGTACATCATAAGTTAATTCCTTTTTGTTATATTTGTTTAAAAAATTTCATTGTTTCTTATAAAAAAGAAGTCGTGAATTCTACTTAAACGCTCAACAAAAAGCTATAAAATGAAGACTTATCTAAAATACCACTTCGCTAACAACACACCCGCATTCACCGCAATGTTTAGGCCTGATTTAATTGGGCTTGCGAGCGTTAAACGCACTTGCGTGTCTTCTGGCGTCGCCAAACTTTCCGTAAAACTTTCACTTAGCACAAAAACCACTTTATTTTTTAACCGCACTTTATCCAACGGTTCGCCTTGTTTATTGTGCGATACGTGAATAATTTGATAGCCTGATTCACGCAATTGCATCAAAGCCGAATCAATATAATCTGTTTCTAGCACACGAATGTATTCCGCGCCACCTTCTGCTACACGCATTGAGGCTGCTGAATACAGATTTTCCACATTATCGGCAACAATATTTTTCACGCCAAAATAAGCACAAGTACGCAATACGCCACCAATATTTTGTGCATTATTCACATTGTCCAATAGCACTAAACAATCCTCGTTACGAGGAATATCCAAATATCCTTGCAACGTAAAAGCACGCGGTTTCTTCACCAATAAGCAAATGCCACCGTGATGTTCTGTTCCGCTCACGCGAGCTAATTCTTCGCTATCTACAATATGATAAGCCTTTTTGTTTTCAGCTAAATAACTCAATACTTCGCCAATTTTGTGTGACATTTGTACGGTTGCCCACAATCGAACAATACTTTGAGCGCGTTCAGCAAATAAAGCTAAACAGGCATTTTCACCGTAAACTTTCATTTCTTCTGCACGGTTTTTCTTAATTTTTTCAGGTGCTCGAGGAGAAAGTGCACCCGTTTTCTTTTCTTTTGTTTTATAAACCGTACCCGTACTTTTTATCGTCACTTGAACCTTAGGTTTTTCTACATTTTTATTTGATGGCGCACGAGATAAAGAAAGTTGCGTAATTTTAGTTTCTTTCACTTCTTGTTTATCACGAGAAAAACGAGATTTTTCGTTTCTCTTTCCATTAAATTTATCATTAAAGTGCGGTCGATTTTGGCTTGGTTTTTCTCGATACTTTTCCCCCTCTGAGCGTTCTTGAAAGGTTTTGCCTGCGGATTGAAAAGACGGTTTGCGTTTGTCGTTCATAGGGTTTTCCTGAATTAAAATGGCTATTATTTAGCCAAAAAATGCTAAAATTTGTGAGCATTATAACGAAAAAAAGCCTTTTTTCTATTAATAAGCACGTGAAATATTGTAAACTAGCACACTAGTCTTCAATCACGAGATGGATTATGTTAATCAATAAAACCAAACGAGCTGAACAAAATTTAAATAATTTGCCATTCCTTGCTTTGCAAGCTGAGCAAATTGAATTTTTGGGTAGCCCGGCTGAATTTAAAACTCAAATTATTGAATTAATCAGAAACGCAAAAAAACGTATTTATGTCACCGCACTTTATTGGCAAAAAGATGAAGCGGGACAGGAAATCCTCGATGAAATTTATCGCGTGAAGCAAGAAAATCCACACTTGGATGTAAAAATTCTAATAGATTGGCATCGCGCACAACGCAATTTATTAGGTGCGGAGAAATCTGCCACCAATGCAGATTGGTATTGCGAGCAACGCCAAACTTATCAGTTACCAGATGACCCAAATATGTTCTTTGGCGTGCCAATTAACACGCGCGAAGTTTTTGGTGTATTGCACGTTAAAGGCTTTGTATTTGATGATACGGTGCTGTATAGCGGTGCAAGCATTAATAATGTCTATCTTCATCAACTTGAAAAATATCGTTATGACCGCTATCAAAAAATCACTCATGCCGAATTAGCTGATTCGATGGTAAATTTCATCAATGATTACTTGTTAGATTTCAGTGCCGTTTATCCACTTGATGTGACCAACCGCCCTAGAACTAAAGAGATCCGCAGCAATATTCGCATTTATCGCAAAGACCTTGCTCAAAATGGAAAATATTCATTAAAAAGTGCGGTGAAATTACCAAATGTTTTAAGCGTATCGCCATTGTTTGGCTTAGGCGCATCGGGCAACGAATTAAATCAAGTGATTGAAGATTTATTCTTGCAAGTGCAAGAAAAATTGGTGATTTGTACACCATACTTTAATTTCCCACGCACATTGCAACATAAAATAGCAACGTTGTTGGAAAATGGTAAACAAGTAGAAATTATTGTTGGCGATAAAGTCGCAAACGATTTTTATATTCCACCAGAACAACCATTTAAAATGGTAGGGGCGTTACCTTATCTTTATGAAAGTAATCTTCGCCGTTTCTGTGAAAAATTTGAGACTCAAATTGAAAGAGGTCAGCTTGTGGTGCGTTTGTGGCGTGATGGCGATAATACCTACCACTTAAAAGGTGTGTGGGTAGATGATCGTTATATTTTACTTACGGGCAATAATCTTAACCCTCGAGCGTGGCGTTTGGATGCAGAAAATGGCTTATTAATTTACGACCCACAACAACAACTTTTAGCCCAGGTGGAAAAAGAGCAAAACCAAATTCGCCAACATACAAAGGTATTAAAATATTACACTGAATTAGAAGAATTGAATCAATACCCAGAACCAGTGCAAAAACTTCTGAAAAAATTTGCACGGATTAAAGCAGATAAATTAGTGAAAATGATTCTGTAATTATAAGAAAAGTTTTATATTTTTTCTTAAATTCGCTTCCAGTATTAATCTGATAAATTCTGTGGTAATCGTTCAAGAATAGCTTTCCAATAGGTCGAAGAACGTAAATTATTTTTACGGATGCAATCCACTACTGCATCGGCATTTCCCTCAAGACAAATTTGTTGCATTTCTAAGTAAAATTGCTTTGTTAATTCACGGTGTGTTTTTTCTTTAAAAAATAACAATCCTATTCGCTGATAAACGCCTTTTAAACTATTGAAAATTAAACGATAAAAGGGTTTGTTGGCAACAACAGTGAATTGACGAAATAATTGGTAATCAAATTCTGTGTAATCTTGTGCTGTGTTTTGTAATTGCCCTAATTCAGCAAAAAGTGCGGCAGATTTTTGAGGAGAATTCTTTACGGCTTCATAAATGTAAGATTCCGACATTTTACTACGTAAAGACAGCATATTATCAATAATTAAGGGCGCGGATTGCATATCTAAAGCAATTAGGGTTTCAATAATATTCGGCCCAGCAGCATCCCAAATATTATTTACTTTAGTGGGTTTGCCGTGCTGAATTGTTAGCCAACCATCACGAGCCAAACGTTGTAAAACTTCACGTAAGGTAGTGCGAGTTACACCAATCTTATCGGCTAAATCACGTTCTGATGGTAAATTACTGCCCGCAGGAAAAACATCTTGCCAAATACTTTTTACAATATATTCCTCTGCTAAAGCAGCTGGACTTTGGGCTTTTAAAATATCGTTATTGTTTTGCATTACAATTAAAAATCAGATAAAAATCAAAAAAAATGCAATTTTATAAAAAAATTACTTGGTTTTTATTATCCTTTAAAGGGGGATATATTACAATGTTCAGGTGATAAAAATAATGGAGTTCACTATGACAAATACTCAGGCTTTTATGAAAAACTTTCTTGGGGCAAGTCCAGACTGGTACAAACTTGCCATTGTGGTTTTTCTTATTATAAATCCAATTGTTTTCTTTTTTATCAGTCCTTTTATTGCGGGTTGGTTACTCGTTGCAGAATTTATTTTCACATTGGCAATGGCATTAAAATGCTATCCGCTTCAACCAGGTGGTCTATTAGCAATTGAAGCTATTATTATCGGAATGACAAATGCCAAACACGTCAAAGCAGAAATTATGGCAAACTTTGAAGTGATCTTGCTACTGATGTTTATGGTGGCAGGTATTTTCTTTATGAAACAATTACTGCTTTATGTATTTACTAAATTACTTGTCAAAATTCGTTCTAAAATTGCACTTTCTATTGCCTTTTGTTTTAGTGCTGCTTTTTTATCGGCTTTTCTCGATGCTTTAACGGTTGTAGCTGTTATCATTAGTGTCGCAATGGGATTCTATGGTGTGTATCACAAAGTTGCATCAGGCAATAATTTAATTGATGCGGTTGATATTTCAGACGATAGAAAAATTATTGAACAACAGCACGAAATCTTAGAAAAATTCCGTGCATTCTTACGTAGTTTAATGATGCACGCGGGTGTAGGTACTGCACTTGGTGGTGTAATGACCGTTGTTGGAGAACCACAAAACTTAATTATTGCAGAACAAGCAAAATGGAACTTTATGGAATTTTTCTTACGTATGGCACCCGTGACTATTCCTGTATTTATCTGCGGATTACTCACTTGTTTCTTAGTCGAAAAATTCAAATTATTTGGTTATGGCGAGAAATTACCAGACGAAGTGTGGAAAATCTTATCAGATTTAGACCGCACTAATTCAGAAAAAATGTCTAAACAAGATAAAATTAAATTAGGTATGCAAGCGTTAATCGCAATTTGGTTAATTCTTGGATTAGCATTCCATCTTGCCGCAGTCGGTTTAATTGGTTTAAGTATCATCATTTTTGCTACTTCCTTCACTGGTGTGACGGATGAACATACTATTGGTAAAGCCTTTCAGGAATCTTTACCCTTTACTGCATTGCTCGTTGTATTCTTTTCTGTTGTTGCAGTAATTATTGATCAAAAACTTTTTTCACCAATTATTCACTTCGTTCTTTCTGCGGAAGAAAATACACAACTTGCTTTATTCTATGTGTTTAATGGCTTGCTTTCTTCTATTTCTGATAATGTATTTGTTGCAACGGTTTATATTAACGAAGCTAAAGCTGCACTGACTAACGGCGTTATTGCACCGCATCAATTTGAATTGCTTTCTGTTGCCATTAATACAGGTACAAACTTACCGTCAGTTGCAACACCAAATGGACAAGCTGCTTTCTTATTCTTATTGACTTCATCACTTTCGCCATTAATTCGCCTTTCTTATGGCAGAATGGTTTATATGGCTTTGCCTTACACGATTGTACTTTCAATCATTGGTTTACTGGCTATTGAATTTATTTTACCAGCTGCCACAATTTGGTTAGCAAGTTTAGGTTTAATTTTGCCAATTTAAGGAGAAAAAATGCTCGCGCTATTAAAACAATTTTCTGAAAAACGTTTTGTGTGGTTTTTATTGGCTTTTTCAAGTTTAGCCTTAGAATCTACCGCACTTTACTTCCAATATGGAATGGGCTTACAACCTTGTGTGCTTTGTGTTTATGAACGTTTAGCAATGATTGGCTTATTTGTAGCGGGCATTATCGCTTTACTTCAACCTCGCGTTTTCATCCTTAGATTAATCGCCTTGGTTTTAGGCTTATTCAGCAGTATTAAGGGCTTATTAATTTCGTTTCGTCATCTTGATTTGCAAATAAATCCAGCCCCTTGGAAACAATGTGAGTTTATTCCAAACTTTCCCGAGACTTTACCATTTCATCAATGGTTTCCATTTATATTTAACCCGACTGGCTCTTGTAATGAAAGCCAATGGTCATTATTTGGTTTAACGATGGTGCAATGGCTGGTGGTTATTTTTTCACTATATGTGGTTATTCTTACATTATTGTTAATTGCTCAAGTGATTAAAACACGGAAACAAAGAAGATTATTTAACTAAAAAATACGGTGAAATTTCACCGTATTTTTTATTACATTAAAATCAACCGCACTTTATTCTACGGTAACTGATTTTGCTAAGTTACGAGGTTGATCTACGTCAGTACCTTTAATTAAAGCCACATAATAAGAAAGCAATTGCATTGGAATGGTATAAAAAATTGGTGCAACAATATCATTGACTTTTGGCATCGTGATGATTTTCATTCCTTCACTTGGCGTAAATCCTGCTTCTTTATCGGCAAATACATATAATTGACCACCACGAGCTCGCACTTCCTCAATGTTCGATTTTACTTTCTCTAATAATTCATTATTTGGTGCAACGACAATCACTGGCATATCGGCATCAATTAACGCTAATGGTCCGTGTTTCAATTCTCCCGCCGCATAGGCTTCAGCGTGAATATAAGAAATCTCTTTCAATTTCAAAGACGCCTCTACCGCAATAGGATAAAATTCGCCACGACCTAAGAAAAGTGAATGATGTTTTTCAGCAAAATCCTCTGCTAATGCTTCAATTTCTGAATCAAAGGCTAACGCTTTTTCAATTTCAGCAGGTAAGGATTGCATTGCTTTAATAATTTCACGTTCTTTTTCTGCAGAAATATGACCTTTAACTTTACCAAGTGCCGTCACCAACATTAATAACGCAGCTAGCTGTGTCGTAAATGCTTTTGTTGATGCCACCCCGACTTCAACACCGGCACGCGTCATAAATGCAAGATCTGATTCGCGTACGAGCGAAGATCCAGCAACATTACAAATTGTTAATGCTGCCATATAGCCCTTTTCTTTCGCTAAACGAAGTGCGGCTAAAGTATCTGCTGTTTCGCCAGATTGAGAAAGGGTAATCAATAAGCTATTTGGACGGGTAACAAATTTGCGATAACGAAACTCTGATGCAATTTCAACATCACAGCTCACGCCAGCCAAAGATTCAAACCAATAACGCGCCACCATACCTGCATTATAAGATGTGCCACAAGCAACAATTTGAATATGCTCAACTTTTTCTAAAATGTCTTTTGCACCATTTCCGATTGAATCGACAATCACATTTTCGTGATTGATACGCCCTTCCATTGTATTAATAAGTGCGGTTGGCTGTTCGTAAATTTCTTTCTGCATAAAATGGCGGAATTTACCTTTCTCTGCCGCGTCATTTTCAAGATTAGACTCGTGAATTTCACGTTTAGCCTTATTACCGTGAGTATCATAAATATCAACTGTACGACGTGTAATTTCTGCAATATCCCCTTCTTCTAAAAAGATAAAACGGCGAGTAACACTTAATAGCGCAAGTTGATCTGAAGCTAAGAAATTTTCGCCAATACCTAAACCAATCACAAGCGGACTACCAGAACGAGCTGCGACTAAATGTTCAGGATTACGACTATCCATTACCACCATCCCGTATGCGCCCGTGAGTTGTTTTACCGATTTCTGCACAGCCTCTAAAAGGGAATCCGTGCTACGCATTTCCCATTCAACCAAATGTGCGATCACTTCAGTATCTGTTTGCGATAAAAAGACATAGCCACGAGATTTTAATAATTCTCGAAGTTCTTCATGGTTTTCAATAATACCGTTATGTACTACAGCAAAAGTACCTGACGCATGGGGGTGCGCATTAGTTTCTGATGGTTCGCCGTGAGTTGCCCAGCGAGTATGTGCAATTCCCGTTCCACCAATCAATGGTTTTTCTGATACGGCTTCATCTAATGCTTTAACTTTACCTAAACAACGAATACGTTGTAATTCATTTTGTTTATTGATTACTGCAACACCAGCTGAATCGTAACCACGATATTCCAAACGATGTAAACCATTAATTAAGATTTCCGCTACATCTCGTTGCGCTACTGCGCCGACAATACCACACATAAGTCTTCCTTATTCATTCTATTACTAAGTTTGTTTTTACATTTGCCACGCTATACAATAAAAAAACCCTGCGTAATCGACAGGGCTTCATTTCATTGATGTTATCAATTATTTAATTGCATCTTTTAATGCTTTACCAGATACAAATGCTGGCACTTTAGATGCTGCGATTTGGATTTCAGCACCAGTTTGTGGGTTACGGCCAGTACGAGCAGCACGTTCATTTACTTTAAATGTACCGAAACCGATTAATTGTACAGGCTCACCTTCTTTTAGGCTTGCAGTAATTGCATCTAAAGTCGCTTCTAACGCTGCTTTAGCTTGTTTTTTGTTTAACTCTGCAGCGTTTGCAATTGCATCAATTAAATCTGTTTTGTTCATAAATTTGTACCTTCTGTTAAATAAAAATTTGATTCTTTAAAAGTATCTTTGCGAACTCGTCGCAAAAGCTGTGCAAAGGATAATCTAACTTGAGATGAATTAAAAGCATGATTTATAAAAATTGTGACAAATCTCACGTTATTGATGAAATTCTATACCAATGTTAGATATGCCCTCAGTCCGAATTTCATTTTTTAAAGCTAAAATTAATTCAATATCACGTTTTTCACATTCTTTAAGCAAACGATAAACTTGCCATTGCACATCAAGTTCTGTTTGAATATCTTCATTTTCTTTTAGCTCACTTTCTGACCAATCTCGTCCAGTTTCTGTTTCCAATAACGCTCTTATTGTTCCCAACGAAATTAAGCTTATTTCCACCGCCCTTTCTAAGGTTTCTCCCGCAATAATAGCGTGTAAAATTTCAGCTAAAGCCTGACAGGCATCTAATGCAGGCACAACACCAAAACTATCATAATCATTCACATCGGGAATAATGCTTTCTAATTTCTCCAACTGATTTTCAAAGTTGATTTTGACATCTTTAATTGTTAAATATTCCCACACCAAATTGAGAATATTTTGATACGTTTTAGCTTCAACGCTAAGCTCGTTCATTTGACAGAACAATTTAAAATTTGGTGCCATACGTTCACATAAAGCAGCCATAAAAGTAAGATGTTGCCAACTTTCTAAGTTTTCTAAGCGTTTATGAATCGGATTTCGCATCTTATTTCCTTAATTTATAAGAGTTGGAATATTTATTAATCGCGTTTATTTTCCGCTTTACAGAGTTCAAGCGTTGCGTGAATTAATTTACGAGCGATAGTACCTGTTGGCGGTAATTCTGGCAAGGGTTGATCATAAGAAAACCATTGTGCGTCATAAATTTCACTTTCCTGCAATGTTATTTCTCCGCTTTCATAATCAGCAAGAAAACCGACCATTTGAGAGTTTGGAAATGCCCAAGGCTGGCTACCAAAATAACGAAGATTTTTTATTGAAATCCCCGTTTCTTCAAAAACCTCTCTATTCACCGCTTGTTCAAATGTTTCCCCTACTTCGACAAAACCTGCAAGCGTCGTATATATTCCTCCGTTGGGACTATAATGTCGCTTATGATTTGCCAATAGAATTTCGTGACCACGACGAACCGCAACAATAATTGATGGGCAAATCACAGGATAAGTTCGATACCCACAGTGAGTACATTGCACTGCAAGTTCATCTTGAGTTTGTTGTGTTTTATGACCGCACTTTCCACAGAATTTATGGGTTTTCAGAAAATGATTAATTTCCACTCCTCGACTTAATATATAAAATTCATCCTCTGGCAGTGAAAGTAATTTACGCAAACTCACATATTCTCGTTCGTCATTTATTTGCTCTGCAACAAGCCACAAGGGATGATTTTTCCATTCTCCAATTTGCATTGCTTTCAATCCTTCCAAATCAATATCTTTAGCGATACCAAAAGGCAATTCATTATTCACTAAATACAGATTAGAACCTTGTGTAAGCAACCAATAACCAAAATCATCTTGTTGAAGTATTTTCATTTTTTCTCCATAAAAATAACCGCACTTTCAAAAGTGCGGTTATTATAAATCTTCTTTTTATAACTCACTAATAATAAGAATGTTCGCCACGTTGATGCTCGGTTATATCTTTTGCACCTTTTAATTCATTCGGGAATAGGCTAATAAGTTGTTTTTCTACGCCATCTTTTAATGTAACGTCCACCATTGAACAACCATTACAACCACCACCGAATTGTAAAATTGCGTAACCATCTTCAGTAATTTCAATTAAGGTTATGCGTCCACCGTGATTTGCAAGCTGTGGATTAATTTGAGTTTGAATGACATATTCAACACGTTCAATTAATGGCGCGTCATCAGCCACCTTACGCATTTTGGCATTTGGTGCTTTTAAGGTAAGTTGCGCACCAAGTTCTTCGGTAACATAATCAATTTCTGCTTCTTCTAAGAAAGGCAGGCTGACCTCATCAATAAATGCAGAAAAAGTGTCATATTTCATTTCAACATCACTTTCTTCCACGGCATTCGGTGGGCAATAAGATACGCCACATTCCGCATTAGGCATACCCGGATTAACGACGAAAATACGAATATTGGTTCCTTCTTCTTGGGTGTCTAAAAGTTTTCTAAAATGCGCTTGTGCGGCATCAGAAATAGCGATTTGCTGGGTTGCTTGTTCCATAATTATGTCCTAAATACTTGAGAGAAAGTATCGGAAATAATACGCTCATCGCGTTTTTTTTTCCAGTGCTTTATATTAAGCCCGTGCCAGTCCCCACACTTGGATCTCCTCCACACCTAATTTTCGCAACAATTTTGAGATTTCATTGAGTGTAGAGCCTGTAGTAATTACATCATCCACCAGCGCGACTCGATGATAAGGAAATTCATTTTTCAAAACAGCAAGAGAAAAGGCATTTTTTAAATTCTGACGACGATCTTTTGCACTCAAACCACGTTGAGTATGCGTATGTTTCACACGTTTTACGATATTGTTCAAATTAGGAATATCCAGCCAACGACTTAATTGCCGAGATAATAAATCAGCCTGATTATAACCCCGTCGCCACTGACGAAAATGATATAAAGGCACAGGAATGATTGCTTCTGGCAATTTAAGTTGATGCGTTCGCTTAGCATTACGCACCGCAAGATATAAAAGCCGAGCTAAAGTGCGGTCAATCCAAAATTGATTTTGAAATTTAAAACGATGAATTAACACTGAAAGTGGCTCAACATAATGCCCTATAATGACCATCTTATCCCAACTAGGTTCTTGTTTAAGACAATTTCCACAATGCTGCGCATAATATTGCAATTCCGCACCACAATGACCGCAATAAGGAAAAGATTTAATTTGTTTTTGGCAACCTGAACATAACCCATTTTTTGCGATATGAAGATTGCCACGACAGTGGATACAGCGAAAATTTAAAAAATTCATTTGAACCTTATTAGTGATTACTGCAACCTAGGGTAGGTACAAGTGCTACAGTGACCTAGGGTAGGTATACCCTAGGCTAATTGTAATGCTACCCCGTTGGGGTAGATATAAGCGTTCCCCAAAGGGGAACCACGATTACCATCACTAACCGTGGGTATACTTACCCACGGCTTACAAACCGAGGGTAGATATAAGCGTTCCCCAAAGGGTAACCACGATTACTATCACTAACTGTGGGTATACTTACCCACGGCTTACAAACCGAGGGCAGATATAAGCGTTCCCCAAAGGGGAACTACGATTACTATCACTAACCGTGGGTATACTTACCCACAGCTTACAACATTCCCAAAAACAACTAAACATTTCTCTCAAACCATTCTACGTTAAAATCTATTCCTTCACGTTGAAATAGGCTCTTCATTTCATCATTGAAATGGGTTTCTTTGTGATGCTGTTTTTGATTCTTAATATAATTAATAAGTTGATATTTATCACTGTCGCTATAAGTTAATGCGCAATATCCTACTGACCAAGCCGTAAATTCTGGAAATAATGGTTTATTTTCATCTAAAAAACGGTGTGTCGATTTTTTTAATTTACGAACAAATTCAGCTACTGAAATCGTTTGGTGTAATTCAACAAATAAATGTAGATGATCTGGCATACCATTAATTCGATGAAGTATAGAATGGTGTGATTTAACAAATCCCCAAATGTAATCATAGAGAATTTTCTCATTTTCTTCATTAATGGCATAAACACTGTCTTTTGTCCTAAAAACAATGTGATAAAACAAACGGCAGTAACTCATTGTAACTTTTTCCCCGCACTTTTTTGCTTCAACGCCTCTAACGTTTCTCCTGCTTTTAAAATATGCGGCGTGACAAAAATCACTAACTCACGTTTTTGATGTCGTTCGCTTTCTTTGCTGAATAATCGTTTAATAACGGGTATATCGCCAAGCAATGGCACCTTATCTTCGCTTTTCGTAATTGTGTCGTGAAACACGCCGCCAAGCACAATGGTTTCCCCATCTTTGGCAAAAACCTGAGTATTAATTTCTTGCTTATCAATAGAAACCACCTCATTTTGTCCATAAGAAACACGAGAACCTGGTGAGTTTTGGCTCACTAATAAATCAAGTAAAATATTGTTATCTTTAGAAATATGTGGTGTGACTTCCAAACCAAGCACCGCCTCGCGAAATTCCACAGATTGCGTATCGTTACGAGTATTGCTCACAATATAAGGAATTTCTGTCCCCTGTTTAATGCTTGCACTTTTCTTATTTGTGGTTAGTAAGCGAGGGCTTGCGATAATTTCCACATTATTTTCACGCTCTAACGCGCTTAATTCTAAATCGAGCAATCGACCATTAATTTTCGCGACTTGTAATGCTATCGAGCCAGCAGGTGTCGTCGTTGTCGCAAAATTTACATTAAGATTATCCGCAATATTTTCAAAGCTATTGCCGGATAAGCTGCCCGCTACACGCGCAGCATTTTCCGTTGGATTAAAAATCCCCCACCGAACGCCAAGTTCTTTCAAACTTTCGTCCGTAATTGTCACAATACGCGCTTCAATAGCGATCTGCTCAATAGGTTTATCCATTTCAGCAATTAGTTTTTTAATATTTTGCACAGAACGAGGTTCATCTTGAATCACGAGCAAATTACTACGATCATCAAAGGTAATGCTCCCAGCTGATGAAAGCAAAGAGCCACTTCCTGTCGTTAAGGACTTCATTAATTCAGAGGCTTTAGCAAAATGGAGTTTTACCGTGTGACTCATTAAGTGCGGTTCATTTGTAGTAAGATTTCCTGCAACTTGCCCTTTGCCTGATTGCCCTCCATTCAGATAGTAAATACCCTCATCTTTATTCAAAGTAAGCTTCTTACTTTTAGCGATTATTTGTAGTAAACGTGGCATATCAATATTATCTAATCTCAATGAAATATTACTTTCTAATGCTTCATCCATCACTAAATTCACATCTTGTTGAAAAGCCAACTGTTCCAATGTTTGGGCTAAAGGTGCTTGCGATAAACGAATAAAAAAACGTTCGTTATCAGTTTTGGGATTAGCAAAAACGATTAATGGCAAACAAAAACAGACTAAAAAATAACCGCACTTTAAAAAATATTTCTTCATAATCTTCCTTTAAAAACTTAATTTTTTCCATTCACTACTATCACATTGCTCTCCGAGCTTGCGCATAAATTGAACATTGTTTTGGTCGATTTTTTCTACAATATAGCCCTCTTGAGCCACATCAACACCCTCTAAAATGCTGTAAACTTGCAAACCTTGATCTTGCAATAATGCAAAGGCTTTATCTTTAGAAATCACTACCCCCACCAATTTTAAAGCATTCAAGGGAATTTCAGCCGCTTGGCGATTTTCATCCGCTCCGCATAGATTATTAGGTACATCTGAGGAAATTATTTCTGTCTGTTCCATTACTGTTTGTGCGTTATCAAACTGAGAACGGTTACGTTGTGTTTTATCGAAAGGATCCTGCCCCCAACTGCAATTTATAAAAAGCAATACAGTTAGGAAAAACCAATACTTCATTTTGTCTCCTTCTCTAGCTGAAAAATAATCTCGGTTTGCAATGGGCTGTCTTCGGGTTTCATAAATTGCAGCCGACTTACTGAAAGCTGTGACGTATTAGCTAAAAGTGCGGTTAAAAATGTCTTCGTTTTTTCAAAATGCCCAATAAGCTGTAAATGCAAAATGGGCTGTTGCCCCATTTCCCAACGTAAATGCTGAGATAATCCGTTGCGCGCAGCTAAACGTTGAATTTGTTTATTCAAAGGAATAATTTGTGCAGCCAGTTCTGGAGAAAGTTTTCGACTTTCCGATTGCTGCTGTAAAGAAGTTAAAATTTTCTGTTGATGTAGCAATTCCGAACTTTTTTTTGCTAATTCATATTCAGTTTCAGCAAAATGTTCACTAGCCTCGATATAATCTAAAACAGGGCGAAAAATCACCGCACTTAATAACAACAAAAAGGTTAAACTCTGTATATAAACAGGCTGACTTAGCCATTTGCCAAAAGGAGTAAAAGGATCGTTAAAAAAGGTTTTCACTTATCTTCTCCAACTTGTTCCACATCAAAGAGAAAATACAATGACTGTTGTTCAGGTTGAAACTGGCTTAATTTCACATTGGGAAAATGTTTCTTTAAAAATTGATGAATCAGTTCAAATTCTCTTTGATCTTGTGCGAGACCTTCCAAACTTAAGTTATGAGCATCTTGTTTAAATTTATTCAGTTCTCCTTGCTGAAAAGGTAATTCACTTAGCCGCTGTAAACTCTTTTTTACTTGCTCTTTAGGAATAGATGTCAAAATTTCGCCAACCTGCACTGCACTACGCAACTGTTCAATTTTCTTGGCGGTTTTATAAAGTTGCTGATTAAGTTGTTCAAAAGATGTTTGCTGCGCTTGCAGATCTTGTTTTTGTTGTTCAATTAAATTACTAAAAGCCAAAGTTAAATTAATAGCAAGCAAGATAAATAAAGCGATATAAAAAGCTAAACGACGTAAACGGTTTTGATGTTGATAAGTACGCCAAGGCAATAAATTCATCGACATTTAGTTATCTACTTTTTGTTGATATAAATCTTTTTGCCATAGTGCGTTGCCCAGTGCAATAAAAGGGAGTTCTGTTTCTACTCGCTGCCAGTGTTCTGGTAATGGCGTATGACTTGAGGGAATTTGATACACAAAAACTTGTTCAAGTTGCCCTTCAAAACGTTCGGTAAATTGTTCATAAAGTGCGGTCAAATTTTCGTGAGATTGTAAAATTTGCGATTGCTGCGATCTTTCACAAATCGCCAAACAATAGTCATCTTCTTGAAATAAAAATAAGCTATTTTCTGACCGCACTTGTTCATTCAACAAATACTGAAATGCACGCAAAATAGCATTTGACGCAACATCCAATACATTAATTTTAAATGGCTGAAAATCTTGCAAATAAGTTTGAGCAGTACTTTTACGAATTGCAGTAACGTCTAATCGAAAACCTTGCTTTAACGGGGTAGAACGATAATCAAACCATAATTCATCTAAAGAAATAGGCAGCTCTTTTTCAAGCACAAATTTACATTGTTGATGACATTCTTGCGCATTTAACACTTGTGGCAACATTAATACTTTCGACCAAGTTAAGTGAGCGGGAATGCTTGCCACAAACTGTAAAGGAAAGGTTTTCCCTTGATATTGTGTTTTTAGTTGTTGTAAAAAACGATTTTTAAAATCACGATCATTAACAAAAATTTGATAACTTTGTGGCTGTTCAAGATCATCAAACCACACAAAATCAAAATAACTCTGCTTACGATGAATGCCGATTTGTAAAGTGAGGTAATTTTTCAGGGAGAATTGCATATTCTTTCCTATTCTTTAAAGGCTGAATCTTTTATACTTAACAACTAAATCATAGGTCTCTTGACAAGAATATTCATTAACCAAGCGAGAATTTTACGATGCGGATCGCAAAATTAATATTAAGCACCCTATTAACTTTATGTATTTTAGGTTTAGTGGCTGGTGGAATGCTGTATTTCTACCTAAAATCGGAATTGCCCTCAGTAGAAACATTAAAAACCGTTGAATTACAACAACCAATGCAGATTTATACGGCTGACGGTAAATTAATTGGCGAAGTGGGCGAGCAACGCCGTATTCCAGTGAAATTAGCTGATGTACCGCAACGCTTAATTGACGCATTTTTAGCAACGGAAGACAGTCGTTTTTACGAACATCACGGATTAGACCCTATCGGCATTGCCCGTGCATTATTTGTCGTAGTGAGTAATGGCGGTGCATCACAAGGTGCAAGTACGATTACTCAACAATTAGCGCGTAACTTTTTCTTAACCCCAGAAAAAACTATTATTCGTAAAGCTCGTGAAGCGGTGCTTGCGGTAGAAATCGAAAATACCCTCAACAAACAAGAAATCTTAGAGCTTTATTTAAACAAAATCTTTTTAGGCTATCGTTCTTATGGTGTTGCAGCAGCGGCACAAACCTATTTCGGTAAAGCATTGAATGAATTGACCTTATCTGAAATGGCGATTATTGCTGGTTTACCTAAAGCACCTTCAACAATGAATCCGCTTTATTCGCTAAAACGTTCAGAAGAACGTCGCAATGTGGTGCTAAGCCGAATGTTAGATGAAAAATACATCAGCAAAGAAGAATATGATGCTGCATTGAAAGAGCCGATTGTGGCGAGTTATCACGGCGCAAAATTTGAATTTCGTGCTGATTATGTCACTGAAATGGTGCGTCAAGAAATGGTTCGCCGTTTTGGAGAAGAAAATGCCTACACCAGTGGTTATAAAGTATTTACCACTGTACTTTCAAAAGACCAAGATGAAGCACAAAAAGCTGTGCGTAATAACTTGATTGATTATGATATGCGTCACGGTTATCGCGGTGGTGCGCCATTATGGCAAAAAAATGAAGCCGCTTGGGACAATGATCGCATTGTCGGTTTTCTACGCAAATTGCCAGATTCAGAGCCATTTATTCCTGCTGCAGTGATTGGAATCGTGAAAGGCGGTGCTGATATATTGCTTGCCTCTGGGGAAAAAATGACCTTATCAACCAATGCAATGCGTTGGACAGGCAGAAGTAATCCTGTGAAAGTCGGCGAGCAAATTTGGATTCGTCAGCGTGCTAATGGGGAATGGCAATTAGGACAAATTCCCTCAGCAAATTCAGCATTAGTTTCTCTTAATTCAGATAATGGCGCGATTGAAGCCATTGTTGGTGGCTTTAGCTATGAACAAAGCAAATTCAACCGTGCGACACAATCCTTGGTTCAAGTAGGTTCTTCTATTAAACCATTTATTTACGCGGCGGCATTAGAAAAAGGCTTAACGCTTTCAAGCGTATTACAAGACAGCCCGATTTCTATTCAAAAACCAGGACAAAAACTGTGGCAACCGAAAAACTCGCCTGATCGTTATGATGGGCCGATGCGTTTACGCGTAGGATTAGGTCAATCCAAAAATATGATTGCTATTCGTGCGATCCAAACGGCAGGTATTGATTTCACTGCAGAATTTTTACAACGTTTTGGCTTTAAACGTGATCAATATTTTGCTAGCGAAGCCTTGGCTCTTGGTGCAGCCTCTTTCACGCCATTAGAAATGGCTAGAGCTTATTCGGTGTTTGATAATGGCGGTTTCCTTATTGAACCTTATATCATCGAAAAAATTCAAGATAACACAGGAAAAGAATTATTTGCCGCAAACCCTAAAATTGCTTGTATTGAATGTAATGATATACCTGTGATTTATGGCGAAACTAAAGACAAAATCAACGGCTTTGCCAATATTCCTTTAGGCGAGAATGCCTTAAAACCAACAGATGACAGCACCAATGGCGAAGAATTAGATCAACAACCTGAAACCGTGCCTGAATTGCCAGAATTACAATCAAATTTCACCGCACTTAAAGAAGATGCGATTGATTTAATGGCTGCAGCAAAAAATGCTTCGTCGAAAATAGAATATGCACCACGAGTCATTAGTGGCGAACTTGCTTTTCTCATTCGTAGTGCCTTAAATACGGCGATTTATGGCGAACAAGGTTTAGACTGGAAAGGCACAAGTTGGCGTATTGCACAAAGCATTAAACGTAGCGATATAGGCGGTAAAACAGGTACCACCAACAGTTCAAAAGTGGCTTGGTATGCGGGATTTGGTGCAAACTTAGTCACTACAACTTATGTTGGATTTGATGACAACAAACGTGTACTTGGGCGTGGAGAAGCGGGTGCAAAAACAGCAATGCCTGCTTGGATCACTTATATGAAAACGGCTTTAAGTGATAAGCCAGAACGTAAATTGACACTGCCGCCAAAAATTGTGGAAAAAAGCATTGATACTTTTACAGGTTTGCTTTCTCCAAACGGTGGACACAAAGAATACTTTATTGTAGGTACTGAACCGACACGTACCTATCTTTCGGAAATGCAAGAGCGTGGTTATTACGTTCCTACAGAGTTACAGCAACGCTTGAACAATGAAGGCAATACGCCAACGCCTGCTGCACAACCAGAAGAACTCTTCTAAAAATAACCGCACTTTAGTGTGTAATAGGGCGAGTCTATTGGCTCGCCTTCGTTATTAAACAAATAAGGAATATATTATGCTAAGTTATCGTCACTCATTTCACGCAGGCAATCACGCCGATGTCTTAAAACATATCGTCTTAATGCTTATTTTGGAAAATCTTAAACTCAAAGAAAAAGGCTTTTTTTACTTAGATACGCACTCTGGCGTGGGGCGTTATCGTTTATCCTCAAACGAATCAGAAAAAACGGGGGAATATAAAGAAGGTATTGGACGCTTGTGGGATCAAACCGACTTACCCGAAGATGTTGCACGTTATGTAAAAATGATCAAAAAACTCAATTATGGTGGCAAAGAACTACGTTATTACGCGGGTTCTCCATTAATTGCTGCGGAATTGTTGCGCCCACAAGATCGTGCACTATTGACCGAGCTTCATCCTAGCGATTATCCAATTCTTCGCAATAATTTTAGCGACGACAAAAATGTCACCGTAAAATGTGACAATGGCTTTCAACAAGTCAAAGCAACGCTACCTCCAAAAGAACGCCGTGGCTTAGTGCTAATCGATCCGCCTTATGAATTAAAAGAAGATTATGATCTTGTCGTCAAAGCTATTGAAGAAGGCTATAAGCGTTTTGCCACTGGCACCTATGCGATTTGGTATCCCGTTGTATTACGCCAACAAACTAAACGTATTTTTAAGGGCTTAGAAGCAACGGGAATTAGAAAAATTCTAAAAATTGAGCTCGCTATTCGCCCTGATAGCGATCAACGAGGAATGACCGCAAGCGGTATGGTGGTAATTAATCCACCTTGGACATTAGAAACCCAAATGAAAGAAATTTTGCCTTATCTGACAAAAACATTAGTTCCAGAAGGTACAGGAAGTTGGACGGTCGAATGGATTACACCAGAGTAATTCCTCATTATAAACGCCACTAAATTTCACCGCACTTTATAGCTTAAAAGTGCGGTGAAATTTTCTGAGATTTTAAATAAATCCCACAGTTCCCAAAAGCCTATTTTTTCGCTAGAATGCACGCAATTTTTGACTTAATAAAGGATAACATTATGTTTGGAAAAGGCGGTTTAGGCGGCTTAATGAAACAAGCCCAACAAATGCAAGAAAAAATGCAAAAAATGCAGGAAGAAATCGCGCAACTAGAAGTAACGGGTGAATCTGGTGCAGGTTTAGTGAAAATCACAATTAATGGTGCACATAACTGCCGTCGCATTGACATTGATCCGTCTTTAATGGAAGACGATAAGGAAATGTTAGAAGATTTAATCGCAGCTGCTTTTAATGATGCGGTACGTCGTGCAGAAGAATTACAAAAAGAAAAAATGGCATCGGTTACCGCTGGAATGCCATTACCTCCAGGAATGAAGTTTCCGTTTTAATCGAACACTTGTCTTCCCCTGCTTGCGGGGGAAGGTGTCGCAAAGCGACGGAAGGGGGTTCCCCCTAAGCCTTCGGTAGCTTCCTCCGTAAATAGAGGGAGCGGAAAGTAGCCTTATATTTCATCTCAAATTATGCAAAGCAGTCCACTTTTAGAACACCTTATTGAAAACTTACGTTGTCTTCCAGGCGTAGGGCCTAAATCTGCGCAACGTATGGCTTATCATCTTTTACAACGTAATCGTAGCGGTGGAATGAATTTAGCTCAAGCACTCACAGAAGCCATGTCTAAAATTGGTCATTGCTCACAATGTCGAGACTTTACGGAAGAAGACACTTGCAACATTTGCAATAATCCACGCCGTCAAAATTCAGGTTTGCTTTGTGTCGTTGAAATGCCAGCAGATATTCAAGCGATTGAGCAAACGGGGCAATTTTCAGGACGTTATTTTGTTTTAATGGGACACTTATCACCACTTGATGGTATTGGACCTCGTGAAATTGGCTTAGATTTACTGCAAAAACGCTTAGTAGAAGAATCTTTCCACGAAGTGATTCTTGCAACAAATCCAACGGTGGAAGGCGATGCGACGGCAAATTATATCGCTGAAATGTGCCGCCAACACAATATCAAAGTGAGTCGTATCGCTCACGGTATCCCTGTGGGTGGGGAACTAGAAACTGTAGACGGCACAACGCTTACCCACTCATTTCTAGGTCGTCGTCAAATCGACTAATCTTCTCATACCATTATGCGTTTATTTATCGCCGAAAAACCAAGCTTAGCTCGCGCTATTGCAGATGTGCTACCCAAACCCCATCAACGTGGAGATGGTTTTATTAAATGTGGCGATAATGATGTGGTAACTTGGTGTGTGGGGCATTTGCTTGAGCAAGCAGAACCCGATGCCTATGACCCTAAATTCAAACAATGGCGTTTAGAACATCTCCCTATTATTCCTGAAAAATGGCAACTTTTACCGCGAAAAGAAGTAAAAAAACAGCTTTCTGTGGTGGAAAAACTGATCCATCAAGCGGATACACTTGTTAATGCAGGAGACCCTGATAGAGAAGGGCAATTGCTGGTAGATGAAGTGTTTAGCTATGCTAATTTAGCTACCGAAAAACGCGATAAAATTTTACGCTGCTTGATTAGCGACCTAAATCCAAGTGCGGTAGAAAAAGCAGTAAAAAAATTACAACCCAACCGTAACTTTATTCCTCTTGCCACCTCTGCACTCGCACGAGCCCGCGCAGATTGGCTTTATGGCATTAATATGACCAGAGCCTATACCATTCGTGGCAGACAAACTGGCTATGATGGCGTGCTTTCTGTTGGCCGAGTGCAAACCCCAGTGCTAGGTTTAATTGTACGTCGAGATTTGGAAATTGAACATTTCCAGCCCAAAGATTTCTTTGAAGTACAGGCTTGGGTTAATCCAGAGACTAAAGAAGAAAAAACTCAGGAGAAATCAACCGCACTTTTTAGTGCCTTATGGCAACCTAGCAAAGCTTGTGAAGATTACCAAGATGATGACGGCAGGGTGCTCTCTAAAGGCTTGGCAGAAAACGTTGTAAAACGTATTACAAATCAACCTGCGGAAGTAACCGAATACAAAGACGTTCGTGAAAAAGAAACCGCCCCTTTGCCTTATTCCCTTTCTGCATTACAAATTGATGCGGCAAAACGATTCGGTATGTCCGCTCAGGCCGTATTAGATACGTGCCAACGCCTGTATGAAACTCATCGTTTGATTACTTATCCGCGTTCTGATTGTCGCTATTTACCCGAAGAACATTTTGCCGAACGACACAATGTACTAAATGCAATTTCAACCCATTGTGAAACTTATCAACGCTTACCAACTGTTATTTCAACTGAACAGAGAAATCGTTGTTGGAATGATAAAAAAGTAGAGGCTCATCACGCAATCATTCCGACTGCCAAAAATCGTCCAGTAAATCTAACACAAGAAGAACGTAATATTTACAGTCTTATCGCTCGCCAATATTTAATGCAATTTTGTCCTGACGCAGAATATCGTAAAAGCAAAATCACATTAAACATTGCTGGCGGTACTTTTATCGCTCAAGCGCGAAATTTACAAACCGCTGGGTGGAAAGAATTATTAGGCAAAGAAGACGACACAGAAAATCAAGAACCCTTATTACCAATAGTAAAGAAAGGACAAATTTTGTATTGTGAACACGGAGAGGTAATTAGTAAAAAAACTCAACCGCCAAAGCCTTTCACAGATGCAACCTTGCTTTCAGCAATGACGGGTATTGCACGATTTGTACAGGATAAAGAACTCAAAAAAATTCTGCGAGAAACGGATGGATTGGGCACAGAGGCTACTCGCGCAGGCATCATTGAGTTACTTTTTAAACGCGGTTTTTTAACGAAAAAAGGGCGAAATATTCATAGTACAGAAACAGGAAGAATTTTAATTCAGGCATTACCAGATATTGCCACCCAACCAGATATGACGGCTCATTGGGAATCGCAACTCACAGACATTAGTCAAAAACAAGCCACTTATCAGCAATTTATGTATAACCTAAATAAAATGCTACCTGATTTAGTCCGTTTTGTAGATCTTAATGCATTAAGACAATTAAGTCGCATTAAAATGATTAAATCTGATAGAGCAAAACCTAAAAGTGCGGTAAAAAAATCGAGTAAATCAAACGGTGAAACTGATTAAAGTTAAACCAATTAATATTTTTTTTATGCAAAGCACTTGCGAGAAAATTGAATTTTCTATAACATTCACGACCAGTTTTCTTGCAAAATTGCAAATTAGAGAGAAAAAATGTATCAAGTTCTTTTATTTATTTATGTTGTTGTCGCGATTGCCTTGATCGGGTTTATTCTCGTTCAACAAGGTAAAGGAGCGAACGCTGGTGCATCTTTTGGTGGTGGCGCATCAGGTACAATGTTTGGCTCTGCTGGTGCAGGTAACTTTTTAACACGTACTAGTGCGATTTTAGCAACCGCATTTTTTGTTATTGCCCTTGTTTTAGGTAACATGAATTCACATAAAGGCAATATTCAAAAAGGTGCTTTTGACGATTTATCACAAGCTGCAGAGCAAGTTCAGCAACAACAAGCAGCTCCAGCGAAAGACAATAAAAATAGCGACATCCCACAATAAAATAGGATTAGCATAAAAATTAACGCTCTGGTGGTGGAATTGGTAGACACGCTATCTTGAGGGGGTAGTGACCACAGGTCGTGCGAGTTCAAGTCTCGCCCAGAGCACCATTTGACTAAACAAAGCCCCGCAAAACTAATCGCGGGGTTTTGTTTTATCCAGGTTTCACAAGGGTTTATAGCACTTTCACCCCTCATATCTAATCGTCTTTAATTGTCTTTAATCGCTGTTTTTAGTAACACTATTAGTAACACCAACTTATTATGTTACTATATCCATTATTAGATGCTCGCGCTAAACGTGAAGAATATCGTGCGTCACTTACGAAAGGTATCGATCCACAAGAAGAAAAAATACGCATTCAACAATAATATGAAAACTGCTTAAAATATACTTTTCATTCTGTTGCAGAAAGTTATTTTTATGGCATTTATAAAGAAAAGGCTAAAAATTCAGAAACACGAGAAAAGAATTGGGAACGATTGAAAAATCATATCTTCCCTTATATTGGTGATAAGCATCTATCAGAAATAAAAGTAAAAGAGTTAGTTAGCATTTGTGAAAAAATAGCAGATAGAAGTAACACGCTCAAAAAATACACCAGATTATCGGTGCAATAATGGATCGTGCGATAACACAAGGTATCATAGAAAGTCATAATTGCAGATTGGTCTTGAAAAACTATTAATTTGCTGCTCTTTCTTAACGACATTACGATTAAAAGAGACAGTAAGTGCGTAATAGTCAGAAATTGGTTTTAAAATGCTTGAATTTACTGACTTCGATTACATCTATAAGCAAATAGTTTTTGAGTTATTATCTAGTACATTAATTTTATTTTTTCAAGATAACAATAAATTCTTTTTCCGAAGTGTAATATTGCTCGACCAAAGCAACAGAATTTTCTTCTGCAAAAATAGAAAAATTTTCTACCGCACTTTCAAGGTTTAAAATCAACATTAGCTCATCATTTTTATCTAAATTTTTTAAGGCTTTTTTGGCACTTAAAAGAGGAATTGGGCATCGAAGTGCGGTTAAATTGAGCTGATATTTCATTCTGGAACTTGACGACGAATGCTCATATTTTTACCCATTTCAGACAACACATCATCAGCTAAAAATTCTCGCCCCATTTCAAATAAAGGTTCTTCTAACGTAATATGACGCTCATAACCTTGAATAAAGCGTTCAATTAAATGCTCATCAATATTTTGACGTTGTTCAGAAATAAGCTCTTCTAACTGCGCAGATAACGCATTCCAATTTTTATGCAAATTTTTGTGCTGTTGTTCCAATTCATCAATGGTGCTTTGTGCTTGCGGAGCCACTTTGACTAATTGAGGGAAAAAATCTAATTCTTCATCATCGTGATGTAAAGGCGCGGCACGATTAAAATAGCTT
This sequence comes from Haemophilus sp. HN_Hi16, assembly GCF_049823435.1. NCBI lineage: Bacteria > Pseudomonadati > Pseudomonadota > Gammaproteobacteria > Pasteurellales > Pasteurellaceae > Haemophilus > Haemophilus sp. HN_Hi16. The sequence continues at coordinate 600,457 of NZ_CP187500.1, forward strand.
AAAATCTGCTCAACATCATTTAATACAGCCTGAGTATAGCCGTGTTTTTCTAGATAATCAGGCAAAATGCTTAACTGACGACAAAAACGTTTTACCTTGCTATGGCAGGCATAAAGCATTTCAATAGGTTCATTCCATGTAGCGAATTGTTGGGGTTCAAGAATTTGCATAAGATTTCCTTTGTTAAAAAGTGCGGTCAAAAAACGTTTCATTTTTCTACCGCACTTTCATCAATTATGATTTATCTGCTAATTGTAATGGCGGAACAGGTTTGCCCATACGAGCATAAAATTCTACTACAAAATCATCAAAACGATCATCTTCTATTGCTTGACGAATTTCTGCCATTAAACGTTGATAATAGCGTAAATTGTGAATGGTATTTAAGCGTGCACCTAAAATTTCACCACACTTATCTAAATGATATAAATAAGCTTTGGTGTAGTTTTTGCAGGTGTAGCAATCACATTCAGGATCTAACAGACTGGTATCATCACGATATTTTGCATTACGGATTTTAACAATACCATTAGTCACGAATAAATGACCGTTACGGGCGTTACGGGTTGGCATTACGCAGTCAAACATATCAATACCACGGCGAACACCTTCCACTAAATCTTCTGGCTTACCCACGCCCATTAAATAACGTGGTTTATCCGCAGGAATTTGTGGGCAAATATATTCTAAAATGCGGTGCATATCTTCTTTTGGTTCGCCGACAGCTAAACCGCCCACCGCATAACCGTCAAAGCCAATATTCACTAAGCCTTCTAGTGATATTTTGCGTAATTCTTCAAATACGCCGCCTTGAATAATACCGAATAGCGCATTTTTATTGCCTAATTCATCAAAGCGATCACGGCTACGTTTTGCCCAACGAAGTGACATTTCCATAGATTTTTTCGCATAATCGAAAGTCGCTGGATAAGGCGTACATTCATCGAAAATCATCACGATGTCAGAACCCAAATCATATTGAATTTCCATGGATTTTTCAGGCGAAAGGAAGATCCGCTCGCCGTTAATTGGGTTTTGGAATTTCACGCCTTCTTCAGTAATTTTACGTAATTTACCTAAACTGAATACTTGGAAACCGCCACTGTCAGTCAAAATCGGGCGAGGCCATTGCATAAAGTTGTGCAAATCGCCGTGTTTACGCATAATTTCTTGCCCTGGACGTAACCATAAATGGAAAGTGTTACCCAAAAGAATTTCTGCACCTGTCGCACGCACTTCTTCTGGCGTCATGCCTTTCACGGTGCCATAAGTACCTACTGGCATAAATGCAGGGGTTTCTACGCTGAACGTGCCTTGTGGACGCTCAAATACTAAACGACCACGACGGGCATTGCCGCTTGTTTTATCTAATTCATACTTCATTTTTGCTCCAACGAATAAACAGTTCGAAGATTTTTGTGAATAAAAAAGCCTGTTCAAAGTTACAGGCTTTATGCTATCATATTTTTAATGCTCTTTGAGCAGAGGCGGATCTGCTAAGATAGTCCGCCAGTTGCCGCTGTCGGGCTATTTCGTAGATCCTGAGTGTGTTAATCATACTAAGGATAAAAATATGACTAAATTTATGATTAAGTTGGTCATCATTATTCTACTTTGCCTGTTATTGAAAAGTAGCACTGGCCATTAGTAGTTGATGCCGACAAGGGATGGTAACCGCCATCTGTTGTTCTTTATTGTAAGTGCTGACTAATTACAAGTCAAACAACTTATTCTAATCCTTTTACATTTGGATTTTTAGTGATGAACATCGCATCGCCATAACTGAAAAAACGATAGTGATTCTCGACCGCACTTTTATAAGCATTCATTGTATTTTTATAACCAGCAAAAGCTGAAACTAACATAATCAATGTGCTTTCAGGTAAGTGGAAATTAGTAATTAAGCAATCCACCACTCGGAATTTTTTCCCTGGATAAATAAAAATAGAGGTATCAGAAAAATAAGGCTCAATTAAATCTGGATTGCCAAATTCTTCTGCAGAAAGCGCCGCACTTTCAATAGAACGAACAGAAGTGGTTCCCACTGCAATTACACGTTTGCCCGCTTTTTTTGTTGCAATAATCGCATTGCAAACTTCTTGGGAAACTTCCACGTACTCCGCGTGCATTACGTGATCTTCAATATTTTCCACACGAACAGGCTGGAATGTTCCCGCGCCGACATGCAATGTAACAAATTCAAAATTCACACCTTTTGCTTTGAGTTTTTCAAGTAAATTTTCATCAAAATGTAAGCCCGCTGTTGGTGCCGCTACAGCACCTGGGACTTTACTATAAACGGTTTGATAACATTCTTGATCGGCTTCTTCATCTGGACGATCAATATAAGGTGGCAATGGCATATGTCCAATGGCTTGTAATATATCTAAAAGAGCGGTTGATTTATCACTTAATTCCACTTCAAACAATGCACCATGACGCGCTTTCATTACCGCTTTAATGCCATTATTTTCGCCTAATTTATCTTCCCCTAAAAATAATTCAGTCCCTTCTTTAGGGGATTTCGATGAACGAATATGCGCTAAGAAACGATGTTCATCTAACATTCTCTCAACTAAAACTTCAATTTTGCCACCACTGGCTTTACGCCCAAACATTCTTGCAGGAATAACGTGCGTATTATTAAAAATCAACAAATCGCCTTCATCAATTAAATCTAATACATCAGAAAAAGTGCGGTGAGAAATTTCCCCGTTTTCGCCATTTAACTGTAATAAACGACAAGAAACACGATCAATTTTAGGATAACGAGCAATTAATTCATCGGGTAAATCAAAATTAAAGTCTGAAACACGCATAATAAAATTTAGGTTAAATAAAATAGGCGATAAGTCTAGTTTGAATTGAAAATGATCTCAAGAAAAAATCTTTTCTACAGGAAAGATAAAATAACCAGCAATTATGCTGGTCATTTGGGATTAATTATGAATTTGCTTTTTTAGTTGCTTTTACGTTTACATCACAATTTTTGACGATGATATTATCGCTAGATTTACCTTTTTGAATTAAATTTACAGGCACAACAGAATCAAATTTATCTAACGTTAAGCCACTATCTACATTCCAAACATAATCCCCAGAAACGAAACTTGTAAAGTCATTTTGTGATTTATCACGAGTAAAATCTTTCGCAATAATGCCATCGCCCACACTTACCATTGCAGCAACTGGTTCTTGGTTTTCAAATTGATACACCGCAGTCACAGTTTGTTTATTGCAAGAATATACAGCTGTTTTATCAGTGATTGTTGGAATTGTTTGCATTTCAGCCATTTGTGCAGATGATTTTGTCATTTCAGGTGCATCCTTTGCACAAGCAGATAATACGACGGCAGCAGCAAATGCTGGTAAAAGTTTAGTTAAATTCATTATTAAATCCTCTTAATTAATCCCCTATAGGGTGCTACTTAGATACTTTTAATTAAATAAAGTTCCATTATTAGAATAAAATTATGTTGATTTTTACCAACGATATCCTAATTTCACGCCCATATTTCGCTGTTTACCGAGTTGCGAACCTTGAGATTTAGAAATAAAAGCAGAAAGTTGGAAATGTAAAATTTCCGCTTTTAATCCCACTTCTTTTTGCCAATAACGTCCAAATGGTTGTTGCAACACCGTGAGATTTACCGTGGTTTGTACGTTGGCGTTTGAAACATCAACATAATTGACGAAGAAATAAGGCTTAACGCTGATATTATCCGTCGGGGTAAACGTATAATCGACCCGTACTCCAGCATTATAGCGATTAAATGCAAGGCTCGGTGTTTGCACTTTCACTTCCTCAGATTGATAATTTTCACGTTCAATAAAATAGCGATTAACTCCAAAATAAGGCTGAATACCCAATTGCCCTAAATGGAACGAATAACTTGCATTCACGCCATAATTTATCGCTTTTCGATGAATTTTTCGGCTTTGTTCTTCAGCCATTTTACTCGCACTGATTCCCGTTCCCACGTTTACACCAAATTGTAAATCGCCCCATTGATATTGGGCAAAACCCGACATCATCGTTAATGTCGCGTGATTTTTAACCTGTTCATCAAAGGTATTATCTGAACGGCTATGCGAGAAAACTGCCCCAATTCGTCCATTAGCTAAGGCTTTTTGCACCCCAATTTGACGTAAGTTCGTTTTCTGCTGATAAGCACGGAACGCATCAGAATCATAGCGTCTTTTATCCTGTGCGATATTTGTCCACACGGCAGATTGTGCTTGATCTACAAAAAGACGATCTAATTCATCTTGAACGGAAAGCATACTATTTACTGTCGCAGACAACTCCGATAACGCACTATTTGAATAACGGCTGATCAAGTCTTTTTGTTTGCGTTGTCTTTCCGCTTCTTCTTGAGCTAGACGTTCTTTTTCTGCTTGCTCAGCCACTGCTAAGGCTTTTTCTAGTTGTTGTGTTAAATTCAACTTAGCTAATTTTGCATTAGCAAAATCAATCTGAGCGGTTTCTTTTTCCACCAATGCAGTTGCCAAGGCTAAATTTGCGTTATCTAACGCTTTCGCTGTTTGTAAATTTGGTGTGGTTTGATAATCAGCTTTGGCAGTTTGTGCTTTTTCTTGAGAGGTTTTAACTTGCTCGTTCTTTTGGTTAAGTGCAGTTACTTTCTGATTTTGCACCGCTTGTGCCATTTGCTGTTGGGCATTAATCACCTCAAGCCCGGCTTGTAATACGTTTAACTGGCTTTGATCAGGCGGAGGCAGGGTATCAGAAAACGCCGCTCTTCTTGACCGCACTTTTGCTTTAGAGCTTTGTGTTGTTGGCACCAGCTCAGCTTGTTTTGCTTCTAATGTTCGTTCTGCTTGCTCTGATCTTACTAAGTCATTGCGCAATTCCTGCTCTTTTATTGGGTTATGCAAGCGGAATTCGCCATTATTCTTCACTAATTTATAACGTAATGCACCTGCATCAACGTGGTCATTTTCTAAAGTAAATTTGAGCTTATCTGATAACGGTTTATTATCTTTGCTTTCAACCAAAGTTAATTGCTCAAGGGTCACGGGTTCTGTGCCTGTGTTGCGAACAGATAATGTGTAATCGCCCTCAGCGTCATAGGATAATTTTAATTTATCGCTTTTATAGCCAAATAAAGATGAAGTAAATTGGAATGTGCCTTGCCCGCTCAATTTACCATTTACTGTCAATGTGTTGAAACGATGTTCTGCCGATTTTGGTGTCATTTCCGTCTCTAATGAACGGCGGCGACGGCGTGGTGCATTATTTGAGCTAGCTGAATAAGCTGAATTTAACGTAACAGTACTATTATTTAGCGTTAAATTATGCAATGTGGTATCACTAGGCATTGTCCAAGTCGCATTTTCCAACATCACTGTTGTGCCTTTGTCGCCCTGAATTTGGTGCGAAAAATGGCTGTTTTTTAAAGAAAATTGAGCTGAATCCGTTAAATGCACATTACCCATTAAAGTAGCATTATCCACCGTTGCATTTGCATTATCAAAAAGTTGAATATTGCCTGTTTGGGTGGCATTGTTGCTTAATGTAAATTGGCTGTGATTTGTTAAAGTGACATTGCCATTAAGTTTTGCTAAACCTTTAACATTCGCCGTTGCATTATCAGTTAAATTAATAGAGCCATTAATTTGTGTTGTCGGTATGGAATTAATAACTTTTGTGTCGGTTAAATTCTCTGTTTTACAAGTCGTTAATCCTGTCCAATCCGAACGTGTACAAATGGTATTTTTCTGATTTGGCACAACACCAAATGTGGCATTTGCATTATTGCTGACTGTCCAATTTCCCTCAATTGAAGAAACATTGCGAGAAACCACCGCACTTCCGCCTTGAATATAAAAGTTTTCAGCTTTAAATGTACGGTTGATCCAATCGTGATCCCACACAATTTCGCCTTGTGGTATATTTTCCATTTTTGACCAACGTTCGTTCAAATGATTGTAGGCGTGCGGTGTCGGTCTACCGCTGAAAAATAGTTTGCCTTTTGTTTGGGTAATATCGCCGTTTAAGTTTGTACCGCCTGAAAGTAGTAAAGTACTATCTTCTGCAGTGGGTTGATAAATAAGGTTTAATCGCCCATTGTGTTTATTTTCATCTGTTTCGCCAAACCAACCGTTAAATGCAATATCTCGCTTATTAGTTAATTGTTTTAAATCATCATTTATGGTGTCATAACCTGTAATAGTAATATTAGCGGCTTGAGTTGTATTATGGTTCACAATCATCGCCCCCTCGTCCGTATTTTGGATACGTTTAAAGGTTAATGAATGTCCGTTAAGATCTAAGCGACCACCACGAAAGCCGAAATAAAATTTATCGGTATCAAATTGCTTGTCATCGTTTAATTGGACAGTCCCTCTACCGCTAACCAATCCGATTTCACTAAAGGCTTGTTTTTTGCCTTGCTCGTCTGCCTGCTGATCCAAAATGACTGTACCATCGCCTACACTGATGGAACCTTTATTTTCGCCTTTCCCCTGAACGTGTAATGTTCCTTTACCGATTTTAGAAAGGCGATCATTTTCTACGCCATTGACTTTCCAAATTACGGTACTTTCATCACTGATCGATATACCCGCCCCTTTCCACGTTTCATTATGGGTAGGCGAAACTATAAAATCTCCCTCAAAATACAAACCGCCTGCACCTTGATCAATATCGCTTGTTAAAGTAATTGTTCCATTTCCTTTATCAATAAAAGCAATATTTTTACCATTACTTAGTGCTGGAGAATAATAATTATTCCCATCATATGTATAAATTGGCTCTTTTTTACGATTGGGCAAATTATAATTCGCTATCTGTACTCTATACTTTTTATTATCTTGTGCTGTAACAGAAGCAGAACCATCTTTATTATCAGTAAAAGTATAATGGCGATCCTTAGGTGTTCTAGGATTAAATATGGTATGAATATCCTTAGCATAAACTTCATCGTAAAACCATTCTTCACGCACTAACTGAAATCCATTACCTCTTCCCACAAAAGGATTTCCGCTTTGTAATACACCATTTATAAGCCATTTTTCTTTTTTTGCATCATAAATAAACATTGGCGAACCACTATCGCCTTTAGAACCACCCGTTGGTAATGGGCCATAATGATTAGGGCTAACTACATTACCACTAAAATTGACTGTACCATTACCATTTCCACTCTGAGTATGAGTATTTCCTGCAGTAAGATAATGATATGCACCTGAGACATAATATGAACTATCTAAATTCTTTTCTTCATCTTTATCTGTACGCCAATACTGACGTCCTGAGCCTATACGCACACGCTCAGGATAATCCTCTTTATTAGCATATACCTTTCCATCCACAAGCGGTGTCATACCTATCGGTTCAATTTCAGTTACAAATTTATGTAAACGAGGCATATGGTAATCCCCATCATAATGATTACGTCCCTGATCAGGCTTATAATTGTTACGCTTAGCTATTTGATAAGTAAAACGATGTTGATCGGGATTTACTCCTTCCGCACCAAAATCAGCATCAGTGTACCCTCCATTGTGAGCAACACTTACAATATATTGCTCTCCCACTAATGTTGCATAGCCACCTCGCGACACCACAGAAAAATCAATCATCGGGGCTTTTGTCATTGATGTGCCAACTAATTGCCCTTGTTTGTTATAAACCTCAATATTTTTAGCCCCAACTGTGAACTTCCCTTTATTCTCGGCAAAATCACGATAATATTGGTAGTCAATCCCAAAATAAGTGTGACCTGCCCACGCTTGTGATACTATCCCTAATGAAATGCAAGCGGTTAAAAAATTCAGACGAAATACAGTTTTTTTCATAATGTTTATTTAATTAAGTAATTTTTCGTATTAAAAAATACGTGGTTAAACGACTATTGAACAATAAAAGTGCGGTGATTTTCTAAGGGATTTCAGCTAAAAAAACGAACTAAAAGGCACAAAAGAAAATAAATGAGTAAAACTATATAGTAATTAAGCCAAAATTTCTAGGTTTTTGCTTAATACTTAGTGGGTAATCTAATCTTGCGATGTGGTAATATTGTATATAATTTACATAGGCAACTAAAGTTAAAACAATATCACTAATAAAATAACCGCACTTTATGTGAGTTTTCTCTGAAAGTGCGGTCATTTTTTCTAAGGTTTTTCTAAAATCGGTTTAAGGAAGCGAGCGGTGTGGGAGCTTTTTACTTTAGCAACTTGCTCTGGTGTACCCGTCGCAATAATTTGTCCGCCGCCACTGCCTCCCTCTGGGCCAAGATCGACAATCCAGTCTGCGGTTTTAATCACATCAAGATTGTGTTCAATGACGACGATAGTATTTCCTTGGTCGCGTAATCGATGCAGTACTTCAAGTAATTGCTTAATGTCAGCGAAATGCAAACCAGTCGTCGGTTCATCTAGAATATACAAAGTTTTACCCGTATCACGTTTAGAAAGCTCGGTCGCTAGCTTAACGCGTTGTGCTTCGCCGCCTGAAAGTGTTGTGGAAGATTGACCTAATCGAATATAGGATAATCCCACATCCATCAAGGTTTGTAATTTTCTTGCAATCATTGGAATCGCATCAAAAAACTCGCAAGCTTCTTCCACTGTCATATCTAAAACTTGATGAATTGTTTTGCCTTTATAACGAATTTCTAAGGTTTCGCGATTATAGCGTTTGCCTTTACATTGGTCGCAAGGAACATAAACATCGGGTAAAAAGTGCATTTCAACTTTGAGTACACCATCGCCCTGACAGGCTTCACAGCGTCCACCTCGTACGTTAAAGCTAAAACGCCCAGGATTATAACCACGCGCACGGGCTTCTGGCACGCCAGCAAAAAGCTCACGAATCGGGGTAAATAAGCCTGTATAAGTGGCTGGATTTGAACGTGGCGTGCGTCCAATCGGGCTTTGGTTAATATCAATAACTTTATCGAAATGTTCTAACCCCTCAATGGATTGATAAGGTGCGTAATCTGTCTTTTCCGCTCGATTTAACGCATTTTGCGCAAGGGGAAATAAGGTGTCATTAATAAGCGTGGATTTTCCCGAACCTGACACACCAGTCACGCAAGTAAACAAACCAACGGGAATCTCTAAATTCACATTTTTTAAGTTATTCCCCGATGCCCCTTTAAGTTTTAGCCATTTTTTCTTATCAAGTGCGGTGCGTTTTTTCGGAATTTCGATTTTATCTGCGCCCGATAAAAATTTTCCTGTAATGGAATTTGGATTGAGCATAATTTCATCGGCATTTCCTTGCGCAATAACTTGACCGCCGTGTACGCCAGCACCAGGCCCAATATCAATAATATGGTCAGCCGCACGAATTGCATCTTCATCGTGTTCCACAACAATTACCGTATTACCAAGATTACGCAGATGAATTAATGTGTTAAGTAAGCGTTCATTATCACGTTGGTGCAAACCAATAGAGGGTTCATCTAATACATACATCACACCAACAAGTCCCGCACCGATTTGACTCGCAAGGCGAATACGTTGCGCCTCCCCACCTGAAAGGGTTTCCGCAGAACGAGAAAGAGAAAGATAATTCAAACCAACATTGACTAAAAACTGCAAACGCTCGCGGATTTCTTTAAGAATTTTTTCCGCAATTTGGGCTTTTTGACCTGTTAAAGAAAGTGCGGTAAAAAATTCAAGGGTTTCGCCAATGCTTTTTTCCGCAATTATCGGCAAATTGGTTTTTCCAATATACACATTACGCGCTTCGGGTCGCAAACGAGAACCGCCACAATCTATACAAGGTCGATTGCTAATATTTTTTGCCAATTCTTCACGCACCGACATTGATTCCGTTTCTTTATATCGGCGAGCCATATTATTCAAAATCCCTTCAAAAGGGTGCTTGCGAATAACCACATCGCCACGATCATTCATATATTGGAATTCAATTTCCTCTTTGCCTGAACCCTGCATAATGATATGTTGAATTTTCTTTGGCAAAGATTCATAAGGGGCTTCAACATCAAAATCATAATGTTTCGCTAATGATGTAAGCATTTGATAATAATAGAAATTACGACGATCCCAACCTTTCACTGCACCGCCTGCAAGGGAAATCGTTGGATTTTGCACCACACGATCTTCATCAAAATATTGCTGCACACCCAAGCCATCACAAGTTGGGCAAGCACCTGCAGGATTGTTAAAGGAAAACAAACGAGGCTCTAATTCTGGCACAGAATAACCACAATGCGGACAAGCAAAATTTGCCGAAAAAACTAATTCTTCCGCTTTCGGATTATCCATTTCTGCCACAATTGCAGTGCCACCAGAAAGCTCTAATGCGGTTTCAAAAGATTCGGCTAAACGTGTTGCCAAATCTGACCGCACTTTAAAGCGATCCACCACCACTTCAATTGTATGTTTTTTCTGTAAAGCTAATTTTGGCGGATCAGATAAATCGCAAATTTCGCCATCAATACGCGCACGAATATAACCTTGCGCAGCAATATTTTCTAAAATCTTGAGATGTTCGCCTTTGCGATTTTTGACCACTGGCGCAAGTAACATCATTTTGCTGTCTTCTGGCAAACTTAATACTTTATCCACCATTTGACTAATCGTTTGTGCCGTTAAGGGAACATTATGATCGGGACAACGAGGTTCTCCCACTCGAGCAAACAATAAACGTAAATAATCGTAAATTTCCGTAATGGTTCCCACTGTAGAACGTGGATTGTGTGAGGTTGATTTTTGTTCAATGGAAATTGCAGGGGAAAGCCCCTCAATAGAATCCACATCAGGCTTTTCCATTAAAGATAAAAACTGACGGGCATAAGCGGAAAGGGATTCAACATAACGGCGTTGCCCTTCCGCATAAAGCGTATCAAAGGCTAAAGAAGATTTCCCCGAACCTGAAAGCCCTGTGATCACCACAAGTTTATTGCGTGGAATGGTTAAATTAATATTTTTCAGATTATGGGTTCTAGCCCCGCGAATATCAATATTTTCCATAAAATAACTCAAAAGTATGAAATAAGTGTAAATTTTGCGATCATTATCGCATATTTTAATATCTGTGCAAATATCCAGTTAAAATATATAGATCTTTTAAAAAATTTCAGGCAAAATAACCGCACTTTTTTAGATAAAAAATGAGGTTTTTTATGGCTGGAGTTAATAAAGTCATTATTGTAGGTCATTTAGGTAATGATCCTGAAATTCGTACTATGCCAAACGGCGATGCCGTTGCAAATATCAGCGTAGCAACCAGTGAAAGCTGGAACGATCGTAATACGGGCGAACGCCGTGAAGTAACAGAATGGCACCGCATTGTATTTTATCGTCGTCAAGCGGAGATTTGCGGCGAATACTTGCGCAAAGGTTCTCAAGTTTATGTGGAAGGTCGTTTAAAAACACGTAAATGGCAAGATCAAAATGGTCAAGATCGCTACACCACAGAAATTCAAGGCGATGTAATGCAAATGCTTGGTGGACGTAATCAAAACGCAGGTGGTTATGGTAATGATATGGGGGGCGCACCACAATCCTCTTACCAAGCTCGTCAAACTAACAATGGTGGTAGTTATCAATCATCTCGTTCTGCGCCACAATCAGCCACATCACAACCAGCAACACCACAGGCTGAGCCACCAATGGACGGATTCGATGACGATATTCCGTTCTAAATGACATAGATTGAAAAGTAAATGATAAAAATCTGAGAGAAGTTGAATAAAAAAGAGCTTCTCTTTTTTTATTTTAATTTTTAAATTAAAAGGACTAAGCCTATGATTATAGACTTAGTCCTTGATTTTACAGCTTCACTTTTGAGGAAGATTAATCGCTATTACTTATCTTCTGCATTACATTTTATTGAAGCGTAAAACTAATTTGCACATTTAAACTCGAAGGAAAGCCTGCTGGTCTTGCTCCCACAGAACGAGAAACGTTAATAGCGTCTAATGCCGCCTTATCTAAACTTTCGTCGCCTGAGGATTTTGTAACTCTAGCTCCACTTAGCGAACCATCAGCTCCCACATTAAAAGATACACTCACTTTTCCTTGTTTACGCATTATCTTCGCTCGAGTTGGATAACGTTTATGACTTTCAATTTCACGGCGAATTGCAGAACGGTAAGCCGCTATTTCACTCGTATCCGTTCCACTTCCTGCTACCTGTGCATTGCTATTAGCAGCGCTTGTTGTGCTTGCTTTATCATTTACGTTAGCACTTGAATCAATATTTTTATCGCCTTTTGGTAGATCTTTATTGATTGGTTTCTGTTGTGGTTTAACCTCTTTTTTAGGTTTATTCTTTGGCTTTTCTTTCGGTTTTTCTTTGGGCTTTGGCTTTTCCTTTTCGGGTTCTTTGATTTTTTTCGGTTCAGGTTTTATTGTTGGATCTTCTACAATTTCTTGTTTTTCTGGCTCTGGCTCTGGCTCTGGCTCTGGCTCAGGCTCTTTTTGTACATTTTCAGGCTCTGGAGCAGGTTCTTCCAACACCATACCTTGCAAAAGCTCCATAGAAATACTTGTAGATATATCGCCTTGTGCACTATTTGCGCTATCACTTGGCTTATTCCAATTCCACAAGATAAATCCTATAACAATACCGTGTACGATCAAAGAAATAAGCAAACCCAATAGCGAACGTTTTGTTTGCTGCATAATTATTCCTTACGGCGTAGTTGGTACAGATTGGGAGGGAGTAGATTCTTGAGAATTTTTACCCGCACTTTTTCCCTTATCTTTCATAGAAACAATTGCCACATTTTTGATTTCATTTTTAGAAAGCATATCTGTAATAGTCACAAAATCTTGGAAGGAGGCTTCGGCATCAATTTTTAAAGTGACTTTCTGATCTTTATTCCATTGAGCAATTTCTGCTTCAAGAGCTTCTTGCGTAATAGGTCTATCATTGAAATAGAGCTGTTTATCCGCTGTCACTGTTAATAATTTAGCGAGCTCGTCAGATTTAAATGCGACTGCTGTACTGGCTTTTGGTACATTTACTTGAATTTTACCTTGAGAGATAAAAGATGCAGTAATAAGCACCACAGTAAGCAATACCAACATAATATCAATGAAAGGGATAATGTTGATTTCATCAAATTTTTTCACTGATTATTCCTTATCTTTTTGTTCGTTTAATACTTTCCATTTCAAACGATTAACTTCCACTTTACGACCTAAACCGTTATAAAACACCATAGATGGAATAGCCACTAGAATACCTAATGCTGTTGCTTTTAATGCTAAAGATAAGTGCAACATAATTTCACTTGGATCAATGTCGCCACCGCCGTGACCGATTTGATAGAAAGTTAATAAAATCCCGATAACTGTACCAAGTAATCCAACATAAGGTGCATTGGCACCGATGGTAGAAATCACTGTCATATTACGGTTTAAATCAATTTCTAATGCGTGAATAGTAGAATAATGTGCCACATTTACCTTTCTTAAAAAAAGGTAACGTTCAATTACCATCGCAAGCATAATAACGCTCATCAGTAATAATAAACCGATGATAAAATAATCACTGTACTGTTGTAAAAAATCAAAAAGTTGTAGCATTTTTTTTCCTTGTTATTTGAGAATGAATTTCAATCAGGCGAGGAATTCTAACAAAGGCTGAATAATGCGTAAACCTTGAATTGAAAAATTTATGAATTTTTACCGCACTTTATGTGGAAAAGTGCGGTTATTTTTTGAAAAATTATAAGGAGCGAAGATAATCAATGATCATTTGATGATGGTCTTTTGTCTTAAATTTATCAAATACTTGCATAATATTTCCGCTTTCATTAATTAAAAAACTAATTCGATGAATACCGTCGTAAGTTCTCCCCATAAATTTTTTTTCGCCCCATACGCCAAATTGTGCCGCAACTTGATGATCAGGATCAGAAAGCAATGTGAAATTAAGTTCTTTTTTCTCAATAAATTGAGCTAATTTTTTCGGAGCGTCAGGGCTAATGCCAAGTACAACTAAACCTAGTGCATCTAATTCGGATTTACTGTCACGCAATCCGCAGGCTTGTGTGGTACAGCCTGGCGTGAGTGCCTTTGGATAAAAATAAATTAAAACTTTTTTACCACGAAAATCATTTAAAGAAACAGGTTTTTCCTGTTGATTTAATAAGGTAAAAGCAGGTGCTTGATTACCAACAGATAATGGATTCATAAAAAAACTCCTTTAATGAAAAAAATTTGCAAATCAAAGTTATTTTAGCGACTATAACAAGTGAAACCAAATAATAAAATTAAAAACCGATGGAGGTTATATGTCAGCACAAAATCCTTTATTTTCGGGTAGTATTGTTGCCCTTGTTACGCCAATGAATCATTATGGCGAAGTCGATTTTTCCTGTTTAGAAAAATTAGTAGAACACCACATTGAAGCAGGTTCTAATGCGCTTGTTTCTGTAGGTACAACGGGAGAATCTGCCACGCTAAGTATTGAGGAAAATGTAAAAGTCATTGAAAAGACCGTTGAATTTGCCAAAGGACGTATTCCTATTATTGCGGGAGCGGGCGCAAATGCGACGAGTGAAGCAATTACAATGACTAAATTATTACGAGACAGTGGCGTAGCAGGATGTTTATCTGTTGTGCCTTATTATAATAAACCAACCCAAGAGGGAATATATCAACACTTTAAAGCCATTGCGGAATGTACTAATTTACCACAGATTCTTTATAACGTTCCTAGTCGCACAGGCAGTGATATGAAGCCAGAAACGGTTGCTCGTTTAGCTAAAATTGAAAATATTGTAGGTATTAAAGAAGCAACGGGAGATGTGAGCCGAATAGTTAAAATTAAGCAGCTTGCGGGTAAAAATTTTATTGTTTTAAGTGGTGATGATGCAACAGGCTTAGAAGCAATAAAATTAGGTGCTGAGGGAGTAATATCAGTAACAAATAACATTGCAGCAAAAGATATGGCTGATATGTGCCGTTATGCACTCGTGGGAGATTTTGATAAAGCGGAAGAAATTAATGCTCGTTTAATGCGTTTACATCACGACCTATTCATTGAATCCAATCCAATTCCAGTGAAGTGGGCAGCTTATCGATTAGGCTTAATTAAATCGCCACATTTACGCTTGCCACTTACGACACTTAGTGAAGAAATTCAACCAAAAGTAGAAGATGCACTAAAAATTGCAGGATTGTTATAAAAATAAAAGGGTAAGTAATTACCCCTCACTTTTATGTATTATAGATCAGTAAAATGATCAGAAAAGTGCGGTCAGAATTTATCAAATTTTCAATTTAGTTAAGGTTAGTATATGAAAAAAATAATATTGAGTTTAATAACGGCTATTATTCTAGCTGGTTGTTCGTCTAATCCCGAAACCTTAAAAGCAAGCAACGATTCATTTCAAAAATCTGAGGCGAGCATTCCCCATTTTTCCCCTTTGGCTACTGGAGGTGTACAATTACCAAAAGCTGATGATGCTTATTCGTTACCTAATATTGAAGTGAAAAAAAGGGGAGATATTGATATTCGTCCACCATTAATCCCTCTTGCTATTATTCAAAATTCAATAACAAAATTTGATGGAGAACGCTCGTTGATTGTCTATCCAAAACAAGAGGCAAAACTATATAATCTTCAGCAAGTTAAGCGTTTGTTGAAAGAAGAGGGTATTTCATCAACAACAAATGGTTCGATTTTAACGACCGATTGGACAAAAACAGAACGAATTGGCGATAAGTCTATAGAAATAAAATATCAAATAGAACAAGTTATGACACCTGATGTGAGTGCGATTACCGTATCTATTTTGCATATGCGCCGAGATGGTATTATTTTTACACCAAATGTATCAGATAAACAATATTATACTTCGGAACGTTTAAATCGCATTGTTTTAACACTCACTACCGCATACAACAAACAATTACAGGATTTATCAAGCACTTCAATTCAATAGGGTTTCGTCACATAATAATTTTTCGAATATAATAAATGTTTAAAAATGAGACATAGATCATCCTTTTGAAAATTATTCTGATATTTATCTTTAAAGCACTTGAAAATCTAAAATAAGAACACTATTTTGTTATTAACTAGAATTTAAATCACGCAACAAAGAGGTAAATGCTATGACACTTAATATTACCAGTAAACAAATGGACATCACCCCTGCAATTCGTGAACACTTGGAGGAAAGACTTGCGAAGTTAGGTAAGTGGCAAACGCAGTTAATTAGCCCACATTTTGTTTTAAACAAAGTACCTAATGGATTTACTGTCGAAGCCTCTATTGGCACACCTTTAGGCAATTTATTAGCCAGTGCAACTTCAGATGATATGTATAAAGCAATTAATGAAGTGGAAGAAAAATTAGAACGTCAGCTTAATAAACTTCAACATAAAAGTGAATCTCGCCGAGCGAATGAACGTTTAAAAGATTCTTTTGAAAACTAAATACTGTAAAAGATAAAATCTAATCTGGCAGTCTTATTGTAAAATAATATGTCTGTCAGATTAATTTTTTCTTAAATTGGTTTTAATAGAAATAAAGACTAATGAAAGATACAGATTGTATTTATATTTTTTAACGAGATAGATATTATTTGACGGGATTAATGGCGGTGAGAAAGGGATTTGAACCCTTGATGCAGTTTCCCACATACACGCTTTCCAGGCGTGCTCCTTCAACCACTCGGACATCTCACCGTAAAAGGTTCGCAAACTATAAAGATTTACTCTGGTTTAGTCAAGTTTTTTACTATAAAAAATAAAAATCTTTAGAAGATTAGTTAAAAAATAGGCAATAAAGCTATTGATCTAATCCAGAGTTAGAAGAAATTAATAATTATTAAAACAGTTGATTTTTAATAGATGCCATATATTAATTTATCTTTTATTCTCTTTCTTAACCTTTTTATTTTAATTAAAAAAGGGATTTTCTCAAAATGATCATACCAAGATGATGGTATATCAATAATTTTATCCATTTCTTTTAAAAGTAAATTTCCTATATGACAATTTAAGTGACCGCATTTTTTGTGCCAAAATTTATATGGACCACAATAATGAGAAATAATTATTGGCATTTTTACGTGTAATAAATTTTTATTTTTAATCAAACCTCGATCTGTTGGTGTAAAATTAAATCTATTATTAATAAATTTTACTTTTCCTTTACAGATACCATTTAGAATATCTTGATCTTGGTATTTCATAACATTATTGTATTTATTCATCCAGTTTATTGATTTTTGGAAAATATTTTCTTCTTTCCATTTATTTAAATTAATTAATAATATACCTGCATTAAAATAAGAATATCCTTCTAAACCAATGGATTTTTTATAAGCTTCATTTTTTACGTCAATAAAAGTATCTCGACATGCTGCCAAATAATAATTCGTTATATCTATATCCCAAAGTTCTTGAAGTGAAGAGTTTGTTAATGTATCTACATCGATATAAATAGCTTTTTCTATATTCTTTATATATTTAGTTAAATTTAGTCTAGCGTAAGTCGCTAAAGATATGTAATCTATTGTTTTTGGAAAATTTTGAAAATCTGCCTCACAAACAGGCAAGAAAAATACTTTACAGGAGTATGAGCTTGCTAAATTATTTATTATGGTCTTATTTTCCTGATTTATTTTCATATCAAGAATATAAAAATTTATTTTTTCAGGTGTATTTTTAATAATGCTAAAAATACTTATAGCTAAATAAGTTGCATAATAGTTGTCAGATGAAAATATAATATTTATTATCTGTCTGTCTGTCTGTCTGTCTGTCTGTCTGTCTGTCTGTCTGTCTGTCTGTCTGTCTGTCATAAAATTATCTTCTGATTAACGTGTCAATTATTTTTTATTAATAGATTAAATACTTTTATTAACTTTATAATTTATTTTTTAAAACGCTCAATGCCTTTGCACGATGAGAAATTTTTTTCTTCTCAGCTGTTTCTAATTCAGCAAATGTGCAACCTTGTTCTGGACTAAAGAATAAACTGTCATAACCAAAACCATTTTCGCCTTTTTCTTCAAAACCAATCACACCACAACACTCGCCTTCGGCAATAATTGGCGATGGATCTGTTGGATGCTGTAAAAACACGATACAACTCACAAATTTGGCTTGGCGTTGATCTTGTGCAACATGAGCAAGCTCTGCCAATAATTTCTCACGGTTTTTAGCATCATTACCCTCTTCGCCAGCATAACGTGCAGAATACAAACCTGGCGCGCCATTAAGTGCGGAAACTACTAAGCCAGAATCATCCGCAATAGCAGGTAAACCTGATTTCTCTGAGGCATAGCGTGCTTTTAATAAGGCATTCTCAACGAAAGTTAAGCCAGTTTCTTCTGGGCTTTCAATGCCTAAATCTGTTTGTGCAATCACTTCAAAGCCAAAATCAGATAGGACATCAGCCATTTCTTTTACTTTTCCTTTATTGCCTGTAGCAAGTACGATTTTTTGTTTCATAATCAATCCTTTTATTGATGATAAGCTGACGTTAAATCAGCCCAGTTTTGCTCGGTAAATTGAATATTCATTCGTCCAACTTCTTTTTCGAAGGAACGTTTTAAACGGTTCAGATTCTGCACTTTCCAAAAATCTCCAGATTTTTCGCCGCACTTATCAAAATCCAGTAACCAACATTTTTGCCCTTGTTCAGCTTGTTGAAGCAAAATATTGTGTGCATTCAAGTCTGTATGGCAAATCTGTAAATCATGTAGTTTTCGAATCAAACGACCAATTTGCCTCCAAGTTTCTTTTGGCAATGTTTGTGTTTGTAAAAGTGCGGTTAAATCCTGCGCGTTTTCGATTTTTTCCGTCAAAATATCCGCTTGATAGCAAATACCTAACTTGCCTTTTTGAATACGTGCAGCAATGGGTTTAGGCACAGGTAACCCCGCTTCATACAAACGTTGCAACAAATGAAACTCAGCAAAACTACGGGTAGTTTCAAGAGCAGAAAAACGATAACGATCTTTGTTCAGTTTACCCCAAAGTCCACCGCGATAATAATGACGCAACGCACAATTTACACCAAACCAATCTTCGGTTTGCAAGAAATAAGTGGTGCCTCGACCTTTTGCACTCCCTATCACTCGTTCTTGTTTTTGCCAAAATTCTGCTTGGAAAAACTCGGTTGCTTGGTCAAAAGTGCGGTCAAAATTAAAGATAAAATATTGGTTATCTTGTTGGAATTGGTGCATTAGAACGTTGTTATGAATAGAAAATGGGGTCATTCTACTTTAAAATAGGCACAAATTAAATGATAAAGGAACGTCAATGCCACTTTTTACCGAAGCTCCAAAATCCCTTTGTATTCTCCGATTATCAGCGGTAGGCGATGTCTGCCATGCCTTAGCGGTGGTTCAGCACATTCAAGAATATTATCCCCAAACAGAAATGACTTGGATTGTAGGAAAAACCGAAATGGGCTTGCTTTCGGGCATTCCTAATATCACGCTCATTCCTTACGATAAAAAAGCGGGATGGAAAGGTGTATTGTCTTTATGGAAACAACTAAAAAATAAACAATTTGATGCGCTATTAAATATGCAAACAGCATTTCGTGCATCAATCCTTTCTTTAGGAATTAAAGCAAAATTCAAAATTGGATTT
The DNA here is from genome assembly GCF_049823435.1 of Haemophilus sp. HN_Hi16. Classification (NCBI taxonomy): domain Bacteria; kingdom Pseudomonadati; phylum Pseudomonadota; class Gammaproteobacteria; order Pasteurellales; family Pasteurellaceae; genus Haemophilus; species Haemophilus sp. HN_Hi16. The sequence goes on from NZ_CP187500.1 coordinate 620,029, forward strand.
GGAGAAAAACGTTCTCGAGAAGGGCAATGGCTATTTGTAAATCGTCGCATCAGAGATCCTTTTTCCCCTCACGTATTAGATGGATTTATGGCTTTCGCTGAATATATTGGCGTACCGAAAGCAGAACCAAAATGGGAATTAGCTATCTCACAAGATGATTATAAATTTGCCGATCAATTTATTGATTTTTCTCGTAAAAATTTATTGATTTCCCCTTGCTCTAGCAAAGCAGAAAAAGATTGGCTAATTGAACGTTATGCAGAAATTGCCAATATTGCCCATCAGCATAATATCAATGTGATTTTCTGCAGTTCGCCAGCGAAACGTGAATTAGAAATAGTTGAAAAAATTACCGCACTTTGCCATTTCACGCCAACCAATATTGCAGGAAAAACAAACCTAAAACAGCTTACCGCTTTAATTTCTAAGGTTGATCTAGTACTTTCGCCAGATTCTGGCCCTGCCCATATTGCGACAACACAAGGTACACCCGTTATTGGCTTGTATGCCTATCACAATCCTTTGCGTACTGCACCTTATAATAATTTAGATAACGTGGTATCTGTATATGAAGAAAATGCCCAAAAAGAATTTGGCAAACCGTCTTCTGAACTACCTTGGGCAACCAAACTAAAAGGGAAAAATTTGATGGCAGAGATTCAAGTCGAACCCGTTATTGAACAAATGAAAAAATTAGGATTATTTTGAAAAAATGATCTGCATCTCAAAAGTTAGATGGTTAAGTTAAACGTTTTAATATAGCCAACTTGAAAGTTGTTTTTGGAAAGTAAGAGTTTTATTTTTTAAGTTAAAAATCAATAACTTGTTGTTAAATTAGTTTATATTTAGTCATAAAAATCTATACCTTAATCTCTTGCTTATTTAGTCCAATTTTTGCAGGTACAGATTGAAATCCAAAATTAGTTTAAATTTTACGCTACTAAATGCAAATGATTATAAATAAATCAATTGATTATTATTGTAATTATCATTATTATCATCGCCATTCTCCTATTTTTAATTATTACAATAAGGAAAACAGATGCGATTTTCTAAACTTTCCCTTGCAATTACAACAACCTTAGTGACAGCAAATGCACTAGCGCAATCCGTTGAATTAGACTCTATCAACGTTATTGCGACACGAGATCCAAGTAGGTTTGCTTATACGCCAGAAAAACAATCTAAAGATAGTCTTCTTTCTAAGCAAGCGACTAGTGTTGCAGCAGCGTTAGAAGACATTCCCAATGTTGATATTAGAGGCGGTTCGAGAAGCATTGCTCAAAAACCTAATATTCGAGGGTTAAGTGATAATCGTGTTGTGCAAGTCATTGATGGCGTAAGACAAAATTTTGATTTAGCACATAGAGGTTCTTATTTTCTTCCGATGTCACTTATTCAAGAAATTGAAGTAATCAAAGGGCCAAGTAGCTCCTTATGGGGTAGCGGTGCATTGGGTGGTGTTGTGGCAATGCGTACGCCAAATGCTTTAGACTTATTGAAAAATAATGACAAATTCGGGGTTAAAATTCGCCAAGGTTATCAAACTGCTAATAATTTATCGGAAAAGGATGCTTCTGTATTTGCGGCAAATGACAAATTCGATGTTCTTATTAGTGCTTTCTATAATAATGCGGATAATTTACGCATTGGTAAAGGCAACAAGCTGAATAATACAGCCTATAAACAGTTTGGGGGCTTAGCAAAATTCGGTTGGCAAATCAATGATGCGAACCGTGTGGAATTATCCCACCGCGAAACTCGTTTTAAACAAACAGCACCAAGCAATAATGAGGTGGAAAACGAACTTACCAATGAAAAAATTATAGATCAAATCAACGAGTTCCACGGACCAAGCGACAGTTTTCCGCCGATAAAAAGAAAACCATCAGAAATATCAGAGTTTTACTCTAAAGTGAAAACACGTTTTGGCAGTGTCAGTTATTTAAGTGATCAACAAATTCCTGATCAAAGCACGGTATTTAACTATTATTTAACGCCTGATAATCCTTATCTAAATACGCATATTGCGCTATACAACAATAAGACTATTGAGAAAGAACAGCGTAAAGTCAGTGGTGTGAAAGATCAGACTAAATTGACTACCCGAGGTATAAATTTACGTAATTCTTCCGAATTATCTCACATTTCCTTTGTTTATGGGGTGGATTATATGCGAGATAAAATTAGTACAGAACGCGGCACAAACAGTAATGATGCGAAGTTTCGAGCGGACCCCTATAATGCGAATTCAAACACTACAGGCGTTTATTTAATCGCCCATATTCCACTATTTGGGGAAAAATTGCTAGTTTCGCCAAGTGTACGTTATGACCACTACGATACCTCAAGTAAAACTGTAAAATATAAGGATAATCATTTATCGCCTGCCACAAAATTAACTTGGAAAGTGACCAATTGGTTAGATTTTTCTGCTAAATATAATGAAGCTTTCCGAGCCCCATCTATGCAAGAACGGTTTGTGAGTGGATCTCACTTTGGAGCAGACCTAGCTGGGCGAACTGAAACCAATAGATTTGTGGCAAACCCAAATTTGCGCCCTGAAACAGCGAAAAATAAAGAAATTACCGCAAATCTACATTTTGATAGTCTGTTTAAACAGGGCGATAAATTCAAAATTGAAGCGACTTATTTCCGTAATGATGTGAAAGATTTTATTAACTTAAAAATATTTAATGATGCAAAGACAAATACAAATGCAAGTGCAAATCCAAATACAAATGGAGCATTGTTGCCAAAAAATTCCCAGTATCAAAACATAACTAATGCCCGTTTAAGCGGTATTGAATTGCAAGCTCAATACCAAACAGAACGTTTAACGCTGTTTACTAATTATGGCAGCACCAAAGGTAAAGATAAAGATAGTGGCGAAGCTTTATCAAACATTGCCGCAAGCAAAATCGGCGTAGGGGTAAATTATGCTTTAGTAAAAGACAAATTCACGGTGGGAGCGACAATAACCCATTACGCTGCCCAACATCGAGTGCCTAAAGATCACGCTGTTACCTACCCAAGTTATATACTGACCGATCTTCGTGCTACCTATGCGCCATTAAAAGGCGAATGGAAAAACCTGCGTTTAGATTTTGCACTGGAAAACTTGTTTGATAGAAAATATCAACCAGCATTTAGTTTAATGGAAGGCACAGGTCGCAATGCGAAAATTAGTGCAGTTTATAGCTTCTAAATTTACTTTGGAAAAACGCCCTAAAGCTGTTTTCCCTCAATTTTTGTAATTTTATCAATTAATAGGACATAAGGAATGAAAATGAGACCTCGTTATTCTGTTATTGCAAGTGCGGTCAGTTTAGGCTTTGTTTTGAGTAATTCAGTGATGGCATTAGTGCCAAATGCTGGATCATTGAACCGTGAACTAGAACAGCGTCAAATTCAACCAGAAGCCAAACCTAGTGGCGAATTATTTAATCAAGCAGCAAAATCGCCTTATACCGCACAGTATAAACAAGAGCTAAAATTCCCACTTACGCAAGTACAGATTTTAGATCGAAACAATCAGGAAGTAGTCACAGACGAGCTTGCACATATTTTAAAAAATTATGTAGGAAAAGAGGTATCGCTGTCAGATTTAAGTAATTTGGCAAATGAGATCAGCGAATTTTATCGTCATAATAATTATTTAGTGGCAAAAGCAATTTTACCACCGCAGGAAATTGAGCAAGGTACGGTAAAAATTTTGTTACTCAAAGGTAATGTAGGCGAAATACGCTTGCAAAATCACAGTGCATTAAGCAATAAATTTGTATCCCGTCTCTCTAATACAACAGTGAATACGTCCGAATTTATTTTGAAAGATGAGTTAGAAAAATTTGCTTTAACAATAAACGATGTTCCAGGGGTAAATGCTGGTTTGCAACTCTCCGCAGGCAAAAAAGTCGGCGAAGCGAATTTACTGATTAAGATTAACGATGCAAAACGTTTTTCTAGTTATGTTTCAGTAGATAACCAAGGCAACAAATATACAGGGCGTTACCGTTTGGCTGCGGGGACAAAAGTCAGTAATTTGAATGGCTGGGGCGATGAATTGAAACTGGATTTACTGAGTTCTAATCAGGCTAATTTAAAAAATGCTCGTATAGATTATTCCTCTTTAATTGATGGTTATTCTACGCGTTTTGGTGTAACTGCTAACTATCTCGACTACAAATTAGGTGGTAATTTTAAATCATTACAATCTCAAGGGCATTCCCATACCTTAGGGGCTTATTTGTTGCACCCAACAATCCGTACACCAAATTTTCGTTTAAGTACTAAAGTGAGCTTTAATCATCAAAACCTTACGGATAAACAACAAGCGGTTTCTGTGAAACAAAAACGGAAAATAAATAGTTTAACTGCAGGGATTGACGGCTCTTGGAATCTTATTAAAGATGGGACAACTTATTTTTCATTATCTACCTTGTTCGGTAATTTAGCGAATCAAACTAGTGAAAAACAACATAATGCAGTAGAGAATTTTCAACCACAATCGCATTTTACGGTATATAACTACCGCTTGTCTCACGAGCAAATTTTACCAAAATCTTTTGCTTTCAATATTGGTATAAACGGTCAGTTTGCCGATAAAACCCTTGAAAGCTCACAGAAAATGTTGCTTGGTGGTCTGTCTGGAGTACGTGGACATCAAGCTGGTGCGGCTTCTGTGGATGAAGGGCATTTGATACAAACAGAATTCAAACATTATTTACCAGTCTTTTCCCAAAGTGTGCTAGTAAGCTCATTGTTCTATGACTATGGTTTGGGAAAATATTATAAAAATAGCCAATCTCTCGCACAAAGCGTGAAAAATAACGTGAAATTACAAAGCGTTGGTGCAGGACTTTCTCTTTCAGATGCAGGCAGCTATGCCATCAACGCTAGTATCGCTAAACCGCTTGATAACAATATTAATAATGCCGATAAACACCAATTTTGGCTTTCTATGATTAAAACTTTCTAAGGAGGTATGTCATGTATAAATTAAATGTAATTTCTCTTATCATTTTGACCACTTACACTGGTGCGACATATGCCTCTACACCGGATTTGCCACAACAGGACAAGGTCGTTTTGGGAACGGCGACTTTTTCTACAACTGGAAATAAAATGACGATTAAGCAAGAAACCCACACAACTCAAATAAACTGGGATAGTTTTAATATCGGCAAAGATAAAGAAGTGAAATTTGAACAGCCTGATGCCAATTCTGTGGCATATAACCGTGTAATTGGCGGGAATGCTAGTCAAATTCAGGGGAAATTGACGGCAAACGGTAAAGTTTATTTAGCAAACCCTAATGGGGTTATTATTACCAAAGGGGCAGAAATCAATGTAGCTGGTTTACTTGCAACAACTAAAGATTTAGGGAAAATCAGTGAAAATGGCAATAGCAATACCAATAAATTTACCCGTAAAACAAAAGATGGTCAGGTGGTAAAAGACCGTCTGGTGCTAAAAGACGGTCAGGAGCTAAAAGAAGGTCAAGTTATCAATGAAGGGAAAATTACGGCGAAAGATTTCGTGGTACTTAATGGCGATCAAGTTATTAATGAAGGGGAAATTGACGCTACAAATGGCAAAGTATATTTATCCTCAGGCGATAATTTCACATTTACCTTGTCAGATAGTGGTATAAGTGTGGCATTAGAAGATAATACAGTACGGGGTATTGTTAAAAATGAAGGGATTATTAAAGCAGAGGACATTACGCTAAATGCAAAAGGGCGTAAAGAAGCATTAGATAGCTTGGTTGTGAATAATGGTGTGTTAGAAGCAACTAAAGTTAGCAATAAAAACGGCAAGGTTGTGTTATCTGCTGACGATGTTCAGTTGAATAGTAAAAGTGATATTAAAGGGGAGAGTGAGGTTGCATTTACCTCAAATGGAGATAAAAAACTTAAAATCACTTCTCAAACTGGCTCAAAAGTTACCTCGCCTAAAATCAACTTTAAAGGCAAAAGCGTTAATATCAACGGTAACTTTGGACGTGAAAATAGTGGAACGCACTATAATGATGAACATAAAACATTAAAAACAGAAGTTAATATTGACGTGCCAGACACTGAAAATATTCGTATTGCGGATCAAGATAAAGATAAAACGGATACGGGTTCATTTATACAAACAGATGCGTTAAGTTCATTACTAGCTAATAATGGAAAAGTAACTCTTAAAGGAAAGGACGTTAATATTTCAGGACGTATTCATATAGATTCCTTTAGAGGTACAGATTCGCTATTAAAGCTGACTAACCAAGGTCATATTAATATTGATCATGCGGATATTCACTCAAAAGGTCGTTTATTTGTTGTAACGAGTTTGCAGAATAAGGAAGATTTTAAATCAGATATTACCATTACTGACAGCAAAATAAATCTTGGTAACGGAGCGATGGGATTGGGGCGTAGTGCCAAAGATGAGTATTATGAAACTAGATGGAAGAGAGCAGAAAGTTCACAACGCAAGAAGTTTAATGTAAATATGCGTAATGTAGTCTTTAATCAGGTTGATGATGTGGTTTTAGCGGGTGGATTTGAAAAAGTTAATTTAGATCACATCGTTGCCACAGGACAGACGAATTTTTACATTGACGGGGGTGTATCCCGTAATAGAAATGGTGTGAGTTCGAAATATGAATACGGTGTATTAGATTTAGACAAACGTACGCTGTTATCGGAGTTAGATCAACGCAGACGCCGTTGGGGATATTACAGTGATTTAGATTTAGATATGAACAAAGCTTATTGGCATCGTTTTGATATGTTTGCCACCAAAAATACAGGGCGAGCAGCTATTAAAGACACAGAAATTAATATTTCTAACAGTAATATCAACCTGAAAAATGGATTTGTGCATTTACTGGCAGAAAAAATTAAATTAGATAATAGCAAGATTGATATTACTTTTGATAAATATAATTCAGAAGACATTTCAACTCAAATTAACCGTTTAGGAATGAATGGTAAAGTGTCAATGGTAAACTCACATATCAAAATCGTGGGCGATGAGAAAAGCGATATATCTCCAAAAGCACCTTATGCTACGATGTTTTTAATCGGGGAATTAATAGGGGAAAAAAGTTCTATTTTTGTGAAATCTCATCAGGGTTACACCTTTAGAACTGATGGCGATACAAAAATTGCAGGTAAAAACAGCAAAGATGACTTGAAAATTACTGCAATTAACACAGGTGGAAGAACTGGGAAGGAAGTGATCATTAATGGTGCGCCAGGCTCAATTGATAATGATGCTAATATTGCCAATATGGCATTTACTATTGGTGATAACGCAGATACTAAAACAACCATTGAAAATGCTGAAATTACTGCCTTAGCACCTAACGGTGGAACAGCTTATTTAAGCTCCAAAGGGGTAGAAATTGATGTAAAACCAAATTCGGATTTCACATTCTTTGAACTTCCTCGTGAGAAAAACTTTAATCAGACAAAAATTAAAGGCGATTCTACCAAACTCAGTGAACGTGGTTTTGCTAGACTTTATGACAAAATTAACGGTGTGCGAGCCACCAACTTGTCTGCTGAGCAATTGAATGTTACGGACTCAAGCGAAAAAATCATTAATACAAATTTAGTGAGTAGCTTAGATGTTGAAAAACTTGTTTCTGTTGCAGTTTGTGATGCAGGTAAAGGTTGCGAAGAACAACAATTCGGCGATAAAGGTAATAATACTAAAGTGAGTGTTGGAGAGTTAGAAGCTGAACAATAACTATTCAGAACACAAGGTAAAAGCATAAAGCCAATCTGACAGACACCAATTAAATTGCGTGCCTGTCAGATTTTTTAATAGCCATTGTCGCTACATTATTTTAAACATCCACGTATAATCAATACGCCAACATTTCGAGCTTGTGCGACAGCTTTTGGTTTACTCAGTTTAATTTTTAATCCTTGAAGTTGATAACGTGATTCAAGCAACTCTGCCACTTCATAAGCCACTCGCTCAATCAACAAGAAAGGTTTACTTTCCACATAATCAATTATCACTTGGCTCACTTCAGCGTAATTTAAACAATAGGCAACATCATCCGTTTCTGCTGCTTGTTTACAATCCCACGCCATTTCCAAATCAAACACGAGTTTTTGCTTTATTTGTTGTTCCCAATCATATACACCGATTTGTGCAAAAACAGTCAATTCTTCAATAAAAATACGATCCATAAGGTTTCCTCTAAAATTATTGTAGGCGTATGCTATCAACTTTGGGTAAAATAACGAACAGTTTTTCTTGCTGGAGTACAAAATGAGCCTTTTCGCCCTTTTTTATATGCTTTTTGCCTATCTTTTAGGCTCTATTTCCAGTGCGATTTTAATTTGTCGCCTTACTGGATTGCCTGATCCTCGTCAAAATGGTTCACACAATCCTGGTGCGACGAATGTATTACGTATTGGAAATCGTAAGTCTGCCTTGGCGGTGCTTATTTTTGATATGTTAAAAGGGATGATTCCTGTATGGGCAGGTTATTATTTAGGTTTAACCCAATTTGAATTAGGGATGGTCGCACTTGGTGCTTGTTTAGGGCATATTTTCCCCATTTTTTTTCAATTTAAAGGTGGCAAAGGTGTTGCAACTGCCTTTGGAGCAATCGCACCGATTTCTTGGGCTGTTGCAGGTTCAATGTTTGGTACGTGGATCTTTGTTTTTCTTATTAGTGGCTATTCTTCATTAAGTGCGGTACTTACGGCGTTACTCGTGCCTTTTTATGTGTGGTGGTTTAAACCAGAATTTACTTTTCCTGTTGCCTTGGTATGTTGCCTATTAATTTATCGTCATCACGATAACATTCAACGCTTATGGCGTGGTCAAGAAGATAAAGTTTGGGCTAAATTTAAAAAGAAATAAAAATTCTACCGCACTTTTTTAATTTCCACTGGAGTTTTCTGTGCATACCAAGCGTTCTGTTTCAACTCGTATTGCTAAATATTTATTTATTATTTTAATTGTTGCTGGCGTGATTAGTTCTCTGAGTTTAGCGATTATAAGTAGTAATAAATATGATGCGAAAGCTATTAATATTTCTGGTTCATTACGAATGCAAAGTTATCGTTTGCTTTACGAAATGCGGACACAACCAGAAAGTATAGAAAATAATTTGCGTCGTTATCAGGTTAGCTTACATTCTTCTGCATTACTGGAAACGCAAAATCAATTTTTTACACCTAAAGCAGTGAAATTATCTTATCAAACCATTTTGCGACGTTGGGCGATAATGGAAAAATATGCACGTCAGTATGATGTGAAAAATTATAGTGAACAGCTCACAGATTATGTTGCAGATGTTGATCATTTTGTGTTTGAATTACAACGTTTTAGCGAGCAGAAATGGATTTTAGGCGTATCGGTGCTTTTTTTCGCTATGTTGTTAATTTTAGCTATGGTGTCTTATGTGATTTGGTACACACAGCGAGAAGTTGTGAAACCTTTGCATTTAATGACAAAAGCCAGTATGCAAGTGCAAATGCGTCAATTCAATCATATTCCGCTTGACACGACTAAACAAAACGAACTTGGCACGCTGGCACGTGTATTTACACAAATGTCCACAGAACTAGGACAACTTTATTCACGTTTAGAAGAAGCTGTAAACGAAAAAACGCAAAAGTTACGCCAAACTAACCGCACTTTAAGCACACTTTATCAAAGTGCTCAACTTCTGAATACAAACACAATTAACGATAAAATTTTAAATCAAGTTTTGAATTACATTTTTATTAGCGAGCATTTGAACTTCGTTAAAGTGGAAGTGATGGGAGCTGAGCATTGGGATATTACATTGGGTGAGCGAGAAACCGATAGTGCATTACAAATCGAACCCCTTTCTGTGGATAACGAAGAATTAGGTGTACTCTCTTGGCAAGCGGGACTACCTTGTCCAGATCCCCGCATTATGCAAAATTTAGCACAAATGCTTGCTCGTGCGCTTTATTTCCATAAAAATTTACGCCAGAAAGAACAGCTTTTATTAATGGAAGAACGCTCAATTATTGCGCGAGAATTGCACGATTCCTTAGCACAAGTCTTATCATTTTTACAAATTCAACTTACTTTGCTCAAACATAATTTGAAGAAAGAAGACGAACAATCAAGAGAAAAGAGTTTGACGATTATTACCGATTTTGAACAAGCCCTTTCTGGTGGTTACGCACAGTTACGCGAGCTTTTAGCCACTTTCCGTTTAACCATACAAGAAGCGAATTTACAACTCGCTTTAGAACAGGTAATTAATTCTTTACGCACTCAAACTTCAATGCAAATGAATGTAAAAAGTCAATTACCCTCACAAAGTTTAAATCCTCAACAGTTAGTGCATATACTTCAAATTGTGCGTGAGGCAACAACCAATGCAATCAAACATTCTCAAGGCACAGCAATTGAAATAAGTGCAAGAATTAATGCAGAAGGCGAATATGAAATTTTAGTTGAAGATGATGGGGTTGGCATTCCAAATCTTGAAGAACCAGAAGGGCATTACGGCTTAAATATTATGGCGGAACGCTGTCGTCAGCTTAATGCACAATTGCATATTCATCGCCGTGAGCAAGGTGGTACGCAGGTAAAAATCACTTTGCCGCATACATTATTTTAGGACATCAAAATGCAAAATTTACAGCCTTTTCATACTTTCCACATTCAATCTAATGCACGTGAAATTATTGAAGCACATAGCATCGAACAGTTACAACAAGTGTGGGCGTATTCTAAATCAGAAAATTTACCCGTACTTTTTTTAGGTCAAGGCAGTAATGTTCTGTTTCTGGATAATTTTAATGGCGTGGTGGTTTTAAATCGTTTAATGGGGATTACGCACGAACAAGATGCAAATTTTCACTATCTTCACGTCAATGGCGGCGAAAATTGGCATAAATTGGTGGAATGGTCTATTAATAATGGTATTTATGGCTTAGAAAATCTGGCTTTAATTCCTGGCTGTGCAGGATCTGCGCCTATTCAAAATATCGGTGCTTATGGCGTTGAATTTAAAGATGTGTGCGATTATGTGGATGTACTTAATTTAAACACGAATGAAACCTTTAGACTCGACACAGAACAATGTGAATTTGGTTATCGTGAAAGTACTTTTAAACATCGTTATCAGCAAGGTTACGTGATTACAGCGGTTGGATTAAAGCTTAAAAAAGATTGGCAGCCTATTCTAAAATATGGTTCGCTTGTAGACTTCGATCCAAAAACTGTCACGGCTAAACAAATTTTTGATGAAGTCTGTCATATCCGTCAAAGTAAATTACCTGATCCAAATGAAGCGGGTAATGCAGGGAGTTTCTTTAAAAATCCAGTTGTCAGTTCAGAACATTTTGAGGAAATCAAAAAACATCACAAAAATCTACCGCACTTTCCACAAGCAGATGGCTCAGTGAAATTAGCGGCAGGCTGGCTGATTGATCAATGCAATCTTAAAGGTTTTCAAATAGGAGGGGCTGCGGTTCATAAAAAACAAGCATTAGTGTTAATTAACAAAAGTGGGGCAACAGGACAAGACGTAGTCAAACTTGCCCATCACGTTCGCCAAACTGTTGCAGAAAAATTCGGTGTATATTTGCAACCTGAAGTAAGATTTATCAGTGAAACTGGCGAAGTAAATAGCGAGCAAACTATCACATAATTTTATAAACTAAGGATAACACTATGAACTTTAAAGAAATTTTAGAAACCTTGCCCAACATCGATCATCTAACGGGTTTAAATGTGATGAATGGAGAAACTATTATCCATAACATTCCTGCGATACAAGGTAAATTAGGATCGCTTCGCCTTTATAATGCGTTGGCTGAAAAATTTAACGGGAAATTAAACCGCACTTCCGCACAACAAGGCGTTGAATGGTTTGCAGAACACGTAGAAGATGCTAAAGCAAATCCAGGCAAACATCCAAACATTGATTTACTATTTAAAGTGGTTGATGAAAATCTTAATTTAACCCTCATTCCACTTTGCTAATTAATCAGAGTTATTTAGAATAATTGAACTTTTGATTGATAAACCCTGTCTTATTAACAAATTGGTTCAATAAGATAGCTTATTGTGCTATAACTAAGTACATTGATTGGCAAAAGCCAAAATAAAGAAGGGAAACGATGGATAAAGAAACACAAATGATGTTAGTTCCTCAAGGCAGTATCGAAGGTTATATTCGTGCGGCAAATGAATATCCGATGCTGACCGCAGAGGAAGAAAAGGAATTGGCAGAACGTTTGTATTATCACGAAGATTTAGATGCAGCGAAAAAACTCATTTTGTCGCATCTTCGTTTCGTGATCCATGTTGCACGTGGCTATTCTGGCTATGGTTTGCCACAAGCTGACTTAATCCAAGAAGGCAATATCGGCTTAATGAAAGCTGTTAAACGTTTTAACCCTGAAGTTGGTGTACGTTTGGTGTCATTCGCCGTACATTGGATTAAAGCGGAAATCCACGAATATGTGCTTCGTAACTGGCGTATCGTAAAAGTAGCGACCACGAAAGCTCAACGTAAATTATTTTTCAACCTACGCAAAACTAAACAACGTTTAGGCTGGTTCAACGAAAATGAAGTTGATATGGTGGCAAATGAATTGGGTGTTTCCAAAGAAGATGTGATCGAAATGGAATCGCGTATGAGCGGTGCCGATGTAGGTTTTGATTTACCTACTGATGATGCAGAAACAGAGACCTATTCTCCATCCCTTTATTTGGAAGATAAAAGTTCTAATTTCGCTGCAGAGCTTGAAAATGAAAACTTTGAAAGCCAAGCCACTGAGCAACTAAGCACGGCATTACAAAGTTTGGATGCGCGCAGCCAAGATATTATCAAAGCTCGTTGGTTAGATGATAACAAAGCAACATTACACGACTTAGCGGCAAAATATAATGTCTCTGCGGAACGTATCCGTCAATTAGAAACCAATGCACTGAAAAAATTAAAAAGTGCGGTGAGTTTTTAAATCATTTAGAAAAAGAAAACCTGCTGATTGGCAGGTTTTTTTATTTGTCATTTAAACGTAATTTCAAATCTTCAGCAGTTTGGCAAGTCTTAATCTTATCAAACTCTTGGTTCGCCTCATCATATTCCTTATTCAAATAACGTAACCATTGTTTAATTCGTGCCACGTGATAAAAACCGCTGTCATATTCATTTTCGACCTTAGCGTATTTTTGCAAGATTTTTTGAATCTCACGCCAAGGCATTTTTTCTGCATTTGATTTTAGAACATGACTTAAATTCGGAATATTCAACGCACCTCGTCCCACCATTAAATCCTGACAACCTGTTTGAGATAAGCAATCTTGCCCATCTTGCCAATGCCAAATTTCTCCGTTAGCAATAACAGGAATGGATAAACGCTCTCGGACTTTACCAATTTTTTTCCAATTAATTCTATCAGCACGATAACCATCAGTTTTTGTGCGTCCATGCACTGTAATTTCGGTTGCACCACCTTGCTCCACCGCATCAGCGATTTCAAAAGATTGAGAAATATCATCCCAGCCTAACCGCACTTTTACACTAACGGGGAATTCACTTGGCACGGCTTGGCGTAAGGCTTGAGTTGCACGATAAATCAATTCAGGCTGTTTCAATAATGCCGCACCACCATTACTGCCATTCACTGTTTTAGAAGGGCAACCACAATTTAAATCAATGCCATGAGAACCAAGCTCGATTGCACGAATTGCATTTTCAGCAAGGTATTCTGGATACTGCCCTAGCAACTGCACTCGCACAGGCGTGCCTGAAGAAGTAAAGCCCTGATTTTTTAATTCAGGGCATAAACGATAAAATACTTTTTCAGGAAGAAGTTGATCAACCACGCGGACAAATTCTGTTATACATAAATCGTAGTCATTCACTTCGGTGAGAAGTTGGCGTACAAAGGGATCTAGAACCCCTTGCATAGGTGCAAGAATAACACGCACTATTTCCAGCCTTTTGCTTTACAAATTAAATCGTAAGCGGCTTGAATCTGTTGAGTTTTTTCTTTTGCCATTTCCATCATTTCTGGCGGTAAACCTTTCGCCACGAGTTTATCTGGATGGTGTTCATTCATTAAACGACGATAAGCGCGTTTTACTGCTTGTTGCTCGTCGGACTCAGTCACACCCAATACTTTATAGGCATCATTTAAAGTTGGACCTGAAGCATGTTGGTAACCACCACTATTTTGTTGCTGATATTGGTAGCCACCTTGATATGCACCTTGTTGATATTGCTGATAAAAACTGCCTTGAGTAAAAGCTCGAGCAGCCATTTCCATCGCAATCATTTGTTCAAATTGCATACGAGAAAGACCAAGTTCTTCAGCGATCACATAAAGTACTTCTTTCTCATTTTCGTGAAGTTCTGAATCGGCAAAAGCCGCTTGAACTTGCACTTGTAAGAACATTCGCAATAAATCAGTACGTTGCCCACAACCAATGCGAAATTCACGGATCACTTGACGAATTGGGAAATCAGATTCTTTACCACGACGAAACGCATCCTGTGCTAATTTACGCCCTGCATCATCTAGTTTAAGCTGAATCATTAATTGATTAGCTAATTGGATATCTTCTTCTGTTACACGCCCTTTCGATTTGCTTAAATGCCCTAGCACTGCAAAGGTGGTTTGCATAAACAAGTCTTGACGCGTTGTTTTCTTTTTAAAGAAACTAGAACTTACCGAACCAAGTTCATACAATTTTTTATCTGCGATGGAGCCTAAGATTAGCCCAGCAATCGCACCAAAAAATCCACCAACTTTCCAACCTAAAAATACGCCTATAATTTTTCCAATAAAATTCATTCTTTCCTCTGTTAAGTCAAAGTGCGGTTATTTTTATAATGTTATTTATAATGATAACAAAAATTTATTTCTCAAGTTTTATACGCCAAATTCGGCACGATAAGCACGCATTTCTGGCAAATGGCTACTGTATCGCGGATCTTGTTCAATAAATTGCATCAAATCATCTAAATCAATAATTGATAACACTTGGCATTGATAATCACGTTCTACTTCTTGAATTGCTGAAAGCTCGCCTTTTCCTCGTTCCTTACGGTTTAAGGCGATTAATACTGCCGCAAGCTCTGCCTGATTTGCACTGATTAATTCCATAGATTCACGAATTGCAGTACCAGCCGTAATCACGTCATCCACAAGCAAAATTTTTCCTTGCAATGGACTACCAATTAAATTGCCGCCCTCTCCGTGATCTTTCACTTCTTTGCGATTAAAACACACGGGTTTATCAATACCATAACGATTAAATAACGCCACCGAAACTGAAGTGCCAATTGGAATACCTTTGTAAGCCGGGCCAAAAACAACATCAAAATCTACCGCACTTGCCTGAATTGCCGCAGCATAAAACTCGCCTAAACGCGCTAAATCTGCCCCCGTATTAAACAAACCTGCATTGAAAAAATACGGACTTTTACGCCCCGATTTCAAAGTAAACTCGCCGAATTTCAATACATTTCGGCTTAAAGCAAATTCGATAAAATCGCGTTTATATTGTTCCATTTTTTAATCCCTATAAACTATGTTTATAAGCCTAACGCTTCGCGTTGAGCGATGAAAATTTGATTACAGCCTTGTTTCGCTAAATCTAATAATGTTAATAATTCTTCATGGCTAAATGGCTCGCCTTCTGCGGTGCCTTGTACCTCAATCATGCGACCATCTTCCATCATCACAACATTCATATCAGTTTCTGCTGCAGAATCTTCCACATATTCCAAATCACAAACGGCTTGCCCCTCAACAATCCCTACAGAAATCGCCGAAACTAGACCTTTAATTGGGTTAGTTTTTAACGTGCCATTCTCAATTAAACCGTTGATCGCATCACATAATGCGACAGCAGCACCAGTAATGGATGCGGTACGTGTGCCGCCATCTGCTTGAATAACATCGCAATCTAAAGTAATCGCACGTTCGCCAAGTGCTTTGAGATCCACCATCGCACGCAAAGAGCGAGCAATTAAGCGTTGAATTTCCATTGTGCGTCCGCCTTGTTTACCTTTAGCCGCTTCACGTTGCATACGACTATGTGTTGAACGTGGCAACATTCCATATTCAGCCGTGACCCAGCCTTGTCCTTGTCCTTTTAAGAAACGTGGTACAGCATCTTCCACTGTTGCAGTACAAAGCACTTTGGTGTCCCCAAATTCAACAAGCACGGAACCTTCAGCGTGCTTGGTGTAATTACGGGTAATTTTAATTTGGCGGAGTTGATTATTTTCTCGATTATTTGGACGCATAATTATTCCTTGATATGGTTTCTAACGATGTAATAAAAAAGCGTACTATTCTAGCACGCTTTGATTTTTATTTTTGTTAAAATTCACTAAGATATTGATTATTGATAATAAAAAAGCAAGGTAAGTAACCTTGCTTTATTAATTTGGTGGAGATAATCGGGATCGAACCGACGACCTCTTGAATGCCATTCAAGCGCTCTCCCAACTGAGCTATATCCCCATAAAAGACAGCAATATGATAAAATTTGACTATGTGGCTGTCAATACGATTTTATTATGTGTTTGTTATCCGATTAAATATTAAGCGTTTTGTGCATTAATAAAATCAATTGCGCGCTGAATACGTGTAAGTACACGATCTCTGCCGATACCGACTAGGGTAACATCCATTGATGGAGATTGACCAGAGCCTGTCACAGCAACACGTAATGGCATGCCAACTTTGCCCATTCCTACTTCTAATTCAGCAGCCGTTTGCTCAATCGCTTCGTGAGTAGAATGTAAATCCCAGCTAGAAAGTGCGGTTAATTTTTCTTTTATTTTTGTAAGCGCTTCAACAGCATTGCCTTTGAAATGTTTTTTCGCTGCAGGTTCATCAAAGGTTTCAAACTCTTCAAAGAAATAGCGGCTTGAGCTAGCCATTTCTTTTAAGGTTTTGCAGCGTTCCGCAAGCATAGAGACAATTTCAGTTAATGCAGGACCATTGGTTGTATCAATGCCTTGATCTTTGTAATGCCATTCAAGATGTTTAACCACATATTCTGGCGGTAATTCACGGATATAATGTTGATTCAACCATTGTAATTTTTCAGTGTTGAATGCACTAGCTGATTTGCTAACGTGATCTAATTCAAAATAATTGATCATTTCTTCGCGACTGAAAATTTCTTGGTCGCCATGTCCCCAGCCTAAACGCACAAGATAGTTGATTAAAGCTTCTGGTAAGTAACCATCATCACGATATTGCATTACGCTCACTGCACCATGTCGTTTAGAGAGTTTTTGACCATCATCTCCATTAATCATGGAAACGTGCGCATAGGTTGGAATTGGGGCTCCAATGGCTTTTAAAATGTTAATTTGACGTGGCGTGTTGTTGATATGATCTTCGCCACGGACAACGTGTGTGATACCCATATCCCAGTCATCTACAACCACGCAGAAGTTATAAGTTGGCGAACCGTCTGTGCGACGAATAATAAGATCATCAAGTTCACTGTTGCTGATTTCAATGCGACCACGTACGGCATCATCAAATACTACCGAGCCTTCAGTTGGATTTTTGAAACGTACAACGTGAGGTTCATCTGGAGAGCGGATGTGATCGTGTAAGCAGTGGCGGTCATAACGTGGTTTTTCTTTATTTTGTTCTTGAGTATGACGAAGTTCTTCTAAGCGATCTTTAGTACAATAGCAACGATATGCTAAGCCTTGTTCAATCATTTCATCGATCACTTGGTTGTAACGATCAAAGCGTTTAGTTTGGTAATAAGGGCCATGCTCCCACGGAAGATTTAACCATTCCATTCCTTCAATAATTGCAGCTGTTGCTTCTGGTGTTGAACGCTCTAAATCTGTGTCTTCAATTCGTAATACAAATTCGCCGTTATTATGTTTTGCGTATAACCAGGAATAAAGTGCGGTACGTGCGCCACCTACATGTAAATAACCTGTAGGGCTAGGAGCAAAACGAGTACGCACTTTTACATTTGGATCTAAATTAAAAGGAGTATCTAGTTTCATTTTTATAACCTATCTTCAATAAAATATTAGTCGTTATTCTACTACGACTTGTTTGACTTCTAAATAAAAAAGCGGATTTTATGCTTATTTTTACGACAATTAAACAAAATTTAGTAAAAAGGTATTGACTGAAAATGCATTCTCCCTATAATGCCAACCCACAACATTAAGGGCGATTAGCTCAGTTGGGAGAGCACCTCCCTTACAAGGAGGGGGTCACTGGTTCGAGACCGGTATCGCCCACCACTTCTCTAAAAAGTGTTCTTAATGTTACTAAGTTTGACCAAGCGGGCGATTAGCTCAGTTGGGAGAGCACCTCCCTTACAAGGAGGGGGTCACTGGTTCGAGACCGGTATCGCCCACCACTTTTCTAAAGTGTCCTTTCCGCTCAAACTTTCCCTTTATATTTAAACGCTTTCTAGTGGGCGATTAGCTCAGTTGGGAGAGCACCTCCCTTACAAGGAGGGGGTCACTGGTTCGAGACCGGTATCGCCCACCACTTAAAAGTGTTTAAATAAACCGAAAATTTAGGGTTTTCCTTAATATTATCGGGCGATTAGCTCAGTTGGGAGAGCACCTCCCTTACAAGGAGGGGGTCACTGGTTCGAGACCGGTATCGCCCACCACTTTATTTTCAAATTATCTAAATAATTTTCTTTTCCCCTTCAATCTATTACGTTTACGTGATAAAGTGTTCAGATATTGTCATGTCTCATTTTAGTCTGTTATGCATCATAGGGAAAATTTATGATCGCTTATATTTTCTTAGCTTTATTCACGATTGCGGCAGTGATTTTTATCATAAACTCCCATTATCGTTGGACTTATTTCTTTGCTATCGCACTCTTTTCTTTTTTATTTGGCGGTATGCTTATGGTTTCCGGCCAATGGCAACGTGCTTTAAATTTTTCATCTGTGCTTTTTGTGGTACTGATGTTATTTCACCGTTTAAAAATTCATTATTACAAACAACCTTTGCTAATTTCAGATTTCTTTCTTGTGGTGGATTGGCGAAATTGGGAAACTTTAATTCATTATAAAGGTGCATTGTTTGACGTTATTGGGCTACTTTCGTTATTAGGTTATGCGATTTTTGGTTTCAATGATATCGAGTCTTTAGGGGTATTAGGTAACAGCATTGGAGCGTTATTGTTTATCCTTAGCTTTAGTTTGATGTGGCATTATTCTAAAAAGCCAAGTGCGGTGCAAGTTTGGTTAGATTCTTTGCCTGATGATGGTCGTGATGTATTTTTAAATTTACCAATGTCTTGCCGCGGTATTTTTTTCAAAGTGCCAAATTTTGATGGCAATAGCCAAAATTTTATTGAAAAAATGACCGCACTTTCATCTGATACAAACAACCTATCTGAAACAAAACCCGATATTGTTGTAACATTAATGGAATCCACGCTGAACCCTCATCAATTTGCTTTTAGTCAGCAATCTATTCCACCACTTTCCATGTTTGAACCCCAAAATGATACGGTATTTACTTCGCCATTGCGTGTACATACTTTTGCTGGCGCAACGTGGAAATCAGAATTTGCTTTTTTAGCCGGTGTGCCTTCGACTGATTTTGGCACGTTAGCAAGTGGCGTTTTTTATTCTGTTGTACCGCACTTGCAATCAGGTTTAGTGAAAAATCTAAAAGCACAAGGATATTTTTGTGTTGCCTTGTCGCCTTTTACAAAAGGTAATTACAATGCGAAATCCGCTTATGATCATTTCGGTTTTGATTTGATGTTACAGCCGCAAGATCTTGGTTATCCTGCACCTATTAGTAAAAATCTTTGGGATATTAGTAGTGAAGAAATGATGAAGTACACCCGAATGATTTTGGAAAAACAGCATCCTGCGTTAGAAAATGTAGATCAGCCAATGTTTGTTTATGTATTGACTATGCGTGAACATGGTCCATATGAATTGGGTATGGAAAATACATTTAATCTTCAAATGCCTAATTTAGGGGCTAAAAGTATTTCTGCATTGAATGACTATACTCAACGTATTGTCGCATTGAATGATGCGATTGAAGGAATGAATAACTATTTACATGAACGTAAAAAGCCTTTTGTGCTAGGTTATTTCGGTGATCACCAAGTGGCATTTGATAATGTTATCCCACCGAAGAAAGGGGATTATGCACAACCTGATTATGTGACACAATTTGTTGTAAGAAGTAATTGTAGTCATCAATTTAAGCAAGAACAAAAGTTTTTAGATCTTGCTTTTGCTGGAGGTGTCTTGATGAATGTAGCTGGATTATCAGCAGATGATGAATTTATGAAAGCGAATATGGCAATGTGCAAATTGAGTAATGGCAAATTAGAAGATTCTTCTGATATTCAGCTACTCAATGATTATCGCCATTATTTGTATCAAACATTGGCGATTGCCCGATAATTTTCTTAGATCGAGCATTATTGCTCGATCTGCTCTCCAATTTCATCCAAGGTTGAAGCTAATTGCGCACCAACTAATACCACAAGCCAACTTATTTGAATCCACAATAACATAATTGGTAAGGTTGCCATTGCACCGTAAATTAATTGATAAGAGGGAAAAGTGACGATATACCAAGTAAATGCTTGTTTACCAAGAGTGAAAAAAATCGCGGCAAGAAATGCACCATAAGCTGAATGTTTAATTTTCACTTTTTTATTCGGTACAACCGTATAAATAAGCGTAAAAATAAACCAAGTAAATAAAAAAGGCACAAAACTGAGCAATTTTAAGCCTAATGATAAATGTTCCGATTGCTCAAACATTATTTTAATATACGAACTAATCCCAATACTGACGCCAATAATAAGTGGACCAAGTGTCAAAATCATCCAATAAATCGCAAAAGAAGAAAGCGGAGAGCGAGATTGACTATTGTGCCAAATACTATTTAATGTTCGGTCGATATTATTAATCAACATCAAGGCTACCGCAATCAAGCTAATAATACCAACAGCACTCATTTTCTTTGAGTTTGATACAAATTGATCGATATATTCGCCCACCATATCACTCGCTGATGGTGCAAAATTAGTAAAAATCATTTCTTTTAATTCTCCCGTCACTTCATTGAATACAGGAAAAGCAGAGAAAATAGAAAAAATAACCATAACTAAAGGAACCATTGCTAACATTGTGCTATAAGTCAATGCGCCAGCTACTTGATTAAGTTTATTTTCTGAAAAACGTTTCCAAAAGAGCAGGCTAAATTGTTTCAATGAAATCATAAAAATCCCCCACAGCAATGTTTAAATTTTTTACCCGAATCACAGACACAAGGTTGTTTCATTGTCGGTAATGATACCGTTGGATCTACAAAATACCAACGATCTTCAATTTTCACAAAAATTGACCGTTCTTGATGGACTTGTTCACAATCTTCGCCTTGAAAAATCGCCTTAAATTCCACCGCACTTTGAGTTTTTGTAAGGCTTTCCGTTTTTAGAATTTCTAATCCTAGCCACACGGTGTTGTCCGCCCATTCTTGTAATAAACTAGTTTCTAATAAAGTTTGTTGGCTTGGTACAGTTGTTGCAACAATATAAGGTATATTTTTTAACACATAAGCCGTATAACGTGAACGCATAAGTTGCTCTGCCGTTTCGGGAAATGCTTGTTTTAAATGAAATTTGCCACAACAATCTGCATAATGATGACCAGATTGACACGGACAATTTTCTAAAGAAAGTGCGGTTGAAATTTCTGACATATTTATCTCTGTTGTTTGAATTTCGATACTTGCGATCGAATTGAGCGTTTAAAGGCTTCGGCTAATACTTCAATATCTAATGCTGCTTCTAGTTCAGCTTCATTTTCAGGTGAGGATAACAAGCGATTTAAATGACGAATTGTTATTTGCGGATAAGGACGGGCGAGCAATTTTAGTTCATCGTTTTGCTTAATTATTCCTGTTTCAATAATACGAACATACCATCCACTAAGCCCCGTTTGATAAATAATATCACGTGTATTTTCGTTTTCTGTATTTTTTGATAAACGTTCGCAAGGTTTGCGTGGCTGGGATACTTCTAAAATGGTTGAACCGATTTGATAACGATCGCCAATACACACATTGTCTTCATTCAAGCCTGATACGACAAAATTTTCTCCGTATGTCGCAGTATCCATATAAGAAAAATCTTTATTTAATAAAGCATTTAATTTATTAAAAGAATCTGCCGACATAAAAAAGAGAGATTTATCTACACCACCATGATGTTTTTTCAAACCAACATCGTTTCCTTCCGCACCAAGAGAATGAATTTTTACCGATGGCACAACTTTTTTACGAATCGCGCTTTCATACTGGCTTCCATCGGAAAAGGTTAGGGTTTCAACTTGTCCCACTTTTATAACTAAAATTTTTGCATTCATTTTATTTTTCGCTTGTTCTAGAAAAAATTTACGTGGAATTATAACCGAAAACGTTTAACTTTTTGACCGCACTTTTTTTTTTACTTATTATTCGTTATCAGAAAAATGAAAAGGAAATAATGAAAATGTTTGAAAGAGAAAACAAAATTTTCTAAAAATGTTTTATTTCTTTTCTTTACAATAAGATTTTTCCTAAGGGCGAAATCATCACGTTCAATGATAATAAGGAGATTTATTATGTCAGACGTATTTCACTTAAACCTCACTAAAGCACAACTTAAAGGCGCAACACTCGCTATTGTTCCAGGCGATCCTGCGCGCAGTGAGCGTATTGCGAAACAACTTGATAACCCAGAGTTTCTTGCAAGCACGCGTGAATTTACATCGTGGTTAGGTTATGTCAATGGTCAGCCTATTGTTGTATGTTCTACGGGTATTGGTGGCCCTTCAACATCAATTTGTGTGGAAGAACTGGCTCAACTTGGTGTACGTACTTTCTTACGTATTGGTACAACGGGTGCAATTCAACCGCACATTAATGTAGGCGATGTTCTTATCACAACCGCTTCTGTTCGCTTAGATGGTGCAAGCTGTCATTTCGCACCTTTAGAATATCCCGCTGTGGCAAACTTTGAATGTACAACCGCACTTTATAATGCAGCGAAAGCAAAAGGTATCGAGCCTTATGTAGGCGTAACTGCATCATCTGATACATTCTATCCTGGTCAAGAACGTTATGATACCTATAGCGGTAAAGTATATCGTGATTACCAAGGGCTACTTAAACAATGGCAAGATTTGAATGTAATGAACTACGAAATGGAATCCTCAACATTGTTCACTATGTGTAGTGCATTGGGTTTACGTGCAGGAATGGTTGCAGGCGTGATTGTAAACCGTACTCAACAAGAAATTCCAAATGAAGCAACAATAAAGCAAACGGAAGAAAAAGCTGTGTCTGTTGTGATCGCAGCTGCACAAGCGTTGTTAAGTTAAATTAATATTTATTTGAAGCAATAAAACCTTATTTTATTCTGCACCTTAATTAGATTTATTTTCTAACGAAGTAAGGTGCAGATTTTTTATTAACAAACTGCGATCTTCTGATCAATTTAATCAAAGTAGTCTATTTGCTCGTTGGCATTAAAACCTAAACTTGATATAAGTTCTAAATAAACTATTTCTAAAGGCTAAATAACCTGAAATATTGACGACTAAAATTAGATTTCTGTTAAATCTACATTTTTAGTCTCTTTTGAGGCTAATAATGCCAAGAGAGTCATTAATACATTGATTGCTAAATAAATCCCTACGCCCATTACACCAAATGACGCATTAATTTTTAAAGAAATCATCGCCGCAATTGTTGCACCAATAATTGATGCCAAATTATAGGCAAGAGAGGCACCTGAATAACGTACTTCCGTTGGAAATAACTCTGGCAATAGCGCAGCCATTGGACCAAATGTCATTCCCATAATCGCCATACCAATCACTAAAAATGCAAATACGCTAACTGGTGTGCCATTTTCTAAGAATAACGGCATTGCTAAACCAAGCACACCGATAGCAATAGTTACCCAAATCAACCATTTACGACGACCGATTTTATCGGCATAAACACCAGAAATACTGATAAAAATACCAAATACAATGGCACTAATTAATAACAAGCCAGTAAATGTATTTGCTGGGATACCTAAGCCAAGCGCATAACCTGCCTCAGAAAGCTTTGGCGCTGTTCGAGAATATGCCTGTGCAAAAGCCGTCATAATGTAAAACAGAGAATAAGTTGCCACCATAATAAATGTACCAATGATCATTGGTTTTAAGTGTTTGGTAAACACAACACTCACTGGTGCATTCAATTTTTTGCCTTTTTGCTCTGCTTCCACAAATACGTGGCTTTCGTGTAAAGTTAAGCGAACATATAAGCCAACTGCAACTAATAAAATGGAAGAGACAAACGGAATACGCCACGCCCATTCAACAAGTGCATTATGACCAAGTAAATAGCTAACTAAGAAGAACGTTCCATTAGCGACAAATAAACCAATTGGTGCGCCTAATTGAGGGAAAGTACCGTACCAAGCTCGTTTTCCTTCTGGCGCATTTTCTGTTGCAACTAAAGCAGCACCACCCCATTCGCCACCAAGTCCAATACCTTGACCGACACGGCATACGCAAAGCAAAATCGGCGCCCAAATACCAATTTGAGCATAGTTAGGAAGTAAACCAATTACTACCGTTGAACCACCCATTAAAACAAGGGAGGCGACCAAGGTTTTTTTACGACCGATTTTATCGCCGAAGTGACCAAATAATGCCGAACCAATAGGACGTGCAAAAAATGCAAGTGCAAGCGTAGAAAGAGAAAGTAAGTCATTAGAAAGCGGATCATCGCTTTGGAAGAATTGCGTATTAAAAACTAATACAGCGGCAGCCGCATAGATATAATAATCAAAAAATTCGATTGCTGTACCGACCATCGAGGCTAACGCCACTTTCATCGGATTATTGCGAAGTTGTGTAGACATTGTGTTTTCCTAGAAGTTTATTATAAAAAGAAAGGGGTAAATCCTAGCATTTTAACTAAGGTCTAGCAATTTTTAATATGCAATTTTCTATTTTTTTAGAGAAATATTTTGAATTTTCTAAATGTGAGTTATGTCCAGCGCAGGGAATTGTCACTAAATTAATTTGATTTTCTTTCGCAATAGTTTGAAATTTATGATCTCGTTCGCCACAAAAATAAAAAAATGGCAAAGAACTTAACCGCACTTTTTCACTAAAATCAGGTTGCTTGGATAGACTTGTCGCCAACAACATTTTGCCAATATTTTCTCCACAATTTGATTTTCGTTTTTCAACTAACTGCAGTCTTTCTTCTGCAGTCAAATGGGAAAACACGGGCTGTTGATACCAATCATTTAACACATTTTCTGGCAATTCTTGTATAAAACGTTGCGACCAAGCAAAATCTTGCTGGAAACGAGCCTGTTTTTCTTCGTCGGTTTTTAAACCTAGATTCGCCCCTTCTAAAATAACGCCTTGCAAATTAGATCGTTCCACCTGAGCTTGCAGCGCATAATACAAAGCGATCCGTCCGCCTAGAGAATACCCAACAAGAAAATAGGGTTCATTTTTTACCGCACTTTTAATTTGCTGAGATAAATACTCCGCCGTTTCTTCAAAATTTGTAACTTCAACGCCTTTGGCTTGTCCATGAAAAGGCAAATCTAGCGGAATACAATTAAAGTGCGGTAAATTTTTAATGACTTTTTGCCAGTCGTTTTTTGTACCAAGAAGTCCGTGAAGAAAAATGATGTTTATCATTGAAGGGATTATTGATAGAAGTAATAAAATATGGCGGACCAAAGCCCGCCTACAGAATACTTAAGCACCAATCACGGCGTGACTAATTTGCTCGATTAAGCGTTTATACAAACTACTACCATCACTCGGATTCGTTTTAATTTCAATTAACGTTGCCTTACGACGGCTATAAGCCTGTTTAACAATGGAATTAAGATCTGCCCAAGTATAAGGATGAGCGTATTTGAGATCGAACATTGCCGCGATTTGAGAAAAATCGCCATTATGCGGTAATCGATAGAACTGATCTTTGACTTGTTCATCCACAGGTAACATATCAAAAATCGCGCCACCATTATTATTGATCACAAAAATTACCGTTGGTTGCGTAACGTTTTTGAATAATGAGACAGAATTCAAATCATATAAAGTGGAGGTATCGCCAATCACCGCAACAACAGGTTTATTTGAACCGATACTAATTCCCGCAGCAGTAGCCAATAAACCATCAATTCCACTCGCGCCACGATTAGTATAAACGGGATAACTTTCTGGTAATTGCGTTAGTGCATCAACCAGACGAACAAGTAAACTATTACCTAAAAATAAAACACCGTTATAAGGTAAAAGTGTTGGTAAACGTAATGCGAGCGAGGCTTCCGTTAAATTTCCGCCTACTTGCTGTTCAATAAAGGTCGCACAGAACTTAGATAAAGCTAATGGCTCAAGCAACCAAGGCTTTTGGCGTAAAGGTGGATGTGCACGCAACCAATGATGTGCTTTAGCATTGAATCTTGTCAGCGAATGATGATAAGGATCTAATGCCTTACCGCTTTGTTCAACCAACCAAAATTCCCCTTTAAACGCCTGTAAGAATTGATTAATGCGTTTACTAATAAAGCGTGCACCAAATTGAATCACAATATCAGCTTGCAGAAGTTTTTCACGAACAGTTTGGTTTGCTAGCCAAATATCTTCATAAGGCGTCGTTGGAACAACACCAGATTGAATATCCGTCAGTAACACCCAGCCCATAGCACTTGCCCAAGCATTAATGCCCATCGCTTGTTCTGCAGGTAATTGACCAACCACAACGACACCACGTTTGGTACGCCAATAATCCCAGTTTTCATGCATTAATACTTCGTTCTGTTGCGCTTCTACATTCATCCAAGGCTTGGTTTGAATTAACCAGCGTTGCAACGGCAGCAGCCAAGAGTGAGAATCTACAGCCTCATCAGTTGCATCATAAAGTGGCTCGGCAAATGGCACATTAATATGAACAACGCCACCTTGTTGTTTTTGTTGAAAGGCTGCCTGTTCAAGTAGAGAAATTAACCACTGCGCAGAATAATCAGCGTTCGGTTTGGGTAAATTAACATTTGCAACCGGATACTGACCAAACATATTTTGCTGCAAAATAGCCTGATTTGCACCGCACTCCCAAAGTTCTGGTGGACGATCCGCAGTTAAAACAAATAAATTCACACCCGTTTGGCGTGCTTCAATAATGGCAGGATAAAGGTTTGCTGTTGCTGTGCCTGATGTCACAATAATTGCGACAGGGGATTGAGTTGCCTTAGCAATACCCAAGGCAAAAAAACCTAAACCACGTTCATCAAAATGCGTATGACAAGTGACTGAACCCGCATTTTGCAAACGTACGGCTTCTAGAGTTAAAGGTGTCGAACGCGAACCTGGCGCGATACAAACGTGAGAAACGCCTTGACGCATCAAGGTTTCTAAAATCACTTTCGACCAACAACGATTAAACACGCTTACCGACATTTTTTTCTCCGTTATCATTTTTCTTCTGCAAACAAGGAAATCAACCCTGCTGCTTTACGTTCAATTTCTTTCCATTCTTCCAATGGCTGCGAGCCTGCCACAATGCCCGCGCCAGCAAATACACGAATCCGATGACCCTCAATAAAGGCGGAACGAATCGCCACACAAAACTCTGAACATGCATCGCTCATCACGCCCAATGTTCCCGCATACCAGCCTCGATCAAAGGTTTCAATTTCTGACAAAATCATTTTGGCTTGTTGCTGTGGCAAACCAGATACTGCAGCTGTAGGATGAATCGCTTTTAATATATTTACATCTGCATAATGTGCGGTCAAATTTGCACGAATTTTACGAATCAAATGTTGTACTTTACGTAACGGTTTCAACTCCACATTGCTTACATCAAAACTTTCTACTTGCTTACGTAAATTCTGCGAAATATCTTCTACGACCAACCAATTTTCTTTTAAATTTTTCTCGTCATTTAACAACCAATTGGCTTGAGATTGCGTTTCTTCCTCACTTTCAGAAACCGATGCTGTCCCCGCCAAAGCTTCAGTTAGCAACAAGTTATACTCACGAGCAAATAGGCGTTCTGGCGTAGAACCAACAAAAACCGAATAAGGATTTTCAGCCCACAAAAAATGATAACAACCTTGATTTTGTTTTTCGCTTTCTGCTAAAAAATCGTACGCATTAATCGCTTGCTTTAAATGAAAAGTGGTTTCATTGGCTAATACAATTTTTGTCAGCTCTCCACTTTTAATTTCTACCAAAGCCTGATTTACCCAATCGCACCAAGTTCTTTCGTTAGCTCGAGGCTCTGTATGCAAAGGAATTTGTTTTGGCAAAGCAGAAAGTGCGGTGATATTTTCAAAAGTTTTTAGGTGGGCTAAAGTATCATTCGCACTTTGCTCATCTTTCACAAAAAATGATACCAATGCACCTTTCTCATCCTGTTCAACAAGAATTTTTGGCAATACAAATTGTGCGGTACCTTGAAATTGCAAACCACCTACCAGTGGGAAACCACTTTCTTCAATAAACTCTTGCGCTAAATTTAATTGTGAAAATGACTGCACTTCGCCAAGCGCAGCCAATGCTTTTTCTTCATCACGAAAATGTAAATAAAATTGTGGATACGCAGATTGACTTTTCAGCCAAGCCAATAAATCGACCTTGTCCAGTTTCACCTGAAAACGGACAAGTTCATTCGTTGATTGCTGTAAATATGCGTGAATTTTCGATTTTAACTCGCCTATTGCCTGCGCTAAATAACTCATTAGATTTTGTTTTAAATACACAAAAAATTAGCCGTATTCTACCGCAGATTGTTAATGACAAAAAATTTTTTTACAAAATCTTTTCAATATTGAAAATTCAGCGTAAATTAACCGCACTTTTCTCGAAAAATTTATTAGAAACAAAAGGATTTCACTATGCGATTATTCCCAAAATCCGACAAATTAGAACACGTATGTTATGACATTCGTGGGCCAGTGCATAAAGAAGCACTACGCTTAGAAGAAGAAGGCAATAAAATTTTAAAACTTAATATCGGCAACCCCGCCCCTTTCGGCTTTGAAGCACCCGATGAAATTTTAGTGGACGTGCTACGTAATTTACCATCGGCTCAAGGCTATTGTGATTCAAAAGGGTTATATTCTGCTCGTAAGGCGATTGTGCAATATTATCAATCAAAAGGGATTCACGGCGCGACCGTCAATGATGTGTATATTGGTAACGGCGTATCTGAGCTTATCACAATGGCAATGCAAGCATTACTTAATGATGGCGATGAAGTGCTTGTGCCGATGCCTGATTATCCGCTTTGGACTGCAGCGGTAACACTTTCTGGCGGTAAAGCTGTTCATTACCTTTGTGATGAAGAAGCAAATTGGTTCCCTGCTATTGATGATATTAAAGCGAAAGTGAATGCTAAAACTAAAGCCATTGTTATCATCAACCCGAATAACCCAACGGGTGCTGTATATAGCAAAGAATTATTACAAGAAATTGTGGAAATCGCTCGCCAAAATAATTTGATTATCTTCGCTGACGAAATCTACGACAAAATTCTATACGATGGTGCGGTGCATCATCACATTTCCGCACTTGCCCCTGATTTATTAACCGTTACACTGAATGGGCTATCAAAAGCTTATCGAGTTGCGGGCTTCCGCCAAGGCTGGATGATTTTGAACGGCCCAAAACATAATGCGAAAGGTTATATTGAAGGTTTAGATATGCTGGCATCTATGCGTTTATGTGCTAACGTACCAATGCAACATGCAATTCAAACCGCACTTGGTGGCTACCAAAGTATTAATGAATTTATTTTACCGGGCGGCCGATTACTTGAGCAACGAAACAAAGCCTATGATCTTATTACTCAAATACCCGGCATTACTTGCGTAAAACCAATGGGTGCGATGTATATGTTCCCGAAAATTGATGTGAAAAAATTCAATATTCACAGTGATGAAAAAATGGTGCTTGATTTACTCCGCCAAGAAAAAGTGTTACTTGTGCACGGTAAAGGATTTAATTGGCATTCGCCAGATCACTTCCGTGTTGTTACTCTTCCTTATGTAAATCAACTTGAAGAAGCCATTACAAAATTAGCAAGATTTTTGTCTGATTACCGTCAATAATGAATGCTTTGACAACATTACAAAGGGGACTGAATGTCCCCTTTTTATCGATATAAATATATTGCACTTTCCTTTTGCACTACTATAATAGTGCAAATTTATTTTAGAGGCATTTTATGACACAACAAAGATCCCCTTCTCTCTTAGGCGGTGCGATGATCATCGCTGGTACAGCTATTGGTGCAGGCATGCTGGCTAACCCAACTTCAACGGCTGGTGTATGGTTTATTGGTTCGATTCTCGCTTTAATTTATACTTGGTTTTGTATGACGACATCAGGATTAATGATCCTAGAAGCTAATCTGCATTATCCAACAGGTTCAAGTTTTGACACCATCGTTAAAGATTTATTAGGAAAAAGTTGGAATATTATCAATGGTCTTTCCGTTGCTTTCGTCTTATATATTTTGACTTATGCCTACATAACCTCAGGCGGAGGCATTACACAAAATCTGCTTAACCAAGCGTTCAGTTCTGCTGAAAGTGCGGTAGATATTGGAAGAACTTCAGGATCTTTAATTTTCTGCCTTATCCTTGCAGCCTTCGTGTGGCTTTCAACCAAAGCGGTGGACCGTTTCACAACTGTGTTAATTGTCGGGATGGTGGTCGCTTTTTTCCTTTCTACCATTGGTTTATTAAGCTCTGTAAAAACAGAAGTTTTATTCAATACGGTCTCTCAAAGCGAACAAACATATTTACCTTATTTATTGACCGCACTTCCAGTTTGTCTCGTGTCCTTTGGTTTCCACGGGAATGTTCCAAGTCTCGTCAAATATTACGATCGTGATGGTTGTCGTGTGATGAAATCGATCTTTATTGGTACGGGCTTAGCATTAGTGATTTACATCTTATGGCAGCTTGCTGTGCAAGGTAATTTACCACGCACTGAATTTGCCCCAGTCATTGAAAAAGGCGGCGATGTTTCTGCATTATTAGAGGCTTTACATAAATATATTGAAGTAGAATACCTTGCCGTCGTATTAAATTTCTTTGCTTATATGGCAATTTCTACGTCATTCTTAGGTGTAACTTTAGGTTTATTTGACTATATCGCCGATCTGTTTAAATTTGACGATAGCTTATTAGGCAGAACAAAAACAACACTTGTTACTTTTTTACCGCCATTATTGCTAAGCCTGCAATTTCCTTATGGATTTGTGATTGCCATTGGTTACGCTGGATTGGCGGCAACAATTTGGGCTGCAATTGTCCCCGCACTTCTTGCCAAAGCAAGCCGTCAAAAATTCCCACAAGCAAGTTATAAAGTGTACGGAGGAAATTTTATGATTGGGTTTGTAATGTTATTTGGCATATTAAATATTGTGGCGCAAATTGGGGCAAACTTAGGTTGGTTTGCAAGTTTTACTGGGTAAGTTTTAAAGAATGGATTTAAATTTTCAAGATATTTAAATAATTAAATAATGATCTGCACCTTATAGGTGGGTTATGTAGTCCAACTAATTCATGCAGATCAGCCCCTTAATTATTTTACTTTTTATTAGTTACAAACAATCTTCACTGCCAGTCCGCCTTGCGATGTTTCGCGATACTTAGCGTTCATATCTTTGCCTGTTTCGTACATTGTTTCAATCACTTTATCCAAGCTTACTCTTGGATTAGTGGTACGGCGTAAAGCCATACGTGATGCATTGATTGCTTTAACTGAAGCAATCGCATTGCGTTCGATACAAGGTACTTGAACTTGACCGCCGACAGGGTCGCAAGTTAATCCTAAATTATGCTCCATTGCAATTTCAGCTGCGATGCACACTTGTAGTGGATTGCCACCCAGAATTTCAGCAAGTC
Source organism: Haemophilus sp. HN_Hi16 (assembly GCF_049823435.1). Taxonomy (NCBI): domain Bacteria; kingdom Pseudomonadati; phylum Pseudomonadota; class Gammaproteobacteria; order Pasteurellales; family Pasteurellaceae; genus Haemophilus; species Haemophilus sp. HN_Hi16. Next base: position 651,988 of record NZ_CP187500.1, read on the forward strand.
CTGCAGCCGCCATTGAACAAGCTACACCGACTTCACCTTGACACCCCACTTCTGCGCCAGAAATCGAAGCGTTCATTTTATAAAGTGAACCAATCATACCCGCTGCTAATAAATAGCGTTCAATGATTTCAGATGTTAATGGCGAGATAAATTTTTCGTAGTAAGCTAATACAGCTGGAATAATCCCACACGCACCGTTAGTTGGTGCCGTAACCACGCGCCCGCCCGCTGCATTTTCTTCATTGACAGCAAGCGCAAACATATTGACCCAGTCGATTACGCGCATTGGATCGTTAGATAAATTCGTATTTGCTTGCAACGCACGATAAAGTGAAGCTGCACGACGTGGTACTCTTAATGGGCCGGGTAAAATACCCTCTGTGTGAATGCCGTGTTCAATACAAGCTTGCATCGTTTTCCAAACATTCTCTATATGAGCACTGACTGCCTCTTTGCCATTCAATGCGATTTCATTTTCCAACATCACAGTGGAAAGCATTAAGCCGTTATCACTGCAATGCTTCAAAATATCTTCTGCATTTTTGTAAGGGTAAGGCACTTGGACTGTGGTTTTTTCTTCTTTGCCAAAATGGGCTTCATCGACAATAAAACCACCACCGATCGAATAATAGGTTTGGCGATAAAGCTCTGTTCGATTTTCATCAAGTGCGGTAATTGTCATGCCATTTTCGTGCAATTTTAAAAAAGTGCGGTGGAAAATGAGATTATTTTCAAAATCAAATTTTACCGTTTTTTGATCAACATTAATGGGTAAAAGCGCAGTTTGTTTCACTTTCTCGATGAAACCTGAAATCATATCGATGTCCACATTATGTGGTAAATAACCCGCTAATCCCATAATGATGGCGATATCTGTACTGTGACCTCTCCCTGTCATCGAAAGAGAACCATACACATCCACATGAATTTCAGCTGTTTGTTCAAACTGATTTCGTTTAATTAAGTCGTCTATAAATTGCTTGCCCGCTTTCATCGGACCGACCGTGTGGGAACTGGATGGCCCAATTCCCACTTTAAACATATCAAATACGCTAATCATAAATTTCTCAAAATTCGTTAAAAATTAAAGGCGATTATAATAATCCATAAACAACTGCAGAAATAGCAATTAGTCCCATAATTGTTACAAATACATTACTGAAACGTCCGCTGTAGCGTTTCATTGCTGGGATTTTGCGAATCGCATACATTGGCATAATGAATAAAATCATCGCAATGATTGGGCCGCCAAGAGATTCAATTAAGCCTAAGATACTTGGATTAATAATCGCAACGCCCCATAAGGTTAATAAGAAGAAAAGTGCGGTCGCATAATTGAGTTTTTTACGATTTACAGATTCGCCTTTCATTTTCAAATATAAGCCTTCTAATCCTTCACGTGCCCCCATATAGTGACCGAAGAATGAACTTGTAATCGCTAAGAATGCAACAAGCGGGCCAAAATAAGAGATATATGGATTATCAAATTTATTTGCTAAGAAAGACAAGATACTAATATTCTGTTCTTTTGCTGCCACTAATTCTTCAGGTGTTAGTGTTAATACACAGCTAAATACGAAGAACATTACGAAGAATAATAAAATCGTTGAAGCACCTTTTTCTGTATGGCTGATATGGCGTTCTGCGCCCTCAAACGTTTTGTATTCACGGAATTGTGAGCAAGTGAACGATGAAGTCGCTGGCGAATGGTTAAATGAAAATACTAATACGGGAATGGTTAGCCATAAAGTGGTTAAGAAACCACCTGCTGTTGGAAATTCATATAATACGGCACTATTCCATTCAGGAATTAAGTAAATAGAAAGAACAAATAAAATTAAGACTAACGGGTAAACAAGCCATTCTGTGATTTTTAACATCACTTTTTCATTAAATAACATCACGGAAATCAATACCGCAATTAATACAAAAGAGAGAATGACTCGATTTGGTGATGCCATACCAAGTTGATTTACAATAAAAGAATCTACGGTGTTAGTAATACCGTTACCGTAAATCAACAGAATAGGGAAAATCGCGAAAAAATAAAGTAAGGTAATAAGTTTACCCGCTGTTTTACCAAAGTGTTCTTCCACTACTTCAGTAATATCGCTGCCAGGATTTTTTGATGAAAGTACAAAGTAGGCTAAGCCACGGTGAGCAAAATAAGTCATTGGCCCGACGATAATTGCCATTAAAACTAACGGCCAAAATCCACCCATCCCTGCGTTAATCGGCAAGAACAATACGCCCGCGCCAACCGCCGTACCGAAAAGGTTTAACATCCATGTTGCATCAAATTTGTTCCATTTGAGTTTTTCTGTTGATTTCATAGTTTGCTCCAAAGCATAAATTACTTAAATTTGTCAATTTGTAGAGCAAAATATGCCCTAACAAAATTTGAGTATTATGTTATGCCGATAAATAGAGAATCTCAAAGAGAAAATTCTAAAATTGTGATCAAGTTAAAATTTTTTTATAAAAAGTGCGGTAATTTTCAGCGACAAAAAAATCGGTGCGATGACGACACCGATTGCGTATAAAAATAAATGAAATTAGAACCGCACTTTTTTCAATCTTAAGGCGTTCATCAATACGGAAATTGAGCTCAACGCCATAGCAGCACCAGCGATTATAGGGCTAAGAAAACCGAAAGCTGCAAGGGGTATGCCGAGAATATTGTAAATCAAAGCAAAAAATAGATTTTGTTTGATATTTTTCAAGGTTGCTATTGCAATAAAAAGTGCATCCACAAGTTGATTCACCGAATGTTGCATAAGCGTTGCAGAGGCAGTTTGTTCTGCAATATCTGAACCTGATTTCATCGCAAAACTGACGTTTGCCGCGGCTAAAGCAGGCGCATCATTTATTCCATCGCCTACCATTGCGACAATATGACCTTGAGCTTTCAGCTTTTGGATTTGTTCCGCTTTATCTCTTGGAGTTAGTTTCCCAAAGGCTTTCTTAATGCCGAGTTGTTTCGCTATGTAATCCACGACAGATTGTTGATCGCCACTCATAATTACGACATCAATATTTTGCTGTTGTAAGCGTTGAATGGCGTGCAAGCTATCGTTTTTTAAAGTATCCGTCAGCGCAAATGCACCGATGGGTTCATCATTTATGGATACCGCGACAATGCTCGCAATTTGCCAAATATCCTCTAAATTTTTAGGCAAGATTAAACCGCAATAATCGGGTTTACCGACTTTTATTGTTCCCACTTGTTCTAATTCGGCTTGAATGCCTTGACCCACTTCCATCTTTGAAAAAAGTGCGGTGGGAATTTCTAACATTTTTTGTTCTGCTGCTTGCACAATAGCTTTTGCAATTGGGTGGTTAGCTTGTCGTTCAACTGCTGCTGCAAAACGATACAAATCGTCTTCAGAATACACCGCACTTTGTGGCTGCCATAAAGCAGAGATTTCAAGCTCGCCTTTTGTTAATGTGCCTGTTTTATCAAGCACAACGGTATCCACATGGGCGGTTTCCTCCATTGCAGCCGCATCTTTAAACCATACGCCAGTATTGACTGCTTTACCTAAACCAACCATTATGGCTGCTGGTGTGGCTAATCCCAAGGCACAAGGGCAAGCAATCACAAGCACGGATACCGCGTGAATAAGTGAAGACACACTATCATTCGTCAGAATATAAGTGAGTGCGAAAGTAACAAGTGAAATCACTAAAACGACAGGCACAAACACGGAAGCAACTTTGTCAGCAAATCGAGCAATGGGTGCTTTTGAACCTTGTGCATCTGATAATGCATTCATCATATCGCCAAGTAAGGTTTGGCTACCAAGCTGATTTGCTCGATAGATAATAGAACCTTCTGTTACCATCGCCCCCGCTAATACTTTTCCACCTTTCTGTTTTTCTTCTGGACGAGACTCGCCCGTTAAATGGCTTTCATCACACCATCCATTTCCACTTTCAATTATGCCGTCTGCCGCAATACGCTCGCCTTGATTCGCACGAATGATTTCGCCGATATTGACTTGGTCAAGGGCAATTTCAGTCCATTTGTCATTACGTAAAACAGTGACTTTTTTCGGTGTCAGTTGCAAGAGCATACTCAAGCTATTTAGGCTGTGCTTTTTAGTGCGATCTTCAAGAAATTTCCCAAGACTGACAAAACCAATTACCATTACAGAAGCTTCAAAATACACATGCCCCATTGCATGATCGGCGTGGTAAAACAGCATAAAAGCAGAATAAAGATAAATAGTGAGCGTTCCTATGCTGACCAGTACATCCATATTGGCAAGTCCACCACGAATACTACCGATTGCTCCGCGATAAAATGGAATGGCTAACCAAAGTTGCACAATGCTCGCTAATGCAAATTGCCAAATCGGCGGTAACATTAAGTGATGGGAGCCACCTATCATACCAAGCATTCCAATCAGAAATGGAATATTGATTATCCAAAGTACGATTAATCGCCAAGGGATTGATGTATTTTCTTCTATTGGTAATTCGTTGGCTTGTTTGATATGGGCAGAGAAACCTGTTTTATGGATAATCTCTATAATTTGAGCTTCGCTTGCTTGCGTAGCGTCAAATACAACTTGTGCTTCTTCGGCAGCAAAATTTACGCCTGCTTGTTGCACAAATGGTTTTTTATTTAAAACTTTTTCAATGCGATTGGCACAAGATTGGCAGGTCATCCCACCAATCTGAATCGAAATTTTTTTACTCTGTGGCGTCAAATCCAGCATCTTCAATGACCTCAATCAACTGTGCAACATTGACTCGATTTTCATCAAAAGTAATATTTGCTTTACCCTCTAATTGCACATCAGCAGATTGTACACCATCTAATTCAGTTAAAACTTGAGTAAGACTTTTTACGCAACAGCCGCAATGTATGCCTTTTATGTTTAATGTGATAGTTTTCATTTTTACTCCTTGTTAGTTGTTTTATTGATGAATGCGATTGGCACAAGATTGGCAGGTCATCCCACCAATCTGAATCGAAATTTTTTTACTCTGTGGCGTCAAATCCAGCATCTTCAATGACCTCAATCAACTGTGCAATATTGACTCGATTTTCATCAAAAGTAATATTTGCTTTACCCTCTAATTGCACATCAGCAGATTGTACACCATCTAATTCAGTTAAAACTTGAGTAAGACTTTTTACGCAACAGCCGCAATGTATGCCTTTTATGTTTAATGTGATAGTTTTCATTTTTACTCCTTGTTAGTTGTTTTATTGATGAATGCGATTGGCAGGCCATCCCACCAATCTGAATTGAAATTTTTTACTCTGTGGCGTCAAATCCAGCATCTTCAATGACCTCAATCAGCTGTGCAACATTGACTCGATTTTCATCAAAAGTAATATTTACTTTACCCTCTAATTGCACATCAGCAGATTGTACACCATCTAATTCAGTTAAAACTTGAGTAAGACTTTTTACGCAACAGCCGCAATGTATGCCTTTTATGTTTAATGTGATAGTTTTCATTTTTACTCCTTGTTAGTTGTTTTATTGATGGTTAAACTATAAACCTTTACATAAGGTTAAGGTCAAGAAGTTTTTTATGAATATTAGTGAAGCCGCAAAATTAGTAGGTTTATCTACAAAACAAATCCGTGATTATGAAAAAATAGGGTTAATTAAACCCGCTGTTCGCAGTTTGTCAGGCTATCGAAATTATGGAGAAAGTGATTTAGAAAGGTTGCATTTTATTCGACACTCACGCAATGTTGGGTTTTCGTTACATCAAATCGCACAATTATTAGCACTACAAGATAATCCTAAGCGTAGCTGCCGAGAAGTGAAAGTGCTAACTGCTCAACATATTGCGACATTAAATCAACAAATAGAACAGTTACAAAAAATGGTACAAAAATTGCAGCACTGGCACGACAGTTGTCAGGGCAATGACAACCCTGAATGTTTAATTTTGAATGGCTTGAACGGATAAGTGAAAAGTGCGGTTAATATTCCCAGCTTTCTGGATCGACACCTAATTCACGCATAAGCACTTTGGCATCTTCAGGGATTTCATCATTACGCTCTTTCATTAAATCTGCATCGGTGGGTAAAGGTTGTCCTGTGAATGCGTGTAAGAATGCTTCACAAAGCAATTCACTGTTAGTTGCGTGACGTAAACTTTTTAATTGGCGGCGAGTGCGTTCATTCGTCAAAATTTCCAGTACTTTAATGGGAATAGATACTGTAATTTTTTTTACTTGCTCACTTTTTTTGCCGTGTTCTGCATAAGGGCTGATATATTTTCCGTCCCAATTCGCCATAATTTCCCTTAAGTGCTTATTGATAACCTTACAAATTGTCCGTATTCTAATTAAAAATCAAATAAATAACAATCTAGACGGCTAAACTTCCAAAATAAGTTCTTAAAAAAAGTGCGGTAATTTTTTATATTAAATGCTAATAAAAGCTAGACAGCGTAGGGTTTTAGTGGTAATTTACGCGCCATTCAAAGGGTGCAAGCCCACCATTCGAATAATCAATTCTTATTAATTCCAACATTTATTCATTATGCATTTAACAGAACTTAAAAATACGCCTGTTTCTGATCTTGTGAAACTCGGTGAGGAGCAAATGGGCTTAGAAAATTTAGCTCGTTTGCGTAAACAAGATATTGTCTTTGCAATCTTAAAACAGCACGCCAAAAGTGGCGAAGATATTTTCGGCGGTGGTGTGTTAGAAATTTTACCAGATGGTTTTGGTTTCCTTCGTTCTGCCGACAGTTCCTATCTTGCAGGCCCTGATGATATTTATGTTTCCCCAAGTCAAATCCGTCGTTTTAATCTTCAAACTGGTGATAAAATCGAAGGTAAAATTCGCCCACCAAAAGAAGGCGAACGTTATTTCGCACTTTTAAAAGTTGATCAAGTTAATGATGACAAACCTGAAGTTTCTCGTAGCAAAATCTTATTTGAAAACTTAACGCCATTGCACGCTAATTCGCGTTTAAGAATGGAGCGAGGCAATGGCTCAACAGAAGATTTAACCGCACGTATTTTGGATTTAGCATCCCCAATTGGTAAAGGTCAACGTGGTTTGATCGTAGCTCCGCCAAAAGCGGGTAAAACAATGTTGTTGCAAAATATTGCGCAAAGTATCACGCATAATTACCCCGATGTGGAACTTATCGTATTATTGATTGATGAACGCCCAGAAGAAGTGACAGAAATGCAACGTTCAGTAAAAGGCGAAGTCATTGCTTCTACTTTTGATGAACCCGCAACTCGTCACGTTCAAGTGGCTGAAATGGTAATCGAAAAAGCGAAACGTTCAGTAGAGCATAAAAAAGATGTGGTCATTTTGCTTGATTCTATTACTCGTTTAGCGCGCGCTTACAATACGGTAACCCCAGCTTCAGGTAAAATTTTGTCTGGTGGTGTGGATGCTAATGCGTTGCATCGTCCAAAACGTTTCTTTGGAGCTGCACGTAATGTGGAAGAAGGCGGCAGTTTAACGATTATTGCCACAGCACTAGTTGATACAGGTTCGAAAATGGATGAAGTTATTTTCGAAGAATTTAAAGGTACAGGTAATATGGAATTACACCTTTCTCGTAAAATTGCAGAAAGACGCGTATTCCCAGCCATTGACTTTAAACGCTCTGGTACTCGTAAAGAAGACTTACTCACAACATCTGATGAATTACAAAAAATGTGGATTCTTCGTAAGATTCTTAATCCAATGGATGAAGTGGATGCAATGGAATTCTTGATTGATAAGCTGATGATGGCGAAAACCAACGAAGAGTTTTTTGAAGTGATGAAACGTTCGTAAAAGCAACCGCACTTCTATGAAGAACAAGGGGAAAATATTATGTTTTCCCCTTTTTAATATCCGTAATATTTGACGAAATAAATGATGATAGCCGATAAGTTCATAAAAGGGGCAAAAGGTATAAATTCTTTTTTCTTTTTATGAATAAGCGAAAAACATATTCCAAGCACTGAGGCTAATAATAAAAAGTGCGGTAAGGTTTCTAAATGAATAAAACTTCCTAATGCCATTGCTAGCCAATAATCTCCCCGTCCAAAGGCTTCTTTGCAGTAATAACATTTTGCAATCCAATAGATTGCGTAGAAAACAATAAAAAAACTAGCTGCACTTTTTATGCTTTCAGATAACGTTAGCAATGAAAAGTTATTGTCTGCTCCAAATAATCCTAGAGTAAGTAACCATAAACAGGGTGTCGTAGAAATAAGTTGATAGTGCCAATCAAGATAACTGATTGTCCAAAGAATAATAAGTGTGAGTCCGATCCATACAGTAAAAATAGAATCTTTGAAGGCAATTTGTAAAAATATAAATCCAACCCCAATACTAAAAAAATACCTCAAAATATGACCGCACTTTTTTTGTTGAATAGAGGCAAAGTGCGGTTGAAATGGAGAACGGTTTTGTGGAAATAATTCAACGTAAGTCGCATAAATCTCTTGCTGCAAATGCGTAATAAAACCAGATAGATAGAACCACAATGCGATCCCTAAGATGCCGCCTAATAAAAACATTGTGAAGTAAATCATTGAATAACTGATCCCATATTAAAGATAGGTAAATACATTCCCATCATAATAATCCCAATCAGACTGCCGATGATTACCATCATTAATGGTTCTAGCATTTGTGAGAGTAAGTCAATTTGATGATTAAGTTTTTCTTGGTAATTTTCCGCAATATGTTCTAGCATCAAAGCGAGTTTTCCGCTTTGCTCGCCAATTTGTAGCATTTGTTGTGCTTCCATCGGGAAAAGATCGCTACTTACGCTATTAGAAAACGCATAGCCTTGAGAAACCCATTGCAAAATTGACCGCACTTCTTTATCTAATACCATATCGTTTACAAGCGTTTTCTTGGTTTGCCAAGTTTGTGTGCGAGGAAGAAAACTGTCTAGTGCCTGATTAAGCGGTACGCCGGCCTGCAACATAATTTGTAAACTTTGACTAAAGTTCACTAAACGTGAAAGCTTTTGAATTGTGCCAAAAATAGGCGTGATAGAAATAAGTTGATTTTTCTTTTGATGAAACCAAGTCTGGCGTTTTAAATAGAAATAATAAAATAGAAAAAAACTCAAAACGAAAAATAGCAAAATGCCAATATTTTGCTTAAGAAAATTGGATATAGAGAGCAATATTGCAGTTATTGTTGGTAACTCAGCATTATTGCCACTGTACATTTCAGCAAATTGAGGCACGATAAAAAGCAGTAATGCGAGTGTCAATAATAGAGAAATTCCTAACACCATTGAGGGGTACAACATGATTTTCTGTAATTTACGTTGTAATGCTAAAGATTGGCTGCGATGTGTGGCTATTTTTTTACAAACTACGGCTAGTTTGCCTGTCATTTCTCCCACTTGAATCAGTTGAATTTCTTGTTGTGTGAGATATTTCCCTTGTTGTTCAATGGCTTGTGAAAATGCTAAACCAGCTTCAATAGATTGAAGTAGTCGTTCAAGCCATTCATTGAGTACAATTTGAGTACAATTTTGTTGCAAAATTTGCAGACTGTTTTTTAACGGAATAGCGGACTGTAGCAACGTGGCTAATTGATTGAGTAATTCGCTAATTTCTGAATTTTTGGGCTTTGCCCCAAATTGCCAGTTTTGTTGTAATTTGATGTGAGTAATCCCGCGGCTTATTAATTGAAAGTGTGCTTGTTGTTTTGTATCCGCAATAATTGAGCCTTTTTGTTTCTGATTTAATGCGTTACTACCTTGATAATAAAAGAGTTTTTTAGTCATGAGTTTTTACCTAGCACACGTTCAAGTTCTTTTTCATCTGTTATTCCTTGATTAACTTTTTCTAAACCACTCGCACGTAAATTTTTAAAATCCGTTTGATAGCCATTCTGCTGCCAATGTAGAAATTGATACACGCCGATTCGACCTCGATAACCTTGATGGCAATCACAAGAATTTGCTAAATTTCCACCGCACTTTGAACAAAGCTTTCGTACAAGACGCTGTGCAATGACGAGTAGTAAACTGTTTTCAATTTCATGTTGCTGAATACCGAGTTGTTGTAAGCGAGAAATGGCAGAAATTGCATCATTGGTATGTAAAGTTGAAAGCACCAAATGCCCAGTTTGTGCCGCACGTAATGCAATCCTTGCACTTTCTTCATCGCGAATTTCGCCTAACATAATAATATCGGGATCTTGGCGTAAGAAAGTGCGCAATAGGCGGTTAAAATCTAGTCCAATCTGTGGATTAATTTGGCTTTGAACAATGCCATCCAGCTCAATTTCAATGGGATCTTCCGCTGTCATAATATGTTTATCAGGCGTATTTAGCCACTGAAGTGCGGTGTAAAGTGAGATACTTTTTCCACTTCCTGTTGGACCAGTGACTAAAATTAATCCTTGTGGCTGGCTAAGTGCGCGTTGAAATGCTTGTTGCTGATTTTCTGTCATACCTAATTCAGAAAAGCTAAGTTCTACTGGTTTATTTTGTTGCGCTCGCAACACGATTTTTTCGCCCCAATGGGTTGGTAAGGTTGAAAGGCGAAAATCAAGAATATCGGAAAAAGTCGTTTTAAATTGAAACCGCCCATCTTGTGGAAGTCGATTTTCACTAATATCTAATTTAGCCAGTAATTTTAAGCGTGAAATAATACGATTGGCGAATATTTTGCTTATTAAGGGTTGTGGTTGTAAAACACCATCAATTCTAAACCGCACTTGAAACTGATCAGCCAAGGTTTCTAAATGAATATCAGAGGCATTTTTTTGTAAGGCAGATTCAAAAATCTGATTAAGTAAGCGGATAACAGGTTCATCATTTTCTTGTTCAAAATGGGTTTCTTGATGTTGATAGAATTTAACTTGTTCTTCCACTTGCATTTGACGCGGAGTAAGTTGTTGTAACAGTTCTTTGAGTTGGCTGCTTTCTAACAAAATTGGTTCGACAGGTTTTCCCGTTATAAACGCAATGGTTTCACAGGCTGAAAGATTGGAGAGAGAATCAACCCCTAGCCAAAGACGATTATTTTCTTCTTTAAGTAGCAAAGCAAAATAACGTAAGAGCAAGGATTGTTGTTGCTGATTGCGTTCCCATAAATCTGGCGAGATCGTAAATACTTCGCCATTTTGAGCAATTACACGCTGAGTATGAAGTAAAGCATAGCTCGTCATTTTGTGACACTTCCGCAAAAATTTGCTGGAAATAAAGAGGCATCCGTTCCTTTGCAGGTTGTTGTCCAAGTTACACCTGCTGTAGCATTACCTTTAGCTTGCAAAATATATTCCATATTTGCCAATGTGCCATTCCCTTTTACTGTAATACCACCTGATTGAGTTTTCACTGAGGCTACATAGCCTTTTGCTGTTGTAATATCAGCTGCAATTCCATTGCTTCCTCCTGAGCAAGTAGAAGGTTTGCCTGTGCTATAAACGCATAATTCCACATCAGCCTTATAAGGCGCAGAAGCTTGCAGTAATTCGGATACCGCAGCTTTTTTGGTATAATTTTGATAAGAAGGAATTGCGATAGTGGCTAAAATAGCAATAATTGCAATCACAATCATTAGCTCGATTAATGTAAACCCTTTTTTCAAGGTTTGCAGTGTTGTTAATTTCATTCATTTTCCTTTTATTAAGCCTTTGTTGGCAACGACATTGTGAAAAGGAAAAATTTGTTTGTAAAATTGACCGCACTTTTTCTGCGATCCTGATCGCAAAAAAAGGAAAAATGTATGCAAAAACTAAAAGATATTGAACAAGGTATATTGACCGATTGTCGGCAAATTCCATCTCCGCATTTTGATAAACGCCCAAATCCGCAGGATATTTCCTTATTAGTTATTCATTATATTAGTCTGCCGCCAGAACAATTTGGTGGCGGATATGTGGATGATTTTTTTCAAGGGAAATTAGATCCTAAGATCCATCCTTATTTTGCAGAAATTTATCAAATGCGTGTTTCTGCCCATTGTTTGATCGAACGAAATGGGCGAATTACGCAATATGTCAATTTTAATGATCGTGCTTGGCACGCAGGCGTATCGAGTTTTCAAGGACGAGAAAAATGTAATGATTTTGCCATTGGAATTGAGTTGGAGGGGAGTAATGAACAGCCTTTTACCGACGCTCAATATTTTTCATTGCAAGAACTTACCAATGTAATAATGAAAAGTTACCCGAAGATTACGAAAGATCGAATTGTTGGACATTGTGATATTTCGCCAGGACGTAAGATCGATCCTGGTCAATATTTTGATTGGGAACGTTATTTATCCAGTGTGAAATAATCTGTATAAAAATTAAACATCAAATTTTGGGTATTCTGTGTATTCTAAATGCGTTCATTCTTTTACTTCTAACCAGTTGAATTAAAAGGAATAAATTTAAAGCTGAAATTTTATTAAAAAAGTTAATTTGAGTTATACAACATTACAGATTTTCTCAACCACAATTTTATCCACAGAAATATTGAATAACTCAAAGAGATGGTAAAAAGATCTTTTGTGAATAAAGCCATTTTAAAAATTGTATTTTTTTACCGCATTTTCTTCCATTTTTGTATGTAAAAAGTGCGGTTTATTTTTATTTAAGATCTTTTGGTTACAAATAACCCGATTTATTTTGAAGTTTGATGTGATAAGGATCTTTGCCCTCTTTTTACGAGATCAATTCACAATCAAAAATCCATTATTCACAAGTTATCCACAACATAGATACTTTTCGTCATATAAACAAAATAAGAATATTTTGTTGTCTAGAATTTTCCCCTCTCCGTAAAAATTGTGTATTTTTAACCGCACTTTAGGTTTAAACCCAATGTACGGTTATTTTTATTGATTTTCGTCTTTTCGATTTTTGCGATTTTTTCCAAAATATGATACTTTTTCGCCGTCAATAAGACATCAAACACAAATCAATATGAACGACGAACAGCAAAATTCAAACCAATCTGAAAATACAAAAAAACCTTTTTTCCAATCTTTATTTGGTTGCTTTTTTCAAGGCGAATTAAAAAATCGTGAAGAACTTGTGGAAGTGATTCGCGATTCAGAACAAAATGATTTAATTGATCAAAATACGCGTGAAATGATTGAAGGCGTGATGGAAATTGCGGAACTTCGTGTTCGCGATATTATGATTCCTCGTTCACAAATTATTTTTATTGAAGATCAACAAGATTTAAATACTTGTTTAAACACAATTATTGAATCCGCTCATTCTCGTTTTCCTGTGATTGCCGATGCGGATGATCGCGATAATATAGTGGGCATTTTGCACGCAAAAGATTTATTAAAATTTTTACGTGAAGATGCGGAAGTCTTTGATTTATCTTCATTATTGCGCCCCGTCGTGATTGTGCCAGAAAGCAAAAGAGTGGATCGTATGTTGAAAGATTTCCGCTCAGAGCGTTTTCATATGGCCATTGTGGTGGATGAATTTGGTGCGGTATCAGGTCTTGTTACCATTGAAGATATTTTGGAACAAATTGTTGGCGATATTGAAGATGAATTTGATGAAGAAGAGGTTGCGGATATTCGTCAGCTTTCTCGTCATACCTATGCAGTGCGTGCGCTCACCGATATTGATGATTTCAATGGGCAATTTAATACGGATTTTGATGATGAAGAAGTGGATACCATTGGCGGTCTGATTATGCAGACTTTTGGTTATTTACCAAAACGTGGGGAAGAAATTATTTTGAAAAATCTTCAATTTAAAGTGACTTCTGCAGATAGTCGTCGATTAATTCAACTTCGAGTCACAGTGCCAGATGAACATTTGGCAGAAATGAATAATGTAGATGAAAAATCTGAATAGGGTTTTATTATCAATTAAATTTATGAATAAATATTTTACTTATCTTATTGCGATTATATCAGGTTTACTCGGTGTTTTTGCCTTTTCGCCATTTGATTATTGGCCTTTGGCTTATGTTTCTTTACTCGGTTTACTTTATGTCGCTAAAAATCCTAAAAAATCCACCGCACTTTTATCCACTTTCTTGTGGGCGATGGGATTTTTCTGCTTTGGAGTAAGTTGGCTTAATGTCAGCATTCATCAATTTGGTGGTGCGTCTTTAGGGGTAAGTTATTTCCTTGTCGGTTTACTTGCGGCTTATCTTGCACTATATCCAATGCTATTTACCTATTTGGTTCAGCGTTTCAAAGTGCAAAGTGCGGTAATTTTTGCCGTGATTTGGACATTGACAGAATTTTTACGGGGTTGGATTTTTACTGGTTTTCCTTGGCTTCAATTTGGTTATACACAAATTGACAGCCCATTTTATGGCATTGCCCCTATTTTTGGCGTAACAGGATTAACGTTCTTTACTGTTTGGGCAAGTGCGGTCATTTTTAATCTCGTTTCTTCTTTGTTTAAAACGAAAAACCTTAAATTAGTTTTAGCGAATGCTTTGTTATTGATTATCATGGGGGGATTAAGTGCTTATTCATCGCAAATTCACTTTGTAAAATCTGTTGAAGATAAGGCAATTTCAGTCACGCTTGCACAAGGTAATATTGAACAAAATCTTAAATGGGATCCTAATTATTTCTATTCTACTTTGGCGATTTATCAAAAATTAATCACAGAAAATCTTGGTAAAACTGATTTAATTATTTTGCCTGAATCAGCTTTGCCAACGCTTGAAAATGCGATTATGCCATTTTTTGAGGGATTAGAGCGTGCAGCTAAAGAAACGAAAACGGAAATTATGGTTGGAACTGTATTCCAAGATACGAAATCTAGTAAGTTATTAAATTCAATTATGACTGCAGGAAACCCAGATTTTCCTTATCAACCAGATACGCCAAATCGTTATAATAAACATCATCTTGTGCCTTTCGGGGAATATGTTCCGCTAGAAAGTATTTTGCGACCACTTAATTCAGTGTTTAATTTACCAATGTCAGCATTTCAAAGTGGGGAGGCAGTTCAACCCTCTTTAATCGCAAAAAAACGTGCTTTTTCGCCAGCAATTTGTTATGAAATTATTTTCGGCGAGCAAGTGCGACAAAATTTGAAACAAGATACGGATTATTTGCTCACGTTATCTAATGATGCATGGTTTGGCGATTCTATCGGGCCTTGGCAACATTTACAGATGGCAAGAATGCGTGCTTTAGAATTAGGCAAACCGCTTATTCGTGCAACGAATACAGGAATTTCAGTTTTTGTTGATGCGCAAGGTAAGGTATTAGCGCAGGCACCACAATTTATTGAAACAACTTTGACTTATAAAATTGCACCTGCGGAAGGCAAAACCCCTTATTCTGTATTAGGAAATATGCCTTTGTATGCTTTGTCTTTATTGTTTTTACTCTTGCATAGTATGATGGCGTTTATTCGTCGCAAGATGAATATCCGATAAAAACACCAGTTAAAATGACCGCACTTTTTCACTCATATAAATAAACATTATGCGCATACCAAGAATTTATCATCCAATATCCCTTGAAAATCAAACTCAATGTTATCTTTCAGAAGACGCAGCAAATCACGTTGCTCGAGTATTAAGAATGACAGAAGGCGAACAGCTTGAACTCTTTGATGATTCTAATCATATTTATCCAGCAAAAATTATTGAGTCAAATAAAAAGTCCGTAAAAGTAGAAATTTTAGGGCGTGAGCTTGCGGATAAAGAATCCAATTTAAAAATCCATTTAGGACAAGTGATTTCTCGCGGAGAACGAATGGAATTTACCATTCAAAAATCCGTAGAATTGGGGGTAAATGTGATTACTCCATTATGGTCAGAACGCTGTGGCGTAAAACTTGATGCAGAGCGAATGGATAAAAAAATCCAACAATGGCAAAAAATTGCGATTGCAGCTTGCGAACAGTGCGGTCGTAATAGCGTGCCAGAAATTCGTCCATTGATGAAATTGCAAGATTGGTGTGCAGAAAATGATGGTGCATTGAAATTGAATTTACATCCACGCGCGCACTATTCTATTAAAACCTTACCGAGTATTCCATCTGAGGGTGTTCGTTTATTAATTGGCTCGGAAGGTGGATTATCTGCACAAGAAATTGCACAAACTGAACAGCAAGGATTTACAGAAATTTTATTAGGAAAACGTGTTTTACGTACTGAAACTGCATCACTTGCAGCGATAACTGCATTACAAATTTGTTTTGGGGATTTAGGCGAATGATGGAATTACAAGGAAAATTTTTGATCGCAATGCCACATTTAGACGATTATTTTAATCGCACGGTAGTATTTATGTGTGAGCATAATGAACAGGGTTCAATGGGTTTGGTCATTAATCAGCCGACAGATTTAAGCATTGCGGAACTTTATTCAAAACTCAATTTTATGATGAAAAATGACCGCACTTTTGGTAACGAAATGGTGGTCGCAGGCGGGCCTGTGCATACAGAAAGAGGGTTTATTTTACATAAGAATACGCTTAATGCCTTTCAGCATACTTATAAAGTCACAGAGGAACTTTCAATGACAACCTCCGCTGATGTAGTGGAAACGCTCGGTTCAACTTTTGCACCTGAAAAATATCTTGTTGCACTAGGATGTTCAAGCTGGGGGGCTGGTCAGTTAGAAAAAGAAATCAGCGATAATGCGTGGTTGGTGGCGTCATCTAAGGATCAAATTTTATTTGATATGCCCTATGAAGATCGTTATATGGCAGCCAATCAGTTACTTGGTATTCATCCTTATAATTTTGCCTTAGCGCAAGTGGGGCATAGTTAATGGGAATTACCGCTCTAGCTTTTGATTTTGGCACTAAAAGTATCGGTTGTGCCATAGGGCAAAGTATTACAGGTACAGCACAAGCCTTGCCCGCTTTTAAGGCACAAGATGGTATGCCAAATTGGGAAGCGATCGAAAAATGCTTGCAAGAATGGAAGCCAGATGTTGTCATTGTTGGTCTTCCTTTAAATATGGACGGAACAGAACAAAATTTGACTTTGCTGGCTCGTAAATTTGCGAATCGTTTACAAGGTCGTTTTGGGGTTAATGTCCATTTACAAGATGAACGACTAACCACCACGCAAGCTCGTAGTGAGATTTTTGAACGTGGTGGTTTTAAAGCATTAAAAAAAGGCAAAGTCGATGGTATTTCAGCCTGTTTAATTTTAGAGAGCTGGTTTGAATACGCTGAATATTAGGTTTACATTGTAAAAATAAACTTCATTTCAGAATGATTAAAGCGCGATTTTATAATCTCGTTTTTTCGCCACCAAATTCATCTAATAAATTTTCGGTGAGTTTGGCTAAAATACCAGTCATCAGTACAAAATCTGCATCGAAACGCTGTGCAAAATCTTCTTTCAGAATATCATCATTTTTTTCACGTATACTATCTGCAAATTTTAAACGTTTGAGGGTGCAATCCTCGTTAAAAACGAAAGTTAAGGTATCTTCCCATTCTAAGGCTAATTTACTTACTACTTTTTTGCCATCTTGCAGAAGTGCGAGAATTTCTTCATTTTCTAAGGGTTGTTTTTTACAACGAATAACGCTGTCTTCCTGATTGCCGCGAAGCTCGGCTTCTTCTAATGCAAGTAACCAATGCGGTAAGCTATCTTGAAGGATCCAATTGGTTAAAATCGTGCTGGGTTCATTAGCAAAGGCTAAAGGCACGACAGGAAGCGAGCCTAGGGATTTACGCAGTAATGCAAGTGCATCTTCTGCGCGTTTACTCGATGCGGCATCAATATGAATAAGATTATTTTCCGTATCAATCCACAGTGCCGTATGCTGATTTTTACTAAATGCACGAGGTAATAAATTCATCACAACATCGTCTTTTAATGTCTGTTTTTCTACCTTTTTAAGTTTGCGATTTTCTTTTTGTTCAAGGTTTTCAATGCGTTCATCAAGTTCACGTTTGACCACATTTGCTGGCAAGATTTTTTCTTCTTTTTTGGCGATTAATAGAATTTGTTTTCCAACAGAAAAATAGAGTAAATCACTTCCTCGTAATGGAGCAGACCATCCAAATTTACTTTGATCTTGAGCACCGCAAGGATGAAATTGACAATCTTCCAGTTGAGTTTGTAGCTGTGCAAGATCCCAATCTAGCGGTTTAGTCAGTCTATAAGTCATTAAATTTTTGAACCACATCGTAACACTTCCTTAAATATAGGGTAAAATGTGTAGCATTATAGCCCATAACAATAGGAAAAACGATGCAACACAAATTGATTGCCTTTATTGGCGGCGGTAATATGGCACAGGCTATTATTCTTGGCTTGTTGAAACAAGGTTATCCTGCCGAGCAAATTATTGTGAATGATCCGAATGAGGAAAAAAGAGCATTTTTTGCCAATCTTGGCGTGACAACTTCTGAAAATAATGTGGAAAGCGTAATCAAAGCGGAAGTTGTATTGCTTGCGGTAAAACCTCAAATGATGGCTGAAGTTTGTTCGCCACTAAGTGCGGTGGATTTTTCCGATAAATTATTAATTTCCATTGCTGCGGGGATTTCAACTGAACGCTTGAACGCATTAATTCCAAGTGCGAACGCAGTAGTGCGTGTTATGCCAAATACGCCCGCATTGGTGGGCGAAGGCATGGCAGGTTTATTTGCACCGAAAAATATGAGCGAAAATCACCGCACTTTTGCAAAAGATTTATTGGGGGCAGTGGGAAGAACGGTTTGGGTGGATGATGAAACTCAAATGCACGCAGTAACTGCCGCTTCAGGAAGTAGCCCAGCTTATTTCTTTTTAATGCTAGAAGCAATGCAGAAAGCCTTAATTAAAATGAATATTGATGAAAAAACTGCCCGTGAATTAGTGCAGCAATCAATGCTCGGTGCAGCAAAAATGGTAGCAGAAAATCCGCAAATTGCACTTTCAACTTTGCGTGAAAATGTTACTTCAAAAGGCGGCACCACCGCGGCAGCGTTAGCCGTATTTGACGCACAACATTTTAATCAAATAATAGAGCAAGCTATGCAGGCTTGTTTATCTCGTTCACAAGAAATGGAAACTTTATTCTGATGCAACTTCGTCCTTTTTATTGGCTCGCACTGAGCTTTCTAGGTTACTACTGCGCTTATGGCGTATTTTTGCCGTTCTTCCCCGCATGGTTGAAATCACAACAATATGGCGAAGAAATGATTGGCTTAGTTATCGGGAGTGCTTATATTTTCCGATTTGCGGGCGGATTATTTTTTTCATCGCTGATTAAAAAAGCCAATCATATTATTAATTCCTTACGCCTATTGGCGTTAGCATCGGCCATTATTATGGCGGCAATGAGTTTAGTTGCACATAATTTTTGGTTGTTATTTATTGCTATTGGTTTATATGCCTCTGTGAATTCAGCAGGAATGCCAATTGGGGATTCGTTGGCATCCACTTGGCAACGCCAAATCGGCTTAGATTACGGCAAAGTACGTTTAATTGGCTCTGCTGCCTTTATCCTTGGCGTAGTGGTGTTTGGTGGCATGATTGGCTGGGTTGGCGAGCAAAATATCGTGTGGATTTTAACCGCACTTTTATCTTTCTATACCATCATTCAGCTTTTAAAACCGACCATTCCCCCAAAAGATGAAATACCTGAAGGCAGCGATCAAAATCATATTGGTTTTATTGCTTTACTGAAAAATCCAATGACATTGCGAGTAATGATTGCAGTGGGACTCATTCAAGGCTCTCATGCGGCTTATTATGTTTATAGCACGATTTATTGGACAAGTATTGGGATCTCCATTTCTCAAACTAGCTTACTTTGGGGCATTGGCGTATTAGCAGAAATTGTATTATTTTTCTTCTCTCGTCGCTTATTTCAAAATATTTCTATCAGCGTGCTGCTTTATATTTCTGCGATTGCGTGCGTTGGACGCTGGGCTGTAATGGGATATATTGAAGATTTTTGGTTGATATTCTTATTGCAACTTATGCATAGTTTGACTTATGCCGTGTGCCATTATGCGATTGTTCGCTATATCACTACGCAACCGCAAAGCCATATTGCGAAATTACAAGGTTTGTATAATGGTTTATCCAATGGTGTGTTAATTGCCATTTTTACCGCGATTGCGGGAACGATTTATCCAACGTCGCCAGCGATGACATTTGTATTGATGAGTATCATCGCGGCTGCTGCATTTTTTGTGATTCCACGCAAGTTAAATGCCTTTTTGATTGTTCAGCATAAATAGGACGCATCGCTTCCTTGTAGAAAAGTAATATGAAAAATCTTGCGCTTATTGATTTGTTTCTTAATGAATATTGGATTGAAAAAGGGCTTTCAGAAAATACCGTTCAATCTTATCGTTTGGATTTAACCGCACTTTGTGATTGGTTGGATAAAAATGACTTGTCTTTGGAAACTTTAGATGCTGTAGATTTGCAAGGTTTTCTGGGTGAACGTTTGGAGAAAGGTTACAAAGCCACTAGCACCGCGCGAATGTTAAGTGCAATGCGTAAACTTTTCCAATATTTATATCGGGAAAAATACCGAGTGGATGATCCAAGTGCGGTGCTAAGTTCGCCTAAATTACCCAGTTGTCTGCCAAAATATTTAACTGAGCAACAAGTGTCAGATTTGCTCAATACGCCAGATGTGGACGTGCCTTTGGAGTTACGAGATAAAGCAATGTTAGAGTTGCTCTATGCAACGGGGCTTCGTGTAACGGAGTTAGTTTCGCTTACGATTGAAAATATGAGCGTACAACAAGGCGTGGTGCGCGTGATTGGTAAAGGGAACAAGGAACGTATTGTACCAATGGGGGAAGAAGCTGCCTATTGGGTTCGTCAATTTATACTTTATGGTCGTCCTGTTCTCTTAAATGGGCAGAGTTCTGATGTTGTGTTTCCAAGTCAGCGCGCACAGCAAATGACTCGTCAAACTTTCTGGCATCGTGTAAAACATTATGCCATTCTCGCGGATATTGATGCGGATACACTTTCCCCTCACGTTCTTCGCCATGCTTTTGCTACGCATTTAGTGAATCATGGTGCGGATTTACGTGTGGTGCAAATGTTGCTAGGACATAAAGATTTATCCACAACACAGATTTATACTCATGTGGCAAAAGAGAGATTGAAACGATTGCATGAAAGATTTCATCCTAGAGGATAATTTCGGGGTAAATTTTTATAGTTTAAAGATTGATTGTGGATTTCTTATTGATTAATTAATTTGACACACATCACAAATTTTGAATAAAAAATTAGACAGTTCAAGCATATTTTGCTATCTTTCGAAAAATTTCGACATTTATTCTATCGAAAAGTAATTTTGGATTCTAAAATGAAAAAAATCACGCTTTTTTTTACCGCACTTTTATGCTTATTTTCAACTTCTGTTTTAGCCGAATCTAATTTAATACCTAAACAATGTGAGCAATTATTTAAAGAAACAGAAAATTTGATTGCCCAAGCAGAAAAACAACCTGGAACCCACATTCAAGTAAATAAAATCAAAAGTAAACTAAACCAAAGCAAACAACAAATTCTTCAAATGGAATTAGCGACTCAGTTAAAAAGTTGTGAAGTGGGTTTAGCAAAATTAAGTAATTTGAAAAGTTATAGTGAGTAATTAAAAAAGCCTTATTGAGTACAATAAGGCTTTTTTAGTAGTTAAATTTATCTAGTCTGATAATTTCTGCAGACCGAAATGGCGATAAGTTTTCGATGTTGCAATACGTCCACGTGGCGTTCTTTGTAAAAAACCCTGTTGAATCAAATAAGGCTCTAAAACATCTTCAATGGTATCACGTTCTTCGCCAATAGCAGCAGCAAGATTATCCAGCCCTACAGGTCCACCATCAAAACGCTCAATAACTGCAGACAACAATTTTCTATCTAAATAATCAAATCCAGCATCGTCTACATCCAACATTGAAAGCGCTTGTTTTGCCACATCTACCGAAATTACTCCCCCATTGCGTACATCTGCATAATCACGCACGCGTCGTAATAAACGGTTTGCAATTCGAGGTGTGCCTCGTGAACGACGAGCTACCTCGAAAGCGGCCTGCTGTTCTAATTCAAGATTTAAACAGCCAGCACTTCGTGCCACGATAGAGGTTAAATCTTCTACAGAATAAAACTCCAAACGTTGCACAATACCAAAACGATCACGCAATGGCGAAGTCAAAGAACCCGCTCTAGTGGTCGCACCAACCAAAGTAAAAGGTGGCAAATCTAATTTAATAGAACGAGCAGCTGGCCCTTCGCCAATCATAATATCTAATTGATAGTCTTCCATTGCTGGATAAAGGACTTCTTCAATCGCAGGGGAAAGTCGATGGATTTCATCAATAAATAATACATCGTGCGGTTCAAGATTAGTTAGCATTGCAGCCAAATCGCCCGCTTTTTCTAATACTGGCCCCGATGTCGTACGAATATTCACGCCCATTTCATTTGCCACAATATTAGCAAGGGTTGTTTTTCCCAAACCGGGAGGGCCAAAAATCAACAAATGATCTAAGGCATCTTGACGGAGTTTGGCAGCCTTGATGAAAATATCCATTTGCTCGCGTACTTGCGGCTGCCCAACATAATCTGCTAATAGTTTAGGGCGAATAGCGCGGTCAATAACATCTTCATCAACCTTAGCTTGCCCACTAATAATTCTATCTGCTTCAATCATATCTTTCCTACAGTGCGGCTTTTAACGCTTCGCGGATAACTTGTTCACTGGTTAATTCTGGCTTAGCAACTCGTTTCACCATTTTTTCTGCTTCTGAAGGTTTATAACCTAAAGCAATCAAGGCTGAAATAGCTTCATCAGATGAATTTTCTGTATGCGGTTCAATAGATGGAACTGACGGAATATGAGTACTTTCTACAAAGAAATCACTTTGTTTTACACCTTTAAATTTACCTTTAAGTTCAACTAACAAACGTTCAGCAGTTTTTTTGCCAACCCCTGGGATTTTAGTGAGTTTAGAAAGTTCTTCTCTCTCTATCGCATAGGCAAATTGTTCGACCGACATGGCGGATAAAATCGCTAAGGCTAATTTAGGCCCCACCCCATTTGTTTTAATTAATTCACGAAATAAAGTGCGGTCTGTTTTTTGGGCAAATCCAAAGAGTAAGTGAGCATCTTCCCGAACAACAAAATGGGTGAATAAAGTCGTTTCTTGACCAATTTCTGGTAAATCATAGAAACTCGTCATAGGCAAAAGCAATTCATAGCCTACGCCTTGCACATTAAGTAAAATTTCTGGAGGTTGTTTTTCTAAAAGAATGCCTTGTAAGCGACCGATCATAATTCTTCCGAATGATAAAAAATTTAACGCATAGAATAAAATAAAACTGGACGAACATCCAGTTAAATTTTTAATCTAAAGCGTCCTCGGCTATATCTGGTCTTTAAAAGTGCGGTCATTTTTTCTTGCGTTTCTGTCACTTTCACAGAATTGGCAATATGTAAAGAATGTTGAATAGAATGCGCGTGTGTAATCGCGATAGCCAAGGCATCCGCAGCATCGGCTTGAGGTTTATCTGACAACTTCAAAATACGAGTTATCATTTCTTGCACTTGCACTTTATCAGCGGAACCAATGCCCACAACCGTTTGTTTTACTAAACGTGCGGCATATTCAAAAACAGGTAAATCATGATTTACTGCCGCCACAATCGCCGTACCTCGAGCCTGCCCTAGTTTTAAAGCTGAATCCGCATTCTTCGCCATAAACACTTGTTCAACCGCAAACATATCAGGTTGAAATTGCGTGATAATTTCAGCCACTCCAGCATAAATCCGTTTCAATCGGGTGGGTAAATCTTCAACTTGAGTGCGAATTGCACCACTGCCGAGATATTCCAAATGTCTTCCTGTTTGACGAATCACACCATAACCCGTTACGCGAGAGCCGGGGTCAATACCTAAAATAATGCTCATAATTTCTATAAAAAATGGGTAATTAAATTACCCATTTATTGCATCATTAAAGTTGAGATGCCACTTCGTCACTGATTTCACCGTTGTGATATACGTTTTGTACGTCATCACAATCTTCCAACATATCAATTAAACGAAGTAATTTTGGTGCGGTTTCAATATCAAGATCAACGGTTGTTGATGGAATCATCGTTACTTCAGCTTCTTGTACTTTAAAGCCAGCTGCTTCAATGCCATCACGCACTGAACCTAAATCTTCCCAAGCAGTATAGATTTCAAATGAACCATCATCTTGTGGTTGAATATCATCAGCACCTGCTTCGATAGCCGCTTCAGTTAAGGCATCTTCGTCCGCTTCTGCGATTAAGATTAAACCTTTTTTGCTAAATAAATAACCAACAGAGCCTTCTGTTCCTAAGTTACCACCACATTTAGTAAAACTTGGGCGAACCTGTGAAATGGTGCGGTTTGCATTATCACTTAAACATTCAACCATAACCGCTGTACCACCTGGGCCATAACCTTCATAGATTTTGGTTTCCATATTGGTGTCATCGCCACCGCCTACACCACGATCAATAGCGCGGTTGATAGTATCGCGCGTCATATTGTTGCTAAGTGCTTTATCTACTGCTGTGCGTAAACGCGGGTTAGCACTCACATCACCACCACCAATTTTAGCTGCGGTAACAAGTTCACGAATTAATTTAGTAAAAATTTTACCGCGTTGTGCATCTTGTGCTGCTTTGCGGTGTTTAATATTAGCCCACTTACTATGGCCTGCCATGTTGTTTTCCTTCTATTTATCTTTAAGAATATATTTTCTAATTGCTTCCGCATTATTGGAAGATTTTGTCATTTGGATTGCTTGTTCAGGGGAAACCCATTGATATGCCAAATGTTCACTTAATACTGGTTCGAATTCTTGCTCCATTGCCAATAAAAACCAATGTTCACGGCAATGCGTCACATTCGGTGCGTATTTATATCGGAAATGTGGAAAAATTTCAAATTCTATGCTCTCTTTGCAATCGAAAAGTGCGGTGGAATTTTCCGAAATTTCTAACCGCACTTCTTCCCATAGCTCACGAATTGCTGTGTTTTTTGGTGTTTCACCACTTTCAATGGTGCCAGTAACAGACTGCCAAAAATCAGGATCATCTTGGCGTTGGAGCATTAAAACTAGATTTGTATCTTTAGCGTAAATTACAACGAGAACAGATTGATTATTTTTGTATTGCATCATTAAAAATGCGGTCAAATCTGACCGCACTTCATTCCTAATATTTCAAACTTATTCTGCTTTAACGACAGAAATTGCCAACTCTTCCAACGCTTGCGGATTCGCAAAACTAGGCGCTTCTGTCATTAAACAAGCTGCAGCCGTAGTTTTCGGGAAAGCAATTACATCACGAATGTTTTCCGTGCCTGTTAAAAGCATAGTTAAACGGTCTAAACCAAATGCTAAACCTGCATGTGGCGGTGTGCCAAATTTTAACGCATCTAATAAGAAACCGAATTTTTCGCGTTGTTGTTCTTCGTCAATGCCAAGAATACGGAATACGGTTTGTTGCATTTTCGGATCGAAAATACGTACTGAACCACCGCCTACTTCATAGCCATTGATCACCATATCGTAAGCATTTGCTACCGCACTTGTTGGATCGGCTTCTAATTGCTCTGGGCTAAAATCTTTTGGCGACGTAAATGGATGGTGCATTGCGGCAAGATTGCCTTCATCATCACGTTCAAACATTGGGAAATCAATCACCCAAAGTGGTTGCCATTCGTCTAAACGAGTTAAACCTAAATCGCGACCTAATTTCAAACGCAATGCACCCATTGCATCCGTCGTAGTTTGCCATTTGTCTGCACCGAAAAATAAAATATCGCCAGTTTGTGCTTTCATACGTTCTGCTAATGCTTTCCATACCTCTTCATTTAAGAATTTCGCAATCGGGCTTTGTACGCCTTCAAGGCCAGCATTGATATCATTTACTTTCGCCCAAGCCAAACCTTTTGCACCGTAAATTCCAACAAATTGTGTATATTCATCAATTTGTTTACGAGTGATTTCTGTACCATTTGGTACACGAATGACTGCCACACGGCCGTTTGGATTGTTTGCAGGCTCATTAAATACTTTAAATTCAACATCTTTGACGATATCAGCTACATCAACCATTTCTAATGGGTTACGCAAATCTGGCTTATCAGAACCAAAACGACGCATTGCTTCTTGCCAAGTCATCACTGGGAACTTACCTAAATCTACACCAATGGTATCAAGCCATAAGCCGTGTACCATACGTTCCATAATTTCACGTACTTCTGGCGCAGTTAAGAAAGAGGTTTCCACATCGATTTGAGTAAATTCAGGCTGACGATCTGCACGTAAATCTTCATCACGGAAACATTTTACGATTTGATAATAACGGTCAAAACCAGACATCATTAAAAGCTGTTTGAAAAGCTGTGGTGATTGTGGCAACGCATAGAATTTGCCTTTATGTACACGGCTTGGCACTAAATAGTCACGCGCACCTTCTGGCGTTGCTTTGGTAAGCATTGGGGTTTCAATATCAAGGAAACCATTGTCATCCATAAAACGACGCACAAAGCTGGTAATTTTCGCACGGGTTTTCAAACGTTGTGCCATTTCAGGGCGACGTAAATCTAAATAACGATATTTTAAACGTTGTTCTTCCGTATTGTTTTGGTTAAAGTCGAGAGGTAACACATCAGAAGCATTGTAAACACGCAATTCTTTCGCTAACACTTCCACTTCGCCTGTCGCCATATTTTTATTGATTTGGTTTTCAGGACGCGCGATCACTTCACCCTTAATTTGGATACAAAATTCGTTACGTAAACCCGCAGCCGCTGTCAATGCTTCTTGATATTTCGGATCAAAACAAACTTGCACAACGCCATCACGATCACGCATATCAATAAAAATTAAACCACCTAAATCACGACGGCGATGAACCCAACCGTTTAATGTTACGTCTTGTCCGATATTGTTACGGTTTAATGCTCCGCAATAATGTGTACGCATCATTTCAAAATCCTTTGTACTCTTTTAATTATGCTCAAAAATCTGCCACAATTATAGCGGAAAACCAAGAGAGATAAAAAGGTTATTTATGCTGACAAATCAATCAAAAAAGCAAAGAAAAGTAATAAATGTTCAAAATAAAGGCTTTTTTGTGCCATATCATCAGATTTTTTGTTATATTGTGTGGCTTGTTGAGATTAAATTACGTTAAGGATAACCACATGCTATTTATCAATATTACTTTTGCCTGTATTTTAGCGATCCGTTTTTACAGTCTGTCTATTTCAATTCGTCATGAAAAAGCACTCATTGCAAAGGGTGCAATACAGTATGGTAAACGCAATTCCACACTGTTGTCCATTGCCCATGTTGTATTTTATTTTGCGGCGATCATTGAGGCTAATAACCAAAACTTGTCATTTAATAGCACTTCACAAATAGGGTTAGCGATTTTAATTTTTGCTATTGCAATGCTATTTTATGTGATTTATGAGCTAAAAGAGATTTGGACAGTAAAACTTTACATTTTACCGGAACATCACATTAACCGCTCTTTCTTGTTTAAATATGTACGTCACCCGAATTATTTCTTAAACATTATTCCCGAGTTAATTGGTTTATCGCTTTTCTGCCAAGCAAAATATACCGCATTGATTGGATTACCCATTTATTTGCTTATCCTAGGCGTGCGTATTAAACAAGAAGAAAGTGCCATGGCGCATTTATTTCCTAAATCATAATTTATTAAATTTCTTCTAAAATAATGTCCCTTTCTCTCTGCCTTTAACACATTATGGTAAAAGATACTCTATTTTCTACCCCCATTGCTAAATTGGGGGATTTCATCTTTGACGAAAACGTTGCTGAAGTCTTTCCAGATATGATTCAACGCTCCGTGCCGGGCTATTCCAACATTATTACTGCAATCGGTATGCTGGCGGAACGTTTCGTCACGGCTGATAGTAATGTTTATGATCTTGGTTGCTCGCGAGGTGCCGCCACACTTTCTGCACGTCGAAATATTCATCAACCAAACGTAAAAATTATTGGTATCGATAATTCTCAACCGATGGTTGAACGTTGTCGCCAACATATTGCGGCATATCATAGTGAGATACCAGTAGAAATTCTCTGTAATGATATTCGCTACATTGAGATTAAAAATGCCTCAATGGTCATTCTCAACTTTACCTTGCAATTTTTACCGCCTGAAGATCGTATCGCATTGCTTACCAAAATCTATAAAGGCTTAAATCCAAATGGCGTATTAGTACTTTCTGAAAAATTCCGTTTTGAAGATACCAATGTTAATAATTTGCTTATTGACTTGCACCACCAATTCAAACGTGCCAATGGTTATAGCGAACTTGAAGTGAGCCAGAAACGCACTGCACTTGAAAATGTGATGCGTACAGACTCTATTGAGACACACAAAGTGCGGTTAAAAAACGTAGGATTTTCACAAGTAGAGCTTTGGTTCCAATGCTTTAATTTTGGCTCGATGATTGCGGTTAAATAAAACAACAGCGATTTAATCTTCTTACTTGCATACAGCAATTGAAATGATTAGTATATACTTATTAAATACATAGTATATACAGGAGGGTAAATATGCTTGCTAAAGTGTTTCAAAGTGGTAACAGCCAAGCTGTTCGGATCCCGATGGACTTTCGTTTTGATGTCGATACCGTAGAAATTTTCCGAAAGGAAAATGGGGATGTGGTATTACGCCCAGTTTCTAAAAAAACAGATGATTTTCTTGCGTTATTTGAAGGATTTGATGAGACCTTTATTCAAGCACTTGAAGCGCGTGATGATTTACCGCCTCAGGAGCGAGAAAATTTATGATTTATATGTTAGACACCAATATCATTATTTATTTAATGAAAAATCGCCCCAAAATTGTTGCCGAACGAGTATCACAATTATTGCCTAATGATCGCTTAGTTATCAGCTTTATTACTTATGCTGAACTTATTAAAGGCGCCTTTAGTAGTCAAAATTATGAGCAATCAATACGAGCAATAGAATTACTTACTGAACGAGTAAATGTACTATATCCCAATGAACAAATCTGTTTACATTATGGCAAATGGGCAAATACACTCAAAAAACAAGGGAGACCTATCGGAAATAATGATCTATGGATTGCTTGTCACGCATTGAGTTTAAATGCTGTTCTTATTACACATAATGTAAAAGAATTTCAGCGTGTTACAGATCTTCAGTGGCAAGATTGGACAAAATAGATAATTCTGATTTTTTATTTTACTTATGACATAATCTGTTTAACTCAACTAAAAAAGGACAAACCGATGCAAATTTTACACACTATGTTACGCGTGGGTGATTTAGATCGTTCAATCAAATTTTATCAAGATGTTTTAGGTATGCGTTTATTACGCACCAGTGAAAACCCTGAATACAAATATACACTGGCTTTTTTAGGTTACGAAGATGGCGAAAGTGCGGCAGAAATTGAATTAACATACAACTGGGGTGTAGATAAATATGAACACGGCACAGCATATGGACATATCGCTATCGGCGTAGATGATATTTATGCGACTTGTGAAGCTGTTCGTGCAAGCGGTGGTAACGTTACTCGCGAAGCAGGGCCAGTTAAAGGTGGCTCAACCGTCATTGCTTTTGTTGAAGATCCAGATGGTTATAAAATTGAATTTATCGAAAACAAAAGTACTAAATCTGGTTTAGGCAACTAAAGTGCGGTCAATTTTTATTGTATTTTTAATAACGTAGGGATTCCTACGTTATTTTATTTTTAAGAGATAGATTATGTCCGATTCTCAAGAAATCCCTTATCACAACCAATTAAAAAATCGCTTTCGTGGCTATTTCCCCGTCATTATTGATGTTGAAACTGCAGGTTTTGATGCAAAAAAAGATGCGTTACTCGAACTAGCCGCCATCACATTAAAAATGGATGAAAACGGTTATTTGCATCCTGATCAGAAATGCCATTTTCATATCGAGCCTTTTGAAGGAGCAAATATTAATCCTGAGTCCTTGAAATTTAATGGCATTGATATTCACAATCCATTACGTGGTGCAGTATCTGAACTTGATGCAATCACGGGGTTATTTCAAATGGTGCGTCGAGGACAAAAAGATACGGATTGCCAACGTTCTATCATTGTGGCGCACAATGCTGCTTTTGACCAAAGTTTTGTGATGGCTGCTGCTGAACGTACCGGCGTAAAGCGTAATCCCTTCCACCCTTTTGGCATGTTTGACACGGCAAGTTTAGCAGGCTTAATGTTTGGTCAAACTGTTCTTGTTAAAGCCTGTCTTGCTGCTAAAATCCCCTTTGATGGGAAACAAGCCCATTCAGCGCTATATGATACCGAACGCACGGCGGAATTATTCTGTTATATGGTCAATCATTTAAAAGATTTAGGTGGCTTTCCCCATATTTCTCAAATAGATGAAACAGAAAACACAGCAGAAAATCAGACCGCACTTTAAAAAAACTAAAAAAGTGGTTGCAATCGTTTGATTTTTCCAGTAGTTTAAAAGCAATTCTTATTTGGAGATAAAAAATGAACATTATCCGTCGTCACCATCATCACCATTCAACTGAATAATCTTTCAGGTTTTTGGTGTGCTTGGAAGATTTCTTCCGAGCTGACTGGATAATAAAAATCTTACCCCTCGGAAGGCTACTTTCGAGGGGTTTTGTTTTATTTATGATATAGGAGGCATTAATTTAGCGTTATTATTTATTCAATAAAAATTTTAAAGTAAAGTATTTATCATTTAATTTACAAGGAAAAACACAATGTTATCAAACCCCGTTGTTATCTCGATCATCGTTTTGCTGGCACTTAGTTTGCTACGCATCAACGTTATTATCGCACTGGTGATTGCTGCACTTACCGCAGGATTTATCGGTGATTTAGGTTTAACTAAAACCATCGAAACCTTTACAGGCGGCTTAGGTGGCGGTGCTGAAGTCGCAATGAACTATGCAATGCTTGGTGCGTTCGCTATTGCTATTTCTAAATCAGGTATTACCGATTTAATCGCTTATAAAATCATCACAAAAATGAATAAAACACCAACTGCTGGCAATTTAACTTGGTTCAAATATTTCATTTTTGCGGTGTTGGCATTGTTTGCCATATCTTCTCAAAACTTACTTCCAGTGCACATTGCCTTTATTCCAATCGTTGTACCACCGCTGCTTTCAATCTTTAACCGTTTAAAAATTGATCGCCGTGCAGTAGCTTGCGTACTTACATTTGGTTTAACTGCTACCTATATGTTATTACCAGTGGGCTTTGGAAAAATCTTTATCGAAAGTATTTTAGTTAAAAACATTAATCAAGTAGGTGCGACCTTAGGTTTACAAACAAATATAGCGCAAGTTTCTTTAGCAATGTTGTTACCTGTTATTGGAATGATTTTAGGCTTACTCACAGCCGTATTTATTACCTACCGTAAACCACGTGAATACAATATCAATGTTGAAGAACCGACAACCAAAGATATTGAAGCTCACATTGCTAATATTAAACCAAAACAAATTACTGTAAGTTTAATCGCAATTGTTGCGACCTTCGCGACACAATTAGTCACAAGCTCAACTATCATTGGCGGTTTAATTGGCTTAATTATTTTCGCACTATGTGGCATTTTCAAACTAAAAGAAAGCAACGATATTTTTCAACAAGGCTTGCGCTTAATGGCAATGATTGGCTTTGTAATGATTGCAGCTTCAGGTTTTGCAAATGTGATTAATGCTACCACTGGCGTAACAGATTTAGTACAAAGCCTAAGTTCTGGTGTTGTGCAAAGTAAAGGTGTTGCCGCATTATTAATGCTTGTTGTTGGTTTATTAATTACAATGGGTATTGGCTCATCATTCTCTACAGTACCGATTATTACATCAATTTACGTACCTCTCTGTTTATCTTTTGGTTTTTCTCCATTAGCGACAATTTCTATTGTAGGCGTAGCAGCGGCTTTAGGAGATGCAGGTTCGCCCGCATCAGACTCAACATTAGGCCCAACATCTGGCTTGAATATGGATGGCAAACACGATCACATTTGGGATTCTGTTGTACCTACCTTTATTCACTATAATATTCCATTATTGGTATTCGGCTGGATTGCAGCAATGTATCTTTAACGATTATAATCCCCCACTTGGGGGATTCTTTATGACTGTTCAACAACTTATCCAACGCTTAGATCAAAAAGTTCAACAACTTTATCAGAGCAACTTGCCGCAAGAAGAAAAAATCTTCGCCAAATTTGACCGCACTTTATTTAGTGAAAACGGACAAACTGTTGCCTTTTATCTAAAGGAAATTAATCAAATCCTTGATAAAATAAAATCCCTACAATCAGAAAATCCTGATCATTACATCTTCATTACCAAACGCTTACTTGCCCAATGTACTGCGCTATCAGAAGCACTCACGCATAAAAATAAGCCTTTTATCATTAATACGAACCCCACTCCGCAGCCGCAAAAAAAATCTCAACATAACATTCATAAATTACCGCCAAGAGAACGCCTAGAAAAATATTACGAGGCACGAGAGCAGTTGAATAATCTTTATCGACAACATAAAGATTTAGCACAAGCTGAAAAAAATAATGATGAAAAAATACGTTATACGCAACTTGCGGAAAGTTATAAAAAACGCTTACAGAAATGCCAAGATGCAATCGATCTTTTAGAAGAATATTTGGTATTTAAAGAAGAATTAGAAAACCGTGAAAATACGGAAAATAGATGATGAGAAATAAAAAACTAATTCTTCCGAATTAGTTAGCTCGTAAAAATCGATGGCGGAGGAATAGGGATTCGAACCCTAGGAGGGCGTAAACCCTCGCCGGTTTTCAAGACCGGTGCCTTCAACCACTCGACCATTCCTCCGTGATTTAATGCGCGTGAATAATACGTTCTCTAATAAAAACCGTCAAGTAGAAATAATCATATTTATTCTAAATGATTATTTTTACTACAGCTTATAAAATAAAAAGAATTGACGTAATTTTGGTTACGCCAATTCTTTCTATTTTTATTTTTGATTATTCTGCTTTTGCACGAGTAGGTTCAGAATAAACGTGGCTAATTGCACAATGATGTCCCGCCGCACCTTTTCCATAGAAATAATAACGAGAATCCTGCCAAGCTCTAATTGGGAAAGCCTCTGGCATTTCATCACTCGCTTTCGCCAAAGTCATCTCAGCTTTAGTATGAATCACCGAAGAAATAGTACCTAAACGTCCATTAAATTCATAAGTGCGGACAAATTTTGATACGTTCTCGACTGTTTCAGGTTCATTTACATTAATTGCTGGCTCGATAGATTCAACAACTTCTTGAGGTTTATATGAATTTAAACGCTCTAAAGATTCTTGCACCTTTTTCTGTACCGATTCATTAGCTGGTTGAGTAATAAAATCTAATGCAGGTTTTACATCAAGGGATTTTTCTTCAACGACAATTCCCATTGCTGGCGTGATAAACCCTTTTTTAGTTTTCTCTTGCTCAAGCAATTCATCGACAGATAAGAAATGATTTTCTTTTGGCAGATTTACCGTTGAATAATCAATCCAAGCCTTGCCACTTGCCAATTCAGGTGAAGCCACCGCAGCAAACAATGGCATTGGCGATTTTGGCTCTTGATTACGGCGACGACGCTGATTATTCGCTGTACGCAAATGACGTGGAGTACGACGCTGACGCTCTTGATGTTCAGAACGTTGGTTCTGATGAACGGGTTTTTCATCATTTTGAACTACATCCACTTCTGGCATTTTTTCAGTCGTGTTCAAATTATTTTCAACAACTGTTTCATTATCTTCAACGCGCACGCGTTTACGTAAATCACGACGTTGGCGACGTTGAGTTACAGGCTCAGTTCTTTCTTCTTTAGTCTCAAAAACAGGTGTAGAATTTACCGCACTTTCAGCGATACTTTCTTCCACTAAGTTACGGCGTGGACGGCGTTGATTTCGCTCACGGACATTGCGAACCTGTTCTTCAGTTCTTTCCGCCTCGTTATTTTCAGAACGTGGACGACGAGAAGTGCGACGATCCTGCGAACGGCGTTGATTACGATTAGAATTGCGTGAAGTGCGGTTATTTTTTGGTTTGTTTTCTTCAGATTTAGCAGTAAATAAACCTTTAATCTTCGCAATAATTTTGGCTAACAAAGAGGGTTCATTTGATTTACGCTCAACTGGCGTTGGCGCAGCTTCTGAAATAGAAAGCGCAACTGCTGCACTTTCAACCGCAGGCTGTTCAATAACAGCTGTTGTTTCTATATTACGAGAAACCAGTGATTCTTCAGTATTTTCATCTTTCTCACAGTGAATTTTCGCTAAGTTATAGCTTAATTCATTTACTTCTTCGCCATCGCGTAAGCGGAAAACGCTAAAGTGCGGTGTTTCCATTGCTTCATTTGGTGCAACAATAATATCGACATTATGACGCTTTTCAATATTGCTGATTGCTTTGCGTTTTTCATTAAGAAGATAAGAGGCAATTTGTACTGGCACAATGGTATGCACTTGCTTAGTGTTTTCTTTTAATGCTTCTTCTTCCAGCAAACGCAAAATAGATAAAGAAAGAGATTCATTATCACGCACTTTGCCTGTTCCTTGACAACGAGGGCAAATATGGTGCGAAGATTCGCCCAATGATGGGCTTAAACGCTGACGTGACATTTCTAACAAACCAAAACGAGAAATTCGGCTAATTTGAATACGGGCGCGATCTGGACGAACCGCATCACGAATACGATTTTCTACTTCACGTTGATGGCGGATTGGTGTCATATCAATGAAATCGATAACAACTAAACCACCTAAGTCACGTAAACGTAATTGACGCGCGATTTCATCTGCCGCTTCAAGGTTGGTATTTAATGCCGTTTCTTCAATATCGCCACCACGAGTAGAACGTGCGGAGTTAATATCAATGGCGGTTAATGCTTCGGTGACATCAATAACAATTGAACCACCAGAAGGTAAACGCACTTCACGTTGGAATGCGGATTCAATTTGAGATTCAATTTGATAGTGACTGAAAAGTGGCACTTCGCCTTGATAAAGTTTCACGCGATTGATGAAATCAGGACGCACAAGTTTGATATGTTCTTTCGCTTTCTCAAAAATTTTTGGGCTATCAATAAGGATCTCGCCAATATCACGACGTAAATAATCACGAATAGCACGTACAATCACATCGCTTTCTTGATGAATTAAGAATGGAGCTGGACGGCTTTGTGAAGCTTGTTTGATCGCTTTCCAATGATGTAATAATACTTTTAAATCCCATTGTAATTCTTCTGGCGATTTTCCCACACCAGCAGTACGGACGATTAAGCCTACACCGTCAGGCACATCTAATGAACTTAATGCTTCTTTTAGTTCAGTACGTTCATCGCCTTCAATACGGCGAGAAATTCCCCCTGCCCGTGGATTATTCGGCATAAGTACCAAATAACTGCCAGCAAGAGAAACAAAAGTGGTTAATGCAGCCCCTTTATTACCACGTTCTTCTTTATTAACTTGAACGATAACTTCCTGTCCTTCAACCAAAATATCGCGTATATTCGGACGACCTTGGAAAACATAATCATCGGGAAAATATTCACGGGCAATTTCTTTTAAAGGTAAAAAACCGTGACGTTCTGCACCATAATCTACAAAAGCCGCTTCTAAACTCGGCTCAACGCGAGTAATTTTTCCTTTGTAGATATTCGCTTTTTTTTGTTCGTGTCCTGGACTTTCAATGTCCAAGTCAAAAAGGCGTTGTCCATCGACAAGCGCAACACGCAACTCTTCTTTTTGAGTCGCATTGATTAACATTCTTTTCATTGTCAATTCTCTTATTAAATATTTAAAAAACCTCAAAATAAACCGCACTTTGCTTCGTTATCGACCTCGTGTTTCTCGCGCCAGTCAATCTCACGACTGTATGTTGCTGGGTGCATTGATAAGGTTATTAAGCACAAATGTTTGCTTGATAAAACAACGCGATATTCCGCACGCGTTGCAAGCGGCTAATTTATTTTAAGAAAAATGTTGATTATCAATGTCTTATGCCGAGTGCTGCATTGAGTTTTTACCAACAAAACTTATCCTTTTTACGCAAATTCTTAGGAGCAAAAAGACGTTCTATTATCCATAGAAAACGATTAATTGGCAAGGCGAATTTACGTTCTAGCGTTACGTTCATATTACGTTCCATATTACGTTCATAGTACCTTTGTGATATGATTTGCAGCGATTTTCAAAAGGGAACAAAATGACAAAACAAAATGAAAACATCATTAATTCATCCGTAAAAATGCTGACAATTAGTGAAGATGAAAGTGGACAACGAATTGATAATTATTTATTAGCAAAACTCAAAGGCGTACCTAAAAGTTTA
Organism: Haemophilus sp. HN_Hi16; assembly: GCF_049823435.1. Classification (NCBI taxonomy): domain Bacteria; kingdom Pseudomonadati; phylum Pseudomonadota; class Gammaproteobacteria; order Pasteurellales; family Pasteurellaceae; genus Haemophilus; species Haemophilus sp. HN_Hi16. The sequence goes on from NZ_CP187500.1 coordinate 688,263, forward strand.
ATTTATCGCATTGTGCGTAAAGGCGAAGTGCGAGTAAACAAAGGCAGAATTAAACCAGAATATAAACTGCAAACAGGCGATGTTGTACGCATTCCACCCGTTCGTGTCGCAGAAAAAAATGATGCGTCAATTTCAAAAAATCTCAATAAAGTCGCCGCACTTGAAAACCAAATTTTGTTTGAAGATGATTGTTTGATTATGTTAAATAAACCTTCAGGAATTGCGGTACACGGTGGCAGTGGTTTAAATTTTGGTGTGATTGAAGCCTTACGAGCATTACGCCCAGAAGCTCGCTTTTTAGAGCTGGTTCATCGTTTGGATCGCGATACATCAGGCATTTTATTAATTGCGAAAAAACGTTCAGCATTACGCAATTTGCACGAACAACTTCGCGTAAAAACCGTTCAAAAAGATTATTTAGCGTTAGTACGTGGACAATGGCAATCCCATATAAAAGTTATTCAAGCCCCTCTTTTGAAAAATGAATTATCCAGCGGCGAACGTATTGTGCGTGTCAGCGAGCAAGGCAAACCATCTGAAACTCGCTTTAGTATTGAAGAACGCTATACAAACGCTACACTTGTAAAAGCATCGCCAGTCACAGGGCGAACACATCAAATTCGCGTGCATACACAATATGCTGGGCATCCTATTGCATTAGATGATAAATACGGCGATAAAGATTTTGATAAACAAATGAATGAATTAGGATTAAACCGTTTATTTTTACACGCTTTTTCAATTCGATTTGAACACCCTAAAAATGGCGAAACGCTACGCTTTAATGCGCCACTAGATCATCAAATGAAAGCAATTTTGCAAAAGTTGCGGGAAAGCAAATAGACAATATTTCTGTTTATTGCTACACTTGCACACGGAGACAACTCGTTTCTATCAACAAATTTCATAATAACGACAACAAAGGATAGCAAAATGGCAAAAGGACAATCTTTACAAGATCCTTATTTAAATGCGCTTCGTCGTGAACGCATTCCTGTATCAATTTACCTTGTAAACGGAATTAAACTTCAAGGTCAAATTGAATCATTCGATCAATTCGTGATTTTATTAAAAAACACAGTGAACCAAATGGTATATAAACACGCAATTTCAACGGTTGTGCCTGCTCGTTCAGTTTCGCATCACAATAATAACCATCATACCGCTCCAACAGAAGCAGTTGAAAGCGTGGAAACTCAAGCAGAGTAATCACAATACCATTAATGGGTAATCAATATTTATTAAGTGCGGTTGAAAATTCTCAGGAAATTTCAACCGCACTTTTTCCATTTCAAATCGGAAAATTATTTTCCAATTCCATATTGTTTCAATTTATTCGCAATCGCAGTATGGGAAACGCCTAAACGTTGAGCCAATTTTCTCGTGCTTGGATATTCTGCATAAAATAATTTTAGAACTTGTGCCTCATAAGAACCGATGATTTCATCTAAGGTTTTATTTCCAAATTTATCCAAAGAAATTACCGCACTTTGTGGCGGAGCAAGATTTAAACTTTCGATAGTCAAATGATTATCTTGTACCAGAGAGCAGGCACGATAAAGAGTGTTATAAAGTTCACGAACATTCCCTTTCCAATCATATTTCTGCAAATAAAGAAGAAAATCTTTATCGAAAGTTGGTTTTGCAATTTTTAATTCTTCGCTGATTTCCTGTAAAAAACCTTGTGCCAGTGGCTCAATATCAGCCATGCGTTCGCGTAATGGCGGCACATTAAGAGTAAGAACATTTAAGCGATGAAATAAATCAGCACGAACTTTACCTTGCTCAACAAGCAAATGAAGTGGAATTTGTGATGTGCAAATTACGCGTACATTTGCATAATGCTCCTTTTCTTCGCCTACTCGACGAAAAGATCCATCCGTTAAAAAACGCAATAATTTAGCCTGTAAACTCAATGAAAGTTCAGCAATACCATCGAGTAAAACTGTACCCTCATTTGCGTATTCAAAAAAACCAATGGTTTCGCTGTCGCCAACTTTTCGACCAAACATTTCACTTTCGGCATCTTCATCCGGCAACCCCGCACAATTTACTGCGATAAATTTCTTATCACGACGTAAACTCTGATAATGGCAGGCTTTCGCTAACAAATCCTTTCCTGTCCCCGTTTCGCCTTGAATTAACAAAGGCACATCAAACATAGCAAAACGTTTCGCGTTTTCTACTGCACTTTTCATTGCTTCACTTTGCACAATAAAACAATCGAAAGGATTTTGAGGATCAAATTTAGAAATCGTCATATTCAGGGAATGGAGATAATTAAGATATGGCTATGATAATTTCTTTACAACAAAGTGTAAATATTATTTTACATAAGGTAAAAATGCGACCATTTTTGACCGCACTTTATATAGCTAAGGTTTTAACATTCTTTCAGCTTCACGAACACGAACAAGGAATTGTTTACGTTCAGTTGAACTCATACCGCTGCTAGTACCCGGTAATTTTACGGTAAGAGGATTAACAGCTCGACCGTTAATATGAAATTCATAATGTAAATGCGGCCCCGTAGAAATGCCCGTGTTACCAGAAAGTGCAATACGTTCGCCTTTTTTAACGGTTTGCCCTGCTTTTACTAAGGATTTGCTCAAGTGCATATAAACAGTTTGATATTCACGCCCGTGACGCAACATAACATAACGCCCAGCACCGCCAGCCTGATAAGCGACCTTTTCAACTGTACCATCTGCTGGTGCAATAACTGGTGTGCCTTGAGAAACAGAGAAATCCACGCCTTTATGGGGACGAACACGTCCTGTTACTGGATGGCGACGATTTGGATTAAAAGGGGAGGAAACGCGTGCTTGTCGCTGCAATGGATAACGAGCAAAACCTTTGCCTAAAGTTTCTCCTTGCTGATTATAATAACGACCATTTGCCGCTTGCACTGCATAATAATTTTTACCACCAGATGAAATACGTAACGCCTCAACATTACCTTGACCTGTAAGTTTATCGCCTAAATATTCACGAGAAACTAAAATGGCAAATTGAGTGCCTTTTTTTAGTTTTCTCAAACTCACTTGCCATTGTAAGGTGTTACTAAGTTGGCTAATTTGACGCGTATTAAGACCTTGTTCTCTTAAACTACTATTTAAAGAATTTTGAATCTCGCCTTTTAATACTTCTTTTCGCCAAATACTTTTCTTTTCAATAACTTGGCGTTTAAATTTCCCATCTTCGAGACGTTCATAAATACGTTCTTCTTTTTCAGAAACCAGCCAATTTAAATATTCCAAGTTATCATTTTTATTTAAAATCCAGTAAAATTGCTGACCTGCTTTTAAGTGGGCTAATTCGGGATCAAGCGCAATCAACGGTTGTACTGATGAATCATCTAAACCGGATAAAACTAAAACATCTTTTAAAGTATCCCCTTCGGTTACCGTATAGCTAAATTGATCAGTAATTCTTATGGCTTGATCGGCTGCGTCTAATAAACCATTGAGTGCATCTTGTGCGTGTTGAGGTAAAGTACCGAGATCATCTGAAGATAGTTTTACTTCATCAACTTCATCATCTTTTGCTTGCAGTTCATCATCATAAGAGGTGGCATCTTCATCAGGTTGAAGTGCGGTGGAATTTTTATTTGGCGATGTATTTAACTCGTGATATTCCCCACTGTCAGAGGTGGAAAATATGGGATTTTCTTCAGATTTGTCTTTTATTGTAAGTAAAATGCCTGTCAAAATAAGCAGAATAGCAACAAAAAACACGCCTACTTTTATATATGCGCGTTTTTTTCGTCTATCTCGAGCTAATTTTACGTGTTGCACTGGCATCCCTAAAATAAAAAAGTTTTCAGCATTCAGACTACAGATTATAAAGAAAATTCATTCCTATGGAAAAAGCATTATTCAAATGCTTAAATATTCGACATTGGATAGAAAATCTTGAGAAATCTGCCAAAATGCGTTATTTTCCCCCACCACTTTTGATAAGAGATGATTTAATGAACATCACAGGTATCCATCGCGAGCAAAACCCACAACCGCTCATTCAATTAAAAAATATCAATGTGGTTTTCGCACAAAAAACCGCTCTGCAAGATATTAATTTAAATATCTATCCCAATTCTATTATTACCATTGTGGGGCCAAATGGTGGTGGCAAATCTACGTTGTTAAAAACCTTATTAAAACTACAAATGCCCACTTCTGGCGAAGTCATTTATAGTAAAAATGTTCGCATTGGTTATGTACCACAAAAAATCCATTTGGATCATAGTTTGCCTATTACGGTTGAGCGATTTCTTTCGCTAAAAAAAGGTATTAAAACCCAAGAAATATCCACCGCACTTGAGCAACTTTCGATTTCACATTTACGCAAAAGCAATATGCAAAAACTTTCTGGTGGCGAAATGCAACGCGTATTATTGACACGTGCAATTTTAAATAAACCGAATTTACTTGTGCTAGACGAACCCACTCAAGGCGTAGACATTACTGGTCAAGCTGAGCTTTATCAGCTAATTCATCAAACCCAACAAAAATTAAATTGTGCCGTATTGATGGTATCACACGATTTACACATTGTGATGGCAGACAGTAAAGAAGTATTGTGTATTAACCAACATATTTGTTGTGCAGGTACGCCCGATGTTCTCTCAAATGATCCAACATTTATGCGTTTATGGGGAAATCAGCTCGCACAAAATGTTGGATTTTATACCCATCATCACAATCATCATCACACCTTGCACGGCGATGTGTGCGGTTGTAATTCATCAGCAGTGCATTGTCAAAATAAGGATAAATAATGTTTGAAATTTTATTTCCTGCCCTTTTAACAGGCATTGTGCTTTCGCTTATTACCGCGCCACTTGGCGTATTTGTGGTGTGGCGGAAAATGGCTTATTTTGGTGACACTCTTTCTCATTCTGCCTTGCTCGGCGTGGCGTTAGGTATTTTCTTACAAGTCAATCCTTACATTGCGATTGTGGTGCTTACCTTAATTCTTGCTATCGCAATGGTGTGGTTAGAAAGCAATACGCAATTTTCCATTGATACCTTGCTCGGTATTATCGCTCATAGCTGTTTATCTCTTGGCGTTGTGACAGTAGGATTATTACGGAATGTACGGGTAGATTTAATGAATTATTTATTTGGGGATTTACTCGCGATTAATTATACGGATTTAATTTATATCGGCATTGGCGTGATAATTGTGCTTTCAACATTAATTTATTTTTGGCAATCCTTACTTTCCACCACCGTATCGCCAGAACTCGCGCAAGTTGAAGGCATTAATATCAAAAAAATGCGTTTTATTTTAATGATATTAACCGCATTGACTATTGCCTTGAGTATGAAATTTGTCGGTGCATTAATTATCACATCCTTATTAATAATCCCTGCGGCAACCGCTCGTCGCTTTGCGAGAACGCCAGAATCTATGGTGGGCTGGGCGATTATTATGAGTATGTTATCGATTATAGGTGGATTAATATTATCAGCCTTTTATGATACTGCTGCTGGGCCTTCTGTTGTGATTTGTTCCGCGTTTTTATTTGTCTTATCGCTCTTTAAAAGAGAGCGATTATAAGCTTGCCCAACCAGTGAAAACCATTTGCGCCACAGTTTAATTCTTGATAAAGTGCGGTCAATTTTTACGGTCTTTTTAGGATAACAAAATGAACCAAGAATATTTAGATTTTGAATTGCCGATTGCTGAATTAGAAGCAAAAATTGAAGCATTACGAGCAGCATCAGATGATAAAGTTGATTTAACTGATGAAATCAAACGCTTACAAAAGAAAAGTAACGAACTCACTAAAAAAACCTTTGCCAACCTCGATGCTTGGCAAGTTTCACGTATGGCGCGTCATCCAAACCGCCCTTATACATTAGATTATATTGAACATATTTTTACTGAATTTGAAGAACTTGCAGGGGATCGTGCTTTTGCTGATGATAAAGCCATTGTTGGTGGCTTGGCGCGTTTAGATGGTCGTCCAGTGATGGTTATCGGTCATCAAAAAGGTCGTTCTGTAAAAGAAAAAGTACAACGCAATTTTGGTATGCCCGCACCTGAAGGCTATCGTAAAGCGTTACGTTTAATGGAAATGGCTGAACGTTTTAAATTGCCAATTATCACATTTATTGACACACCAGGGGCTTATCCAGGTATTGGCGCAGAAGAACGTGGTCAAGCGGAAGCTATCGCTCGCAACTTACGCGAAATGGCACAACTTACCGTTCCTGTTATTTGTACCGTTATCGGCGAAGGCGGTTCGGGCGGTGCGTTAGCTATTGGCGTGGGCGATAAAGTGAATATGTTACAGTATTCCACTTATTCTGTTATCTCGCCTGAAGGCTGCGCTTCTATTCTTTGGAAAAGTGCGGAAAAGGCATCTACGGCAGCAGAAGTAATGGGATTAACCGCAAGCCGTTTAAAAGAATTAAATCTTATCGACAGCATTGTGCAAGAACCTTTGGGTGGCGCACATCGCAATTATGCGAAAATAGCTGAAAACTTAAAACTTCGTTTAAAAGAAGATTTAGCTGAACTCAATGAACTAAGCAAAGAAGAATTATTAAATAGACGCTATGAACGTTTAATGTCTTACGGTTATTGCTAACTAACATTCTAAAAGAGCGGTGATTTTTACCGCTCTTTTTTGATCTAAATATACAACAAAGGAGAAAATATAATGAAAAACGTACTTTCGATCCAATCCCACGTAGTCTATGGTTTTGCAGGTAACAAATCCGCGACTTTTCCAATGCAGTTGTTAGGCGTCGATGTGTGGGCATTAAATACCGTTCAATTTTCTAATCACACCCAATACGGAAAATGGACAGGCATGGTAATTCCACAAGAACAAATCCGAGAAATTGTAACTGGACTTGATAATATTGAAAAACTACAAGAATGTGATGCCTTGTTATCTGGTTACTTAGGTTCTGCGGAACAAGTCGATCAAATTCTTTTTGCCTTAGAACAAATCAAACTGCGTAATCCAAATGCACTTTATTTATGTGACCCAGTTATGCCACATCCGAAAAAAATCTGCGTGGTTGCCAATGGTGTTCGCGAAGCACTTATTGAAAAAGCCATTCCAGTGGCGGATATTATGACGCCAAACTTACACGAATTGCGTCAGCTAACCGAATTTCCAATTAATACCTTTGACGATGTATTAAAAGCAGTGAATGCGTTGATTGCAAAAGGCGTGAAGAAAGTTCTTGTTAAACATTTAGGTAGTGCGGGTAAAATCAACGATCCTGATACATTTGAAATTATTATGGCAACCCCAGAGGGGGTTTGGCATTTAAGCCGTCCGCTTTATCAATTCAACTTTGAACCAGTGGGCGTGGGCGATTTAATTGCGGGTACATTCTTAGCAAATTTACTCAATGGAAAATCTGATGTTGAAGCTTTTGAAGCAATGAATAATGAAGTAGCAGGCGTAATGAAAACCACCTTTGAATTGGGTTCTTACGAGTTACAAACCATTGCTGCACGTTTTGAAATTCTCAATCCAAGCAGCAACTATAAAGCTGAAAAAGTTGCCTAATGGATTTACTTTCAGACATTGAAAAACAACTCAAAAAAGCCACCGCTCAAGCATTTCTTATCGCCTTGAGTGGTGGTTTAGATTCCACTGTACTTCTTTCTTTATTTGCAAAACTTCGTCAAAAACAACCGCACTTACCGCCTTTATCTATACGAGCAATCCACATTCATCACGGCTTAAGCCCCAATGCAGATTGTTGGGCTAAACACTGCCAAAACTTATGCGATCAATTTCAAATTCCATTGATTATCGAGCGAGTACAAGTAGATAAAACCAATGGCATTGAGGCTGGGGCGCGTGAAGCACGCTATCAAGCCATAAAAAAACATCTTCAAACACAAGAAATACTGGTTACAGCACATCATCTAAACGATCAAACAGAAACCTTTTTCTTAGCCTTAAAACGTGGCAGTGGGCTACAAGGCTTAGGCGCAATGCAACAACAAAGTGCATTATTCGGAATGCCAATTTTACGCCCTTTGTTAAGTTTTACTCGCACACAGTTAGAAGATTATGCTCAAAAAGAAAAACTCAATTGGATTACAGATGAAAGTAATAAAGATAATCGATTTGATCGCAATTTCTTACGCAATGAAATCTTGCCAGAATTACGTGAACGCTGGGCTTATTTTGATTTAGCCGTGCAACGTTCCGCACAACATTGTTTTGAGCAACAACAGCTAATTAATGATTTATTGAGTGAAGCCTTTGCAGAACATTGTCAAATTAAAAACCAATTTAAACTGTGCCAATTTCGCAAATATTCTCTCGCAAAACAGACCGCACTTTTGCGTATGTGGCTTGCGGAAAACCAACTTGAAATGCCAAGTAAACGCCAGCTTACACAGCTTATTAATGATGTTGTTTTTGCAAAAGAAGAGGCAAACCCTCAATTTCAGCTTGTAAATAAAGTCATTCGACGTTATCACGGCTGTTTATATTTAACTAAGCCGTTTTCTGATCTAACCAAATGCACCCTAAAATTAGAACAAAACACGTTAAGTTTACCCGATGATTTAGGCAATCTCAGTGTTCAAGAAAATGAACATAATCTGATTTTCCACTGGCAGGATTACTCTGTGACGCTAGAAAAAACGGACTTGCCTATTTCTATCCGCTTTGGCTATTCAGGCAAAGTTAAACATCATCCGAAACGCCCAAGAGAAGATATAAAAAAAATCTGGCAAGAATTAAGCGTGCCACCTTGGGAACGAAATCGAATTCCCTTAATTTTTTATGGCAACAAGCTAAAAAGTGCGGTCGGTTTTTTCCGTGTTTTTGACGTGTTTTAAAATCAAGTTAAAGTGGCTTTACATCTAAAAATGCTTTCAAAATTTGAGCGGTAAATTCTTTTCTTAGATAAAAACCTAAAGGCAAGGTATCTATAATTTCGCCATTTTTTCCTATGCCTTTTGTCACAGCACGACTATTTGCACCCTTCGGGCGAAGTTGCATAACCTCGCCAATTCGAGCAGTAATTTGATCCAATTTGCCAAGTACAATTAAATCCATCAATTCTTCCCAATCTTGTTTTAATTGACGTTCTTGCTCAGCGGTTGGCTTCCATAAAATTGGTGCGCCGATATGGCGTTCACGTAATGGAATATGGCGACTGCCTTCAATAGGTATCCAAAGTACACAAGAAAGTTTATGACGAACGTGGGAATTTTCCCATTTAACCCCAGAATTTTGTACCAACGGGGCAAGGCTCACAAAGGTGGTTTCAAGCGGATAACCCTCCGCATTAATCGGCAATGTTTTAAGTTCAACACCTAAATGGGAAAAATCCTGTTCGGCTTTACTCCCTGCCGTTGCACCTAAAGCGTGCTCTAATAACATTCCCACCCAGCCTTTATCACGTTTTAAATCTGGCGGGACAAGAATATGCAGTTCATCCGCTAACTCTCCAAAAGTTAAGCCAGCGATAGATTGCGCTTGGGAAAGTAATTGTTCAAGGGTTTGTGGAATCATTCGTGATATTTCTTAAAAAAGCGTGGCTTCGTGTTTTCTGTGCCTTTATCAATATAGGGAATTTTCTCTAACTGCAATAAAAAACGTTTTGCCTCTAAGCCGCCACCAAAACCAGTTAAAGTTCGGTCTTTGCCTAAAATACGATGACAAGGAATAATAATACTAATCGGATTACTGCCCACCGCACCTCCCACGGCACGAACAGCTTTCGGGTTATTAATCCGTAACGCCAGCTCTCCATAACTTGAAAGTTCGCCATAATCAATTTCACGCAAGGCTTGCCAAATGGCTTGTTGAAACGCTGTGCCTTCTGGTTTTAAGGGGATGTCTGAAAAACGCTCAACTTCGCCATTAAAATATCGTTCAAAAGCCAACCGCACTTTTTGAAAAACAGGTAATTCATCTTGCTTGAGCCATTTGGGATTAGGCGTATATTGCTCTTTTTCAAAATCAATATGTGTAATGCTCTCGCCGTCAGATAGAATCAAAAGCCGTCCGACGGGGGAAGGGTAATAAGTGTAATAAAGTGCGGTCATTTTTCGCCTTATTTTTATAAAAAAAAGCACACTTGCTGTGGAAGTGTGCTTTATTATGCTAAATTTTTTAACGGATTAGAAACTATAATTTAAGTTTAAGCCGTAAAGATTTGCGTGTGCTTGAGAAGTATAATTTGCAGTTGTATTGACTTTCAATGTACGTTCTTCACCTATTGCTTTTACTTCTTTAAAGTGAACTTTTTTGCCTTTTAAGTAAGCATAGCCAAGATCAACAGATAAGTTCGGCGTGAATTTATAGGTTGCCCCTAAACTATACCAAGTGCGATCGGTATCTGGAATTGCAGCACTACGGTGATGACGAGATGCCGCTTGATCGTAAGCAATACCCGCACGTAAGGTCAATTTTTCATAAAGATTATAACTTGCCCCTAATGCAATACGAGAGTTATTACTGTATTGTAATTCTTTATCAAACGCTTTTTTACCATTTTCGAAGCTAGCATGTAATTTTGTTAAACGACTCCAATGGGTATATTTATAACTATAATGCACAGCAAATTTGTCAGTTAATTGATGGAAACCTGAAAGTTCTAAGTAATCTGGCAATGTAAGGGTTAAATCACCTTTTTTACCTGCCTTGATAACATTTGCCTCTAAACTAGTGGCAGTGCGGTCAGTAAAATCAATGTCCACTTTAGAATGATAGGCTAAACCAATTCGGTTAGCTTCATTAAATTGATACATTACACCTGCATTCCAGCCAAAGCCCCAAGCTGCTCTATCTTGTAATGACACAACAGATTTGTCTTTAGAGCTCAAATACTCAGGAAATTTTTTGTATGGTTCGCTCAGTACTGAGAATGCTGGTTTTACTTGTGTATCATTAACACTATCCGCAATAGTACCAGCATTCCGTTCAACTTGGGCTTTAGCATAAACCGCATTTACCCCTAAACCTAGGCTCAAGCCTTCTGTTACTCGATAAGCACCACTTAAATTTAAGTTGATAGCAGTCAAGTCAGTTTTTCCACCAAATACACCAGCATCATAACTATCGCCATATTCACTTTTTAGACCGAAATTGACATTCATTCCAGCACCCACCGCGAATTTATCATTCACTGGCGCAACGAAATAAAGATTTGGCACAAAAGCACCAGGAACAACATTACGCTTTGAAGCTGAGCCGTACTTTATTGAGTTCATTTTATTACTTATTATAGCAGAAGAATTTACATCACCATTCATATTAATTCGAGAATCAACATAAACGCCACCCGTGGAAAACTGTGCAGTTTTAAATAAACTCATCAAAGCTGGGTTAGTTGCCACGACAGAAGCATTATCTGCAATAGCCGCTTCACCTGCATAGGCACGACCAAGCCCAGAAGTAGACACTTCCGCCAATTGGAAAGCCGCCGCATTTGCACCGCCTGCAGCCAATAACATTGCAGTTGCTAATAGAGATTGATTAAATTTTTTCATTTGGGAACCTTTGTTATTAATAGAAATTTGGTCAATTCTAAAACTCGATGCTACTGAGTGCAAATTTATTTCCTTATTTTTATTAGAGTTCCGACCAGTTGGCGGGAACTTTTGCATTTAATGGATTGTTTTGTTCAATTTTTGTCATTTATGGAAAAAAAGAAAAATGATAAAATACGCAAAACATTCATATAAGGAAAAGAAAATGACCGTAAAATGCAAAGCAGAAGAATCCTTAACTTGTAGCTGTGTTGATGTAGGCACGATTATTGATGGCTCTGACTGTAGCGTAGAAGTTCATCAATTTTATAGCACTGAAGCTGATGCCAATGCAGCGCTTGAACGATTAACAAAGAAAGCACGCAACATAGAAAGCGATCCTTGCGAAATTAAAAGCGAAATCGTGGCAGTTGAAAACGGCGTTCAATTAAATGCCTCTTTCACTTTTAGTTGCCAAGCAGAGGCAATGATTTTTGAACTGGCGAATCGTTAAAAACAATTAAAAATTTGACCGCACTTTTATTGAATTAGAATAGTGGACGTTTTAAAAATACGCACTATGAAAACGATTTTTAAAACGTCCACAAAATTTAATATCCCTCTTCTTGCATATTCGGCAAAAATTCCGCTTGCTGAATACGTTTCACTTGGGTACGAATTGAACCATCTGAATGTAGCTCAATTTCACGCCAACCAGGCTGTAAGGTATCAAGAGAAAAATACTGGCAATCAGGTTTAAATTGAATACAAGTCGCTGGTGTTGCCATCACTTGATAACCATTCCATTCACTGTTTACTTCTTGATGAATATGCCCATACAAAATAGCTTTCACATTAGTAAAAGGCACAAGCACTTCTGCCAATTCGTGAGAATTACGAAGGTTATGTTGATCAAGCCACGCGGAATTAGTTGGTAATAAATGATGGTGTAATACAACCAACGTATAACGTTCAGGATTTTTTTCTAAGGTTTCTTTTAATAAATCGAGTTGATGCTGGCTTAGTTGTCCGTGCGGTACACCATAAACTTGGCTATCCAACAATACAGCTTGCCAATGCTTGCCCAATAGAAGATGTTTTGCCGCATTCATTGGTGGCTGATTTAAAAATTCTGCCATTTTAGGCTGAAAATCGTGATTTCCTGGAATCCAAAATACAGGTTTATTGAAAGGTTTCATCATTTCTACAAAACGAGTGTAACCTTCATCACTACTATCCTGCACAAGATCGCCTGTAGCAAGAATCACATCAAATTGGTTATTTTCTTGCTGAATTTCCTTTAATACTTGAGCAAAACTTGCTTGTGTATTGACCCCCAATAATTCCGCACTTTCATCTTTAAATAAATGGGGATCCGTAATTTGTAATAACTTAATAACAGGCTTTTCCGCCTGATAAACAAACGTATTTTTCATTAATGCCCCCTAACTACATTTCCAACTTTGTTGTAACTGAGCATAATTTAATTGAAGCCACTGCAATCCAATCACTGCAATGCCATTATCAATTTTCCCCTCGCACATCCATTGATACGCCTGTTCACGTTTTACTACCTGTACTCGAATGTCTTCATTTTCTTCAGCCAAACCGTGAATACCTTTTGCTTGTGAGCTATCCACTTCGCCTGCAAATAAATGAATTCGCTCCACTATGCCACCTGGGCTATCCCACACACTTAAACAATGCGTTAAATTTTTGACTTGAATTCCCGCTTCTTCTTCACTCTCACGCAAAGCAACTTCTTCTGGCTTTTCGCCTTTTTCTACCATACCCGCAATTAGTTCGAGTAACCAAGGCGAACGATTAGATTCGGGATGATAAGCCGCACCAATACGAACTTGTTCAACTAAAATCACAGAATCTTCTTTTGGATCATAAGCGATAACTGCTGAGGCGGCACCTTTAATCAGTAATTCTCGGGTTACGACGCCACTTTGCCCCCCAGCAAAAAGTTTATGTTTAAATTGGATTTGTTTAAGCGTGAAAAAACCTTCATACAAAGTTTGTTCGCCCAATATTTCTATATCTTGTTGGCTAAAATGTTGAATTTCTGACATCTGTTTTCTCCAAAACTGAACGCAAAATCATACGCTTAAAAGACTACAAAAAAAATAGAAGGTTTCCACTTTTTGTTGAAAGTTTGAAGTGAGTCACAAAATAAAATACCGTGATAATTTATCAATAATCACGGCATTCTTTTTTCAGAAGTATGTAAGATAATGTTTTACTCCATTTTACGAAATAGACATTTTACAAAACCTTACTTACAATTTTTCCATCAGCCACTTGGGTTGTAATGAAGTCCCCTTGATTGACATCTTTCACACTAACAATGGCTTTACCTTGCGAGTTTTCCGCAATGGAATAACCTCTTGCCAATACTTTCAACGGGCTTAAACCATCCAGTTTTCCGCATAACGTTGCCAGTTTATTTTGACGCTCCGTCACTTGGCGATTTACGCAAAAATTTAACCGCACTTGCAACTGCTCTAAGCGTTGTTGATGACGTTGCACTTGATATGGCAATGGATTTTGTTTTAAACGAACAGAAAGTGCGGTCAATTTTTGCTGTGTATTTTCAAACTGACGCAACATTGCAAGTTGCAAGCGATGCGTAAGCTGTGCATTTTTTGCTTGTTGAACGCGTAACTGATTCTGTGGATGTTGATTGTGTAATCTTAAGGTTAGCTGTTTCAAACGCTGGCTTTTTCGCGTAAATAAACGATCAAATGCCATATCTAAACGTTGCTGTTGATGGCGAAGTTGTTGCAATAATTCATCTTGATTACGACTAACTAACTCAGCCGCAGCAGAAGGGGTCGGCGCACGAAGATCTGCCACAAAATCGGCAATCGTCACATCTGTTTCGTGACCTACCGCACTGATAATGGGTAAGGTTGAACGAAAAATCGCTCGCGCCACTTTTTCTTCATTAAAACACCAAAGATCTTCTAATGAACCACCACCACGCCCAACAATTAATACATCCACTTCTTGTCGCACATTAGCAAGTTCAATCATTTGCACAATTTCTGCGGTCGCCTCTTTGCCTTGAACCGCAGTGGGATAAATAACAACTTTTAAACTTGGATCACGGCGTGCCAAAATATGCAAAATATCTTGCAATGCCGCACCTGTAGAAGAAGTTATAATCCCAACGGCTTTACTAAAGTGCGGTAGATTTTTCTTGAGATTTTGAGCAAACAATCCCTCCGTAGCCAACTTCATTTTTAACGCTTCAAATTGCTGTTGCAATAATCCCTCGCCAGCTGGGTGCATAGAATCAATAATAAGCTGATAATCGCCGCGAGGCTCATATAAACTCACATTGGCACGCACAAGCACTTGCATTCCATTTTGTGGACGAAAAGCAACGCGCAAATTTTTCATACGAAACATTGCACAACGCACCTGTGCATTTTCATCTTTCAGCGTTAAATACCAATGCCCAGACACGGGCTGCGTAAAATTGGAAATTTCGCCCGTTAGCCAAATTTGGGAAAAATGCCCCTCCAACATCTGACGCGCGGCAGAATTCAGTTGAGAGACAGAATAAATATTGTCTGACATATTATTCAATTAACACCCAACCATCATCAACCCAGTTACAAATGGAATCTAACAGTAAATCCATTGAGGTTTCAGGATCTTCGGTTTTATTCACTAAACTTGATAAAAATGCCCAATCTAAACTTTCGCCGTCAGATAAGCGTTTTAACACTTCGCTCTCAATTACATTAAGTTCATCTAACCATTCGCCATTCGCATAAATTCGCAACGGATTTTCGGTGTAAAGCAATTTACAATTGTTGTCTTGAGAAAGGAATGCGCCATCTTCTTCTAGAATTGACCGCACTTCATCTGGATCGCACATTTCATCCGAAACTAATAACTCATAACGACGAGAACTTACCGCACTTGCTACAGCTTGTTTAAATAACGTATCAAAAGCTTCTGAATGAGCCAATTTATCTAATAAAAGCTGTTTCATTGCTTGAATATTTTCATCTGCAAGTTTACCTGTACGTTGTTCAGACTGGCTTAAACGTAGCGGCAAATCAAACTCGCTTAAATTCAAATCAGGATCTTGATGACAAAAACCTTTGCTTATGCCATCAATCAAATTACTTAAATTTGGATAACGCAAGCCAAAAGAAAAGGTTAAACAATCATCTTCAGCCACGCCATAATGTGCCATACGGGCTGGAATATACAGAATATCGCCTGGGTTCATTACTTCATCAATGACTAATTCGCCCATATCATCAAAAATTCGGATCGATTGATTTGGTTTAAATTCAGTGCTTGTATCACACCATTTACCCACTTGCCAACGACGATGACCATATCCTTGCACTAAAAATACATCATATTCATCATAATGCTTACCAACAGAGCCACCTTTCGGCGCGTAAGACACCATAATGTCGTCACGTTGCCATTGAGGAATAAAGCCAAATTTGTTCCAAAGTTGCCCTAATTCAGGCGACCATTGCTCCAAATTTTGAACTAACACTGACCATTTTTCTGGCAATTTTTGGAAATCCTTTTCGCTTAAAGGGCTAAAAAAAACTTTCCAATTATCATCAGAAAATGTCTTTACTAAACGAGCAGTAACATCTTCATTTTGTGCAAGTTCAATAATATCTTGTGGCTCAAACTGCCCAACAATTTCAGGTAAACCGTTACGAATTACAAGTGGCTTTTTCTGCCAATAATCCCGTAGAAAAATTTCTGGCGTGATATGTTCAGGTAAACAAAAATCAACAGATGAAAGTGCGGTCATTTTTAAGCTCCTTTTTCTTTATTTTTAGCGGCAGCTTGTTCTGCTGCACGTTTACGGCGAATTTCTTTCGGATCAGCAAGTAATGGACGATAAATTTCAATACGATCGCCCTCTTTTAATACATCAGTCAATTTTATTGGACGACTGAAAACCCCAATTTTATTTGTGCTCAAATCAATCTCTGGAAATTGGCTTAAAATCCCTGATTGCGTAATCGCCGTTTGCACGGTGATTCCTTCATCAACTTGAAAAGATTTCAAATAATAACGTTCGGGAAAAGCATAAGCGATTTCAATGTTAATCTGATTCATTTTTACTTCTTCATTAAAAAATTTTAACCATTATAACGGAAAAGTGCGGTGACTTTTAATGATAAATCACGTGCAATAAATTACCCCTTTGTTTCCGCCTTATAGATTGAGAATTTAAGGCTTTTTCGCTACAATACGCCACTATTTTTTATATCCTCTTTTTACATCATCAAATAAAAAATGTCAGAAATAAAACTTATTGTTGGTTTAGGCAACCCGGGCGAAAAATATGCCGATACACGCCACAATGCTGGCGAATGGCTTATTGAACGCTTGGCACGTCGTTTTAATATTTCGCTAAATCCAGAAAGTAAATTCTTCGGAAAAACTGCCCGCACTTTAGTGAATGGAAAAGAAGTTCGCCTTTTAGTGCCAACAACTTTTATGAATTTAAGCGGTAAAGCGGTTGGGGCATTGGCAAGTTTTTACCGTATTAAACCTGAAGAAATTTTGGTTATTCACGATGAACTAGATTTGCCTGCTGGCACAGCAAAACTCAAACAAGGCGGTGGGCATGGAGGGCATAACGGCTTAAAAGATATTGTGGCTCAACTAGGCAATAACAACAACTTTTACCGTTTACGTATTGGCATTGGGCATCCTGGCCATCGTGATTTAGTGGCAGGTTACGTCTTAAATAAACCATCGCCGGCAGATCGCGATGCACTTGAAAAAGTGCTAGATGAAGCCTCTGATTGTGTGGAAATGATTTTCAAAGATGGAATGGTCAAAGCGACCAACCGTTTAAACAGTTTTAAAATTTAAAAGTGCGGTTAGTTTTACAACCGTTTTACTCAAAATAAGGAAAAATTATGGGATTCAAATGTGGTATTGTGGGATTGCCAAATGTGGGCAAATCTACTCTTTTTAACGCACTCACTAAAGCTGGTATTGAAGCCGCAAACTATCCATTCTGTACTATCGAACCAAATACGGGTGTCGTACCAATGCCAGATCCGCGTTTAGATGCATTGGCAGAAATCGTTAAACCTGAACGCGTATTACCCACCACGATGGAATTTGTGGACATCGCAGGCTTAGTTGCAGGTGCTAGCAAAGGCGAGGGCTTGGGTAATAAATTCTTAGCAAACATCCGTGAAACAGACGCAATTGGTCACGTAGTGCGTTGCTTTGAAAACGACGATATTGTACACGTTGCAGGCAAAATTGACCCACTTGATGATATTGAAACTATCAACACTGAATTAGCTTTAGCAGACTTAGATAGCTGTGAACGTGCGATCCAACGTTTACAAAAACGTGCCAAAGGTGGCGACAAAGAGGCTAAATTTGAACTTTCAGTTATGGAAAAAATCCTCCCTGTGCTGGAAAATGCAGGAATGATTCGTTCTGTTGGGTTAGATAAAGAAGAATTGCAAGCAATCAAGAGTTACAACTTCTTAACGTTAAAACCAACAATGTATATCGCAAACGTAAATGAAGATGGCTTTGAAAATAATCCATACTTAGATCGCGTTCGTGAAATTGCTGCAAAAGAAGGGGCGGTAGTTGTTCCAGTATGTGCAGCGATTGAATCTGAAATTGCAGAACTTGATGATGAAGAAAAAGTCGAGTTTTTACAAGATTTAGGCATTGAAGAACCGGGATTGAACCGTGTAATTCGTGCAGGATATGCGCTTTTAAATCTTCAAACTTATTTCACTGCTGGCGTAAAAGAAGTGCGAGCTTGGACAGTTTCAGTTGGCGCAACCGCACCAAAAGCAGCTGCTGTAATCCACACCGACTTTGAAAAAGGCTTTATCCGAGCAGAAGTTATCGCTTATGAAGACTTTATCCAATTCAACGGTGAAAACGGTGCAAAAGAAGCAGGTAAATGGCGTTTAGAAGGTAAAGATTACATCGTACAAGATGGCGATGTAATGCACTTCCGATTCAACGTGTAAAAATATATAAAAAAATAACCGCACTTTTGACGCATAAATCAAGGTGCGGTTTATATTTTACAAAAGGAATATTATGTCATCTATTAAATATCGTCCAGAAATTGATGGACTACGTGCAATTGCTGTTATTTCAGTCATTATTTATCATCTTAATGAAAACTGGTTATCTGGTGGTTTTCTTGGGGTGGATATTTTCTTTGTTATTTCTGGTTTTCTGATTACTGGTATTATTATCACAGAAATTCAACAGAATTCTTTTTCGTTTAAACAATTTTATACTCGACGTATTAAACGAATTTATCCTGCTTTTATTACAGTGATGGCATTAGTGTCTTTCATTGCGTCTGTTATTTTCATTTATAATGATTTTAATCAATTAAGAAAAACCATTGAATTAGCTACAGCTTTCTTATCTAATTTCTATTTAGGTTTAACACAAGGTTATTTTGATTTAAGCGCAAATGAAAATCCTGTGTTACATATTTGGTCATTAGCTGTAGAAGAACAATACTATCTTATTTTTCCACTTATCCTAATTTTAGCTTATAAAAAATTTAGAGAAATTAAAGCATTATTTATTATAACGCTAATTTTGTTTTTTATTTTACTTGCTACCTCTTTTATTCCAGCTAATTTTTACAAAGAAGTATTGCATCAGCCTAATATTTATTATCTCTCTAACCTAAGATTTCCAGAATTACTTGTAGGATCTTTGTTAGCAATTTATCATAATCTTTCAGCAAGCAAGCAAGCAAGCAAGCAAGCAAGCAAGCAATGTTATTGCAATATTAAGTACATTACTATTATTTTCCTGTTTATTTTTAATGCATAATAATATTGCATTTATTCCGGGCGTTACTTTAATTCTCCCTTGTATTTTTACAGCATTAATTATTCATACCACATCACAAAATAACATCATTAAATTATGTTATATCTAATAAAGCAATAGTGTTTATTGGAAAAATTTCTTATTCTCTTTATTTATATCATTGGATTTTTATTGCGTTTGCTTATTATATAACGGGCGAAAAACAAATTAATAATCAATCGATTGCTATAGTAACAGTATTAACAATAATTTTTTCAGTTCTAAGTTATTATTTAATCGAACAGCCAATTAGAAAATCAAAACTAAACTTTAAACAAAGTTTTCTTTATATTTATTTTATTCCTTCTCTTTTACTCTTAGGATTTAATCTTTATAAAAGACAAATAATGAGAGTTGAACAAAAGCATATTGAACAAGAATCACCTATTTCTAATGAAAATCATTATCCTGCTAAGGTTATTATTCTAGGCGATTCTCATTCTTCACATTTAGAAGCTTTTTTAAATTATGTGGGGAATAAAGAAGGATGGAAAGCAGATATTTTCAAAGATAAATTTGAGTGTAGCTTTATTGTGAATGATCAATATCAATTAGATCCTAATTGCCAATCTGTATGGCAGAAAGATTCTCAATATAAAGCAATATTTATTTCAGCATTTTATGATTTGAAAATGGGCGGACAGCCAGTACCTCGCTTTAGACCCGAAACTTTCATTGAACCAGATTTTAAAGCGCGTTTTAAAGAAACAGTGAAACAACTAGCGATACAAAAGCCCGTATATGTTTTTGCTAATAATAGCTCGGTAAGTCGTTCTCCGCTGCGTGGTTATTTATTAGAAAATTATGGACTTGAAAAATATTTAACGCCAATTCATCGTATGGGCGATATTGATGCGAGTAACAAAATCATTCACGATTTAATCAAAGATATTCCTAATGTTTATTGGGTAGATGCTCAACAGTATTTACCAAAAGATAGTGTTATGGCAGAAGGAAAATACTTGTATGGGGATCAAGATCACTTAACAAATTTTGGTGCTTACTATATGGCAAAAGAATTTAGTAAATACCAACGAGTGATGACACCTGAACAAGTGAAAAAACTCTACGAGTAAAAACTAAAAGCGTTGAGCTATTTGCCCAACGCTTTTTTATATTTACTTAAGTACATCAACTAACTTCTCACCAATAGGTTTTCTCCAGCCAATCAGCAATTCTGGTAGTTTATCTTGAGAACAATCATATTTCCAAACCCATTTAATTAATTCATCCAAAGTACGTTTACTCGCAACAATTTCAGGGGTTAAACCTGCTGGTGTTAAGCTATTCACTTTTTCTTGCAACAATCGAATTGTTTTTTTATAACGAGGATCTTCAGAAATACGTTCAATAGGTTTTGGATAGTCATTAGAAGAAATACGTCTTGCTTGAGCAAGTAATTGCAAAATCTTCTTACCACGTACACGCACTTCATTTTCAGTTAATCCCATTTCCAACATTTCCGATATATTACGCGGATTATTTTTTGCCACTTTCCAAAGATTATCTGATTTCACAATATAAGAAAGTGCTAAATCACGCTCTATTGCCACGTTTTGTCGCCACTGTGCCAAAATTCTTAAACGAGACAATTCAAATGGATTTAATTTCCAAGCATTTGGAATATCTAAATAAGCTTTTTCTGAATCTCGTTCTTGTAATTTATGCGTTTTAGCAAGAGCCAGTTCGCAATCATCACTTACGGCTTTTTCCCAAGGTGTTTTCGCTAACTCTTTTTCAAGAATATGATAAAGCGGTAATAAATACCAAACATCGCCCGCGGCATATTGAAGTTGAATATCAGAAAGGGGGCGTTTGATCCAATTGGTACGAGTTGCACCTTTATCGATTTCTATATTTAAATATTGTTGTGCTAATTTTGCCAAGCCTGCTGATGCGCCCAGCCCAATAAAGCGTGCCATAATTTGCGTATCAATCATTGGGCGTGGAAGCTGATCAAATTCTTGTAAGAAAACTAATAAATCTTCACTACAAGAATGTAAGATTTTTAATACTTTAGGATTGGCTAACAATGCGACAAAAGGAGCAAAATCCGTAATCGCTAAAGGATCAATTAAAGAGACGCGCTCGCCATCATAAAGTTGGATTAATCCCAGCTTAGGAAAATAAGTGGAAACACGCATAAATTCTGTATCTAAGGCGACCGCACTTTTCATCTGAGCCAAATTACAAACTTCTAATAGCGCAGCATTATCCGAAATGACTCTAAAGTGCGGTAGATTTTGACATTCTTTTATCATAGTGACTTTTTATTTGAAAAGAACAAAAATGGGATATTGCTATCCCATTTTGACATTAATGTTTTGAACGTTTTGCGATCTCTTCATCGCGTAAAACCCGACGTAAAATCTTGCCAACATTAGTTTTTGGTAGTTCGTCTCGGAACTCAATTTCTTTTGGCACTTTATAGCCTGTGAGATATTGACGACAATGGTTGCGAAGTTCATCTCGGGTTAAACTATCGTCCTTTTTCACCACAAAGATTTTTATCGTTTCGCCAGAAACTGCGTGAGGAACACCAATTGCCACAGCCTCAGCCACTTTGTAATTCAGCATAACGACATCTTCAATTTCATTTGGATAGACATTAAAGCCAGAAACCAAAATCATATCTTTTTTACGATCCACAATGCGTAAGCTATATGATTCATCCATAATGACAATATCGCCAGTTGCCATCCAACCGTCTTTTAACACTTCACTGGTTGCTTCAGGTCGTTGCCAATAACCTCGCATTACTTGATCGCCTTTCACCCATAATTCGCCAGCTTCGCCAATTTTTGCATCAGAGCCATCATCTTTAATGATTTTTATATCTGTATTTGGCACTGGCACACCAATAGTGCCATTATGTTTCACAACATTAATCGGACAAGCAGAGATCAATGGCGAACACTCCGTCATTCCATAACCTTCAATGATGTTACAGCCCGTCAATTCGTGCCAACGTGTTGCTACAGACTGTTGAATAGCCATACCGCCACCTACAGAAAGTTTTAAAGCTGAAAAATCAACTTCTTTGAAATTTTCATTATTTAACAACGCATTAAATAAGGTATTTACACCAGTGATTGCTTCAAAACGGTATTTTTTCAACTCTTTCACAAATCCTTCAATATCTCTCGGATTAGTGATTAAGATCGCCGTGACACCTAACTCTAAAAATAATAAGCAGTTTACCGTTAAGGCAAATACGTGATAAAGAGGCAAGGCTAAAATAGCTGAACGAGTGCGAGAATGATCGCCAATAAATGGCTCTGCAATCCATTTTGCTTGGAAGACATTGGTTATAATATTTCCGTGTGTCAGCATTGCACCTTTCGCCACGCCTGTTGTGCCGCCTGTGTATTGTAAAAAGGCTAAATCCTCACGCGATATTTCTGGACGAACATATTGGCGATATTTACCAATACTCAATACTTCACGGAATGTTACTGCGTGCGGTAATTTATATTTCGGCACCAGTTTTTTCACATATTTCACAACAAAATTAACCAAAGTACGTTTACCAAATGAAAGTTGATCGCCCATTCGGGTAAGAATAACGTGTTTGACATTAGTATTGAAAACAACTTTTTCTAAGGTAGAAGCAAAATTTGATACCACGACAATCGCTACCGCACCACTATCTTGCAACTGATGTTCTAATTCTCTCGGTGTATAAAGTGGATTGACATTTACTGCAATTAAGCCAGCACGCAAAATGCCAAAAAGTGCGATGGGATATTGCAATAAATTTGGCATCATCAATGCCACTCGATCGCCACGTTGAAGTTTAAATTCATTTTGCAAATACGCGGCAAATGCACGACTACGCTCTTCTAATTTACGGAAAGTAAGTACTTGCCCCATATTAATGTAAGCAGGGCGATCTGGATGTTCACGCACAGCTTTGTCGAACATATCCAAAATAGATTCATATTTTGAGGTATCCAGAAATTTTTCAGAACCTTCTGGATAATTTTGAAACCAAATTTTTTCCATTTTTTATCCTAATTTGTTGGAAAATCTTCAAGATTTTATCATTTAATTCAAATAATAGTGAATTTCAGGCTGAACATACCAAGGGCGATGTCGCCATCTAAAAAATCCCCAATCATCATCTTCATCCCAATCATCTGTTGGATAATTATAAGTGGTGCTGAGTGTCCAAATTCGATATTTATCAGCTTGAACAACAGGATAAGTATAATCAGCTTGTTCGATCTTGCCTTTCTCCGTTCCTGTTAATTGCCCGCCCACCGTAATATAGCGTTCTTTTAAATTTTCAGGCTCAACAAAACCGTTGAAATACACGATAAAGCGGCCATCGGATTGCAATTCAACAAATGGTTTACCTGAAATTGATGATACGGGTAAACTTAACACTTCAATTTTTGTTTGATTTGCTAAAACGGTAGTATTGACAATTTTTCCTCCAAGTCGAACTGTTTTACAATGACAGGTTAAATCTTGAGGAAAAATCTCGCGATAGGAATTAATTGAGAATCGCTCTTTTTCTAACCCTTTTGGTGGTGCAATACAGCCCGTTAATCCGAAACAAAGTGCGGTAAAAAATAAGGTTATTTTTCCTTTCATTTTCTATCCTCCAGTTATTTAAACTTATTCACGTCCTGGTAATTTTTTCCAAGTAACCTCGTTTCGCAAATAAATCGGTTCAATCTCTAAAGCTGAAATTGTGTGTTTTTGCAAAAATTCTACTCGTGCAAGTTCTAACATATATAAGGCATTAGGTAATTCTATATCTGAGCCAGTTAGATTTTTTTCAGTAAATTGAGAATAAGCAGCCCAACCTGTCCCAACTCTAAATGCGTTATCATTTTGAAGCTGACTAATCGCTTTTTCTGGGGAACAAACTTGTTCGCTAATGATTTCTCGCCATTGAAAAAACTCTGCGAAATCTGACCGCACTTTTTCTCTCACTAATTGAGAAAAATAAACTTCATTCATTCTTGCATCAATCGCGGCAACAACATTTTCTGCTTGATGTAATTCAAATGCAGCTTGAGCCATTGCGGTTAAATTTGAAACTGGAATCACAGGTAAATCCGCCCCAAACGCTAAACCTTGTGCAATCCCAGCACCAACACGAACGCCAGTAAAACTACCTGGCCCACGCCCAAAGGCAAGCGCATCAACTTGATTTAAACCTAACCCCGAATTTGCCAAAATTTCATCAATCATAGGCAAAATTCGTTTAGTATGAGTGCGTTGTGCAAGTTCATTAATATGTGTTTTTTCGCCACGATGAAATAAGGCGACTGAACAGGCTTCAGTAGAAGTGTCCAACGCCAATAAAGTTAAATTTTGCATTATTTATTCTCGTTTATTTATTTTGTAAGAATTGTATCACTTTGTTGAGATCACGGGTACGACTTGAGTTAGGTAAACTTTTCAAAAAAGTTTTGCCATAATTACGCATTACTAATCGATTATCACAAATAATCACAACGCCACGATCTGTAACATCACGAATTAAACGTCCAACGCCTTGTTTCAAGGTAATCACGGCTTCAGGAATTTGAATGTCATTGAATGGATCGCCACCTTGCAAACGACAATCCTCAATACGGGCTTTCAACAAAGGTTCATCTGGCGCAGTAAAGGGAAGCTTATCAATGATGACTAAAGAAAGTGCATCGCCACGCACATCTACACCTTCCCAAAAGCTAGAGGTTGCCACCAAAACGCTATGGGATTCTTTTATAAATTGCTCGAGTAATTTGCCTTTTGAGGTTTCGCCTTGTAATAAAATCGAAAGGTTACTTTTTTCACGGAAGTATTCTGCTAAACCACGCATCATTGAATAAGAAGTGCAAAGAACAAAGCAACGCCCCTTATTTGCTTCAATCACGGGTAATAACATTTCGCCTAGTGAGCTTAATGTATTCACTTGATTGGTATTTGGCAAATATCGAGGTACACAAAGCAAAGATTGTTCAAGATAATTAAAGGGACTATATAAAATTTTTTGTGTCGCGTTTTCAATACCTAAACGTTGGCAGAAATGATTAAAAGTTCCCCCCACTTCTAATGTCGCAGATGTGAATATCCAAGCGGCTTCTTTCGCTTCAAGCTGAGCACCAAATTTATCGGCCACTGTCAATGGCGTAATATGTAAACCAAACTGGCGACCATTTCCTTCATACCAATAACAATAACCCACAATATTTGTTTCAGATAAACGCTTAAGCTGAATTTTAATGGATTCAACACGCTCAAAAATACTATCTAAAGTTTGGGAACGACCAAGCGATAATTTAATCACTTCAGATAAAAAATCTATTTTCTCTTGTAATAATTCAAAGGCTTTTTTCACCGCACTTTGCCTGTAAAGCTCACGCCAATTTCCACGAACATTGCTTCCATTACCCAATAATAAACGAAAATCTTGTACAACCTTCAGTAAGGTATCAGATGTTGTGCTAAGCTGTTGCATATCTTTGAGTTCTGTGCGATAGACAATATTAATATCTTTGCATAAATCAAAAAGCTGGCGTGATGTTAAAGATTGACCAAAATATTGACTGGCAATATCGGGTAACTGGTGAGCTTCGTCAAAAATAATTACTTCTGCATTTGGAATAAGTTCGCCAAAACCACTTTCTTTCACAGCCATATCAGCAAAAAATAAGTGATGATTAACCACAACCAAATCAGCATTTAATGCTTTTTTACGCGCACTTGCTACATAACATTCTGAATAATTAGGACAATCTGTTCCTAAACAGCTTTCCGCCGTACTCGTCAGTTGTGGAATAATAGGACTATCTTCTGCAAGCTCAATACATTCTGTGAAATCGCCTGTTTTAGTACTGTTATTCCATTTACGTACTTTACTTAATTCAGCTAAAACAGACTTATCGCCAAGCACACCTTGAGCAATAACTTGATCTAAACGCTCTAAACAAAGATAGTTTGCTCGACCTTTTAGCAACGCAATTTTTCCCGTGAAATTAAGGGCTTTTTTAATAGCAGGCAGATCTCGATTAAAAAGTTGATCTTGAAGATTTTTAGATCCTGTAGAAATAATGGTTTTTTTACCAAAAACTAAAGCAGGCGCGAGATATGCAAAGGTTTTTCCTGTGCCTGTTCCAGCTTCAATGACAAGGGAAGATTTATTTTGGATTGCTTTACTAACAGCATATGCCATTTCAAGTTGTTCAGTTCGAGGACGAAAACCTTTGATATTTTGGCTTAATTCGCCATTTAGTGAGAAAATATTGGCAATTTGATTTTCGTAATCCATTTAGTAAAACATATTTTTAAAGTAAATAACCGCGAAGATTGTCGCATAGAAACGCTAAATATCAAGAATAAAAATACTGCTGGTTTAAGATTACATAGAGGCTATTTTTAAAGAACGGTTATGCTTTGAATGGTTTTTGCTCAATTTAAAAGGTTAAAAATGATTTGCCATTACCTTATCTTTTGCTAGTCAGGCTAAAAGTGCGGTAAAAATTTTGGATGTTTTAAAATGAATAAAATCTTATTGAGTTTTTTCATAGATAGCTTGCTTATCCCAAAAACTGGTTCTAGAATACACGGTTTATTGCAATCAATCGGGTAAGAATATGCTGGGAAATTGCTTTTCTTTTCCTGTTCGTGTGTATTATGAAGACACTGATGCAGGTGGCGTAGTGTATCACGCTCGCTATTTGCATTTTTTTGAACGAGCAAGAACAGAATATTTGCGTATATTAAATTTTACGCAACAAACCTTACTAGAGGAACAACAACTCGCATTTGTTGTCAAATCGCTCGCCATTGATTATTGCGTGGCAGCAAAATTGGATGATTTACTTATGGTGGAAACAGAAGTTTCAGAGGTAAAGGGAGCTACGATCCTTTTTGAACAGAGACTGATGCGCAACACCCTGATGTTATCAAAGGCTACTGTTAAAGTAGCCTGTGTTGATCTAGGCAAGATGAAACCTGTGGCGCTTCCCAAAGAAGTTAAAGCTGCATTTAATCACTTAAAATAACTTTTCGGAGTATGCAATGACTGCAGAATTGAATTTTTTAGATCTTTTTCTAAAAGCAAGTATTGTTGTGCAACTGGTAATTGTGATTTTGATTTCTTTCTCAATCATATCTTGGGCAATTATCATTCAACGTAGCCGTATTTTAACGAATGCCTTAAAAGAAGCACATACCTTTGAAGATCGTTTTTGGTCAGGAGAAGATTTAAATAAACTTTATGAAGGGCTATCTAATCGTCGCGATGGATTAACGGGAAGCGAACAAATTTTTTGCGTGGGATTTAAAGAATTTTCACGTTTAAAACAAGTAAATCCAGACGCTCCTGAAGCGATTATTAAAGGCACAACGCGCGCGATGAATCTTGCGATGAACCGTGAGATTGAAAGCTTGGAAAATCGAGTTCCATTCTTAGCCACAGTGGCATCTGTTAGCCCTTATATTGGTTTATTTGGTACTGTTTGGGGAATTATGCACGCTTTTATGGCATTAAGTGGTGCAAAACAAGCAACATTACAGATGGTAGCACCAGGTATCGCCGAGGCCTTGATTGCCACTGCAATTGGTTTGTTTGCCGCAATTCCTGCAGTAATGGCTTATAACCGTTTAAGCTTACGAGTGAACGCAATTGAGCAAGATTACGTTAACTTTATTGATGAATTTACGACGATTTTACACCGTCAAGCCTTTGGTAAAGCCCCTCACTAAAAATAGGGAAAATTGACCGCACTTTAAAGAAAAAGTGCGGTAAAAATAAGTTAAAATTTTAGAGGAATATATGGCTCGTCGTCAGCGTAAAGCAATTAAATCTGAAATTAATATTGTGCCTTTTTTAGATGTGCTTTTAGTTTTAGTGTTAATTTTTATGGCAACCGCCCCTATTATTAGTCAAAGCGTTCAAGTTGAATTGCCTGATTCTGTGCAAAGCCAAGAGGTTTCTAATGAAGATAAAGTGCCTGTAATTCTTGAAGTTGCAGGTATTGGGAAATATGCGATTTCTATTGGTGGAGAACGTCAAGAAGGTTTAGCAGAAGAAATGGTTACTCAATTATCTAGACAGGAATTTGATAAGGATAATAATACACTATTTTTAGTAGGCGGAGCTAAAGAAGTACCTTATGAAGAAGTGATTAAGGCATTGAATTTACTTCATCTTGCAGGCATTAAATCTGTAGGTTTAATGACAAATCCCATTTAGCTAAGTAGGTAACACGTGCAAAATAATCGACAAAAGAAAGGAATCAATGCTTTTGCTATTTCTATCCTTTTGCACTTCATCTTGTTTGGCTTATTGATTTTAAGTTCACTTTATCACACCGTTGAAATTATGGGTGGTGGAGAAGGTGAAGGAGATGCAATAGGAGCAGTGATTGTTGATACGGGTACGGCTGCTCAGGAATGGGGGCGTATTCAACAACAAAAAAAAGGGCAAGCGGATAAACAAAAAAGCCCAGAACCTGTTGTGGAAGAAAAACCACCTGAGCCTAATCAAGAAGAGATTAAGCATCAACAAGAAGTTCAACGACAAGAAGAGTTAAAACGTCAGCAAGAACAGCAACGTCAGCAAGAACAGCAACGTCAGCAAGAAATAAAAAAACAACAAGAGCAAGCTCGTCAAGAAGCGTTGGAAAAACAGAAGCAAGCTGAAGAGGCTAAGGCTAAACAAGCTGCTGAAGCTGCAAAATTAAAAGCAGATGCAGAGGCTAAACGTTTAGCTGCTGCGGCAAAACAAGCTGAAGAAGAGGCTAAAGCGAAAGCAGCAGAAATTGCTGCTCAAAAAGCAAAACAAGAGGCGGAAGCTAAGGCGAAACTAGAAGCCGAAGCCAAGGCAAAAGCCGCTGCTGAAGCTAAAGCAAAGGCTGAAGCTGAGGCAAAAGCGAAAGCGGCAGCTGAGGCTAAAGCAAAAGCAGATGCAGAAGCTAAAGCGAAAGCCGCTGCTGAGGCAAAAGCAAAGGCTGAAGCGGAGGCAAAAGCGAAAGCAGCAGCTGAGGCAAAAGCAAAAGCTGCTGCGGAAGCAAAACGTAAAGCAGATCAAGCAAGCCTAGATGATTTCTTTAACGGCGGGGATGTTGGTGGCGGCAGTGCATCTAAAGGGGGAAACACTAATAAAGGTGGAACTCAAGGTAGCGGTGCTGCACTTGGCTCTGGCGATGGTGGTAAGGTTGGGGATCAATACGCAGGCGTAATTAAGAAAGAGATTCAACGTCGTTTCTTAAAAGATCCAAGTTTTGCAGGAAAGGTTTGTCGTATTAAAATTCAATTAGGTCGAGATGGCACGATCTTGGGCTATCAAAAAATTTCAGGTCCTGATGATATTTGTTCAGCTGCATTAAGTGCGGTGGCTAGAACGAAAAAAGTTCCAGCTGCGCCATCAGATGAAATTTATGAAAAATATAAATCGCCAATTATTGACTTTGATATTCGATAATTCTTTATAAAAATTTATTGTTAAATTTTAAAGGTAACAAAATGAAATTATTAAAACATTTAGTGAGCGTATTCGCGATTATACTTGCTATTACTCATAATGTATTCGCTGGTGATGAAGTACGCATTGTCATTGATGAAGGGGTTGATGGTGCGCGCCCTATCGCTGTCGTACCATTTGTTGGTTCTGCACCAGAAGATATTAGTAAAATTGTTGCAGATGATTTACGTAACAGTGGTAAGTTTAATCCTATTGCAGTGTCTCAAATGCCTCAACACCCAACTTCAGCAGCTGAAGTAAATCCTGAAGCTTGGTCGAATATTGGAATTGATGCAATTGTAATTGGACAAGTGGTTCCATCGGGTAATGGTTATAGTATTACTTATCAATTAATTGATACGGTTGGTGCATCAGGTACGCCAGGGGCTGTATTAATGCAAAATAGCTATACAGTGACAAATAAATGGTTACGCTATGGTGCGCATACTGTGAGTGATGAAGTCTTTGAAAAATTAACTGCGATCCGTGGTGCCTTTAGAACTCGTATCGCTTATGTTGTGCAAAAAAATGGCGGTTCGCAACCTTATGAAGTTCGTGTAGCAGATTATGATGGCTATAATCAATTTATCGTCAATCGTAGTGCTCAACCAATTATGTCTCCAGCTTGGTCTCCAGACGGCCAGCGTTTGGCTTATGTATCGTTTGAAAATAAAAAATCACAACTTGTTGTACAGGATTTGAATTCTGGTACGCGTAAAGTAGTGGCATCTTTTCAAGGGCATAATGGCGCGCCAGCCTTTTCGCCAGATGGTTCTCGTTTAGCTTTTGCTTCTTCTCGTGATGGCGTTCTGAATATTTACGTTATGGGCGCAAATGGTGGTACACCTATGCAATTAACGAGTGGTGCAGGTAATAATACTGAACCAGCGTGGTCACCAGACGGAAATTCAATTTTATTTACATCCGATAGAAGTGGCTCGCCACAGGTTTATCGAATGGATGCAAACGGTGGTAGCGTAACCGCAGTGGGTGGTCGCGGTAGCGCACAAATTAGTGCAGATGGAAAAACACTTGTGATGATTAATGGTAACAATAATGTAGTTAAACAAGATCTCACAACGGGCGTTTCAGAGGTACTTAGTACATCTTTTCTAGGCGAAAGCCCAAGCCTTTCTCCAAATGGAATTATGATTATTTATAGTTCTACACAGGGCTTAGGAAAGGTGCTACAATTGGTTTCTGCAGATGGTCGCTTTAAGGCGAGCCTTCCAGGAAGTGATGGCCAAGTAAAATTTCCAGCTTGGTCTCCATACTTAACTAAATAAAAAACTCATTTAGGAGAAATCTAATGAACAAATTTGTTAAATCATTATTAGTTGCAGGTTCTGTAGCTGCATTAGCGGCTTGTAGTTCCTCTAACAACGATGCTGCAGGCAATGGTGCTGCTCAAACTTTTGGCGGATACTCTGTTGCTGATCTTCAACAACGTTACAACACCGTATATTTTGGTTTTGATAAATACGACATCACCGGTGAATACGTTCAAATCTTAGATGCGCACGCAGCATATTTAAATGCAACGCCAGCTGCTAAAGTATTAGTAGAAGGTAATACTGATGAACGTGGTACACCAGAATACAACATCGCATTAGGACAACGTCGTGCAGATGCAGTTAAAGGTTATTTAGCAGGTAAAGGTGTTGATGCTGGTAAATTAGGCACAGTATCTTACGGTGAAGAAAAACCTGCAGTATTAGGTCACGATGAAGCTGCATATTCTAAAAACCGTCGTGCAGTGTTAGCGTACTAATTCTTGGTATTTCTAATACTTGAAAAACAGGATCCATTTTTTATTGGATCCTGTTTTGTTTTCATCGTTTGTAATTTAACCAATTAGCTTGAAAGAATGAATTTATTCTTTTGATTCTAAAATAAATGCGTTATCATTAACTCATCAACACAGTGGGTCGTTAGCTCAGTCGGTAGAGCAGCGGACTTTTAATCCGTTGGTCGAAGGTTCGAATCCTTCACGACCCACCACTCTCTGATTTAGTTGTCCAGTTGGGTTGTTAGCTCAGTTGGTAGAGCAGCGGACTCTTAATTCGTCGGTCGAGAGTTCGAGCCTCTCACAACCCACCATTCTTATTTTTATTATTCATCTCTAATATTTTAAATTTCTTTAATTTGCTTAAATTCTTGACTATTTTTAGCGGTTATTGTGGTAGAATATCCCTAAATTTTAGTCGGGCATCATTATGTTGGAAAATATTCGTATTGTTTTAATTGAAACTTCTCATAGCGGTAATATTGGTTCTGCGGCTAGAGCAATGAAAACGATGGGATTGAATCAACTTTGTCTTGTATCGCCAAAATCTATTGACGAGCAATCTTATGCACTTTCTGCAGGGGCAGAAGATGTAGTCAAAAATGCAATGATTGTAAATAGTTTTGATGATGCAGTAAAAAATTGTTCGTTAGTTATTGGAACAAGTGCGCGTTTACGTCATTTGCAAAATACCTTAATTGAACCGAGAGAATGTGCAGATAAAGTGATCGCAGATAAAGGCAAGATAGCTATTGTGTTTGGACGTGAACGTATTGGATTAACTAATGAAGAATTGTTGAAATGCCATTATCATTTGAATATTCCAGCTAATCCTGATTATTCTTCTTTAAATTTAGCAATGGCTGTGCAGTTGGTAAGTTATGAATTGCGTATGGCTTTCTTAGTTCAAAATAATAAGAAAAATTCACTTTCTTTAATAGAGAAAAACTATCCAACAGCAGATCAGTTAGCTTATTTTTTTGACCACACAGAACGTATATATCAATCTCTTGGATTTATTCAAAATCAAGGAGTTATGCGTAAATTAAAGCGTTTATACTATCGTGCGAAATTAGAGAAAAACGAATTAAATATTTTAAATGGCATGCTAAGTGCGGTTGAAAAACGAATTGATTTAACAAATGAGGATAATTGACTCAATTAGTCAGATATGTAAGTATTGCACCATTAATTTTTAGGGATTCTTTATGAAACTTACTTCAAAAGGTCGTTATGCAGTTACAGCCGTTTTGGATATTGCTTTAAATGCAGATGGCGGGCCTGTAAGCCTTGCGGATATTTCTGAACGCCAACATATTTCCTTATCTTATTTAGAGCAACTTTTTGCTAAATTACGTAAAGACGGTTTAGTTAAAAGTGTTCGCGGACCCGGAGGGGGTTATCAGTTAGGGCTACCAAGTGAACAAATTTCTGTAGGAATGATTATTGCAGCAGTAAATGAAAATATTCACGTAACGAAATGTTTGGGGCGCGAAAATTGTAAAAATGGTGTGGAATGTTTAACTCACGAACTTTGGGAAGATTTAAGTTTACGTATTGAAAGTTTTTTAAACGAGATTACCTTAGCTGAGCTGGTAAATAAGCGTAATGTAAAGCGTCAATCTCATCGTGATTTTAATAATTTGTTAGTTAATCAATAAAAAGGATAAGCCGGATATTTTTCAAATAAAAAAAGTGCGGTTATATTTAGCATAATTTAGGAGTGAAAATGAAATTACCTATTTATTTAGACTACGCAGCGACCTGTCCAGTCGATGAACGTGTTGCGAAAAAAATGATGGCGTTTCTAACCATCGATGGCACATTTGGCAATCCAGCCTCTCGCTCACATAAATTTGGTTGGCAAGCAGAAGAAGCTGTTGATATTGCACGTAATCAAATCGCTGATCTCATTGGCGCAGATTCTCGTGAAATTGTCTTTACTTCTGGCGCAACAGAATCTGACAACCTCGCAATTAAAGGTGCGGCACATTTCTATCAAACTAAAGGTAAACACATTATTACCTGTAAAACTGAACATAAAGCAGTGTTAGATACTTGCCGTCAATTAGAAAGAGAAGGTTTTGAAGTCACTTATTTGTCTCCAGAAGCTGATGGTTTAATTGATTTAGAAAAATTCAAAGCTGCGCTTCGTCCAGATACAATTCTAGCTTCAATTATGCACGCTAATAATGAAATTGGTGTGTTACAAGATATTAAAGCTATTGGTGAGCTTTGTCGTGCAAATAAAACAATTTTCCATGTGGATGCAACGCAAAGTGTTGGTAAAGTTGAAATTAATTTGGAAGAATTAGCTGTTGATTTAATGTCGATGTCTAGCCATAAACTTTACGGGCCAAAAGGTATTGGTGCATTGTATGTTCGTCGTAAACCTCGTGTACGTTTAGAGGCGATTATTCATGGTGGTGGTCATGAACGTGGTATGCGTTCAGGTACATTACCTGTTCATCAAATCGTAGGAATGGGAGAGGCTTATCGCATTGCAAAAGAAGAAATGGTAACCGAAATGCCACGTTTAAAAGCTCTTCGTGATCGTTTATATAATGGCTTAAAAGATATTGAAGAAACTTATGTAAATGGTTCAATGGAACATCGTTTAGATAGCAATTTAAATATTAGCTTTAACTATGTTGAGGGCGAATCCTTAATGATGGCGTTGCGCGATATTGCTGTATCTTCTGGTTCTGCTTGTACATCTGCTAGCTTAGAGCCATCTTATGTATTGCGCGCACTTGGCTTAAATGATGAATTGGCACACAGTTCAATTCGTTTCACATTAGGTCGTTATACTACTGAAGAAGAAATTGATTACACAATTAATTTAATGAAAGGTGCGGTAGAAAAACTTCGTGCATTATCGCCATTATGGGATATGTTTAAAGAAGGTATTGATTTAAATACCATTGAGTGGTCTGCTCACTAATATTTAGTTGCCATTATCTGACAATGGCATTCACTAGAATTGAAAAAAGGAAAGTTAAAATGGCTTATAGCGAAAAAGTAATTGATCATTATGAAAATCCACGTAATGTGGGATCATTGGACAAAAAAGATAGCAATGTTGGTACTGGAATGGTCGGTGCGCCAGCTTGTGGTGATGTTATGCAACTACAAATCAAAGTAGATGATAATGGCATTATTGAAGATGCAAAATTCAAAACTTATGGTTGTGGTTCTGCGATTGCATCTAGTTCATTAATTACTGAGTGGGTAAAAGGCAAATCTTTAGAAGAAGCAGGGGCTATTAAAAATAGCCAAATTGCTGAAGAATTAGAATTACCGCCAGTGAAAGTGCATTGCTCTATTTTAGCAGAAGATGCAATTAAAGCAGCAATTGCTGATTATAAAGCAAAACAAGGCTAATCATGTGAAAAAGTGCGGTCAATTTTGACCGCACTTTTAGCGGTGTTTGGGGGATAGATGGGTATTACATTAACAGAAAAAGCAGCTCAGCGAGTGAAAGCCTTTTTGGATAATCGTGGTAAA
Source organism: Haemophilus sp. HN_Hi16 (assembly GCF_049823435.1). Lineage (NCBI taxonomy): Bacteria > Pseudomonadati > Pseudomonadota > Gammaproteobacteria > Pasteurellales > Pasteurellaceae > Haemophilus > Haemophilus sp. HN_Hi16. Next base: position 723,389 of record NZ_CP187500.1, read on the forward strand.
GGTATTGGATTACGTTTAGGTGTGAAAACATCAGGTTGTTCTGGCTTAGCTTATGTACTTGAGTTTGTAGATGTTTTAAATTCAGAAGATCAAGTTTTTGAGCAGCACGGTGTTAATATTATTGTCGATCCAAAAAGTCTCGTTTATCTCAATGGCATTGAACTGGATTATGTAAAAGAAGGCCTAAATGAAGGCTTTAAATATAATAATCCAAATGTAAAAGAATCTTGTGGTTGTGGCGAAAGTTTCCACGTTTAAGGTAATAATCTGATGTTAAATCCTTTTCAAATTTTTGATTTACCCGTTGATTTTCAGCTGGATGAAAAAGTGCTAAATGCACATTATTTAAAATTACAAAAGGCTCTACATCCAGATAATTTTGTCTCAAGTAGTGCTTTAGAACAACGTGTTGCGATGCAAAAATCAACCGAAGTGAATGATGCCTTAAAAACGTTAAAAGACCCAATTTTGCGAGCTGAAGCGATCATTGCTCTTAATACTGGCGAGCAGTTAGATCTTGAACAAAAAAGCACGCAAGATGTGGCGTTTTTAATGCAACAGTTACAGTGGCGAGAACAATTAGAAGAAGTTGAAAGCCAGCAAGATGAAAGAGCATTAAATGCTTTTGCGAAAGAAATTAAACAAGAAACTCAATTATTATTGACCGCACTTTTTGAGAGTTTGAAATCTGAACAATGGGCGAGAGCATCTCAATACTGTGATAAATTACGTTTTACCCGTAAACTTTCTGGAGAAATTGAGCGTGTGGAAGAACGAATTTTTGAATTAGATTAAATGTAGGGGCAAATGTAATTTGCCCCTACGAGATGTGAATAAATAACACTATGCAAACTCTTGAACAGCTCACTAGTCCAGAACATTCTGCTTGGATAACCATTTCCCAATGGATTGATAACGCTCGCAATCATTGTGAAGTAATTAAAAAAGATCAATCTAGTGCGGAGCGTGAGCTTTTTACTATGCAAATGCCAACATCCTCGCCAATGGGCGCAGTAATCTATGAAACAGGTGGAATTTTAATTCATTATGGTTGGTTACGTATTTTAGGTTCTGGAAGTTTTAAATTACCGCGTGGCTTGATGGATTGGAATTTCAGTAAATCTTTTAGTGAGTCAGGCGAAAAACCAAAATATTTATTAGTTGCAGATGATGTGATTGGTGGTTATTTTGCGTTAAATGGTGGTTCGTTAGGCGATAATATTGGCAAAATTTATTACTATTCGTCAAAAGATCTTACTTGGCATAATTTAAATTTTACTTACACAGAATTTTTAGCTTGGGCATTGAATGGCGATTTAGAGGCCTTTTATCAAGGACTATTTTGGCAAAATTGGCAAGATGATGTAAAACAATTAGATGGTAATCAAATTTTTGTATTCATGCCTGATTTAAACCAAGACAGAAAAATAGCAATTGATGAACGCCAAAAACAGGAAGTCAATATTGAAACCCATTACCAAGCAAGCTTTGCAGAAAAAAATAAATTTGATTTGGCGTATTCCGCCGCATAACTAGTAGAAAAAAGTATATGGCATTATTACAAATTGCAGAACCCGGACAAACAGCGGCTCCACACCAACATCGTTTGGCGGTAGGAATTGATTTGGGAACAACTAATTCTTTAGTAGCATCTGTGCGTAGTGGAAAATCCGTGATTCTTAATGATGAACAAGATCGTAGTCTTGTACCATCAGTTGTTCATTATGGCGTTGCAGAAAAGAAAGTTGGTTTGGAAGCTTTTGAACAAGCATCACTTGATCCCCAAAATACAGTGATTTCAGTCAAACGCTTAATTGGTCGAAGTCTTGCAGATGTGCAATCTCGTTATCCTAGTTTGCCTTATGAATTTGTAGCAAGTGAAAATGGATTACCTTTAATTGTTACAGCACAAGGGCAGAAAAGTCCAATTGAAGTGTCTTCAGATATTTTGTCGCGTTTAAATCATATTGCCGAACAACGCCTTGGCGGAGAACTTTCTGGTGTTGTGATTACAGTTCCTGCTTATTTTGATGATGCTCAACGTCAAAGCACTAAAGATGCTGCGCGTTTAGTAGGGCTAAATGTATTACGTTTATTGAATGAACCTACTGCAGCTGCACTCGCTTATGGATTAGATAGTGGGCAGGAAGGCATTATTGCGGTTTATGATTTAGGCGGTGGCACATTTGATATTTCAATTTTACGCTTATCAAAAGGTATCTTTGAAGTTTTAGCAACGGGGGGAGACACTGCATTAGGTGGAGATGATTTTGATCATTTAATTGCAGATTGGGTAATAGAACAAACTAAGCTAAAACCACAAACAGCAAATCAACAGCGTGAGTTAATAACCCTTGCTAACCAAGCTAAAATTACTTTGACTAATGAAAAAAGTGCGGTTATTTCTTGGCAAGATTTTTCAGTAGAAATTTCGCGGGAACAATTCAATGAATTAATTTATCCGCTTGTAAAACGTTCATTGCTAACTTGTCGTCGGGCATTGAAAGATGCCAATGTGGAATCCGAAGAAGTGCAAGCGGTGGTAATGGTTGGCGGTTCAACTCGTGTGCCTTATGTAAGAGAACAAGTTGGCGAGTTTTTTGGTAAAACACCATTAACCTCAATCGATCCTGATAAAGTTGTGGCACTTGGTGCTGCAATTCAAGCAGATATTTTAGTCGGGAATAAAACTGATTCTGATATGTTATTGCTTGATGTTGTACCACTTTCTTTAGGCATTGAGACGATGGGCGGATTAGTGGAAAAAATTATTCCACGTAATACAACAATTCCTGTAGCTCGTGCGCAAGAGTTTACTACTTTCAAAGATGGACAAACGGCAATGACTGTTCATGTGCTACAAGGCGAACGAGAGCTAGTGGATGATTGTCGTTCTTTAGGACGCTTTACTCTACGAGGTATTCCGCCAATGGCAGCGGGTGCAGCCCATATTAGAGTGACTTATCAAGTGGATGCAGATGGTTTATTAAGCGTTACAGCGATGGAAAAATCGACAAAAGTACAGTCTTCAATACAAATTAAACCATCTTATGGCTTAACTGATGAAGAAGTAACCGCAATGATTAAATCCTCTTTTGATAATGCGCAAGAAGATTTGCAAGCACGTGAATTAGCCGAGCAGCGTGTGGAAGCAGATCGTGTTATTGAAAGCGTAATTGTTGCGTTACAAGCAGATGGGGCTGAATTGCTTAGCACAGATGAATTTCATCATATTGAAACTGTGTTAAAACAATTAATGGATGTAAAACAAGGTTCAGATCGCGATGCAATTGCACAAGGAATTAAAGCCTTGGATACTGCTACCCAAGAATTTGCAGCACGTCGAATGAATGCATCGATTAATAAAGCTTTGACAGGCAAAAATTTGTCAGATATTGAAAAACCGTAAAACTGCGGTCAGATATTAAATAATTTTGAGGAAAGTATTATGCCAAAAGTGATTTTTTTACCTAATGAAGATTTTTGTCCTGAAGGTATGGTCGTTGATGCTGCAACAGGAGATAACTTATTAGAAGTTGCTCACAATGCGGGAGTAGAAATTCATCATGCTTGTGATGGTTCTTGTGCTTGTACAACTTGCCACGTGATTGTTCGTGAAGGGTTTGATTCTTTAAATGAAACGAGTGATCAAGAAGAAGATATGCTAGATAAGGCTTGGGGATTAGAAATGGATAGCCGTTTATCTTGTCAATGTGTCGTGGGAAATGAAGATCTTGTGGTAGAAATTCCAAAATATAACCTTAATCACGCAAATGAGGCTGCTCACTAATGAAATGGACAGACGCCCAATTAATTGCAGAAGAACTTTACGATCGTAATCCAGATTTAGATCCAAAAACCGTTCGTTTTACTGATTTACATAAATGGATTTGTGAACTTGAAGATTTTGACGATGATCCGAATAAATCAAATGAATCAATTCTTGAGGCTATTTTATTAAAATGGTTAGATGAATTTGAATAATCAGAAATTTGATTGAAAAAATACCCGCACTTTGATGCGGGTATTATTTTTTAAAGGTTGTTTAATTTCATTTTTGCCATTTGTTGTTCTAATTGGCTACCACTTTGTTGTGCTTGCTCAAAGCTGTTTTTCGCCGCAACTTTATCTCCTTTTGCAATTTGGATATCGCCAGTTAAAATCGCTTTGCGAGCATTAAAACTTTCGCCTTTCACTTGGTTTAATGTGCTTAAAGCATTATCTAATTGACCCAATTGAAATTGCACCGCACTTAGACGTAATGCAACAATAGATGTTAATACTTCATCTTGAGATTGGGTTAATGCTTGGTTTAAATTTGCTTCTGCTGCTGAAAAATCTTGTTTTTCAGTGGCTTTTTTCGCTTCATCTAACAAAGCAAAGACAGCGTATGCCGTTTTGCTGTTAGCTTGCACAAATTGTTCTATATTTGCTTTTTTAGCCTGTTCGTCTTGTTGCACAGAATTAATTAAAGCATCATATTGTGCGGAGGCTTGAGCGATTTGTTCTGCTTGGTGGGCTTGCCAATAACGCCATCCAAACATACCGCCCACACCTAAGATAAAGGCGACAATAATTGTTTTGCCATTCTCTTTCCACCACTCTTTCAACTGGTTAATCTCTTGTTCTTCTTCAATGGAATAAGCCATATTTTTCCCCTTTTAAATTAAAATTGAGTTTGAATATAGTCGATTATATTCACTAAATCTAAGGTTTGCTGATCTGCACCACCTTGTAAGTGTTTAACAACGACTTGTTTATTTTGGACTTCGCTTTCGCCGATAACTAATGCTAATGTTGCACCAGATTTATCTGCACGTTTAAATTGTTTTTTAAAATTGCCACCAGAGCAGTGCAACATAGTATTTAAGTGCGGTAATTCTGAGCGTACTTTTTCCGCTAATTCAAAAGCGGCTAATGTTGTGCCTTCGCCTTGATAAACAACATAAATATCCACCGCACTTTTAACAGGAACATTTGGATTAACTTCTTGTACCAACAAGACTAAACGCTCTAATCCCATCGCAAATCCGATGCTTGGCGTTGCGTGTCCGCCAAGTTGTTCCACTAAACCGTCATAACGACCGCCGCCACACACGGTACCTTGTGCACCAAGAGCAGAGGTTACCCACTCAAATACAGTTTTGTTGTAATAATCTAAACCACGCACGAGTTTAGGATTAATTTCATATTGAATATCAACAGCATCTAATAATGAACATAATTGTTCAAAATGCTCACGGCTTTCATCATCTAGATAATCAAGTAATTTTGGCGCGTTATCCAATACTTTTTGTAATTCTGGATTTTTGGTATCCAAAATACGCAATGGATTTTTTACCAAGCGATCTTTTTCTTCATCGCTCATTAAATCTTGATGGTTTTCTAAGAATCCAACCAACGCAGAACGATAATTTGCTCGTGCTTCTAAAGAACCAATAGAGTTAAGTTGAAGTGTAACATATTGATCGATACCTAATGCTTTCCATAAACGATAGGTAAGCATGATTAATTCTGCATCGATTTCTGGATTTGCAATACCGAATACCTCAACACCTGCTTGATGGAATTGACGGTAACGCCCTTTTTGTGGACGTTCATGACGGAACATTGGCCCGATATACCATAAGCGTTGTTCATTATTATAGATCCAACCGTGTTCAATGGCTGCTCGCACACAACCTGCTGTGCCTTCAGGGCGTAAGGTTAATTGTTCATTGTTATCCCAAAATGTGTACATTTCTTTTGAGACAACATCAGTTACTTCGCCGATTGCGCGCGCAAATAATGGCGTGCTTTCTACAATTGGCATACGCACTTCCGAATAGCCATAACTATTTAATACATTGCGTACTTGTGCTTCAATCCATTGCCATAATGGAGATTCTGTTGGGGCGCAATCGTTCATACCACGAATTGCTTGAATTGTTTTTGCCACGAGCTTTCCTTAAATAATTCTGTTTTTTGGATCTTGTCGTGCGATTTTCGCACGAATTTTTGCTTCTAATTGGTTCACTATATCTTCGTTATCAAAACGCTCTTTTTGACGTTCGCCGTCAAGATAATAACCGCTTTTTTTGTTACCACCCGTTACGCCGAGATCGGAGACGAGTGCCTCGCCAGGACCATTCACTACACAGCCGATAATCGATACATCCATTGGTGTAATAATATCTTCAAGGCGTTGTTCTAGTGCATTTACTGTGCCGATCACATCAAATTCTTGGCGAGAACAAGTTGGGCAAGCAATAAAATTAATGCCACGAGAGCGAATTCTTAAAGATTTCAAAATATCAAAACCGACTTTGATTTCCTCTATAGGATCTGCCGCCAAAGAAACGCGCAGCGTATCGCCAATGCCCTCAGCTAATAACATTCCTAAACCCACCGCAGATTTTACTGCACCAGCGCGTGCGCCACCTGCTTCTGTAATGCCTAAATGTAAAGGTTGTTTAATTGCTTTAGCCAGTAAACGATAAGATTCGACCGCTAAGAATACATCGGAGGCTTTTACGCTCACTTTAAATTGGTTGAAATTTAGGCGATCTAAAATTTCTACATGACGTAATGCGGACTCTAATAATGCTTCTGGTGTTGGTTCGCCGTATTTTTCTTGCAGATCTTTTTCCAAAGAGCCAGCGTTTACGCCAATACGAATCGGAATATTTTTGTCACGAGCACAATCAACAACGGCACGGATGCGATCTTCACGACCAATATTGCCAGGATTAATACGTAAACAATCCACGCCATATTCTGCGACTTTTAACGCAATACGATAGTCGAAATGAATATCTGCTACGAGCGGGACATTCACTTGTTGTTTAATTTGTTTAAATGCTTCTGCAGCATCCATTGTTGGAACAGATACACGAACAATATCTGCACCAACACGTTCTAATGATTTAATTTGAGCAACTGTCGCTTCCACATCAGTAGTGCGAGTATTTGTCATTGATTGCACGGCAATCGGTGCATCCCCACCAATTGGTACATTTCCCACATAAATTTTTGTCGATTCACGACGCTTAATAGTTGGCTGAAAAGCTGACATTATTTTTCCTAAGGTTGTGAAAGTTTGAATTTTGCTACGCGACCATCCACTTTAAGAGGATAATTCTCGCCTTTGTAAGTGATGCGCACATTGCTTGGTGCGCCTACAATTAATGAAAATTCATTGCCATTAAAGGTTAATATTTCGCCTTGTTTATATTCTTTTTGTGCTAATACGTGACGGGCGTTATCTTTTACACTAATCCAACTGCTATTTGTCAAAATTTCAATCATTAAATCGCCTTTTGCTATAGGTAACGTTGGAGAAATACTTGGATTTTCGACCGCACTTTGAATGTCTGAAACTGATTTTTCATCGTTTTTGAGTAGTGAAACGCTATTTTCTTGTGCTATTTCTGGTAACACATTATTTGTTATTTCTACTGGTTGTGAGACTGGTGCTGCTGTTTCTGGTGCAGATTTATTACTTTCTTCTGTTGTCACAAGAGCGGTGGCAGGCTGATTGTTTTCGGTAGAGGCAACATAGCTTTGCACTAAATCATCGCGTTCTTGAGTATTTTGTTGATAACTTTGCCACCACCAAAGCCCAGTCATACCAATTACAATCACGAATACTATTGCGGTTAAACGCCCGATCCAACGATTGTGAGAAGAATATTGATTAACGGCACGGGTTGAACGTGCATTTTTCCCTAAATCATTTTTTTCGGTTTCAGCAAAAACAATATTTTCCCACACAGAATCTGGCAAACGTAAGAATTTTGCATAGCTGCGAACATAACCTTTGACAAATATAGAAGGCGTTGATTTTTGAATAAATTCATTATTTTCAAGTTGCTCTAATATAGAAGGGCGTAGCGTGATTTCTTTAGCGACATCTTCAAGAGAAAGATTTAAGGCTTCGCGTGTTTGACGAAAAATCTCACCAGGAGAAAGCACTTGCTCAGTAGTTGGATTCATAAATTTAATCAAATAATTAGGCGGTAAATAAGGGCTAAATTTTAAAGTCCAATACTTGATTTGGCAATGCTTTATTTTAGGCTATTGAATTTTTCCGCACGTTTTCCATCGATTTGACGTAATTTTTCTAATGTTTGCTGATAAATATCCATTTTTTTCGCGGAATAAGCACAAAGCGCGATATTTTCAAATGTATCTGCTTGATGATAATAATTCGGCGAATTAAGGGCTAATTCAAATTGTTGCTGGGCTTGCTCAAATTTCTTTTGACTACATAGAAACGTACCAAAATTATTATGTACATCGCCTTGTTTATGATTAAGTTTTACGGCTATTTCATACTCACGAAAGGCATTTTCTATTTGCCCTTGTTGTTGATAATAATGTGCAAGTGCTGAATGTACGAGATAGTAATTTTTATCGTGTTGAAGTGCTTTGTCTAAATTGATTTTAGCCAGTTGAGGATTATTTTGCTGAAGATAGCTCAAAGCGAGTTCCACTCGCGCTTTGGCGGCAGCTTGATGATCTAAGCTAGACGCAGATTGTGAAACGCAGGCAGAAAAAATGAAAGGGAAAATAACCGCACTTAGTTGTTTACTTATTGTTTGCATTTTTCTCCTTTTAACAGGGGCAGTCGAAATATTTAATATGCTTTAATTTGTATGAAAACATAGGGCATGTGAACTTGATTAATTCACATGCCTAGAATATTAATTAACTTCTGTTACCCCAATATTTTGTCCAAATTGGCGTTTCATTGCCGTACGTTTAGTACGATCGATCACATCTCCAGCTAGCTGTCCGCAAGCCGCATCAATATCATCGCCACGGGTTTTACGGATAATCACGGTAAAGCCATATTCCATTAATGTTTTTTGGAAGCGGTCGATACGCGTATTCGAGCTTTTTGCATAAGGTGCCTCTGGGAACGGATTCCACGGAATTAAATTAATTTTACAAGGTGTATTTTTTAATACTTCTGCAAGTTGATGAGCGTGTTCAATGCCATCATTTACATGATCGAGCATCACATACTCAATCGTCACTTTGCCGTGGTTTGCATTTGATACATTTAAATAACGATTTACTGAGTCAATCAAGGTTTTGATATTATATTTTTTGTTGATTGGCACAATTTCATCACGTAATTCATCATTTGGTGCATGTAATGAAATTGCCAGTGCCACATCGATCATTTTGCTCAAATTATCTAGTGCTGGCACAACCCCAGAAGTTGATAAAGTGACACGACGTTTTGATAAACCGTAAGCAAAGTCATCTAACATAATTTCCATTGCAGGAACAACGTTTGCGACATTTAATAAGGGTTCGCCCATTCCCATCATTACCACATTTGTAATGGGTCTAACGCCAGTTACGCCAAAGTTACCAATAATTTTAGAGGCTCGCCATACTTGACCGATAATTTCTGAAACCGTTAAATTGCGATTAAATCCTTGTTGTGCTGTTGAACAAAATGTACAAGCTAAGGCACAGCCAACTTGGGAAGATACACAAAGCGTCGCGCGATCTGCTTCGGGAATATACACAGTTTCAACTTGCTGCTCGCCCACTTGCATTGCCCATTTTATCGTGCCATCGGCTGAACGCTGTTCAACGGCAACTTCTGGGGCTTTAATTTCTGCAACCGCCTTAAGTTTTTCACGTAATTTTTTATTAATGTTTGTCATATTGTCGAAGTTATCTTCGCCAAAATGATAAATCCATTTAACTAACTGATCTGCTCGAAATGGTTTTTCGCCGAGTTCTTTAAAAAATTCGCGCATTTGTTGGCGCGTTAAATCCATTAGATTAATTTTTTTAGCGGGTGCATCTGATTGCACTGACAATAATTCTGACATTTTAGCCTCGTTATTACACATTGTGGCGATAGCATTGTGCAGGTGTTTTTATCAAAAACTCACAACGAAAAATTCGCAATTAAAAAATGAACGGCGATTGTACAGATTTGTCGCCGCATAATCTAGCGGAATTGAAAAACGATGGAAAATCTTACCGCACTTTTTTGCGATCTAGATCGCAAATATTTTCAATTACAGCGGAAAAAGTGCGGTAAAATATCAGCCTATTTTTTAAGGTGACCAATAATGTTTAAAAAAGCTTTATTTATTTTATCTTTGTGTCCTTCTTTTGCGCTGGCACAGTCTTATGTTGTGTATGATTTTACCCATAATCGAGTGTTGGAAAGCCATGCGCCTGATAGTATTCAGCCTATTGCCTCTGTAACAAAATTAATGACGGCTAATGTATTTTTAGAGAATAATAAAAATCCTAATTGTCGAATCGCAATCACAAAAGAGGATACGGATCGAATTAAAGGTACAGGAACAAAATTACCTAAAAATATTCCTATCTCTTGTAACGAATTATTGAAAGCAATGCTTGTCCATTCTGATAACTATGCTGCCCACGCGCTTTCTCGTGCAGCGGGAATAAGTCGTCGCCAATTTATTAATAAAATGAACGAAAAAGCCCATCAACTTGGCATGTATTCTACTCGTTTTCACGATAGTTCAGGGTTATCTAGCTATAATATTTCCAGCCCGATGGATTTGGTTAAACTCGCTAAATATTCATTAAATAAATCGGACATTAAACGTTTATCTAATCTTAATGCAACTTATATCCAAGCAGGGAAACACAAACTTTATATTAAAAATACTAATAAGTTAGTGCGTGATGAAATCTTTGATGCGGCAGTGAATAAAACGGGCTACATTCAAGAGTCTGGTTATAATCTCGTTTTCATTAATAAACACCTATGCAAAAATGCAACTATTGGCGTAATTAGTTTAAATAACACTTCCTCTGCGTATCGTTCTAGCTTTACTAAAAGCAAATTAGAAAAATTCGGCTGCACAGCATTAAATGGAAGAACAATTCGTGATGTAGCTGGAGAAGCTCAATATGAAGATGGCTATGATGAAGTGGGATTTAATACGCTAATTCAGCAATTATCAAAATAATGTTCATAAACATAAAAAACGCGAGATAACAGTTTGTTTTATCTCGCGTTTTTCATATTTTATTCTCAAAAGGTAAATCTATAATAATTTCAATATTCTAGACTTAATTTGATAAAAAGTCATTCTAATGACAGAAAATACCTTTATTGCTTGTATGATTAAGAAAATTTTTTGTTTTATGCTTTTTTCATAAAAGCAATACATTTTGTATGAAATAATTATAAATAAATTTATCATTTTGATAATCATTTCCATTCCAAAACAACATAAAAAGTAGTACTATTATTTCCGATGAATAATTGTTGTGCTGTTGAACAATTATTCAGGCATTCAATCTATCTTTTTTAAATAAGGACATCTTATGCGAAATTCATTCAAAATTATGACCGCACTTGCACTTGGTTTATTTGCAATGCAAGCTAACGCAAAATTTAAAGTCGTCACCACTTTTACCGTGATTCAAGATATTGCGCAAAATGTGGCAGGCAATGCAGCAACAGTGGAATCTATTACCAAACCAGGTGCTGAAATTCACGAATATGAACCAACGCCAAAAGACATTGTAAAAGCACAATCTGCCGATTTAATTTTATGGAACGGCTTAAATTTGGAACGTTGGTTTGAGCGTTTCTTCCAAAATGTTAAAGATAAACCTGCTGTGGTAGTAACAGAAGGTATTCAACCATTATCTATTTATGAAGGCCCGTATAAAGATGCGCCTAATCCACACGCTTGGATGTCGCCATCTAATGCTTTAATTTATATTGAAAATATTAAGAATGCGTTAGTGAAATACGATCCACAAAATGCAGCTGTGTATGAAAAAAATGCCGCTGACTATGCTCAAAAAATTAAACAACTTGATGAACCGCTTCGTGCAAAATTAGCACAAATTCCTGAAGAGCAACGCTGGCTTGTAACAAGTGAGGGTGCTTTCAGTTATTTGGCGAAAGATTACAATTTAAAAGAAGGTTATTTATGGCCAATCAATGCTGAACAACAAGGCACACCACAACAAGTGCGTAAAGTGATTGATTTAGTTCGTAAAAACAATATTCCTGTTGTGTTTAGTGAAAGTACAATTTCAGCCAAACCTGCACAACAAGTAGCCAAAGAAAGTGGCGCAAAATACGGCGGTGTGTTGTATGTTGATTCACTTTCTGCGAAAAACGGCCCTGTGCCAACTTATATTGATTTGCTTAACGTTACTGTATCAACCATTGTTAAAGGATTCGGAAAATAATGGACTCTTTCTCGACATCAATTTGGGTTAATGATGTAACTGTTCGTTACAACAATGGTCATACTGCAATTCACAATATGACGTTCTCACTCAATAGTGGAACTATTTGTGCATTAGTGGGTGTGAATGGCAGTGGCAAGTCCACATTATTTAAAAGCATAATGGGGCTTGTGAAGCCACAACAAGGTGAAATTAAACTTTGTGATTTGCCAATTTCCCAAGCACTGAAACGTAATTTGGTTGCTTATGTACCACAATCAGAAGAAGTGGACTGGCAATTTCCAGTGTCAGTGTATGATGTCGTGATGATGGGGCGTTATGGGTATATGAATTTTCTTCGTATCCCCAAAGCGATTGATAAACAAAAAGTTCAAGAGGCGATGCAGCGAGTAAATATTGAGCATCTTGCGCATCGTCAAATTGGCGAGTTATCTGGCGGGCAGAAAAAACGCGTGTTTTTAGCCCGCGCTTTAGCACAACAAAGTCCAATTATTTTATTGGATGAACCTTTCACTGGCGTTGATGTGAAAACTGAAAATGCCATAGTTGATCTTCTTCAACAGCTTCGAGAAGAAGGTCATCTGATTCTTGTCTCAACTCATAACTTAGGTTCTGTTCCTGATTTTTGTGATCAAGTGGTAATGATTAATCGCACGGTCATCGCCGCAGGAAAAACAGAAGATACCTTTAACCAACATAATTTGGAAATTGTATTTGGTGGGGTGTTACGTCATATTAAATTATTGGGCGAAAATTTACATAATGATGAAGATAAACGTTCTGTTACCGTCTTAACAGATGATGAAAAAGCCGTTGTATTCTATGGCGAAACTAAGCAAGATCCACCTGCGCCAACAACACAGGATTGCCATTTTGAAGATTGCCCTTATAAAAGTGCGGTTAAAAATAAGAGGGATTAGGTAATGTTAGATTTATTGCTCGAACCTTTTTCCTATGATTATATGCTCAAGGCGATGATTTTGAGTACCGCAGTGGGTGGCATTTGTGCTTTTTTGTCTTCATATTTAATGCTTAAAGGCTGGTCTTTGATTGGCGATGCGCTTTCTCATTCCGTTGTGCCTGGTGTTGCAATTGCCTATGCTTTTGCGTTGCCTTATGCACTTGGTGCATTTTTTGCAGGTATTTTTGCCGCACTTTCTATTCTTTGGATTAAATCCATTTCTAAACTGAAAGAAGATGCCATTATCGGGTTTATTTTCAGTACTTTCTTTGCATTAGGTCTATTGCTCATTTCTTTAAATCCAACCGCAGTAAATGTGCACAATATCATTTTAGGTAATATTTTAGGCATTGCTGATGAAGATATTTACCAAGTCGCAATTATTATCGGTGTTTGTTTAGTATTGCTTTTATTGTTCTGGAAAGACTTATTACTGATCTTTTTTGATGAAACACAGGCAAGAACAGTAGGGCTTTCGCCATTATTTTATAAGGTTTTATTTTTTACTTTATTAAGTGCTTGTGTGGTAGCTGCATTGCAAACTGTGGGTGCTATTTTAGTGATTGCGATGGTTATTACCCCTGGCGCAACGGCATATTTACTCACTGATAAATTCAAAACTTTGTCAATCATTGCTATTATTTTAGGCGCAGTGACAAATTTTGTTGGGGTCTATATTAGCTATTATTTAGACGGTGCCACTGGCGGTGTGATTGTGACATTGCAAACATTATTGTTTTTAGTCGCTTTCTTATTTTCACCAAAATATGGCTTACTCACACGTAATAAAAAGGCGGTAGAAAATGTTTGATTGGCTTTTAGAACCGCTACAATTTGAGTTTATGCAAAATGCCTTATTGACTGCATTGATTGTTTCTATTATCTGTGCATTACTTTCTTGCTATTTAGTCTTGAAAGGTTGGTCATTAATGGGCGATGCCATTTCTCACGCTGTATTACCTGGTATTGTACTCGCTTATTTGGCAGGAATTCCTTTAGCCATTGGTGCATTTTGCTCAGGTATTTTTTGCTCCCTTGGTGTGGGATATTTAAAAGAAAATAGTCGCATAAAAGAAGATACTGCAATGGGCATTGTATTTTCTGGAATGTTTGCCATTGGTTTGGTTATGTTTACCAAAATTCAAACAGAACAGCATTTAACCCATATTTTGTTTGGTAATGTATTGGGTGTAAGTTATCAAGAGCTTATTCAAAGTGCGGTCATTTCTGCGATAATTTTTTGTCTGATTGTCTTTAAACGTAAAGACTTTTTGCTTTATTGTTTTGATCCAAGCCACGCCCGTGTTGCAGGGCTTTCTCCTAAAATTTTACATTATGGTTTATTAATTCTACTTGCTTTAACCATTGTAAGCACGATGCAAGTGGTCGGTGTTATTTTAGTGGTGGCAATGTTAATTGCGCCAGGAATTACCGCACTTACGCTTACTAAATCTTTTGATAAAATGCTATGGATTGCTATTGTCAGTTCCATTACATCAAGTCTAATTGGCGTAATATTGAGCTATCATTTTGATGCCTCAACTGGTGCTTGTATCATTCTTCTGCAAGCCGCATTTTTTGTTATAGCATTAGCTTATAGCAAGATTAGAACAATATGATTTCCTATCTTTTGAAAACGGTGCAAGCTAATTGTTTGTGCCGTTTTTATTCGATGAAATATTCTTTCAACTTCCACAAGGTATTTATTTTATATAAGTCATTCTTTATCTTATTTGATGTTCCTAATATTAAATCCTTATAGTAACGGTTCAATGATTACCCTCACAAAAATTTTGCTTAAAAGAGAAACATCAAAATTAATAACGATAAACTCAACGCAGTGTACTTTTTAATATCTACTGTTTTAACTATTTTAAAAAAGACTTTAGATTGTTTTATTCGATTTTAGAACAAACAAAAAAGCGAATCTTTCGATTCGCTTTTTTAAGTATGCCTTCCTTCTAACAAATAATTAGAAGTAAACGCGTAAACCTACACCCACTGATTTTTCTTTTTCAGTTTTTACTTCATCCTTAGCCTCAGTTGTTCTAGTTCTAGCGTAAGCACCTTCAATGTAAGTTAATACTTGTTTGTGAAGTTTATGATCTATACCGAATAACACAGCATGTTCACGTTCTTTCTTACCTTGATCTACAGAAGTGCGTTCATATTTGAAGTTACCATAGAGATTAGTATCTTCCATTAATTCATATTGGAAACCTGGAGATACGAAATAGCTTTTTTCGTGTTTATCTTTTTTAGTTTTTGCATAGCCGCTATCTAGAGAGACTAATAAGCCTAAATCACTAAAACGGTAACCTAAACTAGCTAAAGCACCATTTACTTCTTCTTTTTTCTTTGCGTTTGCTGCTGTTTTAGTCCCTTCTTTATAATTTGTATGACCGTAAGCAATACCTACAATAATGTTGTTAGCATCATATTTTGCACCAACTTGAATGCCGTTACTGACTTCACCTACAGTTACTTCACCAGCTTTCGTCCCAACGGCTGGAACTGTCTTTACATCACGTTCTTGTGCTAATAAATAATTAGCGCCTAATACTAAACCATCAATACCATTAAAAGTATAGCCAACGGTGTTACCATTAGTAGGGATATATTTTTTAGAGTTGAGAAGACCATATTCTTTATCTTCTGCGGTTGTAATTTCATCAGCAATAGTTTTTGCGCGACCAAGTTTTACTTCACCGAGTGTGTTATTTCCTAAAGTAACATAAGCATATTTGGTTGCAATATCAGCGAAGTGATCTGACTTCTTTTTAGTGTAATCTGAAACAAAACGAGTTTCTAAATAACCTTGTGCATAGAAGCCGTCACCAAGGTTATGCGTTGCTTTAATATGGAAACGTGAACCCTGATTACGTAATGTACCGTGTTGATTTTTTTGATCATCTTCAGTGTTAGTGCTTTGTTCCGCAATAACGCTTAAACGACCGCCTAATTCTACTTTAGTCCCTTCGTTGTTATAAACAACAACTGCGTTTGCTGCTGAAGCTGCGAATGCACCAACGATTAATGCTGCAAGTGTTTTTTTCATAATTTGTATTCCTTATGGTTGTTTACTATCTATGATTGAACTTTTCTCCAATAGAATTGTCCAATCGCCAAAATAGACGAGCTGCATCTTTGCAAAAAAAAATTTTGATGTCAATACTCCAAAATTTTAATTTTCTTGAAATCTGATCGAGATCACACTTTTCAAATGAATTTGATTGTTTTTTATTCTGTTTTAGGTTTAAGTATTACCTATAAATATTTTAGGTATCGAAAAATATGACGTTATATCAGTTGTATTATTCTTCTATGTACCCCATATCTTCCTCCGTGGGATTTTCTGCCCCTTTTTTTGCTAATTCATCGCAAATTTCATTTTCTCTATGCCCTGCGTGTCCTTTCACCCATTGCCAATTAATTTTATGACGTTGGATGGATTCATCTAAGGCTTTCCACAAATCTTGGTTTTTTACAGGCTTTCCAGAACTTGCTTTCCAATTATTTTTTTTCCAATTAAAGATCCATTTTGTGATGCCATTTTTCATATATTGGCTATCACTATAAAGCGTGATCAAGCAAGGTTCTTTTAATGCATTTAATGCTTCAATGACAGCGCGTAATTCCATTCGATTATTGGTAGTTTTGAAATAGCCTTTGGAGAGTGTTTTTTCATGTTGTTTATAACGCAATACGGCACCAATTCCGCCCGCACCTGGATTACCTAAACAAGAGCCATCAGTAAAAATTTCAATCTGTTTTTGCATAACAAAAAGGTTGTTGTGTAGAATGGCAAGTATTTTAATGGAAAGAGATAGGTTGAACAAATGATTAATCCCAATCGCCAAATTGTGTTAGATACGGAAACTACAGGTATGAATCAGCTTGGCGCGCATTATGAAGGACACTGCATTATTGAAATTGGTGCAGTTGAATTAATAAATCGTCGTTACACAGGTAATAATTTCCATATTTACATTAAGCCAGATCGCTCTGTTGATCCTGATGCGATTAAAGTTCATGGCATAACCGATGAAATGTTAGCGGATAAACCTGAATTCAAAGAAATTGCCCAAGATTTTTTGGATTATATTAATGGTGCGGAATTGCTTATTCATAATGCGCCCTTTGATGTTGGATTTATGGATTATGAATTTCGTAAACTTGACCTCAATGTGAAAACTGACGATATTTGTTTGGTGACAGATACGCTACAAATGGCGCGTCAAATGTATCCTGGAAAACGTAATAATTTGGACGCACTTTGTGATCGTTTAGGTATTGATAATAGCAAACGTACTTTGCACGGTGCGTTACTGGATGCCGAGATCTTGGCGGATGTTTATTTGATGATGACGGGGGGGCAAACAAATTTATTCGATGAAGAAGAATCGATTGAGTCTGAAGTTATCCATGTTGTGCAAGAAACAGTGGCAGAAGAAATAAAAAGTGCGGTAGATTTTGCACACAATTTAAAATTACTTCAACCTACTGATGATGAGCTACAAGCGCATTTAGAATTATTAAAGATGATTAATAAAAAAAGTGGAAATAATTGTCTTTGGGATAAACGATTTGGCAATGACAATGTTCATTAATCGTTTGGAATTTAAGCAGGTAAGTAAAATTTAATAAAAAAAGATTGACGAGATTTGTGTTCATCATTAAGATGCACACCACTTAGCGGAGTGGTAGTTCAGCTGGTTAGAATACCTGCCTGTCACGCAGGGGGTCGCGGGTTCGAGTCCCGTCCATTCCGCCAATTTAAAATTAATATCTTATCTCGGAGTGGTAGTTCAGCTGGTTAGAATACCTGCCTGTCACGCAGGGGGTCGCGGGTTCGAGTCCCGTCCATTCCGCCAATTAAGATAAATAAAGATAGCACCTAATGGTGCTTTTTTTGTATCTGAAATTTGCTTCATCCTTGACAAAAATAAAGTAAACTTTTAAGATTTGAAGAACTAGGGAGCTGCATACTCCCTAGTATGTTGTCTTATTAGTAAGCGTGCTGGCTCACTAATAATAAAACGACAACAAGGATAATGAGTTTAATCATTTTCTTATCCTCTTCAAACGTTGCGAAAAAGCGCAACACTCGCTTTCAAGTTGTATTCTTGAAAGCGAGATTATTATAACGTTAAGTTATAGATAAATAAACAGTGTTTAGAAAGCCATAGGATTGTATCCTGTGGCTTTTTCTTTTCTTTATGAAATCATTTTTTACCAATCCTTTAACTTCCGATATAATAGCCGCCATTTTTGACAAAATAAGAGATTTTTTATGGCAACTCCAGTCGTCGCCCTTGTTGGTCGCCCGAATGTGGGAAAATCCACATTATTTAATCGCCTTACTCGTACACGAGATGCGTTAGTCGCTGATTTTCCAGGTTTAACTCGTGATAGAAAATATGGTCACGCACATATTGCTGGCTATGATTTTATTGTTATTGATACTGGCGGTATTGATGGAACGGAAGAGGGCGTAGAAGAAAAAATGGCGGAGCAATCTTTGCTTGCTATTGATGAAGCCGATATTGTTCTTTTCCTTGTGGACGCGCGAGCTGGTTTAACGGCAGCTGATATTGGTATTGCGAATTACTTACGCCAACGTCAAAACAAAATTACTGTGGTGGTGGCAAATAAAACCGATGGTATTGATGCGGATTCCCATTGTGCTGAATTTTATCAGTTAGGTTTAGGGGAAATTGAGCAAATCGCTGCTTCGCAAGGTCGTGGTGTTACTCAATTAATGGAACAAGTGCTTGCACCGTTTGCGGAACAAATGGAAAACGCCGATGAAAATGACCGCACTTCTGAGGAAGAACAAGACGAATGGGAACAGGAATTCGATTTTGATTCAGAAGAAGATACGGCATTGATTGATGAGGCGTTAGACGAAGAACTTGAAGAAGAACAAGATAAAAATATCAAAATAGCCATTGTTGGTCGTCCAAATGTGGGTAAATCCACTTTAACCAATCGTATTTTAGGCGAAGATCGTGTAGTGGTTTACGATATGCCGGGCACGACACGTGACAGTATTTATATTCCAATGGAGCGTGATGGGCAGCAATATACCTTGATTGATACGGCTGGTGTGCGTAAACGCGGTAAGGTGCATTTGGCAGTGGAAAAATTCTCTGTGATTAAAACCTTACAAGCGATCCAAGATGCTAATGTTGTGTTATTGACTATTGACGCGAGAGAGAACATTTCTGATCAGGATTTATCTTTGCTCGGCTTTATTTTAAATGCAGGTCGTTCTTTAGTGATCGTCGTGAATAAATGGGATGGTTTGGATCAAGATGTGAAAGATCGTGTGAAATCTGAGCTTGATCGTCGTTTAGATTTTATTGATTTTGCTCGCGTGCATTTTATTTCTGCGTTGCACGGCAGTGGTGTAGGTAATCTTTTTGATTCGATTAAAGAAGCCTATGCTTGTGCCACTCAAAAAATGACAACCTCGCTTTTAACTCGTATTTTGCAAATGGCAACGGACGAGCATCAACCCCCGATGATTGGCGGTCGTCGCATTAAATTAAAATATGCCCATCCAGGTGGTTATAATCCGCCGATTATTGTGGTTCACGGTAACCAAATGGATAAATTACCCGATTCTTATAAACGTTATTTATCTAATTATTATCGTAAGAGCTTAAAAATTATTGGCTCACCCATTCGTCTTCTTTTCCAAGAAGGGGCGAACCCCTTTGCGGGGCGTAAAAATAAACTTACTCCGAACCAATTGCGTAAACGTAAACGTTTGATGAAGTTTATTAAGAAAGCGAAACGTTAAATTCGAGATAGATAAAACTTAGCAAGATTTAACCGCACTTTTAAAACTCTTTTGAGCATTAAAGTGCGGTTATTTTTTTATTTGTTTTGCAGAAGAAATGTATGGCGATATTTTAAGTGCGTTGTAATAAAAATGATGAAGCCGATTAAGCCTAATGCTGCGCCCGTATAACCGATTTCGTTTAATCCTAAATAGGTTGTCGCAAGGTTTCCAAATAATGCGCCTGCGCCAATTCCTGCATTGAAAATGCCCGAGTAAATAGCCGTAGCAATATCGGTTGCATCTGGTGCAAGTTTTAGTACGTGCATTTGTAGGGAGAGTCCGATACAAGAAATACCGATACCCCAAATAAACACAAGACAGAACATTGCTATCATTGTTTCGGTAGAGAAGAGTAGTAGCAATAGTGAGAACATCAATAAGCTCATCGAAACAATAATAAATTTTGTCGGCGCAAATCGGTAGAATCTGTTAAATAATAGGCTTGCGGCAATACCAGAGAATCCAAAAACTAATAAAACCACAGTGGCAAAATTTGGATCTAAATGCCCAATATCAATCATAAAGGGTTCGATATAAGTATAAGCGGTAAAGTGTGCTGAAATGACGATCGCCGTTGTCACATAAAGCCAAAGTAATAATGGGCGTTTCGCAAGCAAGGGTAAACTTGCAATAGAGCCAGCATTTTTACTGGGTAAATTTGGCAATAGTCGAATAATTAAAAACATAATGGATAATGCCAGTACTGCAATAATGCCAAAAGTGACACGCCAACCGACGAGCTGTCCGACAATTCGTCCAATCGGTAATCCTAAGATGGTGGCAAGTGCGGTGCCAATAGCGAGCATTCCTAATGCTTGAGTTTTCTTGTGTTTAGGTGCGATGCGCATCACAAGTGAAGCGGTAATTGACCAAAACACTGAATGGGCTAATGCAATACACATTCGAGCGAGAAGTAATATCCAGAAATTCCAAGCAATGACCGATAAAATATGCCCAACGATAAATATAATGAAAAGTTTGATTAGCAGGCTTTTACGTTCCATATTGCCGGTGGCAAGCATTGCAGGCAGAGACATAATTAGCACCGTCCAAGCATAAACTGTCATCATTAAACCAGTATCGGCGGTTTGCATATTAAAACTTTGTGCAATATCGCTTAACATTGCAACGGGTACAAATTCTGTAGTATTAAAAATAAATCCTGCGCAAGCCATAATAAACACGCGCCACGATTGAATTTTTTCAGCTTTTAAATATAACGACATTAACGTAACTTTTCTTTAATCGCATCAATTAATTGATGGCGGAATTTCTTCGTAAAATTAATTTTATATTGTGGTGAACTGCAGTTACCAAAAAAATTGATTGGCAGGGTTAAATTTTGATAGCGTTGATCCGTAGAATTTAAATTAATATCCACATTGCATTCCATTCGATTTAAATCAATAATGCCTTTTCCTTGCCCCAAAAGTGCGGGTGTTTTTAATTCAATTTTTTCAGCAATAAGTTGATTTTGTTGGAGAAATAATTGTAAGTGAAATTGTTCAAAGCGAGTGTTTAACTCTTTGTTTTTTAACAAATCATTGTTGTAATTAATCGGGAAATATTGCGCTACCATATCCAATAGATTTACACCAAGAATTTCGCCATTTTGCGCTAAAAAATTTAATTTGCCTTGAATAAGCGAGGAAGATGAAAAGCTGAAATCAAGATCAAAATCAGCGTGTCCACTTAACACTTCTGGCAAATTTAATAGTGCGAATAAGCGTTTAACGGGGAAAGTTTTGCCTGAAAAATTGACCGCACTTTGGTTGCCAATTTGTTGATATTTCAATACAGCTAAACAATCGTTATCGCATTGTGGTTTTATATAGGTCACTATTTGTTGGTGGGCTGTGTGGGTTTCAATATAACCGATAGGCTGATTATTTAGGTTTGCATCTACAAATTGAAGTAGGGCTGATTCTGATGTTGAGAAGTCTAAATTTGCTTTGTGGAAAGAAAAATGGAAAGTTTTTGTTTTTCCATAAATAGGCTTATTAAATTCAATGCGAATATGGTTTTCGCCATTCAATATTACTTTTTTTGATAAAAGCTGTTTTAACGAAAAAGGTGAAACCTCTATGGATACATTGACAGGATTTTGTGTGTTTTGAGTTAATTTGAGCTGTTGAATATTCAGTGAATGAAGTGCGGTATTACCATACAAAAGAGGCAAGAAATTAAGTTTAGCTTCAATTTTTTGAGCTGAAAATTGCGTAGTTTTTATATTTTCAAGGGAAAGTGCGGGAGAAAATAATGATAAATTGACGGATTGAACGGCAATGTTTTGTTGTGCCAGTTGTTCACTAATGGCACTTTGCACTCGGTAAAGTTGAATATATAAAAAAGAAAAGATCGCCAAAGCGACGATCCCTACGACAAGCACGAACTTTTTCATTGATTATTCCTTGTCTTCGTCAATTCGACTGGCTACCGCACTTTGTTGATTTTTATATTTTGCATCTTTGCGGCTACTGTATGGTCGTTTTGCTTCGCCACTTAATACTTCAAAACTTAACGCACCAATGACCATATTTGGGCGTAGTGCTAATGGTAATTTCCCTGAATTATAAAATTCCAGCACGATTTTTCCTTCCCAACCTGGGTCAATGCGGTGTGCGGTTACGTGTACCATTAAACCTAAACGCGCTAAAGAAGAGCGACCATCTAACCAACCGATAATATTGGCGGGTAATTTCACAGATTCAAGTGTGGTTGCTAACGCTAAAGTACCAGGATGCAAGAAAAATGCTTCCCCCTCTGGGATAATAATTTCATCGCTCATTACCGATTCAAGCTGTGCAGATACTTCTTCTTTCGGGCCGCTTAAATCAATAAAAGGCGCAGAATGTTCACGAAATACACGGAAAGAATTACCCAAGCGAACATCAATCGTCGCACCGTTGATTTTGTCATTATTTGGACGAGGAGTTAAAGAAATAATGCCATCATCGAGATAGCGTTCAATATCAGTATCGCAAAGACGCATAAGATTTCCTATTTTTGATTCAATAAATGAAGAATTTGAGCTTTTAACATATTGATTGCAATACGGTTTTTTCCGCCGCGAGGAATAACAATATCCGCATATTGTTTAGATGGCTCAATAAATTGTAAGAACATTGGACGCACGGTCGCACGATATTGATCAATCACCGATTGTAGAGAGCGACCACGTTCTTCCATATCGCGTTGTAAACGGCGAATAAAACAAATATCAAGTGGAGTATCTACGAATACAGAAATATCGGCTAATTGGCGTACTCTTTCGTCTGTGAGCAATAAAATCCCTTCTAAAATTACGATTCGTTTTGGTGTGAAATGCGTTGTTTCGTTGGTGCGAGTATGTTCTACATAGCTATAAACAGGCACATCTACGGCACTGCCATTTTTTAGATTTTTTAAATGTTGGATAAGTAAATCGCGATCCATAGAGCTTGGATGATCGTAATTCGTTTTTACGCGCTCAGTCATTTCTAAATGGCTTTGATCTTTATAGTAACTGTCTTCAGTAATGATACCAATTTCTTGGCAACCTAATTCATTACAGAGTTCTTTGTGAACGGTGGAAGCGATAGAACTTTTGCCTGATGCAGATGCACCTGTGATGGCGATAATGATACAAGAGGGATTTGACATAATCGTGTTTCGATGTAAGGAAAATTCGTGCAATTATAAAGAAAAGTGCGGTGAATTTCACGTTTATTTTTTTATCCAAATTTCAAAAAGTGTGAGCTTCATCACGGTATTATTTCTATTTTTCAAGTAGGATTCGAGCATCCTATCCAATAAGGAGTATGTATTATGAAATTCAACAAAATTTCTCTTTCTGTTTCTACCGCACTTTTAGCAGCAGGATTGGCTATTTCTGGTTCTGCTAACGCTAAAGGTCGTTTAGTTGTTTACTGTAGTGCCACCAATATTTTGTGCGAAACCACCACGAAAGCGTTCGGCGAAAAATATGATGTGAAAACATCCTTTATTCGTAATGGTTCAGGCAGTACTTTTGCCAAAGTTGAAGCTGAAAAAAATAACCCTCAAGCGGATGTTTGGTTCGGCGGTACTTTTGACCCTCAAGCTCAAGCTACAGAATTAGGCTTAATTGAGCCTTATAAATCTAAACACATTGATGAAATCGTTGAACGTTTCCGTGATCCTGCGAAAACCAAAGGTCACTATGTTTCCTCTATTTATATGGGGATCTTAGGTTTCGGTGTGAATACTGAACGTTTGGCAAAATTAGGCATTAAAGAAGTGCCAAAATGCTGGAAAGACCTAACAGATCCACGCTTAAAAGGCGAAGTTCAAATTGCAGACCCTCAAAGTGCGGGTACTGCTTATACCGCATTGGCAACTTTCGTCCAATTATGGGGCGAAAAAGAGGCATTCGATTTCCTAAAAGCCTTGCATCCTAACGTTTCTCAATATACCAAATCGGGTATCACGCCATCACGTAACTCTGCGCGTGGCGAAGCGACAATTGGGGTAGGTTTCTTACACGATTATGCTTTAGAAAAACGCAATGGTGCGCCGTTAGAATTAGTTGTGCCGTGTGAAGGAACGGGCTATGAATTAGGCGGTGTGAGTATCTTAAAAGGTGCGCGTAATATTGATAATGCAAAATTATTCGTCGATTGGGCTTTATCAAAAGAAGGTCAAGAATTAGCTTGGAAACAAGGAGATTCGTTACAAATCTTAACTAACACGACTGCAGAACAATCGCCAACTGCATTTGATCCAAATAAACTTAAATTAATCAATTATGACTTTGAAAAATACGGTGCAACAGAACAACGCAAAGCCTTAATTGAAAAATGGGTACAAGAAGTTAAATTAGCGAAATAGTTTTCGTGATAATCATAGCCGTGGGTAAGTATACCCACGGCTAATTATCGTAATAGTAGTTCCCCTTTGGGGAACAGCTTTTTACTCCCCGATAGGGGAGTTGCTGTAATTATCCTAGGGTATACTTACCCTAGGTGAAAGTCATGTTTTCTTTACTGCGAGGTTGTATGAACGCAAAAAAACTTTCCATAATGCATTCCGCTTATTTTTGGATTATTTTATCCTTGTTGGCGTTTGCGCTTCTGCCCTCTAATGCACTTGATTACGGTTTGTTTGAAAGTACTTCAGATGAATATTTAGAGGCAATGGGCTGGGTTTCTTTCAATTTAACTTGGGCTTGGTTTCTGCCTGTTATTGTGTATGGTGCTTTGCCGTTATTGAGATTGCCACGGCAAACCCAAGCAAAAACAGAGCTATTTTTGACCGCACTTTCTGTACTGTTTATGTTTATCAGTGCGACGCTGTACAAAATTAGTATGGGCTATTCTGTGATTGTGTTGCTTGTGGGATATACCGCATTGGCGACACTTTCATTGGCAAAACTGAAAGTAATGCAAGGGGATAAGTTTATTATTGCTTCTTTACTTTGCATTATTTTGTTGATTTTCTTCTTTATTGTTTATCCAACATTGGCAATTTTCGTTTCAATGTTTTATGACGGCGATACCTTTTCGCCACAGCAAGTGATGCGTATTTTAACGCAGAGCTATATTGTTCGTGTAATTACCAATTCGCTTTTCTTATCGGGCTTTGTGGGCATCGTTTCTACTGTATTTGGTTTAGCCTTTGCACTTTATACCACACGTATCGCGCGTAGAACGGCATTTATCGGAAAAATTTTCTCTATTTTGCCAATTGTTACGCCCCCATTTGTAGTGGGGTTAGGGGTAACTTTAATGCTCGGACGTTCTGGTTATGTAACAGAATTTTTAAGTGAATATTTTGGTTTTTCTAGTCATAACTGGCTTTATGGTTTTAATGGGATTGCGATTGCGCAAATTCTCGCATTTACCCCGATTTCTTTTATGATTTTAGACGGTGCATTGAAATCAGTTCACCCTTCAATTGAAGAAGCCTCTTATACGCTGCGTGCTAATCGTTATCAAACGTTCTATCAGATTATTTTTCCGTTACTGCGTCCAGCATTAGCAAATTCTTTCTTAATTGTGTTTATTCAATCATTAGCGGACTTTAGTAATCCTTTAGTTTTAGGTGGAAGTTTCGATGTGATTGCCACACAAATTTATTTCTATATTGCGGGTTCACAACTTGATTATGCTTCAGCCAGTACTTTAGGTTCGATGTTGTTAATTTTCTCGTTGGCGATTTTTATCATTCAATACATTTGGATTGGTAACCGCTCTTATGTCACTGTTTCGGGGAAATCTTATCGTGGCGATGTGCAAGAACTGCCAAACGGCTTGAAATATACTATCATCGGTATGCTTGGCTTCTGGGTAATCTTTAATATGGCACTTTACGGTAGCATTTTCTATGGAAGCTTCACTGTAAACTGGGGCGTAGATTACACTTTAACCTTGAAAAACTATGCCATGTTATTCGGGCAAGGATTGAGCGATGGGGCGTGGCCGTCACTAATCAATACCTTAATTTATGCAGGTATTGCTGCGCCATTAACCGCATTCTTTGGATTATTAATTGCCTATATTGTGGTGCGTAAAGATTTCCAAGGTAAAAAATCCCTTGAGTTCTTAACCATGCTTTGCTTTGCTGTACCGGGAACTGTGGCAGGGGTATCTTATATTTTAGCGTTCAACAATGCACCGCTTTATATTACGGGTACGGGCATTATTGTGATTATTTCAATGGTAATGCGTGACTTACCAATTGGTATGCGAGCAGCGATTGCAGGGCTAGGACAACTTGATAAATCCCTTGATGAAGCATCGCTTTCTTTAAAAGGGAGTTCGTGGAAAACATTGTGCTTTATCGTCTTGCCATTATTAAAACCAGCGTTGCTTTCCGCGCTTGTGACTAGTTTCGTTCGTGCAATGACGACAGTAAGTGCAATTATATTCTTAGTGACAGCAGACACTCGCGTTGCTACCGCATATATTTTAAATCGTGTGGAAGACGGAGAATACGGCATTGCAATTGCATACGGCTCTATCTTAATTGTGGTGATGATGACAATTATTTTGTTCTTCGACTGGATTGTAGGCGATACGCGTATCTCTCGTTCTAAAGCGAAAAAAATGAATTAACTCGTTAAGTTGTAGGTAAAAATTATGAGTAATAATGATTTCTTAGTATTAAAAAATATCACAAAAGCATTTGGTAAAGCGGTCGTCATTGATAATTTAGATTTAACGATCAAACGTGGCACGATGGTAACATTGTTAGGGCCATCAGGCTGTGGTAAAACCACCGTATTACGTTTAGTGGCAGGGTTAGAAAATCCAACTTCAGGTCAAATTTTTATTGATGGCGAAGACGTAACAAAATCCTCTATTCAAAATCGAGATATTTGTATTGTCTTCCAATCTTACGCACTTTTCCCACATATGAGCATTGGCGATAACGTCGGCTACGGCTTAAAAATGCAGGGCATTAGCAAAGAAGAACGTGCTAAACGTGTAAAAGAGGCTTTAGAATTAGTGGATTTAGCAGGCTTTGAAGATCGTTTTGTTGATCAAATTTCGGGTGGGCAACAACAACGTGTCGCATTGGCTCGTGCTTTAGTATTAAAACCAAAAGTCCTATTGTTTGATGAACCATTAAGTAATTTAGATGCAAACTTACGTCGTTCAATGCGTGAAAAAATCCGTGAATTGCAACAACGTTTAGGCATTACCTCGCTTTATGTGACTCACGACCAAACAGAGGCCTTTGCGGTATCTGATGAAGTTATCGTTATGCATAAAGGTAAAATTATGCAAAAAGCACCAGCGAAAGAGCTTTATTTACGACCAAATTCTTTGTTCTTAGCAAACTTTATGGGCGAATCCAGTATTTTCCATGGAAAATTAGAAAATGGCGTGGTGGATATTAATGGCTATCATGTACCTTTAAAAGACGCTGCACAGTTTAATTTACCCGATGGCGAATGCTTAGTAGGTATTCGCCCAGAAGCAATTTATCTTGCTGCAGAGGGCAGCGATGCACAACGTTGCGAGATTAAAAGTGCGGTCTATATGGGCAACCATTGGGAAGTGGTTGCAAACTGGGCGGGCAAAGATTTACTGGTAAATTGTAAACCAGAGGATTTTAATGTTGATTTAAAACAAGCCTATGTAAATTTATCTGATCACGGTATTTTCTTATTGAAGAAAGAGTAATCCAAGTATAAAAAAGTGCGGTGAAATTTCACCGCACTTTTGAGATTACAATTAAGGGGAAGGCTTTTCCCCTTTCTTATTTCTGTTATTAAATCGCCCAACCGGCTGCATAGAATGCAACGAGTACGATTGCAATAATCACAGTGCCTGCATTTAAGCGTTTAATATCGCCACTCACGATTCTTCCAATCACTAATGCCGCAAAACCTAACATAATGCCTGTTACGATATTGGCGGTAAGTACGATAAACACTGCGCAGATTAATCCGCTCATCGCGCCAACGAAATCATCGAAATCTAATTTGCTTACATTGCTTAACATTAATAAACCAACGTACATTAATGCTGGGGCTGTGGCGTATCCAGGCACTAAGAAAGCTAATGGTTGGAAGAAAAGCATTAATAAGAATAACACACCAACAACGATTGCAGTAATACCAGTTTTACCGCCTGCTGCTGTTCCTGCTGCTGACTCAATATAAACGGCAGCTGGTGCTGTACCGAATAAACCTGAGAATAAGCTACTGATTGAGTCTGAAGTTAGGGCTTTACCGCCATTGATAATTTGGCCATCCTTATCAAGCAAGTCGGCTTGACCTGCCACTGCACGAATTGTACCAGTCGCATCAAATACGGCGGTCATCACGAGAGCAAATACCACCGGCAAGATTGCAGGTTGTAGTGCGCCTATAAAGTCTAATTGTAAGAAAAGAGAGTTTTCGCCAAAAGTTGGCATTTTGAAAATTTCTCCGCCAAATTTTACATTTGGATCAAAAATTAAACCGACGATAGTAATAGCGATAATGACCCATAAAATACCGCCTTTAATTTTCATTTTTTCAAGACCAATAATTAACGCTAAACCAATTAAGGACATCATTACTGGGAATGAAGTAAAATCGCCTAATTTTACTGGCAAGCCAGCTTGGTTGCTGACAACTAAACCAACGCCGTTTGCCGCAATTAAAAGTAAAAAAAGTCCGATACCAATGCCTGCTCCGTGAGCGATACTGGCTGGTAAATTACGCAAAATCCATGCACGGATACCTGTGGCAGAAATTAAGGTAAACACAACCCCCATTAAGAATACTGCGCCTAGGGCAACAGGAATGGCGACCTTTTGACCGATTACTAAGCTAA
This sequence comes from Haemophilus sp. HN_Hi16, assembly GCF_049823435.1. Lineage (NCBI taxonomy): Bacteria > Pseudomonadati > Pseudomonadota > Gammaproteobacteria > Pasteurellales > Pasteurellaceae > Haemophilus > Haemophilus sp. HN_Hi16. Next base: position 752,691 of record NZ_CP187500.1, read on the forward strand.
ATGCTGTAAAAGCAGTAAGAGAAATTGCACAACCAATTGCCATTGGTGCATTTGCCCATAAGCCAATTAAGATAGAGCCTAACCCTGCAACTAAACAGGTCGCAATAAAGACAGATTCCGCAGGAAAACCTGCTGCACCGAGCATATTGGGTACTACGATGACAGAATAAACCATTGCTAAGAACGTGGTTAAACCCGCGATAATTTCTTGACGAACAGTTGAACCACGTTGTTTGAGTTCAAATGTTTTTTCTAAAGTTGGCATAGTGTTCCTTGAAGTTAAGTAAAAAATTGGAAGTAATAAGGTGCGCTATTCTACATCATAAAAATAAGAAGTAAACGTTTGCGTAAGTTTTATTTAGGGGAAAGTGCGGTCAAAATTATGAATAGTTATAAAATAATCTATTTGCTGATTTTCTCTACAAATGAGACTGCGAGTCAGCAGAAAAACTGCTATACTTATTGCGTTTTTTAACTTGATAAAATGAAGGAAACAAAATGGCTGATTTTAATCAAATTTTAACGCCAGGCGATGTAGATGCTGGCATTATCAATGTAGTAAACGAAATTCCCGAAGGTAGCTGCCATAAAATCGAATGGAATCGTAAAGTTGCGGCATTCCAGTTAGATCGTGTTGAGCCAGCAATTTTCGCAAAACCAACTAACTATGGTTTTATTCCACAAACTTTAGATGAAGATGGCGATGAGTTAGATGTGTTATTAATCACTCGCCAACCATTAGCAACGGGTGTATTCCTTGAAGCTAAAGTAATTGGTGTCATGAAATTTGTTGATGATGGCGAAGTGGATGACAAAATCGTTTGTGTTCCAGCAGATGATCGTGATACAGGCAATGCCTACAATTCATTAGCAGATTTACCTGCGAATTTAATTAAACAAATTGAGTTCCATTTCAATAACTATAAAGCACTTAAGAAACCTGGCTCAACGAAAGTAACGTATTGGGGCGATGTAGAAGAAGCGAAAGAAGTGATTCGTGAGTCTATTAAACGTTGGAATGAGCGTTAATTAATAAACACATTTGATTGTAAAAATCCCTGATTCTTTGAGTCGGGGATTTTTTATAATGAGTTTCAAGAATTTAGACAATAAAAAAATACCTTTCGGTACTTGCTTTATTTTCAAGTGGTGGGTCGTGAAGGATTCGAACCTTCGACCAACGGATTAAAAGTCCGCTGCTCTACCGACTGAGCTAACGACCCAATTAGATGATTTTAAAGTGAATTTTAAAACCTTTAGATTGGTATTTAAATGGTGCCCGAAGCCAGACTTGAACTGGCACGCCTCGAAAGGCGAGGGATTTTAAATCCCTTGTGTCTACCGATTCCACCACTCGGGCAAATTGGAGCGGGAAACGAGGCTCGAACTCGCGACCCCGACCTTGGCAAGGTCGTGCTCTACCAACTGAGCTATTCCCGCATTTATCACTAATCAGCATTGCTGCGTGACAACGGGGCGTATTTTACGGATTTATATATTACTGTCAAACGAAAAAAATAAAAAATATTTTATTTGCTTAAAAATAACTCAAATATAGATGGTTATCATAAAAAATAACTGTGTTTTATTTAAATTTATAATTGAATATTATCTAGCAAGCTTCCTTTTGCTGTTTGTAAATATTGGATCATTGACCATATAGTTAAAATAGCGGCGATATAAAGTAAGATAATTGCTGCTATTTCCATATAGTTGTTATAACGCCATAATAATCCACCTAGTGCTAACATTTGTGCTGTGGTTTTCCATTTTCCCCACCAAGATACTGCAACTTTATTACGTTCTCCAAGTTCAGCCATCCATTCACGTAATGCGGAAATTATAATTTCGCGAGAAATCATAATAATAGCAGGAATCGTAATCCAAAGAGAGTGTTTATATTCAACGATTAGCACTAAGGCTGCAACAACCATTACTTTATCAGCAACAGGATCTAAAAAAGCCCCAAATCTTGTAGTTTGTTTCCATTTACGAGCCAAATAGCCATCAAGCCAATCAGTAACGCCAGCAATAAAGAATATGAATGTAGTAATAAAAGGGGAAGATTCGATAGGTAAATAAAATGCAATCACGAAAAACGGAATCAGAATTACGCGAAACACCGTTAGGAAAATAGGAATATTAAATTTCATAGAAATGAACCGCTCTTGGGGTTAGGGATGCATCTATTCTAAAGTATCTAAGAATATAAAAAAAGCCACATTATGTGGCTTTCTTGTAAATAATTATGGATTAAAGTTTATCTGTGTTTTGTTTTAAGTATTTTGCAACGCCTTCTGGGTTATCTTTCATCCCTTCTTTACCTTTTTCCCATTGTGCTGGGCATACATCACCGTGTTCTTCATGGAATTGTAATGCATCAACCATACGTAACATTTCATCAATGTTACGACCTAATGGAAGATCGTTTACTACTTGGTGACGAACTACGCCATTTTTGTCGATTAAGAATGAAGCACGCAGTGCAACGCCAGCTTCTGGATGTTCAATACCGTATGCTTGAGCAATTTCATGTTTTACGTCTGCTGCTAATGCATATTTAACTTGACCGATACCACCATTTTCAGTTGGAGTGTTACGCCATGCATTGTGAGTGAATTGAGAGTCGATAGAAACACCAACTACTTCTACGTCACGTTTTTTGAACTCTTCATAACGGTGGTCAAATGCGATTAACTCAGAAGGGCAAACAAAGGTAAAGTCTAACGGATAGAAAAAGATTACTGCAGCTTTTCCAGCAATGTGTTTTTTAAAGTTGAAGTTATCAACGATTTCGCCATTGCCTAATACAGCAGATGAAGTAAAATCTGGTGCTTGACGGGTTACTAATACCATAGTCATTATTCCTCTATAAAGTGAAGTTAAAATTTTGCTAAAAAAACAGCAGTAAGATTCTAATGAAAATGACCGCACTTTTATAGTCGGTTTTGTCTATTGAAGAAATTAATTTAATTTAAAGTAAGGAAATATATGCGAGCAAAATATCATCTTTCAACAACATTTATTCATTCAGGTCGTCAGAAGCGTTTTTCTCAGGGCGCGGTAAATCCTGTATTACAGCGAGCTTCTTCATTAGTATTTGACAGTATTGAAGATAAAAAATATGCAACAAAAAATCGTGCTAAAGGCGAGTTATTTTATGGCCGTCGTGGGACGCTAACACATTTTGCGTTACAAGATTTAATGTGCGAAATGGAGGGGGGAGCTGGTTGTTATCTTTATCCTTGTGGGGCAGCTGCAGTCACTAATTCTATTCTTTCTTTTGTTAAAACTGGTGATCATGTATTGATGAGCGGAGCCACTTATGAGCCAACTCAGGATTTCTGTAATATTGTGCTGAAAAAAATGCAGATCGATACAACTTATTACGATCCACTTATTGGTGCTGATATTGCAACGCTTATTCAACCGAATACAAAAGTACTTTTTTTAGAAGCACCGAGTTCTATCACAATGGAAATTCCCGATATTCCGACTATTGTGAAAGCTGCAAGAACGGTGAATCCTAATATTGTGATTATGATTGATAATACTTGGTCGGCAGGTGTTCTATTTAAAGCGTTAGAGCATGACATTGATATTTCTATTCAAGCGGGGACGAAATATTTAGTGGGGCATTCAGATATTATGATTGGTACTGCCGTTGCGAATGCGCGAACTTGGGATCAACTTAGAGAACATTCCTATTTAATGGGGCAAATGGTGGATGCGGATTCTGCTTATACGACTGCTCGTGGTATTCGTACATTGGGTGTACGATTAAAACAACATCAGGAAAGCAGTATTAAAGTAGCAAAATGGTTGAGTGAGCAACCAGAAGTAAAAACGGTGTATCATCCATCCTTACCAAGTTGCCCTGGCCATGAATTCTTTTTACGTGATTTTAGTGGAAGCAGTGGTTTATTTTCTTTTGAATTAACCCAGCGATTAACCTCAGAGCAAGTATCAAAATTTATGGATCATTTTGAGCTTTTCACTATGGCTTATTCATGGGGAGGATTTGAGTCTCTAATTCTTTGTAATCAACCAGAAGAAATTGCACATATTCGTCCAAATATTAAACGTAACCTTACGGGTTCATTAATTCGTGTGCATATCGGCTTTGAAGATGTAGATGAATTGATTGTAGATTTAAAAGCTGGATTTGAGCGAATTGCCTAAAAGTGCGGATAAAAAAATGCCTGTTTTACACAGGCGTTTTTTATAGGATTATTTTTGTTCTGAAACTAAACCAATTTGGGAACCGTCAGCAAAATGAATTGAAGTCCCAATAATATCGACTTGAATACTTTTTCCTTGTTGTAAGTGAGGACGAATTTGAGAAAGTACTGCTTCTTCATTGGTTGATAAGGTAACGGTTTCATTTGCTTTCGGTGCAATTGTTTTTCCAAATTGTAATGCGGGAAGATTTGCTATATAGAACGGTTGGTTATTTTCTTTATAAATAGTTAGCCATTGTGCTTCTGAAATTGCTTTATCGCTTAAATTTGTAATTTCATAAGTGATAGAAAAGGATTTTAAATCATCAGTAACAGAAACATTAGTAACTTTTATGTTTGCAACTTTTTGAAATTCTTCATTAGCTTGAGCAACTAATTCATCTATTTTTATTTGTACCTGTTGTTCTGATTGGGTGGTTGCTGGTTGTGCAGCTTCTGTTGTGGGTTGAGCTTTTTCTACAGCAGGTTGAGTTGTTTCTACTGCGGGTTTTTCAGCTTGTTTTTGCTCTTTATCGTTACAAGCGGTTAAGGTAATAGAACTTGCGATGATAGTTGCGAAAAGAAAAGATTTATTAAATTTCATTGTAAATTCCTTCATTATGTTTTATCAGCTAGGTTGTACTCACCTTTAAGGGTTATAATTATAGCTTATGTGGGTCCTTACGACAGTCTTTTCTTTTGAAAGTTCATAGAAGTTGTTTTATCATATTTTTCGTTTTCCTTAATCAACAGAGAAGCACAATGAAACATATTCATATCTTAGGTATTTGTGGCACATTTATGGGCGGTGTGGCGATGATTGCTAAACAAATGGGCTATCACGTAACGGGTTCCGATACTAATGTTTACCCTCCAATGAGCACTTTTTTAGAAGAGCAAGGTATTGAGATTATTCCAAATTATGATGTTGCACAATTACAACCTGCGCCTAACATGGTAATTGTTGGTAATGCGATGAAACGCGGTAATCCTTGCGTAGAATATGTGTTGGAAAATAATTTGAAATATACATCTGGCCCTCAATGGTTACATGATCATTTATTGCGAGATCGTTGGGTATTGGCGGTTTCTGGTACGCATGGAAAAACAACGATAACAGGCATGCTAACTTGGATTCTGGAACAAAATGGTTTAAAACCTGGTTTTTTAATCGGTGGTATTGCGGGTAATTTCGGTATTTCCGCCCGTTTAGGCGAAAGTCCTTATTTTGTTATTGAAGCTGATGAATATGATACGGCTTTCTTTGATAAACGTTCGAAATTTGTCCATTACAATCCACGTACACTTATCGTAAATAACATTAGTTTTGATCACGCTGATATTTTTGACGATCTCAAAGCGATTCAACGCCAATTTCATCATATGATTCGAACCATTCCGGCAAGTGGCTTGGTATTAAGTTCGGCGAGTGAACAAAGTGCAAAAGAAACTTTGGCATTAGGATGTTGGTCGCAACAACAATTTTTAGGCAAGGATAACGAATGGTTTGCTGAACGTATCACAAATGATGCTTCACATTTTGCGGTCTTCCATCATGGAGAAAAAGTGGCAGAAGTAAAATGGAATGTAGTCGGACAACATAATATGCATAATGCGTTAATGGCAATAGCGGCTGCTCATCATGCGGGTGTGGCTATTGAAGATGCGTGTAAAGCATTGGGATCTTTTGTGAATGCTAAACGTCGTTTAGAAGTGAAAGGCGAAGTTAATGGCATTATAGTTTATGATGATTTTGCGCATCATCCAGAAGCTATTCTTGCTACGCTAACTGCTTTGCGAGATAAAGTAGGTGGCGGCGTGCGAATTCTTGCCGTGCTTGAGCCTCGTTCTAACACAATGAAAATGGGGGTTCATAAAGATGAAATTGCGCCTGCGCTTGGTCGAGCTGATGCCGTGTTTATGCTTCAACCTGAACAACTTCCTTGGGAAGTGGCAGATATTGCAAACCAATGTGTACAACCTGCTTATTGGCACGCAAATTTGGATCGATTAGTGGATATGATTGTTGCAGAGGCTCAACCTACGGATCATATTTTAGTGATGTCTAACGGCAGTTTTGGTGGCATTCATCAAAAAATTCTTGATAAACTAAAACTGAAATAATAAAAGTGCGATTAATTTAGAAAATGTTTTTAAATGAACCGCACTTTTTATTTATCTGACTTTAATTTGTAATTCATAAAAAGGAACATTTATACAATGGCTGATCCACATATTAAATCACCGATGGATTTTTTAGATAATCTGACTGTCATTATTTATCGCACTGGCTTTGTGATAGCGGCGTTGGCTCTTCTTGCCATGAGTTGGTATCCAGATTTATCACTCACATTTATATTAATTGCGGCAACTTGCTGTGCATCTTCGTTACACATTTATCTCAAATCCTTCCGATTGCTTTTTCAATTTGCTACTTGGATAGGATTACTTTTTTATATTAATCATTATCCTGCTTTGGCTCTTGGTGGTGCGTTACTTACTTTAGGTGGTTTGTGTTTTAAAGAATATTTTTGTTTCCGCGTACCTTTGCTAAATTTACAGCCGATATTTGTGGCTTGCTTGTGGTTTTCGTGGGTATTAAATAATTTTATCGCACTACGAATTTTTTCTATTATTTCTGGCGTATTACTTTTAGTTTTAGCGATACAAAAATGGCGAATGCCTTTGCATTTTGATATTGGAGATAAAACTAAATATCAAATTTAGAAAAGAAAATGACCGCACTTTTATTATGTGCGGTCATTGTTTTTAGAAAGGTTTATTTAGCTAAACATTCCATGTAACTATCTGCGGTAGATTGCAAGAATGTTGCATAAGAATTTTTGCCTAAAGTGACTTTATCGCCAATTGGATCGAGTTGTCCTACATTGACTTTAGTATTTTTCGCTAAAGACTCGATCACTTTTGGTGTAAATTGAGGCTCTGCGAATAAGCAATTTACTTTATGTTCATCAATTTCTTCTTTAATGTGTGCTAAAGTTTTTGCACCCGGAGCAACTAATGGATTGATGGTAAAGTAACCTGTTTGTTTTAAACCATAAGCATCGTTGAAATAACCATAAGCATCGTGGAAAACGTAGAAACCTTTGTCTTTTACATTCGCCAGTTGTGCTGTGATTTTTTCACTTTGTTCTGCCAAAGTGCGGTTAAAATCTGAAAGGTTTTTTGCAATCAAATCTTTTTTGTCTGGGAATTGTGCAGTTAATTTATCCGCTACTTTTTGTGCAACAATTTTGCTGATAGCGGGAGAATACCAAACGTGCCAGTTTGTTGTTAAACCCTCGTGATGATCGTGATCATGATGTTCGTGATCGTGTTTATGGTCGTGATCGTGTTCGTGTTTATGGTCGTGATCGTGTTCGTGCTTATGATCATGGTCGTGCTTATGATCATGGTCGTGTTTATGATCATGTTTGTGTTCGTGCTTATGGTCATGATCATGATCGCCATCTTCATGGAAATGCTCGTGGTGAGCTTGAATTAATAAAGGTTTAACATCCGCAAGATCGGCAATGGTAATCACTTTTTTGCGTTCAATTTGACTAATTGGCTTGTCTAAAAATGAATCAACATCTTCACCAACCCATACTACTAAATCTGCAGATTTTACTTTTTGAATATCAGATAATTTCAAATTGTAGTCATGCGGAGATGCTCCAGCAGGCACAAGAATTTGTGTGCCAGTTACACCCTCTGCAATAGACGAAACAATAAAGCCCAAAGGTTTTACTGATGCCAATACATCAGCATTTGCCATCATTGGTGCGCTTAAAAGTGCGGTAGAAATGGCACTAATTTTTAAAAGTTTTTTCATATTTCTGTTTCCTTACTTGTTGATAATCATTAGTAAAGGGCAAAAGCCTACGCTCTTTTCTGTAAATTGCAATGATTTTATAGTAAAAAAGGGGGAAAATTTTTCATTTTTAAAGTAAATGGATTTCATTCGATAAAAAATGCACATTCATAGTTAATGTGCATTTTCAAAGGATTAAGATTTCTTCTTGAGTAATTTATCTATTACACGAGAAACAGCAAAAAAACCAAAAGTTGCAGTTATCATTGTGGCTGCACCAAACCCGTTTGCGCAATTCATTGTGGCTGAAATTGCACAACCTTCAGTCATTTGTGGAAATATTAAAGGTTGTGTTGAAAATACCGCATCGATACTAAATTTGCGTTTTGGATTTTGGCTAAAATTGTAATCCTTGCGTAAAACTGACCGCACTTTAGCAAGGAGCGGATCTTGAATGGTTTTACTCAGATCGGCAATTTGAATTTGGGTTGGATCAGTTTGACCACCAGCACCACCAATAGTAATCACATTAATTTTGTGACGTTTACAATAAGCAATCAGCGACGCTTTAGTTTTCACATTGTCAATAGCATCAATTACGTAGTCATAGCCTCGATTGAGGTAATCTGCTTGATTTTCTGGCGAGATAAAATCATCAATAATATTGACGGTACATTCTGGGTTAATTAATTTTACTCGCTCTGACATCACTTCAGTTTTTAATTTGCCGATTGTGCCGCTCATCGCAGGAAGTTGGCGATTGATATTCGTGACGCAAATATCATCCATATCAATTAATGTGAGTTTGCCAATGCCAGATCGTGCTAAGGCTTCAACAACCCAAGAACCTACGCCGCCAATGCCAATTATGCAAATATGGGCTTGGCGTAAGTGCGCTAAGCCATCGGGTGTATAAAGTCGTCCAATACCGCCGAAACGTTGTTCGTAATTATCTATTCTAGACATTATTGTAATACCCATACTCTACCGTAGTGTTTTGAAAGCCCTGCAATATGTCCTGCTCTAGCACCGATACCACGATATAAGTCAAAGTGATGACCTTTCACTGCACCGCCTACATCAAGTGCAACCATTAAGTGTAATTTGTGTGTGCCAAGCCAGTTTCCATTATTATCAATATCTGGTACTTCGACTAAAAGTACAGAGCCAGATGGGATAACATTGCGATCTGATGCCACTGAAGCCATTGCTACAAGAGGAACGCCCGCAGAGCCTTTCACTTTGCCACTTGGATCATTTTTAAAGAAGACATAAGCTTCATTGCGCTCTAACAAGCTTTGTACACGCGATGGATTACGATTGCCCCACTCTCGAATTGCTTGAATAGACATTTTTTCTTTTGGAATTTCGCCATCTTCCACTAATAAACGCCCGATAGCCGTGTAAGGGAAACCATTTTGTCCTGCGTAAGCAAAATAGTTAAGATTGCCATCGCCAAAATCTACATAACCACTGCCTTGTACCCCAAGTAAAAAGTTTTCCAACATGGAATCGCTATATGCTAACTCTAGTCCTTTCCCCACTAATGCTCCCGCGTAAATTTGCACTCGACTTAGACGTTTTTTCACAGGCATACGATAAATTGGATTTTTAAATTGACCTTGTGGGGTATGACGAGCATAAAGTATAGGCGAATAATAGCCTGTCATCAGTACATTTTGATACCCATCAAATCCACGCATAATTTGCGGATGGATATTAAATTGAGTGAGTTCATTAATATTTGCCCCAGAAAGAACCCAATTTGTAATCTTTTCATAATTGTCGTAAAAATTGGCGGAAAGTTTACTCGAATAATTTTTTATATTGGAAAGCTGTGTTAAAAAATCGCCTTGATTTATTACCGCACTTTGGTTTTCTATGTTGGATACAGGCACAAGCGCTGCTTGCTGATAAGTTCGATTGGTATATTTTGCACCGAATTGTTGAGGATCACTACCATTTAAGGTGGTGGGAATCTGAATGTTTTTTATGTTAGAGGTACAAGACACCAAAAGTGCGGTAATAATTGAGATAGAAAAAGTTTTGAACCAAAATGGTTTACACACCGACATTTTCAATCCTAAAGTAAGCAGAAATAAGGTCGCATACGCTATCAAAATTTACAGAAAACAACCAGTGTTATTTAGTGAAATTGCTTAATAAAACTACACATTGAACATTTTATTAACAAACAATTGATAAAGTTTTGTTTAATTCTTGCAATTAAATTTTAAGCGAGTATAGTACGCCTCATCAGACGCGGGGTGGAGCAGCTTGGTAGCTCGTCGGGCTCATAACCCGAAGGCCGTCGGTTCAAATCCGGCCCCCGCAACCAACAAATTTTGAAGCCCTGATTTAGAAAATCGGGGCTTTTCTTTTTACAGTTTAACTCGCTATGATGATCTCAATTAGATCATCTTTTTCTATGCTATAATCCCTCAAAATTTTCAAAATCGGTACCTAAATGAAACAATTATTTGCAACGACTTCTCGTGGCTTTGAAGAATTATTAAAAGTTGAACTCACTGAACTTGGTGCGCAAGAGGCAAAAGTGGTTCAAGGTGGCATTCATTATCAAGCTGATGACGAAACTTTATACCGCACTTTGCTTTGGTCACGCCTTGCTTCACGCATTTTATTTCCTTTGATTGAAACCAAAATTTACAGTGATTTGGATCTTTATGCGGCTGTTTCAGGCTTTAATTGGTTAGGGCTATTTGATGAACGAGTTACATTCTTTGTCGATTTTAATGGAACCAACCAAGAAATTCGTCATACTCAATTTGGTGCGATGCGTGTTAAAGATGGAATTGTCGATTACTTTGAACGTCAAGGTAAAACTCGTCCCGATGTAGATAAAATTCAGCCGGACGTGCGTATCCATGCTTATTTAAACCGTGAAAATTTAGTGATTTCTTTAGATTTAAGTGGAGAAGCATTACATTTGCGAGGCTATCGTGAAGATGCAGGTCAAGCGCCTTTACGTGAAACTCTAGCTGCGGCAATTGTTATGCGTTCAGGTTGGCAAGTGGGTTCTCCATTAGTGGATCCAATGTGTGGTTCAGGTACGCTTTTAATTGAGGCGGCACAAATGGAAGCCAAAATTGCACCGCAACTTTATCGTTTACATTGGGGATTTGATTTTTGGAAAGCGCATAATCAATCGGCTTGGGAAAAAGTAAAAAATGAAGCGATTGAATTAGCAGAAGAAAAACAACGTGAAATTCAACCGCACTTTTATGGATTTGACCTCGATCACCGCGTATTAAAAAAGGCGCAGAAAAATGCACAAAATGCAGGTGTTTCACATTTAATTAAATGGCAGCAAGGTGATGTTGCAGCGTTGAAAAATCCTCGTTTAAATGAAGTCGGTACGGTTATCTGTAATCCACCTTATGGGGAACGCTTAGGCACAACCCCAGCATTGATCGCGCTCTATTCTGTATTTGGGCAAAGACTTAAAAAAGAATTTTGTGGTTGGAATGTTTCTGTTTTTAGTAGCGAATCCACATTACTTGATTGTTTGAGAATGCGTGCCAGCCGACAGTTTAAAGCCAAAAATGGCCCATTAGATTGTGTGCAGAAGAATTATCAAGTTTCAGAACGAAAATCTGACGAAATTACCGCTGAAAATGAACTAGAATTTAACCGCACTTCGGAGGTGGCAACTGATTTTGCTAATCGATTACAAAAAAATATTAAGAAAATTAGTAAATGGGCAAAGCAACAAGGATTAGACGCTTATCGTTTATATGATGCCGATTTGCCAGAATATAATTTAGCCGTTGATCGTTATGCAGATTACATTGTTGTGCAAGAATATGCAGCACCGAAAAATATTGATGAAAATAAAGCGCGTCAGCGTTTGTTAGATGCGGTTACTGCAACTTTGCACGTTACAGGTGTAGAAACGAATAAGTTGATCCTCAAAGTTCGTCAGAAACAAAAAGGTACTAACCAATATGAGAAATTAGCCAATAAAGGCGAATACTTTTATGTGAATGAATATGGCGCGCAGCTTTGGGTAAATTTGACAGATTATTTAGACACGGGCTTATTTTTAGATCACCGTTTAACAAGAAAAATGATTGGAGCGTTGGCAAAAGGTAAAGATTTCTTGAACTTATTTGCTTATACTGGTTCTGCAACTGTTCATGCGGCACTTGGTGGTGCTAAATCGACAACGACCGTTGATATGTCTAATACTTATCTTAATTGGGCGGAGCAAAATCTTATTTTGAATGATATTGAAGGTAAACAACATAAATTAATTCAAGCAGATTGCCTTCAATGGTTAGAAAAATGTGATCGTCAATTTGATTTGATATTTGTGGATCCACCGACGTTTTCGAATTCTAAACGTATGGAAGAGAGTTGGGATGTTCAACGAGATCATGTGAAATTGATGAGCAACCTAAAACGAGTTTTGTCGAATAATGGCACAATTGTTTTCTCGAATAATAAACGTGGATTCAAAATGAATTTAGTTGCGTTGGAAGAATTAGGTTTAAGTGCGGTAGAAATTTCGCATAAAACATTGCCTCTAGATTTTGAACGTAATAAACAAATTCATAATTGTTGGATGATTCAACATATATAATGATTTGCTAAGTTGTAAAAATAGTCGAAAAAATAGTGAATTTTAAACAAACTGAATAAAAAACTATCGCTCAAACATTTTTTTTCAAAAAGTGCTAGACAAGATTTTATTAAATCATTAATATACGCCTCCGCAACGACGCAGTAACGCGTTCGTAGCTCAGTTGGATAGAGCGTTGGCCTCCGGAGCCAAAGGTCGCAAGTTCGAATCTTGTCGAGCGCGCCAGGTCAGTGCAATAACAGCTCCTAATGGTGGCTATAGCTCAGTTGGTAGAGCCCTGGATTGTGATTCCAGTTGTCGTGGGTTCGAATCCCATTAGCCACCCCATCTTATCTATATAAGATCTGACGGCGAGTAGCGCAGCTTGGTAGCGCAACTGGTTTGGGACCAGTGGGTCGTAGGTTCAAATCCTATCTCGCCGACCACTTTATTTTGCTCTTTAACAATATATCAGACAATCTGTGTGGGCACTTGTTGATTGACTTGTTTTAAAAATATTTTTTAATTTTGAAGTCTTAATAGGTGCTTAACTGAAAATTCATAATTACTTTTTTAAGTAGTGTTTATTTATAGCTAAGCAGTATATTGAGCGATTGAACTTGAATTGAAGAGTTTGATCATGGCTCAGATTGAACGCTGGCGGCAGGCTTAACACATGCAAGTCGAACGGTAGCAGGAGGAAGCTTGCTTTCTTGCTGACGAGTGGCGGACGGGTGAGTAATGCTTGGGAATCTGGCTTATGGAGGGGGATAACGACGGGAAACTGTCGCTAATACCGCGTAGAATCGGAAGATGAAAGTGCGGGACTGTAAGGCCGCATGCCATAGGATGAGCCCAAGTGGGATTAGGTAGTTGGTGGGGTAAAGGCCTACCAAGCCTGCGATCTCTAGCTGGTCTGAGAGGATGACCAGCCACACTGGAACTGAGACACGGTCCAGACTCCTACGGGAGGCAGCAGTGGGGAATATTGCGCAATGGGGGAACCCTGACGCAGCCATGCCGCGTGAATGAAGAAGGCCTTCGGGTTGTAAAGTTCTTTCGGTATTGAGGAAGGTTGATGTGTTAATAGTACATCAAATTGACGTTAAATACAGAAGAAGCACCGGCTAACTCCGTGCCAGCAGCCGCGGTAATACGGAGGGTGCGAGCGTTAATCGGAATAACTGGGCGTAAAGGGCACGCAGGCGGTTATTTAAGTGAGGTGTGAAAGCCCCGGGCTTAACCTGGGAATAGCATTTCAGACTGGGTAACTAGAGTACTTTAGGGAGGGGTAGAATTCCACGTGTAGCGGTGAAATGCGTAGAGATGTGGAGGAATACCGAAGGCGAAGGCAGCCCCTTGGGAATGTACTGACGCTCATGTGCGAAAGCGTGGGGAGCAAACAGGATTAGATACCCTGGTAGTCCACGCTGTAAACGCTGTCGATTTGGGGGTTGGGGTTTAACTCTGGCGCCCGTAGCTAACGTGATAAATCGACCGCCTGGGGAGTACGGCCGCAAGGTTAAAACTCAAATGAATTGACGGGGGCCCGCACAAGCGGTGGAGCATGTGGTTTAATTCGATGCAACGCGAAGAACCTTACCTACTCTTGACATCCAACGAATCCGATAGAGATATTGGAGTGCCTTCGGGAACGTTGAGACAGGTGCTGCATGGCTGTCGTCAGCTCGTGTTGTGAAATGTTGGGTTAAGTCCCGCAACGAGCGCAACCCTTATCCTTTGTTGCCAGCGATACGGTCGGGAACTCAAAGGAGACTGCCAGTGATAAACTGGAGGAAGGTGGGGATGACGTCAAGTCATCATGGCCCTTACGAGTAGGGCTACACACGTGCTACAATGGCGTATACAGAGGGAAGCGAAGCTGCGAGGTGGAGCGAATCTCATAAAGTACGTCTAAGTCCGGATTGGAGTCTGCAACTCGACTCCATGAAGTCGGAATCGCTAGTAATCGCGAATCAGAATGTCGCGGTGAATACGTTCCCGGGCCTTGTACACACCGCCCGTCACACCATGGGAGTGGGTTGTACCAGAAGTAGATAGCTTAACCTTTAGGAGGGCGTTTACCACGGTATGATTCATGACTGGGGTGAAGTCGTAACAAGGTAACCGTAGGGGAACCTGCGGTTGGATCACCTCCTTACCAAAGACGAGAGACAGCGAGTGCTCACACAGATTGGCTGATAATTGTAGACAAATGAGCAGGAGAAAACATTACCCTTGGGTCTGTAGCTCAGGTGGTTAGAGCGCACCCCTGATAAGGGTGAGGTCGGTGGTTCAAGTCCACTCAGACCCACCACTCTGAGAGTGAGTGAAGCGAAAGGTGTAGTGTAAATAAATAATAACTAAAAGGTAAATAATTAGTTATTAAATTATGATGAAATGGGGATATAGCTCAGCTGGGAGAGCGCCTGCCTTGCACGCAGGAGGTCAGCGGTTCGATCCCGCTTATCTCCACCACTTATCATCGTTAAGTAAATTAGAAAAAGATAAATTAATAATGTATTAAGGTAGTGATTAAACTATTTTAAATATTAGGTTATTTTATTCTTAGTTTTAAGTTTAATTTTAAATTTAATTTTAATTTTAATTTTAATTTTTTTTAGTTTATTTAACGATGATAACTGAAAAGTTTTATCAACTGTTCTTTAAAAAATTGGAAACAAGCTGAAAACAAGAGATTTTCGAGAGAAAGTCTGAGTAGGCAAGATAGGAAAGTGAAAGAGAGAACTGAAAAGGAAACTCTAAAAACAAAACCTGTTTTGCATAAAATCTTGATTGAACAAAAGCAATCAAGTGTTTAGTTGAATGAAGATACGCATCAAATTGACCGCACTTTGAAGTGAAAACTTAAAGTGATTGAAAACATTTGAGGTTGTATAGTTAAGTGACTAAGCGTACAAGGTGGATGCCTTGGCAATCAGAGGCGAAGAAGGACGTGCTAATCTGCGAAAAGCTTGGATGAGTCGATAAGAGGCGTTTAATCCAAGATATCCGAATGGGGAAACCCAGTAGATGAAGAATCTACTATTAACAAGTGAATTCATAGCTTGTTGAGGCAAACCGGGAGAACTGAAACATCTAAGTACCCCGAGGAAAAGAAATCAACCGAGATTTCGTCAGTAGCGGCGAGCGAAAGCGAAAGAGCCAGTAAGTGATAGCAGTATAGTTAGGAGAATGTGTTGGGAAACACAATCAAAGAGGGTGATAATCCCGTATCTAAAAACCATATTGTGGTACTAAGCTAACGAGAAGTAGGGCGGGACACGTGATATCCTGTTTGAAGAAGGGGGACCATCCTCCAAGGCTAAATACTCCTGATTGACCGATAGTGAACCAGTACTGTGAAGGAAAGGCGAAAAGAACCCCGGTGAGGGGAGTGAAATAGAACCTGAAACCTTGTACGTACAAGCAGTGGGAGCCTGAAAGGGTGACTGCGTACCTTTTGTATAATGGGTCAGCGACTTATATTTTGTAGCGAGGTTAACCGAATAGGGGAGCCGAAGGGAAACCGAGTCTTAACTGGGCGAATAGTTGCAAGGTATAGACCCGAAACCCGGTGATCTAGCCATGGGCAGGTTGAAGGTTGGGTAACACTAACTGGAGGACCGAACCGACTAATGTTGAAAAATTAGCGGATGACTTGTGGCTGGGGGTGAAAGGCCAATCAAACCGGGAGATAGCTGGTTCTCCCCGAAATCTATTTAGGTAGAGCCTTGAGGTGACACCTTTGGGGGTAGAGCACTGTTTCGGCTAGGGGTCCATCCCGGATTACCAACCCGATGCAAACTACGAATACCAAAGAGTGATACTCAGGAGACACACGGCGGGTGCTAACGTCCGTCGTGGAGAGGGAAACAACCCAGACCGCCAGCTAAGGTCCCCAAGTCTATATTAAGTGGGAAACGAAGTGGGAAGGCTTAGACAGCTAGGATGTTGGCTTAGAAGCAGCCATCATTTAAAGAAAGCGTAATAGCTCACTAGTCGAGTCGGCCTGCGCGGAAGATGTAACGGGGCTGAAATATAGCACCGAAGCTGCGGCATCAGACGAAAGTCTGTTGGGTAGGGGAGCGTTCTGTAAGCGGATGAAGGTTAATCGAGAGGTTAGCTGGACGTATCAGAAGTGCGAATGCTGACATAAGTAACGATAAAACGGGTGAAAAACCCGTTCGCCGGAAGACCAAGGGTTCCTGTCCAACGTTAATCGGGGCAGGGTGAGTCGGCCCCTAAGGCGAGGCTGAAAAGCGTAGTCGATGGGAAACAGGTTAATATTCCTGTACTTGGTAAAGCTGCGATGTGGGGACGGAGTAGGTTAGGTTATCGCACTGTTGGATATGTGCGTTTAAGTTGGTAGGTGGGAAGTTTAGGCAAATCCGGACTTCTATTAAACACTGAGAGATGATGACGAGGCTCTAAGGAGCTGAAGTAACTGATACCACACTTCCAGGAAAAGCCACTAAGCGACAGGCTTTACTAAACCGTACTGAAAACCGACACAGGTGGTCAGGTAGAGAATACTCAGGCGCTTGAGAGAACTCGGGTGAAGGAACTAGGCAAAATAGCACCGTAACTTCGGGAGAAGGTGCGCCGGCGTAGATTGTAGAGATTTACTCTCGAAGGTTGAACCGGTCGAAGATACCAGCTGGCTGCAACTGTTTATTAAAAACACAGCACTCTGCAAACACGAAAGTGGAGGTATAGGGTGTGATGCCTGCCCGGTGCTGGAAGGTTAATTGATGGTGTAATCGAAAGAGAAGCACCTGATCGAAGCCCCAGTAAACGGCGGCCGTAACTATAACGGTCCTAAGGTAGCGAAATTCCTTGTCGGGTAAGTTCCGACCTGCACGAATGGCATAATGATGGCCAGGCTGTCTCCACCCGAGACTCAGTGAAATTGAAATCGCCGTGAAGATGCGGTGTACCCGCGGCTAGACGGAAAGACCCCGTGAACCTTTACTATAGCTTGACACTGAACATTGAATTTTGATGTGTAGGATAGGTGGGAGCCTTTGAAGCAGTGACGCCAGTCATTGTGGAGGCGACCTTGAAATACCACCCTTTAACGTTTGATGTTCTAACGAAGATTGCGGAACGCGGTCTCGGACAGTGTCTGGTGGGTAGTTTGACTGGGGCGGTCTCCTCCCAAAGCGTAACGGAGGAGCACGAAGGTTTGCTAATCACGGTCGGACATCGTGAGGTTAGTGCAATGGTATAAGCAAGCTTAACTGCGAGACAGACAAGTCGAGCAGGTACGAAAGTAGGTCATAGTGATCCGGTGGTTCTGAATGGAAGGGCCATCGCTCAACGGATAAAAGGTACTCCGGGGATAACAGGCTGATACCGCCCAAGAGTTCATATCGACGGCGGTGTTTGGCACCTCGATGTCGGCTCATCACATCCTGGGGCTGAAGTAGGTCCCAAGGGTATGGCTGTTCGCCATTTAAAGTGGTACGCGAGCTGGGTTTAGAACGTCGTGAGACAGTTCGGTCCCTATCTGCCGTGGGCGTAGGAGAATTGGTTGGGGCTGCTCCTAGTACGAGAGGACCGGAGTGGACGCACCACTGGTGTTCCGGTTGTGTCGCCAGACGCATTGCCGGGTAGCTAAGTGCGGAAGAGATAAGTGCTGAAAGCATCTAAGCACGAAACTTGCCAAGAGATGAGTTCTCCCTGTCTTTAAGACAGTAAGGGTTGTTTAAGACGAAGACGTAGATAGGTCTGGTGTGTAAGTGATGTGAGTCATTGAGCTAACAGATACTAATTGCCCGAGAGGCTTAACTATACAACGCTCAAGTGTTTTTGGGAAAAGAGCGAAAGAGAAGAGAAATTAACTAAACTAAACTAACTATTCAGCTTGTTGCCGATAAGAAGAGAGACGAAAAAAGTGAAGTCGTAAAAGAGAAGAAACAAAGAGAGAAGTTATCAAAGAATTATCCCGGCGGCGATAGTGCGGTGGAACCACCTGAGACCATACCGAACTCAGAAGTGAAACGCTGTAATGCCGATGGTAGTGTGGGGTTTCCCCATGTGAGAGTAGGGCACCGCCGGGTTATCAAATAAAAAATCTAAATTTAAATTTATCTAAGACAGATAAAATTAAATTAAGTAAAAACAGAATTAAAATTAAACAAATTAGATAAAGAATAAATATAGAACCCCAGTTGAAAAACTGGGTTTTTTGTTTTTTCCTAAAAATCAGAATATTTGAATTCTTTGTAAGGTTGTTGTATTGCTGTAAAAAATTTCTCTAGATTAACCATACTTTAATAGATAAATGTAATTATTCCTAAATCTATAAATATATTCTAATACTTTTAAAGTAATTAATAGCCTATATGTATTTTGTTCGTACTCTTTACTATTTAGGACATTGCTATAAATTTATAACAGGATACATTGTAATTATGTTATGAAGGTACATTGCTTTTATATGAAAAGTTATATCGAATTATTGATAACTTGTTACATAATACTGTTACTTTAACTTTATTCTTAATAGTTTATTCTAATGATATTCTTATGGTAGAAAAATTAGTAAGGAGAGAGGGTATCGTTTTGAATAGTAATATTTGTGAAAACTAATGATATTAATCGGAAAGAAAGGAAAACAAGAAGAAATATGCGTTGGCTTTGTTGTTAGACTAGACATTAAATTATATTTAAATTTTTAGGTGAGTTTAGTTTCTATTATGAATAGTAATAGGGTAAAGATAAAATATAATTTTAATACTTATCTATAATTTCAGATATTGTATTTATTTTGGATTTATTATTTAAATTTGCTCTTCAAAGAATACTAAAATTAGTATAGGGGATTATACCTATTATCTCTACATTCTTTAATGATGTATTTATCTTAATATATCTCTTATATTAAGATAAATTTTCTGTAAATTTTTTTCAAAAAAGTATATTTATGATTAATCTTGTATAATGGACATTATAGTTAGGTTTTGCCTAATTATAGTTATGATAAAGCCCGATTAGATTCAATCGGGCTATTTATTCTAAAATTTCTGAGATAGGCTAAATTTGATATTCCTACCTGTTCCAGAAGCCAATTCGCCTAGATAAGGGTTATATGCTCGGTTAAATAAATTATCCACCGTAATCTTAATATTCATACCTTTAATTTTTTCAGGAGTCCAAGAAAGGAATAGGTTATGTAGGCTGTATCCTCTTGAAGCTGGTAATGACAAATAATATGATGCTTTGGGGTCTCCAGACGATGGCGATCGATCTTGTCTTCTTACAAACTCAGCACGCCAACCTACTGTGAGATAATATTTTGGAACATTGAAACCTAAAGTAGCAGTTGCCTTTCTAGGGGGAATTTCTGCAATCCATGTTGAGGTTTTACCCCATGGGTTTCTTGGTGAGGTGTCACGTTTTCCTTTTACATAAGAATATGTTAGCTCACCAAATAAATAAGTGGATTGATAATAAGCTTCTAATTCCGCTCCTTGAATAACATAACCAGGTAAATTACGGTAATTACTAATAATTTTAGGACAAATCTTATTATCAACATCTAAAGCATTGCCTACACAATTAACTCCTCTGGTTTTAAATATTTCATTTTTACCACGGTGGTAAAAATAAGTAGCTCTAAATTGAAAGGTATCATCCTCTTGAAATAAATTATTAAGCGTAACAATCCCTCCTCCTCTGGTCTGACTAATCATTTCTTTTTCTAAATTCAAAGAAGTCGCAGGTACAGAAGCTTTACTATATTGTGTCTCATATTGTTCATCAATAACAGGTGCACGCCAAGTTCTACTAAAATTTGTAAATAAACTTAAATAATGGTTTACATCATACTTAAGACCTAAATAATAAGACCAGCCATTATAATTTTTCTGAGAATAATTATGCCCTGCAGATATATCATTATATTGTGGTGCTAAATTTTTCTGTCCTATATTATTGATATGGTCATAACGCGCTCCTGTGCTAAAAATTATATTTTTCCATTTTATTTGATCTTGTAAATAAAACGCCTGTGTATATTGACGTCCAGATGGCATATAATAGGGTTGGAAATAGCCATAATTATAGGTTTTATCATTCATCTTCCCCTTGTGATACATTAAAGTATTTCTTGTGTTTTTTAACCATTGCAAACCAAATAGTAGTTCATGCTCAGCACGCCCAATATTTAGAGTACTTGTGTTACTTATATCAAAAGTAAGATCTGAATAAGTTATCCAACTTTTATTTCCTAATGTACCTAGGAATGAAGAAGTGACTTTCTCATGGCGAGTATCATTCTGTTCTGTTTTACTATAACTCAGCTGAACAGATAAATTAATCCACTTATTATTTTCAGGTAAATAGCGATATTTCAATGAATAACTTTCATCTTTTTGATCTCGATAAACAAGTTTACGTTTCCACGCAACATCAATCCCATAGCGTTTTATTTCTGTTTCTGTTGGTCTTGATGTCACATCTCTTTTTGCTGCCCAAGGTTCCCACCCTTTATGAATGCCATAAACACTGGATAAAGTTAATAAATGTTCAGGAGTAATTTGCCAATTTACTTTTATTAATCCAGTTTTTTGATTATTTTTTGAAAAAAGAATTTTGCTATTGTCTGGTCTTTTATAATCGCCAGCATTTCTTACAGAACCAAATAATAATAAATCAATATTTTTTTGTTCATTTTGTAAAACTAGTGCAGTGCTATAAGTTTTTTGGTTATTATTGCTATTATTTCCATACTTTAACAAACCACCTATTTTCTGGTTTTCTTTCAAGAAATCCCTAGCATCCCTAGTTTCAAATTTTACAGTTCCAGCAAAACCACCATTACCATATTGAGGAGAATAATTTCCTTTATCCACAGTTACTTTTCTTAACAATTCGGGTTCAATAAAAATAGAACCCTGTTGGTATTTTTCAAAACTTTTTGTCGCTCCATCTAACTGAACTCTAACATCTTCAGCGTCACCCATTCCATTAATATTTAATGTTTGTCCGCCAGGGCGAAACCCACCTGCCATATTCACACCTGGCAAAATATTAATTAAATTCGCTGCATTGTCAGCTTGTTGTTGTTCGATATTTTTCTGTTTTAATACTGAACGACCAGGTAGTTTATTACTATCCTCGTCAGTGTTCACAATGATAGGTAATAACTCCTCTCTATTAGAATTAGAAGAATTTTGCTTTGCGGTTACATTGAGTTGAATACCTACAAAGGTGACTAATAAAAAGATACGTTTATTAATTATAATATTCATATACCCCCTTAAATCTTAATGATAATTATTTATATCTATTCTAAATTTAACGATGATAAAAAACAAGATATTTTTACTTATATAAATTAATTGTAAGATGACGGATAAAAAAGATAAATGTCATAATCTATGAACAATGGATTTAGTTGTAAAAGATGTATTTAAAAATGAATTTCTAGAAAAATAGTGAGTTTACAGATAAAAATACCATATAAATGGTAAAATGACCCATATTTGATCTGCACCCAAAAAATTAGACTAAATCAGCAACTAACTAAGATGCAGATTTTTTATAGCCAAATACAACACTCTTTTCAAACAACAAGTCATCGAATTTTATATTCAAAATGGTAAAAATCATTCACTCATCCGTAAACATTTTCAACTTGACAGCAGAACATTGCGAGATTAGATTAACCAGTTTAATCATAGTAGAATCAATGGGTTAGCTGTGCTGGGTAAGAAGCGAAATTACTCACTTAAATTTAAACTTAACGTGATACAAACGGTTAAAAATGGGCAATTTTTTGTAGAAACTTCCTGTTTATACTTTGGTATTGCTGATCAGCTTGTTATTATCCGATGGTTACAAGTCTTTGAAAAAAGCATAAATGGCTTAATACCCAAACATGGAGGTTTCTTAAGCATGGAACCTAAATACCTTAAAATTGCCATCCAAACCGAACCACTGAAGATGAACGTTTGAAATATTGGATTTTGGAGCTGGAAGCAAAGAATGTCATTCTAAAAAAGATGAAAGGCATCTTTGGATGATGTATTACGGTGAACTATTTGAGACGTTTGAAGAAATGAAAAAACGCTCCATAAGTATATTCATTATTACGCCATGAGCTCATTCAGGGGATACTAAAAGGACTGAGCTATGTGAATGATAGAACTCAGTCCTTGAATTAAATAAGTCTAACTTCTTATGGAAGATCAAAGATACGGGGCATTATTGTTTATACTTTTAGTTCTTCAATTTTTCTCACATTTTCGATAGCTTGATCAGCCTCAATGCGTTGTATAAAAGCTGAAAGTTGAGTTAAGTGGCTGAAATCTATGCCTACTGCTCGACACCAATTTAGCATAATGTAAAGATACGCATCGGCAACTGAAATCGATTCGCCAAAATAGATATGGCTTTCTAAATGTTCATTTGCGACTGCAAGTTGATCTAAAATTTGCTCTACTGATAGCTGGCGAATAGTGTGTGAGAGTGTTTCGTTATCTTTCGCATAGTTTGGTAAACGGAATAGAGGCACAAAAGATTTATGAATATCCGCATTAAAAAATGCTAACCAGCGAGCGGCTTTGGCTTTATCACGTACCGTTTTGCTACCGAATAATTTTGAATTCGGATAAAGTTCATCTAAATAGTGCAAAATTGCTTGATTTTGCGATAGAACTAAATCGCCATCAACTAATACGGGTACTGCCCCGCGTGGATTCAATGATAAAAATTCAGGTGATTTAATTAACTCACGCGTGACAGCTTCAAATTCATAATCCGCATTTTCACGTATTTTTACCCACTCTAATGCCACATGTGGAACAAATGAGCACGCACCAATTAAACCATATAATTTCATAAAATACTCCTGTTGGTTTATGATCTATTGATGGAATTATACTGTTTTATACGAGGAATATCTAATTTATTGAAATTGCTTCTTACTATTGTTTTAATCGTAAAGTGAACTAATAATTTAGTTACTTTGATATATTTTTTAGAGTAATGTCCTAGATATTGATGTCAATTGAAAGATCGATTTTTATGATTTAAGCACGAAAAATAAGGATTGAGGGAGTATAATAATTACATATTTATGAGTATTTGGAATATTTGCTAATTATTTTTGAATTTATAAGATGATAGTATACGGAATATTAATGGAGTTCATGATATATAGGTGATACCTTTAGAAGACAGAACGTTAGGATACTAAAAAAACCTTGGGACATCCCAAGGTTTTTTAGATTATCATTAAATATAATGAATTATGCACCCAAACGCTCTTTAATACGAGCTGATTTACCTGAACGTTCACGTAAGTAGTAAAGTTTAGCTTTACGTACCGCACCTTTACGTTTAACTGCGATAGAGTCTACAGCTGGAGAGTGAGTTTGGAATACACGCTCAACGCCTACGCCGTTAGATACTTTACGCAAAGTAAATGCTGAGTGCAAGCCACGGTTACGAATTGCAATAACCACGCCTTCGAATGCTTGCAAACGACGTTTGCTACCTTCAACTACCCATACTTTAACTTCTAAAGTATCACCTGGGCGGAAGCTAGGTACATTTTGTTTTAATTGTTCTTGTTCAAGTTGTTTGATAATGTTAGACATTGTTTGATCCTTTATTGATCCTAGATGTAACTGAAACTAACTGCTATGCTCGGCTTGCACCTTTTTTAACAGTTTACGTTGTTCGTCAGTCAGAGCTAGGCTTTCTAAGAGCTCAGGGCGTCGGAGCCACGTTCTTTGTAGCGATTGTTTTAATCGCCATTTCCGAATTTCTTCGTGATGTCCCGACATCAGCACGGACGGTACAGTTAATCCTTCTAACACTTCTGGTCTAGTGTAATGTGGGCAATCTAATAAACCATCTGCAAAAGAATCTTCTTCTGCGGAGGCTTGCTTGCCTAATACACCGGGAATAAAACGTGCAACAGCATCAATTAATGTCATTGCCGGCAATTCCCCACCGGTTAGAACGTAATCGCCAATTGACCATTCTTCATCGATTTCAGTTTGAATCAATCGCTCATCAATACCTTCGTAACGTCCACATACCAAAATCAATTTCTGATTTTGAGCAAGCTCGGTTACGCCGCCTTGATCGAGTTTACGTCCTTGTGGCGAAAGGTAAATCACCTTTGCGCTTTCTCCTGCCGCTGCTTTCGCAGCATGAATCGCATCCCGTAAAGGTTGCACCATCATCAGCATTCCCGGACCACCACCATAAGGACGGTCATCCACGGTTTTATGCTTGTCGAATGTAAAATCTCTAGGATTCCAACATTCTACTTGCAGAAGATTATGTTTTACGGCTCTGCCTGTAACCCCAAATTCCGTAATCGCTTTAAACATTCCGGGGAATAATGAAATCACCCCTATCCACATAAAAAGCCTACTACATTACGTTTGTGCATACTTGAGATTAGAAACCAGCGTCCCAATCCACTTCAATTGTTTTCGTGGTGAGATCGACTCTTTTAACTACTTGTTCATACAAGAACGGAATTAACCGCTCTTGTTTTCCAAAAGCATCTTTGGTATTGGCTTTAACCACTAACACATCATTAGAACCGGTTTCCATCATCTCTGTTACCGTTCCCATTGTATAACCTTCTAAGTTTATGACTGAACAACCGATTAAATCGTGCCAGTAATAATCGCCCTCTTCCAGTTTTGGGAATACAGATAAATCCACACCAATTTCAATATTCGCTAAAATTTGTGCGGCTTCACGATCATCAACGCCTTTTAATTTAACGATGATTTCGTGATTATGATAACGCCAGTTTTCTAATTCGATGGGTTGCCATTCGCCTTTAATTTTTAAAAACCAAGGTTGATAATTAAAAATGCTTTCCGCTTGTTCTGTTGATGAATAAATACGTAACCACCCACGAATACCGTAGGTTGAGCCTAATTTGCCCACAACTTCAATATGTTGTTGTCCCATATTTTTCACCTATCTTAGCTTAAGAACTAAATCAAAAAGCAAAATTATGCTGCTTTTTGAGCTTCTTTTACCAAAGTTGCAACACGATCAGAAAGTGAAGCACCTTGAGCAACCCAGTGATTTACACGCTCAAGATTAATGCGAAGACGTTCTGCGTTACCCTGTGCGATTGGGTTGAAGAAACCTACACGCTCAATGAAGCGACCGTCACGAGGTGAACGGCTGTCAGCTACTACGATTTGATAAAATGGGCGTTTTTTAGCTCCGCCACGAGATAAACGAATGGTTACCATAACCTTCCTCTAAATGTTTAATTACTAAAAGAATATTCTCAAATTCGAAAGTTATTTAAGAATATAGCTTACTTTTTTCTCTGTATATATAGACAAAAAGCCTGCGAATTTTATACTTTTCAAGCAAAATTGCAAGTTTTGTGTGCATAAAAGTAGGTTATATTCCTCTTAATTATCATTCACAATTTATTTTGTTTTGCGATATAATACGAGGCGCTCAGCTGTTTTAGGTTAAATTTACGCGTATAGCGGTATTTTACATTAATAAAATATCAGTTAAATGAGGTTTATTATGAAAATTGGTTTTCATTCTGTGTTAATTGGATTGGCATCATTTATTGGTGTTCAACAAGGTGTAATAGCTAGTCCATCTTCTCATCAATCAATATCTACTGAATCTGCTGAGGCTTTGAAGCAACAATTTTCAATAGCTTTAGCTAAACAAGACAAACAACAAATTACAAATTTACAAAAAAAACTTACCGCACTTTTTTCTTTACCTCCCCAATTTCTTGATAATCAGATCCAAATAAGCGAAAAAATCCTCACTCGCATTTTTAAAACAGATAAAAATCTCACTCCTAAATTTCTTGATTACTTATATTTTGAGCCGATAAATACTGGCGATGCTAATTTAATTCAGGAAATGAAGAAAAACTTATTGGTATCTTTTTTAGCAAATGAGCAGGCAAAAATTTATATTCGTCAAACAGATAATTCGGAGCAATTTGTTCAGGCTTTAATGGAGCGGGGAGCGAAAGCAGATCAAATTATATTATTGTCTTTGAATGCCAAAGATATATTTCAAAAAATGATTGAACAAATGCGTCAAGATTTTCCTAATCAAACTATTTTTCCGATTACTGAAAATCGTGTAAGTTTGATTACTCCTTCTTCT
The DNA here is from genome assembly GCF_049823435.1 of Haemophilus sp. HN_Hi16. Taxonomy (NCBI): domain Bacteria; kingdom Pseudomonadati; phylum Pseudomonadota; class Gammaproteobacteria; order Pasteurellales; family Pasteurellaceae; genus Haemophilus; species Haemophilus sp. HN_Hi16. The sequence continues at coordinate 779,452 of NZ_CP187500.1, forward strand.
GAAATTAAGCCTCGCCTTGCTTTAGCAAATATGATGTTCAATCTCCAATTTAAAGGTGTGGAAGTTGATGATTTTTCGTATCTAGATCAACCTCGAGAAAATTTACAGCACAATAATGATGCAATTCGTTACAAAACCTTTCAAGCAATGCTAGAAGGTTTAAATTAATCCCTTATCAACAGGAGTTTTTATGCTTTTATCCAAAAAATCAGCCACCTTTGCACTCAGTGCATTCGCGATGCTTTTCACTAGTGCAGCTCTTGCCAAAGAAGCACCACAAGCTCACAAAGCTGTGGAATTAAGTATTTTGCACATTAATGATCACCATTCTTATTTAGAACCACACGAAACACGGATTAATTTAAATGGTCAGCAAACCAAAGTGGATATTGGTGGTTTTTCTGCTGTCAATGCAAAACTTAACGAATTGCGTAAAAAATACAAAAATCCATTAGTACTGCATGCAGGCGATGCCATTACTGGTACACTTTACTTTACGCTGTTTGGCGGTTCTGCAGATGCTGCAGTGATGAATGCAGGTAATTTCCATTATTTTACTTTGGGTAATCATGAATTTGACGCGGGTAATGAAGGGTTATTAAAACTGCTTGAGCCATTAAAAATCCCTGTGCTTTCAGCTAATGTGATTCCTGATAAAAGTTCAATTTTGTATAACAAATGGAAACCTTACGATATTTTCACGGTGGATGGAGAAAAAATTGCCATTATTGGTTTAGATACCGTGAATAAAACCGTGAATTCCTCTTCTCCTGGTAAGGATGTGAAGTTCTATGATGAAATTGCTACCGCACAAATTATGGCAAATGCTTTAAAACAACAAGGCATTAATAAAATCATTTTACTTTCACACGCTGGAAGTGAAAAAAATATCGAAATTGCTCAAAAAGTGAATGATATTGATGTGATCGTTACTGGCGATTCACATTATTTATACGGAAATGATGAATTACGTGGTTTAAAATTGCCAGTAATCTATGAATATCCCCTTGAATTTAAAAATCCAAATGGCGAACCGGTATTTGTAATGGAAGGCTGGGCTTATTCTGCTGTTGTGGGTGATTTAGGTGTTAAATTCAGTCCTCAAGGTATTGCGTCTATTACTCGTAAAATTCCTCACGTGTTAATGAGTTCTCATAAACTTCAAGTGAAAAATTCGGAAGGTAAATGGGCTGAATTAGCTGGCGATGAACGTAAAAAAGCACTTGATACTTTAAAATCAATGAAAAGTATTTCACTTGATGATCACGATGCAAAAACCGATAAGCTTATTGCTAAATATAAAAGTGAAAAAGATCACTTAGCACAAGAAATTGTGGGCGTCATCACTGGTTCTGCAATGCCAGGTGGTTCAGCAAACCGTATCCCAAATAAAGCAGGCTCTAATCCTGAAGGTTCTATTGCGACACGCTTTATTGCAGAAACAATGTATAACGAACTCAAAACAGTGGATTTAACCATTCAAAATGCAGGTGGTGTGCGTGCAGATATTTTACCAGGCAATGTGACTTTTAATGATGCTTATACTTTCTTGCCTTTCGGAAATACCTTATATACCTACAAAATGGAAGGTTCGTTAGTGAAACAAGTGCTTGAAGATGCGATGCAATTTGCTTTAGTTGATGGCTCTACAGGCGCATTCCCTTATGGTGCGGGTATTCGCTATGAAGCGAATGAAACACCAAATGCGGAAGGTAAACGTTTAGTGAGTGTTGAAGTCTTGAATAAACAAACCCAACAATGGGAACCGATTGATGATAACAAACGTTATCTTGTCGGAACAAATGCTTATGTTGCAGGCGGTAAAGACGGTTACAAAACCTTTGGTAAATTATTTAATGATCCAAAATATGAGGGCGTTGATACCTACTTACCTGATGCAGAAAGTTTCATAAAATTTATGAAAAAACACCCGCACTTTGAGGCTTATACTTCATCAAATGTGAAGTTTAATGCTTCAACTGATGCGTTACCTAAAAAATAAAATTGAAAAATAGGCTAAAAATAGCGCGTACTTAATGCGCTATTTTTGTTATTAGTCTGAGGCTTGAAGACTTCATAGATGATTGAGAATTTTAACTATTCCATATTTAGATGATTTCTCGTAGAAAATAAATTCCCTATAAAGGTTGAAAAATAGGGTAATTTATTGCGATAATCTAGCCCATTTTTGGGAGATCTTTCTATCTTCTGCATTTTTACGCAGTTTATTTTCATTAGAAATGATCGCATTTTATTTCACTTTTATTAGATAAAGAACAATGGCGGAAAAACGTAATATTTTTTTAGTAGGGCCAATGGGGGCGGGTAAAAGCACTATCGGTCGTCAATTAGCACAACAGCTTAATATGGATTTTATTGATTCCGATGCAGTGATTGAAGAACGTACGGGCGCGGATATTAGCTGGATTTTTGATTTGGAAGGCGAAGACGGCTTCCGCAAACGTGAAGAACGCATTATTAACGAACTCACACAAATGCAAGGTATCGTTCTTTCAACTGGTGGTGGCGCAGTGCTTTCTAAGGAAAGCCGTAATTATTTATCAGCACGCGGTATTGTGATTTATTTAGAAACGACGGTGGAAAAACAATTCCAACGTACTCAACGTGATAAAAAACGTCCATTGCTTCAAGATGCAGAGAATCCTCGTCAAGTATTGGAAGATTTAGCAAAGACTCGCAACCCGTTTTATGAAGAAATTGCGGACATCACGTTGCCAACCGATGAACAAAATGCCAAAGTAATGGTAAATCAAATTGTTGATTTAATTGATAATATGACTGGACTAAATGGTTCGCTTTAAACACACCTAAGGATAAATTATGTTGTGCGTCAATGTGGAATTGCAAGAGCGTCGCTATCCTATTTTAATTGGTAGTGGCTTATTGCAAGATGAACGTAGTTACCCGATTAAACCTGGGGATCGCGTGATGATTGTAACGAATCCCACGGTTGCACAGTTTTATCTTGATACAGTTATCTATGCGTTAGAAAAACGTGGTTGCGTGGTCGATCATGTTTTATTGCCAGATGGCGAAAAATACAAAACACTTGAATCTTTAAACTTAATTTTCACCGCTCTTTTGAAAAATAATCATGGACGAGATACCACGATTATTGCATTGGGAGGCGGCGTAATTGGCGATGTTGCTGGATTTGCTGCGGCAAGTTATCAGCGCGGCGTCCGTTTAATTCAAATTCCAACCACATTGCTTTCACAAGTGGATTCTTCAGTGGGCGGTAAAACGGCGGTTAATCATGAATTAGGCAAAAATATGATTGGCGCGTTCTATCAGCCATCAATGGTTATTATTGATACGCTCACGCTTAATACCCTTCCTAAACGTGAAGTAAACGCGGGGCTTGCCGAAGTTATCAAATATGGCTCCATTTTAGATTACGAATTTTTTGAATGGCTAGAACAACATATTGATGAACTTGTCGCTTTGCATCCTGAGGCACTTCAACATTGTATTTCTCGTTGTTGCCAAATTAAAGCAAATGTGGTCGCGAGAGATGAAACAGAAAAAGGCGATCGTGCATTGCTCAATCTTGGACATACTTTTGGGCATGCCATTGAAACTCATCTAGGTTATGGAAACTGGCTTCATGGAGAAGCTGTTTCAACGGGAATGATGATGGCAGCGGCACTTTCGGAAGAACTTGGAGATATTTCTATTGCAGATGTGTCTCGCCTTGAAAAATTACTTGCTCGTGCCAATTTGCCCACCGTATCACCGGATACGATGCAGCCGGAGGACTATTTACCGCATATGATGCGTGATAAAAAAGTTCTAGCGGGTAAATTGCGTCTGGTGCTACTCAAATCTCTAGGTCAAGCTTATGTGGCGAATGATACCGATCATACCCTCGTGTTAAATGCAATTCGTCGTTGTACTCAAACGGATTAAGATGTTACGTCCGAAAAAACAATCTTTAAAACCTAAGTTAAAACACCGTCCATTTTTAAAATGGGCGGGGGGAAAATTTCGCTTAACGGACGATATAAATAAAGCCTTTCCAAACAAAAAAAACTGCTTAATTGAGCCATTTGTGGGTGCTGGAGCAGTATTTCTTAATTCTAATTTTGAACGCTATATTTTGGCAGATATCAACCCAGATTTAATCAATCTATTCAATATTATTAAAGAAAATGTAGATGGTTATATTGAAGCTTGTAAACCGATTTTTTTTGCTGATGATGCCAATACACCCGATTATTACTATGCTAAACGTCGTCAATTCAATGCCTCTACGGAGCCTTTCGAACGTTCGATTATTTTTTTATATTTGAACCGTTTTGGTTTTAACGGATTATGCCGTTATAACAGCAAAAATGAATTTAATGTGCCTTTTGGGGCTTACAAAACTCATTATTTTCCAGAAGATGAATTACGTTATTTCGCTCATAAAGCGCAAAGTGCGGTGTTTTTATGTTGTGATTTTCAAAAAACTTTTGAACTGGCAGATAAAGATTCGGTGATTTATTGCGATCCGCCTTATGCTCCGCTACAACAGGATACTAATTTTACTGGTTATGCGGGCAATGAGTTTGGTCTAGCGCAACAACATGCTTTGGCAGATTTAGCGAAATCTATACAAAAAGAAAAACAAATTTCGATATTGATCTCTAATCACGATACTAAATTTACCCGTGAAATTTATAACGGTGCAAAATTTAAACGGGTAAAAGTTCAACGTTCTATTAGTCAGAATTCAGAAAAACGCGTAAAAGTGAAAGAGTTGATTGCGATATTTGGTGCCCGTAAATAATAAAAACAAACCGCACTTTTGCTAGTTATCGATTAGATTACTTTTTTTAAATCATCCAGCGTATTAAAATTCTCGAAGTTGCCTTCTTCTTTCGTAAATTTTACTGAAATCCCGTCATTTTCTTTCATAAACTGTAAAAGGCGTCGTTCACCCGATGCTAAATAGTGTCGTAATTGTTCTTTTAGTTGAACGGACATTAAACAAAAAACGGGATGTTCACGTTCCTCATCGCAAGCATAAGCAATGAAAGTGCGGTCATTTTTAACCGCACTTTGGAGTTTATCTAAAAGATTCGTAGGGAAAAAAGGCGTATCACAAGGTGTAAAAAGGATGAAGTCACTTTTTGTCTTTTCTAGGGCTGTTAGCATGCCGCTCAATGGCCCTTGAAAATCGGGTAGTTCATCGGAAAAAACAGGAAAGCCAAATTTTGCATATTCTGTTTGACTTCGGTTAGCGTTAATTGAAATATCATGAACTTGTGGCTGCAAGCGATTAATAACATGTTGAATTAAAGATTGTTTACCTAAAATCTGTAATCCTTTATCTTGCCCGCCCATTCTGCGTGCTTTGCCACCTGCCAAAATTACCGCGCTTATTGTGATTGTCATATTTTAATCTATCATTATTTCAAGTATCATTTGCCTATTTTTTACGATTAAAAAGGAAATAGCAATGAAATGTAAGCGTTTAAATGAAATTTTGGAACTTTTACAGCCTTATTGGTCTAAAGACCCAGATCTGAGCTTAATGGAAATTTTGCAAAAAATTGCCAATGAATCAGGTTTCCAAAAGCCATTACATGAATTAACTGATGAAGTGATTATTTATCAGTTAAAAATGGATGGTACAGATAAACATGAGCCAATTCCTGGTCTCAAAAAAGATTACGAAGAAGATTTTAAAACCGCATTGCTCTGTGCTCGCGGTATCATTAAATAAGAAGGAAAGCAAATGAAAAAAGTATTACTTGCGTTAGGTTTAGGTGTTAGCACGCTTATGTCTGTAAATAGTTTTGCCGCAGATTTACAAGAAGGCAAACAATATGTTCAAGTGAGCCAACAAGCTTCACAACAAAAAGAAGTGATTGAGTTTTTCTCATTCTACTGCCCGCATTGTTACGCCTTTGAAATGGAATACAAAATTCCACAACAAGTCAAAGATGCTTTACCAAAAGATGTGAAATTTAAACAATATCATGTAAATTTCTTAGGTCGTCAATCTGAAAACTTAACGCGCGCTTGGGCGTTAGCAATGGCATTAGGCGCAGAAGGTAAAGTAAAGGCACCATTATTTGAAGCGGCTCAAAAAGATGCCTTGAAATCAATGGATGATATTCGAGCTATTTTCTTATCGAATGGTGTAACCGCCGAGCAATTTGATGGTGGCATTAATAGTTTTGCAGTAAATGGTTTAGTTAATAAACAAGTAAATGCCGCAGAACGATTTAAAGTGCATGGCGTACCTGATTTTTATGTCAATGGTAAATTCCGCGTAAACCCTGAAGGGTTAAATTATGATGATTTCGTGAAAGATTATGTGCAAACCGTAAAAGGTTTATTGCAAAAATAACGAAAAATTGGTTTAATGCCTGCCCTATTTTATAAATATCAATGAAAGAAGAGAGAATATTATGGCTGCAAGTTTTAGCGTAACGCGTCGTTTTTTTGATGACAAAAACTACCCACGTGGTTTTTCCCGTCACGGTGATTACACAATCAAAGAATCACAGGTGCTTGAGCAATATGGTCAAGCGTTCAAAGCATTGGATTTAGGGGAACGTGAGCCAGCGACTAAAGAAGAAAAAGATTTCGTCGCTTTTTGCCGTGGCGAGCGTGCAGCAGAGACTTTCTTTGAAAAAACTTGGAATAAATATCGCTCTCGTATTAACACTAAAAAACGTGTTTACACCTTATCTGGTGATGTGAGTGAAGCTGCTTCTAGCGGAGATGATTATTCCGGCGAATAAGATACATTAAATGAGGCAGGCGGAAGTCTGCCTTTTGTTTTTGAATAGCTTGTGAAATATTGCGTAATTCACGGCCGATAACTTTATTCTCCTATCTTTGTATGAAAGATCCGTCTTCATACATCCTATGAATACTAATTTCTATGCAATTACCGATTTCTCAATACAACGAACTGCTGCAAAAAAAACTTGAAAAATTAACCGCACTTTTGCGTCCTTTCAATGCACCTGATATTCAAGTTTTTGACTCTCCAACAAGTCATTATCGTATGCGTGCGGAGTTTCGTATTTGGCACGAGCAAGATGATTTTTACCATATTATGTTTGATCAAGCGACCTTGCAGCGTTATCGCGTAGATGAATTTCCAATCGCTAGCACACTGATTAATCGAATGATGCAAACCTTATTACCTTTGTTAAAACAACAAGAAGTGCTACACAAAAAATTATTCCAAATTGATTATCTTAGCACCTTGAGTAATAAGATTATTGTGAGCTTGCTTTATCATAAAACACTCACTGAAGAATGGGAAAGTGCGGCTAAAAATCTGAAAGATTTACTCGAAAAGCAAGGTTTTGATGTGCAAATAATCGGGCGTGCAAGTAAACAAAAAATTTGTTTTGAGCAAGATTATGTGGATGAAGTTTTACCTGTGAATGGCAGAAATTATGTCTATCGCCAAGTCGAGAATAGTTTTACCCAGCCAAACGCAACAGTAAACTGCAAAATGCTTGAATGGGCAATTGATTGTACCCAAAATAGCGAAGGTGATTTATTAGAACTTTACTGTGGCAATGGTAATTTTTCTATCGCACTTGCACAAAATTTCCGTAAGGTATTAGCAACAGAAATCGCCAAACCTTCTGTAGCCGCCGCACAGTTTAATATCGCTGAAAATAAAGTCGATAATTTACAAATTATTCGTATGTCAGCAGAAGAATTTACGCAGGCTATGAATGAGGTTCGAGCCTTTAATCGATTGAAAGGGATTGATTTAAAATCTTATGAATGTAATACCATTTTTGTCGATCCACCTCGCGTAGGGCTTGATCCTGATACAGTGAAACTCGTACAAAATTACGATCGCATTTTGTATATTTCCTGTAATCCACATACGCTGTGCGATAATCTTATTGAACTATCAAAAACGCACCGCATTGAAAAAGCAGCGTTATTTGACCAATTCCCTTATACTGACCACATGGAAAGCGGCGTATGGCTCATTCGCAAGTAGGTATTCAACTAATTTCTGAATCTTCAGAAAAAACATTAGCAGAATTGACCGCACTTTGTGCTGAACACAACATTATTCATGATGAACAAAGCCCACTTGCACTTGTTCAAACCGATGAACGTTTAGAACTTCGTAAACTAGACGAACCTAAACTCGGGGCGGTTTATGTTGATTTTGTAGGAGGCACAATGGCTCATCGTCGTAAATTCGGTGGTGGTCGTGGTGAAGCTGTAGCGAAAGCGGTAGGCGTTAAAGGTTCGGAATTGCCAACGGTTATTGATGCCACAGCAGGTCTAGGACGTGATGCCTTTGTGCTAGCCGCAATTGGTTGCCAAGTCCGTTTAGTAGAACGTCATCCTATTGTTTTTTTACTTCTACAAGATGGTTTAAATCGTGCTTATCAAGATGAAGAAATCGGCGAGATGTTGCAACAAAATTTGTGCTTGCTGAATGTTCAGCATATTAATGAACTTGATCCTAATATCGATTATGCTGATGTGGTTTACCTCGATCCAATGTATCCGCATAAACAAAAATCTGCACTAGTAAAAAAAGAAATGCGTGTATTCCAGCATTTAGTCGGGGCTGATTTAGATGCCGATGAATTACTTTTACCTGCATTACAATTAGCTAAAAAACGTGTGGTCGTGAAGCGTCCTGACTATGCGGAATTTCTTTGTGGAAAACAACCGCACTTTAACCGTGAAACGAAAAATCATCGCTTTGATATTTATATGGGAGCATCACAATGCTAAGAGAAAGCGCGGTTGTTATTAGCTATGAAAATGGCATTGCCAAAGTGAAATGCCAATCCCAAAGTGCCTGTGGACAATGTGCGGCTAAAAACAGTTGTGGAACATCAAGTCTCTCCGAATTAAACGGTAAACGTGGCGAGCATATTTTTCATGTGGAAACATTAATGCCATTACGCGAAGGTCAAATTGTTGAAATTGGATTAGAAGAAAAGTCGATGTTGTTGTCGGCATTATTGATGTATGTTGTACCGCTTCTAACTTTACTGATTGCGACGATGTTGTCCGATTGTATCAGCGATAATGAAATCCTGCGTGCCATTTTAATCTTTGGATTAACCGCACTTTCTTTTATTTTTGTAAAATCTTACAGTAGAAAATTAGGACAACAAACAGAATTTCAGCCTGTTTTATTGCGCATATTATCTTAAGTTTTTTATTCGCTTTTTATTATTTCTGCGATCTAGATCGCAAACTATAAAGCTAGTTGAGTAATTCTCTTTCTATTCCAGCAAAATTTCTCTTTTATTCATCGGAGAAACTATGCTGAATTTATTTAAATTGCCCATTGAAAAAAGCTCTTTAGAGGTTTGGTCAAAACTCAGTGATGATGTGGCAAAAGTTGCTATTCTAGCAATGCCTGTTATACTTTATGGCGAGCAACCGCTTTTCCTAAAAGGATTAAATATTAGTTTTTTGTGCATTATTGTTTATGCTTGTCTTGTGATGGGGCGTAAATTTCGTCAATTAGTGGAGGGGAAATAATATGTGGCTTACTATAGGGCTTGGCATTGTTGCGCTTCTTGCTATAGGCGGACTTATTTTTGCCAATTATGTGGCAAAACATTCTGAATTTATTAACCCCGATCTTTCGGGGTTTTCCGTATCTAAAGTGCGGTTATTTTTAAGGTTATTTTTATGAACAATCAGATTCCTTTACTTGGAATTACCGGTTATAGCGGTAGTGGTAAAACAACGTTGTTAGAAAAACTTATCCCAGAACTTATCGTTCGTCACATTCGCGTTTCAGTGATTAAACATAGCCATCACAATATGCAAGTTGATAAAGAAGGAAAAGATAGTTGGCGTATGAAAGAGGCGGGTTCTTCTCAAGTCATTTTAGCGAATGATGAACATTGGGCGATCATGACGGAAACACCAAAACCTGTTTCATTGGATTATTTAGCACAACAATTTGACCGCACTTTAACAGATTTAGTGTTGGTGGAAGGCTTTAAACAAGAGCCAATTTCAAAGATTTTGCTTCACCGTCAAGAAATGACAAAACCTTTACCCGAAATTGACGAATATGTAGTGGCGGTTGCGACGAATTATCCCCTTGAAATTGATCGTACTTTGTTGGATATTAACTGCATTCCGCAAATTGCCGATTTTATTGAAAATTGGTTGCACCATTTTCACGGAGCACGATGACTGAATCCAATGCCTATCGTGGTTTAGCTTGGGTAGCAGCAATGGCACTTTTTATGCAAAGCCTCGATGCGACCATTCTAAATACAGCTTTACCCGCGATATCTTCCGATTTACATAAACCCGCCTTTGAAATGCAAATGGCGATTATTGCTTATTCTTTAGCTGTTGCATTATTTATTCCTCTTACCGCTTGGGCTGCAGCAAAATTTGGAACATTGAGCGTTTTTCGTGGTGCAGTTTTTACGTTTATTTTAGGATCTATCGCTTGTGCTGCTGCGCCTAATTTAGAAAGTTTAATTTTAGCCAGAGTGATTCAGGGGCTAGGCGGAGCATTTATGATGCCCGTTGCACGTTTAGCTATTATTCAAGCGGTACCTAAACAACAATTAGTGAATGCTTGGAATTTAATGGCAACTGCAGGTTTGATCGGGCCAATTCTAGGACCTATTTTAGGTGGATGGTTAGTCATTCACGCCAGTTGGCACTGGATTTTTTTAATCAATATTCCAATTGGTGTGCTAGGGATTTTGGCATCGGGTAGCGTGATGAACAATATCAAAGGCGAGGCAGAGAAATTAGATTGGACAGGTTTTTTACTCTTTGCATCAGGGCTAGTTGGCATTACGCTTGGTTTGGATTTACTCGGCGAAAGTCAGCATAATTCAAGTGTAACTTATAGCATATTAGTTGTTGGTATTTTATTACTCGTGGCTTATTGTGGTTATGCCAAAAATAATGAAGATGCTATTTTACCTTTATCCCTTTTCCGCACTCGTACATTCAGATTAGGCATTATTGCCAATATTTTTATCCGATTATCTGCATCTGGTGTGCCCTTTTTATTGCCTTTAATGTTTCAATTATCTTTCGGTTATAGTGCGGAAATGTCAGGCTGGCTCTTAGCACCGATTGCGTTAATTTCTGTGATGTTGAAAATATTAATTGGACGAATTTTAAATCGTTGGGGCTATAAAACAACGCTAATTTCATCCGCACTTTTGATGGCTGGCTCTGTGATTTCAATGGCTTGGTTAGATAAACAAAGTTCTCTGACTTGGATCATTTGTAATCTTATGTGGTATGGGGCTTGTATGTCGATCATTTTTACTTCAATCAATACATTAGCAGTCGGTGATCTTTCAAAACAACAGTCTGGCACAGGCTCTACCGTATTAAGTATTGTACAGCAAGTTGGGATTGGATTTGGTATTGCTGTGTCATCAATAATCTTAAATCTTTATCGACATTTCTTTAGCGCAAATGATGGCTTACAACAGGCATTCAGCTATACTTTTTTAACTTCATCACTTTTTGCAATCGCCTTAGTTTGGTCGCTTATGAAATTACATAAAAATGATGGCGATCATTTACGAAAAATGCCTTAGATTAATTTGTTATAATCCATAGAATTTTTTTATTTAAAAAAAGGGAAATTTGCTTATATCTTATTGATATTTCTTGTTGGTGGAGATAGCTCCATCGTTTAACCATAAATGGTGGGGCATTCCCTGCCTAACATTGAGGTATGCTTATGAAACTAAAAGCAACATTAACTCTCGCCGCTGCAACTCTTGTTTTGGCTGCTTGTGATCAATCTAGTTCGGCAAATAAATCTACCGCTCAAACTGAAGCAAAATCCTCGTCAAATAATACTTTCGTTTATTGTACAGCGAAAGCTCCATTGGGATTTAGCCCTGCGTTAATAATTGAAGGTACTTCTTATAATGCAAGCTCACAACAAGTGTATAACCGCTTAGTTGAATTTAAAAAAGGCTCAACGGATATTGAACCAGCTTTAGCTGAAAGCTGGGAAATTAGCGATGATAGCTTAAGTTATACTTTTCATTTGAGAAAAGGGGTTAAATTCCATACAACAAAAGAATTTACCCCGACACGTGATTTTAATGCAGATGATGTTGTATTTTCATTCCAACGTCAGTTAGATCCAAATCATCCATATCACAATGTATCTAAGGGGACTTATCCATATTTCAAAGCAATGAAATTCCCTGAATTGTTAAAATCTGTGGAAAAACTAGATGACAATACAATTCGTATTACCTTAAACAAAAAAGATGCGACTTTCTTGGCAAGTTTAGGTATGGATTTTATTTCTATTTATTCCGCAGAATATGCTGATGCAATGCTGAAAGCAGGTAAACCAGAAACGCTTGATAGTCGCCCAGTGGGGACAGGCCCTTTTGTTTTTGTGGATTATAAAACAGATCAGGCGATACAATATGTTGCGAATGAAAATTATTGGAAAGGTAGAACACCTTTAGATCGTTTAGTTATTAGTATTGTGCCTGATGCAACAACACGTTATGCAAAATTACAGGCAGGTACTTGTGATTTAATTTTATTCCCAAATGTAGCGGATTTAGCCAAAATGAAAACAGATCCAAAAGTACAACTTTTGGAACAAAAAGGTTTGAATGTGGCATATATCGCATTTAATACCGAAAAAGCACCGTTTGATAATGTCAAAGTGCGCCAAGCGTTGAATTACGCAGTGGATAAAAAAGCGATTATTGAAGCGGTTTATCAAGGTGCAGGAACATCAGCTAAAAACCCACTTCCTCCAACAATTTGGAGTTATAACGATGAAGTTCAAGATTATCCGTACGATCCAGAAAAAGCAAAACAACTTTTAGCTGAAGCGGGTTATCCAAATGGTTTTGAAACTGATTTCTGGATTCAACCTGTTATTCGTGCTTCTAATCCAAATCCAAAACGTATGGCTGAATTAATTATGGCGGATTGGGCGAAAATTGGTGTAAAAACTAACCCAGTGACTTATGAATGGGCTGATTATAGAAAACGAGCAAAAGAGGGAGAATTAACTGCGGGTATCTTTGGTTGGTCTGGCGATAATGGTGATCCTGATAATTTCTTATCCCCATTATTAGGTAGCCCAAATATAGGTAATTCTAATATGGCACGTTTCAATAATTCAGAATTTGATGCTTTACTTAATAAAGCTATTGGATTAACCAATAAGGAAGAACGTGCGGAACTTTATAAACAAGCTCAAGTTATTGTCCATAATCAAGCACCTTGGATTCCAGTTGCCCACTCCGTTGGCTTTGCACCACTTAGTCCTCGAGTAAAAGGTTATGTACAAAGCCCATTCGGCTATGATGCTTTTTATGGTGTGAGTGTTGATGGTAAATAATTCATATTGATTTACTTATTCTAAGCCCTTATTTATAAGGGCTTTTTATTTATCAAAGGATTATTCTGTAAAAAATATGTTAAATCACTTTAACTTGAGTATAATGCTCAGCATTATTTCTATCGGATATGATCCCGTAGAATAATAAAAATTAATTGTTAATATAAGGAACAAAAATGGATTTCAATCGAATTATCACTCATATGAATGATCATCATCAAGATGATATGGCTGCCCTTTGTAAAAAATTTGGTGGCGAAAAGGAAATCACAGATGTGACGTTAGTTAATGTAGATTTTGCTGGTTTAGATTTTAAATATAATGGTGGCAAAACATTACGCGTGGAATTTCCACAACAAGCTGACGAAGGTTCAATTAAACAAGCGATTATCAATCTTTGTGTAGAAAATAAACCAGTTGCAAATTACGATCGTATCAAAGCTAAAATTGATGAATTTCGTCAAGAATTTAAAAGCTGTGTGCTTGCCACTTTAGATAAAGATGGCTTACCGATGGCGTCTTATGCACCAATTATTTCGCTTGATGGAAAATATTATATTTATATCAGTGCCATTGCAGAGCATTATGACAATTTAAAACGCAATCCAAATCAAGTGGAAGTGATGTTTTTAGAAGATGAAAACAAAGCAAAATCAATTATTGTGCGTACTCGCTTACGTTATAAAGCAAGTGCACGTTTTATTCCTCGCAAAGATCCAATTGTTGAACAAGTCTTAGATAAATTAGCGGAAACGATGAATGATGTAGGCGGAATTAAAACGATTCGTGAATTTACTGATTTTGATTTAGTTGAACTTACATTTGGAACAGGCCGTTTTGTAAGAGGTTTTGGCCAAGCCTATTTAATTGATGCTAATGGGGAAATTTCTCATATTGGTGTGAAAGGCAATCCACACGAAAAAGAAAGCGATAAATAATATTGTTTCTTAATGAAGATAAAGGGTTGAGTATAAATTTATACTCAACCCTTTTGTTTACGATAAATGCTAATGAAATTGAAATTTCTTTATTTTTCACCGCACTTTATTTTCATTAAGGACAAGGTTTACTCACCATAATTTCAATAACCTGTCTGTCGATATGTTGCATACTTTTTGATGCAATAGCACAGAGATTATCAATGGTTCGATCAAGATCATGTTCGACAATCCCTTCGTTGCCAGTAACATGGGTTTCATCCATTGCCATAAGTACTGATTCATAGCCCGAAGCAACGTTGGTGGAGACTTTCATTGCACAGCTATTGGCTGCACCACCACAAATGATGCCACTAATATCGCCAATCATGCTACAGATACCCATACTAGCTGTTTCAAATTTGCCTGTGAGTAAATAAGCAATACCAGCACAACTTCCCATTGATGCCGTAGTTACAGCACAAAGAGCGGAGAGTTTTGGCAATTTACTATGAATATAAATCGCCATTAAGTGGGATAAGAAAAGTGCGCGGATTCGTTTTTCTTCACTTACTTTGAGATAATCTGCAACGACAACAACAGGCATCGTTGCCGCAATACCTTGATTGCCTGAACCAGAATTGCTCATCGCTAGCAAGGTTGCGCCGCCTATTCTTGCATCTGATGCGGCTGTGGTTTCAATCATAATTTTGCTTAGCAAATCATCAGAAATTAAACCACTACCCACTTGTTTTCTCAACGTGCGACCAATATGCAAGCCATAATTTTCTCGCAAACCCTTATCTGAAAGTGCTAGATTAAGCTCTGCAGCTTGACGAATAAAACGAATTTTTTCTAATTCAACAGCATTGGAAAATTCAAAAATCTCTCGTGCAGTAATTTGTTTGAAGACTTCATAGGGATCGCAATTGGTACACTCACTAATTTTTGTTCAAGCATATTTTTGGCGGCAGTAACTTGCTCTGGCGTAATATGTTTTAATACTTCCAAACCGCCATCTGGATTACCGCCTAATGCGCCAATTGCCGCAGCTATGGGCAATCTCACCATACCTGTTCCAGGCACGGCAACGCCCAATCCATTTTTCATTAAGTTAGGAGATACTTTGGCTTCAATGTGTTCAGGTTTTTTGCCTAAATATTTCGCTGTTGTAGCAGATGCGAACGCAAGAGAAATCGGTTCGGTACAGCCTAAGGCTGGCACAACATCATTTTTAACGATTTGGAGTAATGGTTTTTCAATTTCGTTAAGTCTTTCTAAATTCATTATTACCTATCCAATTAATGCGCTTCATCCCAATTTTGACCTACACCGACTTCTACGATCAACGGAACAACTAATTCCGCTGCATCTTCCATTTGTTGTTTAATTTGTTCACGGAAAAACTCGATTTTTTCTGACCGCACTTCAAACACTAATTCATCGTGTACTTGCATAATCATTTCAATGTCGGGATCGTGACAGATTACTTCATCAAGTTTAATCATCGCTCGTTTAATAATATCCGCAGCTGTGCCTTGCATCGGTGCATTTATCGCTACGCGTTCTGCCCCTTTACGACGCATTGCGTTGCTAGAATTGATATCAGGTAAATATAAACGGCGACCAAATAACGTTTCCACATAGCCTTGTGCTTTCGCTTTTTCACGGATATCGGTCATAAATTGCTGTACACTCGGATAGCGTTGGAAATATAAATCCATGTATTTTTGTGCATCAGGACGGGAAATACCAAGTTGGCGTGACAGTCCAAAGGCGGACATCCCATAAATTAAGCCGAAATTAATCGCTTTAGCATTGCGACGTTGCTCGCTGGTGACTTCATCTAATGATACACCGAAGATTTCAGCTGCGGTGGAGCGATGAATATCCTTGCCTTGCGAGAAGGCGTTAATTAAGCCTTGATCGCCAGAAAGATGTGCCATAATGCGTAGCTCAATTTGAGAATAGTCAGCAGCGACAATAGAATAACCTTCACGTGCGATAAATGCTTGTCGAATACGACGACCTTCTTCATTCCGAATTGGGATATTTTGTAAGTTTGGATCACTTGATGATAAACGTCCTGTTGCCGTGACCGCTTGATGATAAGAGGTATGCACTCGGCCTGTTTGTGAATTGACCATTTGAGGCAGTTTATCCGTGTAAGTGGATTTGAGTTTGCTCAACCCACGATGTTCGACCAAAATTTTGGGTAATTCGTGGCTATAGGCTAATTCTTCCAATACTTCTTCATTCGTTGATGGCGCACCTTTTGGCGTTTTTTGTAAAATAGGTAGGCCAAGTTTATCGAACAAAATTTCTTGTAATTGTTTGGTGGAAGCCAAATTAAATGGCTGACCTGCTAATTCGTAAGCTTGTTCTTCAAGTGCGGTTAATCTTGTGGTAATTTCGTTAGATTGCATAAAGAGGGCATTACTATCAATCAAAACGCCTGTACGTTCCATGCGAGAAAGCACATGAAGTAATGGTAATTCCATTGTTTTATACAATTCAACAAGCGTTGGTTCTTGTTGCAATTTCAACCACAGTGCTTGTTGTAATTTCATTGTCACATCCGCATCTTCTGCTGCGTATTCAGTGGCTTGTTCTAATGGAATTTGATTAAACGTAAGCTGATTTTTTCCTTTTCCAGCGATGCTTTCAAATGCGATAGTTTCATGACCTAAATAACGTTTGGCTAAATCGTCCATATTATGACGACCCGTACTATTTAGCGTATAAGAAAGCAACATCGTATCAAATTCAACACCTTGTAATTCAATGCCATGACGGGCAAAAATACTTTCATCAAATTTAATATTTTGTCCAATTTTGTGAATATTAGGATTTTCTAAGATTGGTTTGATTGCAGAAAGTGCGGTCGATTTTTCGAGTGTTTTTGGTGCATCCAAATAATCCAATTGCAATGGTAAATAAGCGGCTTCGCCATTTTCAAGAGCAAAAGAGATACCCACTAAATTCGCAGACATATAATCAAGGCTATCTGTTTCAGTATCCACTGCAATAAGTTTTGCTGCATTGAGTTTTTCAATCCAGTGGGTTAAATCCGCTTGAGTGAGTAAGGTTTCATATTTTGTGCGATCGATTTGAATTTTAGGCGTATTTTCTACCGCACTTTGATCTTGTGAGGTCGCCTGATACTGATTGATTTTCACAGGCTGTTCAACAGCTTGAGTAATGGAATCTGAGCCATTCATCACTTCATTAAGCCAGCGTTTAAATTCGTAGCGAGCAAAATATTCAATAAGTTGATCCTTTTGGCTTTCTCCAAGCAACAATTGATCGGTTGTCACGTTAAGTTCAACATCCGTTTTGATGGTTGCCAACGTATAAGAAAGATCGGCATTAGTTTTTTCAGCCAATAATTTTTCGCCTAGTTTTTTAGCCCCTCGAATTGGCAATTCTGCTACTTTTTCAAGATTGGCATAAATTTCAGCCATACTCCCGATGCCTTGTAGTAAACCCAGTGCGGTTTTTTCGCCAACGCCAGCAATGCCTGGAATGTTATCTGCACTATCGCCCATGAGTGCTAGATAATCAATGATGAGTTCAGGTGGAATACCGTATTTTTCAATCACACCCTCGCGATCTAACAGGCTGTTATTCATAGTGTTGATGAGCATAATATTGTCATCAACTAACTGTGCCATATCTTTATCGCCAGTACTAATAAGCACTTTTTTACCCAAACGAGAGGCTTGTAGTGCGAGTGTGCCGATCACATCATCTGCCTCAACTCCTTCCACCACTAAAAGCGGAATGCCCAATACGCGAATCATATCGTGCAAAGGTTGAATTTGTTTGCGTAAATCATCGGGCATTGGCGGGCGATGAGATTTATATTGTTCAAACATTTCATCACGAAATGTTTTCCCTTTTGCATCAAAAACAACGGCTATATGAGTGGGTTGAACTTGTGAGATGAGGCTTTTTAACATATTTAACACGCCATACATCGCACCCGTTGGCTCACCTGCGGCATTAGTTAAAGGAGGAAAGGCATGAAATGCACGATATAAATAAGAAGAACCATCCACTAGCACAAGCGGATTTGTTGCAATTTGGGCCATAAAAATCTCGTTTTAAACTGAAAAAATGTGGGCATTATAACGTAATTTATGATGATGAGCGAATGGCGGATTCAATGTAAAATTTGTGACGAACGTTTTTTGCTATGGCATAATATCAGCAACTCAAATATTTAATTTAAGGAAATCAAATGTCGTTAAAATTGGTCGAAATTTTAGTTTTGGGTCAGGTCTTACGTTTAAATGTGCCAGTTGAACAAGAAGAATTATTGCGTCAAGCTGCGCGCAATTTAGATATATTGGTTTCCGAAATGAAAGAAAAGACAGGTCTTATTCAGCTTGATCGTGTGCTTTCTATTGTGGCACTCAATTTGAGTTTTGAATTAAGCCAAGAAAAAAATAAAACCGCTCAAATTGAAAATGTATTGAGAACTCGAATTCAACAATTAGATCATTCATTAGAAAATATTCGCGTTACAAAAGAACTGCGTTAAATTAATGATCAAGCTAGAGTCGTTTTGTCGTTTTATAATCAATTCATTAAATTTGACAAATAAATGCTAGTCAATGCCGAGAATTTGGGCTAGTATAAACCCATAAGAATTACCTAGAGTGTTCGTCAGTGGGCTATGTCCCTGAGCCGATACTTTAAATCTTATAAATTGGTTTCCTATCGTTGGTGTGTAGGCTTAACCTTTGACTCGTTCATTGGGCTAAGAAACCTGAAAACGATATCAACTGATTTCCTTGAACCGTCGGGTTCAAGGACTACTGCCCGCAGCGGCACTCTGGGGTCTTCCTTTTCATTTCTATGAATACGCAAAAACGCCAGCAAATCCGCAATGAAATCCGAAAAATACGTGCAAATTTAACCGCACTTCAACAGCAACAAGCTGAACAATCAGTTACTCAACAGGCGTTAAATCTTATCGAGCAACGACAAGCCAAAAACATTGCATTATATTTTTCTTTTGATGGCGAAATTTCAACAAAAGCCTTAATCCAATCCCTTTGGATGCAAAACAAAAATGTGTATTTGCCTGTTTTACATCCTTTTACTAAACATCATTTATTGTTTTTACGCTATTTACCTGATACACCAATGAAACAAAATCAGTTTGGTATTTGGGAGCCAAAGCTAAATGTTCAAAATGTTTTGCCATTAAATGAACTGGATATTTTATTTACGCCGTTGGTCGCCTTTGATAAACAAGGAAATCGCCTAGGAATGGGCGGTGGATTTTATGATCGCACGTTGCAGAATTGGCAAAATAAGCCTTTTATTCCAGTTGGTTTAGCGCATCAATGTCAGCAAGTAGAAAATCTTCCCACTGAGCATTGGGATGCCCCACTATTCGATATTTTGGTAGGTTAAAACCTATCATCAAATTTTTATTGATAGATAAAATCAAAAATATTTCAATTTTTCTCTTGAAATTTATCCAACCGAGCTTACTTAGTTTATGCGAATGGCGAAAGACGAAACTCAATTAAGGAAAGCGTATGAACATTGAAAAATTTACGACAAAATTCCAAGAAGCGTTAAGCGAAGCACAATCACTTGCTATCGGAAAAGATAATCAATTTATTGAACCCGTGCATTTATTGACCGCACTTTTAAATCAACAGGGCGGCTCTATTGCGCCAATTTTGACAGCAAGTGGTGTAAATGTGGCGTTATTGCGTAATGAATTGAAGACGGAACTAAATAAATTACCACAGGTTATTGGCAATGGCGGAGATGTGCAACTTTCACGTCAGCTCATTAATTTACTTAATCTATGTGATAAATTCGCACAGCAAAACCAAGATAAATTTATTTCGAGCGAATTGTTTTTGCTTGCAGCTTTAGAAGAACGAGGAACGATCAGCGATATTTTGAAAAAGTGCGGTGCAAAAAAAGAACAAATTTCGCAAGCCATTCAACATATTCGAGGGGGGCAAAACGTGAACGATCAAAATGCAGAAGAAAGCAGACAAGCATTAGAAAAATATACGATTGATTTAACCGCTCGTGCAGAAAGTGGCAAACTTGATCCTGTGATTGGGCGTGATGAAGAAATTCGTCGAGCCATTCAAGTATTACAACGTCGTACCAAAAACAACCCAGTGTTAATTGGTGAACCAGGTGTGGGGAAAACAGCGATTGTCGAAGGCTTGGCACAACGTATCGTAAATGGCGAAGTGCCAGAGGGTTTGAAAAATAAACGTGTGCTTTCATTAGATATGGGCGCATTGATTGCTGGTGCAAAATATCGTGGAGAATTTGAAGAACGTTTAAAATCGGTGCTCAATGAACTTTCTAAAGAAGAAGGTCGCGTTATCCTCTTTATTGATGAAATTCATACTATGGTCGGCGCAGGTAAAACCGATGGTGCGATGGACGCAGGTAACTTATTGAAACCAAGTTTGGCACGAGGCGAATTACATTGCGTGGGTGCAACCACTCTAGATGAATATCGTCAATATATCGAAAAAGATGCCGCACTTGAACGTCGTTTCCAAAAAGTCTTTGTGGACGAACCAAGTGTGGAAGATACCATTGCGATCTTACGTGGTTTGAAAGAACGTTATGAAATTCATCATCACGTGGATATTACTGACCCTGCGATTGTCGCAGCAGCAACACTTTCACATCGTTATATTTCTGATCGTCAATTGCCAGATAAAGCCATCGACTTGATCGATGAAGCTGCATCTAGTATTCGTATGGAAATAGATTCTAAACCTGAACCGCTTGATCGTCTTGAACGTCGTATTATCCAATTAAAATTGGAACAACAGGCACTACAAAAAGAAGAAGACGAAGCAAGTCGCAAACGTTTAGAAATGTTAGAGAAAGAATTGGCTGAAAAAGAACGTGAATATGCCGAACTTGAAGAAGTATGGAAATCTGAAAAAGCAACGCTTTCTGGCTCTCAACATATTAAACAAGAGTTAGATACTGCAAAAACTGAACTGGAACAAGCTCGTCGTGCGGGGGATTTAGCGAAAATGTCTGAGTTGCAATATGGTCGCATTCCTGCTCTTGAAAAGCAACTTGAGCAAGCTGAAACCAGCGAAGGAAAAGAAATGACGCTTTTACGCTATCGCGTCACAGATGAAGAAATCGCTGAAGTGCTTTCTAAAGCTGCGGGTATTCCTGTATCCAAAATGATGGAAGGCGAGAAAGAAAAACTTTTACGTATGGAAGATGAATTACATAAACGTGTGATTGGTCAAGAAGAAGCAGTTGATGCTGTCGCAAATGCAATTCGTCGTAGTCGTGCAGGGCTTTCTGATCCTAATCGCCCAATTGGTTCTTTCTTGTTCCTAGGGCCAACAGGTGTAGGTAAAACAGAACTTTGTAAAACTCTGGCTAAATTCCTCTTTGATAGTGAAGATGCCATGGTACGTATTGATATGTCAGAGTTTATGGAAAAACACAGTGTCTCTCGTTTAGTTGGCGCGCCTCCGGGTTATGTTGGTTATGAAGAAGGCGGTTATTTAACTGAAGCAGTGCGTCGTCGTCCATATTCAGTGATCTTATTAGATGAAGTTGAAAAAGCCCATACGGATGTGTTCAACATCTTGTTGCAAGTGCTAGATGATGGTCGTTTAACTGACGGACAAGGCAGAACCGTAGATTTTCGTAACACGGTTGTGATTATGACCTCTAACTTAGGTTCTGATTTAATCCAAGGTAACAAAGAGGAAAGCTATAGCGAAATGAAGGCCTTAGTGATGTCTGTAGTAGGCCAACATTTCCGTCCAGAATTCATCAACCGTATTGACGAAACAGTGGTATTCCATCCACTTGGTAAAGAGAACATTCGTGCGATTGCCAGCATTCAATTAGAACGCTTAGCAAAACGTATGGAAACTCGTGGTTATGAATTGGTGTTTACCGACGCTTTATTAGATTTCATTGGCGAAGTGGGTTACGACCCAATTTACGGTGCGCGCCCGTTAAAACGTGCTATTCAACAAGAAATTGAAAATAGCTTGGCACAACAAATTCTATCTGGTGCGTTATTACCGAGTAAGGTTGTTACTATTGATTATGTCAATTCAGAAGTTCAAGCGAGACAATAAGCATTACAAAAGTGCGGTAAAATTTACCGCACTTTTTTATGAACCTAAACGCTGACGTACAATTTCAAATAAACATACCCCTGTTGCGACAGATACATTTAATGATGAAACTGAACCAGCCATTGGAATGCTAATCAGTTGATCGCAATGTTCACGTGTTAAACGACGCATTCCCTCGCCTTCAGCTCCCATTACAAGTGCTAGTGGCCCTGTCAGTTTGCTTTGATAAATGGTTTCAGTTGCTTCGCCAGCAGTGCCAACCACCCAAATATTATGGTTTTGCTGTAAATCGCGTAGTGTGCGAGAAAGATTGGTTACACGAATTAACGGCACGGTTTCTGCTGCGCCACAAGCAACTTTACGCGAGATAGACGTTAATTGTGCCGATTTATCTTTCGGTACGATCACTGCCACTACGCCCGCTGCATCAGCTGTTCGCAAACATGCTCCCAAGTTGTGTGGGTCAGTCACGCCATCTAAAACTAATAAAAGCGGGTTTTGTTTATTCGCAAGAATTTCATCAAGATCATTTTCATTAAGTTCTTTTGCTGCTTGTACCCGAGCAATGACACCTTGATGAACTTCGCCATCGGCTTTTTTATCAAGAGTTTGTCGATTAACGAATTGCACACCAATTCCTAGGGAATAAAGTTCGTTTAAGAGTGGCTGTAGGCGTTTATCTTCACGTCCTTTAAGTACGAAAACTTCAATTAGACGCTCTGGCGAATGGGTTAAAATACTATTAACAGCATGAATGCCGTAGATTTGTTCTGACATAAATTTCTCTTTTTTTATTTGAATTTTTAATTCATTCTTAAAATAGGAAGTGAATTATTTTCGTTTTCTAGATGTTTTCTTAGAAACTTCTTTCTTTTTTACCGCACTTTTTCGTTTCTGGGATGTTTTAGACGGTAGTTCTTTAAAGACTTTCTTGGCTTTTTCTTTCGCGGTTTTTCCAGCACGACGAGGCTTACGTTCACTCCCCATCAGCGAGAAATCGACCATTTTATTTTCTAAATGTACCGCTTCAACTTTGATGCGAACTTTATCGCCTAAGCGATATTGCATTCCGCTATTTTCGCCAATTAAACGCTGTTTTGTTGCATCGAATTGGTAATAATCGTTTTCTAAAGTCGAAATATGGACTAAACCATCGATGAATAAATCATCTAAGCGTATAAATAAACCAAATCCCGTCACAGATGAAATAACACCGCTAAATTCTTCGCCAATATGATCTTGCATATATTCACATTTTAGCCAATCTGCCACTTCACGAGTGGCGTCGTCAGCACGGCGTTCCGTCATTGAACAATGATTGCCAAGTAAATCCATTTCATCAAAAGAGTAATGATAACCGCCAGTATCCGTTGTTTTACGTTTTGCGCCTTGTTCTTTAGCGAGTAAATATTTGATGCCTCGATGAAGTGTTAAGTCTGGATAACGGCGAATTGGCGAAGTAAAGTGTGCATACTCTTCCAAAGCCAAACCAAAGTGTCCAATATTGTCAGCATGATAGACAGCTTGGCTTAAAGAGCGGAGCAACATTGTTTGAATAAGTTCGTGATCTGGTCGTTCTTTAACTTTTTCTAAGAGAGCCGCATAGTCTTTTGTGGTTGGTTTTAATCCGCCTTCTAAAGTTAAACCAAACTCACTTAAGAAAGTGCGGAAAGATGTTAATTTTTCTTCGCTCGGGATGGAATGAATACGATATAACGCTGGCTCTTTATGTTTTTCCATAAAATTGGCTGCTGCGATATTCGCAAGAATCATACATTCCTCAATGATTTTGTGGGCATCGTTACGAACAACGGGTTCAATACGCTCAATTCTCCCCATTGCATTAAAAATAAACTTAGTTTCAATGGTTTCAAAATCGATCGCACCACGTTGTTTTCGGGCATTGAGTAATGCTTTATAGAGATGATGCAATTCTTCTAAATGTGGAATAAGTCCTTGATAACGAGTGCGTAATTCTTCATCGCCTTCAAGCATTTTGGCTACTTTGGTATAAGTGAGGCGGGCGTGAGAATTCATCACCGCTTCATAAAAGCGATAATCTGTGAGCTTACCTTTGGCTGAAATTTGCATCTCACACACCATACACAAACGATCCACTTGAGGGTTAAGAGAGCATAAACCGTTTGATAAAATTTCAGGTAGCATGGGTACAACTCGGTTTGGAAAATAGACCGAGTTACCACGATTATGCGCTTCTACATCCAAAGCGGAACGTAAACGTACGTAATAACTGACATCCGCAATCGCTACCCAAAGTTTCCAGCCTTTGCCATGTTTTTCACAATAAACAGCATCATCAAAATCCCGCGCATCTTCGCCATCAATGGTAACAAGCGGTAAATGACGTAAATCCACACGACCTTTTTTGGCTTCTTCTGGGACTTCTTCAGTGAATTTTTTTACGTATTTTTCCACCGCACTTGGAAACTTATGGGGAATATCGTGGTTACGCAAGGCGATTTCCACTTCCATTCCTTTCGCCATATTATCGCCTAGGATTTCAGTAATTACGCCAATTGGCTGGTTAAAACTAGCAGAGCGTTCTTGCAATTCGACAACCACAACTTGCCCCATTCGTGCGCCATTACGATGTTCATTTGGCACGAGAATATCACGACCAATTCTGCTGTCATCAGGCACCACATAGCTGAAACCGTTTTCTAAGAAAAAGCGACCCACAATTTGTTTTTTACGGCTTTCTAATACGCGCACAATTCGCACTTCACGGCGACCACGACGATCTAATCCAGCAGGTTGCGCTAAGACAAAATCTCCATGCATGACTCTTTGCATTTGATGGTTTGGAATGAATAAATCATCCTTTTTGCCATCGACCTGTAAAAAACCAAAACCCTCGCGATGACCAATTACCGTGCCTTTAAATAAATCTAATTTTTCTGGTAAGGCATAGCGTTTACGTTTGGTGAACACTAATTGCCCATCATTTTCCATCGCGCGTAATCGGCGACGCATCGCCTCTATTTGATCTTCATTTCGAATGGAAAGTGCGGTCAAAATTTCATCCCGATTCATCGGTGCATTATTGCCTCGAATAACGCTTAAAATAAATTCACGGCTCGGGATTGGATTGCCGTATTTTTCCAATTCTCGTTTGTAATGAGGATCTTGGTTGATTAAGTTTTTACGTTTTTTTGTCATTATTTTTTACAGTTTTAAAAAGTGCGGAGAGTTTGACACTGTAAGGGGGATAATGCAAGATGGGGGAGGTTTATTTATCAGTAAAACCAATGAACTTTTTCAATGTGCAAATAAACACCTATTTTTCTTTTTTATTTTTTGTTAAAGTTTCAAACCCTTAATTATTATTTATTTGACAAAAGGAACAATATTATGGCAATCATTAAGCAAGCAAAAGCAAAATAGTCTAACCCGCCTTTCTTTAATCACTCTACTTATTTCCACATCTTTTTATTCTGTTCAGTCTTTTTCACAAGATCTAAAATGGATCGCTACTTATGGTACGGTGCCGGGCGATGGTGGATATAATGTTGCCATTGGAGATGGTAGTAAAGTAACTAATTCTACAGAAAGTGGAGCTAAACCATCCATTGGAGCAGTTGCTATCGGTGGAGATACTCACGTAAAAAGCATAGGTTCTTTAGCTATAGGCTATGGGGCTAAATCTGGATCAGATGGTCAAAAAGGAAAATTTAGTACTGCTATTGGTATAAATTCTAATTCAGAAAAGGGAGGTGTTGCAGTTGGTCATTATGCTGAAGCTTTCGCGTATAGGTCTATTGCAATTGGTTCTTTATCTACAAGTAAAGATGGAGACTATTCGATAGCTTTTGGTGTACATAGCTTGGTGGAAAAATTAGAAAAAGGTAAAAATAACAATAAAATCGGCAAAAATATTGATGTTAATGTAAGTGGAACTATGACAAAAATTGACATGGCTCACGATAGTGAGAAGAATTTAATTGATAAATATGGTCAAACTTACGGTGCGATGGCATTAGGATTTAAATCTTCTTCACACAATCTTTTTGCCAGTTCATTTGGGGCGTTTTCTACAGCCACAGCTATTGAAAGTCTAGCAGTAGGCGACAGCAGCCAATCAACGGGCTACTGCAGTGCTACTTTTGGCAGTCACAGTAGGGCTTTGGCAGAAGAAAGTTTGGCATTAGGTTATGAAACTCGGGCAAATGCTTATGGTTCTGTTGCTTTAGGTGCAGAGTCTGTGGCGAATGAAGAAAATACCGTATCAGTGGGTTCTGATACATTGAAACGGAAAATCGTCAATGTCGCCGATGGCACAGAAGATTATGATGCAGTAAATGTCCGTCAATTAAATGCAGTAGAAGCTAAAATTGGTCAAGTGAATAATCAATTTACACAAGTTGATACCTGTTTAAATCGAACAGATTTACGTATTAATCGCGTTGGTGCAAGTGCGGCGGCGTTGGCTTCATTAAAACCTGCACAATTAGGCGAAGATGATAAATTTGCGTTGTCTTTGGGTGTTGGAAGTTATAAAAATGCGCAGGCTATGGCAATGGGTGCGGTGTTTAAGCTCGCTGAAAATGTGTTGCTTAATGTAGCAGGGAGTTTTTCTGGTTCGGAAAAAACCTTTGGAGCAGGTGTTTCTTGGAAATTCGGTAACAAATCAAAACCTGCAGTTTCAACACAAAGTGCGGTCAATTCTGCGGAAGTTTTGCAATTGAGACAAGAAGTATCAGCAATGCAAAAAGAACTGGCTGAATTGAAAAAAGCATTAAGGAAATAATCTTGAAACTAAGTGATTAAGGGCGTGATATACGCCCTTTTTTATTAGATATATTTAAATTTTACTAACTGTAGTGCTTTTATCAAGGAGTAAAAAGGAGATTATAATTGTCGTTAAAAATATTTTAAGTATAAAAATCGCAGTAAATTTTTTATTCATTTCCGTAATAAAAATAAAGGATCTATACTATTTACATTTATTTTTTACTCGGAAGATACTATGTCAGAACGTTCAGCCAATATTATTACCCACGATCCTTTTGGTAGCTTACTTGGATATGCGCCTGGTGGAGTGGCAATTTATTCTTCAGATTACAATACTGCAGATGATAAAGAGTTCCCGAATGATGCGGCATTTCGGAGTTATCTAGGGCGAGAATATATGGGCTATAAATGGCAGTGTGTGGAATTTGCGCGTCGTTATTTATATCTCAATCACGGTGTTGTATTTGCCGATGTTGGTATGGCGTACGAGATCTTTTCTTTACGTTTTTTACGCCAAGTAGTAAATGATGCCTCGTTTACGACTTTCTTGGCAAAATCGCCGTTATCAAACGATTATTGGTCGTTTAGATTTTTGTATGAGTGAACGAGGTTTGAAAGTTTATGAATATAATACAGATTCAGCCTCTTGCCATGCTGAAGCAGGCGATATTATGAATCGTTGGGCAAAACAAGCTGGTGGCGTATTGGGGGAAAATCCGTCCGATGGCTTGCGTAATGCGTTAGCGGATTGTTGGCAACATAGCCAAGCTTCAAAATTAGTTCATATTTTACAAGATCACGATGATGAAGAAGATTATCACGCGATGTTTATGCAACAAGCATTAGTGCAAGCAGGTTTTCAAGCTAAAATTATTCACGGCACAGGAGGATTGCATTGGGATAATCGAGGTCAATTAATTGATGATGAAAATAATCAAGTTCAAACTGTTTGGAAAACTTGGGCGTGGGAAACAATGTTGGAACAGCTTCGTGAAGATACAACAGGAATGGAAGTGGCTCCGCCTATTCGCACAGGTTATCCTGAAGATAAAGTGCGGTTAATTGATGTACTACTTCGTCCAGAAGTGTTGGTTTATGAACCACTTTGGACGGCAATTCCAAGTAATAAGGCGATTTTTGCCTGTGCTTTGGTCTTTATTCCCTAATCATCGTTATTTGTTAGAGGCAAGTTTTCATCTCACGCCAAATTTAATTCAAAATGGCTATGCGCAAAAACCAATTGCAGGTCGTCGGGGAGATAATGTTAAACTTATTGGCGAAAATAATGCCACTTTAGGTGTCACAGAGGGTAAATTTGGCAAACAAGAAAACATTTATCAACAACTTTGGTGTTTACCACAAGTGGAAGATCAATATTTGCAAGTTTGTACTTTTACTGTTGGAGGACATTATGGTGGCACTTGCCTACGTTCTGATTCGAGTCGAGTGATTGTAGGCAATAGTGATATGCAACCCTTGAGAGTGTTGAAAGATAAATAAAACACTTTGTGATATTAAGAATGGGTTTTACGCAGTGCTTTTCCAATAAAAATGCTTGCAACTAACATTGCTAAAGTCGGAACCAACCAAGCCATTCCTTCAGATGAAAGAGGGAAGTGTTTCAATAATGAATTGATGCTTTCTGGTAACATTTTAACGTTATTTAAGCTGTCACATAAACTAAAACAAACAGTTACGATTAATGTGCTATTGTATGTAAATTTTATTGATGGAAGGTTTTTGCGTAAGAATTGCAATAAAACAAGCACAATGGCTACCGGATAAATTAATAACAAAGCAGGGATCGTAATGCGAAGTAAATCAGTCAATCCATATTGTGAAACTGTGATTGTTATCGTGGTAAAAAGGGCGATCCAAAATGGATAGGAAAAGCGAGAGGAAAATTTTGCAAAATAATCAGCAGATGCGCTAGTTACACCAACAAGTGTTGTTAAGCTCGCTAACACAATAATACCTGCCATAATCCAAATGCCAGCCTGTCCAAATAATACATTTACATAGCGAGAAAAAATTTGTCCACCATTCGTTGTCCCTTCTGCAACTGCAGCACTGGTTGCACCTAGATAGAAAAGAGAAAAATATAAACCGGCGAGTAAAATGACAGAAACAAATCCTGCTGAAATGGTGTATTTCACAATATCTTTGGTTTTTGTCACATTTTTCGCTGATAATGCTCGGGCGACAATTCCACCGAAAGCGATGGCTGCGAGTACGTCCATGGTTTGATAGCCGCTAGTTAAACCGATTAATAAAGAATGGCTATTTTCATAAGCATTACTTGGTGCTTGAATTTCAGATAAAGGCGAAATAAATACGGTAATTGCCACAGCAATAAGTAACACTAATAAAGCGGGTGTCATAAATTTCCCCACGCTTGAAATGATCGTATTTGGGCTAATCATAAAGCCCATAGCGATTAAGTTAAAAATTAGTGAGAATACAAAACGAACATTCGCATTATCTTCTGCTAAGCCTAAAGGTAACCACGCCATTTCATAAGCAACATTAGTGATGCGGGGCATTGCAAAGGTAGAGCCAATGGTTAAATAAAGTATAACAAGGAAACCTGTGCCAGCCCATTTTGGTAAATCTTTAGTAAGTTCTTCGCCACGACCTAAAATCGCGACCACAACAAGCGTAATAAATGGCATTAAAACGCCAGTTAAAACAAAGCCTAAGGAAGCACTCTCCCAATGTTGTCCTGCGGAAAGTCCCTCCATAGGCGGAAAAATGATATTACCCGCACCTAAAAATAAGGCGAAGATCATCATTCCTAAAATAATAATATCTTTACGTGAAAACATAGTTTTTTAATTCTAAAAATAAAAGGACTGCATTCTACTACAAAGTAGATAAAATCCCTATTGCGTAAAATTAAAAATGTGAATTTTGTCACAATATATGGCATTTTATCGACAATTCGCTAAAAATCCCGACAAAATCTACCGCACTTTTTCCTTTAACTTCGAAAATATGCTAGGATGGCTTCCTTTGTGAATTTTTTGCTATTTATTTTTAAAGGGGTTTATGTGATAAAACTGATCCAACGTTTTTTTAAATTAGAATCTGCTGGTGGTATATTATTGCTTTTTTCAGCTGTTGTTGCGATGTTGCTGGCTAATTCGCCGTTAAGCAACCAATATAATGATTTTTTAAATTTGCCTGTAAGTTTACAAATTGGTAGTTTTTCAATTAATAAAACCTTAATTCACTGGATTAACGATGGTTTTATGGCAGTATTTTTTGTATTAGTGGGAATGGAAGTCAAAAAAGAATTATTTGAAGGCGCACTTTCTACCTATCAACAAGCTATTTTCCCTGCTATTGCAGCTATTGGCGGAATGGTTATACCGGCTGTAGTTTATTGGTTTATCGCTAAACAAGATCCAAGTTTAGCTAATGGCTGGGCAATTCCAATGGCAACAGACATTGCTTTTGTGCTAGGAATTATGGCGTTATTGAGTAAACAAGTGCCACTTCCTCTGAAAATATTTTTACTTGCCCTTGCTATTATTGATGACCTCGGTGCGATAGTTGTTATTGCATTATTTTTCTCGCACGGATTGAGTGTACAAGCACTAATTTTTTCTGCCGTGGCAATTATTGCGCTGATATTACTAAATCGTTTCAAAGTTTCCGCACTTTGCGCTTATATGGTTGTAGGTGCAATTTTATGGGCTTCTGTATTAAAATCTGGTGTGCATGCTACTTTAGCTGGCGTTATTATTGGTTTTAGCATTCCATTGAAAGGTAAAAAAGGAGAACGCCCATTAGATGATTTCGAGCATATTTTAGCCTCTTGGTCATCTTTCGTTATTTTACCGCTCTTTGCATTTGCCAATGCTGGTGTGAGTTTTGCAGGAATAGATGTGAATATGATTTCATCGCCATTATTATTGGCTATAGCAAGCGGTTTAATTATTGGTAAACCTATCGGTGTTTTCGGATTTAGTTATATTTCTGTTAAATTGGGATTAGCTAAATTACCAGATGGAATTAATTTTAAACAAATTTTTGCCGTTGCGGTTTTATGTGGAATCGGTTTTACGATGTCAATGTTCTTAGCAAGCCTTGCTTTTGATGCTAATGCGGGAGAAAGTGTCAATACCCTTTCTCGTTTAGGTATTCTACTTGGATCAACGGTTTCGGCAATACTTGGTTATTTATTCTTAAAACAAACAACCAAAATAAATTAATTCTTCATAAAATTTGCGAAAAAAATTGCACTGCAAAGAGAATTGTTTCTATTGCAGTGCAAGTATTGAATAAACCTCTCACAATTAATTAGCACACAAGAAATGTGTGCCGTTATTTGTTCGTGATTACCACTTCCAGCCCACGCCACCTGATGTACCAATATCGCCTCGAGAATTGATGGAAGCATTGAATTTCACCACTACTTTCCCTTTTTTCAAGGCAGTAGAGTAGCCTGCAGCCACTGCACTTTCCCCTTTAAATGAACCCACTCCCAAACCAAAAATTGACTCGCCTGCAGCTTGTACGGTTGGCACTCCTGCCATTGCATTACTGCCTGCAATACCACTACGATATTCGGCTGTCATTTTATTCAAGCGTTTATCTAATTGACGGAACTGATTATCGACTTTTTCAAATTGACGAGCACTCTCCACTCCTCCTGATGCTACTTTAGCTTCTATTGCTTTTAATTGAGCCACGTTTACTGCATCGGTGTCTTTTGTCCCTGCAGCAAGGTTGTTTAACTGGCGAGTAATGCCTTTTTCTGCATTCCCTACAGAAACTGCTGAAGCGGTTGAAATCCAAGACCCTGCCTCTTTGCCAATGGTTTCTCGTGCTTTCATTAAGTCATTTCTAGCCTTTTCCCAAGAATTAGATTCTTCAGTATAAGTATTGGCTAAATTTTGTGATTGTTTATCTAATTCCTTACGTTCATTACGAAGTTGTTTATATGTATTGATAATTTCATTTTTTTGAGAAGTCAGTTCTGTTTTTTCTTCTTCAGAAATGCTAGTTTTTTTCAACGAATTATTAACTGTATTGAATTTATCGACAGCTCTAAGTTGTGCTTTTTCATTTTCAACCCGTTTATCTTCAATTTCATAATAGGCTGAACGTATTGAAAGCATTGCTTTTTCGGCAGTTTCTACGGTTTCTCTTGTCACTGTAAAATTTTGATAAGCCTTTTTAGCTTCATCGGTTTCCAATAAATCATTCGCTGTTTTATTACCCATTGAGTTATATCCTACAACGCCCTCATTAACATCAGTTTTGGCATAGCTGCCTAATGCTACACCATCCATTTTATCTGCTTCACTATCTCGCCCTAATGCTAATGAACCTTCTTTATTTGCTGAAGCTCGAGAACCTAATGCAGATGAAAAATGCCCTTTTGCTCTGCTTGCTATACCTAATGATAAACTGTGTGTGCCGTATGCTTCAGCCCCTGCCCCATATGCGGTGGTATGATAACCAAAGCCTTTTGCATTACTACCAATTACTGTTGAATAATTAAATCGATTGCTGGCTTCAGGTTTGATAAGTTCAGCATATGTCTTGTTGCTTTCTAATTTAAAGTCACTTTCGTAAATAGATGTTGGTTTTTCGCCTGTAGTTTGTTTTTGTTTACCAATATAAGCGCCAAATCCCATAGCAACGCTATCTTGCCCTAAAACTTCTGTAAATTGTCCGATTGCGATTGAGTCAGAATTCAACGCTTTGGCAGCATAACCTAACGCCATTGATAATTCAGCGGTGTAATTAGTTTTTAGATCTGTAGAATTTACTAGTATTGGATTATATTCTGGCGTTACTTGTGAATTGATACCGATTGCCATACCGCCACCAGCCCTATTTACATAAGCTTTATCACCATAAAAGTTTTCTTTGTTGTTTATTGTTCGCGATACGGCTTTATGATCATAATTTTCATTTGGTACCCAGTTGAAGTAATAATAGCCATTAGAATCTTGAGATTTGTCTGAGTTATCTTGAACTGTTGGAGCAGCTGTTACGATGGAGGGATAAATGAAAGAAAAGATTAGACAAGATAAATAGGAATATCTTAAATTAGTTTGTTTGTAATAGCATAATTTAGTCTCTTAATAAAGAAGTTAAAAGGCTTTTCAGTTTACACCTAATGTATTTAAAATACGACCATTTTTTGAGCTTTTTCTGAACATTTTTCCTTTCTAATTTTTTCTTTAACAATAAATTACATTCAAAATGCTGATTTTCGGTAAAATTAATAAATAAAGGCACGTGAAGAAAACGTGCCTTTAGTCTTGTTCAAGATTTAAAAAGCGAATTTATTCCCATTCGATCGTTGCTGGTGGTTTTCCGCTGATGTCGTACACGACGCGGGAAATACCATTCACTTCGTTGATGATACGGTTAGACACTTTGCCTAATAAATCATAAGGCAAATGTGCCCAATGTGCGGTCATAAAATCGATGGTTTCTACCGCACGTAGTGAGATAACCCAATCGTATTTACGCCCATCGCCCATTACACCTACAGATTTCACTGGTAAGAATACGCTGAAGGCTTGGCTGGTTTTTTCATACCAACCGCTGTTGCGTAATTCTTCGATAAAGATTGCATCGGCACGGCGTAATAAATCGCAGTATTCTTTTTTCACTTCGCCTAATACACGCACGCCTAAACCTGGACCAGGGAATGGGTGGCGGTTGATCATTTCAGCTGGTAAGCCTAATGCTAGACCGATTTTACGTACTTCATCTTTAAACAATTCACGTAATGGTTCCACTAAGCCAAGTTTCATATAGTCTGGCAAGCCACCTACATTGTGGTGTGATTTAATCACATGTGCTTTGCCTGTTTTGCTTGCTGCAGATTCGATGACATCAGGATAAATCGTACCTTGTGCCAACCATTTCACATTAGTGAGTTTTTTCGATTCATCATCGAACACATCAACGAAAACTTTACCGATAATTTTACGTTTCGCTTCAGGATCTGATACCCCTGCAAGTTCGCCTAGGAAGCGGCTTTCTGCATCAACACGAGTGATGTTTAAACCGAATTTATCGCCAAACATTTCCATTACTTGGTCGCCTTCGTGTAAGCGAAGCAAACCATTATCCACAAATACGCAGTGTAATTTTTTGCCGATAGCACGGTGTAAAAGTAATGCAACAACAGAAGAGTCCACACCACCAGATAAGCCTAAAATCACTTCATCATCGCCTACTTGCTCTTTAATACGAGCAACGGCATCTTCGATAATGTTTTCAGCTGTCCATTTGGTTTCGCAACCACAGATGTTTACTACGAAGTTGGTTAATAATTCCAAGCCTTTTTTAGTATGCGTTACTTCAGGGTGGAACTGCACACCGTAGAAATGACGGCTTTCATCAGACATTGCCGCAATTGGGCAGGTTGGAGTCGTGCCTGTCACTTTGAAGTTTTCTGGTAAACGCGTTACTTTATCGCCATGGCTCATCCAAACGTCTAATTTTGGCTCAGAAGCGGTCAAATTATCGTTAAGATTTGCAAAAAGTGCGGTTGAATTTTCAAGTGAAACGGAAGCATAGCCGAACTCTCGGTGGTCAGACGTTTCGGTTAAACCGCCAAGTTGCATTGCCATCGTTTGCATTCCATAGCAAACGCCGAGCACCGGCACGCCTGCGTTAAACACATATTCAGGCGCACGCGGGCTGTTTTCTTCAGTTGTGCTTTCAGGGCTGCCTGAAAGAATGATTCCCGTTGGATTAAATTCACGGATTTGTTCTTCTGTTACATCCCACGCCCAAAGTTCGCAGTACACACCGATTTCACGCACACGACGTGCAATCAGTTGAGTATATTGTGAACCGAAGTCGAGGATCAGGATTTTGTGATTGTGGATGTTTGTCATTTATAATGCTCTTATTATTGATAGTGTGGACGGTTAATTTCCTCTAAAACTTTGCAAAAACCAACCGCACTTTAAACAGCAAAAGGCAGGCTAAAGCCCACCTTAAAGATTACCCCATACGATAGTTCGGTGCTTCTTTAGTAATAGCAACATCGTGAACGTGGCTTTCTTTAATGCCTGCACCACTAATGCGAACAAATTCCGCTTTGGTGCGTAGTTCATCAATAGTTGCACAGCCCGTTAAGCCCATGCAAGAACGTAAGCCACCCATTTGTTGGTGGATGATTTCTTTTAAGTAACCTTTATATGGAATACGGCCTTCGATACCTTCTGGTACGAGTTTATCTGCCGCGTTATCCGATTGGAAATAACGATCTGATGAGCCTTTCGCCATCGCACCTAATGAACCCATACCACGGTAAGATTTAAATGCACGACCTTGGTAAAGTTCGATTTCGCCCGGTGCTTCTTCAGTACCAGCAAGCATTGA
Organism: Haemophilus sp. HN_Hi16; assembly: GCF_049823435.1. NCBI lineage: Bacteria > Pseudomonadati > Pseudomonadota > Gammaproteobacteria > Pasteurellales > Pasteurellaceae > Haemophilus > Haemophilus sp. HN_Hi16. The sequence goes on from NZ_CP187500.1 coordinate 814,968, forward strand.
GCCAACCATTACACAGCTTGCGCCTGCAGCGATGGCTTTTGCAATATCACCAGAGAAACGGATACCACCGTCAGCAATAACTGGAATACCACGATCTTTTAATGCCGCAGCAGCATCTGCGATAGCTGTGATTTGTGGCACGCCTACACCGGTTACGATACGTGTGGTGCAAATTGAACCAGGACCAATACCTACTTTCACTGCACTAGCTCCTGCATCTGCTAATGCGATTGCACCTTCAGCCGTTGCTACGTTACCCGCAACGATAGGTAAGTTTGGATATTTCGCTCGAGTTTCACGAACGCGTTGTAATACGCCTTCTGAGTGACCGTGAGAAGAATCAATTAACAGTACATCTACGCCTGCTTTCACTAATGCATCAATACGTTCTTCATTGCCAGCACCTGCGCCAACCGCAGCACCAACACGTAAACGACCAAATTCATCTTTACACGCATTTGGTTTTTGTTCTGCTTTTTGGAAGTCTTTAACGGTAATCATTCCTTTCAGTTTAAAGCTGTCATTGACCATCAATACTTTTTCAACACGATGTTGGTGCATTAATGCTAAGATTTCTTCGCGAGTTGCCCCTTCTTTTACCGTTACTAAGCGGTCTTTTTTTGTCATTACTTGCGAAACGGTTTGATGTAAATCTTTTACGAAACGAGTGTCACGCCCAGTGATGATACCGATTAAGTTATTTTCGCCATCTACAACAGGGTAGCCTGCGAAGCCGTTTTTATTTACTAATTCCGCTAATTCAGCAAGGGTTAAATCTGGCGAAACAGTGACAGGTTCAGAAACGATACCACTTTCGAATTTTTTCACTTTACGAACACGATCCGCTTGGCGTTCAATGGTCATATTTTTGTGGATAAAGCCAATGCCACCTTCTTGCGCTAAAGAGATTGCAAGTTTGGTTTCAGTTACGGTATCCATTGCCGCTGAAAGCATAGGAATATTCAAAGTAATTTCTTTAGTGAGTTTGGTTGAAAGATTGGCTGTATTTGGAAGTACTGTTGAATGTGCTGGGACGAGTAGAACATCGTCAAAAGTAAGGGCTTCTTGTTTAATGCGTAATGACATTGCAATATTCTCGCTAAGTTGAAGTTAAAAAATATTGCGACGAGATTATACAGATTTCACTTTATTTTGAAAACGAAATTTTAGGATTTATGCTATGATTTTCATACTATTTGCCATAAGGAATGAATGATGAATTTTACGTTATTGACATATTTAGCGGATTGTCAGCCAAAAGTGCGGTCTGAATTGGAAAAGTTTTCTAAAAATCTGGAGGCAGATATTCAACAATTACGTGAAATCGGTTTGGATATTCTTGTTGATGGGCAAGATTATCGCTTAGTGCCAATGCTTCCTTTATTAAATCCTCAGCAAATTTCAACCGCACTTTTTCCTTATGGTATCTATTATCAGCCGATAATTTCCTCTACAAATGAATGGATACTACAAAATATATCTTCCTTAAAAAAAGGGGATCTTTGCGTGGCTGAATATCAAACGGTGGGGCGTGGTCGGCGTGGTCGTCAATGGCTATCGCCTTTTGCCGGGCAAATTATGTTTAGCTTTTATTGGACATTTGATCCTAAAAAATCAATTGAGGGATTAAGTTTAATTATTGGTTTGGCGATTGCTGAAGTGCTAAAGGTGCAAGTGAAATGGCCAAATGATATTTTGTTTAATGGAAGAAAGTTGGGCGGAATTTTGGTTGAAATCGCTAACCATAAAAATGGTATGCTCAATTTAGTGATTGGCGTAGGTATTAATGTGTTGTTGCCAAAACAAACGGAAATTAGTCAGCCTTATGCGGAAGTATCTGAAATTGATCCTGATGCAGATCGCCAAATTTTGTTACCAAAACTTATTCAACATTTATACAAACGGTTAAATACCTTTGAGCAAAATGGTATTAATGCGGAATTTCAGCAAGCATGGCAATCATATAATGCGTTTTCAAATAATGAAGTAAATGTGCTGACTGAACAAGGTGTTATTTCAGGCATTGAACAAGGCATAGATGAACGTGGTTATTTAAAAGTGTTATGTGGTAATAAAATTCAGATGTTTAATGGTGGAGAAGTTTCATTGCGTAAGAAATAATAGCAATAAAAGTTTGACTATTCTAACCGCACTTTTAATGAAATGTTTATATTTCCATCAAAAGATCATTTTTTTAAATATTTTTACAAAAAGTACTTGCAAGGGTTTTTAAAATCCCTATAATGCACCGCACACAACGACGCACTGTTGTGAAGTTTTTTAAGTTTCCAAGTGCGTCGTTCTTTTTTGCTCTTTAACAATATATCAGACAATCTGTGTGGGCACTTGTTGATTGACTTGTTTTAAAACTATTTTTAATTTTGAAGTCTTAATAGGTGCTTAACTGAAAATTCATAATTACTTTTTTAAGTAGTGTTTATTTATAGCTAAGCAGTATATTGAGCGATTGAACTTGAATTGAAGAGTTTGATCATGGCTCAGATTGAACGCTGGCGGCAGGCTTAACACATGCAAGTCGAACGGTAGCAGGAGGAAGCTTGCTTTCTTGCTGACGAGTGGCGGACGGGTGAGTAATGCTTGGGAATCTGGCTTATGGAGGGGGATAACGACGGGAAACTGTCGCTAATACCGCGTAGAATCGGAAGATGAAAGTGCGGGACTGTAAGGCCGCATGCCATAGGATGAGCCCAAGTGGGATTAGGTAGTTGGTGGGGTAAAGGCCTACCAAGCCTGCGATCTCTAGCTGGTCTGAGAGGATGACCAGCCACACTGGAACTGAGACACGGTCCAGACTCCTACGGGAGGCAGCAGTGGGGAATATTGCGCAATGGGGGAACCCTGACGCAGCCATGCCGCGTGAATGAAGAAGGCCTTCGGGTTGTAAAGTTCTTTCGGTATTGAGGAAGGTTGATGTGTTAATAGTACATCAAATTGACGTTAAATACAGAAGAAGCACCGGCTAACTCCGTGCCAGCAGCCGCGGTAATACGGAGGGTGCGAGCGTTAATCGGAATAACTGGGCGTAAAGGGCACGCAGGCGGTTATTTAAGTGAGGTGTGAAAGCCCCGGGCTTAACCTGGGAATAGCATTTCAGACTGGGTAACTAGAGTACTTTAGGGAGGGGTAGAATTCCACGTGTAGCGGTGAAATGCGTAGAGATGTGGAGGAATACCGAAGGCGAAGGCAGCCCCTTGGGAATGTACTGACGCTCATGTGCGAAAGCGTGGGGAGCAAACAGGATTAGATACCCTGGTAGTCCACGCTGTAAACGCTGTCGATTTGGGGGTTGGGGTTTAACTCTGGCGCCCGTAGCTAACGTGATAAATCGACCGCCTGGGGAGTACGGCCGCAAGGTTAAAACTCAAATGAATTGACGGGGGCCCGCACAAGCGGTGGAGCATGTGGTTTAATTCGATGCAACGCGAAGAACCTTACCTACTCTTGACATCCAACGAATCCGATAGAGATATTGGAGTGCCTTCGGGAACGTTGAGACAGGTGCTGCATGGCTGTCGTCAGCTCGTGTTGTGAAATGTTGGGTTAAGTCCCGCAACGAGCGCAACCCTTATCCTTTGTTGCCAGCGATACGGTCGGGAACTCAAAGGAGACTGCCAGTGATAAACTGGAGGAAGGTGGGGATGACGTCAAGTCATCATGGCCCTTACGAGTAGGGCTACACACGTGCTACAATGGCGTATACAGAGGGAAGCGAAGCTGCGAGGTGGAGCGAATCTCATAAAGTACGTCTAAGTCCGGATTGGAGTCTGCAACTCGACTCCATGAAGTCGGAATCGCTAGTAATCGCGAATCAGAATGTCGCGGTGAATACGTTCCCGGGCCTTGTACACACCGCCCGTCACACCATGGGAGTGGGTTGTACCAGAAGTAGATAGCTTAACCTTTAGGAGGGCGTTTACCACGGTATGATTCATGACTGGGGTGAAGTCGTAACAAGGTAACCGTAGGGGAACCTGCGGTTGGATCACCTCCTTACCAAAGACGAGAGACAGCGAGTGCTCACACAGATTGGCTGATAGTTGTAGACAAATGAGCAGAAGAAAACATTACCCTTGGGTCTGTAGCTCAGGTGGTTAGAGCGCACCCCTGATAAGGGTGAGGTCGGTGGTTCAAGTCCACTCAGACCCACCACTCTGAGAGTGAGTGAAACGAAAGGTGTAGTGTAAATAACTAAGACATAAATGATTAGTTATTAAATTATGATGAAATGGGGATATAGCTCAGCTGGGAGAGCGCCTGCCTTGCACGCAGGAGGTCAGCGGTTCGATCCCGCTTATCTCCACCACTTATCATTGTTAAGTAAATTAGAAAAAGACAAATTAATAAAGTATTAAGGTAGTGATTAAGCTATTTTAAATATTAGGCTATTTTATTCTTAGTTTTAAGTTTAATTTTAAATTTAATTTTGTTTTAGTTTATTTAACGATGATAACTGAAAAGTTTTATCAACTGTTCTTTAAAAAATTGGAAACAAGCTGAAAACAAGAGATTTTCGAGAGAAAGTCTGAGTAGGCAAAACAGTAAAGTGAAAGAGAGAACTGAAAAGGAAACTCTAAAAACAAACCTGTTTTGTAAAAAAATCTTGATTGAACAAAAGCAATCAAGTGTTTAGTTGAATGAAAATACGCATCAAATTGACCGCACTTTGAAGTGAAAACGTAAAGTGATTGAAAACATTTGAGGTTGTATAGTTAAGTGACTAAGCGTACAAGGTGGATGCCTTGGCAATCAGAGGCGAAGAAGGACGTGCTAATCTGCGAAAAGCTTGGATGAGTCGATAAGAGGCGTTTAATCCAAGATATCCGAATGGGGAAACCCAGTAGATGAAGAATCTACTATCAACAAGTGAATTCATAGCTTGTTGAGGCAAACCGGGAGAACTGAAACATCTAAGTACCCCGAGGAAAAGAAATCAACCGAGATTTCGTCAGTAGCGGCGAGCGAAAGCGAAAGAGCCAGTAAGTGATAGCAGTATAGTGAGGAGAATGTGTTGGGAAGCACAATCAAAGAGGGTGATAATCCCGTATCTAAAAACCATATTGTGGTACTAAGCTAACGAGAAGTAGGGCGGGACACGTGATATCCTGTTTGAAGAAGGGGGGCCCATCCTCCAAGGCTAAATACTCCTGATTGACCGATAGTGAACCAGTACTGTGAAGGAAAGGCGAAAAGAACCCCGGTGAGGGGAGTGAAATAGAACCTGAAACCTTGTACGTACAAGCAGTGGGAGCCCCATCACTTAATCCGATTGGAAGGTGATGAAAAGCAACCGCACTTAAACAATGGTAAGAGGAGCGAAGCGAGTCAAACCACCCAAAAGAAGCAGTGGGATTAAGTGATGGGGTGACTGCGTACCTTTTGTATAATGGGTCAGCGACTTATATTTTGTAGCGAGGTTAACCGAATAGGGGAGCCGAAGGGAAACCGAGTCTTAACTGGGCGAATAGTTGCAAGGTATAGACCCGAAACCCGGTGATCTAGCCATGGGCAGGTTGAAGGTTGGGTAACACTAACTGGAGGACCGAACCGACTAATGTTGAAAAATTAGCGGATGACTTGTGGCTGGGGGTGAAAGGCCAATCAAACCGGGAGATAGCTGGTTCTCCCCGAAATCTATTTAGGTAGAGCCTTGAGGTGACACCTTTGGGGGTAGAGCACTGTTTCGGCTAGGGGGCCATCCCGGCTTACCAACCCGATGCAAACTACGAATACCAAAGAGTGATACTCAGGAGACACACGGCGGGTGCTAACGTCCGTCGTGGAGAGGGAAACAACCCAGACCGCCAGCTAAGGTCCCCAAGTCTATATTAAGTGGGAAACGAAGTGGGAAGGCTTAGACAGCTAGGATGTTGGCTTAGAAGCAGCCATCATTTAAAGAAAGCGTAATAGCTCACTAGTCGAGTCGGCCTGCGCGGAAGATGTAACGGGGCTGAAATATAGCACCGAAGCTGCGGCATCAGAATTTATTCTGTTGGGTAGGGGAGCGTTGTGTAAGCGGAAGAAGGTTCATCGAGAGGTGGGCTGGACGTATCACAAGTGCGAATGCTGACATAAGTAACGATAAAACGGGTGAAAAACCCGTTCGCCGGAAGACCAAGGGTTCCTGTCCAACGTTAATCGGGGCAGGGTGAGTCGGCCCCTAAGGCGAGGCTGAAAAGCGTAGTCGATGGGAAACAGGTTAATATTCCTGTACTTGGTAAAGCTGCGATGTGGGGACGGAGTAGGTTAGGTTATCGCACTGTTGGATATGTGCGTTTAAGTTGGTAGGTGGGAAGTTTAGGCAAATCCGGACTTCTATTAAACACTGAGAGATGATGACGAGGCTCTAAGGAGCTGAAGTAACTGATACCACACTTCCAGGAAAAGCCACTAAGCGACAGGCTTTACTAAACCGTACTGAAAACCGACACAGGTGGTCAGGTAGAGAATACTCAGGCGCTTGAGAGAACTCGGGTGAAGGAACTAGGCAAAATAGCACCGTAACTTCGGGAGAAGGTGCGCCGGCGTAGATTGTAGAGATTTACTCTCGAAGGTTGAACCGGTCGAAGATACCAGCTGGCTGCAACTGTTTATTAAAAACACAGCACTCTGCAAACACGAAAGTGGAGGTATAGGGTGTGATGCCTGCCCGGTGCTGGAAGGTTAATTGATGGTGTAATCGAAAGAGAAGCACCTGATCGAAGCCCCAGTAAACGGCGGCCGTAACTATAACGGTCCTAAGGTAGCGAAATTCCTTGTCGGGTAAGTTCCGACCTGCACGAATGGCATAATGATGGCCAGGCTGTCTCCACCCGAGACTCAGTGAAATTGAAATCGCCGTGAAGATGCGGTGTACCCGCGGCTAGACGGAAAGACCCCGTGAACCTTTACTATAGCTTGACACTGAACATTGAATTTTGATGTGTAGGATAGGTGGGAGCCTTTGAAGCAGTGACGCCAGTCATTGTGGAGGCGACCTTGAAATACCACCCTTTAACGTTTGATGTTCTAACGAAGATTGCGGAACGCGGTCTCGGACAGTGTCTGGTGGGTAGTTTGACTGGGGCGGTCTCCTCCCAAAGCGTAACGGAGGAGCACGAAGGTTTGCTAATCACGGTCGGACATCGTGAGGTTAGTGCAATGGTATAAGCAAGCTTAACTGCGAGACAGACAAGTCGAGCAGGTACGAAAGTAGGTCATAGTGATCCGGTGGTTCTGAATGGAAGGGCCATCGCTCAACGGATAAAAGGTACTCCGGGGATAACAGGCTGATACCGCCCAAGAGTTCATATCGACGGCGGTGTTTGGCACCTCGATGTCGGCTCATCACATCCTGGGGCTGAAGTAGGTCCCAAGGGTATGGCTGTTCGCCATTTAAAGTGGTACGCGAGCTGGGTTTAGAACGTCGTGAGACAGTTCGGTCCCTATCTGCCGTGGGCGTAGGAGAATTGGTTGGGGCTGCTCCTAGTACGAGAGGACCGGAGTGGACGCACCACTGGTGTTCCGGTTGTGTCGCCAGACGCATTGCCGGGTAGCTAAGTGCGGAAGAGATAAGTGCTGAAAGCATCTAAGCACGAAACTTGCCAAGAGATGAGTTCTCCCTGTCTTTAAGACAGTAAGGGTTGTTTAAGACGAAGACGTAGATAGGTCTGGTGTGTAAGTGATGTGAGTCATTGAGCTAACAGATACTAATTGCCCGAGAGGCTTAACTATACAACGCTCAAGTGTTTTTGGGAAAAGAGCGAAAGAGAAGAGAAATTAACTAAACTAAACTAACTATTCAGCTTGTTGCCGATAAGAAGAGAGACGAAAAAAGTGAAGTCGTAAAAGAGAAGAAACAAAGAGAGAAGTTATCAAAGAATTATCCCGGCGGCGATAGTGCGGTGGAACCACCTGAGACCATACCGAACTCAGAAGTGAAACGCTGTAATGCCGATGGTAGTGTGGGGTTTCCCCATGTGAGAGTAGGGCACCGCCGGGTTTTATTTTTTTAGTTTATTCATTGAGTAAATTAAAAAAATAAAGAATCTTTGGCAGAGATAGTGCAATAGGTCCACCTGATACCATACCGAACTCAGAAGTGAAATGTTGTAACGCTGATGGTAGTGTGGGGTTTCCCCATGTGAGAGTAAGGCACTGCCAATCATCATTTTTAGCGGAGTGGTAGTTCAGCTGGTTAGAATACCTGCCTGTCACGCAGGGGGTCGCGGGTTCGAGTCCCGTCCATTCCGCCAATTCATATCATAGTTTATTGATACCAATAGGGGCGTAGTTCAATTGGTAGAGCACCGGTCTCCAAAACCGGGTGTTGGGAGTTCGAGCCTCTCCGCCCCTGCCATAAAAAACCTTTCATTTTCAATAATTTACTACATTGTAAAAATTTTCTTGTGAGAAATTATCCTATTCTTGTAGTGTAAATGTGACATTTATTCATAAACTTTATTATGTGATCGCATTTAAATGCGTAGGAATATAATAATTTCTAATAATTAATTTTGTTTAATATTATAAGTAATAGTTTTTTGAACATTATTTTTAAATAATTTTGATCAGTTTTATAATTTTACATTAGTATACGAGTCTTAATTTTGTTGTAAGGAATAAAAATGGAAGAGTCCCCAGAATTAGAAAAATTGCCACGAATCATTACTGATGTATTGAAAATTGTGCTTTGTACAGCGTTGATTGTGCTAGCGATTGTGCTTATTATTGCCCTTGTAAAAATAACTTATACTTTATCTATGATGGTGCTTAACACTTCGTCTGTTGTACCTTATGATGTTGCTGAACAAGCAGTAATGTTTTTCTTATATTTCGGGTTTATTGGTTTGATTGTGCAGTATTTTAAAAGCGGATATCACTTCCCTTTACGCTATTTTATTTATGCTGGGATCACTGCGATGTTGCGTTTAATCATTGTTAATCATGAAAGCTCGGTGGATACCATCTTATTTGCAGGCACAATTTTGATTATGGTGATCGCACTCTGTTTGGTGTTATATTCTAATAAACTGAAAAATATATAGTTTTAGATTCAAAACAACAAAAAACGCACTTCATTTGAAGTGCGTTTTGTCTTTTTAGTTGAGCTACTCAGATTTGCTTTCTAAAAGTGCGGTTGAATTTTCTTCTGTTTTTTCTTCCGCACTTTCTGGAATGACATCCTGAATTGCCATCACTGATTTCAAACTCTCTTGGCGAATTTGTTCAGCTAATGCTTTATCGCCCGCTTGTTCAAATACATAAGATGCCATCATCAAATCATTTTGTTCTAATTGTTCAGGGCAAGCGATCACGTTTTTGAATACATCTGCTGCTTTAATAAATTCATTGTTACGAACATATAAATAACCCAAAGCACGATTGATACAGCATTTTTGTTTTTCATCCACACGTTTTGCACGTTTTTCTATTAGCTTGAGAAGTTTACTGTTATCTTCTGGTTGTAAACGTGTAATTTGAGTACAAAGAGGTAAACTGATTGCTGTATTGTCACCGAGTTTTTTCAGTATTTCAAATGTCAATTCAGTAGCTGATTCATGATCATTACAGTCAATTAAACGTTGAATAAGGCTAATTTTAAGTTCAATATTGTTACGGCGATGACGAGGTTGCTGATTCCACCAAGTTAGTAAGCCATCAATTCCTTCTTCGTTCATTTTCTCGTCGAGTAAACCATTTTCGGTTTTAGAGCGAAGAGCTTTGAATTCTTCATCATTGAATAAACCGCTATTCGCAACATTGTCTAAAATTTTATCTAGAGCTTGATAGGCTTTAGAGCGAAGATAAATTTCTACCGCGAGTTTTAATACTTCTTTATTGCGACGAGCCATTTCTAATAAGCTATCTACAGAACTGCGCGCTGCAGGTAACTTGTTTTGTTGCAATAAAATGCGAGTACGAGCAATTTCCACGAGCAAATTATCAGAGCCGGCTAATTCTGTTGCTTCAATTAAATAGCGATTTGCACTAAATTCGTCGCCACGTTGTTGAGCGGCTTCTGCTGCTTTGATGAGATTTAGTACAGGTTCAGCAGAATGTTTAGCATTTTTGCCAATTAATTTTTCTGCTTTAGCGTAATCCCCTTCATCCATTTTTACCAAGCCTTCAAGGGTTTGTTTTTGCGCTTTTACACGTTTGCGATTAGAAAACCATTGATAAGAGCTACGACTTAAACGAAAGAAACGAGTAATGCCCCATTCAAAAGCATAAATTATTGCTAAAGAAATAATGAAAAAAATCACTAAGGTAGTGATGGACATTTCTATAATACGATTTGCTGTCTCAATGCGTACATAACCTTGCTGACCAGAAATATAAGGCCCTGCTACAAGTCCTACAAGCAATGTCAGCATTAAAAAAAGCACTCTAAACATAGACTTATCCTTATTGTTGTGATTCAGATTGTGTTGGTTTAACAGCGTCTACTTTAGGCATTGTATCAATCGCCTTGTCTGCTTCAATTTCCACTTTTTGTAGATCTAAAGCTGTACGATTAAGATATTTGTCAAGTAATGTTAAACTTTTTAATTGCTCTGGTACATCTACATAAATAGAAGTATCAGTCAATCCATCTACTAATTTTAAGAAATTTTGTGTTACTTCAGCGTTTGTATCAAAATAGCTACGAACCCAAGAAGAAACAGCTTCTAGAGATTGCTTATAAAGTTCATTTTGCTGACGAGGAACTGCCATAATCGCAAGCTGTAAACGTAGACGAATGTTCTCACGAAGATAAATATCTTGATTTGGTGCAAGTAATTCTTTTTTATTTGAATTTTGTTTTGGCGAAATACGAATAAAATGATTTAGGAAAGAGGTTGCACTTTTTTCAATATTTTGTTGCCAGTCAGTAATGTTGTTGGATAATTTATCATTATTTTTAGATGTTTCATCAAAATTTACATTCAAAGCCTGTAATTCATCGACTGTGTTTGCAAGCTGTGACAGTTTTTGCATTATCGCATTTTGATCCACACTTGAAAGCGAAAGAAGTTGTTTTAAATCTTGATTGATTGCACTACGAATTTCATTTGCTTGTGAATTATTAACCTTGACGAGGGTTTCATCAGCTAATTTTAATAAAGAAACCGCTGTATCAACATCGTTATCTAAAACAAGTTTACGCAGGGCATTATTTAGTAAAAAATCAGCTTCGGAAAATAACCAATCGCTTGGTTGTTGTGCGATGGCAAGCTGACTTACTTGTTTCATTTTAGTTTGTAAGGATGTTATTTCCCCTGTTTTGCTTACAATTAATTGTTCCAGTTGAGATATATTTTCTTGTGCAGTTTTTAAACTCTGTTCTAATTGTGTAAGTCGTTTATTGTTATTGGTGTTATTTGAGGAAAGATTTGCTCCCGTTTGATTTTCAAGTGCGGTTAATTTCTGTTGAATTTCAGCTATTTGTTGCTGACCAAAATAGTATCCAGCTCCACCAATACCTAGCGCAACAAGTATTGCGAATAAACTCAATGCTGTACCCGTTTTTTTCACAATAGTTTGCGGAACAGACTGCATTGTTTCAGTTTGTTCAACAGCTGTTTTTGGCGTATCTGTAAGTTGTTCAGTGAGGTCGTTAGGTTGCTCTTTTGCCATATCAATTCCTTAATAAGTGATATTGAGTAAGGTATTTTATAATACTTTGCGTTGATAAGAAAAATATCAAGCTATCCACTAATAATAGAAAATATAGATTTTTATATCGGCAGAATTAAGCTATTTACGCAATAAAATTAGGTGCTATCCTACCACTCTTAGGTAAAAAAGTCATTTTGATTGTTGATAGGTAAAATTTATAGTATTTTTCGAAAAATTGTGATTTATGTCACATTTTTTTGCATTTATACTCCCTAAGTGGTAAATTGTTCGCTAATTTTTGTTGTTCTGGTAGGGACACCACGTGGAATGTAATCTAGCACAAGCAAAACAATGGGTTAGCGCCTTGGATCAACGCCGTTTTGAGCGTGCATTACAAGGTTCAGGCGATGCATTCCAACACGTTTTAGCGATTGCACCTTTACTTCTACACCTAAACCATCCGCAACTTCCCGGCTATGTTATTCACGCCCGCTCTGGCATTGCGAATTTCCTTGCTTCTGATTATCAAAAAAAATGGCTCACCAATGAATACGGTATTCACTATGCCGATCATAAGCCATCAACACTCAAAAGTGCGGTAAATTTTCACGAAGTTTTACCACCAATTCTAGGCGTTTATGTAATGGGTAGCTTTGGCTCAATAAGCCAAACCTCTTCTTCAGATCTTGATACTTGGATTTGTGTCCGTGATGGCTTGAGTTCAGATGAATATGCACTTCTTACTCAAAAAGCCAAGCGGATTAGTGAATGGGCAATACAATTTAATGTGGAAATTAATTTTTATTTGATGGATCAACAACGTTTCCGCAATGAACATTATGCTGACCCACTGACTATTGAAAATAGCGGATCTGCGCAATATATGTTATTGCTTGATGAGTTCTATCGCTCCGCCGTACGCTTAGCAGGTAAACCTCTACTTTGGTTGCATTTATGGGTGGAAAATGAAAAAGACTATGAAAAAGAGGTCGCTCGTTTAATTACGGAAGGGGAAATTGATCCAAATGATTGGGTAGATTTCGGCGGTTTAGGACAATTTTCTGCAAACGAATATTTCGGTGCTAGCTTATGGCATCTTTATAAAGGGATTGATTCTCCTTATAAATCTGTGCTCAAAATTTTGTTGTTGGAAGCCTATTCCAAGGAATACCCAAACACTTGCTTAATTGCCCGCACTTTTAAGCGAGATTTACTTACAGGCAATACCAATCCTGACCACCATTTTGATCCTTACATTGCCATTCTTGCAAAAGTAACCCAATATTTAACCGCACTTTCTGAATTTAAACGTTTGGATTTTGTGCGCCGTTGTTTCTATGTGAAAGCAACGGAAGATTTTGTGCGTTACCAAACTAATAATTGGCGTATTCGTTATATGGAAATCCTTGCACAAGAATGGGGATGGTCTGCAGAAACGGTAAAACATCTCAATAAGCGTCCATTTTGGAAAATTAAGGCAGTAAAAGAAAACCACGATAACATAATGAAATTTTTAATGTTGAGCTATCGTAATTTAGTGGAATTTGCACGAAAGCATCACATTCACTCGAGCGTCGTGCCACAAGATATCAACATTCTTTCTCGCAAACTTTATACTGCTTTTGAAGAACTTCCCGGCAAAGTGTCCTTACTCAACACACAGATATCTCACAATTTATCAGAAGCACACCTGACTTTTGTGGAAGTTTGCGGTAATAAACATTTTAAAGATGGTTGGTACCTGATTAATCAACCAAGGCATCATATTATGTTCTCCAAAGAACGGGTGATCGAATACGGAGAAAGTCTGAATAAATTAGTTTCTTGGGCTTATTTCAATCATTTGCTCACAGAAAAAACCGAATTGTCAATTTTTAGCAAGAATGTGACTTTAAATACATTACAACGCTTTGTCACTAACTTGCGTCAGTCTTTTCCAAGCACAATCGCCAAACAACCTAAAAATAGCGATTTATTGAATCAATGCGAAATTCGTAGCCTGTTTATTGCTATAAATCTTACCGTAGATCCAACATCCAAAGTAGAAGAAGTATTAACTGGTATTTCATCGCGAGATTTATTTAGTTTTGGATCGCTTGAACAAAGTCTTGTAGGCAGTATTGATTTTACTTATCGCAATGTGTGGAACGAAATCCGAACGCTCCATTTTGAAGGGCAAAATGCTATTTTGCTTGCACTAAAAGTGCTTTCTAACAAAATTTATCGTGGCGTTAATCGCCCAGATTTCATCCAAGTCTATTGTTATAGCGAACGTTATCGCCAAGATTTACGCCAATTAGTGATGGGATTAGTCAATCGATGCGTTAGCATCCAAGTAGGCGATATTCAACAACCTTGCCAAACGTCACGTTTACGCGTAGCGGGTAAAAACTGGCAATTATTTTTTGAAGATCGCGGGATCAGCTTACAAGAAATCGGAAATGAATCGGTCTGTAATGAAGCTGAAAGTGCGGTGGATTTTGACGAAGTTTTACAAACGCCAATTGAAGATGGCGAGACAAACCGAGAAAGTCGTCGCTATCCACCAGAAATGGATGCCTTCGCAAGCGAAGGATTTCTACAATTCTTTTTTGAAGATAATTCCGATCACAGCTTCAATGTTTACATTTTAGATGAATCTAATCATCTCGAAATCTATCGCCATTGTGATGGAGAAAAAGACGAAAAAGTGCGGGAGATTAATCAGCTTTATCAAAATGCCAAACAGGAAGGCGATAAAAATCCTTACAATATCGTTCAACATAATTTTAACTATCCTCAATTTTATCAACTACAAAATGGAAAAAATGGCATATCCATTGTGCCGTTTAAATTCCGTCCAATGAATAAGTAATATTTTCCTGTAGTTGATAGGGAGTGCAAATATATCTATACTTATTCCATCTTTTACTGGATAAATTGTGGATATGATAACTTCGCAAACACCAATCACTGTGCTAGGTGCGGGATCTTATGGAACTGCACTGGCAATTACCTTTTCTCGCAATGGTTCTCCCACTTACTTATGGGGGCACAATCCCACCCATATCGCACAAATGCAGACAGAACGACAAAATTATCGTTTTTTGCCGGATGTCATCTTTCCTGAGGATCTTCATTTAGAAAGTAATCTTGCACAAGCAATGGAATATTCTCAAGATATTTTAATCGTGATGCCAAGCCATGCTTTCGGTGAAATTCTTATAAAAATCAAACCGCACTTAAAAGCCCATCACCGATTAATTTGGGCAACAAAAGGTCTGGAACGTAACACAGGGCGTTTACTACAAACCGTAGTTGAAGAACAACTCGGAACGCAATATCCACTAGCTGTACTTTCTGGACCAACTTTTGCAAAAGAATTAGCGCAAGGTCTACCATCAGCTATTACGCTTGCTGCCAATAACGAGCAATTCGCGCGGGAATTTCAGTCTCGTATTCATTGTAGTAAACATTTTCGAGTCTATATAAATTCGGATATGATTGGCGTTCAACTTGGTGGTGCAATTAAAAATGTGATCGCAATTGGCGCAGGTATTTCAGATGGAATGGGACTTGGTGTAAATGCTCGTACAGCACTGATTACTCGAGGTATTGCAGAAATTACCCGCTTAGGTATCTCGCTCGGTGCAAATACCAATACATTTATGGGAATGTCTGGATTGGGCGATTTAGTGCTAACTTGCACCGATAATCAATCGCGCAATCGACGTTTTGGATTAATGCTAGGTGAAGGATTAGATGCCAAAATGGCTATGGAAAATATTGGGCAAGTCGTGGAAGGTTTTTATAATACAAAAGAAGCCTATGTGCTTGCACAAAGACAAGGTGTGGAAATGCCGATTACAGAACAAATTTATCAAATGCTGTTTTGTGGTAAAAGTGCAAAAGATGTAGCAATCAGCCTTTTGGGGCGAGAATGTAAAGGCGAATAAAAGGAGAAATTATGACATTAGATGTGTGGCAACATATTCGCCAAGAAGCCAAAGAACTTGCCGAAAACGAACCTATGCTTGCGAGTTTTTTTCACTCTACAATTTTAAAGCATCAAAATCTGGGCGGTGCGCTAAGTTATTTATTGGCGAACAAATTAGCCAATCCTATTATGCCAGCTATTTCTCTCCGTGAAATTATTGAAGAAGCCTATCAAGCCAATCCGTCGATCATTGATTGTGCTGCTTGTGATATTCAAGCTGTCCGCCACCGAGATCCCGCTGTAGAATTGTGGTCCACTCCATTACTTTATTTAAAAGGTTTCCACGCAATTCAAAGCTATCGAATTACCCACTATTTATGGAATCAAAATCGTAAATCCCTTGCCCTTTATTTACAAAATCAAATTTCAGTGGCTTTCGATGCCGATATTCATCCTGCAGCGAAAATTGGTCACGGTATTATGTTCGATCACGCAACGGGCATTGTTGTAGGGGAAACATCTGTAATTGAAAATGACGTCTCAATTTTGCAAGGCGTAACGCTTGGTGGTACAGGAAAAGAATCGGGCGATCGTCATCCAAAAGTACGCAAGGGTGTTATGATTGGGGCTGGAGCAAAAATTCTTGGTAATATTGAAGTGGGCAAATACGCTAAAATTGGCGCAAACTCTGTTGTGCTTAACCCTGTTCCTGAATATGCCACCGCAGCGGGTGTGCCAGCTCGAATTGTAAGTCAAGATAAAGCAGCAAAACCTGCCTTTGATATGAACCAATATTTTATTGGTATTGATGATAGCATGAATTTGAATATTTAGGGAAATAAAATGATTAATAAATATACTTAATTCTGTTTGAGCGAATAGTCCAATTTTTGGAATAAAGATAATAGTACACCGTGTTTTTTATTAAAATTTGTTGTTCTCGATCACATTTCTGAATATTGCTCGTTGCATCTTTATAACATTCATTTAACATTGAACCCTATTTAAGTGATAGCCCTAACGGAGGAACTTTATGGGTGAGATGGCATCTTTAAAAAGTCATAAAAACGGCATTATTTTTATTTTAGATATTGTGCTGTTTTTTGTGTTATTAAATGTATTACCTTTTGAACCAAAAGCTAATTCTGGTTTGGCATTATTAGCTTTTATCGCAGTACTTTGGTTAAGTGAGGCATTGCACGTTACTATTACTGCGTTATTAGTTCCACTTTTGGCTGTGGCATTGGGATTAGTTAGCACTAAACAAGCTTTAGTTGGTTTTGCTGATCCGACAATATTTTTATTTTTTGGTGGCTTTTCCTTGGCGACAGCATTGCATATTCAAAAACTTGATAAATTGATTGCCAATAAGATTATGGCACTAGCACGCGGTAATTTATTTATCGCAGTTATTTATCTCTTTTTGATTACAGCTTTTCTCTCTATGTGGATGAGTAACACTGCAACTGCTGCAATGATGCTACCGCTTGCAATGGGTATTTTAAGCCAGCTTGATCGTGAAAAAGATCATAATACTTATGTGTTTGTGCTATTAGGGATCGCTTATAGTGCATCAATTGGTGGTATGGGAACCCTTGTAGGAAGTCCACCAAATGCAATTGTAGCAAGTAATTTAAATTTAACTTTTTCTGATTGGTTATGGTATGGCTTACCAATAATGATTATTTTGTTGCCGTTGATGATTGGGATTCTTTACATTATTTTCAAACCAAAACTTCATCTCAATTTTGAACAGACCTTTGAAAATATTGAAATGAATCCTATGCGTATATTGACGTTTATTATTTTTTCAGTCATTGCTTTAACGTGGATATTTAGCGGTAAAATTAATCCGTTTATTTCAGGATTGCTAGGCTTACAAAAAAATATTGCAAGTTTTGATAGTATCGTAGCCCTATTGGCGGCAATTGTTATTTGTTCAACAGGCGTTGCAAGTTGGAAACAAATTCAATCAAATACCGATTGGGGCGTATTAATGCTTTTCGGTGGTGGATTAACATTAAGTGCGGTGTTGAAGGATTCTGGTGCAAGTAAAATTTTAGCGGATAGCATTGTCTTTATGATTGATGGGCAACATTTCTATCTTATTGGTTTATTAGTTGCGGCGTTTATTATTTTCTTAACTGAATTTACTTCTAATACAGCGAGTGCGGCGTTACTTGTACCTATCTTTATTTCTATCGCTCAATCATTGGGTATGCCAGAAATTGGTTTAGCATTAATTATTGGTATTGGTGCATCTTGTGCCTTTATGCTACCAGTGGCGACACCACCAAATGCGATTGTATTTGGCTCTGGTCAAGTAAAACAAAGTGAAATGGTTAAAGTTGGTTTCTTACTGAATTTAGTCTGTGTTGTCGTGATTGCCACTGTAGCTTATATGTTCTGGCTTAAATAATATAGGATTGTTTACTTTTAAGTTTAAATGATGATTGAAGATTATAAATTTAAACGTGAGAAGTACAATAAAGCCATTTAAATAAATGGGTTAAAGCAAATGAAAGCTTTAACCCATTTTTTATAACAGTTCTATACAAAAGCTATTTATTGTGTTCATAAGCATAAAGCGTATTGCTCATCAACATTGCAACAGTCATTGGCCCAACACCACCAGGTACTGGCGTAATATACGCCGCTTTTTCGGCTGCTTTGTCAAATTCTACATCGCCTACTAATTTTCCATCTACACGGTTAATTCCAACATCAATTACTACCGCACTTTCTTTGATCCAATCGCCAGAAATTAAATTTGGTTTACCTACCGCGACGACAAGTATATCTGCTTGGCGAACGTGGTTTTCTAAATCTTTAGTGAATCTATGTGTTACTGTGACGGTTGCACCTGCTAGTAATAATTCTAAAGACATTGGGCGACCGACAATATTAGATGCGCCTACAATTACTGCGTGCTTGCCGTGTAAATCAATGCCCGTTGTTTCTAATAGTTTCATCACACCATAAGGTGTACAAGCACGTAAAGTTGGAATACGTTGGCATAACCGCCCAACATTATAAGGATGAAAGCCATCTACATCTTTTTTAGGATCGATACGTTCAATAATGGCTTCCGCATTAATTTGTTTTGGTAAGGGGAGTTGCACCAAAATACCGTCAATATTTTTATCTGCGTTAAGTTGGTCAATAATCGCTAATAATTCATTTTGCGTAGTTGTTTCAGGGAGGTCATAAGATTTAGAGAGAATACCGATTTCCTCGCAACTTTTACGTTTATTGCCCACATAAATTTGCGAAGCAGGATCAGCACCAACGAGGATTACAGCAAGTCCCGGAGCGCGTTTTCCTTGTTCAATATAATGGGTTATTTTATCTGCCAAACGAGCTTTAATTTGTTTTGAAAGTTCAGTACCAGAGATGATTTTTGCGGTCATTGAGCTATCCTTAATATGATTATGTGATGAAAAAGAAAGCGTTTGCTATTTTAACGAACAATGATTTTTTTACAATGAAAAAGGGGGATTTTTCCTAAAGTGGAATAATTTTGAACAATCAAGTTGAAAAATCAAAAATTTCATTGACTGAAATAAAAACAAACTTATAATTGACCGCACTTGTCGGCGAGTAGCGCAGTTTGGTAGCGCAACTGGTTTGGGACCAGTGGGTCGTAGGTTCAAATCCTATCTCGCCGACCACTTCTTTCATATTTTCTTGAAATTTTTACAAAAGAAATCCTTTGAATGCGCCCTTAGCTCAGCTGGATAGAGCAACGCCCTTCTAAGGCGTGGGTCAAAGGTTCGAATCCTTTAGGGCGTGCCATTTGTTATTTGTTTAACTAGACTCTGTCTAGTTTTTTCAAATATAAGTCTTTTAGTTTGTTAGATTTTATGTTCATGATCTGCATCATTTGAGTGAAGAAGCTTAAATACACTCTTGATGATGCAGATAAAAACAATATTTTGGTTATTTAAGTATTTTCCAAGCTCTGAAGCCGTAAACGGCAATTACTACAAAACAGATTAATGGTAGGATAAAGGAGAAATTTACTGCTGGAAGTCCCATAACTTCGCCTTGGTCAATAATCATTCCTTGTAGTGGTGGCATTAATGCGCCGCCTACAATAGCCATTACTAAGCCTGCAGCTCCTAATGTCGATTCCTCTTTTAAGCCATAGAGGGCAATACCATAAATGGTAGGGAACATTAAAGACATAAAACCTGAGGTCAAAATTAGGCAGTATAGACCCCATACACCGTCAATAAAGATAACTCCGAGAATACTTAAAAAACCACCAATAGCAAAGAGCATCAGCATAAATTCTGCTTTTAAATATTTCATTAATGCCGTGCTAATAAAGCGACTGCTAATAAAAATAGCCATAGCAATGATGTTAAAGTTTTGCCCCTCAGCTTTAGTGAAACCTAAACGTTCAGCATATTGTACGATAAATGTCCAACACATAATTTGAACACCCACGTAAAAGGCTTGTGCGATCACACCCTCACGATATTTAGCTTTTTTAGCCAGTTTGCTTATTGCGCTTTTAAAGCTAATTTGTCCACTTTCTTCTACTTTTACAGCAGGCATTTTTTTCAATCCAATGATAATAAACATTGTAACTACGACAAAACCAAGTGCTATGTAAGGATCGCGAATTTCAGCTAAATCATGGGTGCGAATCCCCATTTTTTCTGCTTCAGACAGGGTGTGGTAAATCAAATTTCCTGCAGCATCACGTTTGTCAGATTCAAGATTCGTTAGGACTAACTGGGAAGCAACAAACATACCTGTTATTGAACCAAGCGGATTAAATGATTGTGCGAAATTTAAACGACGTGTAGCTGTTTGTGGATCTCCCATTGCAAGAATATAAGGATTGGCAGTGGTTTCCAAAAAAGCAAGCCCAAAGGTTAAAATATAAAGGGAGATTAAAAAGAAATTAAATGTTTCATATTGCGCAGCTGGCCAAAATAAAAATGCACCTATTGCATAAAGAGCAAGCCCCAGAAGAATCCCCGCTTTGTAGCTATAGCGACTTGCAAATAATGCCGCAGGAATAGCCATTGTGCCGTATCCTCCATAAAAAGCTAATTGTACCAATGCCGCTTCTGAGGCTGGAATTTCCATTACTGTTTGAAATACTGCGACCATCGGATTGGTAATGTCGTTGGCAAATCCCCAAAGAGCAAATAAGCTAGTAATAAGCACAAAGGGGACGATGAATTTCTTTTCTAAAACTTTGGCGTTCATAATGTTTTCCTCATGTAAGTGATGGGGTATAACAAGGTTTAGGATTCTTCAATACGTAATCCATAGGTGTGGAATTTACCTAACACTACCTGCATTTGCTCTTTGCTGAGCAGTGGAATTTCTAATCCTGTAGAGAGTAATTTCAAATACCAAGATGCTAATACTTCTACTTCTTGTGCAAGCCATAAAGCTTTATCTAGGTTTTCTCCGCAAGTGATTAAACCATGGTGTGCTAGTAAAATGGCTTTACTTTCTTTGATTCCTGTTGCGACATAACTAGCTAATTCGTGAGTACCAAATGTTGCGTAAGGTACACAAGGAATATGATCTGTGCCGCCTACGGCTACCATATAATGAATTGCAGGAATAGGTTTTTCGAGAATGGATAAGCCTGCACAGTGAATGGAATGATTGTGGACAACGGCATTTGCTTCAGGGCGAGTATGATAAACACTCAAGTGAAATTGCCATTCGCTTGATGGTAATTTATTTTCTTCGTGTTTGCCATTTCCATCAACATAAACAATATTTTCTGTCTTCATTAAGTGATATGGCATACCTGTCGGGGTAATCAGCATTCCATCTTTATAACGAACACTAACGTTTCCCGCTGTGCCTTGATTTAAACCTAATTTTGTCATTTCAAGGCAAGTATCAATGATTTTTTGTGATAATTCTGCTCTGTTCATTTTGTAGTACCTCTATTGTTTATAAAATGGGAGTAACCCCTTTTTTAATGATAATGTTGCCATATTTTGCGATCTCACCACTGACAACAACAGCATAAGCCTGTTTAGCACGGGTATAAAAATCGAAGCGTTCTAGACAGGTTAAATTTGGTGTGAAACCGACCGCACTTTCAATCGCATTTAAGTAACGAGTTTCAACATTCGGATCTAAAGAATCTCCCTCAACTGCTTTCATCATAAACAGAGGGGCATCAACATAAGCGTCAAATTCGAATAAGGGAGTTATTGCTTCAAGTAAAATATCTATAGATATACCATCAGCACGTATTACATTTTTATGTAGTGAATGTGCGGGAAAATGGGCGTCAGCTAGAACTATCTCATCGCCATGCCCCATTTCGGCGAGGGTTTTTAGTAATTCAGGAGAAAGAGCTGGGTGAATACCTTTTAGCATTTTGTTGTTCCTTCTAGTTTGGGTAAATTCGTTTTCTTGTTGGTTGCATCGCTTGCTGTGCCGCGTTTACATTTTCGTAAATGCCTACGCCTGCAAAGGTAAACATTGCGGCACCAAGTACAGTACTTTCAGAAATGTCCACAACATCAATCGGTAAATTTAAGGTGTTTGCACGGATTTGATTCCACAATACATTTTTTGAACCACCCCCAACACAAATTAAGCTTTTAGCTTGGAACTGACTGACTTGATGTAGCACGGATAAACCGTTTTTGAGTTTATTTGCCATATGTTGTAATGCGCTGACATAAATTTCTCCACGAGTAGCAAACATGGAAAGTCCGCTGATATTACCTTGTCCTAGTTGGCTAAAAATACCTTCAAAATTGACCGCTCTTTTTCCCGCATTAAAAGCTTTTTCTCCCTCTTTGATCATTGTGGTGTAATAGTGATCGCTGCCATAAACATCGGAAAATAATAATTTACCTAACCATTCTATGACGCCAGAACCCACCCATTGTACCGCTGGATTAAAGCAATTGGATTGTGCATCAAATTCAGTGGTTAAGCCTTGAGAAACAAACTCAAATCTAGGTTCTGCGTGCTGGGTTCTAGCCATTAAGATTTCCCAGGTGCCAGAACTTAACACAGGCTGATTCAGCCCTGCACCAGACCCAAACACAGCAAATTGAGTATCATGTCCACAAGAAATGACAGGTACGGGATTTAATCCCCATTTCTGGGCTAACGGTGTACGTAATTTTCCAACTTTTTCACCTGCATAACGCATAGGAGGGAAATGGTTATTACTTAAACCCAGCGATGCTAAAATCAATGGATCCCAATTACCGCTAGTAAGGTTTGTCATCATTGATGTTCCCGCCATTGTGTGATCTGTAGTGAATTGACCAGTTAAGCGTTGAGTGAGCATTGACGAAATAAAAACGAATTTAGCCATTTTTTGGAAAACATCTGGCCTGTGTGTTTTTAACCAATGTAATTTAAATAAAGTATTAAAACTGTATTGACCAATGCCGTTACGTTGATAAAGATATTTGATATCTAATTGATTAGATAGATTTTCCATTACTGGTATGGTTCGTGGGCATTTCCATGAAATAATCGGATAAAGTTGTTGATCATTTTCATCAAAAGGTGCGCCATCCACGCCGAAAGTGGTAACAGATATTCCTACAATATCTTTTAAATCAATACCTTGTTGCATTAATTGATTGAAGGTTTGAGTTGCACAAGAGGTTAATTTTTGCCAGATTTCTTCAATATCCCAAATATGATAATCAGATGATTCGATTCCTTGTTTTGTATTATTAGCAAGGTGATGAGAGGCAAGAATTTGTCCTTTTTCATTTATCGCAATGGTGCGTAAATTTGTTGCACCACAGTCAAAAATCAATGCGATAGCCATAAAAACTCTCCTCAGCGCGGTCAAAAATCATTATGTTTTTGACCGCACTTTTTTATAAAAACAAATTAGGGGTTATTTATAAAGCGGACCAAAGTTTTGGCAGGCACGATAATCTTGCCCTTCCTTGTCTTGACCAAATCCATTCCAAGCACTAGGGCGGAAAATATTTTTCTCTGATACATTATGCATACAGACTGGAATGCGTAACATTGAAGCAAGAGTGATTAGATCAGCCCCCACATGACCGTGAGTCGCTACACAGTGATTTGCTCCCCAATTTGCCATGACTGAATACACATCAGTAAATGCACCTTTTCCAGTTAAACGTGGAACAAACCATGTTGTTGGCCAAGTTTCATTAGTACGTTGATTTAATTTATTATGTACATCTTGAGGTAAGTCGATTGACCAGCCTTCCGCAATTTGTAAAACGGGACCTAAACCTTTAATAAGATTAATACGGTGCATTGTAAACGGTATGCCACCTTTGGTTAGGAATTGAGAAGATAAACCGCCCCCTCGAAAATATTCGTGAACAGCAGGGCACCAACGTGTGTTTTCTAAGCAGCGTTTTGCTTCTTCTTCGGTAACATCCCATGCTGGTTTTAAAGTTGGATTGCCTTGAGCATCTTGATGTTCTCCCGTTCCATCAAGTGCAGCTGAACCTGAATTGATTAAATGAATGAATCCACTTTCAGGTCGCCATCCAGTAACACGCTCAACCGAATCTTGGCTCCAATAAGTACGCACATCTGCGAAAATTTGAGCTTTGCCAGTTAATTGATGCCCAAATAACATTCCTATTGCATTTAAACTATCATTTTCCGTGGCAAGAATATAAGGTGGACGCACGCCATTCCAGTCATAAGTTGAATTGAGCATTGCCTCCATAAAATCGCCGTTTGGCAAATGATCAGTCCAATGACGCTGCCCTTGAAAACCTGCGGCAATGGCATTATGACCTAAGGCTTCTTCTGCATAATTTAATGTTGCTAATTTTGGATTTCCTACCATCAAATCACGAGTGATAATGGTCATTTTCACAACATTTTCCCAAAGTTCTGCACGCTCTTCCGCATTGCGTTGATTCTCTAGGCTATTTACATCAACCCCTTCTTTGCAATATTGTTTAACCCAACTCAAGGCTAAATCAACTTCTTCTTGATCATAAATTTTGCGGTCTAAACGGCGTTTAATTTCCATCATATCCACATATTCATTACGCATACCTAAATATTCTTGGAAGAAAGCTTGATTTACAATAGAACCTGCAATTCCCATGGAAACTGACCCAATAGATAAATAGGATTTTCCTCGAATACTTGCAACAGCAAGCCCAGCACGAGCAAAACGCAATAATTTTTCTTTTACATCTTCAGGAATGTTTGTGTCATCGGCTTCTTGAACTTCTGTGCCGTAAATGGAAAAGGCTGGTAGTCCTAATTGAGAATGACCAGCAAGGGCGGCAGCCAAGTAAACCGCACCTGGGCGTTCCGTACCGTTAAATCCCCAAATTGCTTTAGGCATGTGAGGATCCATATCAATGGTTTCTGAGCCATAACACCAACAAGGGGTAACGGTAATGGTTAATCCAACGTTTTCGCGTTTAAATTTATCCGCACAGGCGGCTGCTTCGGCTACACCGCCGATAGTGCTATCTGCAACTACACATTCAACGAAAGTACCATCTGTATGACGAATATGTGTTTGTAATAATTGAGCAACAGATTGAGCCATACGTATTGTTTGGGTTTCAAGAGATTCTCGAACCCCCATTCGACGACCATCAATAGTTGGACGAATACCGATTTTTATACGATTTGATTGAGTAGCAAGAGCCATAGTTACACTCCTTTGTTTGTGCTTAAGTAAGAATGATGAAATCACTGCAGAACAAATGGTGTTTTCATTGAATTAGAGTGTGAAAGAAAAATGATAAGGAAAACAGTAAGAAATGAAATTTTGTTGCAAAACTGCGAAGCAGATCACAAAAATTGACTATATTTAAGGAAATGTATATGACCGATTCTTTCAATTTTTAGTAATTTTCGGTCAAAATGGTCATCTATTTTTATAAAACGGTCATTATATCGTGTTGCTCACAATATTTTTGTAAGTTATCGGGAAGTGACCGATCAGAAAAAATGGTATTAATTTTGCTTAAATCGGCAAGTTGAATCAAACTTGTTTTTTCAAATTTAGAAGAATCAATTAACAAATAAGCACGTTCTGAAGCTTCCATCATTTTTCGTTTTAAAGAGGCATTCAGCTCGTTTGATTCCCAGATATTACCGTTTTTATCAATTCCTGAACAAGAAAACACTGAAAAATTAATATGT
This sequence comes from Haemophilus sp. HN_Hi16, assembly GCF_049823435.1. Taxonomy (NCBI): domain Bacteria; kingdom Pseudomonadati; phylum Pseudomonadota; class Gammaproteobacteria; order Pasteurellales; family Pasteurellaceae; genus Haemophilus; species Haemophilus sp. HN_Hi16. Next base: position 840,616 of record NZ_CP187500.1, read on the forward strand.
AATCGTTGTAATAAGTACTCAGATAAGGGACCGTAAAATGCTTCATATTTTGCTGAATAAACTCCGCCAGTAACAATAGTTTTAACATTGGATTTATTAACTAGGGCATTAATGTTAAACATTGAATTGGTTACTACTGTACAAGGAATATCGGGCATTAAATAAGCAAAATACCAACTTGTTGAGCTTGCATCTAAACCTATAACGGCATTTTCATATAGCAAATCCAAGGCTTTTTGGGCAATATGTCGTTTAGCTGTTGCATTAATATGTTTTCGAGTTTGGAAAAATGAACCTAAATCTTTGGTTTTATTACTCACTGCTCCTCCGTGGGTTCGGTGCAATAAGCCTTTGTTCGCTAATTTGTTCAAATCGCGACGAATGGTTTCCACCGAAATATCACAATGCTGTGCAAGTTCTATTACACTGGCTTTTCCTTGTTGATTTACCCATTGTAAAATTAATTCATCACGATAATTCATCTCTTTTCCCTATACGGTGGATTTAGTCGAGATTCTAGTTTACGCTTGAGTATATTGAAAATCCAAGGATAAATTATATAGGCTAATGTTGGATTGGTATTTGTTTCTAAAAGTGCGGTTTATTTTTAAAAGGTTTTTTCTAATTTTATAACAATTTCACTTTGCTTATAACGATATAACATTTTTGCATTACTTTGATGTATTGTGTGAGTGAGATTAATGCTTGGCGTAATATCATAAAATGAAAATTTAGGTAAGGATATCGTAAAAAGATATTTTTGTTCACGATCTCTTCTAGTTTTTCCTAATAATGCATTATAAGCTGCATAATTCGTATTTCTAAAAATAGCTTGCGCAGTGAGCTCAATTCCTATTTGAAAATATTTATTAATACCGAATCTTATTCCTTTTCTATTATATTGATCAATCTTTGATTCTGTTGAATATTTTCGTAAATAATCAATTCCACCAAATAATATCCAATTATTCGGTAGATTGTAAACCACTGTAGGATATAATGACAAAATTTTTCCATTATGATGGGACAACGTTTTATCTTGATATTTTTCCCATTTATATTCAGTTTGTAATGAGAAATAAAAATCAGAATTTATAGTTTTTGAATAAATTAAATTAATCCCTTTTCTTTCGCTATACCAATCACGATAAGCATATGTCTTTTCAAAAACAGGATAGAGATCGAATTGGTTAGATTGATCTTTAAAACGATAACCAAGTCCTAATGAAATATTATGTTCCGTAAATTCTGATTTTTTAGGATACAATTCACCATAAAAATATCCTTTAAATATGAACCCATTATGTTCTTTAAGTGCATGATATTTACTTAAACCCAATTCATAACTTAATCCATAACCTTTTTGTATTTTAGGGCGAGTTCTCGTTAATTCTAATTTACCCAAATAAGGGTTATCAACAATCTCTTTGGTTGTTTCATTCCCGGATTGATTTAAATTAGAATTATAAATCCCACCTAAAGAGAAAGATCCATGCCAAGATTGACGAAGAGCAATTTGAGACAAAAACTGTTTGACTCGATTCATGACATTCGGCTGTTGTGGTAAAGATATTTGTTGAAATAATGTTTGAGACTGATTATTTTGCCAATTAAAAAAATAAAGTTTAGCTAAATCTAATTTTCCGCGTGTGAAATCGGGTTCTTGTTGAACAAGTTGCTCGTAAAGTTGAATGGCTTTTTTGGTATTTCCTTGATTAAATGCAATATTCGCTTCTGCAAATAAAATCATTCCTTGTTCTGCTTCTGGATGCTGTTGATAGAGAGTTAATAGTCGTTGAATATCACCAAGTTGTTTATGATTTATAGCAAGAAAAAGTGCGGTAATAACTTCTTCTAAACTCCCGCCAACCATTATTTCTTGATTATTAATAGTGATTTTATTTAGAAAACTATCTTGTTGAATAAATTGCTGATCTTGATTCTGCTGTTTAAATTGAAATTGTGGTGAAGAATGAAATTCTTTATCTGGATATTCAGCAAAGGCAAAACAAGGAATTATTAAACAAAAAAAAGGGAGCTTACACATAGAACATCCTGTTGAAAAAGGCTTGCTTTCGCAAGCCTTTTGTTTATTAAACTTAATTTTTAGTACCGCCAAAGGCTGTGTTGTATTCAGGTTTTGAAGCAAAGGTTGCCATACCAGCTAAGCCTTCTGCTTTCGCACCATAGAAACGACCTTCTGATTTACCAGTGATACCTTCTGCTGTAGCTTTACCCTCAAAAGTTGCATTTGTTTTATCAATTTTACTCTCAATAGAAAGAGATAAATTAGGTTTGCTTAAATAACCACTAATACTAGCTCTTTCAAAATCAACATCAAATTCACCAGTCATCAATGACTTATCAAAATTATCGTATTGATTAATACCTTTAACAGAATAAACAGCTTGTCCACTAGGTAAAGTAGTTGTTGGATTGGATCCTACATAATAAACACTAACATTTTTTTCTTCAGTATTTCCTCCTGCTACATTTTCCCATTCGCCGTAGTAGGTATCCATATTACCAACTTGTTTAAAGGACAATCTTCCTAACCCAGTATGATCTGGCATAATTAAAGTCAATTTAGGCATTTTGTATAATTTTGCCACAACTACGCCATTGGAATCTTTTTTAGCAACGCCAGTAATACGCGAAATCCATTTGTCTGCACGCTCAGCCATTAAAGCCATTGATTGACCTTTGTTATTTGCTGTTTTACTTAATGCTTTTTCAGTTTTGGGACTATAATCTGGTAAGTTTCTATCATGAACTTCAATACCCGCTTTTCCATCTTTTAAACCTGCTTTAACGATAATATATTTAGTTTGCGTTGTATCTGTTGATACGCCACCGACAACTTGTGCTTGTGTAAAACCAACAACACCACAAGCCATTACTGCTACTGCAATTTTACTTAGTTTTTTCATAATAATTTCCTTATTATAGAAGGTTTATAAAATCAAAACATTAATCGTCTTGAGCCAAAATCATCATATCACAAAAACAAATATGATAATTATTTTCATTTAAAATTTTGCGGTGAAACCTAATTTGATCGTTCTTCCTGGTGCTGGCAGGCTTGAGCGTGTGAGTGGATCAAGATAATAACGATCAGTAATATTTGTTCCCACCAATTCTAATTGAAGATTTTCATTTACCTTATAGGAAGCATAAGCATCAACCACTAATACTGGATTCCAGCGGTTGGTTTCAGTGCTTCCTAAGAAGCCCGCATCTCTTAATGATTTTGCACGGCTGTCTTTTACTTGAGAATGATAAAGCCAGCGAGTACCTAATTCTAAGCGCTCATCTAAAGCACGGATGCCAAGGTTAGCCGTGATGGAATATTTTGGTGCTATCGTATGTTTTAAATAGCCTTCAGCATTGCCACCATTTACACATTCTGGAAGATTTCTTGGTTTTTTTGCATTTCCATCATAATCCCAAATACCTCGATCAAGTATTGCTGAATTTTTATCGCAGAATTTATTTTTAAGGTTATAAACGATACCTAAATCAGCAAAGAAATTACCTTGATCATATCGAGTTTGAAACTCTAAGCCAGATAACATTCGTTTATCAAACTGTTTCATTTCATAATTCACATCACGATCAAATATATTTTTCGTTAAATTATGGAAATAATTTAGACGAATATCAGCACGTCGTGCATTGGGTAATAAACCTCGTAAATCTTGCACATAACCGATCTCAATATTTTTGCTATGTTCAGGTTTTCGCTCATAGAATGGATGAAGTTCAGTAATGGAATAACCAATAGTATCTTCAAAAATACTTGGCATACGTTTTGTTTCTGTATATCTCGCATAAATACGAATATTGTCAGTAACAAGTACAGTTGCCCCAAAAGCTGGAGCCCAAGCGTGGGCTGTTCGTTTTGCTTTTTTCATTTTTTCCCATTGTTCTTCCGTTGGGTTGCGTTTTTCTAATTGGGAAAAATTGGCACTAATATACTGAATTGTTTTTTCAGTTTGGTTAGTTGCTGGATTAAATTGTTCTTCATTTAATTTTTCATTCGTGAAAATGGTATTAATAGGAGAATTATCTAAATTAAAGTTTCCATATTGATCTCTTTCCCAATAAATTGTTTTTTCCTCTCCACTTAATCCGTTTCTTTTTTCTAACATTTTAGCTATGTGAGAGTCTTCATCTGTAGGTTTAGATAAGTTGCTTTCTATTAATTTTTCATTAACATATTCCCTTCTATGTGTACTCCATATTTTTCTATCATTAAACCACTCTCTTGGTGTATTATAGTTACTTATTTTGGGTTCTGGATTATTTTTTGAGAATTCATTTTCGAACTCTGCTTCTTTAATACCAAAGTTCTTATAGTTATTATATTTTTTTATCATGTCTTCAGTAATATTTGGCAGCTCTCTATAAGTAAAGGAAATAGCCGCTGGATACCACACCTCTTCCCTTTGCTTATCCTGAATTTGCTTTCTCAACCCATCATCACGTGATTTATAGTGCGTATATTTTGCGCCAGCATCTAAAACCAACCAATCTACAGGGCTATATTGGAAATTAAAGCCTACATTTAATTCTTTACGTTTTCCGTGACGTTCGCCACTCATATGGTAATCCCAGCCTGGACAATAAATATTACTGTCTGGTTTACCGCCACCAACCCAACCACCACATACCTCGTTTGCAAGTGGAGTATTTTTGGTAAATTCATTTTCAGAATTTAGATTCTCCCATTTGTAATTACTCATTACATCAAAATTTAATTTTGGAGTAACTTCAAAACGGTTGCTAACATAAACCCCATAATGATTATCTTTCGACCATTGTGCTTGCGCTTCTTTGGTATCAAAAACACCCTTAATATTTGGTGTCTTGTTATTAGATGCTGCGTATTCTTTCCATTTCTGACGTATTTGCTTTATATATTCTTCTTTTTCAATTAAATATTGCTCGTATCCTTCTTCTCCCGGTTGTTTAATTTCAGGTGCAACAAGATCAGTTCCTACCGAATTAAATCCCATATCATCAAAAATAATATCGGAAGGGCTTCCACCTGAAGTATTGGTTTTCGCATGATTAAATACTGCATAGGCTCCAAGGCGCAAATTCACCCATTTATTATTTTCAGGGTTATATTCAAAATCTGTATTGATAGCCATTTGTTTTACATGGGCGAGTGGCCATTGCAATACTGTGCCTTGTTGATAACTGGTTTGCCATAAACGAGAAGGCATTATCTCACCATAATGCATATCGCTATGGCGCAAACCAAATTTCCATTTTGTATGATCATTAAATTTAATTGTGGCTTTGCCTAAATAGGACTCGGATTCAAAAGACGTATTTGGGACTTCTTTTTTCGGATGATAGACAATCGCTATCCAGGGAATATAAGGATCATCACTTCGATAATAATTAGGATCAAAATCATGAGCTTGTGCGTATTCATCTAAAGTTTTTCCCTCACCATAATTATGACCACCCTTTCCACCAGAAAAATAATTGCCTTTGTTACGATACGCATAAGCAAATAATCCTTCAAAATGTTCATCTTTTGTCGCTATAGCTAGCCGATAGGCATTATCATTAAAAAATTTATTGCGTCCTTTGGCTCGCGCAGGATAACGATCAGATGTTCTAAAATAAGCTGAAAATGCGCCTAATCCCATATCTTCAGGATGATCGAGTTTTCGGAAGTCTTGACCAATAGGAATAGGATAACCACGTTGCTTAATAGAATTATTAGCTGTTTCAGCTTTAAATTCGATACCAAATTTTTCACCTTTTTTAATAATGTCATCGGGTTCTAATGTGGTAAGACGGATTGTGCCTGCTGCGCCACTATCTAAAGTGCGGTTTAAATTTGGACCTTTTTCAACAGTAACACCGCTAATTAAAAATGGATCAAGATAGTTACGGTTGCTCACACCCGCAAAACCACGCCAAACAGTGATCGCTTGTTCCGTGCCATCGACTAAAACGGGAATTCGACCTTGCCCCTGTACACCACGAATATTTGGATCCAATGCACCGCTATTACGTGCATCACCGCTATATACGCCCGTTGTGCCTGTCAATAAATCCGCTACAGAATGACCTTTGTAAGTTTCAATTTCTTTCTTGCTTTTATATTCGGTTACTTGGTTTTCTGAAAACATTTTATCTTTACCTGCTTCGGCTTTACTTTCAGAAGTACCCAAAACAGAGATCGTATCAAGCTGATTTATTTGTGGGGAAGCATAGATAGTTTGATGAATGAGCAAGGTGAGGGGACAGAGCATAAAGGAAAATTTATGTTTCATCTTTCAAATCTCCATGTTAATAATAATTATTATAATTATTATTAACATGGAGATCCTATTTTTTTCGTATCATCAAAGAAAAATTATTTATTTTGTGATCGATGTAACAAAATTTTTCACTAAAAAATTTTTGACTTAAATCACAAGTGCGGTCATTTTTTGTGAGTTTCTTTTCGAGAGTATGCAAGCTACAATACGCCCCAAAATTTTATCAATGTAAATCAGAAAGAGAATTATTATGCCCTTTGCTATTGGTCAGCGTTGGTTGAGTGAAAGTGAGAATGCTTTAGGATTAGGTATTATTACCGAATTAGATCAACGAACTGTTACTATTTATTTCCCCGCAGCAGATGAAACGAGGATATATGCTGCTGCACAAGCGCCTTTAAGTCGAATTGTGTTTAGCAAAGGCGAAACATTATCCCATCAAGCTGGCTGGCAAGGCGAGATTTTAGACGTTCAAAATATGAACGGTTTGTTGTTTTATTTAGTTAAAACCCCACTAGATGAAGATGTCATTGTGCAAGAACGTGATATTTCGCCGATTATTTCTTTTAGCCAAGCGAAAGATCGTTTGTTTTCAGCGCAAATTGATCGCAGCAGTCATTTTGCATTGCGTTATCGCACGCTTTGTCATCAGCAAGCACAATTTAAATCGCCATTGCGTGGTTTACGCGGAACGCGTGCGGGTTTAATTCCTCATCAGCTTCATATTGCAGCTGAAGTCGGTAATCGAGTTAATCCTCGCGTGTTATTGGCTGATGAGGTTGGTTTAGGGAAAACTATTGAAGCAGGAATGATTTTGCAGAATCAACTTTTTGCTGAGAAAGTGCAACGTGTTTTTGTTATTGTGCCAGAAACGTTGCAACATCAATGGCTGGTGGAAATGCTTCGTCGTTTTAATTTGCATTTTTCACTTTTTGATGAAGAACGTTGCAATGATTTTGATCTTGATGCTGTTAATCCATTCACGACTGAAAGCTTAATTATTTGTTCTCTAAATTGGTTAGAAACGCATCCAAACCGAGTAGAGCAGGCACTTGATGCTCAATTTGATTGCTTAATTGTGGATGAGGCGCATCATCTGGTATGGTCAGAAACCTCGCCAAGTGCAGCTTATTTATTAGTTGAACAGCTTGCTCGTATCATTCCCTCTGTATTATTACTTACGGCAACTCCAGAGCAACTCGGGCAAGAAAGTCATTTTGCTCGTTTGCGTTTACTGGATCCAGAACGTTTCTTTGATTATCAAACTTTTGTGAAAGAGCAGGAACGCTACCAACCTGTGGTTAATGCTATTGAATCTTTGCTGGCAAATAAGGCATTAAGTGCGGTAGAAAAAAATCATATTTCTGATTTGTTGCTTGAACAAGATGTTGAGCCACTTTTTAAAGCGATTGCATCAAATAATGATGAAGAACAGCATCGTGCCCGTCAGGAATTGATTCAAGCCTTAATTGATCGTCACGGCACGGGGCGTATGTTATTTCGCAATACACGTCAAGGCGTGAAAGGTTTTCCCCACCGTGTTTACCACCAAATTACTCTCTCTGAAGAGAATGATAAAATTGATTGGCTGATTGATTTCCTTAAACTACATCGCGATGAAAAAATTTTTGTGATTTGCCAGACGGCGGCAACGGCGATTCAGTTAGAACAAATTTTACGTGAACGTGAGGCGATTCGAGCAGCGGTGTTCCACGAAAAAATGTCGATTATCGAACGGGATAGAGCTGCCGCTTATTTTGCGGATTTAGAAAACGGTGCGCAGGTTTTGCTGAGCTCGAGTATTGGCTCGGAAGGGCGTAATTTCCAATTTGCGGCAAATTTAGTGTTATTTGATTTACCGACAAATCCTGATTTATTGGAACAATGTATTGGGAGATTAGATCGTATTGGACAAAAACGTGATGTGCAAATTTATGTGCCTTGTGTGAAAGATTCGCCTCAAATTCGTTTAACGCGTTGGTACAATGAGGGGCTGAATGCTTTTGAACAAACCTGCCCAATGGGAATGGCATTATTTGTGCAGTTTGCAGATAAATTGGAAAAAGTGCGGTCAAATTCTACCGCACTTTCAGAGAATGAATTTTCTGAATTATTAAAACAAACTAAAACCGCGCGGGAAAAACTCAAGATTGAGTTAGAAAAAGGTCGCGATCGTTTATTAGAGCTAAATTCTCATGGCGGTGAGCAAGCACAAGCGTTAGCGGATCAAATTGCTGATGAAGATAATTCGCCTGAGCTTGTGAATTTTGCTTTAAAATTATTTGATATTATTGGCGTAGAGCAAGAAGATCTTGGTGCAAATAGTATTGTGATTAGCCCAACAGGGACAATGCTTGTGCCTGATTTTCCGGGTTTAAAAGAAGAAGGTGTGACGGTTACCTTTGATCGAGAACTTGCCCTTGCTCGCGAAGAAATGGAATTCTTGACTTGGGATCATCCAATGATTCGTCAAGGTATTGATCTTGTTGCTTCGGGGGATATTGGCAAAGCCGCAATGGCATTGCTTGTAAATAAACAACTGCCAGCTGGAACCTTATTAATTGAATTGATTTATGTAGTGGAAAGTCAATCGCCAAAAGGATTACAGCTCAATCGTTTCTTGCCGCCAATGCCTATTCGTCTGCTGCTTGATAACAAAGGAAATAACATTGGTGAGCAGGTTGCCTTTGAAACATTGCATAGCAAATTGAAACCACTTGGTAAAAATATTGCCAATCAAATGGTAAAAATGGCGCGGGGTAATATTGAAGCCTTGATTACACGAGGCGATCAACTGGTAAAATCTTTAGCTGAACCGATTATTACCGAAGCTAAAAATCAGGCAGATCAACAATTAAGCGCAGAAATTAATCGTTTGCAGGCTTTGCGAGCGGTAAATCAAAATATTCGCCAAAGCGAAATTGATATTTTGGAACAACAACGAACACAATCGCTGGATGAGCTTTCTAAAGCAAATTGGCGTTTGGATTGCTTGCGTATCATTGTGACGAACAAGGAATAAAAATGGCATTGATTGAATACAAGCCGCCCCTTGAACCTTATTTGGATATTATTTATCAAGATAATCATTTGTGCGTAGTGAACAAACCTAGCGGTTTGCTTTCTGTGCCGGGTAATCAACCACAATATTACGATAGTGCAATGAGCCGAGTGAAAGAAAAATTCGGCTTTTGCGAGCCAGCTCATCGTTTGGATATGGCAACGAGCGGTATTATTGTGTTTGCTTTAAGTAAGGCTGCTGATCGTGAATTAAAACGTCAATTTCGCGAACGTGAACCGAAAAAATATTATCAAGCGATTGTTTGGGGGCATTTGGAGAAAGATTATGGCGAGGTAAATTTGCCGATGATTTGTGATTGGGAAAATCGACCTCGCCAACGTTTAGACTTTATTTTAGGGAAAAGAGCGGTCACAAAATTTGAAGTTTTAGCACGTTTGCCCAATAACAGTACTCGTGTGAAACTGACGCCCGTGACAGGCAGATCTCATCAATTACGCTTGCACATGTTAGCTTTGGGGCATCCAATTTTAGGTGATAAATTTTATTCACATCCTCAGGCTAAAGCTATGTCGCCAAGATTATGCTTGCACGCAGAAGAATTGACGATTACCCACCCCATTACAGGGGAAACAATGACTTTTAATGCGAAGTCAGATTTTTAAATTTCCGTAGAAGCACGAGATCACGAATGAAAAACTTTTTAGCTCAACAAGGAAAAATCACGCTAATTCTCACCGCACTTTGTGCGCTTATTTATCTTGCTCAACAGCTGGGTTTTGAAGACGATATTATGTATTTGATGCACTACCCCGCTTACGAAGAGCAAGATAGCGAAGTGTGGCGTTATATTTCACATACATTGGTACATTTATCTAATTTGCATATTTTGTTTAATCTGTCTTGGTTTTTTATTTTTGGTGGAATGATTGAGCGCACTTTTGGTTCAGTCAAATTATTGATGTTGTATGTTGTAGCATCTGTCATAACAGGATATGTGCAAAATTATGTGTCTGGCCCCGCTTTCTTTGGGCTTTCTGGTGTTGTGTATGCGGTTCTAGGGTATGTATTTATATGCGATAAATTGAATCATCATTTATTTGATCTGCCAGAAGGTTTTTTCACAATGTTATTGGTGGGGATCGCATTAGGTTTTATTAGCCCCTTATTTGGTGTTGAAATGGGAAATGCTGCGCATATTTCAGGCTTGATTGTCGGCTTGATTTGGGGATTTATTGATAGCAAATTACGTAAAAATTCGCTAGAGTAAGCCTGTTTTATTTGGATTAAAGGATTTGCTATGAAACAATCGTTACGCCATCAAAAAATTATTAAACTGGTGGAGCAATCTGGCTATTTAAGTACAGAAGAACTGGTTACTGCCTTAGATGTTAGCCCTCAAACGATTCGCCGTGATTTGAATATTTTGGCGGAGTTAGATTTAATTCGTCGCCATCACGGTGGTGCAGCATCGCCATCTTCTGCAGAAAATTCTGATTACGTGGATCGTAAGCAATTCTTTTCATTACAAAAAAATAATATTGCGCAGGAAGTCGCAAAGTTGATTCCTAACGGCGCATCTTTGTTTATTGATATTGGTACCACGCCTGAGGCTGTCGCCAATGCATTGCTTGGTCACAAAAAACTCCGAATTGTGACGAACAATCTGAATGCCGCTCATCTTTTACGCCAAAATGAAAGTTTTGATATTGTTATGGCGGGCGGATCATTGCGAATGGATGGTGGAATTATCGGCGAAGCTACGGTGAATTTTATTTCTCAATTTCGCCTAGATTTCGGGATTTTAGGGATTAGCGCGATCGATGCTGATGGTTCATTATTGGATTATGATTACCATGAAGTACAAGTAAAGCGAGCGATTATTGAAAGTTCACGTCAGACTTTATTAGTGACCGATCGCTCTAAATTTACGCGCCAAGCAATTGTTCGATTGGGCGAATTAAGTGATGTGGAATATTTGTTTACGGATGATGTTCCCGAAGGAATTGCTAATTATCTGAAAGCTCAGAAAACAAAATTGGTGTTATGTAATGGTAAAGTGCGGTAAAAATATCTTTGATTTTCTTATTAATTTGTCGATAAAAGAAGCTATTACTCTTAATTTTTGATTTAATTGAAATTTATCTAAAAGTAATCTAAATATTCTCTCTCTGAATTATTGTCTTTTCTATAATTAAACATTTCCAAGCGTAAAAGTATTTTATTTTTTTATCAATTAAAGAAATTTCATATTTCTGTATTATCTAATTAGTTTTAGCTATCAATATTCTTTAAAACATTCTGAGCTTAGATAAGAAAATCCCTTGCAGAGCAAGGGATTTAGTAATGAATTAAAGTGCGGTAGAAATTACCAACCTTTTACAACACCATCTTTAAAGTGTTTTTGAGCTTCTTGGTAAACTTCTTCTGTTTGGTAAGATTTTACGAAATCTTGAACAGCTTTGCTGTCTTTGTTATCGGTACGAGAAACGATAATGTTCACATATGGAGAATCTTTATCTTCTACAAATACACCGTTATCTTGTGCATTTAAGCCCACTTGACCCGCATAAGTGTTGTTTACTACAGCTAAATCAACATCGTCTAATGCACGTGCCGCAACAGAAGTATCTACTTCAGTGATGTTTAATTTTTTCGGATTTTCAACAATATCTAATACAGTTGAAAGAAGGTTATTTGCATCTTTTAATTTGATTAAACCTTGTTTTTCAAGAAGAATTAATGCACGACCACGGTTTGTTGGATCGTTAGGAACAACAACTTTAGCACCGTCTTGTAATTCATTCACATTTTTGATTTTTTTAGAATAACCCGCTAATGGATAAACGAAAGTATTACCCACGATGACTAAGTTATTTAAATTTTTCGCTTTTGCATCTTCATCTAAATAAGGTTTATGTTGCATTGCGTTTGCATCTAAATCACCTTTAGATACAGCTTCATTTGGTAATGCGTAGTCATTAAATTCAACGAATTGAACGTCTAAACCATATTTTTCTTTAGCGACTTTTGCTGCAATTTCTGCAACTTGGTGCTCAGGGCCAGACATCACGCCTACTTTGATTTTAAGCGGTGCTGCTGCAGCTTCAGGTTTTTTGTCTTCTTTACAGCCTGTTAAAACGAGAGCTGATGCGATTGCAGTGATTGCAAAAAGTTGTTTTAATTTCATAGGATTTCCTTCCTGTTTAAGTTAAGGGTTGTATTTTATTAACGATGATCCACTTTTTTAGCCAGTGTATCGCCGAGTTTTTGGCTAATCATAACGAATAGCACAATAATAATGGTTGCCACCCAAGTGACATAAGGCATATTGCGATATACGCCGTAGTTGATAGCGAGGCTACCTAAGCCACCGCCGCCTTGCGTCCCCGCCATTGCAGAGTAACCAACTAAAGTGACTAGCGTAAGCGTGATACCATTAATGAGTGTCGGTAGTGCTTCTGGCAAATAGAATTTACGTATAATTTGCCATTTAGTAGCGCCCATTGCTTGAGCAGCTTCGGTTAAACCATTTGGAATTTCCATTAATGCATTAGCAGTTAAGCGAGCCACGAATGGCATTGCACAAATACTTAATGGAATAATTGCTGCTGTTGTACCTAATACGGTTCCCACGATGAAACGTGTTACAGGTAATAAGATTAAGAGCAAAATAATAAATGGTATGGAACGCCCAATATTAATAATCGTGTTTAATACAAAATGGGTGCGGTTATTTTGTAAGATTTCATTTTTTCCAGTTAAGAAAGTCCATACACCCACAGGCACGCCAACTAGTACGGCAAGTAGGGTTGATGCAAAACTAATATAAACAGTTTCATAAGTTGCGGTTGCGACAACACCCCACATTTGAGGTGTTAATTGCTGGCTGAATGTTGCCAAGAAATCATTGAACATAACCAAGCACCTCCACGCGCACGTTGTTTTCCATTAAATAAACTTTGGTTTGTGTAATAGCATCTTCATCGCCTGCTACTTCAGCAATGGTATAACCAAATTTCACGCCCCCAGCATAATCAATTTGCGAGGTTAAAATACTGAGCTCCACGCCAAATTTTTTTGATGCCTGAGAAAGTAACGGCGCATCGACTGAGCGACCCGTAAACTCAAATTTGATAATTGGATACGCTTTGCTATGTTTCGGCGTATCAGTAAGATTTTCCAGATATTCATCAGGTAGACTGATGTGGAAGGTCGAACGAATAAACTCTTGTGCTAATTCTGTTTTAGGGTTTGCAAAAATTTCACCGACAGTACCTTGTTCAACGAGGCGACCTTGATCAATGACAGCAACTTGATCACAAATCTGTTTAACAACTTCCATTTCATGGGTAATCAACAAAATTGTAATACCTAAAGTGCGGTTAATTTCTTTTAATAATTTCAGAATAGATTGCGTCGTTGCAGGATCTAATGCGCTAGTGGCTTCATCACATAATAAGACTTTAGGATCGCTGGCTAAGGCGCGAGCAATAGCTACACGTTGTTTTTGCCCACCCGAAAGATTGCTTGGGTAAGCATCTCGTTTTTCACTTAAACCAACAAGTGCTAAAAGTGCGGTAATTTTTTCTTGGATTTTTGCTTTTGGCATACTTTCCAATTCTAAGGGTAATGCCACGTTTTCAAATACGGTGCGAGAACTTAGTAAATTGAAATGCTGAAAAATCATTCCAATTTGACGACGAGCGCGTACTAATTCTCGATCAGAAAGTTCTGTTAATTCTACGCCATCAACAATAACAGAACCGCTTGTTGGTTTTTCTAATAAGTTCACACAGCGAATTAATGTACTTTTTCCTGCACCAGATGCACCAATTACGCCACAGATTTGACCTTTTTCGATATTCAACGAAACATTATCAAGCACAGTCAATTTTTTGTTCGGTAGCTCAAAAATTTTCGTAATATTATTTAGCTTAATCATATAAGCCCTTTTATTTATTGTTTTTAAATCTGTTTTGGTATTCTAGATGTCTAGATTGCTATGTCAATATGTCAGATTATCTTTTTTAGACAGATTAGTTATGACTTATATTTGCTAATAGTTTGGATTAAATAGATAATTTTCCTTAATTTAATATATATAAAAGGTAAGAGAATGAATAAGGCTATTTTTTTAGATCGCGATGGCACGTTAAATATTGATTATGGTTATGTACACGAAATTGATAACTTTAAATTTATTGAGGGTGCGATTGATGCATTGCGAGAATTAAAGAAACTGGGATATATGTTGGTATTAGTGACCAACCAGTCGGGCATTGCACGTGGTTATTTTTCTGAAGATCAGTTTTTACAGCTGACAGAATGGATGGATTGGTCGTTAGCTGAACAAGATGTGGATTTGGATGGTATTTACTATTGTCCACATCATCCTGAGGGAAAGGGCGAATATAAAGAAGATTGTGATTGTCGGAAGCCTAAATCGGGAATGCTATTGCAAGCGATCAAAGAATTAAAGATTGATCCTACGCAATCTATTATGGTTGGAGATAAAGTTGAAGATTTAAAAGCGGGAATTGGCGCGAAAGTGAAAATGAACGTATTAGTTCGTACAGGTAAACCAGTCATGGGGGAAAGTGAAAGAATAGCGGATTATGTATTAGATTCTATCGTAGATCTTCCGAGAATTTTAAAACGCTTAAAAAAATAGCCAAAAAGATCTATATTTTGCTCTAATCGCTTGTACTTTAATCAAAAGATCATTTTTTTAAATATTTTTACAAAAAGTACTTGCAAGGGATTTGAAAATCCCTATAATGCACCGCACACAACGACGCACTGTTGTGAAGTTTTTAAGTTTCCACGTGCGTCGTTCTTTTTTGCTCTTTAACAATATATCAGACAATCTGTGTGGGCACTTGTTGGTTGACTTGTTTTAAAAATATTTTTTAATTTTGAAGTCTTAATAGGTGCTTAACTGAAAATTCATCATTACTTTTTTAAGTAGTGTTTATTTATAGCTAAGTAGTTTATTGAGCGATTGAACTTGAATTGAAGAGTTTGATCATGGCTCAGATTGAACGCTGGCGGCAGGCTTAACACATGCAAGTCGAACGGTAGCAGGAGAAAGCTTGCTTTCTTGCTGACGAGTGGCGGACGGGTGAGTAATGCTTGGGAATCTGGCTTATGGAGGGGGATAACGACGGGAAACTGTCGCTAATACCGCGTAGTGTCGGAAGATGAAAGTGCGGGACTGTAAAGCCGCATGCCATAGGATGAGCCCAAGTGGGATTAGGTAGTTGGTGGGGTAAAGGCCTACCAAGCCTGCGATCTCTAGCTGGTCTGAGAGGATGACCAGCCACACTGGAACTGAGACACGGTCCAGACTCCTACGGGAGGCAGCAGTGGGGAATATTGCGCAATGGGGGAACCCTGACGCAGCCATGCCGCGTGAATGAAGAAGGCCTTCGGGTTGTAAAGTTCTTTCGGTATTGAGGAAGGTTGATGTGTTAATAGTACATCAAATTGACGTTAAATACAGAAGAAGCACCGGCTAACTCCGTGCCAGCAGCCGCGGTAATACGGAGGGTGCGAGCGTTAATCGGAATAACTGGGCGTAAAGGGCACGCAGGCGGTTATTTAAGTGAGGTGTGAAAGCCCCGGGCTTAACCTGGGAATAGCATTTCAGACTGGGTAACTAGAGTACTTTAGGGAGGGGTAGAATTCCACGTGTAGCGGTGAAATGCGTAGAGATGTGGAGGAATACCGAAGGCGAAGGCAGCCCCTTGGGAATGTACTGACGCTCATGTGCGAAAGCGTGGGGAGCAAACAGGATTAGATACCCTGGTAGTCCACGCTGTAAACGCTGTCGATTTGGGGGTTGGGGTTTAACTCTGGCGCCCGTAGCTAACGTGATAAATCGACCGCCTGGGGAGTACGGCCGCAAGGTTAAAACTCAAATGAATTGACGGGGGCCCGCACAAGCGGTGGAGCATGTGGTTTAATTCGATGCAACGCGAAGAACCTTACCTACTCTTGACATCCAACGAATCCGATAGAGATATTGGAGTGCCTTCGGGAACGTTGAGACAGGTGCTGCATGGCTGTCGTCAGCTCGTGTTGTGAAATGTTGGGTTAAGTCCCGCAACGAGCGCAACCCTTATCCTTTGTTGCCAGCGATACGGTCGGGAACTCAAAGGAGACTGCCAGTGATAAACTGGAGGAAGGTGGGGATGACGTCAAGTCATCATGGCCCTTACGAGTAGGGCTACACACGTGCTACAATGGCGTATACAGAGGGAAGCGAAGCTGCGAGGTGGAGCGAATCTCATAAAGTACGTCTAAGTCCGGATTGGAGTCTGCAACTCGACTCCATGAAGTCGGAATCGCTAGTAATCGCGAATCAGAATGTCGCGGTGAATACGTTCCCGGGCCTTGTACACACCGCCCGTCACACCATGGGAGTGGGTTGTACCAGAAGTAGATAGCTTAACCTTTAGGAGGGCGTTTACCACGGTATGATTCATGACTGGGGTGAAGTCGTAACAAGGTAACCGTAGGGGAACCTGCGGTTGGATCACCTCCTTACCAAAGACGAGAGACAGCGAGTGCTCACACAGATTGGCTGATAGTTGTAGACAAGATTAAAAACGAAGCGAAAGCAACGTTGAAAAATAAACGTTAAAAGATAAAAAGAAGATAGAGTATCTTTAATTGATGTCCCCATCGTCTAGAGGCCTAGGACATCGCCCTTTCACGGCGGTAACCGGGGTTCGAATCCCCGTGGGGACGCCAATTAAAGATAACTTTGTTAGATTATCTTGTTGTTCTTTAAAAAATTGGAAACAAGCTGAAAACAAGAGATTTTCGAGAGAAAGTCTGAGTAGGCAAGATAGGAAAGTGAAAGAGAGAACTGAAAAGGAAACTCTAAAAACAAAACCTGTTTTGCATAAAATCTTGATTGAACAAAAGCAATCAAGTGTTTAGTTGAATGAAGATACGCATCAAATTGACCGCACTTTGAAGTGAAAACTTAAAGTGATTGAAAACATTTGAGGTTGTATAGTTAAGTGACTAAGCGTACAAGGTGGATGCCTTGGCAATCAGAGGCGAAGAAGGACGTGCTAATCTGCGAAAAGCTTGGATGAGTCGATAAGAGGCGTTTAATCCAAGATATCCGAATGGGGAAACCCAGTAGATGAAGAATCTACTATTAACAAGTGAATTCATAGCTTGTTGAGGCAAACCGGGAGAACTGAAACATCTAAGTACCCCGAGGAAAAGAAATCAACCGAGATTTCGTCAGTAGCGGCGAGCGAAAGCGAAAGAGCCAGTAAGTGATAGCAGTATAGTTAGGAGAATGTGTTGGGAAACACAATCAAAGAGGGTGATAATCCCGTATCTAAAAACCATATTGTGGTACTAAGCTAACGAGAAGTAGGGCGGGACACGTGATATCCTGTTTGAAGAAGGGGGACCATCCTCCAAGGCTAAATACTCCTGATTGACCGATAGTGAACCAGTACTGTGAAGGAAAGGCGAAAAGAACCCCGGTGAGGGGAGTGAAATAGAACCTGAAACCTTGTACGTACAAGCAGTGGGAGCCTGAAAGGGTGACTGCGTACCTTTTGTATAATGGGTCAGCGACTTATATTTTGTAGCGAGGTTAACCGAATAGGGGAGCCGAAGGGAAACCGAGTCTTAACTGGGCGAATAGTTGCAAGGTATAGACCCGAAACCCGGTGATCTAGCCATGGGCAGGTTGAAGGTTGGGTAACACTAACTGGAGGACCGAACCGACTAATGTTGAAAAATTAGCGGATGACTTGTGGCTGGGGGTGAAAGGCCAATCAAACCGGGAGATAGCTGGTTCTCCCCGAAATCTATTTAGGTAGAGCCTTGAGGTGACACCTTTGGGGGTAGAGCACTGTTTCGGCTAGGGGTCCATCCCGGATTACCAACCCGATGCAAACTACGAATACCAAAGAGTGATACTCAGGAGACACACGGCGGGTGCTAACGTCCGTCGTGGAGAGGGAAACAACCCAGACCGCCAGCTAAGGTCCCCAAGTCTATATTAAGTGGGAAACGAAGTGGGAAGGCTTAGACAGCTAGGATGTTGGCTTAGAAGCAGCCATCATTTAAAGAAAGCGTAATAGCTCACTAGTCGAGTCGGCCTGCGCGGAAGATGTAACGGGGCTGAAATATAGCACCGAAGCTGCGGCATCAGACGAAAGTCTGTTGGGTAGGGGAGCGTTCTGTAAGCGGATGAAGGTTAATCGAGAGGTTAGCTGGACGTATCAGAAGTGCGAATGCTGACATAAGTAACGATAAAACGGGTGAAAAACCCGTTCGCCGGAAGACCAAGGGTTCCTGTCCAACGTTAATCGGGGCAGGGTGAGTCGGCCCCTAAGGCGAGGCTGAAAAGCGTAGTCGATGGGAAACAGGTTAATATTCCTGTACTTGGTAAAGCTGCGATGTGGGGACGGAGTAGGTTAGGTTATCGCACTGTTGGATATGTGCGTTTAAGTTGGTAGGTGGGAAGTTTAGGCAAATCCGGACTTCTATTAAACACTGAGAGATGATGACGAGGCTCTAAGGAGCTGAAGTAACTGATACCACACTTCCAGGAAAAGCCACTAAGCGACAGGCTTTACTAAACCGTACTGAAAACCGACACAGGTGGTCAGGTAGAGAATACTCAGGCGCTTGAGAGAACTCGGGTGAAGGAACTAGGCAAAATAGCACCGTAACTTCGGGAGAAGGTGCGCCGGCGTAGATTGTAGAGATTTACTCTCGAAGGTTGAACCGGTCGAAGATACCAGCTGGCTGCAACTGTTTATTAAAAACACAGCACTCTGCAAACACGAAAGTGGAGGTATAGGGTGTGATGCCTGCCCGGTGCTGGAAGGTTAATTGATGGTGTAATCGAAAGAGAAGCACCTGATCGAAGCCCCAGTAAACGGCGGCCGTAACTATAACGGTCCTAAGGTAGCGAAATTCCTTGTCGGGTAAGTTCCGACCTGCACGAATGGCATAATGATGGCCAGGCTGTCTCCACCCGAGACTCAGTGAAATTGAAATCGCCGTGAAGATGCGGTGTACCCGCGGCTAGACGGAAAGACCCCGTGAACCTTTACTATAGCTTGACACTGAACATTGAATTTTGATGTGTAGGATAGGTGGGAGACTTAGAAGTAGTCACGCCAGTGATTATGGAGTCATCCTTGAAATACCACCCTTTAACGTTTGATGTTCTAACGAAGATTGCGGAACGTGGTCTCGGACAGTGTCTGGTGGGTAGTTTGACTGGGGCGGTCTCCTCCCAAAGCGTAACGGAGGAGCACGAAGGTTTGCTAATCACGGTCGGACATCGTGAGGTTAGTGCAATGGTATAAGCAAGCTTAACTGCGAGACAGACAAGTCGAGCAGGTACGAAAGTAGGTCATAGTGATCCGGTGGTTCTGAATGGAAGGGCCATCGCTCAACGGATAAAAGGTACTCCGGGGATAACAGGCTGATACCGCCCAAGAGTTCATATCGACGGCGGTGTTTGGCACCTCGATGTCGGCTCATCACATCCTGGGGCTGAAGTAGGTCCCAAGGGTATGGCTGTTCGCCATTTAAAGTGGTACGCGAGCTGGGTTTAGAACGTCGTGAGACAGTTCGGTCCCTATCTGCCGTGGGCGTAGGAGAATTGGTTGGGGCTGCTCCTAGTACGAGAGGACCGGAGTGGACGCACCACTGGTGTTCCGGTTGTGTCGCCAGACGCATTGCCGGGTAGCTAAGTGCGGAAGAGATAAGTGCTGAAAGCATCTAAGCACGAAACTTGCCAAGAGATGAGTTCTCCCTGTCTTTAAGACAGTAAGGGTTGTTTAAGACGAAGACGTAGATAGGTCTGGTGTGTAAGTGATGTGAGTCATTGAGCTAACAGATACTAATTGCCCGAGAGGCTTAACTATACAACGCTCAAGTGTTTTTGGGAAAAGAGCGAAAGAGAAGAGAAATTAACTAAACTAAACTAACTATTCAGCTTGTTGCCGATAAGAAGAGAGACGAAAAAAGTGAAGTCGTAAAAGAGAAGAAACAAAGAGAGAAGTTATCAAAGAATTATCCCGGCGGCGATAGTGCGGTGGAACCACCTGAGACCATACCGAACTCAGAAGTGAAACGCTGTAATGCCGATGGTAGTGTGGGGTTTCCCCATGTGAGAGTAGGGCACCGCCGGGTTATCAAATACAAATCTAAATCACATAAAAAAAGAAGAACCCCGGTCGAAAGGCTGGGGTTTTTGCCTCTTTAATTTAGTATATCCATCTTCATAAAGGGGAAAGTAAAAATAATAATCTTTATTCAGAGACTAAGTTTTTAGTTTCTGTATTGCACACAATATAGTTTTAATAAATGTATCTATTTATTATTTTGATTTTTCATATTTTTTAAATAGACTTTATATATTCATTTCTAATCTCCTTCATTATGCTTAAAAATTTAGACAAAATAACTTCAAGTATTATCGCTGATCCTCAAAATAAGGATTTTACAGCTCGTGGTATTTTCCCTTTATTTTCAGCGCCTAAAACAGCTCGAATTAATATTGTAGGTCAAGCTCCGGGGTTAAAAGCTGAGCAATCTCGTTTGTATTGGAATGATAAAAGTGGTGATCGTCTACGTGATTGGCTAGGTGTGGATTACGATTATTTTTATAATTCTGGGATGTTTGCGGTTCTTCCTATGGATTTCTATTATCCTGGAAAAGGAAAATCTGGTGACTTACCACCTCGTCAAGGTTTCGCAGAAAAATGGCATCCAATGATTTTAGAGCATCTACCTAATATTCAGCTAACTCTTCTTATCGGACAATATGCTCAGAAGAATTATTTGCTTGAAAACAAAGATAACGTAGCTGATACAGTGAAAAATTATCGTCAATTCTTACCGCACTTTATGCCTCTTGTGCATCCTTCCCCTCGCAATCAGCTTTGGATCACAAAGAATCCTTGGTTTGAGGAACAAGTTATTCCTGAATTACAAATTTTAGTCAAACAGATAATTAATAAAGACTAAGTTTTTCATTTCTTACGCACACATAGTAATAACAATCTCTTTTACTTTATGGATATAATAAAGCCTATATACACAGGCTTTTTTTATAACGATAATAATGTTTTAGGAGATTTGATGAAAAATTTCAAATATTTTGCTCAGAGTTATGTGGATTGGGTTATTCGTCTTGGACGTCTTCGTTTTTCTCTTTTAGGCGTGATGATTCTTGCGGTTTTAGCCCTTTGTACTCAGATTTTATTTAGTCTATTTATTGTTCATCAGATTTCTTGGGTAGATATTTTTCGTTCAGTAACTTTTGGCTTACTCACAGCGCCTTTTGTTATTTATTTTTTCACTTTATTGGTCGAAAAGCTTGAACATTCTCGTCTTGATCTTTCTAGCTCGGTTAATCGTTTGGAAAATGAGGTCGCCGAGCGGATTGCCGCTCAGAATAAATTATCTCAAGCATTGGAAAAGTTAGAAAAAAATAGCCGTGATAAAAGTACCTTACTTGCCACAATAAGCCATGAATTGCGCACGCCATTGAATGGGATTGTGGGGCTTAGCCAGATTTTACTTGATGATGAATTAGACGATCATCAGCGTAATTATTTAAAAACTATCAACATAAGTGCGGTTAGTTTAGGCTATATTTTTAGCGATATTATTGATTTGGAAAAAATCGATGCGAGCCGAATTGAATTAAATCGCCAGCCAACAGATTTCCCAGCCTTATTAAACGATATTTATAATTTCGCCAGTTTCCTTGCTAAACAAAAAAATCTTATTTTTTCTTTAGAGCTTGAACAAAATCTACCCAATTGGCTGAATCTTGATCGTGTTCGCTTGAGCCAAATTTTGTGGAACTTAATTAGTAATGCGGTGAAGTTTACGGATCAGGGAAATATTATTCTTAAAATCATGAGAAATCAGGATTGTTACCATTTTATTGTGAAAGATACAGGAATGGGAATTTCGCCTGAGGAACAAAAACATATTTTTGAAATGTACTATCAAGTGAAAGAAAGCCGTCAGCAAAGTGCGGGTAGCGGTATTGGGCTGGCTATTTCTAAAAATCTCGCTCAGTTAATGGAAGGGGATTTAACGGTTGAAAGCGAGCGAGGAAAAGGTGCTACTTTCCATCTTACTCTCCATGCTCAGGAAATTTCTGAAAAAGAATCTGTTAAGAAAAATATTCCATCCTTGAACATTCTTTTAGTGGAAGATGTTGATCTCAATATTATGGTTGCGAAAACTATTTTAGAAAAACTTGGGCATCATGTTGATGTTGCGACAAATGGTAAGCAGGCGATCACTTTATTTGAGAAAAATGTTTACGACATTTTATTGCTAGATATTAAATTACCAGATATGAGTGGTTTTGAAATCGCCCAATATTTGCGAGAGAACTATGAAAACGGTATTTATGATTTTTTACCGCCAATGATTGCTTTTACCGCCAATGTCATGCAAAGTGAGCAAGAATATTTAGAAATGGGCATGGATGGCGTATTACGCAAACCCATTTCAATTAAGGATTTATACCATTGTCTGCAGCAATTTTTTGCTGATGAAAGTGAATCTATTATAGAAATAAATGATGATAATGAGCTTTCAGAACAGTTTGATTTAGTGCTGATAGAAACGCTTGGAAAACCCCAAATTTTAGAAAATTTATCTTTATTCAAACAAATGATGCCAAATTATCTTGTTCAATTATCAAAAGATAATATGAAAGAAACAGAAGATACCGCCCATAAAATTAAGGGGGCTGCTGCATCGGTGGGGTTAAATCATTTACGTCAATTAGCGGATACTTTAGAAAGTGCGGCTAAAAATTCTGATATTTTTAATTGCGCTGAATTGATTGATGAAATTGGGAATCTTTGGTTGGAAGATGTGGAGGATTTGCTTAAATTTTGTGAATGTTAATATCATAAAGTAGCTGTATAAAGATTATTTAAATGTGATTTAAAGATAATAAAGAGGCTTAAAATGGGAAAAATCAATTTTTATTTTAATTAGTAAAACTTCTCAAATTTCGCTGTTATTTACTTTTTATTAAAGGGAATTGATTTTGCTTTTTAATATTAAAGCGAGTAGAATTAGGCTCTCAATTTTATTTACTTTTATGTGGAAATTTATATGCCAGTATTTAATGCATTTGTTGAATTTGTCGCGAGAATTGTTGCACCAATGCAGCGTCAATTTATTAATTTTATTCGTATTGCTATTTTTATTGTAATGGCATGGATCGGTGGCTTGAAAGTTTGTCAATATGAAGCAGATGGAATTGCTCACTTTGTATCAAATAGCCCATTTTTTAGCTATATGTATGAAAAGGGGCCAAATTTAGTGCCGAATGATAAAGGGGAGTTAGTGATGGAATATACACTACACAAAAATCCTGAAGGAAAGATGGTTGCAAAAAACATCGAATGGCATAAAGAAAATGGCACCTATACGGCTTCTTACATTATTGGAGCAATTATTGTTACTGTTGGTATTCTTACTTTAGCTGGTATTTGGAATGCAACGGCAGGTTTGGCAGGAGGTCTACTGACATTTGGCATGTCAATAGTCACACTGTCATTTTTAATCACAACGCCCGAGGCTTGGGTGCCTAATCTAGGTGGAGATTTACCAACGCCAGCCTATGGTTTCCCTTATTTATCTGGAGTTGGTCGTTTAGTGATTAAAGATATTATTATGATGGCAGGTGGCTTAACAGCTGCTGCAGAGTGTGCAAATCGAATTTTAGCACGTAAAAAATAAGTTTATCGATATAAAAACAGCTCCAAATATAAATTGGAGCTGTTTTTATTATCACGACTAGTCAAATATTGATCATTATGTTTTGTATTATTAATTCATAATTTATAATGCCTTTATGCCTTAGTAAGGTGTCTAATTGTTGATATATTAAATTTAAATCTTTCCCCCAACCCCTTTAAATTTCTCTACAAATGCAGCAATTTTTTGGAAAATCGTCTGCTTTTTGGTGAGATATTGTGGATTAAGTGGACTCATTTTTGGTAATACTTCATTAAGTGCCGTGCCGTTTTCACTGGCATATTCGCGTTTTAATGAAGTGCTGATATAGCGTTTTGCTGCATCGACATTCAAATTTTCTTCTTGAATTAGGGCTTCTGCTTCTTTTTGTTGCTCGTTCTGGGCAAAAAGGAAAAAGGCATCAATCAAGCTTGCTTTATCGGGAATACCATCTAAATTTGTTTGGTTGATAAAATCGACAATCAAGCTTTCTTTCGCACGGTTACCCAAACTTGAACGAACTGTGCGGCGGATTTCATCAATTAACACCTCTTTGTCTTGGTTTTTCTTATGATGTTCGAAAATTAACGCAAGAATGTAATCCAAATTGATTTCTTGAGATTTTAATAAATCCACTTCAAACACGACATCGTCCCAATTTATCGGCGAATTATCCTTATCATTCCCCTCTTTTCTTTGGCGTAACCAATCGCGAATATCATTATAAGTTGAACGATAATCTTGCTCTGTTCTTACTGGTAAAGTGGGTACTTCAAGCATTTCTGCAATTTGTTCATCATTCACATAATGTACTTGCTTGAATTTTTCCATTGCAATCGGATCATTTAAATCGACCGCTTGTAAGGCTGCAAATTCATCGTAATTTTGCAAAATATTTTCAATACGTAAATATTCGCCAAATAATTTTACAAACTCTTTTTTATCTTGCTCTGTTTCGATTTCTGTTGGATTAGGAAAGCGATTTTGCAGCTCTTGAACAACCTCCAAATAACCACGTTGATTGTCATCACCGTTAAAATAGCTGTCATAGCTTTTCTCTAGTACGACATTTTTCGTGTTTTTATCGCCAAATAGTGTGATTGCATCAATGGTATTTTGTTCCAAATTGCGGAAAGTGACGATATTCCCAAAGGTTTTAGTTGTGTCATAAATGCGGTTGGTGCGAGAAAAAGCCTGCATTAATCCGTGATAACGCAAGTTTTTGTCCACGAAAAGCGTATTCAACGTAGGGGCATCAAAGCCTGTTAAGAACATTCCGACCACAATCAGTAAATCCACTTCCTGATTTTTCACACGTTTGGCAAGATCGCGATAGTAATTTTGGAATGATTGACTATCTACGCCATAATTCGTGCCAAAGTAGTGATTGTAATCATCAATGGCTTTCGTTAAAAATTCTTTTGCTGTGCTGTTTAGAGCAGTGGGTTCAAAGGTCTCATCTGGAATATCGCCAATCGCATCTTGTTCTTCATTTGCCGCAAAAGAGAAAATGGTGGCAATTCTTAACGGTTTTTCTTGTTCAGTCTGTAGATTTTGTAAAGTTTCGTAATAACGTTTTGCCACTTCCACACTGCTTACCGCAAACATTGCATTAAAGCCTTTACCTGTAGCGTTCAAGCGGTGGGTTTTCTGTTTAAAATTGTTAAGCAAATATTGCGAGATTTCTTTAATACGCTCAGGGTGTAAAAAGGCTTGTTTCTGCTCAAGTAGCGGTCAATTTTTCAGGATCTTTTTCTGTTTCTAAGGCTTTAAATTGTGGGCGGACATCGTTGTAATCGACCTTGAATTTCAGTACTTTGTCATCACGAATAGCATCGGTAATCACATAAGAATGCAATTCCGTACCGAATACACTGGCTGTCGTTTCCGCACCTAAGGCATTTTCAGGGAAAATTGGCGTGCCTGTAAAACCAAATTGATAGAATTTTTTGAATTTACGTTTTAGATTTTTTTGTGCTTCGCCAAATTGGGAGCGATGTGCTTCATCGAAAATAAAGACCACCTGTTTTTGATAAATAGACAGGTTTTCTTCACTTTTTATTAAATTATTCAATTTCTGAATAGTGGTTACGATAATTTTGTTATCATCTTTTTCAATATTGCGTTTAAGCCCTGCGGTACTTTCCGATCCATTCACGCTATCAGGCGAAAAACGCTGATATTCTTTCATCGTTTGGTAATCTAAATCTTTACGATCGACCACAAAAAAGACTTTATCAATAAAATCAAGTTCAGTCGCAAGGCGAGAGGCTTTAAAACTGGTAAGCGTTTTACCTGAACCTGTGGTATGCCAAATATAGCCACCACTTTCTTTATTGCTCCAATTTTTGGCGTGATATGAACTTTTGATTTTCCATAAAATCCGCTCAGTGGCGGCAATTTGATACGGACGCATAATTAACAACGTATCACTCACATCAAATACGCAGTAATTTACCAACACATTGAGCAAAGTATTCTTTTGCAAGAAAGTCGCGGTAAAATCCTTTAAATCTTTAATCAGAGTATTTTTTGCGGTTGCCCAATTCATTGTGAAGTCATAGCTATTCTTATCGCGCTTGGTCGTGTTGGCAAAATAGCGAGTATCCGTGCCATTAGAAATGACAAAAATCTGAATATATTTAAAGAGAGAATTTTCTTTATTGAAACTTTCTTTGCTGTAGCGATGAATTTGATTAAAGGCTTCACGAATTGCCACACCACGTTTTTTCAGTTCAATATGCACAAGGGGTAAACCATTAACCAAAATTGTCACATCATAACGATTGTCATAGCTACCAGTTTGCTCAAATTGATTGATGACTTGCAGAGAATTATTGGCAAGATTTTTCTTATCTAGCAAATAGATATTCTGAATGCGTCCATTATCGAACACAAAATCATAAATATAATCATCGTGAATTTTGCGGGTTTTCTCGATCAGATTATCACTGGGTTTATCCAAATATTCCTCTAAAAAACGATGCCATTCCGCATCAGAGAAAACCACATTATTTAATCGCTGTAATTGAATACGCAAATTTTTAATCAGTTCCCCGTGATTATTAAGCCCTTGTAAATACTCATATCCTTGTGCCAGTAAATCACGAATAAACTCACGCTCAAGGATCCCTTCCGTTTGGTAACCAGCATTAGGCTCTTCCACAAACTTTTTGTACTGATCTAAAACGATAAAGTGGTTGGATTCAGCGATGGTTTTGTATTGGGTCATAAGGGTTCCTTAATTCTTTTACTTTTTTAGTTTTTGTAGGGTAGGCTTTATCCCACCGTTTTATTAATGTTTTACTTGATATTGCTTACCATCTTGGGCAGTTATTAAGTAATCATTAATAACTGAAAACTAATCTAACTATTTGTTTTGTAATATGTTTTTTATATAAGTGGTTATATTTGGTATAGAGGTGTCAAAAAGTTCCGCAAGCTGATTTTGGGTTAGCCAAGCCTCATTTTCAACAACTAATAAAGCAACGTGAGATTTACCATCGTCTGTGTTGTAGATGATTAAGTCGTTCATTATTTTTTCTTAAATTTGTAGGGTGGGCTTTAGCCCACCATTTGCTATGATTAATTGGTGGGCTGAAGCCCACCCTACGGGTTACGAGAAATTCAATAACAATTCTCTGTAATACTCATACCGCTTTTGGCTTTGTTCAATCGCTAAAGGTAAGCCTTCGGTGATGGAGTTGGTGAGGGTTTCAAATTTATCTAGGATTGAAACGATGCGTTGTTGTTCTCTGAGTGGAGGTAGTGCTATGGGATAGTTTTTGATAATTCCTGAATTTAAATCAGCACGGGCACCTTGTCCTAAGGATTTTAGTTTTTCATACTCTTTACAGACCCAATGAAAAACGTATCGATAATTTGCATATTCAGGAGCTATTTGTAAATTACAGCAGTGTTGATTAGTTGTTAAAGGTATTTTGTTAATCGCTGAGCGACCTGCAGTTGCTCCAGAGATAGCAACTATTACACAATTTTCAGGAATCCATTTAGCTGATGAATTATCTAATCCTTCTTGAGTTATTGCTACCTCTGTATCCCATATTTCATTAAATTGAACTTCTTGAGTCCTTAACCAAGGAATGTCTCCATTATAGTATTCATCCTTCGTAGATAAAGGCGTCCCTCCAGATGATACTTTTTTACAAGTTTCCCCTAAACATTTCCACTCAAACCCAACCTTTTCAAGCTCTTCTTCACTTAACAATTTTTCCCGATAGTATTCATACTGCTTCCGGCGTAGTGTAAGCTCGCTGGTAAGCGCTGTCAATGCATCCAAAATTTTTACGATTTCGATTTGGACGGAGAGTGGGGGAATGGGGATTTTGATTTTCTTAAATCTTGCTTTAGAAATATTGAATCTGGTTACTCCACTAGCTGATTTCACAATCTCTTTGCGAATAGAGAGTGTTCTAAATAGAAATTTAGAAAATTCAGGCAATAACTCTATATCATCATTAAATCTTAATCCAAACGAAAAACTATTTAGATAGATTTTTTGTTCTGTTTTTGTTGTAACAGCAGAAGACATCCCCGCTTCTTCAGCAGTTTCTGAAGAACCAGTAAATAAGACATCTCCATATTTTATGGTATATTGCTTTTCATCATCAGACACATTTACGGTGTCAAGATTATTAAAATCAACTTCAATGTTATTGAAGATATTTTTGTAAGGTACATAAAGGGCATTTCCATTTTCAAAGTCAGCTTTGCTTTTTCCTGTTAGCCCACCATAAATAGAAGATATTTCGTCGAGTGTTTTCCACTCAACTTCAGCCCCATCTAATAATTTTTCTAAAAAAGTGCGGTTATTTTTCATTGTGTTTCTCGTAGGGCGGATTTCATCCGCTGTTATAATATTGATATTCTTTCGGCGGACTGCTATCCGCCCTACTGTGACTTATTTTTTCTAATGCTTTTAATGTAGCTAGATATTCCTGTTCAATGGGGGAAAGTGTTTTTAGCTCATAAGCTCTATATTCTGAAATGGCTTTTTGTTCAGCTTGTTCCCGACTGATTTTCCCAGCACTTTGCAACACACCTTTACCATATTTTCTTGCAATCGCTCAGTTGCCCATTGACGGAATTGTGTGCCACGAGATGATCGAACTCGGTATCCTACAGCAATAATCAGTGGTAACGAATAATAAGCTAATTGGCGAGAAACGTTTCGATTTCCTTCAGTTTGAACTGTCAACTTATAGTTGACGGTTGAATTTTCATCAAGTTCGCCTTCAGAAAAGATAGCTTTAATATGTTTACTGATATTTTGTTTAGTGGTCTGATATAGCTCAGCCATTTCAATTTGAGATAGCCAAATCTGATCATCAAATTTCTGTAATCTAAACTGAGCATTACCTTCACTGGTGGTATAAAGCACAATTTCCATTGTTACCCCTCAATCTCTGCCACAATCTTGTCAATCTCGGCACGCAAGCGGTCGATATTGGCAACAGTTTTACGAATTTGAGCATTGAGTTCATCAATATTGATCACTTCACGAGTATCTTTTTGTTCCACATACGAACTCACTGCAAGGTTGTATTCATTTTTGGCGATTTCTTCAATGGGAACTAATTTTGCTAAATGCGGTACATCTTCTTTATCGGCAAAGAGTTTTAGGATTTGCTCAATATGTTCTTCTTCCAAAAGGTTATTATTGGTGGCAGATTTAAATAAACCGCTGGCATCAATAAATTGGGTTTGGGTATTAGGTTTATGTTTGGAAAGCACTAGAATATTCACTGCGATACTGGTGCCAAAAAATAAATTTGGAGCAAGCGCAATCACGGTTTCCACATAGTTATTATCCACCAAATATTGACGAATTTTTTGTTCCGCACCGCCGCGATAAAAAATGCCAGGGAAGGAGACAATCGCCGCCCTGCCTTTGCCTGAAAGATAGCTTAATGCGTGTAAAATAAAGGCAAAATCCGCTTTGGATTTTGGTGCAAGTACGCCAGCAGGGGCGAAGCGTTCATCGTTAATCAGTGTTGGGTCATCCGAGCCAATCCATTTCACGGAGTAAGGTGGGTTGGAAACGATAGCATCGAAAGGTTTATCATCGCCAAATTGCGGATTCATTAAGGTGTTGCCAAGGGCGATATCCAACTTGTCGTAGTTGATGTTATGCAAAAACATATTCATACGGGCAAGGTTATAAGTGGTGTGATTAATTTCCTGCCCGAAGAATCCTTCTTCAATGATATGTTCATCAAATTGTTTTTTCGCTTGCAACAATAAAGAACCCGAACCAGCAGCAGGATCGTAAATTTTATTGACCTTGTCTTGTCCATATAAAGCCAGTCGAGCAATTAGCTTGGAAACGCATTGTGGTGTAAAGAACTCGCCACCTGATTTACCAGCATTAGCAGCATAGTTGGAAATTAAAAACTCGTAAGCATCACCGAATAAATCAATATGATTATCTTCAAAGTCACCAAAATCTAACTCGGCAACGCCTTTTAATACGGCAGCGAGACGGCTGTTTTTTATCGGTAACGGTATTGCCCAGACGGTTGCTGGTGGTATCAAAATCAGCAAATAAGCCTTTGATGTCCTGTTCGGAAGGATAGCCAGTAGCGGAGTTTTCAATATCGCTAAAAATTTGTTTAAGTTCAGTATTAAGGTTTGGATTGGTGTTCGCAGTCGCCACTACGTTTTTGAATAGCTGACTTGGATAAATAAAATACCCTTTCGTTTTAATGGCATCTGTTTTAATGTCTGGTGTAATGATTTCATCAGGCAATTTAGCGTAATTCACGCTTTCATCATCCGCTTCAATATAATTGGTAAAGTTTTCACTAATAAAACGATAGAAAAGTGTGCCAAGCACATATTGTTTGAAATCCCAGCCATCGACCGAGCCTCGAACATCATTAGCAATTTGCCAAATACGGCGTTGAAGTTCGGCACGTTGTTGAATTGCAGCTGCCATAAAATCCTCAGAATATTTTGTGTAATGAGTTGGATTGATATGTGAAAAATTATACAGGAAATTAGTCTATTCTGCGTGAATTTCTATGAGTTTGTCTTGCGGATATTTGTAAAAATAATGTCTCGTTTGCAGGTTTTGTCTAGATAAAGTGCGGTTAAAATTTACTATGTTTTTATGTAGAGGAAAATATTTGAGAAAGGGCATGTTGTACATGCCCTATAGTTTGACGTATTAGTTCATAATTCCTTTATGTCTTAACAACGCATCTAATTGTGGTTCACGACCACGGAAGCGTTTGAATAGCTCCATTGGTTCTTCTGAGCCACCACGCGTGAGAATTTCATCTAAGAATGATTTGCCTGTGATTGGGTTGAAAATACCTTCTTCTTCAAAGCGTGAATAAGCGTCCGCTGATAATACTTCAGCCCATAAATAGCTGTAATAACCTGCGGCATAACCTCCAGCAAAAATATGGCTGAAGCTGTGTGGCGCTCTTGCCCAATCTACACCTTTTATGACGGCAACTTGTGATTTCACTGATTTAAGTGTATCCAAAATTTGATTGGTTTTTTCCGCATCAAAGGTGTGATGTAAACGGAAATCAAAAATACCAAATTCAAGCTGACGTAAGATAAACATCGCAGCTTGGAAATTTTTCGCTTTTAATAATTGCGTAAGTTTTTCTTTTGGCAATGGCTCGCCTGTTTCGTAATGTCCTGAAATAAACGCCAAAGCCTCTTCTTCCCAGCACCAGTTTTCCATAAATTGACTTGGTAATTCCACTGCATCCCAAGGCACACCGTTAATACCCGCCACATCGGATACATCAATTTGCGTGAGCATATGATGGATTCCGTGACCAAATTCGTGGAATAGGGTCGTCACTTCATTGTGCGTAAATAACGCTGGCTTATTTCCTATCGGTGCATTGAAGTTGCAAGTTAAATAAGCCACAGGCGTTTCAATGCTGCCATCCAGTTTACGCTTACGTCCGATACAGTCATCCATCCACGCACCACCACGTTTGTGTTCACGCGCATATAAATCAAGATAGAAACTACCACTGACTTGCTCGTTTTCATCGATTAAATCAAAGAAACGCACATCTTTATGCCAAGTATCCACGCCTTTACGTTCAACTGCACGAATATTAAAAATTCGTTTAATTAATTCAAACAATCCCGAAATCACGCGATTTTCAGGAAAGTAAGGGCGAAGTTCTTCATCGTTAATGGCGTACAAATGTTGTTTTTGTTTTTCGCTGTAAAAACCAATATCCCAAGGTGCAAGTTCAGTGACACCAAATTCTTTTTCGCAGTAATCTTTCAATTCTTGCAGTTCTTTTTCGCCTTGTGGTTTGGCTCGTTCGGCAAGATGATCTAAGAAATCAAGCACTTGTTGTGGGTTTTCTGCCATTTTGGTGGCAAGTGAAAGTTCTGTGTAAGTATTAAAGCCAAGTAATTTCGCCAGTTCTACGCGTAACGTCAGAATTTCTTCCATAACTTTACTGTTATCCCATTTGCCAGCGTTAGGGCCTTGTTCTGAGGCTCGTGTCGCATAAGCGCGGTACATTTCTTCACGCAATGCACGATTTTCACAGTAAGTTATTACTGGCAAATAACTTGGGATTTCTAACGTAAAACGATAACCTTTCAATCCTTTACTTTCGGCAGATTGTTGTGCTGCTTGCAGAGCAGATTCTGGTAAGCCAGCAAGTTCCGCTTCGTTTTCAATGAGTTTTTCCCAACCCATTGTGGCATCTAATACGTTATTGCTAAATTGTGAATTTAATTCCGATAAGCGCGCTACAATTTCGCCATAACGTTGTTGTTTCTCTTCGGAAAGTCCAATGCCTGAAAGTTCAAAATCACGCAGTGAATTTTCAATGGCTTTCTTTTGCGCAATAGAATAATCGGCAAATTCAGCACTATTTTTTAACGCCAAATAGGCATTATAGAGCCCTTTATGCTGGCCAACCCAAGTGCTGTATTCAGAAAGTAAAGGTAAACACTCTTGATAGGCTTCACGTAATTCAGCACTATTTTTTACTGAATTGAGATGAGAAACGGGTGACCACGCACGATTTAAGCGATCATTGGTTTCCGTTAAAGGCAAAATGAAATTTTCCCAAGTAAAGTGCGGTTGTTTTAATACTTGTTCTATCGTATCGCGACAATCTTGAATTAATTTTTCAACAGCTGGTTGAATGTGTTCTGGCTTGATTTGTGAAAATGGCGGTAAGCTTTGAATGTTAAGTAATGGATTTGACATAGACATAAATGTTCCTTTTTTGAAAACTGTTCTTTTTTATGTGACGGCGAATTTTATAATATCAAGGTTGAAAAATCTAAAAAATCAGTAATAATAGTTTGCATTTTCTTTTTTATTAGGAACATTATGAAAATTATTTACATTATTTTAGGTTTTCTTTCTCTTGCTCTTGGCATCATTGGCATTTTTCTTCCTCTTTTGCCTACCACGCCTTTTTTATTACTTACTTTATTTTTCTTCACAAAAGGTTCAAAACGCTTAGAACAATGGTTTTTAGGCACAAGTATTTATCAAAAACATCTCAAGTCCTTTCATGAAAATCGATCATTAAAGAAAAATACCAAAATTTGTATTTTGACTTTTGTTACCACAATGCTACTAATTGGTTTTTATTTTACGCCAAGTGTAATAGGGCGTAGTGTTATTGTTGCGTTGATTTGTATTAAGTTTTGGTTCTTCTTATTTTGGATTAAAACCGAAAATGAATAATTTTCTCGCTTTGTGCCAGCGAAGTGCGGTTATTTTTTCTATTATTTTTACGGTGGTGGCTTGTGATAAAGTGGATAGTCCCAAGCCTATTTCGCCACAAGTTGAGACACCAAAAAATACTCAATTAGAATCTAACCGAGTTGAATTAAAACGTGGTGTTTATGGCGATTTGACTTTGCAACCTTGGCAAGCACAAAGCGAAGAACAAACTCAATTATTACGGGATCTTTTTGAAGGCTTAACAGCTTATGATGCGCAAGGTAATCTTGTTCCAGCTGTAGCAGAAAATTGGCAAACCGAAGACAATAAAACTTGGATCTTTACTTTGCGTGAAAATGCCAAATGGTCAAATGGCGAGCCTATCACTGCATCAGATTTTGTACAATCTTGGCAAACACTTTCTCAATCTGAAAGCCCAATTAAAAATTATTTGGCTTTTATGAATGTGAAGAATGCGAAGGCAGTATTGGAAAAAGCGTTATCTGTTGAATCCCTAGGATTGTTTGCCGAAAATGACCGTACTTTACGCATTGAATTAGATAAAGCATCGCCATATTTGCCTTCTATGCTGGCACACGTCAGCCTTTTGCCTCGCTATGCTAAATCGACTGAAACATTTATCAGCAATGGTGCATATCAATTACAAAGTCAGTCTGAAAATCAGCATATTTTAACTACCAATCCTTATTACTGGGCAAAAGAAAAAGTGATATTTCAACAAGTGAAGTATCAAAAAATTATAGCAGATGCAGATTTGTCTGATTTTGATGTTGTAATGAATCCGAAAAAAGTCGATCAGAATATCCAAGATTATCCGCAACTTTGTACTTACTTCTATGAGTTTAATCTTTCCGATCCTGTGTTACAAAAAAGTGCGGTAAGAAAAGCCATTGTTTCGATGATTTCTACCAAGAATTTGGTTGCAGATATTGCTCATCTTCATCCTAACAATACTTTTTTGCCAAAATCGATGCTCGGAGAGCAAGAATCTGTTTGGGAGCCAGTTGTTGCAGAGCAGCTTCTTTCCCAAAATCAAATTAATGAAACTCGTCCATTGAAATTACGTATTCGTTATGATGATTCATCTCTGAATCAAACCATTGCAATGCGATTAAATCATCAATTATCACAATCTGATTTATTACGAGTTGAAAATCAAGGGACGAGCTGGCAAGAATTGCAAACAGCTCGCACAAAAGGCGATTTTCAATTAATTCGTTCTGGCTGGTGTGCTGATTTTAATGATCCTGCAGCCTTTCTAAATTTATTCTATTCAAAAAGCCCAGATAACAAAAATGGCTATAAAAATGCGGAATTTGATCGTTTATTTGAAAATGCAATGACGACGACATCAGAAAAAGTGCGGTTAGAAAATTACGTAAAATTGAAAGAGATGATTCAGCAAGAACATTTAGTGTTACCTATTTTTCAATATAGTACGCCAGTTTATCTCGCACCAAGTATAATGGGCGCGCAAGTAAATTCTGTCGGTGTCATTTACAGTAAAGATTTGTGGAGAAAGGTTAAAAATCAGTAATCGCGCTTGCAATCAAGGAAAGAATTCTTTAAGATTGGAGGCATTGGGGACAACTCCTACATCGTCCCCTTGCGATTATCTTAGATAACTGTGCCTGAACAGCTAACTAAACAACAGATAATCAAGAAAATGAAAAAGGCAATTTTTTTCATTTTACTTACTCCTGATAAGCTCCGATCTTTGGAATACGAGACGGGGTTTCTCGTTTTTAGCAATATGCTAAAAAATCTTTTGATTATTCCATGGCATAAAGTTTAAATAAAAAAGCCATACTGTTCAATACAACAGCATGGCTTTTTTTACATGTATTATTTTATTAAATTAAATAATCTCTTCTTGGCAATGCGGGCAGGTCATTAAATGTTGTTCATCATTGTTATGCACAATGTAATGCCCCATTTTTTTCGCTTTAGTATCAAGATATTTTGTATTGTAGCGGTTTTCGCCAACATTAAGTGGAACTCGCTCAACCACGTTGATACCCGCTTTTTTCATCGTTTCCATTTTTTCTGGGTTGTTGGTCATTAAGCGAACTTTTTTTACACCGAGTAGTTCGAACATATCGGCACAGACTTCGAAGTTGCGTTCATCCGCTTTGAAACCTAAAGCAAGATTGGCTTCAATGGTATCCATTCCTTTATCTTGTAAAGAATAAGCACGGATTTTATTAATCAAACCAATTCCGCGGCCTTCTTCACGATGATAAATTAAGACACCGCGACCTTCTTCTTGAATTTGTTTCAACGCTGTCGCCAGTTGGAACCCACAATCGCATTTTAAGCTGTGAAGCGCATCGCCAGTTAAACACTCAGAATGGATGCGTGCTAACACAGGTTCGTCAGCATTAGAAATATCGCCCATTACTAAGGCGACATGTTCTTTTTTGGTATCTGGAAATTCAAATCCCACCATTCTGAAAATACCATATTCAGTGGGTAAATTGGCTTGCGCAACTAGCTGAATTTTTGCCATAAAGTGATCCTTATTCGTAGTCATTTTTGTTAGAATGCGCGCGTTATTTTTTATTATCAAGGGGCGAGCATGTTTAAAAGGCTGTCATTATATACGTTATTACTTTGTCTTGTACCATTTTTTATTTGGGGTATTTCCTATCAGTGGCATGGTAATAGCCAATTAACTCAAGCTGATTATTGGCTTTATTTGCTCACTGAAACGGGTAGCGTACCTTATGCGTTGATCACTTGTGTGTTATTTACGCTTTTATTCGCGTTTTTATTTAAAAATCCAAAACAATGGATATTAGCCGTAATTGTGATGGGGATTTCAGTTATTGCAACTCAAGCCGCAAAAACAGGGGCAAAAGCATTATTTGAAGAACCTCGTCCGTTCACGGTTTATCTAGCTGAGCAAACTCACTCAACGCCTGAAAATTTTTATAAAAATGACCGCACTTTGCGTGCAGAAATGGCTAAGAGTTTTTATTCGATGGATGCTATTACACCAGCTTGGTTAGTTCATCATTATGAAAATGAAACGGGGTATTCTTTCCCCTCGGGGCATACGATTTTTGCGGCAACTTGGCTAATGCTTGCTGTTGGCTTTACCCAATTATTGGGTAACCGTTCTTTTAAAGCAAAATTACTGGTAGCAGGTATTGCGGTGTGGGGTTTATTGATGTTGATTAGCCGTGTTCGATTAGGCATGCATTATCCAATTGATTTATTAGTGGCGACATTACTGGCATGGTTGATTAATAGCATTATTTTTGCCTTTTTGAAGAAAAAGGCGATCTTCGTCATGAAATAGTAACATTAAGAGATAATTCAACATAGGATAAAATGGGAGTTGAATAAGAGAGAGTATTGCCCATCTTGTATATCTGGTTCTGCTCTAGGCAGAAAACCAAATTGTAGAAATGAAATCAGATAATTTTTCACCAAAAAACTGATAGTTAATACTAATATTATTATCTTTATTAGGTCGAAAGACATAGCTCTGTTCCAAAGGGATTGAGGTAGATAGAGATTTATTATTGATAAAAATATTGAAAACCTAATAGGAGTAATAAAGGGCGTATTGCACGCCCTATTATTTTCAAGAAATGTACTAAATTATCAGCTAAATTTAGCCGCACTTTTATAAATGTTTCACTCTCCGTTTCACTTCTTCTTGTTTTCCTGCATTAAATGGGCGGGCATCAGGGCTGCCTAGATAGCCACATACGCGGCGAGTGACAGACACTTTTGTACTATCGTGATTGCCACATTTAGGGCAAACAAAACCCTTACTGGTACATTCAAACTCGCCGGTGAAACCACATTCATAACATTCGTCAATCGGTGTGTTTGTGCCGTAGTAAGGCACGCGATCGTAGCTATAATCCCACACATCTTCCAATGCTTTTAAGTTGTGTTGAATATTTGGATATTCGCCGTAGCAAATAAAACCGCCGCTGGCGAGTGGGGGATATGTCATTTCGAAATCTAGTTTATCGTAAGGATTTACTTTCTTTTCTACATCTAAGTGGTAACTATTCGTGTAGTAGCCCTTATCTGTTACGCCTTTAATCACGCCAAATTTTTTGGTGTCTAGACGGCAGAAACGGTCGCATAAGTTTTCGCTTGGCGTGGAGTAAAGGCTGAATGCATAGCCTGTTTCTTTTTGCCAGCGTTTAACTGCCTCACTAAGGTGGCGAACAATCGCAATGCCTTTTTCGCGTAATTGTTCATCATCAAAAATATGCCCTTTGTTATACAGCGCATTAATGGTTTCGTGAATACCGATATAGCCAAGGGAAATAGAGGCGCGTCCATTTTTGAAAATTTGTGCCACATTTTCATCCGCTTTTAATCGCACTCCGCATGCGCCTTCCATATAAAGAATGGGGGCAACGCGAGCTTTGGTATTCTCAAGGCGGACAATACGCGTCATTAATGCTTTTTTCGCAATAGCCAAACGTTCATCTAAAGTGCGGTAGAAATCTTCTTCGTTTTTAGACTCCAACGCGATATGCGGTAAATTCAAACTTACCACACCAAGATTATTACGCCCATCGTGAATTTCATGTCCGTCTTCTTCGTATGCACCTAAAAAGCTACGGCATCCCATAGGGGCTTTAAAAGAGCCTGTGACTTTGACAACCTGATCGTAATTGAGAATATCTGGATACATTCGTTTTGATGCACATTCCAATGCGAGCTGTTTGATATCGTAATTCGGATCGCCTTGAGTTTGGTTCAAGCCTTTTTTAATAGTGAAAACCAGTTTTGGAAAGACTGGCGTTTTATGATTTTTTCCGAGTCCACGAATCCGATTTTTCAAAATAGCTTGCTGAATTAATCGGGATTGCCAGCTTGTACCTAAACCAAAACCAAAGGTAACAAAGGGGGTTTGCCCATTCGAAGTATGTAGTGTATTAACTTCATATTCTAAAGATTGGAAGGCATCGAAACATTCTTTTTCAATTAATGCTTTTGCGTAACCTTCAACATCAGGCACATTCCATTCTTGGGCATGTTTGAGGTGTTTTTCGTAACTGATTTGTACATAAGGG
The DNA here is from genome assembly GCF_049823435.1 of Haemophilus sp. HN_Hi16. Lineage (NCBI taxonomy): Bacteria > Pseudomonadati > Pseudomonadota > Gammaproteobacteria > Pasteurellales > Pasteurellaceae > Haemophilus > Haemophilus sp. HN_Hi16. Next base: position 879,472 of record NZ_CP187500.1, read on the forward strand.
GAAAGTACTTCATCAATACGATTAATGGTTGTGCCGCCGTAAATATGGCTGGCAACTTGGGCGATAATTTGAGCTGTCACTGCCGTTGCGGTGCCAATGGATTTAGGGGGTTCGATTTCCGCATTGCCCATTTTGAAACCACGAGAAAGCATTCCTTCTAAATTCACTAACATACAGTTAAACATTGGGAAGAACGGCGCGTAGTCTAAATCGTGATAATGAATTTCACCTTTTTCGTGAGCCTCCACCACATCGCGTGGAAGAATATGGTGTTTGGCATAATGTTTTGCCACAATTCCTGCTAGCAAATCACGTTGCGTTGGAATTACTTTCGCATCTTTATTGGCGTTTTCGTTAAGTAATTCTACGTTGCTTTGTTCAATCAAGCCTTCAATTTCTTTTGTCAGCTGACTGCGTTTTTCTCGCGCCAAATCACGATCATGACGATATTCGATATAGGCACGAGCAACCTCGGGGTAACGGCTTGCCATCAATTTATCTTCAACGATTTTTTGAATCTGATTAATATCAATCTCGCCTTGATGATGGGTGAAAATTTCATTCCCTACTTCTTGCCCAATTTGGTGGCAATAAAATTCATCGGAAATATTGACCGCACTTGCGGCTTTTTTAATGGCATTGATGATACGTTGAATCTCAAATTCCGCACGAGAACCATCGCGCTTGATGACCCCAAAGTTACTCATGATATAGCTCCAATATATAGTGTTTTTGAAATGCGAGATGCACTATATATAGATCTAAAAAGATAATCAACACACAATATGTAGTGTTTTTAGACCTTTTATCGTAAGATAATTTTGTTAAAGATTGATTTTATTAGAAAAATATCAAATCAAGTTGTTGAGATCTTTTCTCAAATGTTTTTTGGTTTTGTGATCAATATCACAATGTTTACTTTTGGGGTTATAGGTTTTGAGAAAAAATAGTCTATGGTAAAATAGATAAATATTTAACAGAGGTAAAAGTGATGACTGATAAGCTAAACTTAAATGTATTAGACGCTGCATTTTATTCGTTAGAGCAAACCGTAGTACAAATTTCAGACAGAAATTGGTTTGATATGCAACCCTCTATTGTACAAGATACCTTAATTGCAGGTGCAATTCAGAAATTTGAATTTGTTTATGAGTTAAGTTTAAAAATGATGAAACGCCAACTTCAACAAGATGCAATTAATACCGATGACATTGGGGTTTATGGATTTAAGGATATTTTGCGAGAAGCATTGAGATTTGGTTTGATTGAAGATATGTCAAAATGGGTTGCTTATCGTGATATGCGTAATATTACATCACATACTTATGATCAGGAAAAAGCCATGGCTGTTTATGCACAAATTGATGATTTTTTAATAGAAAGTCGTTTCCTATTGGAGCAATTACGTCAGAGAAATCAATATGACTAGTTTTGTACAGCTTGATATAAAAGCTGAAGAATTGGCGATTGTGAAAACTATTTTACAACAATTAGTACCTGATTATACCGTGTGGGCTTTTGGTTCTCGTGTAAAGGGAAAAGCAAAAAAATATTCCGATCTTGATCTTGCGATTATTTCTGAGGAACCTTTAGATTTTTTAGCGCGTGATAGATTAAAGGAAGCTTTTTCTGAATCAGATTTACCGTGGCGCGTTGATCTTCTAGATTGGGCTACAACGAGCGAGGATTTTAGGGAAATTATCCGAAAAGTTTATGTTGTTATTCAGGAAAAAGAAAAAACGGCCGAAAAACCGACCGCTCTTTAGACAAAGTATAAATTAAGCAGCCACCATAACCATCGCTGGGCGAATGACTCGACCATTTAAGGTGTAGCCTTTTTGCAATACGATGCTAATTTGATTGGTTTCAAATCCTTCAGCAGGTTGCATTGAAATGGCTTGATGTAAGTCAGGATTAAATGCTTCTCCGACAACACCTACAGCTTCCACACCAAAACGACTAACGGTTGAAACTAATTCTTTTAAGGTCAGTTCTACGCCGTCAAATAAGGCTTTTACGCTTTCATCTTCTTTATTTGCTGGAGTGGCAAGCGCACGCTCTAGGTTATCGATAGTATTCAAAATGTCTTTTGAGAATTTTTCCACTGCGAATTTATGTGCTTTTTCTACGTCTTGTTCAGTACGACGACGAAGATTTTCAATTTCAGCACGAGAGCGAAGTAAAATATCCTGTTCTTTGTTTGCCGCTTCTTCTATTTGAGTTTTTAGCAGCTCTTCAAGTTCTTGCACTCGGGCAATTGCTTCTTCTAAAGGATCAAGTTCTTGAGAAGACTCTGTTTGTTGTGTTTCTTCCACAACAGAGTCTTCTTGCTTTTCTACTTCTGGGGTTTCAATTTTTTGTTCTTGTTCTGACATTTTTTTCTCCGTAAATACAAAATTCGCCATAGTCGTTAGCTATAGTCTAACAAAAAACTATATAATGACGAAAATGTTAAATTCAAGTGCGGTTTATTTTATGAATAATTTATATCGTTCCTTTAAAACCATTGGGCTTGTAGGAAAACCTAGAAATGATATTAACCTACAAATGCACAAAAATTTGTTTCACTGGTTAACGGAACGCGGTTATCAAGTAATGATGGAAAAAGATGTTGCTGAAAAACTGGGGCTTCCTGCAGAAAATCTTGCAACACTTGATGAAATTGGTTGCCAAGCACAGTTGGTTATTGTGATTGGTGGTGATGGCAATATGTTGGGCCGTGCTCGCGTATTAGCAAAATATGATATTCCATTGATTGGTATCAACCGTGGTAATTTGGGATTTTTAACAGATATTGACCCGAAAAATGCCTATGCTCAACTTGAAGCTTGTTTAGAACGAGGTGAATTCTTCGTGGAAGAACGTTTTTTATTAGAAGCAAAAATTGAGCGTGCAGGTGAAATTGTATCGACAGGTAATGCAGTGAATGAGGTGGTTATTCACCCTGCAAAAATTGCACATATGATCGATTTTCATGTGTATATCAATGATAAGTTTGCATTTTCACAACGTTCTGATGGATTAATTGTTTCTACTCCAACAGGCTCTACGGCTTATTCTCTTTCCGCTGGTGGCCCGATTTTGACACCTAATCTTAATGCGATTGCGCTAGTGCCTATGTTTCCACATACATTAACTTCTCGTCCTCTTGTTATTGATGGCGATAGCAAAATATCGATTCGTTTTGCTGAACATAATACCTCTCAATTGGAAGTGGGGTGTGATAGTCAAATTACCTTGCCTTTTACTCCAGATGATGTGGTACATATTCAAAAAAGCGAGCATAAACTCCGATTGCTTCATCTGAAAAATTATAATTATTACAATGTGTTAAGTGCCAAATTAGGGTGGTTAAAATCATTTTGATTATGGTAAAAATTTTCGATTGAAATGAATTAGATAAAATACTGTAAAAAAATCATTTACTGTAAATTAAATCAGTTATATCATATTAAATATACAGTTAAAGGGTTTTATTATGCTTACTCAACTTACTATCAATAATTTTGCGATTGTTCGCCAGCTTGATATCGAATTGGCGAAAGGAATGTCTGTTATTACTGGGGAAACTGGGGCTGGTAAATCTATCGCCATTGATGCTTTAGGTTTATGTTTCGGACAAAGAGTAGAAACCTCAATGGTACGCGAAGGACAAGAACGTGCAGAAATTTGTGCAACTTTCCAACTAGAATCGAAAAATCCTGCTTATCACTGGCTGAGTGAGCAAGAATTACAAGATACAGATAATCCAACAGAATGTATTTTACGTCGTGTGATTAATGCCGACGGACGTTCTAAAGCTTTTATTAATAGTACACCAGTATCCGCTTCCCAATTAAAAGAAATTGCTCAATATCTTGTTCATATTAATGGGCAGCACGCTTCTCAATTATTGCTAAAAAATGACTACCAGCTTCAGTTAGTTGATAATTTTGCCGCGCATTCAGAACTGCTTACAAAAATGCGTGCAGATTATCATTTGTGGAAAAATCTGCAAAATCAAGTAAAAACCTTTCAACAGAAAGTGGCAGAAAATGAAGCTCGTAGACAACTTTTACAGTATCAAGTGGATGAACTGGATGAATTTAATCTTCGACCAAATGAATATTTGGAATTAGAAGATGAACAACGTCGTTTATCTAGCAGTGAACAGCTAACTCAACTTTCCCAATCGGTGCTGCAAATTTTAAGTGAAAATGACACGGTAAATATCGATAACTTGCTTTATCGTGCGACACAATATATTGATGAATTAGCTGAACTTGATCCGCAATATGCTGAAGTGCAAAATATGTTGAATGATGCGTTGATTCAAGTGCAAGAAGCAACCAGTGAAGTGCGAAATTTATCGAGTAATATCGAGCAAGATCCTCAACTTTTACAGGAAATCGAACAGAGAATTAGTCAGGCTTTACAACTTGCTCGTAAACATCAAGTTAAACCTGAAGATCTTGTGGAACATCATAAAAAATTGAAAGCGGAATTAACCGCACTTTTAGATTTTTCTGAAAGTGAAGAAATGCTGATTGAGCAAGAAAAACTGGCATTTGAACAAATGAAATCAACGGTTACAGCATTAACAGCAAGTCGTCAGAAATCAGCAAATCGCTTAGCGCAAAATGTCACGCAGTCGATAAAACAACTTACAATGGAAAACGCTGAATTTTATGTAGAGTTGAATACGGATTTAGATAAAGTGAGTGCAAATGGTGCGGATAATGTGATTTTCACTTTGCGTAGTAATTTAGGACAACAACCGCAGCCATTAGCTAAAATTGCTTCTGGTGGAGAACTTTCTCGTATTTCTTTAGCGATTCAAGTTTTAACTTCTGATCAATCGGCTATTCCAACCTTAATTTTCGATGAAGTGGACGTGGGTATTAGTGGAAAAACAGCAAGTGTTGTCGGAAAACTTTTACGTCAATTAAGTGAACGCTGCCAAGTATTATGCGTAACGCACTTGCCACAGGTTGCTTGTCATGGCCATCATCAGTTCAATGTAGAAAAATTTACTGTGGATAATAAAACTGAAACACAAATGACCGCACTTTCACAAGCTGAACGTGTACCAGCCTTGGCAAGACTCTTGGGCGGAAGTGAAATTACAGAATTAGCCTTAGCCAATGCACAGGAAATGCTAGATTTAGTTCATTAAAATGGGATTTAATTGCTATTTTATGAACTAAATAGCTTATCCCAAAATGCTTGAATAAATGACCGTTCTTTGACAAATTCAGTTTCATCTACGACAGGGGATTTACCTATCAAATTCAAATGATGAATGGTATTGCGTAAATCGACATAACATTGTTTTAGCATGTTGCATTCTGCGTAGCTAATAATTTGAGCCTCAGCCATATCATCAAAAATGCGAACATTGTCTGACCATTTTGTCAGTTGTGGGTTTTGTGGGGTATTGGCAAGCATTAAATATTGAGCGATAAATTCAATATCAGTGATACCACCGCGATCTGTTTTAAGGTTAAATTCCCCATTTTTTGAATGAGACAAATGGGCAAACATTTTTTCCCGCATCTCCACAACATCTCGCTTTAATTGCTCAATGTCTCGTAATGTAGAAAGTACTTGTTGGCGGATATGTTCAAATTTCGTTTTAAGAGATGATTCGCCAAATACTGGACGAGCACGCACAAGAGCTTGTTTTTCCCATGTCCAAGCTTCATTTAATTGATAATGGGTAAATGCAGAAAGAGAGCATCCAATTAAGCCAGCATCGCCAGAAGGGCGTAGGCGCATATCTGCCTCATAAAGTACGCCAGCGGAAGTATTTATGCTGAAAATACTTACAATCTTTTGTGCCAAACGCAGGTAAAATTGATTGCTATCAATCACTTTTTTTCTACCTGTTGTTTGGCTTTCTACAGCATCGTACAAAAATACGAGGTCTAAATCGGATTTATAACCGAGTTCAATACCACCCAGTTTTCCATAACCAATAACTAAAAATCCTTTTTCATCATTTTGTAAATGTTCAGGCACGCCAAATCTAGAAGACACTTGTTTCCAAGCTAGATTCACAACCACTTCAATAATGGCTTCAGCAAGATAGGTTAAATGATCGCTTACTTTCATTACTGGCAATGCACCTAAAATATCTGCCGCTGCTACTTTTAATACGGTTGCTTGTTTAAATTGACGTAAAGCATCAATAATCTGTTCTTCATCATCAGGTGGTAAACGAAGCAAATATTGGTGTAACTCTGCAGGATATTGGGTAAATGGCAACGGATGGCGTAGTGCTTCTGTATTAAGCAATTCATCTAATAAGATAGGATGATGGGCCAGCTGCTCTGAAATAAGTTGAGACTGCGCACAAAGTTCAATAACTTGCTGAAGTGCGTGAGGATTTTCCAACAATAATTCTAAATAAGTCGTTCTGCTCGAAATTTTCTCAATAATATTTAGAATGCGGGGAAGCAAAGTGCGGTAATTTTCTTGAGCAAAAATAAGAGTAAATACCGTTGGCATTAAATGACTTAATACATCACGCCCACGTGTACCTATAATTCTGTGATTTAGGTTATTTTTGAATTGAACAAGTTGTTCTAAAATTTCATCAATATTATTTTTTGATACACCACTCTCTAATAATGTTTGTTCAATATCCTCAAAATCAGTCTCTAAAAAATCTTGCCATTGGCTATCCGTTGGCGACGGTTCATCTTGTTCATTACCAATTAATTGATTAAATACCGCGCGCACTTTTTCTTGTTTTTGTTGCAGAGTGCGGTAAAAATTGTCCCAATTTTTTATTGGATAATATTTTTCAATGGTTTGATTATTTTCATTTAAACAAGTAAATTTTTTACAGGCTTCTACTAAACGAATTTGATCTATTTCATCGGCTGGTAGTGTTTGAGTTTGTTGATCGTTAATAGCTTGTAGAATGTTTTCTACGCGACGTAAAAAAATATAACTTTCACGTAAATCGTAGAATTGTTGTTCGGTAATTAATCCTAGTTTGGTAATTTCAGGCAATATCTTTAATAGTGAATGTTGTTGCAAATTGATTTCTCGCCCGCCTCGAATGAGTTGAAAAACTTGCACGATAAATTCGACTTCGCGAATACCACCTGCACCTAGTTTAATATTGTCTTTTAAACCACGACGGCGTATTTCTCGCTCAATTTTGCCTTTCATTTCACGTAAAGATTGAATCACACTAAAGTCAATATAGCGACGATACACAAAGGGGCGTAACATTTTTTTCAATTTTGAAACCTTGGGATCCTTTGTTTGTGCGCCCAATACTCGCCCTTTAATCATCGCATAGCGTTCCCAATCTCGACCTTGATCTTGATAATATTGTTCCATTGCCGCAAAGCTGAGAACAAGCACACCGCTGTCACCAAATGGGCGTAAGCGCATATCGGTTCGATACACAAAACCATCAGAGGTAAATTCATCTAAGGCAGAAATAAGACGCTGTCCTAAACGCGTAAAAAATTTTCCATTATCCACAGAACGTCGAGCATTGGTATTCTCAATGGACGTTTCCCCTTGTGATGGATAAGTGAAAATTAAATCAATATCCGAGGAAAAATTTAGTTCAAAGCCACCTAGTTTCCCCATTCCTAGAATATAAAGTTGTTGCGGATTGCCTTGTTCATCCATTGGCGTACCCATCTCCGCACAGGCTTGATGATAAAGCCAATCGTGGGCAGCGATAATTAAACTCTCTGCAAGTTGTGAAAGCTGAACAAAAATTTCTTCTACAGTGGCAAGATTCAAACTTTGACAAAAACTTAATTTTGCCATTTCAATATTACGGAATTGGCGTAATGTTTGATAGAGTGCGGTTTCGTCATGTACATTGGCTAACTCTCTATTCAAACGTTCAGTATAGGAAGAGCAATCTGCAAAACAGGGAGATTTTTCCCACCATTGTTTCACTAAGTGCGGGTATTTTTGCAAGACTTTTTCCACAAAGTCAGACATTGCCATAGCATAGCTTAATTGGTAAATAGGCAGTTCAGGGTGGTTTGAATTTTGTTGAATGGCGTCGTGAATTTTTTCTGGGGAAAGTTCTGGAAAAGATTGGTACAGAATTGTGCCAAGAGATTGTAATTTTTGTTCAACGAGGGCAGAAAGTGCGGTCATTTTTCTAACCTTTTTGATAAGAATCTAAGTGACGTAATACGGTTTCTTTCGCTTGTTGAGGTTGCAAACTATCCAGCCATTGTATTGGTGTTTTCCAACCGCGCAGCCAAGTGAGCTGGCGTTTAGCTAGCTGGCGAGTTGCACAAATACCACGGAAAATCATTTCTTCGTGATCGTAATCGCCTTGCAAATATTCCCACATTTGACGATAGCCTACGCAGCGAATCGACGGTAGATTAATATTTAAATCGCCACGCGCATAAAGTTTCTCCACTTCTGCTTGAAAGCCCAGTTCAATCATTTTATGAAAGCGTTGTTCGATGCGTTCGTGCAAAATATGACGATCTTGCGGCGCAATTGCAAATTGCACAAAATCATAAGGCAAGGCTTCGCCTTTTTCTTCTGTAAGCTCTGTGAGTGATTTTCCTGTGATGTAAAAAACTTCTAAAGCACGATTGATTCGTTGAGAATCACTTGGATTAATTCGGGCGGCAGAAATGGGATCGATTTTGGCGAGTTCTGTATGCAATGCTGCCCAACCTTGTTGAGCTGCTTTTTGTTCAAGCTCGGCGCGAATATTTTCATCAGCAGATGGCAAGGGAGAAAGCCCTTCGATTAAGGCTTTGTAATACAACATCGTACCGCCCACCAGTAACGGAATTTTGCCTTGCGTGGTAATTTCTGCCATTTCGCGTAGTGCATCATCACGGAAATTCATTGCGGAATAGCTTTCTGAGGGATCTAAAATATCGATTAATCGATGAGGTGCAAGGTCAAGTTCTTCTTTTGATGGTTTCGCTGTGCCTATATCCATTCCTTTATAAATGAGTGCTGAATCCACACTAATCACTTCGACTGGAAGTGAGTTTCGTAATTGAATGGCTAAATCTGTTTTACCTGAGGCAGTTGGCCCCATTAAAAAAATTGCAGTTGGTTTCATAAAAAATTTAAATTTCGTCTAATAAAGGCTGCCAATTAACAGGTTTGAGTAATTGGGTGAATGCCGTGCGATTTACTTGGGTTAGTAAACGTTCTGTCTCGCTTAATAAATTGAGTGCATCCGCTAAAGCGTTAAAGGTTTTGCATTCTAACTGTGCGCAAAGAGAGGTTAAAAATGGGGATGAATTTTCATTTTTTGTTAGCATTGTCATCACGCATTTTTGTAGATTTTGCGTGCGTAATATACTTGGTACGCGATTTAAGGTTAAGCGTAATTGGGCTTGATTTTCGATAAATTCAAAGCCAATTTTTTTGAAGTCATCTGAATATTGTTGCCATTTTTGGAAGTGTGATTCGGTTAAGCGAAACACGATTGGAATCAATAAAGGCTGTTGTTCGATGTGTATTTGTTGTAAAGCCAATTGCCATTGTAAGCGTTGTAATTTTTCCAATGAAAGCAAAAAGAAATCTTGATTTTGTTGTAATAACAGCACGCGATTTTCAATAAGTGAAAGGGCGCGTAGATGTGATGAGTATTCAATTATTTCAGTTGAGATGATTTTAGCTGTATCTGAAATATTTTGTTGTGCTGTATTCGATATATCCTTTTGTTCTGTAGGCGGTAATGTGCGTAACAATTCCCCATACAACTGCTGTTCTGTTTTACTTGGCGTTTCTTTTTTATAATTTTCGCGATAATCACGATAATCTGCTGTGACATGGCTTGATAAGCCGCGACCATAAAAAAAGTGCGGTGGATTTTGTTGGGGGTTTTCATAATATTGTGGCGCAAAGCTATTTTGCCCCGCAGCTGCACGATTAGGACGAATACTGTAATTTGGTTGTGGTTCACGCACTGTATTTTCTTCGTGATTTTCTACCGCACTTTGGTCTGTATGCCAATTAAGTTGTTCTTGATTGTTTAGTGCATTGCTGATGCCTTCGTAAATGAAATCGTGAATAAGGCGTTGTTGATGAAAGCGTACTTCATGTTTGGTTGGATGAACATTGACATCTACATCGTGTGGGTTTAAATCAATAAACAATACAAAAGCAGGATAAGCATCGCTTGGCAAATATTGAGCGTAGGCTTGTCTAATAGCGTGGTTGATCACTTTATCACGCACCATTCGCCCATTGATATAGCAATAACTTAAATCATTTTGAGTTCGGCTAAAATTTGGTGTGGCTACCCAGCCCGATAAATGTAAATCATCGTGTTTCCAATCAATTCGTAAGGCATTTTTGACAAAATCATCCCCACAAATAGCAGCGACACGTTTAAGTTGCTGATTGAGATCGGAGGCGGGGCGGTATTGGCGGATAATTTTCCCATTATGCGTTAATGTAAATGCCGTGTTGAATTTTGTTAAGGCAATACGGCGAATGACTTCATCAATATGAGCAAATTCTGTTTTATCCGTGCGCAAAAATTTTCGGCGGGCTGGTGTGTTGAAAAAAAGATTGGCGACTTCAACTGTTGTGCCAACAGGATGTGATGTGGGTTTGATTGTTGTTTCCATATCACGACCTTGTGCATAAACTTGCCAAGCTTCAGTTTGCGCTTCGGTGCGAGAAGTTAGGGTTAGGCGTGATACAGAGCTGATACTTGCTAAGGCCTCGCCACGAAAACCTAAACTTAAAATGGCTTCCAGATCGTCAAGATCGGTAATTTTACTCGTGGCATGTCGTGCCAAAGCAAGACTTAATTCTTCTTTTGGAATGCCACAGCCATTGTCACGAATACGGATTAAATTTGCCCCGCCATTTTCGATGTCGATTTGAATTTTATTTGCGCCTGCATCAAGGCTATTTTCCACTAATTCTTTTACCACAGATGCAGGGCGTTCTACCACTTCTCCAGCAGCAATTTGGTTAGCAAGTTGTGGGGAAAGAATTTTAATTGGCATTTACTTTTCTCTTAATTTAATTTTTTGTCCTGTAATAACTTTGCCATTTTTTAAATGTGGATTTAGGCTCAATAGTATATTTACTGGAATGTTATATTCCCTCGAAATAGCATAGAGTGTTTGGTTTTTTGTTACTTTATGATAGAGCGGAATTATATTTTTTTGATTGTTGTTTTGTGTATTCTTCTCTTTTTTTAAATCTTTATTGGTATTATTTACTGATCTATTTTGTTTTTTGTGAGAACTATTTTCATTAATTATTAATGGTTTATTTTTTATATCGCCATTATCAGGAATTTTAATACTTTCATTTAGCCAAAGTGTTTTTCTTTTTAATTGATTTAATTTAATAATATCAGAGACTTTTACGTGATATTTATTTGATAAGCTACCTAAACTTTCTCCTTTTTTTACAATATGGCGAATGCCACTGTCTTTAATATTATCTTCATTTATATTTTGTTCTGAAGTGCGGTTATTTTTCCCTGATTTTTTTATATCGTTTTGTTTGATGTTTTGAACTAAATTGTCTTTCACTAAGGCATTGGTTTTACCGCTACGGAATGCAACTAAGCCTTCATAAATCATATAAGCAATGCGGCGGCGATAGGCTTGAGAGTTAAGTTTTTTTTCTTCTTCTGAATTGGAAAGAAATCCCGTTTCTACCAACACAGAAGGAATATCTGGCGAACGTAGAACACCTAGACTTGCATGTTGTGGCGTACTGCGACTTAATATTGTTACTTTAGCAAAATGGCGCAAAATATGTTCGCCTAACGCATAGCCAGTACGTTGGCTATGTCCAAATTGCAGATCAAGTACAGTCTGATCAAGATATTTGTCATTATTGTGTGAAAGTACTTTTCCTGCACCACCAAGTAATTCTGAGCGTTTTTCATCGTCTTCTAGCCATTGACCCATTTCATCATTGGCTCGACGGTTTGACAATACCCAAACAGAAGCCCCACGACGATCAGACGATTCAGATGAATCAGCATGGATAGAAATAAGATAATTCGCTTTAAATTTACGTGCGATTTCTGAACGTTCAGGCACGGAAATATAATAATCACTTTTACGCGTTAATACTCCACGAAAATGTGGATCTTTATCCAATAAGGCTTTTAATTCTTTTGCAATTGAAAGGGTAACATTTTTTTCATAAATACCTAAATTTCGGCTGATTGCACCAGGATCTTTTCCTCCGTGACCTGGGTCAATCGCAATCGTAATAGGTGCTGCCAAAATAGAGAAGCTAAATGTGGAGAAAAAAAGAAAAAATAAGATTTTAGTTTTCATAAATAAGTTAATTAGAAAATGCGCTTATAATATTTTTACCCAAATTTGTTTGTGCGATTAATTCAATATTTCGTGCATCATCGTAATAATCAATATTCACTAAAATATCAGCTTCTGGCAATATGCCTTGACCTTTTTCAGACCATTCAATTAAGCAAATGCTATTAGTATTAAAATAATCTCTAATACCCATAAATTCGAGTTCTTCAGGATCTGCTAACCGATACAAATCAAAATGATAAATCATTTTTCCTGAAATATTGTATTCTTCAACCAGCGTATAAGTTGGGCTTTTTACATTACCTTGATGACCGATACCTTGTAGCATTCCGCGTGTCAGCGTTGTTTTTCCTGCGCCAAGATCACCGTTAAGATAAACCATAATTGCTTTTTCTGTATGCAATTTTAAAAGAATTTCGGCGAATTTTTTGCCGAAGCGAAGCATAGAAAATTCATCAGGGATATATTGAGTTAAGCTTTCCATAACGGGTCATTAATGAAGAAAAATGTGGGCAGATTCTACCGCACTTTTGAGGTTCATAAAAGTGCGGTGAAATTTCTAGGGATTTAATTTTATCATTTTGTGGTCAGCAAATTGCTTGACCAGCTCTGTTATGATTTGACTATTTGGTAAAACTAAATCCGATGCGATTTCAAACAACGGCACAATGACAAACTCACGGTTATGCATATCATAATGGGGAATCGTTAAGCGTTCGTTTTGAATAATTTCATTGCCGTAAAGCAAAATATCTAAATCTAATGTGCGTTCGCCCCAGCGACGTAAACGCACTCGACCTTGCTCATTTTCAATGCGTTGCAATTCATCTAATAGTGCAAGTGGGCTAAGCTCGGTTTTAATTTTTGCAACAGCATTCATATAATCGGGTTGATCTTGTGGGCCGAGCGGTTTGCTTTTATAAAAAGAGCTAGTTGTTACTAAATCTGTTTTTGGTAACTGACTTATCGCTTTAAGCGCAGAATGTAATTGTTCTACTGGCGTATTTAAATTGCTGCCTAACGCAATATATACAGTAATCATATATCCCCCTTACTCTGCTGAACGCGTTGTTTTACGACGGCGTGGACGGTAGTATTTTTTCTTTGGTTTGGGATGTAAGCGTTGTTGCTCCTGTATCAACTGTTCACGCTGTTCGCCATTACTAAATTGATATTCGTGCCACCATTTGGCTAATTCAATCGTTTCGCCACCTTCAATTTCTGCTCGCATAGCCAGTAAATCAAAGCCAGCACGGAATTTTGGATGTTCCATGGTACGCATTGGTGCTGAGCCAGTACGTTTTAATAATTGCAGTTGTAAGAACCAAATATCACGAATGACCGCAGTATGACGACGTGGTGCAGCCAAAGTACGGCAGAATAAATCTAAAACTTCATTGCCCGCCAACGCATAAGCATCATGATTATTTAAACCGCCTTCATTTTTCAAGATTTCCACTTTTTCGCGTAATGGATACCAGAAAAATGCCGCAAATAAGAATGCAGGATTAATACGAAGTTTATCCGCAACACGTTCATCTGTCGAAGTAAGGGCGGTAACGATCATACGTTCTGCAAAACTATCTTCTTTCTCTGTAAAATATGGACTTAATGCAGGGAAAAGTTGTTCAAATAAACCATATTGACGTAATAAACGATAGGTTTTTACCCCTTGTCCTGCTTGTAATAATTTTAAGCTCTCATCAAATAAGCGAGCAGTCGGAATATTTTTTAATAAAGGCGCAAGTTCACGAATTGGTTGTTCGCTTGGTTTTTCAAGGAACATATCAAGTTTTGCCATAAAGCGAATAGAGCGCAACATCCGCACAGGATCTTCTTGATAACGTGTAACAGGATCGCCAATTAAGCGTAGCTTGCCCGCTTTGAGATCCTTAATGCCCTCGAAATAATCTCGTAACGTATTATCTTGTGGATTGTAATACAGTGCATTGACCGTAAAATCACGGCGTGCTGCATCTTGTTCGATCGTACCGTAAACATTATCGCGTAGTAACATTCCTTCATTACTTTGCTTTGCTTGATTTTCATTGCGAGCATCGCTGTGATTGGCTCGGAAAGTGGCAACTTCAATAATATCTCGACCAAACATAATATGTGCTAAGCGGAAACGGCGACCCACTAAACGGCATTGACGTTGAAAAATATTTTGGATTTGTTCAGGACGTGCGTTTGTTGCAACATCAAAATCTTTTGGTTTTTTACCAAGTAATAAATCGCGGATACATCCACCGACGATATAAGCCTCGAAATCTTGACGTTGCAGTTTTTCCACAACAGTGAGTGCATTACGGCTAAAATCTCGCGGGGAAATATCAAATTGAGCCGCTTTAATCACATTTTTATCGTAGCGGCACGTTTGTTCTGATTTTTTTGTCTGCGCTTTTGGCATTGGGCTATTGGGACGCCCAACTCGTTTAGAATAAGCACTTGTTTTGGCAACCTCTTTTGATTTTTTTGTCTTCTTGCCAAACAAATTTTTGATATAAGTAAGAATAATTTACTCCGTTTTTTTAGTTGGAAATAAATGGCTTAGCTCTTTTTCTGTAAAGAAAAAGGCAAGGGGATTTTTCCGCATTTTTAAATGCAAAAAAGTGCGGCTAATTTTAACCGCACTTTGGTATTTTTCAATAGAACGAATTAACCAGCGACTTGTTTTTCGCGGATTTCAGCTAACGTTTTGCAATCAATGCAAAGATCTGCTGTTGGGCGCGCTTCTAAACGGCGGATACCGATTTCCTCGCCGCAACAATCGCAGTAACCGAAATCATCGGTATCAAGTTTTTTCAAGGTTGCTTCGATTTTTTTCATTAGTTTGCGTTCGCGATCACGATTACGCAATTCTAGACTAAATTCCTCTTCCTGAGTTGCTCGGTCTGCGGGATCGGGGAAATTGGTTACTTCATCCTGCATATGTGCAACGGTGCGAGAAGCTTCTTCCACGATTTGCTCGTGCCAAGCATTAAGAATTTTTCTGAAATGAAGAATTTGCTCTTCATTCATATATTCTTCATCTTTTTTCATTTGATAAGGCTTAACGCCTGCTAAATCTAGCAAGTTCAATGATGCTCTTGACATCTCTCACTCCTAATACATACAGAATTTAAGCGTGGATTTCACGACTTCCTGTCTTGTTATTTTAGTTTGTTCCTGACTGCTATTTTAGGAACCCAATTTTTGCGGGCGGTATAAATATCAGAAGTTGTTTGTTTTAGCAAGTAAATTTTCCTGAAAAATTTATTTTTACAATATGGATCGTAAAATTTGAAGCAACCGTTTGCATATTTAAATAAAACTAGCCTAGTCTTAGAGAGATTGGAATTAATCTTTTACAAAAATGAAATTAAACTTAATAACTTTAGCTGTCTTGCTAATTGTTGCGGATTTAACGTTGTTATTTCTACCGCAGTCATTGCTATTGCCTTGGCAAGTTGCTCTCGTTATTGCGCTTGTTTTGATTTTTCTTTTTATTTTTTGGCGTAAAAATTTCTTAGTTAGCCTTGCTTTTTTTGTTGCTTCTCTTGGCTATTTTCATCATTCGGCTTTGAGTTTATTACAACAAGCTCAACGTATTACCGCTCAAAAGCAAATGGTGGCTTTTGAGATTCAAGAAATTTTGCATCAACAGGATTATCAAACACTTATCGCCACAGCAACATTGACGGATAACTTACAAGAGCAACGAATTTTTTTAAATTGGAAAGCAAAAGAGGTGCCTCAACTATCGGAAATTTGGCAAGCTGAAATTTCTTTACGTCCCCTTTCTGCGCGATTAAATTTTGGTGGGTTTGATCGGCAACAATGGTATCTTTCAAAAGGAATTACGGCTGTTGGAACCGTAAAAAGTGCGGCGAAAATTGCTGATGTTTCATCATTGCGTGCAGAAAAATTGCAACAAGTGAGAAAGCAAACGGAAGGATTATCTCTACAAGGTTTATTGATCGCGTTAGCTTTTGGCGAACGGGCTTGGTTAGATAAAAACACTTGGTCAATTTACCAACAAACGAATACCGCGCATCTTATTGCTATTTCTGGCTTACATATTGGGTTGGCTATGGGAATTGGATTTTACTTGGCTCGTGTTGTGCAAGTATTTTTCCCAACCCGTTTTATGCATCCTTATTTTCCTTTAGTTTTTGGTGTTTTATTTGCTTTAATTTATGCCTATTTGGCTGGTTTTAGCGTGCCAACTTTTCGTGCCATTTCAGCACTTGTTTTCGTTTTCTTCGTTCAAATAATGAGGAGATATTATTCGCCTTTTCAGCTTTTTACGTTGGTTGTCGGATTCTTGCTTTTCTGCGATCCATTAATGCCACTTTCGGTCAGTTTTTGGCTTTCTTGTGGTGCAGTTGGTTGTTTGATCCTCTGGTATCGTTATGTGCCTTTTTCACTTTTTCAATGGAAAAATCGTCCCTTTTCCCCAAAAGTGCGGTGGATTTTGAATTTATTTCATTTGCAATTTGGGTTATTGCTTTTTTTTACGCCTTTGCAACTTTTTCTATTTAATGGCTTATCGCTAAGTGGATTTTTAGCCAATCTTATGGCTGTTCCAATTTATAGTTTTTTCCTTGTGCCATTAATTTTATTTGCTGTTTTTACCAACGGCGCGGTTTTTTCTTGGCAACTAGCAAATAAGCTAGCCGAAGGAATTACTGGGTTAATTTCTGTTTTTCAAGGAAATTGGCTCACGGTTTCATTTAATTTAGCATTATTTTTAACCGCACTTTGTGCAGGAATTTTTATGTTAATTATTTGGTGTATTTATCGAAAACAAGAGGCTTCACCATCAACTTGGAAAATTAAACGACCAAGATTTTTTACATTAAATCTCAGTAAACCTTTGCTAAAAAATGAACGAATCAACGTTTTGCTATGTTCTTTCGGCATTATTCTTATGTGTTTTATGATTTTGTTGTTTAAACAATTGAACAAACCAACTTGGCAGGTAGATACTTTAGATGTGGGGCAGGGCTTGGCAACGCTGATTGTGAAAAATGGCAAAGGGATTCTTTATGATACGGGTTCTTCTTGGCGAGGTGGAAGTATGGCTGAGTTGGAAATTTTGCCTTATTTGCAAAGAGAAGGGATTGTTTTGGAAAAATTGATTTTAAGCCACGACGATAACGATCATGCAGGTGGTGCTTCGACAATTTTAAAGGCGTATCCCAATGTGGAATTGATTACCCCTTCACGAAAAAACTATGGGGAAAATTACCGCACTTTTTGTACAGCTGGACGTGATTGGCATTGGCAAGGGCTACATTTTCAAATACTTTCTCCTCACAACGTTGTGACACGAGCTGATAATCCCCATTCTTGTGTGATTTTAGTCGATGATGGAAAGCATAGCGTTTTACTGACTGGCGATGCTGAAGCAAAAAATGAACAAATTTTTGCCCGCACTTTAGGAAAAATTGATGTGTTACAAGTGGGGCATCACGGGAGTAAAACATCGACAAGTGAATACTTGCTTTCTCAGGTTCGACCAGATGTGGCGATTATTTCTAGTGGACGTTGGAATCCGTGGAAATTCCCCCATTATTCGGTTACGGAAAGGCTTCAACGCTATAAAAGTGCGGTAGAAAATACCGCTATTTCGGGGCAAGTGCGGGTAAATTTTTTTCAAGACCGATTAGAAATCCAGCAAGCTCGCACAGAATTTTCCCCTTGGTATGTGCGTGTAATTGGATTATCAAAGGAATAAAAGGTACAATGCGTGCAATTTTTACTATTAGATAGCGATTATGCAAGAGCAAAAATTACAAGAAAATGATTTTTCAACCTTACAAACGTTTAAGCGTTTGTGGCCAATGATTAAACCTTTTAAAGCGGGGCTTATTGTTTCTGGCGTCGCGTTAGTTTTTAATGCATTAGCTGACTCAGGCTTGATTTATTTGTTAAAACCGTTGTTGGACGATGGTTTTGGTAAGGCAAACCATTCATTTTTGAAAATGATGGCTTTTGTCGTCGTTGGGATGATTATTTTACGCGGCATTACCAACTTTATTTCTAATTATTGCTTGGCGTGGGTATCAGGCAAAGTTGTCATGACAATGCGTCGCCGCTTGTTTAAACATTTAATGTTTATGCCAGTGAGTTTCTTTGATCAAAATTCAACAGGGCGTTTACTTTCTCGGATTACTTATGATTCCCAAATGATTGCAAGTTCTTCTTCAGGATCTTTGATTACAATTGTGCGAGAAGGAGCATATATTATTTCGCTATTCGCAGTGATGTTTTATACCAGTTGGGAATTAACAATTGTGCTTTTTATTATAGGTCCAATCATTGCTGTTTTAATTCGTTTGGTATCAAAAATTTTTCGTAGATTAAGTAAGAACTTACAAGATTCAATGGGTGAACTTACGTCTGCTACAGAACAGATGTTAAAAGGTCATAAAGTTGTGCTTTCTTTCGGAGGGCAACATGTGGAAGAAGTGCATTTTAATCATGTTAGTAATGATATGCGTCGAAAAAGCATGAAAATGGTGACAGCAAATTCCATTTCTGATCCTGTGGTGCAAGTTATTGCATCTCTCGCATTAGCTACGGTGCTCTATTTAGCTACCACTCCATTGATTGCAGAAGATAATTTGAGTGCAGGCTCATTTACAGTGGTATTTTCTTCAATGTTAGCTATGATGCGTCCGTTAAAATCATTAACTGCGGTGAATGCACAATTTCAAAGTGGAATGGCAGCATGTCAAACGCTATTTGCCATTTTAGATTTAGAGCCAGAAAAAGATAACGGGGCTTATAAAGCAGAACCTGCGAAAGGCGAGTTAGAATTTAAAAATGTGAGTTTTGCATATCAAGGAAAAGATGAACTTGCATTAAATAATATTTCTTTTAGCGTTCCAGCTGGAAAAACCGTTGCTTTGGTTGGGCGTTCTGGATCGGGCAAATCAACCATTGCTAATTTAGTGACACGTTTTTACGATATTGAGCAAGGCGAGATTTTACTTGATGGCGTAAATATCCAAGATTATCGTTTATCTAATTTACGTGAAAACTGCGCTGTGGTTTCTCAACAAGTCCATTTATTTAACGATACTATTGCGAATAATATTGCTTATGCAGCACAAGATAAGTATTCTCGCGAAGAAATTATCGCTGCAGCAAAAGCGGCTTATGCTTTAGAGTTTATCGAAAAATTACCGCAAGGTTTTGATACGGTAATTGGCGAAAATGGCGCTAGCCTATCAGGTGGGCAACGTCAGCGTTTAGCGATTGCTCGTGCTTTATTGCGTAATTCGCCAGTATTAATTTTAGATGAAGCTACATCTGCACTAGATACGGAATCAGAACGAGCAATCCAATCTGCATTAGAGGAATTAAAGAAAGATCGCACGGTTGTTGTGATTGCCCATAGATTATCTACTATTGAAAATGCGGATGAAATTCTTGTGATTGATCATGGAGAAATTCGTGAGCGTGGCAACCATAAAGCATTGCTTGAACAAAATGGTGCCTATAAACAGTTGCATAGTATGCAGTTTACTGGCTAATTTATTGATTATCGAAAACGCGAGTTGAAAAACTCGCGTTATTTTATCCGCACTTATTAGAAAGGATTTTCTATGCCCTTCTGGTATTCCAACTCCAAACTTATTTGGCTCTTATCGCCTTTTTCTTTATTGTTTTGGTTGATTAGCCAACTTCGTCGCGCCTTATTCTCTTTGGGTCTCAAATCCTCTTATCGCGCACCAAAACCAGTGATAATTGTGGGAAATTTGTCTGTGGGTGGAAATGGCAAAACGCCTGTGGTTGTTTGGCTTGTGGAAGAATTAAAAAAACGAGGTTTTCGCGTAGGTGTGATTTCTCGTGGTTACGGCAGTAAATCTAAAACGTATCCGTTATGCGTTACTGAAAATACGCATCCGATTGAAGGTGGTGATGAACCTGTATTGATTGCTAAACGCACCAATGTGCCAGTAGTGATTTCCCCAAATCGCCAGCAAGCGATTGAATTACTCTTAAGCCAAGCAGAGTGCGATATTATTGTTTCTGATGATGGTTTACAACATTATCAATTACAGCGTGATTTGGAAATTGTCGTAATGGACGCTGAGCGCGCGTTGGGAAATGGTTTTGTATTGCCAGCAGGTCCATTGCGAGAATTACCAAGTCGATTAAAATCTGTCGATTTTGTGATCACTAATGGTGGAAAAAATCAGTATTCAGATGCAGTTATGCGTCTTGTGCCTCATTTCGCGATTAATTTAAAAACCAATGAAAAACGCCAATTAAATGAATTTCAATCTGGTGTTGCCATCGCAGGGATTGGCAATCCACAGCGTTTTTTTAGTATGTTAGAAAAGTTAGGGATTCAGTTAAAGCAAACTCAAGCATTTCAAGATCATCAACATTTTGAAGCGTCTCAATTAGAAAAACTTTCTGAAAATCAACCGCTCTTTATGACGGAAAAAGATGCCGTAAAATGCCAATCTTTTGCTAAAGATAATTGGTGGTATGTCCCTGTCGATGCAGAAATTATTGAGGCTGAAAAACAACGTGAAAATTTACCGC
Source organism: Haemophilus sp. HN_Hi16 (assembly GCF_049823435.1). Lineage (NCBI taxonomy): Bacteria > Pseudomonadati > Pseudomonadota > Gammaproteobacteria > Pasteurellales > Pasteurellaceae > Haemophilus > Haemophilus sp. HN_Hi16. Next base: position 900,288 of record NZ_CP187500.1, read on the forward strand.
ACTTTTGGAGCAAAATAGACAAACTTGTGGCGCAATATAGAAATAGCTGAAAGGATTAATCCCCAGTTGTTTTGATTACTTGCCGATAAAGCTGAAATATTAAAGAATAAGGAATAAATTATGTCATTTACCGTGATTATCCCCGCTCGTTTTGCATCAAGTCGTTTACCTGGAAAGCCTCTTGCAGATATTGCGGGTAAGCCAATGATTCAACATGTATTTGAGAAAGCTCTGCAGTCTGGGGCGAGCCGAGTGATTATTGCCACCGATAATGAAAATGTGGCTGATGTTGCCAAAAGTTTTGGTGCTGAAGTCTGTATGACTTCGGCTAATCATAATTCTGGTACAGAGCGTTTAGCGGAAGTTGTAGAAAAATTAGCGGTTCCCGATAATGAAATCATTGTCAATATCCAAGGCGATGAGCCTTTGATTCCTCCCGTTATCGTGCGACAAGTGGCAGATAATTTAGCAAAATTTAATGTCAATATGGCAAGCCTTACGGTAAAAATTCACGATGCTGAGGAATTATTTAATCCAAATGCAGTGAAAGTATTAACAGATAAAGATGGCTATGTGCTGTATTTTTCCCGTTCGGTTATTCCTTACGATCGTGATCAGTTTATGAATTTACAGGATATTCAGAAAGTACAGCTTGCTGATGCGTATTTGCGTCATATTGGCATTTACGCATATCGTGCGGGTTTCATAAAACAATATGTGCAATGGGCACCGACTCAACTTGAAAATCTAGAAAAACTTGAGCAGCTTCGTGTGTTATATAATGGCGAACGAATACACGTAGAACTTGCGAAAGAAGTGCCTGCAGTGGGGGTGGATACCGCCGAAGATTTGGAAAAAGTGCGGTTGATTTTGGCGAAGGATTAAATACTTGGCTCCCCCTGCTTGCGGGGGGAGCTGCCGAAGGCTGAGGGGGGATAAATTTAACATCGCAAGCCCCCTTTTGCTCTTTAGGCTCCTTCCCCCGAAAGCAGGGAAGGCAAGATGTCTTTTGTTATTGGTAAAATATTCTATGTTCAATCCCAAAAAATTCCTCGCTGATGTCTCTCACGAACCTGGTGTTTATCGTATGTATGATGATAAAGATCAGGTTATTTATGTTGGGAAAGCAAAGGATTTAAAAAAACGTCTTTCAAGCTATTTTCGTAAAAATCTGAGCAGTAAAAAAACAGAGGCGTTGGTGGCGTCAATTCATCATATTGACACCACGCTAACTTCATCTGAAACGGAAGCTTTACTGCTAGAGCATAATTTTATCAAGCTTTATCAGCCTCGCTATAACGTATTATTGCGTGATGATAAATCCTATCCATTTATTTTATTAACCAAAGAACGCCACCCAAGAATTACTTCTTATCGTGGTTCTAAAAAATTTGCAGGCGAATATTTCGGGCCTTATCCTCACGCAGGGGCTGTGCGTGAAACTTTATCGCTTTTGCAAAAACTTTTCCCTGTTCGCCAATGTGAAAATTCCGTTTATTCCAACCGTTCTCGTCCTTGTTTGCAGTATCAAATTGGGCGTTGTTCCGCGCCTTGTGTACAGGGATATGTTTCCGATGAAGAATATAATCAGCAAGTTGAATTAGCTCGCTTATTTTTACAAGGCAAAGATCAACAGGTGTTAGATTATTTAATCGGTAAAATGGAGCAGGCAAGCAGAAATTTAGATTTTGAACAGGCTGCTCGTTATCGCGATCAAATTCAGGCGGTGCGTTCGGTTATTGAAAAACAATTTGTATCCAATGAACGTTTAGATGATATGGATATTATGTCTATCGCTTACCAACACGGGTTAGCCTGTGTACAGGTGATGTTTATTCGTCAAGGAAAAGTGCTAGGCAATCGCAGTTATTTCCCAAAAGTCCCCGCCAATACGGATTTATCGGAACTTACCGAAACTTTTGTGGGGCAATTTTATTTACAAGGTCATCAAGGACGAAGTATCCCGAATAGCATTATTGTGGATCGTCAATTAGCTGAAAAATCAGAGCTTGAGCAACTTCTTACGGAGCAAGCTGGCAGAAAAGTGACGATTCAAGAAAGCGTAAAAGGCGATAAAAGTAAATACTTACAGCTCGCACAAGTTAATGCTAAAGCGGCTTTAAATGTACAACTTAAACAATCTTCACGAATGTCAGAGCGTTATCAAGCGTTGTGTGAGCTGTTAAATCTTCCTGAAATTAAGCGTATGGAATGTTTTGATATAAGCCATACAATGGGAAATCAAACAGTCGCATCTTGTGTTGTTTTTAATAAAGAAGGTCCACTGAAATCTGATTATCGCCGTTTTAATATTGAAGGCATTACTGGCGGAGATGATTATGCTGCGATGGAACAAGCGTTGCAGAAACGTTATGAGCGTGATTTAGAAGAAGATAAAATTCCCGATATTATTTTTATTGATGGTGGAAAAGGGCAGTTAAATCGAGCATTGAACGTGTTCCAACATCTTCAAGTAAAATGGGATAAAAATAGACCGCACTTAATTGGCGTGGCAAAAGGTGTGGATCGTCGAGCAGGGCAGGAAGTACTGATTATCAGCAAACAAGACCGCGAAATTCATTTGCCTGATGATAGTTTGGCATTGCATTTGATTCAACATATCCGTGATGAAAGCCATAATCACGCAATAAGCGGACACCGTAAAAAACGTCAAAAAGCCTTTACACAAAGTGGTTTAGAAACCATTGAAGGTGTGGGAGCTAAACGTCGTCAGGCTTTACTGAAATATCTTGGTGGTTTACAAGGTGTGAAAAAGGCGACCTTAGATGAAATAGCCTCTGTACCGGGCATTTCCCCTAAACTTGCTGAAAGGATTTTTGAAACGCTTAAAAACGACTAATCAATCATTTCTCAAATATAAATAACGATTGCTTTTCGTCATAAAGCCATTATGATCTGTATTTTCGGATTTATTTAACTCAATTATAGGAAAAATTATGTTTGAATGGATTGCGGATCCTGAAGCGTGGATATCACTTGCGACACTTGCGGCTTTAGAGATCGTTTTAGGAGTCGACAATATTATTTTTATTAACATCCTAGTTGGACGTTTACCTGAACGCCAACGCCAGTCTGGTCGTATTCTTGGGCTTGCTTTGGCAATGCTAACAAGAATTTTACTTTTAATGTCACTAGCGTGGATAATGAAACTTACTGCACCGTTATTTACTGTGTTTAATCAAGAAATTTCTGGGCGTGATTTGATTTTATTAATCGGTGGTTTATTCCTGATTATAAAAAGTTCTGGCGAAATTAAAGAGGCGATAAATCATCAAGAACACCATGAATCTGAAAGCAAAAACAAAGTGAGTTATCTTGGCGTATTAATTCAAATTGCTGTGCTAGATATTGTATTTTCTTTAGATTCTGTCATTACAGCGGTGGGTATGGCAAGCCACCTTCCTGTGATGATTTTGGCGATTATGATTGCCGTTGGCGTGATGATGTTTTCAGCAAAACCAATCGGCGATTTCGTAGATACGCATCCAACCTTGAAAATTCTAGCTTTAGCCTTCTTGGTTTTAGTGGGAATTAGTTTAATTGCAGAAAGTTTGGATATTCACATCCCGAAAGGTTATATCTATTTTGCAATGGGATTCTCTGTTGTGGTCGAAATGATCAATATTCGAATGAGAAGATTGATGAAATAAATTAGAAGTGCGGTCGATAAAAATAATGTTTTTTATGACCGCACTTTTTCTTTTACTTATTGAAATACACTTTTTTTAGTGCCATCTCTAAACCGCGAAATTCAGCTAGACCTTTTAACCGACCAATGGCAGAGTAGCCAGGATTGGTTTTTTTACGTAAGTCATCCAACATTTGATGTCCATGATCTGGGCGCATTGGGATTAAACGAGTTTCTCCTAGATTTAATCGACGATATTCTTCATTTAATAAAGCTTTTACTACATTAAATATATCTACGTCTCCCTCTAGATGAGCTGCCTCATGGAAGGTTAGTGGATTACCTTCACGTTGAGTAGAACGTAAATGAGCGAAGTAAATACGATCAGCGAATTGTTCAGTCATTTTTACGAGATCATTATCGGAACGTACGCCATAAGAACCCGTACACATTGTAAAACCATTTGCTGGTAATGGTTGAGTTTCTACAAACCACTGCATATCTTCAATAGTTGAAACTATGCGTGGTAAGCCTAAGATTGGGCGTGGAGGATCGTCTGGATGAATCGCCATTTTGATTCCTACTTCTTGGGCAACAGGTACGATTTCATGTAAAAAATATGCTAAATGTGTTCGGAATTTTTCGGATGAAATATCTTTATAGCGATCTAATTGACTTTGAAATTCATCAAGAGTGTAACCTTCTTCTGCCCCAGGTAAGCCCGCAATAATATTACGCGTTAATTGCGTTATATCTTGCTCTGACATCTTGTCATAATAGGTTCTTGCTGCAACTTGTTCTTCTTGATTATAGGTTTTTTCTGCATCAGGACGTTTTAAAATATGAAGTTCAAATGCGGCAAAAGCGATATGATCAAAGCGCAATGCTTTAGAACCATCTGGTAATTCATAAGCAAGATCGGTTCGAGTCCAGTCTAAAACTGGCATAAAATTGTAGCAAACAGTGTCAATTCCACATTGAGCAAGATTACGAAGAGTTTGTTTGTAGTTATTAATCCATTTTTGATAATTTCCAGTCTGAGTTTTAATCTCTTCATGAACTGGTACACTTTCCACTACTGACCAGCTTAAACCAGCATTTTCTATTTCAGTTTTGCGTTTTTTAATTTCTTCAATACTCCATATTTCACCGTTAGGAATATGGTGAAGTGCAGTGACTATACCAGTTGCGCCTGCTTGACGAATATCAGATAAAGAAACAGGATCTTTTGGTCCATACCAACGCCATGCTTGTTCCATTTTTAACTCCTATAGTTTTCTAACGATCAACAACAATTGGGCTCATATTAAATAGATAACCATCAAAATTAGGATCATCTACATCAGATAATTCAAAAAGTTTTTGCTTAACATTTTCTAAATGTTGCCACATTGCTTTTTTTGCCATTACAGGATCTTTTCTCTGTAGGGCTGTAATAATATTCTCATGATCTTGTAACCAAAGGTGACGATAGCTCTGATTTGGAATATGAAGATGTAAACCTTTCCACATTTGACTATTAGTACGAAGATCCCACAGTGCTTTTTGCATTTGCAAGATAACTTCATTTTGGGTTATTTCTGCTATCGTACGATGAAAATCTTCATCTGCCACATAATCTTCATCACCTTGTTCAAGTGTATTTCGCTCTCTTGCTAGAATGTCTTTTAATTTAGTAATATCTGCTCTTGTCACTTGTAATGCAGCAAATTCAGCCATACTACTTTCTAATAATTGGCGAGCTTGTAAAAGTTCAAAAGGGCCTACATCAACCTTATCTAAAAATTCATCATTACTTGCAGCGCGTTGTGGCAATGCAATCACATACACTCCAGAACCTTTACGTACTTCAACAAGGTTTTCTAATTCAAGCATAATGATGGCTTCTCGAATGACTGTACGACTTACATCAAAATAATCAGCCAAGTCTCTTTCTGCTGGTAGTTTGTCGCCTATTTTATATTGATGATTATTTAGCTGTTGTTTTAACTCATTTCCTATTTTTTTATAGGATCGCAAGTCATCAATGTTCATAAATTTTTCCTAATTTTAATCTAATAAACTCAATTTATAGCCTTGAGTGACCGTTTTTCCATTAATAATTAATTTTCTATTTTCTTTATTAGGAAGGTAGAAACTAATTTCATTATATTTTGGTAAATAATCACCCGATTTTTCTAAAACAAGTTCAATTGTTTGACTAGTGCATTTTAGATAAATATTAAATTTTAAAAATTTACCTTTTAAATAATCGAAACTTTCACCGTCATCATCAAATATAGTAATATTCCTCTCTCCTTGATTAATAAAAGGCATAATTAATAATTGTCTATAATTATCAGATAACGTATTTTTATGACCTTTTTTTGCCATTGGAATAATGCTTCCAGCTTTTAAAAATAAAGGAATTTTTTCTAATGGTGCATCAGCTATGATTCTTTCGCCGCCATTAAACCATTTGTGTGTGTAAAAGTCATACCAACCGACGAAATTTTGTGGTAGATAGACTTCACGTTTTCGTTGATTAGGTTCCACAACAGAAGCAACGAGTAAATCTTCACCTAAAAGATAGTCATCATTTTCTTCAAAAGTATTTTTATCATGTTCGTGATCAAGGAATGTTGGTCGTAGTATTGGTTCATGATCATGATGAGCTTTCCATAATGTGTTATATAAATAAGGCATTAATATATAACGTAATTGGATAGCATCACGAATAATATTGATTATTTGTGGATACATCCAAGGTTCATTAACAGTTTTATCATCATTCCAAGAATGAATAGTGAAACGTGGATGCATTACACCATTTTGTACCCAACGTACAAATAATTCAGGATCCGGTTTATTTCCAGAAAAACCACCTACATCATGCCCAACGTTATAGAGTGCAGAAAGGCTCATACCTAATCCCATTTTGATATTGTAACGTAATGTATTCCAACTGGTACGATTATCTCCAGACCAAGTTTGTACATAACGGTTCATTCCAGGTGAGCCAGAACGTGAAATTAAATAAGGACGTTTATTTGGTGCGTACTCTAATTGAGCCTCATAGGACGCTTTCATCATTAATAATGGTTGTAGTGGGCGCAATAATTTTATTGGCATACCTTCACCGAAATAATGGCATTTTGCGTAGTTGTCCCACACTTCAAATTCATTATTATCATTCCAAGTAGCATCAATGCTGTAATCGAGTAATTGTTGTTTTATATTCTTTTTCCACCAATTCACCGTGGCTATATTGGTAAAGTCTAAATGAGAACCTTCGTCATCCCAGAACATAGATTTTTCAGGATTATCTGATTCAGAATCCTTAATGAATAATCCAAGTTTTTCCACTTCTTGATAACGTGAGTGATCTAGTAATAAACATGGTTTAATGTTTGCAGCTAACTTCATCCCCGCATTATGAAAATATTTTGTCATTTCTTTAGGGGTTGGAATTTTGTCATAATTCCAGTTGAAAACATAACGCTTTCCATTTATAGAGGTATAACCTGAAGAGAGTTGGAATGAATCACAAGGAATATCATGTTCATTACATAAATTGACAAATTTTTTTAGTTGCTCTTGAGCATCAGGCGCATCGGTATAATACATAGTTGAACCACTATAACCTAAGCTCCATTTTGGACCAAAAATAGTACCTCCCGTAAGGCGACAATATTTTTTTGTTACATCAAGTATTTTGGGACCGAGAATAACGTAGTAATCTAGATCTCCATCCTCAGCTTTATAGTTACGATAGTAAGAATGATAATTGTCAATTTCACTACCTAAGGTAAACCAACAAGGTGAAAGGTTATCGTAATATAATCCATAACTTACTTCAGGAGCATGCGTAATATAGAATGGAATGTGTTTATAAAGAGGATCTGTATGTTCAGCATTATAGCCCATTGCATCAATATTACGCATTTCAAAGCGGCGTCCATGGCGATTTAGATTTCCTGTTTTTTCACCGAGTCCATAATAATGTTCTTGAATATCTCGTTGTAAATAATGAGAAATGGTAGTATTTGAAATACCCATCAAATAGGCACCAGTTTTTCGGTCTTTAAATAATGGTTTCCATTTATCACCGTGTTTATATTCCCATTCTAGATAGAGTGGTTGATGAATTGTTACTTTTAAAAGTGCGGTTGAGATTTCAAGCGTTTTTTCTGTTTGCTTTACTTCATAATCAGGGCAGGAAAACCCTTTTAACGACCATTTATCACGACCTTGCCAATCTACATCTGATTGATTTGGTGTAATAGCCCAAGTATGAGGGACTTTAAATTCCTTATTCTTTGTAAATGCCACGCGTAATAAATCATTTTCTAACACGAAAATATGCATTTGGTAACTGTGATCGCAGGCAATATCAATGCGATGATTATGATTTTCTACAAATTGCCAATTTTTAATCGTTTTCATATTATTTTCCTAATGCGTGAATTAATAACCTAATAATATTTGTGGTAACGCTAAGCTTAATGATGGAATGTAAGCTACTAATAAGAGTGTTAAGATTAAAACTGCATAGAGTGGTAGTAGTGGTTTAATAACTTGATTAATTTTCACTCCGCCAACAGAACATCCGATAAATAATGCGCTACCAACAGGTGGTGTACAGATACCGATAGAAAGGTTGAAAGCCATTAATATACCGAAGTGAACAGGATCCATGCCTAATTCAGTCACAATAGGTAAGAAAATTGGTGTGAAGATAAGCAATGCTGGTGTCATATCCATAAATACACCCACAACTAATAAAATGATGTTGATGATTAGAAGTATGATAATTGGGTTATCTGAGAAGTTTAATAATGCATCACTAATAGTGTAAGGAATATCTGCATTTGCCATTGCCCATGACATTCCCATTGATGTACCGATTAATAGTAGCACGATTGCAGTTGTAACAACCGAATCTAAAATGATCTTTGGTAATTCTTTGATGGTCACTTCGCGATAGAACACGACAGCAAGAATTAATGTGTAGACTACAGCGAACGCAGAAGCTTCTGTTGCAGTGAAGATGCCACCAATGATACCTCCCATTATAACGATAATTAAACCAAGGCTTGGTAATGCATCAAGCGTCTTTTTCATCGCTTCTGAGCGAGTTGGTTTTGGTGATATTGGGTATTTTCTTTTTTTCGCAATGATGGCAACAACAATCATGATTGATAAGCCCATCAAAATTCCTGGAATGTAACCTGCAAGGAATAATGCACCAATAGATGTTCCTCCAGAAATTAATGAATAAACGATAAAGGTATTACTTGGCGGAATAAGTAGTCCAGTTGGGCAAGAGGCAATATTTACTGCAGCGGAAAAAGCAGGATCATATCCTTCTTTCTTTTGTAAAGGTGACATAATCCCACCCATTGCTGCTCCTGATGCTACAGCTGAACCTGAGATTGAACCAAACATCATATTTGCGAGTACGTTCACGTGTGCTAGAGATCCAGGTAAGTGACCACCGATGACTTTAGCAAATTCAATTAACCGCATAGCAATACCGCCACGATTCATAATATTGCCCGCTAAGATGAAAAAAGGAATGGCGAGTAGTGAAAAGCTATCTAATCCAGATGCCATTTTTTGCGAAATAACAGTAATAGCAGCATCAAAAGGAATAGAAAGCATAATAGTAAGCAGTGAGGCAATTCCAATTGAAAATGAAATTGGTACACCAATAAAAAGTAGGACAAAGAAACTTGAGCTAAGCACAATAATATTGGACCATTCCATTTTATTCTCCTTGATTATCTGAAAGCGGTGATGATTTAAGATTCAAATGATGAAAGTTATCTATAATATCTCTTAAAAGGTAAATCAGCATAAAGCAACCACTTAAAGGAATTGCGAGGTAAACTAATCCCATTTGGATACCTAAGACAGGTGATATTTGCCCATTGTTTACAGTGTCTATTACCAAGTTGCCTCCCCCATAGCACATAATCATTGTTGCAAAAGCTACGCTGATTAAATTAATTACAAGTTGTAATCGATGTTGAAGGCTGGGTGAGTGTTCGAATTTACTGACTAGAAGATCAATCGCTAGGTGTTTCTTTTGGCCAAGAGCATAAGCTGCGCCCATTAAGCCCACCCAAATAAAGAGAAATCTAGCTATTTCATCTGTATAAGTGCTAGGTGTATTTAATAAATAACGAGATAACACCTGCCAAACTACGCAACACACTAGAAATGAACTTAAAGCTATGCAAATCGTTGATAATGCCCAATTCATAATAGATATAAATTTATTCATCATAGGTTCCTTATGTTATTAACTTAAGTTGGTGAACCAATTTTGTGTGTTTTTTTTATTTTTGACAAGTTTTTTTATTTAAAAATGTGATCTGGATCACCAATTTAAAATAATTGGATTGACCACATTAAATTTGTTGGTCTATTATCTTTATAACATCCGAGCTGTTAGAGGATTAGTCTTTAATTTACTTATTATGGAGATGCGTTATGCAAATTAAAAAACATATGCTTTCTTGTGCTTTAACACTAGCATTATCTGCTGGCGTTGCTTTCTCAGCTTCAGCTAAAACCGTATTAAAATTAAGTCATAACAATGACAAAACTCATCCTGTTCATATTTCAATGCAATATATGGCAGATGAAGTAAAAAAATTAACTAATGGAGAAGTGGTGATCCGCATTTATCCAAATAGCCAATTAGGCAGCCAGCGTGAATCAATGGAACTATTACAAGCCGGTTCACTTGATATGGCAAAATCAAATGCGAGTGAATTGGAAGCATTTGAGCCTTCTTATGGCGCATATAATATCCCGTATCTTTTTCATGATGTGAACCATTACTATCGTGTTTTACTTGATCCTGCGGTAGGGCAAAAAATCCTTGATTCATCAAAAGGAAAGGGGTTCGTTGGTTTAACTTATTATGATGGTGGCGCACGTAGTTTCTATTCTGCTAAACCAATCCAATCTCCTGAAGATTTAAAAGGTATGAAAATTCGTGTTCAACCAAGCCCAACCGCAGTTGAAATGATCAAATTGATGGGCGCAAATCCAACACCATTAGCTTATGGCGAACTCTATACAGCATTGCAACAAAAAGTAGTGGATGGAGCTGAAAATAATGAAACAGCTTTAACATTAGCACGTCATGGTGAAGTAGCGAAATACTTTAGTCGTGATGAACACACAATGATTCCTGATGTGTTAGTAATAGGTCAAAAATCTTGGGACAAATTAACACCAGAGCAACAACAAGCTCTCAAGAAAGCTGCTGATGATTCTATGATGTATCATAAAGATTTATGGCAAAAAATGATTGCTGAAACAACTCAAGAAGCAAAAGATAAATTGGGTGTAACTTTTGTTGAAGTTGATAAAAAACCGTTTATTGATGCAACAAAGGATATGCATGATGCTGCTAAATCAAATCCTTTACTTAAGGAATATATTGAACGTATTGATAGTTTAGCAACCAAATAATTTGCATTGAGAAGGGTAGGCGCTTTCGCATACCCTTTACTTTGGGGCGAATATGAAAAAAATAGCATTTATCGGCGAGTGTATGATTGAACTCAATGGGAAACCCTTTGCGGAAATGTGGCAAAGTTATGGTGGTGATACCTTAAATTCTGCAACTTATCTTAGTCGAGTAAGTTCATCAAAAGAGATTCAAGTTCATTATGTCTCAGCATTAGGAACTGATAATTTAAGTAAACAAATGCTTAAATATTGGCAAGCTGATGGCATCCAAACAAATTGGGTTTTACAGGATGAACAGCATCAACCAGGTCTTTATCTAATCCAATTAGATGCTCAAGGCGAACGAACGTTCCTTTATTGGCGTAATCAATCTGCAGCACATTATATGGTTCAACATCCAGATTTTGCTAAGGTTATTGCAGAACTTCAGCAAGTTGATGTGATTTATTTAAGTGGTATTTCATTAGCAATCTTACCGAAAAATGACCGCACTTTTTTAATTGATCAATTATCTTCTTTAGCTAAAAAAGGCACAGAAATTGTTTTTGATAGTAATTATCGCCCAAAACTTTGGGATTCATTAGAAGAAGCACAAGATTGTTATTTGCAGCTTTTGCCTAGTGTCAATATAGCGTTGGTAACTTTTGATGATGAACAAGCATTATGGAAAGATAAAACATCTAGGGATACTTTAGAACGATTACATAAAATTGGTATACCAAAAGTGATTGTGAAGTGCGGTAAGAATGGTGCTATTTTTTCAGATAGGTATTTATCTCAATATGGGCAAGTGATGACTGAACCTATTTTAAATGTGGTAGATACAACCTCTGCTGGTGATTCTTTTAATGCTGGATTTCTGAACGGTTATTTACGAAATAAATCTCTCGATACTTGTTGTCAGCAAGGCAATCGTATTGCTGGCATCGTCATTCAGCATAAAGGTGCGATTATAGATAAAGTCGCAACTTCTCATCTTCAATCTGAATTTAATTAATGGAGTTTACTATGAATATTGCAGCAAACCATAACTTAGAAAATAAGCTAATTGTAATCACGGGGGCTGGTGGAGTGTTATGTTCATTTCTAGCCAAGCAGTTAGCACATACTAAAGCTAATATTGCCCTGTTAGATTTGAATTTCGAGGCAGCAGACAAAGCAGCAAAAGAAATTAACCAATCAGGTGGAAAAGCAAAAGCTTATAAAACTAATGTGTTAGAACTTGAAAATATTAAAGAAGTGCGTGATCAAATAGCTATTGATTTTGGCACTTGTGATATTTTAATTAATGGTGCTGGTGGGAATAATCCAAAAGCGACAACAGATAATGAGTTCCATCAATTTGATTTAAATGAAACGACGAGAACATTCTTTGATTTAGATAAATCTGGTATAGAATTTGTATTTAATCTCAATTATTTAGGTTCATTATTACCAACTCAAGTTTTTGCAAAAGATATGCTTGGTAAACAAGGGGCAAATATTATTAATATTTCTAGTATGAATGCCGTTACACCACTTACAAAGATACCTGCTTACTCTGGTGCAAAAGCTGCAATCAGTAATTTTACTCAATGGCTTGCTGTATATTTCTCAAAAGTTGGTATTCGTTGTAATGCTATCGCACCAGGGTTTTTAGTTAGTAATCAAAACCGCACTTTATTATTTGATACTGAAGGAAAACCAACAGATAGAGCAAATAAAATTCTAACTAATACACCAATGGGGCGTTTTGGTGAGCCAGAAGAATTGCTCGGCGCATTACTTTTCTTAATAGATGAGCATTATTCTGCTTTTGTCAATGGCGTAGTTTTACCTGTTGATGGCGGTTTTTCTGCGTATAGTGGAGTATAGGGGGATTAAATGAAACAATTTATGGATGAAGATTTTCTTCTTTCAACAGATACAGCAAAAATTCTCTATCATGATTATGCCAAAAATAAACCTATTTTTGATTATCACTGTCATTTAAATCCAAGAGAAGTGGCGGAAAATCGTCAATTTAATGATTTATCTGAAATTTGGCTAGAGGGTGATCATTACAAATGGCGAGCTTTGCGTACAGCTGGAATACCAGAAGAATTGATTACAGGGAAGGCTACTAATTATCAAAAATATTTGGCTTGGGCGAAAACAGTCCCCCTTTGTATTGGTAATCCAATTTATCACTGGACACATTTAGAATTACGCCGTCCTTTTGGTATAACCAATATGTTATTCAATCCGCAAAATGCGGAAAAAATTTGGCATCAATGTAATGAAATGTTGCAACAACCTGAATTTTCTTCGCGAGGCATTATGCAGAAAATGAACGTGAAATTAGTGGGGACAACAGATGATCCCATTGATTCTTTGCAATATCATCAAGCAATCAAGAATGATGAAAGTTTTGATATTGATGTTGTACCAAGTTGGCGACCTGATAAAGTATTTAAAATTGAATTACCGCAATTTAATGATTACCTTGTACAGTTAAGTGAAATTGCAGATGTAGATATTTATACGTTTGCAGATTTACAAAAAGCGTTGTTAAAACGTCTCGAATATTTTGATGCTCAAGGTTGTAAATCTGCTGATCATGGTATGGAAATTGTCCGTTTTTCAGCTATTCCAGATGAATCAGTATTGAATAGTATTTTACAAAAACGTTTGCAAAATCAACCGCTCTTGGAAGAAGAAGTTGCTCAATTTAGTACTGCAGTTTTAGTCTGGTTAGCTTCAGAATATTGTAAACGTAATTGGGTAATGCAGATGCATATTGGTGCAATACGTAACAATAATAGTCGAATGTTTGCTTTACTTGGTGCGGATAGTGGCTTTGATTCCATTGGTGATCGAAGTTATGCTGAGCCCCTCTCTCGTTTGTTAGATGCAATGGATAGGGAAAATCAACTTCCTAAAACTATTTTGTATTGCTTAAATCCTCGAGATAATGAAATGATCGCTAGTATGATCGGAAACTTTCAAGGCGATGGTATTGCAGGCAAAATACAGTTTGGTTCTGGATGGTGGTTTAATGATCAAAAAGACGGAATGGAACGTCAGTTACAACAGCTTTCTCAATTAGGGTTACTCAGTCAATTTGTTGGAATGCTAACTGATTCACGTAGTTTTTTATCTTACACTCGCCATGAGTATTTCCGCCGTATTTTATGTGAAATGATTGGCGGATGGGTTGAAAAAGGTGAAGCTCCAAATGACATTTCATTACTGGGTAAAATGATTGAAGATATTTGTTTCAACAATGCAAAAAATTATTTTAAATAGGGAAAATTATGTCATACACAACTCAACAAATTATTGAAAAACTTCGTGAACTCAAAATTGTGCCTGTAATTGCGTTGGATAATGCAGAAGATATTTTGCCGCTAGCAGATACGTTGGCTAAAAATGGTTTACCTGTGGCAGAGATTACTTTTCGTTCTGAAGCTGCGGCAGATGCAATTCATTTACTGCGTACTTATCGACCCGATTTTTTGATTGCTGCGGGCACAGTTTTAACTGCGGAACAAGTAGTTTTAGCTAAAAGTAGCGGAGCAGATTTTGTTGTTACTCCTGGGTTAAATCCAAAAATTGTGAAATTATGTCAAGATTTGAATTTTCCAATAACACCAGGGGTGAATAATCCTATGGCAATTGAAACTGCATTAGAAATGGGAATTTCAGCGGTAAAATTTTTCCCTGCAGAGGCTTCAGGCGGAGTGAAAATGATTAAAGCATTGCTCGGTCCTTATGCTCAATTACAGATAATGCCGACTGGTGGTATAGGGCTTCATAACATAAGGGATTATCTCGCTATTCCTAATATTGTTGCTTGTGGAGGCTCTTGGTTTGTGGAGAAAAAATTGATTCAATCCAAAAATTGGGATGAAATTGGACGATTAGTCAGAGAAGTGATTGATATTATTAAATAAATTTATGTCTTTAAAGTGCAAAGTGCGGTCTATTTAGAGCGCATTTTTTTCGATTAAGCTTTTTTCAAAAACTCAGATTTCAACATAATTTTGCCGCAATCGACATTATGATCGCCATTTACTAAGCGGATGTTTTTGAATTTTGTACCTTTTTTCAATACTTCTGATGAACCTTTTAATTTTAAATCTTTAATCAAAAGTACATCATCGCCATCTGCAAGCAAATTCCCATTGCTGTCTTTTACAATTAATTGATCGTCATCTGATTCTTGAATTTCATTATTATCCCATTCATTACCGCAATCAGGGCAAGCAAAATTAATTGAATCGTGGTAAACGTATTCACTTTGACATTTTGGGCAATTAGGCATTTGATCCATTGGGTTTTCCTTTTTGATTACATATAATAGGCACGCAAGTATAGCAAAAAAGATGTCTTTCGCCAAAGTGTGAAAGTTTTTGATCAATTTTGAGGAAAATGTATGAAAAAACAAATTCTTGCCTTAGTTTGTGGTGTGATGTTTAGTAGTTCAACTTGGGCACACAATTTGCAATTAGAGCAATCTTTACCATCGGTCAAAGTGAGTGAGTATGGTGAAATTGTACTTTCTGGAAAAGATATAACATTTCAACCTTGGGGTTCTGCGGAATTAGCGGGTAAAGTGCGTGTTGTTCATCATTTAGCGGGTAGAACGGCAGCAAAAGAGAAAAATCAGCCAATGATTGATGCGATAAAAGCATCTCATTTTAATCCTGCAAAATACCAAACAACGACCATTATTAATGCGGATGATGCGATTGTTGGTACAGGTATATTTGTAAAAAATAGTGCGCAAAAAGGCAAACAAGAAAATCCACATAGCCAAGTTGTGCTAGATGATAAAAGTGCGGTGAAAAATGCTTGGGGATTAAATCCTAAAGATAGTGCAATTATTGTGTTAGACAAAACGGGGAAAGTAAAATTTGTGAAAGAAGGAAAATTGTCTGATAGCGATATTCAGACTGTTATTTCACTCGTGAATGGATTAACTAAATAATGTAATACAAAGTAAAAATCCCTAAGCTTTGCGACTTAAGGATTTTTTTAATTCTGATGGCGGAGGAATAGGGATTCGAACCCTAGGAGGGCGTAAACCCTCGCCGGTTTTCAAGACCGGTGCCTTCAACCACTCGACCATTCCTCCGTGATTGATGGGCGTAGTATAATGAATATTTTATTGATGTAAATAGAAATTTGATGATTTAACTTTAGATGATGATAATTTATTCATTTTGATGAAATTAATTCCATTAATACCATTGACTTTTTTATCCCTAGCCCTTACTTTACAGAAGACTTTTTATTTATTTTACAAGGAGCTTTTATGCAATCACGTCTTATTGTGGATGCTCAAAAAGAATCGTTACTCAGCACACATAAAGTGTTGCGTAACACGTATTTTTTATTGGGATTAACCATGGCATTTTCAGCGGTTGTTGCGTTTATTTCAATGAGCTTAAACTTGCCTTATCCAAATATTATTGTGTTACTAGTGGGTTTTTATGGCTTACTTTTCTTAACCAATAAATTAGCTGATCGCCCTGCTGGTATTTTGGCGGCCTTTGCTTTCACTGGATTTATGGGATACACCATCGGGCCAATTTTAAATATGTATGTGGCACGTGGAATGGAAGATTTGATTATGCTTGCATTCGCAGGAACTGCTATCGTGTTTTTTGCGTGTTCCGCTTATGTATTGACTACGAAAAAAGATATGTCATTCTTATCAAGCGCAATGTTCGCATTATTTATTGTGTTATTGCTTGGTATGGTGGCGAGTTTCTTCTTCCAAATTCCTGCTTTATCGGTCGCAATTAGTGCATTATTTGTAGTGTTCTCAACAATGACCATTTTGTATGAAACCAGTAATATTATTCACGGTGGAGAAACAAATTACATTCGAGCAACCGTGAACATCTATGTTTCAATCTACAATTTATTCTTGAGTTTATTAAGATTACTTTCTATCTTTTCAAGTGATGAATAATGATTGAATTTTGACTTTATGACCCCACTATTTAGTGGGGTTATTTTTTGGAATAGGCAATGGAAAAACAAATTTTTGAACATTCAGTTAATGTAGAGGAAGAACAATATCAGCCTAAGCAAGAGTTTCATAATGTGGAAACAAAGTTAGATGAAGCATTAGACGGAGAGTTACTTGATGCTCAGCTTGAACAGGCATTGAAACCAAAATCCAGTTTTGGAAAAACGGTATTAAAATTTACCGCACTTTTATTTGGCTCAGCGACGGTTGCACAATCCGTGCAGTGGATTTGGGATAGCTATCAACAACATCAATGGATTTATCTTGCTTTTGCTTTAGTCAGTTTAATTGTCATTTTATTGGGGATTAAAGAGATTATCGGTGAGTGGAGACGTTTAGTTTATTTAAAAAAACGTGAGCAATTGCAACAACAAAGTCAGCAGATTTGGTTAGAAAGTGCGGTAGAAAATAGCGATGTTTTTTCTGTTCAGAACGTAGAAAAAAGTAAAGTGCTTTGTTTAGAGGTCGCAAAATCTCTAGGTTTAGAAAATGATTCTCCAGCGGTAATTCAATGGCAACACCAATTAAATGAAGCTTATTCCGCGCAAGAAATTACTTATTTATTCAGTCGTAATATTTTGTCTTCTTTTGATGCACAAGCTAAAAAATTGATTAGTAAAATGGCCGCTGAATCGGCTGTGATTGTTGCGATTAGTCCGCTTGCTGTAGTGGATATGTTTTTTATCGCGTGGCGCAATCTTCGATTAATGAATAAAATTGCTGAAATTTATGGGATTGAATTAGGGTATTTTTCACGTATTCGATTGTTAAGAATGGTATTGGTCAATATCGCTTTTGCTGGGGCAGCCGAAGTGGCACAAGATATTGGAATGGATTGGCTTTCTCAAGATGTGACAGCAAAACTTTCTGCGCGTATCGCTCAAGGAATCGGTGTGGGATTGCTTACTGCTAGATTAGGCGTGAAAGCAATGGAGCTTTGTCGCCCATTAGCATTTCAATTAAACGAAAAACCAAAGCTTTCACATATTCAACAGGAATTACTTAGCTCGGTGAAAGATATTGTTCTAGGTAAAAATAAAATTTACAAAAAGGAGCAAGTCTGATGAAAATCGAGGTTGTTTATCAACATAGTGATTTTATTATTATCAACAAGTCTGAGGGTATTAGCGTTCATAAAGATCAAGAAGAACAAGGCTTAACAGAACTTGTTGCAAAACAATTGAATGTGCCTCAAGTATGGTTGGTTCATCGCTTAGATAAAGTGACGTCGGGGCTATTAATTTTGGCACTGAATGCTGAAAGTGCGGCTGAATTTTCTCGACTTTTTTCTGAACATAAAATTCATAAAACGTATTTGGCATTAAGTAACCAAAAGCCTAAAAAGAAACAAGGATTGATCGTCGGGGATATGAAGAAAGCCCGAGACGGTGCATGGAAACTTTGTCAAACTAAAGAAAATCCAGCGATTACGCGTTTTGAAAGTGTAAATTGTGAACCTAATTTACGTTTATTTGTTTTAAAACCTCAAACGGGTAAAACACATCAATTACGTGTTGCCATGAAAAGTTTAGGTAGCCCGATTTTAGGCGATGGGCTTTATGGTAAAAATACTGAAAAAATTGACCGCACTTATTTGCATTCGGTTCAATTGGAATTTGATTATTTGAATGATTTTATTTCGGTCACTTGTTTTCCTATTCAAGGTCAATTTTGGCTTAAGCCTACAGTATTTGAGCAAATTCAGGTTTATCTGACAAAGCCGTTTTTATCAAAATAGAAATCTCTGTATAATAAAGCCAATTTCACTCTTTATTAGGAACAAAAATGAAATTTATCTCTTTTAATATAAATGGTTTACGTGCTAGACCACATCAACTTGAAGCCATTATTGAAAAATATCAGCCAGATGTTATCGGCTTACAGGAAATTAAAGTTGCTGACGAGTCTTTTCCCTATGAAATGACAGAAAACTTAGGTTATCACGTATTTCATCATGGTCAGAAAGGTCATTATGGAGTAGCATTATTGACTAAACAAGAACCTAAAGTGGTTCGTCGTGGTTTTCCAACTGACAATGAAGATGCGCAAAAACGCATTATTATGGCTGATCTGGAAACTGAATTTGGTTTATTGACTGTCATTAATGGCTATTTCCCACAGGGGGAAAGCCGTGCGCATGAGACTAAATTTCCAGCTAAAGAGAAATTTTATGCAGATCTTCAACAGTATTTAGAAAAAGAACACGACAAATCTAATCCGATTTTAATTATGGGCGATATGAATATTAGTCCAAGTGATTTAGATATTGGTATCGGAGATGAAAATCGTAAACGTTGGTTACGCACAGGTAAATGTTCTTTCTTACCTGAAGAAAGAGCGTGGTATCAACGTTTGTATGATTATGGATTAGAAGATAGTTTTCGTAAGCTGAATCCAACAGCAAATGATAAATTCTCGTGGTTTGATTACCGTTCTAAAGGTTTTGATGATAATCGAGGTTTACGAATTGATCATATTTTGGTAAGCCAAAAATTAGCTGAACGATGTGTCGATGTGGGCATTGCATTAGATATTCGAGTAATGGAAAAACCGTCTGATCACGCACCGATTTGGGCTGAATTTAAATAGGAAAGCGAAATGGATATGGCAAATTGGCAGAATTATCGTTCTACTGTGAATGGTATGCCTGCCGTGTTTACCGCAAATATTGAAGATGTTGAAAAATATCACGGTAAAGGTCTCGATAAAATAGTGCAGTTTACTATTGATTATCAGGCTGATGATGAAACGGGTTTACCCTCAGAAGTTGAATACGATAAGTTAATTAACCGTGTATTTAAAATTTTGACACAACTAACCGCACTTCCAAATGTATTTTTTGCGGGGCATTTTATTTGTAATTCTCAAATAAAAATACATTTTTATTGTAAGCACGAAAATCTTATTGTAGAAACTTTACAACAAATTGATTTTGTTAAAGATATTAATGTGCAAAAGGATTTAATTTGGGATACTTATTTTGACTTTTTGCTCGCTTCTCCATTGGAGATTAAGTTAAATGCAACGGAAGAATTGCTTGATTTATTAAAAAGTAAAGGTCGTAATTTAAGTGATACCTATTTAGTAGAGCATAGTTTTCATTTTGATGAAGAGCAGAAAATGTTCCCTTTTATGGATGAGCTTAGTTTAGGGGATTATTCTTTCACGACATTACAATATTCTGCACAAGCGATTCAGTTTAATGAAGATGACGAACCTTATTTCTTGGTAAAATTAGAGCAAGAAATTTCATTAGAAAATAGCGAAATTTTTGAACAAGTAGAACGTTTTGAAAAATTGGCTGAACAATTTTCGGGAGAGTATATCGGTTGGGAATGTGATTCTTTACTAGATAGCAATAAGCCATTGAATTAGGTGTTTGAAACATTCATAAATCATAAAAAAGAGAGAGTTACCTCTCTTTTTTAATGTAATTTAACTTTTCTGCGTATTTTACGCATTAATAAAAATACCCACGGCCATAGTAAACCAGAAGCGAATGCGCCCAAGATGGCTTGCCAGTGAAAAAAGGCAGTATGGAGTGAAAATTCAACTAAGAAAATAAGTAATCTTATAATGAAGACGAAAAGTACAACCAATAAACTTTGGAACCAAAGTGATAAATTTCGCAGAATTAAATAGTTTTTGGCAATGATGTACATACTCGTAGAAAGTACGAGAGCGTGAACGCCTAATGTAGAGCCTAATATTAAATCCCAAGTTAATCCGAGTAAAAATGACCAGCCTATACTTACTTTATTGGGAATAGCTAATACCCAATAAAGTAATACAAGTACAAGCCACGCAGGCTTTAGCATTTGGAAACCAACTGGCCAAGGTGCAAGTTCTAATACAAAGGCAATAACAAAGAAGCTTAAAATAGTGAACCATTGTAAAATAAATCGTGTTTGCATTAGTCTTCTATCCTTTCTTCTTGCTGTTCTATGGGAAGATCTTCTTCATTTTGAAGAAAATCTGTTGGAATATCTGGTTCAATAATGGTTTTTTCTTCATTTTCTGGAAAGTCTTTTTCTGTTAAGGGTGTTTTTTTCACTCTATAATTTGCTTCATTAGCTTGGCTTTCTAAACGTTTTTGCACCAGATTGCGAACTTCTTCTGGCGATATTGATTTTACTTTTGATATATCTAGGTTACTTGGCCAAAGTAAAAGTACATAACGTAAACGTTCTAATAAAGCTAAAGGTTTAGCTTTAACTATTGCAAAGTAATTAGAGCTATCACGCGAAACGCTTTGTACAACAGCTACGGGATAGCCTTCAAGAAAACGTCCACCAAGCCCAGAGGTTACGAGAAGATCGCCTTTTTCTATATCAACGGAACGAGGCACGTTATCGAGGCTTAGTTCATCGGTATGCCCAGTCCCACTCGCAATAACACGAACATCATTGCGTAGAACTTGCACTGGAATTGAGTGTGTTACGTCTGTGAGTAGCAGTACTCGGCTAGTATTTTCGCCCACGGAAATAATTTGTCCAATGACGCCTTTTTCATCAATGACAGGCTGACCTACATAAGCACCGTCTTTTTTGCCTTGATTAATAACAATTTGTTGGCGATAAATATCTGTTTCTGCAGTAAGAACTTCGGCAATTTTTTTGTATTCATCGGTTCTTAACGGAGAATTTAATAAAAGACGTAATCGCTGATTTTCAACTTTGAGTTGATCAAGTAAAAGTAAATCTGCATTTTTTTCCAAAAGCTGTTGGCGTAGTACTTTGTTTTCAATTTGTAATTTATTGGTATCAACAAGATTTTCTGAAATGCCATCTAAGATACTTCTAGGGCTATTTGCAAGATAATATAAACCGCCTATTGCCGTTTCCATTGCACTACGTGCTTTCGTTATTGAGCTATTACGTCCATCAGCTAAAATTAAGGCAATAGATGCAAAGATAGCGATAAGCAGACGAATACCTAGGGGAGGGGCTTTGCCGAAAATGGGTTTCATTAAACTTTCTCTTGTTGAATGACAAAAGTGAAAGGAAAAGTGCGGTTATTTTTAACCGCACTTTTTGTTCATATTCTAATTAAATTTCATCACTAAAAATATCGCCGCCGTGCATATCGATCATTTCTAATGCTTCGCCACCACCACGAGCAACACAGGTTAATGGATCTTCTGCGATGATAACAGGGACACCAGATTCTTTAGAAAGTAAAATATCAATATTACGTAATAAAGCACCGCCACCAGTTAATACCATACCACGTTCGAAAATGTCTGCCGCGTGTTCTGGTTGGCATTCTTCAAGTGCGGTTCGAACCGCTGCTATAATACCGTTTAATGGTTGTTGAATGGCTTCTAGGACATCACGTGATGTTAAAGTAAATGAACGTGGCGCCCCTTCGGCTAAATTATGTCCGTGTACTTCCATTTCTTTAATTTCGTCACCTTCTTGAATATAAGCAGAACCAATTTCTTGTTTGATGCGTTCGGCGGTAGGTTCCCCGATAACCGAGCCAAAAGTGCGGCGAACATAAGAAATAATCGCCTCGTCGAAACGGTCACCACCGATACGCACGGAAGAAGAATATACGATACCATTTAAGGAAATTACAGCCACTTCTGTCGTACCGCCACCGATATCAATTACCATAGAACCAACTGCAGTAGAAACGGGTAATTTAGCCCCAATTGCAGCTGCCATTGGTTCTTCAATTAAATATACTTCACGCGCACCAGCACCGATTGCTGATTCTTTAATTGCGCGGCGTTCTACTTGTGTTGCACCAGCTGGCACACATACTAATACACGTGGGCTTGGACGCATAAAATTACCGCTATGAACTTGTTTGATAAAGTATTGCAACATTTTTTCTGTCACAAAAAAGTCTGCAATAACGCCATCTTTCATCGGACGAATTGCTACAATACTTTTGGGAGTACGACCTAACATTAATTTAGCTTCTTTACCCACAGCTGCAATGCTTTTTAATGTGCCTACGCGATCTTGACGAATCGCAACAACAGAGGGTTCATCAAGTACAATACCTTGTCTTTTGACATAAATTAAAGTATTAGCTGTGCCTAAATCAATAGAAAGATCGTTTGAAAACAACCCACGAATTTTTTTAAATAACATAATTATACCGTTTAAAATGAAAGTTAGTTTTGTTTGACAAAAAGTAGAAAATGACTTTGTCAAACATACAAAAAATTGCGCTAAATGTATCAAAAAAAGCGTTGCGATTACAGTGTTTTTTAGCGTTTTTTATAGCACTTGCCATTGCCCTTTGTCTTGCAGAATTAACTGTTGTTGATGTAAGGTTTTAAGGGTTGAACGGTGTCCCACACTGATGATTGTCGTTTGTGGTAGTTCTTGTTGTAACAATTGATACATCGAAAATTCTAAACCTTCATCCATACTAGCTGTGGCTTCATCTAAAAATGCCACCGCTGGTTTGTGTAGAATTAATCGTGCAAACGCCAAACGCTGTTGTTCGCCAAGAGAAAGAATACGTGTCCAGTCTTGTTCTTTTTCTAATTGTTCAGCCAAATGTCCTAGTTGTACTTTATTTAATATTTCTACAGCTTGTGTATGTGAAATATTGTCAGCGTTATTTGGATAAGCTAATGCTGACATTAAATTTCCTTGTGGCACATAGGGCTTTTGTGACAAGAAAAGCTGATTTTGCGTAGGGCAATTTATTTCTCCCTCGGCATAGCTCCAAAGCCCCGCAATGGTGCGTAAAAGCGTGGTTTTTCCTGCCCCAGATTTTCCTTGAATAAGCAAACTTGTTCCTTGCGGTAAGGTAATGTTTAGATGTTTAATTAGTGTATGACCTAATGGATTTTGAATACTTAAATTTTTGAAAATCACATCTGTTGGATGATTGTGGATCTGTGTTTGTGATTTATTATTTGCTTTTTCAATGGCATAACAGAACCCAGTTAAACGATCTAGCGTTGCTTTATAGCTTGCAAAATTATCATAAGTACTGCGGAAGAATGAAAGATTTGCGTGTAACTGACCAAATACTTGCAAGGTTTGCATTAGATCGCCTAGTTTTATTTGCTTTTCAAAGTAACGTCCAACTTGAATTAACAATGGAAAAACAACAGAAATTTGGCTTACGACTAGGTTAAATCCTGAAAATTTTAGTGTTCTAAATATAATGACCCACATATTGTGAATGACGGCGTTGAACTGCTGATAAAGCTGATTTTTTTCGACTTTTTCGCCCGCATAAAAAGCAATGCTTTCAGCATATTCTTTAATGCGAATTAAAGAATAACGATAGTTTGCGTTTAGGCGTTCATTAATAAAATTCAATGAGATTAATGGGCGACCGAGCCAGAATGCGATGAGGGTTGTGAAAATGACATAACCAAACACTAAAAATACCATCATATGCGGAATTTCTACACCAAGTACTATCATTGGACCGGCTAATCCCCATAACAAAATCGTGTAAGAGATCATCGAGGTGACCGCATCAATGACGCCAGTGCTTAAAGAAAGCGTGGTTTTTACATAAGATTGCACATCTTGTTGAATACGTTGATCGGGGTTATCTAGGTTTTCTGATAAATACTGTGTTTTGTAATAGGCACGATGTGCCATCCATTTATCAACAAGCTGTTCGTTAAGCCATTCAATCCAGTTGATGACGAAACGTTGCTCTAAATAATAGCTTACTAATGCTGCTGAAACAGAACTTGCGGCAATGCCACAGAATAAGCCCATTTGTTGCCAAAATACATGTTCATTAAATTCTTGCAATGATGTGTACATATTTTTGTACCACTCAGAATGTACAAGGCTGATACGTACGCTAAGTAGCGTCATTGCAACAATGAGAAGAAAGAATAAGATAGGTTTTATACTACGTTTAGGCGAAAGATAACCACCTGCAAACATCCAAAATTGTCTTCCCCATTGAGTAAAACGCACCAAAAGAAAAATGCCAAAACTAAAGACGACTGAGGTGATGGCTAGCGTTTGTAAAATCCAAATAAGAGAAGTAATGGCTTCTTGGCTGTAATCCATAAATATTCCATCCGAGCTAAAAGTGCGGTGAAAAATAACCGCACTTTTTGTAAAAGGGTCAAAATTTTCGGTATTGTAGAGTCTATGCTCAATTTCGCAAGAAAAAATGTGACGAATGTAGCATTTTTTGAGTTTGGTTAAGGTTTTCAAAAAGTAACTTGGATATAATCCAAAGGAGTTAAATTTCATTTCTAAGGGGTCAATATGAGTGATATTGCGATCACTATTAGCCTTCTTGCCCTCGTCGCCGTAATCGGCTTATGGATCGGGCATTGGAAGATCCGCGGGGTTGGGCTTGGCATTGGTGGCGTGCTGTTTGGCGGCATTATTGTTGCCCATTTCACTAATCAATATGGCTTGAAACTGGATGCGCATACGCTGCATTTTGTGCAAGAATTTGGTTTAATTTTATTTGTTTATACTATTGGTATTCAGGTTGGGCCGGGCTTTTTTTCTTCTTTACGAAAATCTGGTTTAAAGCTAAATGCCTTTGCCATTTTGATTATTGTGCTGGGTTCAATTGCCGTGGTTCTTGTACGTAAAATTGCGGATGTTCCACTTGATATTGCCTTAGGTATTTATTCTGGTGCTGTTACTAATACGCCTGCGTTGGGGGCTGGACAACAAATTTTAGCAGAATTAGGTGTGCCGCAAACCACTGTAACTATGGGGATGTCTTATGCAATGGCTTATCCATTCGGTATTTGCGGTATTTTGCTTGCAATGTGGTTAATCCGCTTATTTTTTAAAGTCAAAGTGGACGATGAAGCGGCACGTTTTAATGCGGAGAGCAGTCAAGATAAAGAAAGTTTACATAATATTTCTTTAAAAGTGACGAACCAAAATTTAGATGGTCTGACGTTAATTCAAATTCCTGGATTTAGTGATGAAGAAGTCGTATGTTCACGTTTAAAACGCGATGATATGGAAATTGTTCCAAAGGCAAGTACTGAAATTCGTATCAACGATATTTTACAATTAGTGGGCGATGATAATTCGCTTGCTAAAATGCGTTTAATTATCGGACACGAAGTTGATGCACCAACCGTTGCCTATAGTGGCGAAATTCGTTCTGAGCGTGTGGTGGTAACGAATGAAAAAGTATTAGGCAAAAAGATCCGTGCCTTAGGCATTCATCAAAAATATGGGGTTGTGATTTCACGTTTAAATCGTGCAGGGATTGAGTTAGTTCCAACGGGAAATACCACACTGCAATTTGGCGATGTGCTACATATGGTCGGACGCAGTGATGTACTAAATCAGGCTATTTCAGTCATTGGTAATGCACAACAAAAATTGCTTCAAGTGCAAATGTTACCTGTGTTTATCGGCATTGGTTTAGGAGTACTCGTTGGTTCGATTCCATTCTATATTCCAGGTTTCCCTGTTGCGTTAAAATTAGGGCTTGCTGGCGGGCCATTGGTGGTTGCGTTGATCTTAGCGAGAATTGGCACGATTGGTAAACTTTACTGGTTTATGCCGCCTAGTGCTAACTTGGCGTTACGCGAAATTGGGATTGTTCTTTTCTTGGCTGTGGTCGGTTTAAAATCAGGCGGAAGTTTCTTTGATACCTTGTTGAATGGCTCTGGTCTTGAATGGATGGGATACGGTATTTTTATCACCTTTATTCCATTAATGATTACCGGTATTTTGGCTCGTCTATATGGCAAACTGAATTACCTTACAATCTGTGGTTTACTTGCAGGTTCAATGACGGATCCTCCCGCTTTAGCATTTGCTAATGAAATTAAAGAAGATAACGGTGCTGCAGCACTTTCTTATGCCACTGTGTATCCGTTAGTGATGTTCTTGCGAATAATGTCGCCGCAGTTATTAGCTGTGTTATTGTGGGCGGCATAGCCAAAATAAGTTCAATTTATACAAACAAAAGCGCGGTTAATTTCGCGCTTATTTTTTGTGTGGATTTTGCGCAAGAGGGTATTCAATGATAGAATTCCGCACTTTTATTGCGAAGTGAGAACAAAATGGCGTTAGTTGAATTTTTGATGGAAACCTTAGAAGGGTTAAAGGGAACAGATATTGTACATTTTGATGTACGTGGAAAATCATCGATTACGGATAATATGATTATTTGCACGGGTACATCGAGCCGCCAAGTTTCTGCAATGGCAGATAATTTAATCACAGAATGTAAAAAAGCAGGTTTTGAAACCTTTGGCGAAGAAGGTAAAAATACTGCAGATTGGATTGTGGTGGATCTTGGTCAAGCTATCGTACATATTATGCAACGTGACGCCCGTGAAATGTATCAATTAGAGAAACTTTGGGCGTAAATATTAGTAAAGTGCGGTGAAAAATAACCGCACTTTTTAGATAAGGATGACTTGTGAAAATCACGTTAATTGCTGTTGGAACAAAAATGCCTTCTTGGGTTACAACGGGTTTTGAGGAATATCAACGCCGTTTCCCAAAAGATATGCCTTTTGAACTGATTGAAATCCCAGCAGGTAAGCGTGGAAAAAATGCTGATATTAAACGTATTTTAGAGCAAGAAGGTAAGGCGATGTTAGCTGCCTGTGGAAAAGGCAAAGTCGTGACGTTAGATATTCCTGGTAAACCTTGGACGACACCGCAGTTAGCCGAGCAATTAGAAGCGTGGAAAAATGATGGTCGCGATGTTTGTTTGTTGATTGGTGGGCCTGAGGGGCTTTCGCCAGAATGTAAAGCCGCTGCAGAGCAAAGTTGGTCGCTTTCGCCATTGACATTACCTCACCCACTTGTTCGTGTTGTAGTGGCTGAAAGTTTGTATCGCGCGTGGTCGCTCACTACTAATCATCCTTATCATCGAGAATAATACATCCTTATTTTTAGCCAGATGAATTTAAAAAAATTTTTCAATACGCCAACTCATGAGCCGTTCCGCGATAAAAAAGCGGAGCGTAACCTTTTTGCACGCCGAACTTTAGTGGCTTTTTTGGGGATTTTGCTACTAACAGGTGTTTTATTCACCAATATTTATCAGCTACAGATTGTTAATTTCGATACTTACCGAACGCGTTCTAATGGTAACCGAATTAAATTATTACCTTTACCGCCAACGCGTGGCTTAATCTATGATCGTTACGGTAAATTATTAGCCGAAAATCT
This sequence comes from Haemophilus sp. HN_Hi16, assembly GCF_049823435.1. Lineage (NCBI taxonomy): Bacteria > Pseudomonadati > Pseudomonadota > Gammaproteobacteria > Pasteurellales > Pasteurellaceae > Haemophilus > Haemophilus sp. HN_Hi16. The sequence goes on from NZ_CP187500.1 coordinate 928,528, forward strand.
TACTTTTTTTGGTTTATACATTGTGCCGGAAAAAACTGAAAATTTAGACCGCACTTTAGATGAATTACGCTACATTGTGGGATTGACGGATAATGATATTGAACATTTTAAAAAAGAACGTCGCCGCGGAACGCGTTATACACCGATTTTATTAAAGCCGAATTTAACAGAAGAACAAATTTCACGCTTTGCGGTAAATGGCTACCAATACCCGAGTTTAGAGGTACGTCCTTATTTCAAACGCCATTATTTATATGGCGAAACAATGGCGCATATTTTGGGATATGTAGGTAAAATGAATGATAAAGATGTAGAACGTTTGAAACGAGAGGATAAATTTGCGAATTATGCGGGGACGAACGATATTGGAAAATTGGGTATTGAACGTTATTACGAGGATATACTGCAAGGTACCACGGGTTTTGAAGAAGTAGAAATTAATAATCGCGGCAAAGTAATCCGTACTTTGCGTAGCCGACCTGCTGTGGCGGGAAAAAGTATTCATTTAACTATTGATTTGGCATTACAGCGTTATATTACTGAACTTTTATCGGGACTAAAAGGTGCTGTAGTTGTGCTTGATCCGAAAGATAGTAGTGTATTAGCGATGGTATCTACACCAAGTTATGATAATAATTTATTTGTTGATGGTATTTCCTCCGAAGATTATAAACGTTTATTAAATGATCCTGCTCGTCCGCTTTATAGTCGTGCGACACAAGGTGCGTATCCGCCCGCTTCAACAGTCAAACCTTTTATTGCAGTAGCCGCACAAACTGAAAATGTGATTACACCAAACACAACGATTTTTGATCCGGGATATTGGGTATTACCTAACTCCACAAAACGTTTTCGTGATTGGAAAAAAACAGGCCACGGAGATACGGATTTGAATAAAGCGATTACTGAATCCTCTGATACTTATTTTTATCAAGTGGCTTATAATATGGGTATTGATCGTCTTTCTAATTGGATGAAGGATTTTGGTTTTGGTATGCCAACGGGGATTGAAATTCAAGAAGAAACGGCTGCCAATATGCCAACTCGAGAATGGAAACAAAAACGCTATAAACGCCCTTGGGTACAAGGCGATACGATTTCGGTTGGGATTGGTCAAGGTTATTGGACGGCAACACCACTACAAGTAGCAAAAGCGACGACGATATTGGTCAATAATGGCAAAGTAAATACACCGCATTTGATGAAAGCAATTGAGGGGGCAGTTCTAGAGCCTTATGAAGATCCGTTAATTTATCCTGATATTAGTACACCTAAAGTGACGGCTTGGGAGGCAGCGAAACGCGGTATGTACAATGTTGTTAATGCTGCAAATGGAACTGGGCGAAAAGCCTTTGCAGATGCCAATTATCGTGTTGCAGGAAAATCTGGTACTGCTCAAGTGTTTAGTTTAAAAGAAAATGAAAAATATAATGCGGTGGGATTGAAAAAAGAATTACATGATCACGCATGGTTTACCGCATATGCGCCTTATGAAAACCCTAGATTGGTTGTGACAGTGATTTTAGAAAATGCAGGTGGTGGTTCAAGTAATGCCGCACCGTTAGCGCGTAAAGTGATGGATTACTATTTAAATCAGCGTTTACCACAAGTTGAAAAATATAATGTACCTATTCAGCAAAAAAAAGATTTGTCACAAGAGAGCGAACAAATAAATGGAAGATAAAATCCCTTTTTGGTTGCGTGTTTGGCAACGTTTGCATATTGATTTTTGGCTGTTTATCGGACTTCTTGCAATAACGGCTTATGGTATGCTGGTGTTATATAGTGCATCAGGTGCCAGTGAAATGATGTTTAATAACCGAATTATTCAGGTTTTACTTGGATTTATTGTTATGCTGTTAATGGCTCAATTTCCACCAAGATTTTACCAACGCATCGCACCTTATCTTTATTTAATTGGTTTTGTGTTGTTGATCTTAGTAGATGCTATTGGCACGACAAGTAAAGGTGCGCAGCGTTGGCTTGATCTGGGATTTATTCGTTTTCAACCCTCTGAAATTGTAAAGCTTGCGGTGCCATTAATGGTCGCTGTGTATTTAGGTAATCGACCACTTCCACCTAAATTAAGTGAAACATTTATTGCGATTGCAATGATTATGATTCCGACTTTACTTGTAGCTATACAACCTGATTTAGGCACATCAATTTTGGTAAGTGCGTCAGGTTTATTTGTAGTATTTTTAGCTGGAATGAGCTGGTGGCTTATTTTAGCTGCAGTGATTGGTCTGGCTGGGTTTATTCCGATCATGTGGTTATATCTAATGCACGATTATCAACGTACTCGTGTACTTACATTATTAGATCCAGAAAAAGATCCTCTCGGTGCAGGCTATCATATTTTGCAATCAAAAATTGCGATTGGTTCTGGTGGATTAAACGGAAAAGGCTGGATGCAGGGGACTCAATCACAATTAGAATTTTTGCCCGAACCTCATACAGATTTTATTTTTGCGGTAATGGGTGAAGAGCATGGAATGATTGGTTTCTTGATTTTAATAGCGATTTACTTATTTATTATTGTGCGTGGTTTAATGATTGCTGTAAATGCTCAAACTTCTTTTGGGCGTATTCTTGCTGGTGCAACGACATTAATTTTCTTTGTCTATGTATTTGTTAATATTGGAATGGTGAGCGGTATTTTGCCTGTTGTGGGTGTGCCATTACCTTTATTTAGCTATGGTGGTACATCTTATGTTGCTATTATGGCGAGCTTTGGTTTACTGATGTCTATTCATACGCACAAAAGTCAATTTATGAAAAGGAACTAATTTCATTTTTTTCTTTCTTAAAGAGAGACTAAATGAAAAGCGTCAATACTTATGAAATTAAAAACTTGGTTAAATTTGACCGCACTTTCGCTGTTTATGGTAGGCATTAATCTTCCAGTGCAAGCGAATACACAAAAAATGTATGGCATTCGAGGTGATAATCTGTCTATTACTACTAAAATGCCAACACCAATTACTTATTCGGTGAAAGGGAAAACCTATACGACTAAAAGTGGAGATGATGCCAAATTTTATATAAAAGAAGGAGTGGCGAGTTACTACCATTCTAAGTTTAATGGTCGCAAGACGGCAAATGGTGATATTTATCGTGCTACACAATTTACTGCAGCACATAAAACATTACCAATGAATTCTTATGCTTTGGTCACAAATCTGAATAATAATCGTAAAGTTATCGTTCGTATTAATGATCGTGGACCTTTCAGTGATAAACGTTTAATTGATCTTTCGCACGCTGCAGCAAAAGAAATTGGCTTAATTTCCCACGGCACTGGACAGGTAAGGATTGAGGCGTTGCACGTTGCTAAAAATGGAAATTTATCAGGTGCAGCCACAAAAACACTGGCTAAACAAGCAAAAACTCAGGAAGCTGCCGATCGTTTAGTATTAAAATCTAACACGTTTTCCGATAAGTCGCTTCAGGCTACAAATGAAAAAAAAGGAACTGAATTTTACCGTTTGAAAATGCTTGAACTAACCTCTCGTAGCCAAGCAAATAAGTTAATTACGCAACTTGCGTTAGCGAATATTCAGGCTGAAGTAAATCGCTCGGGAAATAAATATGAAATTCATATTGGGCCTTTTGATGACAAAACAAAAATGGCACAAGTGAGAACTAAATTACAAAAAATGGCAAATAATAAGCCATTAATTGTTTATACGTATAAAAATTAATTGTAGGAAGATCTTATGTTGAAAAGAACAACAAAAATCGCATTTTTATCTGGATTTGTGGCATTTAGCACTTTTTCCGTATCTGCTGAAGATATTCAGTTTGCTGTAATGCCTCCACAAATTACGGCTCAAACGTATGTACTGATGGATTATAATTCAGGCGCAATTTTGACCGCACTTAATCCAGATCAACGTCAATATCCTGCATCACTGACTAAAATGATGACAAGTTATGTAGTTGGTGTCGCATTAAAACAAGGCAAAATCCATAATACTGATATGGTGACTATTGGCGAGAGTGCGTGGGGACGTAATTTCCCTGACTCATCAAAAATGTTTTTAGATTTAAATACACAAGTATCTGTAGCAGATTTGAATCGAGGCGTGATTGTTGTTTCTGGAAATGATGCAACAGTGGCTTTAGCCGAACATATTTCTGGCAATGTACCGAACTTTGTAGAAACAATGAATAAATATGTTCAAAAATTTGGTTTGAAAAATACGAATTTCACTACGCCACATGGTTTGGACGATCCAAATCAATATTCTTCCGCGCGTGATATGGCAATTATTGGTGCGCATATTATTCGTGATTTACCTGAAGAATATAAAATTTACTCAGAAAAAGATTTCACATTTAACAAGATTAAACAACCTAACCGTAATGGCTTACTGTGGGATAAAACTATCAATGTTGATGGGATGAAAACGGGTCACACCAGTCAAGCAGGATATAACTTAGTTGCTTCTGCGACGACACCAAACAATATGCGTTTGATTTCAGTGGTAATGGGGGTTCCAACTTATAAAGGTCGTGAAGTAGAAAGTAAAAAACTTTTACAATGGGGTTTTGCTAATTTTGAAACCTTTAAAACTTTAGAAGCAGGTAAAGTCATTTCAGAGCAACCTGTTTATTATGGTGATAAAGGTAGCGTGAAATTGGGAACGCTACAAGACCGCTTTATCACTATTCCGAAAGGTAAACAAAATGAGCTTAAAGTGCGCTATGAGTTAGAAGGTAAAAACTTACAAGCACCTTTAGCAAAAGGACAAATTGTAGGGAAAGTCGTTTATCAATTAGAAGGCAAGGATATTGCAGCGGTAAACTTACAAGTAATGGATGAAGTTGGCGAAGCCGGTATTTTCGGAAAAGCTTGGGATTGGCTGGTGCTCACTGTAAAAGGCTTGTTTGCATAAAATATCTGAGAAATTACCGCACTTTTTTAATTAAGAGATTACGTACTATGTGGGTAGTTTGCCATCCACGCATAATTTTTATTACTGAGAAATAATATGACAACGGAAAACGATTACGCAAAACTTAAAGAATTAATGGAATTTCCAGCAAAAATGACCTTTAAAGTTGCTGGGATTAATCGAGAAGGGTTAGCACAAGATCTTATACAAGTGGTTCAAAAATATATTAAAGGCGATTATATTCCTAAGGAAAAACGCAGTAGTAAAGGCACTTATAATTCGGTATCAATCGACATTATTGCTGAAAACTTTGAGCAGGTAGAAACACTTTATAAAGAACTGGCTAAAGTTGAAGGCGTGAAAATGGTTATCTAGTATGAATAATTCCCTTATCGTTCGTCAGTTAGGATTGCAAGATTATCAAGAAATTTGGCATAAAATGCAGAATTTTACAGATAGTCGAACCGAGGAAACGCAAGACGAAATTTGGTTGGTGCAGCATCCTCCTGTATTTACCCAAGGGCAAGCAGGTAAACCAGAGCATCTTTTACAACGTAGTGAAATACCTGTAGTGCAGTCCGATCGTGGTGGGCAAATAACCTATCATGCACCCGGTCAGCAAGTGATGTATGTGCTCATTGATATTAAGCGTCATGAGAATTTAAATGTACGTCAATTAGTTACCGCACTTGAACAAACGGTGGTAAAAACCTTAGCTGAATATGGTATTGAAAGCTATCCAAAACCTGATGCACCAGGTGTGTATGTGGATGGAAAAAAGATTTGTTCTCTTGGACTACGTATTCGTCGTGGTTGCTCTTTTCACGGGCTAGCATTGAATATTAATATGGATCTGAATCCATTTCATTATATTAACCCATGTGGCTATGCTGGTCTTGAAATGTGTCAATTAGCGGATTTTGTTAATCAAGATGAGGCTAATTGCGATAAGGTTTCAGCAAAATTAATTAAACACTTCGCCGAACTTTTAGGCTATAATGTAACAACTTTATAACATTTTATAAAAAGTAAATGCCCAACTTGGGCATTTTTATTTAGGAAAATACTATGTCTACTCCTTTCAAAATGGAACGCGGTGTAAAATATCGCGATGCGGCAAAAACCTCAATTATTCCCGTAAAAAATATCGATCCTAATCAAGAGCTATTAAAAAAACCAGAATGGATGAAAATTAAACTTCCAGCAAGTTCAGCTAAAATTGAAAGCATTAAAAATGGAATGCGCCGTCACGGGCTACATTCTGTTTGTGAGGAAGCATCTTGTCCAAATTTACACGAATGTTTTAATCATGGAACTGCAACTTTTATGATTTTAGGTGCAATTTGTACGCGCCGTTGTCCATTCTGTGATGTGGCTCACGGTAAACCATTACCGCCCGATCCTGAAGAACCACAAAAATTGGCAGAAACGATTCAAGATATGAAACTTAAATATGTGGTAATCACATCGGTGGATCGTGATGACTTACCTGATCGTGGTGCAGGTCATTTTTCTGAATGTGTAAAAGCTGTGCGCGAGCTTAACCCTAACATCAAGATTGAAATTTTAGTGCCAGATTTTCGTGGTCGCGTTACACAGGCTTTAGAAAAATTAAAAGATAATCCGCCAGATGTCTTTAATCACAATTTAGAAAATGTACCGCGCTTATATAAAGAAATTCGTCCTGGTGCGGATTACGAGTGGTCACTTAAATTATTGCGTGAATTCAAAGAAATGTTCCCAAATATCCCAACCAAATCTGGTTTAATGGTGGGATTAGGAGAAACTAACGAGGAAATTTTGCAAGTAATGCAAGATTTACGAGATAATGGTGTAACGATGCTGACATTAGGGCAATATCTCCAACCTAGCCGTCACCATTTGCCCGTTGCGCGTTATGTTCCGCCTACCGAGTTTGATATATTTCGTGATAAAGCTAATGAAATGGGCTTTGAACATGCAGCTTGTGGACCATTTGTTCGATCTTCTTATCATGCTGATTTACAAGCCAGTGGCGGATTAGTGAAATAATTTAAAACTACGCGGAATTAAACCGCACTTTTTGCTTCTTACAAAAGTGCGGTTTATTTTTACAACTCAGAGTAACCGCCAATATTGCCTATTCATTAATCAACTATTAAGCCTATCATCATTTCCGCAATTTTAAGGAAAAGGATATCAAGAAAATAGTATTTTTAACTTATATGATCGAGTACCATGTAAGTTTTTGAAAAAAAGAAAATATCTATAAATTATTCAATGTATAATGCAGTGTGAAGATAATATTAGATTATAAAGTTGGGGAAAATATGAGCTTATCTTGTATCGTAATTTGCTCATCGCTTATAATAACTCTATACTACTAACTTGGTAGTGATGTTATGTTTTCTTCTTTTTTGGAGAGTCGATGCAATTTGAGCGAATTTCTACTGAACAAAAAAAACTTTCTCTCATTCAGACATTTTTACATCAAAATGCGCTTAAATTAGATGAACAAATCGAGTATTTTGTTGTTGGCTATAATGATAACGAACAAATCGTTGTCTGTGGAGGTTTAGCAGGCAATATCATAAAATGTGTTGCGATTGATGAGTCTTTGCGTGGTAGCGGTGTTGCCCTGCAATTAATTACTGAATTGGTTGATTTAGCTTACACGCTAAAACGCCCACACCTTTTTATTTATACAAAACCCGAATATGCAACGTTGTTCAAATCTTGCGGTTTTTATATCATCTCTGATGCCAATCCTTATGTAGTATTGTTAGAAAATAGTGCTATGCGTTTACAAAAACAATGCTCATTATGGGAGAAAATGCGTGTGGATGGTAATCGAATTGGCTCGATTGTAATGAACGCGAATCCATTTACCTTAGGTCATCGTTATTTAATTGAGCAAGCATTACAACAATGTGATCATCTGCATTTATTTATTGTTGGTGAAGACGCATCGCAATTTTCTTACGCTGAACGATTTGAAATGGTTAAACAAGGTATTTTCGATTTACCCAATATCACTCTTCATTCTGGCTCTGACTATATTATTTCTCGTGCAACATTTCCAAATTATTTCCTAAAAGATCAATTAATTACAGATGAAAGTTATTTTGAGGTTGATCTGAAGTTATTCCGTTTACATATTGCTCAGGCTTTGGGCATAACACATCGCTTTGTTGGTACTGAGCTAAATTGTCCCGTCACTGCCGAATATAATCGCCAAATGCATTATTGGTTAAGGGATGCCGAAATGAATGCAGCAAAAATAAATGTTATCGAGATACCTAGAAAAACAGCAAGCAACCAGATTATTTCTGCTTCTACAGTACGAAAGCATTTGGCTGAAAAAAATTGGGCTCAACTCGCAGAGTTTGTGCCTATGACTACGTTAAATTATTTACAAAAGTGCGGTCGTTTTTAAATACATTTTTATTCATCAATATACGGAAGGAAAATCTATGAAAATAACAAAAGTAGCCGTTGCAGGGACACTGGAATCCAGTGATGTTCAAGTACGGGTTCAACCTTTTGATTCACTCGATATTGAAATCAATAGCTCAGTAGCAAAACAATTTGGTGAACAAATTGAAGCGACAGTTCGTGAAGTATTAGCAAAACTTGGCATTACAGCAGCACAAGTCATTGTAGAAGACAAAGGGGCGTTAGATTGCGTGTTACAAGCTCGAGTAAAAGCTGCTGCAATGCGTGCAACTGATGAAATGATTAACTGGGAGGCTGTGTTATGAAATTAAGAAGAAGTATGTTATTTGTGCCAGGCTCAAATGCCGCCATGTTAAGTAATAGCTTTATTTATAAACCAGATTCCATTATGTTTGACTTAGAAGATGCGGTTGCTCTCAAAGAAAAAGATTCTGCTCGTTTATTAGTCGCTCACGCACTTCAACATCCGCTTTATAAAGAAATTGAGACCGTAGTTCGTGTTAATCCGCTAGATTCTGAATTTGGTTTATTGGATTTGAATGCGGTAGTGCGTGCGGGTGTGGATGTGGTACGTATGCCAAAAACTGAAAACGCGCAAGATGTGTTGGATATGGATCACGTCATTACTGAGATTGAGAAAGCTTGCGGTCGAGAAGCAGGTTCGACTAAAATGCTAGCAGCCATCGAATCACCATTAGGTATCACTCAAGCCAACCAAATAGCTTTCGCTTCTAAACGTTTAATTGGTATCGCATTGGGTGCTGAGGATTACGTACGTAACTTAAAAACCGAGCGTTCACCAGAGGGGATTGAACTGCTTTTTGCTCGTTGTTCTATTTTACAAGCGGCACGTGCGGCTGGCATTCAGGCCTTTGATACCGTATATTCTAACGCGAACAATGAAGAAGGCTTCTTAAAAGAGGCTGCGTTAATTAAACAGCTTGGTTTTGACGGTAAATCCTTAATCAACCCACGCCAAATTGAATTGTTACACAACTTATTTGCACCGACACAAAAAGACGTGGAGCAGGCAAAACGCATTATTGAAGCGGCAGCAGAAGCTGAACGACAAGGGGCTGGTGTTGTTTCGTTAAACGGTAAAATGATTGACGCACCGATTATTGATCGCGCAAAACTTGTATTAGAACGTGCGAAATCAGGTATTCGTGAAGAGTAAAGGGAGATAAAAAGATGACAACAAGAGAACAACGTATTGAAAAATATCACGCTGATCGCTCAGTCTATCAAGCGGTGCCTAAATCTGAATCCCTTTCTCGTACAGCGAAAGATCGCAAACTTTGTACCTCTCTAGAAGAAGCGATTAAACGCTCTGGCTTAAAAGATGGTATGACTGTTTCATTTCATCATGCTTTTCGGGGCGGAGATTTTGTGGTGAATATGGTGATGAATAAAATTGCCGAAATGGGTTTCAAAAATCTGACCCTTGCATCTTCATCTTTAATTGATAGCCACTTCCCGATTGTCGAACATATCAAAAATGGCGTGGTCACCAAAATCTATTCTTCTGGTTTACGCGGTGAACTTGCAGAGCAAATCTCTCGCGGTTTATTGAATGAACCTGTAAATATTCATTCTCATGGCGGACGTGTTCACTTAGTAAAATCTGGCGAATTAAAAATTGACGTTGCTTTTTTAGGCGTACCTTGCTGTGACACATTCGGTAATTCCAATGGATTTACTGGAAAAAGTAAATGCGGCTCTCTAGGCTATGCGCGTGTCGATGCTGAATACGCTGACAAAGTTGTGTTGCTCACAGAGGAATTTGCTGAATACCCGCACCACCCAATCAGCATTGCTCAAGATCAAGTAGATTTAATCGTGCAAGTTGAAGCAGTCGGTGACCCGAAAAAAATTGGCGGTGGCGCAACCCGAATGACTACCAATCCACGCGAATTACTCATCGCGCGTAAATGTGCAGAAGTAATTTTTGCCAGTGGTTATTTTAAAGATGGCTTCTCATTACAAACTGGTTCTGGGGGGGCAGCATTAGCTGTTACACGCTTCCTAGAAGAAAAAATGCGTCGTGAAAATATCACTGCCGATTTCGCACTTGGCGGTATTACCGCAAGTATGGTGGCATTACATGAGGCTGGTCTTATTAAAAAATTATTAGATGTTCAAAGTTTTGACTCTGTTGCGGCTGAATCACTTGCTCGCAACCCAAATCATATTGAAGTTTCCGCTAACCAATATGCGAACTATAGTTCCAAAGGGGCATCGGTTGAACGTTTAGATATGGTTATTCTTTCTGCTCTAGAAATCGATACTAAATTTAACGTGAATGTATTGACTGGCTCTGACGGTGTGATTCGCGGTGCATCTGGTGGTCATTGCGATACCGCAGCTTCTGCACAAATAGCAATCATTGTGGCACCATTAGTTCGTGGTCGTATTCCAACCGTGGTGGAAAACGTGATTACCTGTGTAACACCTGGTGAAAACGTCGATATTCTCGTTACCGATCATGGTGTAGCAGTAAATCCTAAACGTCCAGATTTGATAGACGCTTTAAATAAAGCAGATATTCCTTTGTTTACCATTGAACAGCTTTGTGAGCGCGCTTACAGCATTACAGGTAAACCAAAAGAAATTGAGTTTACTAATAAACCTGTGGCTGTTGTTCGTTATCGTGATGGTTCGGTGATTGATACGGTGTATCAAGTTAAAGACTAGAATCAGCATTACAAGCGATCTACTTTCAATAGCCAAAATTAACTCTTGTCTTCCCATGATTATCAGGAAAGGAACCCAAAGAGTTGAAAGGGACTCAATTAGCTCTTTCAGCTTTCGCCAACACCCTATAAATGGAAAGCGTTAAGAAAATTTATTTTTATACAAAAGAGCGGTCAAATTTTGCAGCATTTTTTTACGACATTCTCTACAGAGGGTTCAGAAATTTCACTTGAAGCATTACTTAATGCTCGAGAGGAACGTGCAATTTTACAACAACAGCTTATAACACAATATGGACAAACCTTACTTTGCATCACTTTAACTGCTGTGGGTGGAGTAAAAAAAAATGCTTTGTTGGATTATGTTTTTAGAAAAGCTCTAGAAAATCTGACCGCACTTTTTACTCAGTTAAACATTACAGCAGTAAAAGAAATAATCCGTCCGTTAGAAACGGGGCATGAAGCCTATTTTGTATTACCGATAGATGCTCGTACGCTAAAAGTGCTGATGATTGAATTGGAAGAAAGCATTCCTCTTGCTCGTTTGTGGGATTTAGATGTGTTTAATGCTAAAGGCAATCTACTGAGTCGTACAGATTTTGATCTTTCTCCAAGAACTTGTTTAGTGTGCGGAGAAAATGCAAAAATCTGTGCGAGAACCCACAAGCACGAGATTGATGAGATTGTAGATAAAATTCAATCTCTTGCACAAAATCATGATTTCGCAGAACATATTGGTGAACAAGTTTATCTGGCATTAATACAAGAGGCTCGCTTATCGCCAAAACCTGGTTTAGTGGATGCCATCAATAACGGTTCGCACAAAGATATGAACCTGCATACTTTTGAGCAAAGTGCGATTAGTTTAAAACCTTTTTTTACGCAGTTTGTTCTCAAAGGCATGATGACCGCACATTTGTCTGAAAATCAAATTCTCGCTGAAATTCGTCCTTTAGGTTTATTGGCGGAAAAAGCAATGTTTAAAGTTACTGATGGCGTAAACACCCACAAAGGTGCTATTTTTTCTTTTGGTTTAGTGTGTACGGCAATTGGACGATTATTGGCACAAAAAAGTTTGGCTCAAAGTGCGGTAGATTTTGATGTTAAATTAATCTGCTCACTTGTTGCACAATTTACTCAAGGTTTAACGGATGAACTCAAAAATTATCCTGAACACTTGCCTAGTACGGCTGGAGTGCGTTTATTCCAAAAATATGGCTTAACAGGTGTCCGTGGCGAAGCAGAAAATGGTTTTAATCTCATTCAAACGTTGTTGCCACAATTTGATGAGTACCATCAGTTAGAATGGGAACATCGTTTACTGATTTTGTTGTTGAATTTAATGGCAATTAACTCCGACACTAACGTGGTTCATCGAGGTGGTTTAGCAGGATTGCATTTCATACAGCAAACAGCACGGGATCTGCTTACAGATCAACATCTTGTGACAGATAAAGTAGCACTGACACAAGCATTAATGAAATTTGATACCGCCTGCATTGAACGTAATTTAAGTTCGGGCGGTAGTGCTGATTTATTAGCACTAACAATTTTCTTTTTATCATTTAGAGGTAATTAATATGGCATTATCCAAAAATACAAAACTGGTGATTTTAATGGCTATCCCATTGATCACTTTCTTACTACCTGCTCCTGATGGGCTTTCTTTGATTGCTTGGCGATTACTTGGTGTTTATATCGCCACTATCGTTGGGCTTGTGCTTAAACCTTATGGCGAGCCCGTTATCTTATTGGCTGCAATTGCGGTTTCTGGTGTTATCATCGGTAATACTGAAGGGGCTAAAGAATTGGTTAAAGTCGGCAATATGTTGGATGGTTATAAATCTGGCACAACATGGCTTATTTTTACCGCATTCACTTTGAGTTCAGCATTTGTAATCACAGGTCTAGGTAAACGTATCGCCTATCATATGATCGGCGCAATGGGTAGCACAACCCTACGCTTAGGCTATGTTACCATGTTCTTAGATCTTTTACTCTCGCCAGCAACGCCCTCTAACACCGCACGTTCAGGTGGGATTATCTTTCCAATCATTAATAGCGTAGTGGTTGCTCTTGGTTCAGATCCAGAAAAAAGCCCGAAAAAAGCAGGGCGTTATTTGATGATGAACGTATATATGGTGGTTAAAACTACCTCTTATATTTTCTTAACCGCAATGGCGCCTAATGCCTTAGCTCTTTCATTAATGGCACCAATTCTTGGTTTTGAAACCACTTGGATCAAATGGTTCTTAGCTGCATCCGTACCCGGCTTACTCTGCTTATTCTTAATTCCATTAATTTGTTATTGGGTATCTCCACCAGAATTGAAAAAAGTGGATAATAAAGCCATTGCGAAAAAAGGCTTAGAAGAATTAGGTCCAATGTCTTTTCGTGAAAAAGCACTCAGCGTGTTATTCGTAATTGCATTATTCGGCTGGATTTTCTCTAATTCACTTCATATCAATGCTACCATTGTTGCAATCATTGTAATGGTGCTTTGTATTGTATTAAGTATCGTCACCTGGGACGATATCCTAAAAAGCAAAGGTGCATGGAATACCCTAGTATGGTATGGTGGTATCATCGGTATGTCTGGCTTGCTTGAAAAAGCTGGCTTCTTCAAATGGTTAGCAAAAACCCTAAGTACCATACTTCAGTTTGAGGGACATGGTATGATGGCGTTAATAGTGATTCTTACCTTAAGTGTCTCTGTACGTTATTTATTTGCATCAGGCGGTGCATATGTAGCTGCAATGGTACCCGTATTTGCAACGGTCGGACATGTAACAGGTGCTCCTACTGAATTGCTTGCTCTAGGCTTAGTCTTTGCTAATTCTTATGGTGGTTCAGTAACTCACTACGGAGGCGGACCAGGTCCAATTGCATTCGGTGCAGGTTATAATGATATAAAATCTTGGTGGATTACTGGCGCGATCATTGCTTTTGGTAGTTTAATTATCCATCTAACTATCGGTATGGCATGGTGGAAATTATTAATGAGTTTAGGCTGGTTATAGGCTGATCTTTTTTTAATTTAACTGCTATTTTGACGGTGTAGTAGACAAAGTAGTTGATTATAAATATATGCTTGCGCTTTCCTAAAAAGTGAGCTCTATTTAATCCTTTTGGTTTACCTTGAATATACACATCGTTGTAATCGCGATAAGCTAGTATTTCCTTTAATTTTATGAACTAATATTTACCTCATACTGCATTATATCTTGAGTATATTTATGAATATCTTATTTTTTAATGATTTACAAGCCTTTCTAGCTTATCAAAATATCCTGTTTAGTGTCTTTCACCGAATATTCACTAGCCAGAATTATCGTAAGTCTGTAAAATAGCCGACCGCTTTATTCGACTAATTATTTATAACACCTGACGATATTGTAGAAAATGACTCAAAAATTACATATTAAAACTTGGGGCTGTCAGATGAATGAATATGATTCATCTAAAATGGCAGATCTTTTATTAAGCACTCACGGATTAGAACTCACGGAAGCACCTGAAGAAGCAGACGTATTATTATTGAATACCTGTTCTATTCGTGAAAAAGCACAAGAAAAAGTGTTTCATCAACTTGGACGTTGGAAAGAATTAAAGAAAAATAATCCAAATTTAGTAATTGGCGTGGGCGGCTGTGTGGCTTCTCAAGAAGGGGAACATATTCGCCATCGTGCGCCTTATGTGGATATTATTTTTGGCCCACAAACTTTGCATCGCTTGCCTGAAATGATTAATCAAATTCGTGGCGGTAAAAGTTCTGTGGTTGATGTGAGTTTCCCTGAAATTGAGAAATTTGACCGCTTACCTGAACCTCGCGCAGAAGGCCCAACTGCATTTGTTTCCATTATGGAAGGTTGTAATAAATACTGTACTTTCTGTGTTGTGCCTTATACTCGTGGGGAAGAAGTTAGTCGTCCTGTAGATGATGTGTTATTTGAAATTGCGCAACTTGCGGAACAAGGCGTGCGTGAGGTTAATCTACTTGGTCAAAACGTGAATGCTTATCGTGGGCCAACGCACGATGGTCAAATTTGTAGCTTTGCGGAACTGCTTCGTCTTGTTGCATCAATTGATGGTATTGATCGTTTACGTTTCACAACCAGTCATCCAATAGAATTTACAAATGATATCATTGATGTGTATCGTGACACGCCTGAATTAGTGAGTTTCTTGCATCTTCCAGTGCAAGCAGGATCTGACCGTGTATTAACGATGATGAAACGTGGTCATACCGCATTAGAATATAAATCTATTATTCGTAAACTTCGTGCAGTGCGTCCAGATATTCAAATCAGCTCTGACTTTATTGTTGGTTTCCCAGGGGAAACTGCGGAAGATTTTGAGCAAACTATGAATTTGATTGCACAAGTAAACTTTGATATGAGCTTCAGTTTTGTGTATTCTGCCCGACCAGGTACGCCTGCTGCAGATATGCCAGATGATGTGACGGAAGATGAAAAGAAACAGCGTCTTTATGTGCTACAAGAGCGTATTAATCAACAAGCCGCACAATTTAGTCGTCGTATGCTTGGCACAGAGCAGCGCGTGTTAGTTGAAGGGCCATCGAAGAAGGATATTATGGAATTAACAGGACGCACTGAAACAAATCGTATTGTTAATTTCCAAGGTTCTCCAGAAATGATCGGTAAGTTTGTGGATGTAAAAATTACTGATGTTTATACTAATTCGTTACGTGGCGAAGTGGTGCGTACTGAAGATGAAATGGGATTACGTATTGCACAATCGCCACAAGAAGTGATGAATCGCACGCGTAAAGAAGATGAATTAGGCGTAGGGCGTTATCACGGCTAATTAAAATGCTGAAATATTCAACTGCACTTTGAGAGATTAAAGTGCGGTTATTTTTTAGAGATATATGGTTTAGATTTGCCAATCAATTGGTTTCATTCCATTGCTTTTCAAATATGAATTTGTTTTGGAAAAATGATGACAGCCAAAGAAACCTCGATGGGCTGAAAGTGGGGAAGGGTGCGGAGCCGTTAAAACAAGGTGACGAGTGCGGTCAATAATTTGTCCTTTTTTTTGTGCGTGACTGCCCCAAAGTAAAAATACCAGTTTTTCACGATGTTCATTAAGCACCGCAATAACTTTATCTGTAAACCTTTCCCAACCTAAATTGGCGTGTGAATGTGCCATACCTCGTTCCACGGTAAGCACTGTGTTAAGTAGCAATACCCCTTGTTCTGCCCATTTGATTAAATAACCATGTGATGGCATTTGGAATCCCGAAATATCTTGTGTGAGTTCTTTATACATATTTAATAGGGAAGGGGGAATTGCTACTTCAGGTTTTACAGAAAAAGCCAAGCCGTGCGCTTGATTTGCTCCGTGATAAGGATCTTGACCTAAAATTACTACTTTTACATCTTCAAAAGCAGTATATTTGAATGCGTTAAATACCTCTTCTTGTGGTGGATAAATTGTTTTTCCGCTTGCTCTTGCAAGATGAACCTGTTGTAGTGCGTGTTGAAAGTAAGGTTGTTCTTTTTCTTTTCCGATAACGTCTGTCCAGTTTTTCATTATTCTATCCTATTAATAAGTTTTTATTCATTATAAACAAAAACATTCATTCAATAAAAAGTTAAATTAATGTTAAATTATTGATATAAATTTTATTTAAAAATTAATAAATTTTAATTTAGATCAAATTTATAAAAATTAATTAAAAAAATAACCTGCTCTTTATCAAATAAATCTAAAATAATTTGAAATATTAAAATGATTTGATAAAATTTGTACAGTTTTATTATTTTCGTGCCAATTAGGAGGCTATTATGATTAAAGGTATTCAAATTACTCAAGCGGCAAATGACAATTTGCTTAATTCATTCTGGTTATTAGACAGCGAAAAAAATGAAGCTCGTTGCTTGTGTGCAAAAGGCGAATTTGCTGAAGACCAAGTTGTTGCAGTGAGCGAATTAGGTCAAATCGAATACCGTGAATTACCAGTAAACGTAGCACCAACTGTAAAAGTTGAAGGTGGCCAACATTTAAACGTGAACGTATTACGTCGTGAAACTTTAGAAGATGCGGTAAATAACCCAGATAAATATCCACAATTAACTATCCGTGTTTCTGGTTACGCAGTACGTTTCAACTCTTTAACGCCAGAACAACAACGCGACGTTATCACTCGTACTTTCACTGAAAGCCTATAATTTCAGTTTGAATGAAAAAAAGAAACCCCGAAGTTATTCGGGGTTTTGTTTTATCTAAAAGGTTAAAAAATTTGACCGCACTTTTCCTTTTCATCTCTAGCGATTTCCGCGCTTTTCAGGTAGAATCCGCCAGTTAAATTTATTGATTTTTTGAGAAAAACTATCTTTTATGAAGAATATTCGCAACTTTTCTATTATTGCCCATATTGACCACGGTAAATCAACGCTTTCTGACCGTTTGATTCAAACTTGTGGTGGCCTTTCGGATCGTGAAATGGAAGCGCAAGTGCTAGATTCAATGGATCTTGAGCGTGAACGTGGAATTACCATCAAAGCACAAAGTGTGACTTTAAATTATAAAGCCAAAGATGGCGAAACTTATCAATTAAACTTCATCGATACACCAGGACACGTGGACTTTTCTTATGAAGTGTCTCGCTCTCTTGCTGCTTGTGAAGGGGCGTTGTTAGTTGTGGATGCAGGACAAGGAGTTGAAGCCCAAACTCTGGCAAACTGTTATACCGCAATCGAAATGGATTTAGAAGTAGTGCCGATTTTGAATAAAATCGACTTGCCTGCCGCAGATCCTGAACGTGTAGCGGAAGAAATTGAAGATATCGTGGGAATTGATGCGATGGAAGCGGTTCAATGCTCAGCTAAAACGGGTGTGGGTATCGAAGATGTATTAGAAGAAATCGTGGCAAAAATTCCCGCACCAGAAGGCGATCCTAATGCACCATTACAAGCATTGATTATTGATTCTTGGTTCGATAACTATTTGGGCGTGGTATCTTTAGTGCGTATTAAAAACGGGGTATTACGTAAAGGCGATAAAATTAAAGTGATGTCCACAGGGCAAACTTACAACGTAGATCGTTTAGGGATTTTTACGCCAAAACAAGAAGATACGACTGTTTTAGAATGTGGCGAAGTGGGTTGGGTTGTTTGTGCGATTAAAGATATTTTAGGCGCGCCAGTTGGGGATACCTTAACCCATCAACATAATTCTGCAACTGAAGTGTTGCCAGGTTTTAAAAAAGTAAAACCACAGGTTTATGCTGGGCTTTTCCCTGTAAGTTCTGATGATTATGAAGCATTTCGTGATGCACTTGGCAAATTAAGTTTAAACGATGCATCACTTTTCTATGAACCAGAAACTTCGACCGCACTTGGCTTTGGTTTCCGTTGTGGTTTCCTTGGCCTTTTACACATGGAAATCATTCAAGAGCGTCTAGAGCGTGAGTATGATTTAGATCTTATCACGACTGCGCCAACGGTAATTTACGAAGTGCAATTAACGAATGGCGAGGTTGTTTATGTGGATAGTCCTGCAAAATTGCCTCCACTTAATAATATTGCTGAAATTCGCGAGCCAATCGCAGAATGTAATATGCTGGTGCCGCAAGAATATTTAGGTAATGTTATTACCCTTTGCGTTGAAAAACGTGGCGTGCAAACCAATATGGTATATCACGGTAATCAGATTGCACTGACTTATGAAATTCCAATGGGTGAAGTTGTTCTAGACTTTTTTGACCGTTTAAAATCAACATCGCGTGGTTATGCTTCGTTAGATTACGGTTTCAAACGTTTCCAAGCGGCAGATATGGTTCGCGTGGATATTATGATTAACAGCGAACGAGTGGATGCGTTGGCTTTAATCGTTCATAAAGATAATTCACAATATCGTGGTCGTGAATTGGTTGAAAAAATGCGTGAGTTAATTCCTCGTCAGCAATTTGATATTGCCATTCAAGCAGCTATTGGAAACCACATTATTGCGCGTTCAACCGTAAAACAATTACGTAAAAACGTATTGGCAAAATGTTATGGTGGTGACGTGAGCCGTAAGAAAAAACTCTTGCAGAAACAGAAAGAGGGTAAAAAACGTATGAAATCTTTGGGTAATGTAGAAGTGCCACAAGAGGCGTTTTTAGCAATTTTACACGTAGGAAAAGATAAATAAGGAAAATTATGTCAAATTTATTTTTTGTGATTTTATTAGCTGTGGGTTTTGGTGTGTGGAAAGTATTAGATTATTTTCAGCTGCCAAATACTTTTAGTATTTTGTTACTAATTTTGACCGCACTTTCTGGCGTATTATGGTGTTATCATCGTTTTGTGGTGCTGCCAAAACGTCATCGTCAAGTGGCTCGTGCAGAACAACGTTCTGGCAAAACTTTAAGTCAGGAAGAAAAAGCCAAAATTGAACCGATTTCTGAGGCTTCAGAATTTTTATCTTCACTTTTTCCTGTGCTTGCAGTGGTATTTTTGGTTCGTTCTTTTTTGTTTGAACCGTTTCAAATTCCCTCTGGCTCAATGGAATCCACCTTACGTGTTGGCGATTTTTTAATTGTGAATAAATATGCTTATGGTGTGAAAGATCCGATTTTCCAAAACACCATTATTGCAGGCGAAAAACCACAACGTGGCGATGTAATTGTGTTTAAAGCACCACAACAAGCGTTAATTCGTACAGGTCTTGGGGCAACGCGAGCGGCTTTTGCAGAAAATCTTGCGTTAAGTTCAAAAGATAATATGTCTGGTGTTGATTATATTAAACGTATTGTTGGAAAGGGCGGAGACCGCATAATTTTTGATGTGGAACAAAAAACATTAAAAATTGTATATGGTAAAGAAGGTAAACCTTGTGAAATTGATTGCGAAACCAAGGCGTTTGAATATACACAAAATCCAACAAATCCAGCTTTTCCTAATGAATTAGAATTGACTGAAAAAGGCGATGTAACACACAATGTGTTAATTAGTGAATATCGTCGTTATTCAGGCTCTGAATTTTTCCCACAAGAGGGGATGCAAACTGCAGAATGGCTTGTGCCAGAAGGGCAGTATTTTGTGATGGGGGATCATCGCGATCACAGTGATGATAGCCGTTTCTGGGGCTTTGTGCCTGAAAAAAATATTGTGGGGAAAGCCACTTATATTTGGATGAGCTTAGAAAAAGAAGCGAATGAATGGCCAACAGGTTTCCGTTTTGATCGTTTCTTTACAGCAATAAAATAAGATGAATCATTTAGATCGACTTGAGCGTAAAATCGGTTATCGTTTTAATGATATTGCGCTCTTAAAGCTGGCACTTACGCATCGAAGTGCGGCAACTCAACATAATGAACGCCTAGAATTTCTAGGCGATTCCATTCTTAATTTCACTATCGCTGAAGCACTTTATCATCAGTTTCCACGTTGTAATGAAGGCGAACTAAGCCGTATGCGAGCTACTTTGGTGCGAGAACCCACTTTAGCGATTTTAGCGCGCCAATTTGAATTAGGCGATTATATGTTGCTTGGTTCTGGCGAGCTAAAGAGCGGTGGTTTTCGCCGTGAATCTATTCTTGCCGATTGTGTAGAAGCGATTATTGGTGCAATGTCTTTGGATCAAGGATTGGCTGTGACGACCCAAGTGATTCGAAATTGGTATCAACAATTATTGGCAGAAATTAAACCAGGCGATAATCAAAAAGATGCGAAAACGCGTTTACAAGAATATTTACAAGGCAAACATCTGCCATTGCCAACTTATGAAGTGGTAAATATTCAAGGGGAAGCCCATTGCCAAATTTTCACTGTTGAATGTAAAGTGAAAAGTGCGGAGAAAATTGACCGCACTTTTGTGGCAAAAGGATCTAGCCGTCGTAAAGCCGAACAAGCGGCAGCAGAACAAATTTTAAAAGAACTGGACATCAAATGACCGAACAATTCGACAAAACCTATTGCGGCTTTATTGCTATCGTAGGTCGCCCAAATGTGGGTAAATCAACACTCTTAAACAAAATTTTAGGACAAAAAATTTCAATTACATCACGTAAAGCACAAACCACCCGTCACCGCATTGTTGGGATTAAAACTGAAGGGGCATACCAAGAAATCTATGTGGACACCCCAGGGCTTCACATTGAGGAAAAACGCGCAATTAACCGCTTAATGAACCGAGCTGCAAGTAGTGCTATCGGCGATGTTGATTTAATTATTTTTGTCGTAGATGGCACACATTGGAATGCAGATGATGAGATGGTGCTAAACAAATTACGCAATGCAAAATCCCCCGTTGTGCTTGCTATCAACAAAGTAGATAACATCAAAAATAAAGATGATTTATTGCCGTTTATTACAGATCTTAGCAGTAAATTTAATTTTGCTCACATTGTGCCAATTTCTGCACAGCGTGGTAATAATGTTCATGAATTAGAGAAAATTGTACGCCAATCTTTACGCGAAGGTGTGCATCATTTCCCAGAAGATTATGTTACAGATCGTTCGCAACGTTTTATGGCATCGGAAATAATCCGTGAAAAATTAATGCGTTTTACGGGAGAAGAATTGCCTTACTCTGTTACTGTTGAAATCGAACAATTCAAAGTGAATGAACGTGGTACTTATGAAATAAATGGATTAATTCTGGTTGAGCGTGAGGGGCAGAAAAAAATGGTAATTGGTGCGGGCGGTCAAAAAATTAAAACTATTGGTATGGAAGCACGTGCTGATATGGAACGTTTATTTGATAACAAAGTCCATCTTGAACTTTGGGTAAAAGTGAAATCAGGTTGGGCAGATGATGAACGTGCGCTACGTAGTTTAGGATATATGGATGAATAAAGTGCGGTAAAATTTATACGCATAATAAAAATCCCCATTATTGTGATGGGGATTTTTTTGTTTCTAATTTTTCACTGAATACACTTTAAATTTTCCTGTTTGAGCAAGAACTTGATAATCATTGAAATGTTGTTTAAGTAGCTCGGGATAAGGCAAAAATGAATTGGCGACAATACGTAATTCTCCACCTTGATTAAGATGCCATTTCGCTTGAGTGATAAGTTCTTTTACGGCTCGATAAGCGGTATCAATGCCATCATGGAATGGTGGATTCGAAATAATCAAATCAAATTTTCCTTCTATATCAGAAAAGACATCACTGGCGTGAATCTTCCCTTGTAATTGATTTTCCGAAAGTGTTTTACGCGCTGATTCTAACGCCATAGCGTGAATATCTGTCATTGTAATTTGTGTGTTAGGCGAGCGTTTTTTTATCATAGAGCCAATTACTCCCGCGCCACAGCCAAGATCAAGCACTTTTCCTTTTATTTTATTATCAATGGTTGAAAGTAACAGTTCCGTGCCTGTGTCTAATTCCGCCGCACTAAATACCCCAGGTAAACTATAGATAGTTAAGTCTTCAAGTGTTGAATGTTGATAGGTTTTCCAGAAATTTTTAAGCTCAAAGTTCGGTTTATTTTGTAGTGAAAAATGATATAAACCACAACGGCGAGCAGAGTCAATTTTTGCTATTTCCCCATAGGGTGCTAATGTTTTTTCTACTGAACGTACGCCACAACGATTTTCGCCAATAATTAATATTTCTTGACCAATAGGAGCTTGAGACAATAGTTGAAGCAGTTGGAAATTGACTTCTTGTTTGTTTTTAGTCCAATAATAAACGATTAAATCGGCTTGATCTTGAAATTCAACGGAAAAATTGACCGCACTTTGCGTTCTTGCATAGTCAAAATAGCAGCTCCAAATTTGGATTGATTGGCATTTTGAGGCTAATGTTTGAGGAAAATTATCAGAAATTCCTCCAGCAAATAATACCGATTTACCGTCAAAAAATGAAAGATGGCGTTCTAAAACTTGGCTTTCTAGAGAAATCACGCTTTGAATCCTGTGGGTTATTAGTTAAAATTATGCGTCATTTTAGCAAAGATTAATGAAAGAAATTAACACTATTTTTCAAGCAACGTTTTTAAAAATTCACTTATGAACAGACGCGATCTTCTTTTACAAGAAATGGGCATTTCCCAGTGGGAATTATATCGCCCCGAGGTGCTGCAAGGTTCCGTAGGAATCAGTGTGGCAGAGAATATTCGCTTTATCACTGTTTCCGATGAGAATATCAGTAGCTCGCCTTTGTTGGCTGATGTGCTGTTAAGCCTTGAGCTTAAAAAAGAAAATTGCTTATGTTTGAATTACGATCAAATCCAGCATATGGAATGTAAGCAACCTATTCGTTATTGGTTACTATCAGAAAATAGCGACCAAATTGACCGCACTTTAGCATTTTGTGTGCAGGCAGAGCAGGTTTATCGCTCGCCAAGTTGGCAGCAATTTCAATTTAATCACCAAGCCAAACGAGTGTTGTGGCAACAAATTCAGCAGCCTTAATTATGTCTATTATTTCTCAAATTGAAGCCTGTGATTTCGAGCGATTGTATGAAATCGAACAGCAAGCACATCTGGTGCCTTGGTCGCTGGGGACGTTAAAAAATAATCAAGGGGATCGTTATCTCAATTTAAAATTAATTGAGAATAATCAGATTATCGGTTTTGCGATTTGCCAAACCGTATTAGATGAAGCGAATTTGTTTAATATTGCGATTTTGCCTAATTATCAAGGTTGTGGATTTGGCAAATTATTGTTAGACGAATTAATCTTTCAATTAAAGGAAAGAGGTGTACAGACTTTATGGCTAGAAGTCAGAGAGTCTAACCCCGCTCGTTTCTTGTATGAAAAAATTGGTTTTAATGAAGTCGATATTCGGAAAAATTATTATCCGAAACCCAGTGGTGGACGAGAAAATGCCGTAGTAATGGCGTGTTATCTATAGATTTAAATAATTAGCCTAGATATTTCTAGGCTATATTTTTATGCTGCTTCTGCAGGAAAAACAAATGGATTTAATCCGCTGCGTGCGAAACCCTTTTCTTCCATTTCAATATCTAAGAAAATGGAGGCCAAATCATCGGCTACAGGTTCTACGTAAGGATCTTTTTCCTGGAACATCATTTTTAAGTAACTTTCACAGCTACCACAGGTTTCAGCACGAACAAGTGCAAGTTCTTCATCTAATGACCACATTTCGAGTTTGTCGTGGTTATTACAGTTGGTGCATTGTGCACGTACTAAATTCCATTCACTTTCACATAAATTACAATGTAAGTAGCGTAAACCTTGTGATGTACCAATTTGTACCATACTTGCCACAGGTAAAGAACCACAAACAGGGCAGTGATGTAAATTTTCGGCGTTCTCAACTTGGCTATTATGGGGAATTTGCTGGGCGAGCTGTAACCAATAAAGGGAAAGTGCAGCCCAAATAAAGACGGCTTTATCACTGCTGACTAAATTAAATTCTTGTGCTAATAGCTTATTTGCCATTTCTTCTAATTCGGCAGAGGAGGCTTTTTCAAGAAATTCGATTGTTGCAGAAATTTGCTCGTTAGCTTTGGGCTTTATTTCATCAAGAATTTCAGTTAAGTATTCACGCCAGATACTGTCTCGCTTAAAGGTTTTGGCATTTAGTGGCTCGATAGCATTTAACTGTTCAAGCTGTTGTGGCGGTAAAGGATTTTTTTCTAACGTGGAAAGTTGGCTTTCAACTATATCTGCAGCAAATAATAAATAATCAGATAGAGGATGATTTTGTGCTAAGTCTCTTAAACGTTTCGCTCTGCGTTGGTAAAGATTTTTAGGATTGGCAAATAAAACCGCTGGGGCTTGATATGAATTTGCTACTTGTTTAATTTCTGATTCAGATAAGATTTTGATACTCATATTCTCTCACTTTTATAATAAAAAGTGCGGTCAATTTTAACCGCACTTTTTCTTTTTCAGGATTTCAGCTTATTTGCCAAATCCTTTAAATAAGACTTTGGTTTTACCTACTTTGCCAGATTGCTCGTTGAGTAAATCTTCCTCAAGTTTTGATAAAACTTCTTCACGATACCATCTTGGGTGGTGTTTTTTCGCCCAACGAACGGTTACCCAACCTTCAACAATACCGCGAATTGATCCTTTAACCCAAAATGCCATATATATATGCACTAAGATACCAGTGAATAACATAAAAGCACTTGCAGAGTGGAGTAAAATAGCAATTCGCAATACTGGGATTGAGAAGTAATGTGAAAAATATTGACGCCACATAATGATGCCAGTGACTAATAACGTTACCATCGCCAAGTTTAATGTCCAGAAGAGCATTTTTTGACCAAGGTTATATTTACCGTTGTCAGCAACTGCGTGTTCATTCCCTTTAAGCACTTCAACGACACCTTTTGCCCAGCGAATATCGTTTTTTTCTGGAATATTGTGATCCCAGTACAATAACGCTAAGTAGATGAAAGCGAAGAACATTAAAATCCCTGTGAATGGGTGAATGGCGCGCGCAATTTGTGGTGTACCCAAAATTTCTGTGAGCCAAGCAAAGTCAGGGAAGAAAAATGCAACGCCAGTGAACATCGTCATAAAAAAGCAAATAACCAACATCCAGTGACTAATACGCGCTGGGGTTCTATGACGGATAACGCGAGTATCGTTGCTAATTTCAATTTTACTCATTGTTTTCCCCCTTAGACGGTTTATTTTCTTCAAATTCGTGATGATGATCTTCTACATCTTCTTCTACATTTGGGCCAACGGTTAAGTAATGTGCAACTTCTGCTAGAGCTAGACCACCCATTGCCACTGCAGCGAATGGTTTCAATACATCTTTCCATAAGGTCACACTCAAATCAATTTGAGGATCTTTTGGAAGACCATTGTAAAGCTCAGGTTTATCTGCGTGATGCAACACATACATTACGTGTGTACCGCCTACACCCGGAGGATCGTAAAGTCCTGCGTTTTCATAACCACGGGATTTTAAATCTGCCACGCGTTGTTCTGCGTAAATTTTCATTTCTTCTTTAGAGCCGAAACGAATCGCACCTGTTGGACAGGTTTTCACGCAAGCTGGTTCTTGTCCTACAGAAACACGATCCACACAAAGGGTGCATTTGTATACACGATTGTCTTCAGGATTCATACGTGGAATATTGAATGGACAGCCTGCAATACAATAACCACAACCAATACATTTATCGGATTGGAAATCTACAATACCGTTAGCATATTGAATGATCGCACCAGGTGCTGGACAAGCCTTTAAACAACCAGGTTCTGCGCAGTGCATACAGCCATCTTTACGAATCAGCCATTCTAAACGATCGTTTTCTTCAACTTCGTTAAAACGCATCACCGTCCACGCTTTTGCATCAAGATCAACTGGATTGTCATAAACCCCAACACATTGTGCATTGACATCAGAGCGAATATCATTCCACTCTGAACAACCCACTTGGCAGGCTTTACATCCGATACAAGTTGAAACATCAATTAATTTTGCGACTTCGACTTTATGATCTCTCGCTTGTGGTGCTGGTGTTAAACTAGATGTTGCGGAGATTTTAATAACGTCTTGCGTTTGAACGCCTTGAGCAGTTCCGGCCATATTATGCCTCCCCAACTTTTTCAATATTTACCAAGAATGTTTTGTATTCTGGTGTTTGCGTGATTGCCTCACCCCAAGATGGTGTTAAGGTATTAGTAGAGAATCCACGGTTACCTTTGCCATTCAATGCCTTCATATTCCAGTGTATTGGAAGACCTATATGGTGTACGACACGTCCATCAATTTCGAGATCTTTAAGACGTTTTGTAACCACGGCAACCGCTTTAATATAGCCACGACGAGAAGTAATTTTTACCATATCGCCTTTTTGGATGCCTTTTTCTGCCGCTAATTTTTCGCCAATTTCCACAAATTGTTGTGGTTGTGCGATGATATTTAATGCAGATTGTGCAGTCCAGCTGTGGAAATGCTCGGTTAAACGATAAGTTGTTGCTACAAATGGATAGTCTTTATTTGAACCAATAAATTCACGATCTTCTTTATAGATACGTAAAGTTGGATCTGTCACTACATTTGGATGAAGTGGGTTTGTATCAATTGGGCTTTCAACTGGTTCATAGTGTTCTGGCATTGGGCCATTTGCAATTTTATCAACGGCAAATAAACGTCCTACGCCTTCTGCGGACATAATGAACGGTCCTGTATCAGAACCTGGTGGTTGCGTACCGTAGTCAGCAATATCAAACCAGTTCCAGTTTTTACCGTTCCATTTGATTAATTGGCGGTTTTTATCCCAAGGATTACCATTGATATCTAATGATGCACGGCTATAAAGTACGCGGCGGTTTGCAGGCCATGCAAAGCCCCAGCCAATAGTACAACCTAAACCCGATGGATCTGAATTATCGCGATTAGCAGTTTGGTTGCCTTTTTCAGTCCATTGACCAACATATAACCAGTTACCTGATGTTGTTGTACCATCATCACGTAAATGTGCAAATCCATTGAGTAATTGACCTTTCTTGTACATCAAGTTACCGTTTGGATCATAAAGATCTTCAAGTGCATAACCATTTAATTCTTTGGCTAATTCAACCGCACTTGGTGAGTGTGGTTGAGCATAATTCCAAGTCATTGCTTCAAAAGATTTAATGCCTTGACCACCCTCTTTTTTATAAAGTTCGTGCATTTCTTCGCGTAGCATAGAAAGAATATCAACATCAGGTAAGGCTTCTCCCGGTTGATCGCAACCTTTCCAGTGCCATTGAGCCCAGCGACCAGAATTAACGATTGATCCGTCTTCTTCTGCGAAACAAGTAGTTGGTAAACGGAAAACTTCTGTTTGAATTTCCGCAGGATTTACATCATTTGACTCACCAAAATTTCTCCAAAATTCTGATGATTCAGTTTGTAATGGATCCATAACGACTAAGTATTTCAGTTTACTCATACCAGATAACGTTTTATTTTTATTTGGTAGTGCATTTAATACGTTAAAACCTTGTAAAATCCAACCGTGTAATTTGCCTTCATTCATCAATTTAACGTGAGTAATCGGATCATATAAGCGATCTGCTTTTGGTAAGAAATCGAATCCCCAGCCATTTTCCTTAGTGGCATTATCTCCGTAGAAAGTTTTCATCATACTAACAAAGAATTTTGAAGTATGACGATAATAGTTCACTTGGTTTGGAACGATATCTTTTGGTGTAATTGCGTTAATGTATTGCTCGTAAGAGGTATCTTTATCGTTTGGCAAACGCATATAACCTGGTAAAGACATTGGCAATAAGCCCATATCTGTCGTACCTTGAACATTGGAGTGTCCACGTAATGCGTTAATACCGCCACCTGGCATCCCCATATTACCTAAAAGTAATTGGATTATCGCCATTGAGCGAATATTTTGTGTACCGATTGAATGCTCTGTAAAACCTAATGCATATAGATGCGTCATCGTTTTATTTGGTACTGAGGTTTTACCAATTTCTTCACAGATTTGTAAGAAGAGTTTTTGTTTTACACCTGTAATACGCTCAACCATTTCTGGGGTATAACGAGAAACGTGCTCTTTTAAGATGTTAATGACACAACGAGGATGTTGTAATGTCATATCACGTTTAGCGTGACCATTTTCATCAAATTGGTAGTTCCATTTAGATTTATCGTAGTTACGTTTTTCTTCGTTGTAACCTACAAATAAACCGTCTTCAAATTTGAAACCTTCATCAATTAAGAATGAAGCATTGGTATAGTGTTTAACATATTCGTGTTGAATTTGATTTGTTTCCAATAGGTAACGGATCACGCCCATTAAGAACGTAATATCAGAACCAGAACGAATTGGCACGTGTAAATCTGCAACGGATGCGGTACGGTTAAAACGCGGATCAATAACGATGATTTTCGCACCGTTTTTCTTCGCTTCAATTGCCCAACGGAAGCCAACAGGATGGGCTTCAGCAGGGTTACCGCCTTGAACGATGATTAAGTTGGCATTTTTAATATCAACCCAGTTATTTGTCATGGCACCGCGACCAAATGATGGAGCAAGACTTGCTACCGTTGGTCCGTGTCAAGTATTCGCTTGGTTACATACTGGCACCATACCGAGCATTCGAATCCACTTTTGCGTTAATAACGCAGCTTCATTGCTCATTGCTGATGCAGTCATAATTCCTGTCGTTGCCCAACGATTAACCGTTTTTCCACTTGCATCTTTTTCAACAAAGTTGGCATCTCGGTCATCTTTCATTAAACGAGCAATACGTTTAATGGCATCTTTCCAAGAAATTCGTTCCCATTTATCAGAACCGGGCGCACGATATTGAGGATATAAAGAACGGCTTTCACTATTGACATAATCGAGTGCGCCAGCACCTTTCGGGCAAAGTGCACCACGACTGACTGGGTGATCTGGATCGCCTTCAATATGAAAGAGTTTTGAACGAGTATTTGTGCCAGTATGGCTACTTAATGAATTGTAAGGTTTGCCTGTGCTATATAACAACATACCGCAACTTACAGCGCAGTATGTACAGGTGTTACGGGATTCAAACGCGCGTAATAATTTATATTCGCGTGGCGCAGCTAATACATTTGCTGGAGCAAAGCCCAACATTGCAGCTGACGTTCCCGCCATACCTCCTGCACAGATCTTGAAGAATTTTCTTCTTGAGACCTGCATAATCACTCCTTTCAACAACAAGTTGTTGAGATATTATAGATAGTAATAAAATTCGTTTAGTAGCTAGATTATGTTGATTTCGTTAAAATAACACTCTCTAGTATATAAATCATCGAAAAAACGCTGATTTATTAGGTGGCTAGGATAGCGATTTTTTAACGATAAATCCATAATCAAATAATATTAGCTTCAACAAATATTGTGATCTAGATCATAAATATAAAAATAATTTAACAGATTTTTTACATTTAACTGATGGGCAGGTAATAAATGCAGTGCTGGATTCGACAAACTATCAACTTTTTTAGAAAGACAAAAAATACAGAAAAATTGACCGCACTTTTGCAACAAAAAGAGGACATACTGGCTGTTGAGATGCCAGTTTCTTTGGTATATAACGGCATTTCTCACGCAGTTATGATGTGTTCCCCAAACAATTTAGAGGATTTTGCTTTAGGCTTTTCTCTAACAGAGGGAATTATTGATAAACCAGAAGATATTTATGGCATTGATGTTGTAGAAGTTTGCAATGGTATTGAAGTGCAAATTGAGCTTTCCAGCCGTAAATTTATGGCATTAAAAGAGCATCGTCGTAATCTTACGGGGCGTACTGGTTGTGGTATTTGTGGTGCAGAACAATTGAATCAAGTATATAAAACTTTTCCAAAATTAGACTGTACTTTTCAATTTGATTTAAATTTGCTAGATAGTTGTCTTATTGATCTTCAAAAAAATCAATTACTTGGATGTAAAACTGGTGCTACCCATGCTTGTGCATTTTTCGATTTATATGGAAATATGTTAGCTATTTACGAAGATGTAGGTCGCCACGTTGCGTTAGATAAATTGCTTGGTTGGCACGCAAAATCGGGTAAGCCTAGAGGTTTTATTTTAGCCTCCAGTCGAGCGAGTTATGAAATGGTGCAAAAAACAGTGGCTTGTGGGGTGGAAATGTTAGTCACGATTTCCGCCGCAACGGATTTAGCAGTAACAATGGCAGAGAAACATAATTTGATTTTAATTGGTTTTGCTAGGGAAGGAAAAGGAAATATTTATAGTGGGCATCAACGACTTCACAATTAACCCCAATCAAGAGAGTGATTTGAGGTTTTGTTGTTGATTAATTTACCATCCAGCTTGTGACTGCGATAAAAATTGCAAAGATGCAAAACCAAATTATGTGTAGTTTTGTGCTTTTACGATTGACTTTTTCATTATGTAAACGCCGAGCTTCTAATCTTTGTTTGTAAATCTCTAGATCTTTTTGTTTGAAAGAAAAACCGCAATTAGGGCAATTTTCTGCATTTTCACTAATCTTTTTTCTGCATTCGGGGCATCTTGTTAAGGACATATTTGCTCTATACCTATTCAATTACTTATTTGTTAGTATTTTAATAGATGTTTTAGATTTTACAAATGTGATACAAGTCACAAATCTTATAAAATCTTTAAATTCAATTTTTGATTTGGCGTAATTTGAAATAGAATACAGCCGATTGTTTAGGGCATATGCTAAATACCTTTACTTTATCTTTTGAGGAGCCTTTCTATGTTATGGTTTTTCTTTTGTGTAGCCATGTTGATTCTTGGTTACTTTGTTTATGGAAAAATTATCGAAAAAATCTTTGTGGTTAATCCAAAACGTCAGACACCTGCTTATCAGATGAATGATGGTGTGGATTATATGCCGATGTCAAAAACTAAAATTTGGTTAATTCAATTATTAAACATTGCAGGAACTGGACCGATTTTTGGACCTATTCTTGGTGCATTATATGGACCTGTTGCAATGTTATGGATTGTAGTTGGTTGTATTTTTGCTGGTGCGGTTCACGATTATTTTTGCGGTATGTTAAGTATTCGTCACGGTGGCGCAACCATGCCATACTTGGCGGGTAAATTTTTAGGTCGTCCCGTTAAAGTCTTTATTAATACCTTAGCTCTTGTGTTGCTTTTACTTGTAGGTGTCGTATTTGTAGCAAGTCCTGCTCAATTAATAGGAACCATTACAATGGATGTATTTGGGGCTTCACAAGGAGCATTGTCACTGGGTGATGCTGAAGCAGTTCATCATGCTGTTGAAGCTGGGGGAATTAAAGTATGGGGAATGGACAAACCAACAGTTGTTGCTATGTGGACTGCCATTATTTTTGCTTATTATGTTCTTGCGACCCTACTTCCAGTTGATAAAATTATCGGAAGAATTTATCCGCTCTTTGGTGCATTATTACTCTTTATGTCAATTGGTATGGTATATGGGCTAGTTGTAGCGCATTTTAGTGCAACAGATCCAATTGAGTTTTTCCGTACAATCAATGCTGATGGCGAGGGTTTAACTTGGGCGAAATTTACACAAAATTTCCAAGTGAAAGGTGATGTTCCAATTTGGCCACTTTTATTCTTAACTATCTCTTGTGGTGCATTATCAGGTTTCCACGCAACGCAAACTCCATTAATGGCGCGTTGTGCAGAAAATGAAAGTGAAGGTCGTTTCATTTTCTATGGTGCAATGATTACAGAGGGGATAATTGCATTAGTATGGTGTATGGTTGGTCTTGCATTCTATGAAAACCCACAAGCGTTACAAGATGCAATTTCAGCAGGTTCTCCATCTAAAGTTGTGTATGATAGTTCGTTACATTTCTTAGGTCTTATTGGTGGTATTTTTGCCGTATTAGGTGTGGTTGTTCTTCCTATTACTTCTGGCGATACAGCATTCCGTGCTGCGCGTTTACAGTTAGCCGAAATTTTTAATATTGATCAACGTTCATTACCTAAACGTTTATTAATTGCTGTGCCGTTGTTTGTATTAGGTTATTTTATTTCAACCATTGATTTCAGCGTATTATGGCGTTATTTCACTTGGGCAAACCAAATGACAGCAATGGTAATGTTATGGACTGCAGCGGCATATTTATATCGTTATCATAAATTCCACTGGGTTGCGTCTCTTCCTGCGTGGTTTATCACAACAGTATGTACAACTTATTTGTTCTACAACAAAATTGGTTTCGGCTTAGATTATCAGCTTTCTGTGTATCTTGGTTTAGCAACAACCATCGTTTGTATCGTATTGTTCTTCACAATGCTTAAACCATTAGGTACGCGAGATGAAGAAGCTTATATAAATAATTAGTCAATAAAATTTGATGAAAAAAGCCGTTTGAATTGTTTATTCAAACGGCTTTTTTATTTTGATAAAAATCAGTTGCTTTAATGTGGAATTACTTGCAAGTTGAGCGAACAAATTATAAACTTGCTAGAAGTGGAGAAAAGTGGTGTTTTGTGGAGATTTTTAGAGATTTTCTAAAAATAAGTTCAATTTTTAAGGTGTAATATGTTTCGTGGTGCAACGGCGGTTAATTTAGATTCTAAGGGACGTGTAGCGATCCCAACTCGCTATCGCGCTGAAATTCTTGAAAAGAACCAAGGGCAAATGGTTTGTACTGTAGATATTCGCCAATCCTGTCTTTTACTTTATCCCCTTGATGAATGGGAAAAAATCGAACAAAAACTTCTCGCACTTTCTAACTTTGATCCTACCCAACGCCGTTTGCAGCGAGTAATGCTTGGCCATGCCACTGAATGTGAGATGGATGCTCAGGGTCGTATTTTGCTTAGTGGGCCATTACGCCAACACGCAAAATTAGAAAAAGGTTTAATGTTGGTAGGGCAACTTAATAAATTTGAAATTTGGAGCGATGTAGAATGGCATACTCAAATTGCAGAGGATATAGAAATTGGCTCCAGCGCAGATTTTGCTGCTGATGCGTTAAATAATTTCTCATTATAGAAAATAATGTAGTACTTTTATCTTAAATTTATGAATAGCGAAAATTCCTTTTCTTCATCTGAACATATTACAGTTTTACTTCACGAAGCCGTGAATGGCTTGGCATTGAAGGAGAATGGCATTTATATTGATGGTACTTTTGGGCGTGGGGGGCATTCTCGGTTTATCCTTTCTCAACTTTCTTCTAATGGTCGTTTGATAGCTGTAGATCGCGATCTTCGTGCTATTGCAGAAGCACACAAAATCCAAGACTCGCGTTTTCAGATTGAACATAACAGCTTTTCGCATATTCCTGAAATTTGTGACAAATTAAATTTAGTGGGCAAAATTGACGGTATTTTGCTTGATCTTGGTGTGTCTTCTCCTCAGCTTGATGAAGCAGAACGTGGTTTTAGTTTTATGAAAGATGGCCCGCTTGATATGCGTATGGATACAACTCAAGGTTTATCTGCTGAAGAATGGTTAAAACAAGTGTCCATTGAGGATTTAACTTGGGTGTTGAAAACTTTTGGCGAAGAGCGTTTCGCTAAACGTATTGCCACTGCTATTGTCGAGTACAACAAAAGTGCGGTAAAAAATGGCACAGAATTTTTATCACGTACTAGTCAATTGGCGGAACTTATTTCACAGGCAGTTCCTTTTAAAGATAAACATAAACATCCTGCGACTCGCAGTTTCCAAGCTATTCGTATTTTTATTAATTCAGAATTAGATGAATTAGAAAGTCTGCTTAATTCTGCGTTAGATATGTTAGCACCAGAAGGGCGTTTATCAATTATAAGTTTCCATTCTTTAGAAGATAGAATGGTGAAACATTTTATGAAAAAACAAAGTAAGGGCGAGGATATTCCTAAAGGTTTACCGTTGCGAGAAGATCAAATTCAGCGTAATCAAAAATTAAGAATTATTGGTAAAGCCATTCAGCCAAGTGATGCAGAAATTCAAGCAAATCCTCGTTCAAGAAGTGCAGTATTGCGTGTCGCGGAGAGAATTTAGCGATGTCTGAAAATAATAAGCCTCGTTATCCGTTACAGCAAATTTTAGTCGAAGATTTATTTTCTTCAAATAAATTAGTGGTTTTGCTGTTAATGGGGATTTTAGTTTCTGCAATGGGAACGATTTGGATAACCCATAAAACTCGCCAACTAATTTCTGAAAATGGAATGTTAATTTTACAGCGTCAAGCACTTGAGAATGAATACCGTAATTTACAAGTGCAGGAAGCTACGGAAGGGGATAGTACGCGTGTAGAATCTATTGCGATTAGTACATTAAAAATGAAAGTTGTTTCTTCAGAGCAAGAAGTTGAAATTAGAGAATAATAGGTAAAAAAGATGGTGAAATTTAATTCCCCGCGTAAATCAGGTAAGTCGAAAAAAACAATTAGAAAATTGACTGCACCTGAAACTGTAAAGCAAAACAAACCTCAAAAGCTGTTTGAAAAATGCTTTATGCGTGGACGTTATATGCTTTCGACGGTTCTTATTTTACTTGGCCTGTGTGCTTTAGTCGCACGAGCAGCTTATGTTCAATCTATTAATGCAGATACGTTATCGAGTGAAGCGGATAAGCGTTCTTTGCGTAAAGATGAAGTATTATCAGTGCGTGGTTCTATTTTAGATCGTAATGGTCAGCTTTTATCTGTAAGCGTGCCGATGAGCGCAATTGTGGCAGATCCAAAAACGATGTTGAAGGAAAATTCGATTGCGGATAAAGAACGAATTGCAGCTTTAGCCCAAGAATTAGGTATGACCGAAAATGATTTAGTGAAAAAAATTGAGAAAAATGCTAAATCTGGTTATTTGTATTTAGCGCGTCAAGTTGAATCAAATAAAGCTGACTATATTCGTAGATTAAAAATTAAAGGAATCATTTTAGAAACTGAGCATCGTCGTTTTTATCCTCGTGTAGAAGAAGCTGCACACGTGGTGGGTTATACGGATATTGATGGAAATGGTATTGAAGGCATTGAGAAAAGTTTTAATTCAATACTTGTTGGTAAAGATGGCTCACGTACTGTTCGTAAAGATAAACGTGGAAATATTGTTGAACATATCTCCGATGAGAAAAAATATGATGCACAAGATGTTACCTTAAGTATCGATGAAAAATTGCAATCTATGGTATATCGTGAGATTAAAAAGGCGGTGTCTGAGAATAATGCTGAGTCTGGTACTGCGGTGTTAGTTGATGTTCGTACTGGGGAAGTGTTAGCTATGGCGACCGCACCCTCTTATAATCCAAACAACCGTGTCGGCGTAAAATCAGAGTTAATGCGTAACCGCGCAATCACCGATACGTTTGAGCCAGGTTCTACGGTAAAACCTTTCGTTGTTTTAACCGCACTTCAACGAGGTGTCGTTAAACGAGATGAAATTATTAATACCACGTCCTTTAAATTAAGCGGTAAAGAAATTGTGGATGTTGCACCACGTGCTCAACAAACTTTAGACGAGATTTTAATGAACTCTAGTAACCGTGGTGTAAGTCGTCTTGCATTGCGTATGCCACCTAGTGCATTAATGGAAACTTATCAAAATGCAGGTTTAAGTAAACCGACAGATTTAGGTTTGATCGGCGAACAAGTTGGGATTTTGAATGCAAATCGTAAACGCTGGGCAGATATTGAACGTGCAACAGTTGCTTATGGTTATGGTATTACTGCGACACCTTTACAAATTGCCCGTGCCTATGCAACCCTTGGTAGTTTTGGTGTTTATCGCCCGCTTTCTATCACTAAAGTTGATCCGCCAGTTATTGGGAAACGGGTTTTCTCTGAAAAAATAACTAAAGATATTGTGGGAATTTTAGAGAAAGTCGCAATTAAAAATAAACGTGCAATGGTGGAAGGCTACCGCGTCGGTGTAAAAACAGGTACGGCACGTAAGATTGAAAATGGTCACTATGTGAATAAATATGTGGCATTTACTGCGGGTATTGCACCAATTAGTGATCCTCGTTATGCATTAGTGATTTTGATCAATGACCCAAAAGCAGGCGAATATTATGGTGGTGCGGTTTCTGCCCCTGTATTCTCTAGCATTATGGGCTATGCGTTACGTGCAAATGCTATTCCGCAAGATGCTGAAGCAACTGAAAACACAACAACGAAAAGTGCAAAACGTATTGTTTATATTGGCGATCACAAGAATCAAAAAGTGAATTAAGGAAAAATTATGAAAAAACTCACCGCACTTTTTAATTTGCCTGAATTAAAGGATGATGTAGAACTCCATAATATGGTGTTGGATAGCCGTAAAGTTAAAGCTGGCGATCTTTTTGTGGCGATAAAAGGTCATCAGGTGGATGGAAATCAATTTATTGATTCTGCTATTCATTCTGGTGCGAGTGCGGTGGTGTCTGAGACAGAATTATCTAGTGAACATTTAACTGTCGCATTTATTGGGAATGTTCCCGTAGTGAAATATTATCAACTTGCACGTCATCTTTCGTCCTTAGCTGATGTTTTTTATGATTCGCCCTCTAAAAATTTAACCCTTGTTGGTGTAACAGGGACAAATGGCAAAACCACTATTTCTCAATTATTAGTGCAATGGGCGGAATTATTAGGTCATCGTTCGGCAGTGATGGGAACCATTGGTAATGGGCTTTTAGGTCAAGTTATAGAAGCTAAAAATACAACTGGCTCAGCAGTGGAAATTCAATCGTCCCTTTCAAATTTCAAGCAAGCAGGCGCAGATTTTTCCTCTATTGAAGTTTCATCACACGGTTTGGCGCAGCATCGTGTAGAAGCCTTGCATTTTAAAGCAGCAATTTTCACGAATTTAACCCGTGATCATCTAGATTATCATCAATCTATGGAAAATTATGCTGCGGCGAAGAAACGCTTGTTCACTGAATTAGATACCCAAATTAAAGTGATTAATGCTGATGATGAAATTGGACACCAATGGCTAACTGAATTACCTGATGCTATTGCCGTAAGTATGAATGCGGATTTTAAAGTAGATTCACACCAATGGATGAAAGCAATAAATATCCATTATCATTTTAAAGGTGCAGATATTACTTTTGAATCTAGCTGGGGTAATGGCGTTTTGCATAGCCCATTAATTGGTGCTTTTAATGTAAGTAATTTATTATTAGTAATGACCACGTTGTTATCGTTTGGTTACCCATTGGAAAATTTACTCGCTACGGCGAAATCTTTAAAAGGAGTATGTGGAAGAATGGAAATGATTCAATATCCAAATAAACCAACCGTTATTGTAGATTATGCGCATACACCAGATGCGTTAGAAAAAGCGTTGATTGCTGCGCGTGAACATTGCCAAGGCGAATTATGGTGCATCTTTGGTTGTGGCGGAGACCGTGATAGAGGCAAACGTCCGTTAATGGCACAGGTTGCAGAGCAGTTTGCTGAAAAGATTATTGTGACAAAAGATAATCCACGAACAGAATCACAAAACCAAATTGAAGCAGATATTGTCGCAGGCTTTAAAAATATGGAAAAGGTGGGGATTATTCCTGATCGTGCACAGGCAATCCAGTTTGCGATTGAAAGTGCGGTAGAAAATGATGTGATTTTAATTGCTGGAAAGGGGCACGAACATTATCAAATTATTGGTTCGGAAGTTGTGCATTTTTCCGACCAAGAAATTGCACTTGATTTCTTAAAATAATCATCACTCAATTATGATTAAACTCTCTACTGTACAACTTGCACAGATTCTTCAAGCTAAATTAATTGGCGACGAAAATGTGCAAGTTGAAGAAATTAATACAGATACTCGAAAAAGCGTATCAAATAGCTTATTTTTTGCTTTAAAAGGCGAAAAGTTTGATGCACATCAATATCTTGAACAAGCGGTAGCACAAGGTGCGCTCGCGCTTGTTGTTCAGCAAGAAAATTCATCTATTTCTGTTCCTCAGCTGGTGGTTAAAGATACTCGTATTGCTTTGGGCGAACTTGCAAAATGGTTACGCGAGAAAATTAATCCACGTACTGTGGCGATGACAGGGTCTTCTGGTAAAACTACGGTAAAAGAAATGACAGCAAGTATTTTGCAACATACTGCTGCTTCTTCAGAAGCGGTACTTTTTACCAATGGTAATTTCAATAATGATATAGGTGTGCCTTTAACTCTGCTGCGCTTAACAGAAAAGCATCGTTTTGCTGTGATTGAACTTGGTGCTAATCATCAAAATGAAATTAATTACACCACAAAATTAGTTCAACCTAATGCCGCATTGATTAATAATATTGCGCCCGCACATTTAGAGGGGTTTGGTTCTTTAGCGGGGGTTGTTCAAGCAAAAGGCGAGATTTATCGAGGTTTAACAAAAAATGGTGTGGCGATTATCAATGCTGAACATAATCACTTAGCTATTTGGCAAAAAGAAATCAGTAATCACGCCATTCAATATTTCAACGGCAAGGATTATTCCGTCAAAAATGTTCAAGGTAACGAACAAGGTTCAACCTTTACGTTAGTTTCTCCGCAAGGCGAAATTGACATCAGTTTGCCTTATCTTGGAGAGCATAATGTAAAAAATGCTTTAGCTGCTACCGCACTAGCGATGAATGTTGGTGCTACGCTTGCCGATGTGAAAGCTGGATTAGAACAACGTTCACAAGTGAAAGGACGTTTATTTCCTATTCAAGTAACGCCTAATTTATTGTTGTTAGATGATACTTATAACGCGAATAAAGATTCTCTCTGTGCGGCTATTGATGTCCTAAAAAGTTATGATGCTTTCCGTATTCTATGTGTCGCAGATATGAAAGAATTGGGCGAAAACTCTCTCGCTATTCATCGTGAAGTTGGACAATATGTTAAGTCGTCAAATTTAGATTTAGTTTGTTCTTATGGCAATGAAAGTGCGGTCATTTCTGAGGCTGTTTTGGGTAAGCATTTTACGGATAAAACTGAAATGGTGGATTTCTTAGTTCCACTTATTGAAAACCAATTACAACAAAATAATAAAGTCGTGGTGCTAGGAAAAGGCTCACGTTCAATGAAAATGGAAGATGTGATCTATTCATTAAAGGATAAAATTAAATGTTAGTCTGGCTTGCTGAATATCTTGTTCGTTACGAAACCGCCTTTAATGCGATTTCTTATATTACCGTCCGCGCAATTCTTGCATTATTAACCGCACTTTTTATCTCCCTCTGGATTGGCCCAAAAGTGATCAAAGGTTTACAGATCTTAAAATTTGGCCAAGAAGTGCGAAATGATGGTCCTGAAAGTCATTTTGCAAAAAAAGGCACCCCCACTATGGGCGGTGTGATGATTTTATTCTCTATTGGCGTAAGTACGTTATTATGGGCAAATCTTGCTAATCCTTATATTTGGGTTTGCTTATTTGTATTATTTGGATATGGCGCAATTGGTTTTGTGGATGATTTCCGTAAAATTACCCGTAAAAATACAGATGGTTTAATTGCTCGTTGGAAATATTTCTGGATGTCTGTGGTGGCATTAGTGGCAATCCTTTGGCTTTATTGGCTTGGTCACGACACTGATGCAACCCGTTTAGTGATTCCATTCTTTAAAGATATTATGCCTCAATTAGGTTTGTTCTATATTGTGTTATCTTACTTTGTGATTGTTGGCACGGGTAATGCAGTGAATTTAACCGACGGTTTAGATGGATTAGCGATTATGCCTACTGCGCTTGTTGCAGGTGCGTTTGCTTTAATTGCTTGGGCTACAGGTAACGTGAATTTCGCAGAATATTTGCATATTCCGTATATTAAATACAGTTCCGAAGTGGTGGTGTTCTGTACAGCCATTGTTGGTGCGAGTTTGGGATTCTTATGGTTTAATACTTATCCAGCTCAAGTATTTATGGGAGACGTAGGTTCTCTTGCATTAGGTGGTGCGCTAGGTGTCGTAGCAATTCTTGTTCGTCAGGAATTTTTGCTTGTGATAATGGGTGGCGTATTTGTTGTTGAAGCACTCTCTGTTATTTTGCAAGTGGGATCTTATAAGTTACGCAAACAACGCATTTTTAGAATGGCACCGATTCATCATCATTTTGAATTGAAAGGATGGCCAGAACCAAGAGTGATTATTCGGTTTTGGATTATTTCCTTAATGTTAGTATTGATGGGATTAGTCACCTTGAAGTTGCGTTAATAAATGTTGTGAGGTTCGCTCTTTCAGTTTTTGAAAGAGCGAGCTTTTTACGTTATAAATTGATATTCCCATCAGCAAAATTTAAAACTTATAGTAATTAAGAAGAAATAAAATGAACGCCTATCAAAACAAAAATATTACGATCATTGGGCTTGGCAAAACAGGTCTTTCTTGTGTGGATTATCTCTTATCCCAACAGGCTAATATTCGTGTGATTGATACCCGAAAAAATCCTACTGGTATTGATAAACTTCCTAAAAATATCCCTCTTCATACTGGTAGTTTAAATCAGGAATGGTTACTTGAAAGCGATATGATTGTTATTAGCCCAGGGCTTGCGGTAAAAACACCAGAAATTCAAACCGCACTTAAAGCGGGAGTGGAAGTAATCGGCGATATTGAATTATTCTGCCGTGCGGCGACGAAGCCAATTGTGGGGATTACAGGCTCAAATGGAAAAAGTACTGTAACGACTTTAGTTTATGAAATGGCGAAAGCTGCTGGCGTAAAAGTTGGTATGGGCGGAAATATAGGGATTCCCGCTTTGTCATTGTTGAATGAAGATTGTGAACTTTATGTACTAGAGCTGTCTAGTTTTCAACTTGAAACAACTTACAGCTTAAAAGCTGCGGCTGCAACTGTTTTGAACGTGACTGAAGATCATATGGATCGCTATGTAGATTTAGAAGATTATCGCCAAGCAAAATTACGTATTTATCATAATGCCAAAGTAGGCGTGCTGAACAACGAAGATAGTCTGACTTTTGGAGAAGGCGAAAATCAAGCGGAACAAATCGTTTCTTTTGCGGAAAATGGTGCGGATTATTGGCTAAAAACGGAAAACGGCAAGCAATACTTAATGGCAAAAGATGAAGTGATTTTACCTTGTGAAGAAGCCACATTGGTGGGTCGCCATAATTATATGAACATTTTGGTAGCAACAGCATTGGCACAAGCTGTCGGTATTAATTTAGACTCAATTCGTACCGCACTTCGTCAATTTAAAGGATTAGATCATCGTTTCCAATTAGCACATCAAGCCAATGGCGTTCGTTGGATTAATGACTCTAAAGCAACAAATGTGGGGAGTACAGTTGCCGCATTGGCTGGGCTTTATGTTGAGGGTAAATTGCATTTGTTGTTAGGTGGAGATGGAAAAGGGGCTGATTTTTCAGAATTGGCTGCATTAATTAATCAACCACAGATTATTTGTTATTGTTTTGGTCGAGATGGTGCGCAGCTTGCAAAACTTTCATCACAAAGCTATTTGTTTGAAACAATGGAACAAGCCATCGCGTTTTTACGTCCAACATTGCAAAGCGGAGATATGGTATTATTGTCGCCTGCTTGTGCAAGTCTCGATCAGTTTACTTCTTTTGAAAAGCGCGGCGAAGAATTTACGCGTTTAGCTCAATGCTTAACCTAATTTAGTCACTCACGAAATAAGATGGAATTTTTACAAAATATCAAAAAAAATTACGATGAATGGACACGCATCACACCTCAAGGTTTGTTGTATGATCGCGCACTATTTTGGTTATTTGTTATTTTGCTTTTAATTGGTTTAGTGGCAGTAACATCTGCTTCTATTCCTTATAGCTCTCGTTTATTTAATGATCCTTTTTACTTTGCAAAACGCGATGCTATTTATGTGCTACTTTCTTTGCTAACTTGTTATATTTCATTACAAATTTCTTCTTCGCAATGGGAAAAATGGCACGCTAAAATTTTTTTATTTTCCGTCATATTATTATTGCTTGTCCCTTTTATTGGTACATCGGTTAATGGTGCAAAACGTTGGATTTCATTGGGGATCTTAAACTTTCAACCTGCAGAATTTGCAAAATTAGCACTCACTTGTTTTTTAGCAAGCTATTTTACTCGTCGTTATGATGAAGTGCGGTCACAACATGTTAGTGTTTTTAAACCGCTTATTGTTATGCTTGTATTAGGTTGTTTTCTTTTATTACAACCTGATTTAGGTAGTACAGTCGTGCTATTTATTATTATGTCTGGGATGCTTTTTATCGTGGGGGCAAAAATTTTACAGTTTGTAGGATTAACCGCTCTAGGAGGCATTTTATTCGTTTGGCTTGTATTGACAGCTTCTTATCGCCTCAAGCGATTTACAGGTTTTTTAGAACCCTTTAAAGATCCTTATGGTACGGGATTTCAACTAACAAATTCTCTTATAGCGTTTGGTCGAGGAGAAATTACTGGAGAAGGATTAGGTAATTCAATTCAAAAATTAGATTATCTGCCTGAAGCACATACCGATTTCATTATGGCGATTATCGGCGAAGAATTTGGATTTATCGGTATATTTATTGTTATTCTTTTATTAGGTTTATTAATTTTTCGTGCAATGAAAATTGGACGAGAATCCTTAATGTTAGAACAACGTTTTCGAGGTTTTTTTGCATTAGGTATTGGTTTTTGGATTTTCTTTCAAGGCTTTGTTAATTTAGGTATGGCGCTTGGAATGTTACCAACTAAAGGTTTAACTTTTCCACTCGTGAGTTATGGTGGTTCGAGTATTATCATTATGTCCGCCACCATTGGTATTTTATTGCGAATTGATCACGAAAATCGTTTATTTCGTATAGGTCAAGCACGCTTGCGTGATGATTAGAGATAGAAAAGATGAAAAAGAAAAAATTATTAGTGATGGCGGGTGGTACTGGTGGTCATGTTTTTCCTGCTATTGCGGTTGCTCAAACTTTACAAAAACAAGAATGGGATATTTGCTGGTTAGGCACGAAAGATAGAATGGAAGCTCAGCTTGTACCAAAGTATGCTATTCCTATTCGATTTATTCAAATTTCTGGCTTGCGTGGTAAGGGCATAAAGGCTTTATTTAACGCGCCTTTTACTATTCTTCGTGCGGTGTTGCAGGCAAAAAAAATTATTCAAGAAGA
This sequence comes from Haemophilus sp. HN_Hi16, assembly GCF_049823435.1. Taxonomy (NCBI): domain Bacteria; kingdom Pseudomonadati; phylum Pseudomonadota; class Gammaproteobacteria; order Pasteurellales; family Pasteurellaceae; genus Haemophilus; species Haemophilus sp. HN_Hi16. The sequence goes on from NZ_CP187500.1 coordinate 971,943, forward strand.
AAAGCCTGACGCTGTACTTGGTATGGGGGGCTATGTTTCGGGTCCTGCTGGCATAGCGGCAAAACTTTGTGGTGTACCAATCATTTTACATGAACAAAATGCGATAGCGGGTTTAACGAATAAATTATTAGGTAAAATTGCAACCTGTGTATTGCAGGCATTTCCAACCGCTTTTTCTAATGCTGAAGTGGTAGGAAACCCCGTCCGAGAAGATTTATTTGAGATGCCAAATCCTGATATTCGTTTCTCGGATCGTGAGGAAAAATTACGTGTCTTAGTTGTTGGTGGTAGCCAAGGGGCGAGAGTACTTAATCATACTTTGCCCAAAGTGGTGGCGCAGCTTGCAGATAAATTAGAGATTCGTCATCAAGTAGGCAAAGGTGCGGTAGAAGAAGTCAGCCAACTTTATGGCGAGCATCAAGAGAAAGTTAAAGTCACAGAATTTATTGATAATATGGCTGAGGCTTATGCTTGGGCTGATGTGATTATTTGTCGTTCTGGCGCATTAACCGTATGTGAAATTGCGGCAGTGGGAGCCGCAGCAATTTTTGTACCATTCCAACATAAAGATTGCCAACAATATTTAAATGCGAAATATTTATCAGATGTTGGTGCGGCGAAAATTATAGAACAGGCAGATTTAACGCCTGAAATTCTAGTGAATTATTTAAAAAATTTTACTCGTGAAAATTTATTACAGATGGCATTGAAAGCGAAAACAATGTCGATGCCTAATGCTGCACAACGTGTAGCTGAAGTAATTAAACAATATTCAAGCTAGGGCTTTGTGTTCTAATGATTAAAAATAAAAAAACGTTGCGAATTTTAACCGCACTTTTAGTTGAGTTTTGTCATTTGGGAGAAAAGGAAAAATAAATGAAGCATTCCCACGAAGAAATTAGAAAAATTATCCCTGAAATGCGCCGTGTACAGCAAATTCATTTCATTGGCATTGGTGGCGCGGGAATGAGCGGCATTGCAGAAATTTTATTAAATGAAGGTTATCAAATTTCAGGTTCAGATATTGCCGATGGTGTAGTCACTCAACGTTTAGCTCAAGCTGGGGCAAAAATCTACATTGGTCACGCAGAAGAACATATTGAAGGCGCAAGTGTTGTTGTTGTGTCTAGTGCGATAAAAGATGATAACCCTGAATTAGTTGCATCGAAACAAAAACGCATTCCAGTGATTCAACGAGCGCAAATGTTGGCTGAGATTATGCGTTTTCGTCATGGTATTGCTGTTGCAGGAACGCACGGAAAAACAACAACAACAGCTATGATTTCAATGATTTATACGCAAGCTAAACTTGATCCGACTTTTGTCAATGGCGGTTTAGTGAAATCGGCGGGTAAAAATGCACATTTAGGGGCAAGTCGTTATTTAATTGCCGAAGCCGATGAAAGTGATGCGTCATTTTTGCATTTACAACCAATGGTATCTGTTGTAACTAATATGGAACCAGACCATATGGATACTTACGAAGGCGATTTCGAAAAAATGAAAGCCACCTATGTGAAGTTCCTACACAATTTACCATTTTATGGTTTAGCTGTGATGTGCGCTGATGATCCTGTTTTAATGGAACTTATTCCCAAAGTTGGTCGCCAAGTGATTACATACGGTTTCAGTGAACAGGCAGATTATCGTATTGAAGATTATGAACAAACGGGTTTTCAAGGTCACTACACTGTGATTTGCCCAGATAATGAACGTATTAATGTATTGCTCAATGTTCCTGGAAAACATAATGCGTTAAATGCAACGGCAGCGTTAGCTGTCGCAAAAGAAGAGGGGATTGCTAACGAGGCAATTTTAGAAGCCCTTGCCGATTTCCAAGGTGCAGGTCGTCGTTTTGATCAGCTAGGCGAATTTATTCGTCCAAATGGTAAGGTGCGTTTAGTTGATGATTATGGTCATCATCCAACAGAAGTCAGTGTAACGATTAAAGCCGCGCGAGAAGGCTGGGGAGATAAACGAATTGTGATGATTTTCCAACCGCATCGTTATTCTCGTACTCGTGATTTATTTGATGATTTTGTACAAGTGCTTTCGCAAGTGGACGCATTAATTATGCTTGATGTGTACGCAGCGGGAGAAGCACCAATTGTTGGAGCTGATAGTAAATCACTTTGTCGTTCAATTAGAAATTTAGGAAAAATCGATCCAATCTTGGTTTCTGACACATCACAATTAGGCGACGTTCTTGATCAAATTATTCAAGATGGCGATTTAATTTTGGCACAAGGTGCGGGCAGTGTAAGTAAAATTTCTCGTGGCTTGGCTGAATCTTGGAAGAATTAATGCCGGATGGATTGATTGAAAATCTTAGCATTAGAAAAATATCATCATAAGAAGAAAAACAGGATAAAAAATGAACTTAAAACAAGAAAAAATTGCGGTGTTATTGGGCGGCACATCTGCTGAATGTGAAGTTTCCCTCAATTCAGGCAAAACGGTATTAGAAGCATTATTAAATCAAGGTTATGATGCTCATCCTATTGATCCTAAAGAATATAATGTCGCTAATTTGAAAAGTGATGGCTTCGATCGAGTATTTAATATTTTGCACGGTCGTGGTGGAGAAGATGGCACAATGCAAGGTTTATTAGAGCAAATTGGTTTGCCTTATACGGGTTGTGGCGTAATGGCTTCCGCATTAACGATGGACAAAATGCGCACAAAAATGTTGTGGAAAGCTTTTGGTTTACCTGTTGCAGATATGGAAGTGGTTACCCGAGAAACTTTTTCTGAATTAGACCCTCAGGCTGTTGTGGAAAAATTAGGTTTACCATTAATGGTTAAACCCTCTTTAGAAGGCTCTAGCGTTGGCTTAACGAAAGTAAAAGCGGTAGAAGAGTTAAAAAGTGCGGTGGAATATGCGCTTAAATTTGATAATACCATTCTAATTGAAGAGTGGTTAGCTGGCGATGAATTAACTGTGCCTGTGCTTGACAATCAAGTATTACCCGCAATTCGTATTGTTCCAGAGGGCGAATTTTATGATTATGAAGCGAAGTATATTTCTGATAATACGCAATATTTCTGCCCAGCAGGTTTAACGCCTGAACGCGAGCAAGCGTTAGCTATATTAGTAAAACGTGCTTATGATGCAGTGGGATGTCGAGGTTGGAGTCGTATTGATGTAATGTGTGATGCAAAAGGCAATTTCCGTTTGGTTGAGGTTAATACTAATCCAGGAATGACTAGCCATAGTTTATTCCCAAAATCTGCAGCGACAGTAGGTATTTCTTTTGAACAGCTTGTTGTGAAAATCTTGGAGCTAAGTGTGTAATGAACATTCTGAAAAGAAAAACGCCACAGAATATTCGTTTTGGAGAACAAAAGCCTAAATATTATTTTCATATTCGGGCTTTTGCGGTGTTGCTTGGCGTCTTTTTTTTACTTGGTGTTTATTTTAATTGGCAAAGCATTTTAGAAAAAATGGATGATAAACCGATTAGCGCATTTGCACTTGTTGGACAAAATACCTTTACTACCGATAATGATATTAAAGAAAGCCTATTAAAAATGGGCGAATTAAAAGGATTTTGGGGGCAAGATGTGGCACCGATTCAAGCTCAAATTGAGGCTTTACCTTGGGTTAAAGGTGCAATAGTAAGAAAAATGTGGCCAAATCGTTTAAGTATTTGGGTGTCGGAATATCAACCCGTTGCGTTTTGGAATCAAAATCAATTTGTTACCCTTGATGGTATCGTTTTTCAGCTTCCCTCTGTACGTTTAACAGCAAAAAATTTGCCCTATTTGGGCGGGCCCGATTATCAGAGTTTGAAGGTAATTGAGACGTGGAATCAAATTTATGTCAATTTAAAATCAAATAATATAATGGCAAAGGGAGTCAATATTGATGATCGCGGTGCGTGGCAGGTCCAGCTTGATAACGATATTGTGCTAAAATTAGGTCGTGGCGATTGGAAATCAAAACTTGAGCGATTTGTCACAATTTATCCGCAAATTGATGTGCCAGAAAACAAAAAAATAGATTATATAGATTTAAGATATACGGCAGGTGCCGCTGTAGGTATGGTTGATAGATAAAAATAACTGGGTGTGAAAATGGTTAAAGGTGTGGAAGCAAAAACAATAGTAGGTTTAGAGGTTGGCACCTCAAAAGTGGTCGCTGTGGTTGGCGAAGTATTTCCTGATGGTGTAGTGAATGTGCTTGGTGTAGGCAGTTGTCCTTCAAAAGGGATTGATCGTGGCAGTATCACTGATCTTGATGCTGTGGTGGGTTCGATTCAACGTGCTATTGAAGCTGCAGAGTCTATGGCGGATTGTCAGATTATGAGTGTGACTTTAGCCATTACTGGAGAGCATATTCAAAGCCTTAATGAAAGTGGTTTTGTGCCGATAGCAGAAAGTGAAGTAACACAAGAAGAAATCGATTCGGCACTTCATACAGCAAGCTCAATAAAATTACCAGAGGGATTGTCTTTATTGCATGTTATTCCACAAGAATATGCTGTTGATCGTCAGATGAACATTAAAAATCCATTAGGATTACAAGGCGTGCGTTTAAAAGCACAAGTACATTTGATCGCTTGTCATCAAGATTGGCAAAATAACTTAAAAAAAGCCGTTGAACGTTGTGGATTGCAAGTGGATAAAGTGGTTTTCTCTGGTTTCGCAGCGACACATTCTGTGCTAACTGAGGATGAAAAAGATCTCGGCGTGTGTTTAATTGATTTTGGTGCCGGCACAATGAACGTGATGGTTTATACGAATGGTGCATTACGCTTTAGCAAGGTAATTCCTTACGCAGGAAATATTGTGACGAATGATATTGCGCACGCTTGTACAATTTCGCGAGCAGAAGCAGAACGGATCAAAGTGAACTATGCGAGTGCATTTTACCCAGCTCGTTTGCACGGAGATAAAAAAATTGAGGTGGCAAGTATTGGCGGTCGTGCGCCTCGTTCATTAACAAAAAGTGATTTATCTTTAATTACATCGGCTCGTTATACGGAGCTTTTAGGTGTGGTAAAAGACGAATTAGATAAGTTAAAAGCTGAATTAGAAGCAAAACATATTAAATTTGAATTAATTGCAGGTGTGGTTATGACTGGTGGTGGAGCACAGATTGAAGATCTTAAAGAATGCGCTTCAAATGTTTTCCATTGCCAAGTACGTATAGCAAGCCCATTAAATATTACTGGTTTGACTGATTATGTGAATCGTCCACAATATTCAACGGTGGTGGGATTATTGCAATATAATCACAGTAATAGTGACGATGATTTAATTTCAGGAAGTGATGATTCTGAAGGAACTTTCTTTGAGTCTATTTGGCAAGGAATTAAAAAAATTGTCAATAAAGTGCGGTCAGAATTTTGATTATTTTAATTTTTCATCTACAATAAAGAGAATTTATATTTTATATATTTAGTCAGCTTATCTGGCAGTAACGGAGAACATCAATGCTATACCCAGAGTACCCTGAGTACGACAATTTTAACGAATCCGGCGCACTGATCAAAGTCGTAGGTGTAGGCGGTGGCGGTGGTAATGCCGTAAACCATATGGTAATGAATATGGTAAAACAAGAAATGGGCGGAACCTTTGTTGGTGAAAGTTCATTAACATCAGAGGAACACGGTCGCATAGTATTTTATGCCGTCAATACTGATGCTCAAGCATTGCGTAAAAGTCAAGTTCAACAGACCGTACAAATTGGTGGAGAAACAACCAAAGGTTTAGGTGCTGGGGCAAATCCGAATATTGGTCGTAAGGCAGCTGAAGATGATCAGGATGAAATCCGCAAAATGCTTGAAGGCGCAGATATGGTCTTTATTGCAGCAGGTATGGGCGGCGGCACAGGTACGGGTGCGGCGCCTGTTGTTGCTAAAATTGCTAAAGAACTGGGTATTTTAACTGTTGCAGTAGTGACTAAACCTTTTGCTTTTGAAGGCAAAAAACGTATGCAATTTGCAGAGCTTGGTATTAAAGATTTATCCCAATATGTTGATTCAATGATTATTATTCCGAATCAACAAATTCAAAAAGTTCTCCCTAAAAATGCTAAATTAATAGAGGCTTTTGCTGCTGCAAACGATGTGTTACGTAATTCGGTTATGGGTATTTCGGATATGATTACATCGCCTGGCTTAATCAATGTGGACTTTGCCGATGTAAGAACGGTAATGTCCGTTCAAGGGCAAGCAATGATAGGTTTTGGTTCAGCGGTGGGAGAACCTGGTGCGGGTAGAGCAGAAGAGGCGGCTCGCCTTGCGGTACGTAACGATCTTCTAGAAAAAATAGATCTTTCTAATGCTCAAGGTATTTTAGTTAATATTACTGCTGGAATGGATTTAGTTTTTGATGAATTTAACATTATAGGTGAGACAATAGGTAGCTTTGCTTCTGAAGAGGCGACAGTTGTTGTTGGTACGAGTTTAGTGCCTGAGATGAGCGATGAAATTCGTGTAACTATTGTGGCAACTGGTCTAGGGGAAATTGCAGGAAATGATCCAATTCAAGTTGTTCGTCAAGGGCTTTCTACGCAGAATATTGAAGGCGAAGGGCGTGTAAACATTGTTCCTGAACTTCATCGTCGTGAATCTGTTGAAGTGTCAAGGTCTGCATCAGAAGAATATCAACGACCGTTAGATAAACCGATTACAGATCGCTTGGAAGCATTTAAGAAAAATAATTTTTTTAATCCTGCACAGCGTGAAGAAAATTAATAAGTTTCAGAAAATACCTAGTAAATGAAGGTAGTAGAATGATTAAACAAAGAACATTAAAACAAAGTATTAAAGTAACAGGCGTTGGCTTACATAGCGGTAATAAAGTGACATTAACCTTACGCCCAGCTATGCCAAACACAGGTGTTGTTTATTATCGTACAGATTTAAACCCTGCGGTGGCATTCCCTGCCGATCCTAATTCAGTGCGTGATACAATGCTCTGTACAGCACTAATTAATGATCAAGGTGTTCGCATTTCTACAGTTGAGCATTTAAATGCAGCTTTGGCAGGGCTTGGTATTGATAATATTATTATCGAAGTTGATGCACCTGAAATTCCAATTATGGATGGCAGTGCGAGTCCGTTTATCTATTTGTTGTTAGATGCGGGAATTGAAGAACAAAATGCAGCGAAAAAATTTATTCGCATTAAAGAATATGTACGAGTTGAAGATGGCGATAAATGGGCTGAATTTAAACCTTACAATGGTTTTCGTTTAGATTTCACTATTGATTTTGACCATCCTGCTATTGGCAAAGATGTACGTAACTATGAAATGAATTTTTCCGCCCAAGCATTTGTTCATCAAATTAGCCGAGCAAGAACTTTTGGCTTTATGAAAGATATTGAATATCTTCAATCTCAAGGTTTAGCATTAGGTGGTAGCCTTGATAATGCGATTGTTCTTGATGATTATAGAATCTTAAATGAAGATGGCTTACGCTTTAAAGATGAACTTGTTCGTCATAAAATGTTAGACGCAATTGGCGATCTTTATATGGCTGGTTATAACATTATCGGTGATTTTAAAGCCTATAAATCAGGTCACGGTTTAAATAACAAGTTACTTCGTGCTGTTTTAGCAAATCAAGAAGCGTGGGAATTTGTAACCTTTGAAGATAAAGCGCAAGTGCCACAAGGGTATGTTGCTCCAGTGCAAGTGCTTATTTAATTGTTTTATTGTTGAAAAAGCTATATTTCTGGTAGGAAGTATAGCTTTTTTATTTCATCTCGTGCTTAAATGGCGAATCTACTAAAAGTGCGGTCAATTTCGTGGGATTTTTTATAAGGAAGCATTATGGCATTAGAATTATCTGACATTCGCCAACAAATTACGCAAATCGATCGTAGTTTGTTAAAGCTACTTTCGGAGCGTCATCGTTTGGCGTTTGATGTAGTAAGAAGCAAAGAAGTGACGCAGAAGGCTTTACGTGATGTCGCGCGTGAGCAGCAACTTTTACAAGAACTAGTGCAATTTGCTGAAAATGAAAATTATCAGCTTGAAGCACAATACATTACTTCAATTTTCCAAAAAATTATTGAAGACTCGGTATTGACCCAGCAAGTCTACTTACAGAATAAACTTAATGAACAACGTAATCAAAATTTACATATCGCTTTTTTAGGTAAACGTGGTTCTTATTCTAATTTAGCTGCACGTAATTATGCTGCTCGTTATCAAAAACAATTTGTAGAACTAGGATGTCAGTCTTTTGAGCAAGTATTTGAAAAAGTTCAGACTGGAGAAGCTGACTTTGGTGTATTGCCTTTAGAAAATACAACATCGGGTGCAATTAATGAAGTTTATGATTTACTTCAGCATACTGATTTATCATTAGTGGGAGAGTTGGCTTATCCAATCAAACACTGCGTGCTTGTCAATGATAAAACAGATTTGAGTCAAATTGATACGTTGTATAGTCATCCTCAAGTGATTCAACAATGTAGTCAATTTATTCATAGTCTTGATCGCGTGCATATTGAATATTGCGAAAGTAGTTCACACGCAATGCAATTAGTCGCAAGTTTGAATAAACCTAATATTGCAGCATTGGGCAATGAAGACGGTGGAAAATTGTATGGACTTAGTGTATTAAAAACTAATATTGCTAATCAAGAGAACAATATTACACGTTTTATTGTGGTGGCTAAAGATCCTCGCGAAGTTTCATCACAGATTCCCACAAAGACCTTATTATTAATGACAACTTCACAGCAAGCTGGCGCATTAGTGGATGCTTTATTGGTGTTTAAAAAGCATCAAATCAATATGACAAAACTGGAATCTCGACCGATTTACGGTAAGCCTTGGGAAGAAATGTTTTATCTAGAAATTGAAGCAAATATCCATCATCCAGATACAAAACAGGCTTTGGAAGAATTAAAAGGTTATAGCAATTACTTAAAGATTTTAGGTTGTTATCCTAGTGAGATTGTAAAGCCTGTGAGTGTATAAAAAAGTGCGGTCAATAAAAATAATATTTTTATGACCGCACTTTTTATATTTTTTTGTTCCGTTCTAAGGATTTATGTTGAATTTGTACTGTTTTTCCTTTGGCTTGAAAATATTCGCCTAATTGTTGAGCAATATAAACGGAGCGGTGTTTTCCCCCAGTACATCCAATGGCAATCGTCAAATAGCTACGGTTATTTTTTTCTAACATCGGTAACCAAGTATCAATGTAATGACGAGTGAGATAAATAAATTCATTGACTTCTGTATGACTATTTAGAAATTCTGCGACAGGGGCTTCTAATCCAGTCATTGGGCGTAATGTTGGATCCCAATGAGGGTTAGGCAAAAAGCGGACATCGAAAACATAATCCGCATCTAAAGGAATCCCATATTTAAAACCAAAAGATTCAACAATAATTTTTAATTCTTTTTCACTATTATAGCGTAAAAATTCGCGTAATCGTTCTGCAAGACTATGCGTAGAAAGATGGGTGGTATCAAGAATAAGATTTGCGTGTTGAATCAATGGCTCAAGATAGCGATATTCTTCATCTATTGCAGCTTCAAGAGATAGATCTTTTAATGAAAGCGGGTGCAAACGGCGTGAATCACTATATCGGCGAATCAGGGTAGCACGATCAGCCTCTAAGAAAATGATTTTAATTTGATGATGCTTTTGTAACGTTGAAAGGGTTTGCTCAAGAGAATTAGCGGAGTTTGGAATATTACGAATATCGAGACTAATGGCGACCGAAGATTGAGATTGAGATTGAGACAGAATATCAGTCAATTGAGGAAGCAAATCTAAAGGAATATTATCAACACAGTAATATCCTGTATCTTCTAATGCTCGTAAGGCTACAGATTTTCCTGCACCAGAACGCCCACTAATAATGATAATTTCCATAAATTTCCCCACTGTAATTATTCTTTCACTTCTTCAAGTGTTGTTTCTGATTGATCGATAATTTCAAAAACTTGCCAAATTTCATCCGCACTTTTAGCTGAACGTAATTGCTTCAACACATTTTTATCAGTCAGTTTTTCTATTAATGATGCTAAAACTGGAATGTAGGTTTCACATTGATTTTCTGGAATCAGTAAGGCAAAGATTAAGTCCACTGGTTTACTATCAACAGCATCGTAATCAATCGGATTATCGAGTTGCATAAACACTGCGATTGCTTTATCTGATACTGTTACGGGGATTTTTGCTTTTGGCATTGCAATCCCATTTCCTAAACCAGAATTCCCCAGTTTTTCACGTTCAAAAAGACATTCAAAACAGGCTTGTTCGCCTTGTTCTGCAAGAACTTGTTCCACCACAAAATGTGAAATAGATTCAAATAATCGTTTTTTGCTAGAAAAACTAACGCCCTGACGAATATTCTCAGGGCTTAATAGTTCAGTTATTTTCATTTTTATAATTTGAATTGTTCGCCAAGATAAACGCGTTTAACCTGTTCATCGTTCATCACTTGTTCCGGTGTACCTGTTGCGATAATTTTACCTGCGCCAACAATATAAGCACGTTCGCAAACATCAAGGGTTTCACGAACATTATGATCGGTAATCAAAACACCTAATCCTCGGTTACGTAAGTCGGTGATAATTTTTTTAATATCGCTCACAGAAATAGGATCTACACCAGCAAAAGGCTCGTCTAATAGAATAAATTTTGGATTTGCCGCTAAGGCACGTGCGATTTCTACACGGCGACGTTCGCCGCCTGATAAGGCTTGTCCTAAATTATCTCGAATATGAGCAATGTTAAATTCTTCAATTAATTCATCTGCTTTTTCACGACGTTGTTGCGGGGTTAAATCTTTACGGATTTCCAATACCGCCATCAAATTTTCATAGACAGTCAAACGGCGAAAAATCGAGGCTTCTTGCGGTAAATAACCAATGCCACGTTGCGCACGATTATGCATTGGGAGCAAACTAATATCTTCGCCATCAATAACAATTTTACCTTGATCTTGGCGAACAAGCCCAACGACCATATAGAAAGTTGTTGTTTTCCCTGCACCGTTTGGCCCGAGTAAACCGACAATTTCATTAGAATTTACGGTTAAACTGACATCCGAAACAACTTTACGACTTTTGTAGCTTTTAGCTAAATTCTCTGCAGTCAAAATTGACATAGATTACTTCCCTTTAGCTTGTTGTAATTGAGATGGAATAAGAACTGTTGTTACCCGTGATTTTCCATTACCATTAGCTTTAAGTTGTTGTTTCTTCACATCATAGGTAATAACACTGCCATTAATTTTACTATCAAGCTGCTTTAATTCGGCATTGTTAGTTAATGTTAAAAATTCGCTGCCAAGATCATAATGAACTTTATTTGCTTTTCCATCTATTGGAGTGCCATTATCTAACTGTTGATGGAATGTGACTGGCGTACCGAATGCTTCTACAGTTTCTTTTTTCCCTGATTTTTCAGCGGGACGAGTGATAACAACTTTATTTGCTTTAATGATGATAGATCCCTGTGTAATTACTACATTATCTGTGAATGTCACTACACTTTTTTCCATATCTAAGGATTGATTATCCGAAACGATATTTATCGGCTGATTAACGTCATCTTTCAATGCAAAAGCTGAACTTGATGCTAATACCATCGTTGCAAGAAAAAGAATTTTATTGCTTACTAACTTCATAATATGTTTTTACCTGTTCCTTTAATGTCGCCACTTGTTGGCGTAAATTTCCGACTAATTTTAATCCTGTAGAACTAAAATTTTTACCCTTAATTTTAACCTGTGTTTCGGAAGTCATATCCTGTGTTTTTAAATTGACGACCGCTGATTCTGTTTCAATGCGTTGCAAACGAGAATCTGATGTTAAACTTTGCACGACGACATTACCCTCTAAATACAATATTTGATCTTTTGTCAATCTTGCTTGATTTGCGCTTAATTTCCAGTTTTGTGTGCTAAAAAAATCTACATTTTGATTGGGATTTTGTTCCTTTTCATTTGATGTTGTGGGATATAAATAAACTAAAGGCGCGGTAAAAAGGGTTTGTTCATTGACTGTATAATGCTCAATTTTATCGGATAAAGCCAAATATTGTTTTTTACCCTCAGGGGAAAAAACCGTTGTTTCCATTTTATAACCCACATAATCAGGACTATCTGGTTTTTTCACAAGTTCAGATAAATCTGCGGTTTCCTGATTTAAGGAATAAAACCACGCCAAAGCACAAAGTGCGATAACGCCCAAAATTACATTCCAACGAATATTCATTTTATTTCAATCACTTATCCACAAAGTGCGGATGAAAATTTCAATGTTTTTAATCTTCCAACATTAATACCTTGAGCATTTGATAAATTTCTCGATAGGCTTTTGATGGTTTATTTTGTTCCAGTTCTTTTTGTGCAGAACGAATCAGATTGCGTAGTTGCTGACGATCGCCATCAGGATAATCATTTAGTAAATCAGTTAAAGCCACATCACCTTTTTCCACCAATTCATCGCACACTTTTTCGATTTTGTGCAACATAGCTTGTTGTTGATTATGCTTATTTTCAATTTTATCTAAGGCTTCACGAATAGGTTCAACATCAATTCCACGCAATAATTTACCGATATATTGTAATTGACGGCGGCGAGCTTCTTTTTGTAAACGCTGTGCAAGTTCAATGGCATCAAGTAAGGATTCATTAAGTGGAATTTTTGCCAGATTGTTTTTCGTGAGATTGACAATTTTTTCGCCAAGTTGTTTTAAATCTTCCGCATCGCGTTTGATTTCGCTTTTACTCACCCAAATAATTTCTTCTTGATCTTCATCTTCCCAATCGAAAACTTCTTTTTTCTTACGTTTTGCCATTTTTTATCCTTTATGAAAATTGGCGTGCATTTTACCATAAACTTTAAAAATAAGATAAAATGTTGAAAATTTTTAATAGGAAAAAATAATGAAAACAGCCGAAAATTCAACCGCACTTTTAAAAGCACAAGAACAAGAATTACGCCAAGCCGTCAGTTTTGCAGTGGCGTTAGCAACGAAAGCTGGCGCAAGTGCAGAAGTTGCGGTCACAAAAGTGAGCGGTTTATCCGTATCTGCTCGTTTGCAAGAAATTGAAAACGTAGAATTTACTAATGATGGCGCATTGGGGATTTCTGTTTATATGGGGCAACAAAAAGGCAATGCCTCGACTTCCGATTTAAGCGAAAGCGCAATTAAAAATGCAGTGGAAGCCGCACTTGCTATTGCAAAATACACCTCGCCTGATGATTGCACAGGGTTGGCTGATAAAGATCTAATGGCTTTTGATGCGCCTGATTTAGAGCTTTATCATTCTGCTGATATAGATGTTGATAAAGCGACGGAATTGGCACTTCAAGCAGAACAAGCCGCTTTGCAAGCGGATAAACGCATCGTAAATAGCAACGGAGCAAGTTTTAATTCACATACAGGCGTGAAAGTGTATGGAAATAGTCACGGTATGTTGCAAAGTTATTTATCAAGCCGTTATTCCTTATCTTGTTCGGTTATTGGTGGCGTAGAAGATGCCTTAGAAAATGATTACGAATACACGATCTCTCGTGAATTCGATAAACTCCAATCGCCCATTTGGGTTGGCGAAAATTGTGCAAAGAAAGTCGTTTCTCGTTTAAATCCTCAAAAATTGAGTACACGAGAAGTGCCTGTCATTTTCTTAAATGATGTTGCAACTGGTCTTATTTCTCATTTTGCTGCTGCAATAAGTGGTGGCAGTTTATATAGAAAATCGAGTTTCTTGCTCGAACATTTGGGTAAACAGGTCTTACCTGATTGGTTCAATATCAGTGAGAGACCACATTTATTACGTCGTTTGGCTTCAACGCCTTTTGATAGTGAAGGTGTTCGTACGCAAGATCGTGAAATTGTTGAAAATGGGGTATTACAAACTTATTTAGTGACAAGTTACAGCGGTAAAAAACTCGGTATGTCAAGTACCGGTCATGCTGGTGGCATTCACAACTGGCTTGTTAAGCCAAATTTAACTGGAGGATTGACCGCACTTTTACGTCAAATGGGAACGGGATTGTTAGTAACGGATGTGATGGGACAAGGTGTCAATATTGTTACGGGCGATTATTCTCGTGGCGCATCAGGTTTTTGGGTAGAAAATGGCGAAATTCAATATCCCGTCGCCGAAATTACCATTGCGGGGCAACTACAAGATATGTTGAAGAATATGGTTGCTGTAGCTGACGATATAGAGCATCGTTCTAACATCCAAACTGGTTCTATTTTGTTAGATAAAATGAAAATTTCTGGAAATTAAGAAATATTTTTGAAATTGAGAATAATTCTTATTGACAATGACTAAATATCTGTTACTATACGCACATCTGTTGTTGCTCCAACAGGTAGAGTAGAAAGTAAATTCGTTAGGGTTGAAAAAGGCTGAAGGTTTAAACTTCAGCCTTTTTTTTGTAAAATAGCAAACGATTTTATCCCCTGTCATTTCATAAGGAAACACAATGAAAAAACACCACGTAGATGTTTTAATCTCAGAGAATGATGTTCATGCGCGTATTGCTGAATTAGGTGCTCAAATTACAAAATTTTATCAAGAAAAACAGATCGATAGCCTTGTTGTCGTAGGGCTTTTACGTGGTTCCTTTATGTTTATGGCGGATATCGTTCGTCAGATAAATTTACCTGTGGAAATTGAATTTATGACCACTTCAAGTTATGGCACAGGCATGACCACGAATCACGACGTTCGTATTACTAAAGATTTGGACGGCGATATAAAAGGTAAACACGTTTTAATTGTGGAAGATATTATTGATACGGGTTATACCTTGGAAAAAGTGCGTGATATTTTGAATTTGCGTGATCCTGCGAGTCTTGCAATTTGTACGTTACTTGATAAACCTTCTCGCCGCGAAGTGGAAGTGCCTGTTGAATGGGTTGGTTTTGAAATTCCTGATGAATTTGTGGTGGGGTATGGTATCGATTACGCGCAACGCCATCGTAATTTAGGCTATATCGGTAAAGTTGTTTTAGAAGAATAATTTGATTTTATTGAAAAGTGCGGTTGAAATTTTAAATGAATTTTTAACCGCACTTTTTTATATTATTTCATTTCATTTCATTTCATTTCATTTCATTGCTATTTTCTCGATCACTTGCTAAATCTTTTTACAGCAAATACAGCCGTTATATTGATAATCTTGCAAGGGCAATTTTCTTATTTTTCGGCGGCTATTTAGTTTATTCAGGCGTGCTAGCCACTGCAGCCGCATTTTAATTACCAAAACGTATAAAATATAACGAAAGAAAACTTGTTATTTTTGCTGAAGTTGATAGTCTCCAAACACTTTAATCAGTTTTGGAGATTTTTTATGTTATTAGTCAATTTGGCGATATTTATTGCTTTTTTATTGCTGTTAGCACAGCTATATCGCAAAACCGAAAAATTAGGGCAAACGGTATTTATCGGTTTATTGCTCGGTTTGCTTTTTGGTGCGGTATTGCAATCCGCTTTTGAAAAACCTTTGTTAGACAAAACTTTAGATTGGATCAATGTGGTCGGTAACGGTTATGTTCGTTTATTGCAGATGATCGTGATGCCGTTGGTGTTCGTGTCGATTTTATCTGCTATCGCTCGTATCAATCAAACCAGATCATTGGGCAAAGTCAGCGTTGGCGTGTTATCCACCTTGCTGATTACCACCGCCATTTCCGCGGCAATTGGGATTGCGATGGTGCATTTATTTGATGTGTCGGCGGCAGGATTAATCGTGAGCGATCGTGAATTAGCGGCTCAAGGCAAAGTGTTAGATAAAGCAGGGCAAGTGTCTAATTTAACTGTGCCTGCGATGTTGGTGTCCTTTATTCCGAAAAATCCTTTTGCTGATCTCACGGGTGCCAACCCAACGTCCATTATTAGTGTCGTAATTTTCTCAGCATTACTTGGCGTGGCGGCTTTGAGTTTAGGCAAAGAAGATCAAGCACTTGGTGAACGAATTGCACAAGGTGTAGAAACTTTAAACAAATTAGTGATGCGTTTGGTGCGTTTTGTGATTCGCTTAACCCCTTACGGCGTGTTTGCGTTGATGATTAAAATGGCTGCCACCTCAAAATGGGCGGATATTGTCAATTTGGGCAATTTTATTGTGGCTTCTTATGCTGCTATTGCCTTAATGTTTGTGGTTCACGGCATTTTATTGTTCTTCGTTAAAGTCAATCCTGTGGATTACTACAAAAAAGTGTTGCCAACCTTAAGTTTTGCGTTTACATCTCGCTCAAGTGCGGCGACAATTCCGTTAAATATTGAAACGCAAACCGCAAAATTAGGTAACAACAATGTCATCGCCAACTTTGCTGCCACATTCGGTGCCACTATCGGACAAAACGGCTGTGGCGGCATTTATCCAGCGATGCTTGCTGTAATGGTCGCCCCAATGGTCGGCATTGACCCTTTTAGCTTCAGCTACATTCTAACCTTAATTTTCGTGGTCGCCATTTCTTCATTCGGCATCGCAGGCGTAGGTGGCGGAGCCACATTCGCCGCTATCGTCGTGCTATCTACGTTAGGTTTACCACTGGAATTAATCGGTTTACTCATTTCCATCGAACCGCTCATCGATATGGGACGTACCGCACTTAACGTAAACGGTGCCATGGTGGCAGGCACGATTACGGATCGCTTGCTAAATAAGTAACTGGAAATCAATAAAAAAATCTGCAATTGAGAATTCAGTTGCAGATTTTTTATCGCTCAATACTTTTGACTAAAAAGTGCGGTGGTTTTTTTCAGTGTTTTATAACTTAAATCGATGAATAATTTGATTTGCTGAGCCTCGCCAAACTAAACTTGGGTCTGCCTCTTCTTGAATAAATTTCCCATCAATTAATACATCAATATAAGGCAACATAGCACGTTGTTGTTCATCTAATTCATCTAGCTTATAACCCGTCCAAACCCAGATGTCTTTATCGGGGCATTCTCGTTTTACGCGTTGCACAAATGGCAATAATGTTTCTACGTTGAGGGGATGAAGTGGATCGCCACCTGAAAGCGTCAGCCCTTGGCGTTTAATGCGAGTGTCTTTTAAATCATTGATGATTTGTTGTTTCATTGCTTCATCAAATAATACACCCGCTGAAAATGACCAACTTTTTTGGTTGTAGCAGCCTTTGCAAGCGTGCGTACAGCCACTGACGAAAAGTGTGCATCTTGTGCCTTCGCCATTGATAACATCGGTCGGGTAGTATTGGAGGTAGTTCATTTCATAAAAATCCTGAAAATGTGGCTTAAATTCTCGCCAAATTCACCGCACTTTTGAATTAGTCTTTGCAATAGGGCAATAAATTCTGCATAATAGCGAGCAATCGCATTTGCGATATCAATGGAAACTTTCTCGGTCTCTCGCAACGGTGTCTGGTTTACTCGGTCAGGTTCGGAAGAAAGCAGCCAAAGTCGGAATTACTGTGTGCCGAGAAGAAGCTGGGAAAGTTTCCGCCCCTTATACTCGTTCAACCAATCTTTTAAAGAAACCATTTTCTTTTGTGATTAAGCTACTGTAATCGCCTTCTTCGATTAATCTTCCGTTATCAATTACACAAATTTTATCGAATTGTTCAATTGAACTTAGACGGTGAGTGACCATAATTAGGGTTTTATTTTCAGCGTGTTGCAGAATTAAACGTAAAATTTGACGTTCAGTTTCGCGATCTAAACCTTCTGTTGGTTCATCCAATAATAAAATTGGCGCATTATTGAGTAAAATACGTGCTAAACCTAAACGTCGTTGTTCTCCGCCAGAAAGCGGACGACCGCCATCTCCCAGCCAAAGATTTAAACTATCTTCTTGCTCAAGTAATTTACTTAAGCCAACTTGATGTAGAACTTCAATCATTTTTTTATCAGAAATTTCATCCGCACTTGCAAATTGTAAATTTTGACGAAGTGTATCACTGAATACGTGAACGCGTTGAGTTAAAAAACAAATTTGGTTACGCAATGTATTTTCTGAATAGGTAGAAATGGGTTTTTCTGCTAATAAAAGCTCACCTTGATTTGCATCATAATTGCGTACTAAAAGTTGAAGAAGTGAAGATTTCCCACTTCCAGTTTTGCCTAAAATAGCAATTTTTTTGCCCTGTTCTAAATCTAATGTAAGATTTTTTAATACGAGTGTTTCTTGTTCGGGATAGGAAAAATTTAAATTCTTCGCAGAAATTAACCGCACTTTTGTTTCAAATTCCTCGTTACCATTAAACTCGACAAGCGGTTTTTGCTCAATGATTTCGGTCACTCGCTCTGCTGCCGCAATAACTTGACCTATGTGTAAAAATGCCGCACCTAATGGCATGATTATCTCAAAGGCGGCAAGTGCAGCAAAAGTGAAAAGTGCAATATAAGCCGTGCGATATTCATCTGTACCAAAATCGGCGTTACTTGCAAACCATAGCATTCCAGAAATCAACAGACCATTAAGAAAGAGAACAAGTGCGGTAGAAAATCCGCTTAATTTTGCTTCTTTGGCTTGATCTTCCTGCCATGTTTTTTCTGTGACTGACATTTTCTCTTTTAATTTATCTTCTGCATTAAATAATAAAAGCTCGGCTTGTGCTTGGATAAATTCTAAGAACTGGGTTCGATAGGTTGTGCGTGCTTGGATTAAGCGTTCGCCAAATTGCTGTCCTAAGCGATAAAAAATGGTTGGGATAATTATTAATAAAATCAACAAAAATAAGCCTAAACCAAGTGCGAGTGGAATATTGATAAAGCTAAGTCCAATCGTCATGGCAATGATTACAAATGCAGCAGTGAAGAATGGTGCAAGTAAACGTAAATAGAGGCTATCAAGTGTATCAACATCGGACACTAAACGATTTAACAAATCGCTGTTACGATAACGATTTAATACCGCTGGGCTTAAAGGAATGATTTTTTCAAATACTTGTACGCGTAATTTGGACAATATGCGGAATGTTGCATCATGCGTCACTATTTTTTCAAAATAGCGCATGACGGTTCGCCCGATAGCTAAACCTCGCACACTGGCTGAAGGGTAGAAAAAGTTAAATAGAGTGCCTAGTCCTGCAATGGCTGTAGCGGCTAAAAACCAGCCTGAAACGGTAAGCAACCCCATGCTGGATCCCAATCCTAAAATCATCAGCACCAAGCCTAAAATAAGCGGAAATTTGGCGAATTTAAATAAACGTATAAAGGGAAGTAATGTGCGCATTATTGGATATCCTGTTGTCGTTGAGCGAGTAGTTCAGCAAAGAAACCTTCATGTTGTAATTCGGCAAATTTACCTTGCTGTACTATTTCTCCTCGTTGCATCACAAAAATTTGATCACATTGTTTCAAATCTTCAATTCGGTGTGTAATCATCAGTGTAGTTTGATGCTGGCTTGCTTCATTCAATGCTTGTAAAACAAGATTTTCTGATTGCGCATCTAAGCTTGCGGTTGGCTCATCAAGCAGAAGCAAATCGCCTTTGCGTAACAAAGCACGAGCAATGGCAAGGCGTTGCGCTTGTCCTACAGAAATGCCTAATCCACCATCTTTGATTTCGTGATGAAGTCCAAGTTTATCGGTAAATTCTTTCGCTTGAGAATGCATTAATGCTTGATTAATTTCTTCATCGTTGGCTTGAATATTGCCAAGTAGTAAGTTTTCCTTAATTGTGCCTTGTAATAACAATGGATTTTGTCCTACCCACGCAATATGTTTTCGCCAGTCAGCTAGATTGCTTTCGCGAAGTTCTTGACCATTAATTTTGAGCGAGCCTTTATAAGGTAAAAAGCCCAAAATAGCATTTATTAATGAAGTTTTACCTGCACCACTTTGTCCTACAAGTGCAACATTGTGATTTGCTGGAATTTGGAAGTTTAACGGCTTGGTTAATGCTGAACCCTGTGTCGAAAGCACCACTAAATTTTCGGCAGAAATTTCAACCGCACTTTCTAAAGAAATTGTTTTTTCATTTTGATGAACGGTTAAATAATCAGCTTCTAAGAAATCAACAATGGCATCTGCTGCACCAATACCCGCTGCGCGGTCGTGGTAATAAGTGCCGAGATCACGCAAGGGTTGATAAAATTCAGGCGCAAGAATTAAACAAAAGAAACCTGTGAAAAGTGTAAGCGGTGCATTATAGGTGCCAAATTCAATTTGACCTAAGTAGCTAAAACCAAAATAGACCGCCATCAGTGCAATGGAAATAGAGGTAAAAAATTCCAATACAGCAGAAGAGAGAAAAGCGAGTTTTAGCACATCCATTGTGGTCTCACGAAAATCTTCAGTGGCGTTTTCAATATGCTCAGTTTGTTCAGAAGTGCGGTTAAAAAGACGCAAGGTTTCTAAGCCGCGTAAGCGATCTAAAAATTGGGCACTTAGGCGAGAAAGGGTATCCATATTTTTTTGGCTGTTGTCAGCCGCAGCAATACCAACAATGATCATAAATAGAGGAACAAGCGGTGCAGTAATCATTAAGATTAAGCCTGCAGCCCAGTTCAACGGAAATACAGCAATGAAAATAACCACTGGAACAATGGCTGAAAGGCTTTGTTGAGGCAGAAAACGGGCATAGAAATTATGTAAGTTTTCTACTTGTTCTAACATAATGCTTGCCCAACTTCCAGCTGGTTTTTGATTAATTGTCGCAGGGCCGACAAGATGAATTTTATCCAGAATTTTTTGACGAATATGGTTGCGTAATAATTGTCCGCTTCGGAAACCAATTTTTTCTCGTACCCATAAAATAATAGCACGCATCCCGAAGCCGATAATTAGCCCGAGAAAATAAGGAATAAGTTCATCACGAGGCACATTTTGCATAATCAGTTTATCGAGCAACGTCGCAAGAAAATAAGTTTGCGCGACTAAAATGAGTGCAGAAAGCGTAGCGAGAGCAATGTTTGCACGCATTAATTTTTTGATAGGTTCTTGTTGTGCGCGAAGCCATTGTTGTAAATATTTTTGACGAACTTTATTCATAGGTTTATCGAGATATAGAAAAAGTTCCCCTCTTTTAAAAGAGGGGAATTAGCTAGAAAATTTATGCTTCTTGAGCATCTAAGTAGCGTTCTGCATCCAAGGCTGCCATACAACCAGTTCCTGCAGAGGTAATGGCTTGGCGATAATTGTGATCCATTACATCGCCTGCTGCGAACACGCCTTCCACAGAAGTGGCTGTTGCATTGCCTTCAAGACCAGATTTTACAACGATATAGCCATTATTCAATTCTAGTTGCCCTTGGAAAATTTCCGTATTTGGCGAGTGACCAATGGCTACGAATAAACCATCTAATTTGAGTTCTTCTTTCTCGCCAGTTTTTGTGTTGGCTAAACGTAATCCTGTTACACCCATATTATCGCCCAATACTTCATCTAAAGTGCGGTCAGTATGAAGAACGATTTTTCCTTCTTCCACTTTTTTGTACAAACGATCGATAAGAATTTTTTCCGCACGGAAGCTATCGCGACGGTGGATTAAATGCACTGTACTTGCAATATTGGCTAAGTAAAGGGCTTCTTCCACCGCAGTATTTCCTCCACCAATCACACCGACTGGTTTATTACGATAAAAGAATCCATCACAGGTTGCACAAGCGGAAACACCACGACCTTTGTAGTTTTCTTCTGAAGGTAAGCCAATATAGCGTGCAGAGGCACCTGTTGCGATAATTAACGCATCACAAGTGAAATTTTGCACATCGCCAAAAAGTTTGAATGGGCGAGAAGACAAATCTACGCGATTGATATGATCGAAGACGATTTCTGTCTCAAATTTTTCTGCGTGTTGCAACATACGTTGCATTAAACCTGAACCAGTAGTCATCTCAAAATCGCCCGGCCAGTTTTCGATTTCATCTGTAGTGGTAAGCTGGCCACCTTGTTGTAAACCCGTTACCAATACTGGTTTTAAGTTTGCACGTGCTGCATAAATGGCTGCCGTATAACCAGCAGGGCCTGAGCCTAAAATTAAAAGTTTTGCGTGTTTGGTATCTGACATAAAGAATCCTTGTTTGTAGTTAAGTAATAATATAATGCAATAAGTTGCATTTTACTGATTATAAACTTTTTGCTTAATAAAGCAGCGAATAAAGTAATCGACGAAATTTATTTGTCAGCGGATCAGCATTGCCCATTGCGCTTAAAATAGATAAAAATTGTTGTTTAACTTCACCATTTTGCGCGCCTAAGTCGGTTTTTAAAATACCGAAAAGTAGTGTCAGTGCTTCTTCATTTCTGCTCGCTTGATGAAGCTGAACAGCAAGTTTTATTGCAATTTCAGGCGTTGGATTTTTGGCATAATCAGCTTGTAATTGTTGAATTTCAGGCGTATCTGAAGCTTGAATTTGTAGCTCAATTTGTGCCTGTAATCCGTGCCAACGACTATCACGATCTTGCAATGGAATTTGATTTAAAATTTCTTGTGCTGGCTCCGTTTTTTTCATTGCAATATAGGTTTCAGAGTAGAGTAGGGCAACATCGCTATTTTTCTTATCTGAAAGTTCCCACGCATCTTTCAATAATGGCAATGCAGCTTCGTAATTTTCTACTTGCAAGAAATCTAATGCTTGTTGGAATTTTAAATCTTCCTCTTTAGGTAAAATAATGCTTAATCGTTGGATTAATGAAGATTTATCAAGCACGCTTGGAAATGCATCTAATGCCTGTGCTTCTTTAAACAAATAGGTGGTTGGCAATGCTTGGATGCGGAATTGTGCGGCAATCATTCGCTCTTTTTCACAATTTACTTTTCCAAGAATAAATTGTCCTTGATATTGTTCTGCAACTTGCTCAAGTAGCACCAAAAAATCTGCCGATTCTTTATGCGTTGGCGCATAAAAATTGATGACAAGTGGTTTTTCTAAGGATTGTTGCAGTATTTCAGTAAGATTTTGTTCGTTGATCTCAACGATAAAAGGAAAATCAGCCATGTTTTATCCTTGTGAAAAAAATAATGGCTGATTTTAGCAAAGTGCGGAAGATTTTAGAAACGTTTTACCATTTCTATTATTAAGTAAGTTTTTCTAGGATCAATTTTCCCATCATTTTAATATGTGCATGCTCTACATTAAGTGCAGGAATATATTGATAAGATTGTCCGCCATTGTTTAGGAAATTTTCTCGATTTTCTTCGTCAATTTCTTCAATGGTTTCTAAACAATCTACGGAGAAACCCGGGCAAATAACGGCAATTTTTTGAATGTTCTGTGCTGCAGCAGATTCTAAAAATTTATCGGTATAAGGTTGCAGCCATTCTTCACGGCCAAAGCGAGATTGAAACGTCATTCTCCATTGGTTTTCTGTTAAGCCCAGCTTATTAACAACTGCAATAGTCGTTTGTTTACAATGTTCACGATAATAATCGCCCATTTTTTCGTAACGCAGAGGAATACCGTGATAAGAAAATAACAAAAACTCATCGGATTTTAACCGCACTTTTATGGAGTCGGCTAAGGCA
Organism: Haemophilus sp. HN_Hi16; assembly: GCF_049823435.1. NCBI lineage: Bacteria > Pseudomonadati > Pseudomonadota > Gammaproteobacteria > Pasteurellales > Pasteurellaceae > Haemophilus > Haemophilus sp. HN_Hi16. Next base: position 995,335 of record NZ_CP187500.1, read on the forward strand.
TTAATGTAATTTTCATCAATATGATAAGAATGGATGAAATCAAAAGGCAGTAATCCTCGTTCTTCTTTAAGAGCGTTAGCGAAAGCATCAAATACTGCGCCTGTAGTTGAGCTAGAGTATTGCGGATAAAGAGGCAAGACAATAATTCGCTCAACTTGATTTTTAAGCAAATTTTTCACCGCACTTTGCATTGATGGATTGCCATAAGTCATGGCAATTTCTACTTGAGTATCGATATTTTGATTATCTAAATAGGCTTGTAATGCGTCTTTTTGTTGTCGTGAAATAGCAAGTAAAGGCGATCCTTGCTCTGTCCAAATGGCTTGATAATTTTTGGCGATACGTTTTGAACGCAATGGCAAAATAATGGCTTTGAGTAGAGGATACCATTTGCAACGGGGTAAATCGACCACGCGAGGATCCGTTAAGAATTGCCATAAATAACGGCTAATTGACTTTGGCGTTGGGCTATCTGGCGTGCCTAGATTGGCAAGTAATACGCCGATTTTTGCTGGTTTTGTCATAAATTGATTACGGAAAGGGTTAATCTAGAAACACAACAAAGTTTATTCTCTTCTGTGCGGATGTCAATTTGCCAAACTTGGATATTTCTGCCCAAATTAATTGGCGTGGCTCTTGCAGTTACTTTACCTGAACGAACAGGGCGAAGATGATTGGCGTTAATATCTAATCCCACCACAGTTTTGCCTTCTTCCAAACAAAGCGAACCCGCAAGAGAACCAATTGTTTCAGCTAAAGCAACCGAAACCCCACCGTGCAACACACCAAACGGCTGCATAGTACGATGATCCACTGGCATCGTCGCTTCAATCCAATCCTCGCCAAAAGCAGAAATTTCAATGCCAAGATGGCTAACTGCACTGTTAGCACAAATTTGATTTAAGTTTTCAAGGGTAAAAGTTTTTTTCCAGAGCATTTTTATCTTTATAAAAAATAAAGGTAAATTATTAGACTTACTTCATTAATAATTGCCTTTTTTAATTAATGTATCGACGGTCATTTTGATTTTTTTCAAGATTGCTTCATTATTTTTTTCATTTAATGAGCCAAACATTTTATCGTGCGTGATTAAAAATCTGACAGAAAAACTATATTCTCCTCGTTGATCCTCATTATCTTTTCTTAATACGATTAAAGGGTCATTCTTTTCTGAAATTCTAGCGTGATAAAGTTCTAAATACCAAGGGATAGCGTATTTACCCAGATCAGAACGTTTTAAACGACCAACTTTGCGATCACTATAATTTTCGTAAACTTCAACAAACCCTTGTTGTTCCCATTTATCAAGTAATTCAAAAACATCCATTGCGTAATTATCGATGTCTTCATCACTAAAACCTAGTTCTCGACTGATTTCTCTAAACAATTTATGTAGAGAAACTTTTGCTGGAATCTTTATTACATTTGCCATAATTGTAAATTTCCATAAATTTTTTTAAACGCTCTTCACGTGTTTCGCCTGTGATTCTGGTGCTTTCAATATGATTGCCCAGCTTTATCAGCTCATTAATGAGTTCTTGATTGGTTGGTGGTGAAAAATGTCTAGACATATTTCCTCCTTAGTAGTATCAAGTTTTGATGTTATTGTGGCATAAGTTCTCTTTTATTCCAATATTTCTAATAACGCCTGCACAGGATGCTTCAACACCACATGTTCATAACGTTTTACTTGACTGCGGCAAGAATAACCGGTTGCTAAACAAAAGTGCGGATCTTTTCCATGTAGTTTTTTATGCCATGATACATCGTAGATTTCTCGGCTCATTTTTTGATTTTGCACTTCATGTCCAAATACACCAGCCATACCGCAACAGCCTACTTTTTCTACATTCAGTTGTTGTCCAAATCTTCCAAAAATTTCTTGCCATTCTTTTGGACTATTCGGCATAAAAGTAGATTCCGTACAATGAGGGAATAAATACCAACCTAAAGTGCGGTCAGTTTTGGCGATGTTTTTTAACTTCTCTTGCAAATCCGCATTTTGTAATCTTTGTTTTAACCATTCGTGAGCAGTGAGAACGTGAAAATCGCCCCGTTTTTCTTGTAGTGCTTCTTTATATTCATCTCGATAAGACAGCACGATGGCTGGATCAATGCCTACAAGTGGAATGCCTAATTTTGCCATTCGATTTAAAAACTCGGCTTGGTTTTGGGCTGTTTTGCTAAAGCGTTTTAAGAAGCCTTTAATGTGCATTGCTTTGCCGTTTGGTTTAAATGGCAACAGAATTGGTGTGAAGCCTAATTTCTGCGTAAGCATAACAAAATCGCGTACCACTTTCGCATCATAGTAAGAGGTATAAGGATCTTGCACAATAAATAAAACATTGTTTTTTTCTACCGCACTTAGGTTTTCCAATTCTTCTAAGGATTTTCCTTGATAATGAATTTCTACCAGCTGTTGTTGCAAATTGGGTTCAGAAAGCAAGGGCAAATCGGTCATGCCTAGCGTTTTTTCCACTAATGTTTGCGTGATTTTTAGCTTGGTAAAATAATTAAACAATTTTGCCTGTTTTGCCATATAAGGCGCAGCGATTTCTAAATTTGCCACAACGTGATCTTTTGCCGGTCGTAAGTAGCGACTGTGATAAAAATGAAAGAATTTCGCACGGAAACTTGGCACATCAATTTTAATCGGGCATTGACTCGCACAGGCTTTACAAGCAAGGCAAGTATCCATTGCAGCTTTCACTTCGTGAGAAAAATCATAATCGCCTCGCCATTTTTGAACCGTATTGCTTAGTCTTTTCACAAGTGCGGTTAGTTTTATTTCTGTTTTACGGAAGTCTAATTGTTCGGGCGAAACATTTTCATTTGCCATCAATCGCAGCCATTCTCGCACCATCGCAGCGCGACCTTTCGGCGAAAATACACGGTTTTTACTGACTTTCATTGATGGACACATAATACTGTGTTCATCAAAATTAAAACATAAACCGTTTCCATTGCAGTTCATCGCACCCTTAAATTCATCACGCATTTGGATAGGAATTTGGCGATCCTTATCAGCCCGCATTGGCGAAAGAATAGAATAAAGTTCCTCTTTGGAATCTAAAGGCGTACAGATTTTGCCGGGGTTTAAGCGATTGTTCGGATCGAATAAGGTTTTGATATAACGAAGTTCGTGCCAGAGTTCTGGCGTAAAGAATTTTTCGCCGTAATGGGAACGCACGCCTTTTCCGTGTTCTCCCCAAAGTAATCCACCATATTTAATTGTAAGTTCTGCCACTTCATCTGAAATTTGTTTAAATAATTTCACTTGTTCTTTATCGCATAAATCAAGTGCAGGGCGAACGTGCAACACGCCTGCATCCACGTGACCAAACATGCCATATTGTAAATTGTGTTTATCTAATAAAGCACGAAATTCACTGATGTAATCCGCAAGATTTTCTGGGGGAACACAAGTATCTTCTACAAAAGGAATCGGTTTGGCTGCACCTTTTGCATTACCAAGTAAGCCCACCGCTTTTTTTCGCATTGCATAAATTCGTTCAATAGACGGTAAATCAGAACAGACTTGATAGCCAATAATGTGATCTTGATTGTGTTCAATTTTTTCATCAAGTGAGTGACAAAGTGCGGTGACTTGGCGGTCGATTTTTTCTTTATTATTACCGGCAAATTCCACAATATTTAAACCGAGAATTGGATCTTCTTCATCTTCTGTCAGAAGTTCATTCACAGAGTGCCAAATAATATCTTGTTTGGCGAGGTTTAAGACTTTGGAATCAACAGTTTCCACAGAAAGCGCATTGGCTTTGACCATAAAAGGTGCATTGCGTAATGCCGCATCAAAAGAACGATATTTAATATTGATGAGCGTGCGATACTGCGGAATTGGCAGAAGATTGAGTTTGGCTTCGCAAATAAATGCGAGAGAACCTTCAGAGCCAGTGAGAATTCTCGTAAGATTAAATTCACTTTCATCTTCATTGAATACATTTTTCAGATCGTATCCCGTTAAAAAACGGTTAAGTTGTGGCAAATCTTTAATGATTGCCGCTCTTTTTTCTTTGCAGTGTTGTGCGATTGTTTGGTGGAGCTTTTTGCTGTTTTCACTTAATTCAAGCGCATCAATGTTTTCTAAAACATCAACAGAATTGACCGCACTTGTATCTAAAATCTCACCGTTCATTAATACTGCGCGTAATGCTAAAACGTGATTAGAGGTTTTACCATATTGTAATGAACCTTGCCCCGAGGCATCCGTATTAATCATTCCACCTAAAGTCGCTCGATTGCTGGTGGATAACTCTGGGGCAAAGAATAAGCCATATGGTTTTAAAAATTGATTAAGTTGATCTTTTACTACGCCAGCTTGTACTCGAACCCAACGTTCTTTTACATTGAGTTCTAAAATGGCAGTCATATGACGAGAAAGATCCACTACTATATTGTTATTAAGGGATTGACCATTGGTGCCAGTGCCGCCGCCGCGAGGCGTAAAGCTGATTGATTGATATTCAGGTAAATTTGCCAATTTGGTTATACGTACTATATCAGCTACAGTTTTCGGAAAAAGAATCGCTTGTGGAAGTTGTTGATAAACGCTGTTATCCGTAGCCAGGCTTAATCTATCCGAATAATTTGTCGCAATATCTCCCTCAAAATGTTGGCGTTGAAGATCGTCAAGATAATCAAGTACATATTGTTCAATTTGAGGAATGCGATTTAGACTTGGCAACATAGTATTTGACCCATTTAAACATATCAGATGGAGGCTTTGATAATATCCTAAGGCTAGAATAATGTCGATCAGGAAAGAGAGGGGAGAAAGTAAAAAGTCTGTTTAAGAAAGCGTTATTTTGAATAAAAACTAAACAAATAATTCAAAATAATTTGATCTTTTTAAAATTCATAGGATAATGATCACACTTTTGAACGTTCCTTTGGGGAAAACATAAACAAAGGAATTGAGTTTGTAAAAAGGTAGCAATGAGGCAAATTCAAACCCTCGTTAAGTACTGTTTAGAAGATAACTTTGATTAAAAGTTCGGTCTAAACGGGAATAATTTTTTATTACTATTCGATGACTAAATAGAGGACATCAAAATGAAAAAAACTGCAATCGCATTAGTAGTTGCTGGCTTAGCAGCAGCTTCAGTAGCTCAAGCAGCTCCACAAGAAAATACTTTCTACGCAGGCGTTAAAGCTGGTCAAGGATCTTTCCATGATGGTATTAACAATAATGGCGCAATTCAAGAGCATTTAACACTTAGTTATGGTTACAGACGCAATACTTTCACTTATGGTGTATTTGGTGGTTACCAAATTTTAAATCAAGATAATTTTGGTTTAGCTGCTGAATTAGGTTACGATGATTTTGGTCGTGTAAAACTTCGTGCAGAAGGAAAAACTAAAGCTAAACATACTAACCACGGTGCGCACTTAAGCTTAAAAGGCAGCTATGAAGTGTTAGACGGTTTAGATGTTTATGGCAAAGCAGGTGTTGCTTTAGTACGTTCTGATTATAAATTTTATGAAGCTCCAAACAGTACTCGTGACCACAATAAAGGTCGTCATAGCTTGCGTACCTCTGGTTTATTCTCTGTAGGTGCAGAATACGCAGTATTACCAGAATTAGCAGTTCGTTTAGAATACCAATGGCTAACTCGCGTAGGTAAATTCCGTGAACAAAATAGACCAAATAGTGCAATTAACTACAACCCTTGGATTGGTTCTATCAATGCGGGTATTTCTTACCGCTTTGGTCAAGGCGAAGCACCAGTTGTTGCAGCACCTGAAATGGTAAGCAAAACTTTCAGCTTAAATTCTGATGTAACTTTTGCATTTGGTAAAGCAAACTTAAAACCTCAAGCACAAGCAACATTAGACAGCGTCTATGGCGAAATTTCACAAGTTAAAAGTGCAAAAGTAGCGGTTGCTGGTTACACTGACCGTATTGGTTCTGATGCGTTCAACGTAAAACTTTCTCAAGAACGTGCAGATTCAGTAGCTAACTACTTTGTTGCTAAAGGTGTTGCAGCAGACGCAATCTCTGCAACTGGTTACGGTGAAGCAAACCCAGTAACTGGCGCAACTTGTGACCAAGTTAAAGGTCGTAAAGCACTTATCGCTTGTCTTGCTCCAGACCGTCGTGTAGAAATCGCGGTAAACGGTACTAAATAATTTTAGTCGTTTAACGAAAGATTAAATACAGGAAAAGGCTTAAACTTCGGTTTAGGCCTTTTGTTTTAAATGAAACTAAAACCAAGCATTTTAATCAAGTTTTAACTTGTGATAGAATGCTTACCTCGTTTATTTATAGGAAACATTATGGAAACCTTAGACAAGATCAAAAAGCAAATTAGTGAAAACCCCATTCTTATTTATATGAAAGGTTCGCCAAAATTTCCATCTTGTGGTTTTTCTGCTCGTGCATCTGAGGCATTAATGAATTGCAAAGTGCCTTTTGGTTATGTAGATATTTTGCAACATCCAGATATTCGTGCTGAGTTACCAACATATGCAAATTGGCCAACTTTCCCACAATTATGGGTTGAAGGCGAATTAATTGGAGGTTGCGATATTATTTTAGAAATGTATCAAGCAGGCGAATTGCAAACTTTATTAGCTGAAGTGGCAGCAAAACACGCTTAATCACATTTAGAAAAATAAAACCCGCAATAAGCGGGTTTTTTATATAATAAATTTACCTTTCATTATTGAATAATAGATTAAGCAAACTTTAATACCTTAGAAAGTGCGGTGAAAAATTTATCGTTTTCTTCAGGTAAACCAATACTTATGCGTAAATGATTTGGCATACCATAACCAGCAATTGGGCGAACGATTACACCTTCTCGCAATAACGCATCATAAATTGGTGCGGCAGGTTGTTTGAAATCAATGGTTATAAAATTTCCTTTGGAGGGAATATAGTCCAATTGATTTTTTTGACAAAAGTCTTCATAACGTCGCATTTCTATTCGATTATTTTCAACGACTTTTTCAACAAATTCATCATCATTCATTACGGCAACAGCAGCGGTTAATGCCAAAGAATTACAATTAAATGGTTGTCTAACTCGATTTAATAAATCCGCGATTTCAGGATTAGATACGGCATAACCAATGCGTAAACCTGCCAAGCCATAGGCTTTAGAAAGAGAGCGTGAAATAATCAAATTTGAATATTTTTTTAATAAACTGAAAGAGTCTACTCGTTCTTCAGCTTTGGTAAATTCCGTGTAGGCTTCATCTAATACCACGATTACATTTGAGGGGACTTTTGCTAAAAAATCTTCAATTTCTTGTGATGTTAAAAAATTACCCGTTGGATTATTGGGATTAGCAATGTAAACGAGCTTTGTTTTATCAGAAAGTGCGGTTAAAAATCCTTGTAAATTATGCCCCCAATTTTTAGCTGGAATTTCTTTTGCAACGGCATTTATCGCTTTAGTCACTAAAGGATAAACAATAAAGGCATATTGTGAATAAATGATTTCATCGCCTTCTGCTGCGAAAGTGTGAGCAAAAAGTTCTAATAAATCATTTGATCCATTTCCGAGCGTAATTTGATTTGGTTGAACGCCAAATTTGTTTGCGATAGTTTGTTTTAGTTCAAAGCCATTGGCATCAGGATAACGAGTTAGTTTATCTAATTGTTCGAAAATTGCTTTTTTTGCACTTTCTGGAAAACCAAATGGGTTTTCGTTTGAGGCAAGTTTAACGATATTGGAAATACCAAGTTCTCGTTCTAATTCTTCAATGGGTTTGCCTGCTTGGTAAGGGGACAAGGATTTTACGCCACAATTGGCAATGTTGATGTACTGCATAGTGTTATTTGTAAATATTGATATGGGTTAGGATTAATTTTCAAATAAATTTGGGCGTAGTAAATATGCCCATTGAAAATGTTCTTTAACTATTGAGGAAGATTTTCAGCTTCAAATTTTTTCATAAATGTAATCAGTGCTTCAACACCATCTTGCGACATTGCGTTATAAATAGATGCACGCATTCCACCTAAAACCTTATGACCTTTCAAGGCTTGCAAGCCCGCAGCAGTAGACTCTGCGACAAATTTTGCATCTAATTCTGCATCGCCTGTGATGAAAGTGACATTCATTGTTGAGCGGTTTTCTTTTGCTACCACATTGCGATAAAGTTTGCTCGAATCAATATAATCATAAAGAGTTTGTGCTTTTAGCACATTACGTTTTGCGATTACTTCTAAGCCGCCTATTTCTTTAAGATGTTTAAATACGAGGGAACATAAATACCACGCAAAAGTTGGGGGCGTGTTGATCATTGAATCTGCATCACGTTGAGTTGCATAATTCCAAATAGATGGGGTTTCTTTACGTGCATTACCGATTAAATCATCGCGAATAATCACTAACGTAATACCCGCAGGGCCAAGATTTTTTTGCGCCCCTGCATAAATTACACCAAATTTACTGATATCGATTTGACGTGAAAGAATATTTGAAGACATATCTGCGACCAATACGGCATCGCCCACATTTGGTACATCAAAAATTTCTACACCACTGATAGTTTCGTTCGGGCAATAATGAACGTAGCCATATTGATCAGCGATATGGCTAAAATCAAGATCGGTAATTCGGGTTTGTTCGCCATTTTCTACGATAGTGATTTCATCAATTTCTGCAAAATTTCTTGCTTCTTTTGCCGCTGTAGCTGACCAATGCCCACTATTTAAATAAAGGGCTTTGCCTTTTTTACCGATTAAGTTCATCGGAATCGCGGCAAATTGACCGCGAGCGCCACCTTGTAAGAAAAGTACGAGATAGTTATCAGGAATATTGTAAACCTCACGTAGATCTTTTTCCGCTTGGGTAACGAGTTCCATAAAATACTTTCCGCGATGGCTTACTTCCATTACAGAAACACCTTGATTGAGCCAGTTTATAAGTTCATTTTGTGCTTTTTGCAACACTTCTGGGAAAATCATCGCAGGGCCTGCGCTAAAATTAAAGACTTGTGACATTGTATTTCCTTGCTTTTTATGAAAATAATGGTGTCTTTTTTATCACTACAAAAATCGATAATCAATGCTTTTTACTGAAATCAAAAAAATTCTTTCTATCATTCATAAAATAGAGGGTAAATTTTGACGATTGATTAAAAAAAAGCTAAATTACGGCACAGTCATTTTATTTATTTTAAAGGGAGTTGTTATGGAAATTGTGAATAAACAATCTTTTCAAGATGTGTTGGAATACGTGCGTATGTATCGTTTAAAAAATAGAATTAAACGAGATATGGAAGACAATAATCGTAAGATTCGCGATAACCAAAAACGCATATTGTTATTGGATAATTTAAATCAATATATTCGTGATGATATGACTATTGCAGAAGTACGCGGAATTATTGAAAGTATGCGTGATGATTATGAAAGCCGTGTGGATGATTACACAATTCGCAATGCTGAACTTTCTAAGCAACGCCGTGAAGCGAGTACGAAAATGAAAGAACAGAAAAAAGCACACGCAGAATTATTGAAAAATGCTGAAAAATAATAGGATAACTAGAGCCGACTGAATCAGTCGGCTTATTTTTTTATAAGCCATTCATTGCGTTAATGATTTTAATTTCGTCAAAATTGACAATATCTTCTTGGAATATTGTGCGTTCTTGAATTTTCCCTTCTTGTAATAATTTTTCTCGTTGTGTGCCTAAAAGCAATGGCGTGTCTGGCGTGTACCATTTTTTTTCTTGGCGAAAAATTAAATTACCGATGGAACAATCTGTCACTTTTCCATTTTTGATAATCATAATTTCATCACAAGTACCACGTTGAGCAAATAATGTATTAATTAAACTGCGATCTAAATATTTCAAACTATATTCAATGTCATCACAAATTACAGGTTGAAAAGTGCGGTAGATTTTTCGTTGGTATTCAAAATATTGAATTTGTGTGGTTTCGGCATTGTAATCAATGCGGCAGCGAACTAATCGATTTTGTAAGGGCGCAGGAAGTTGAATGAGTGAAAAAAGATTAAAAATTTTCACCGCACTTTTACCATAATATTCACGCAAACTACGTTCATATCGCACTTGGTGTAAATCGATATTTTGAATTTTCCCGTTTTCAATACAAAGGGTTTCAAATAGAGGGAACATTAAAGTATTCCTGTTAGTTATTGACTAGGGTAAGCATAATTAAACCGATTTTGGGGCGGTAGTTAGAAATACCCCAAGGGGGAATAACTATGCGTAACCGTGGGTACACTTACCCACGGTATAACAGATTTTTATATCGCGTAAGTTTCTGAAATAGGTAAATAGACTTTTTCTAATAATTCTTCATATTCATCTTGCACATTGCTATGAATGGTAATTCCCCCTCCACTATGAAAATAACATTTTTCATCTACTTGAGAAATAAATCGAATTGCCACCGCACTTTGTAGTGTTTTGCCATCAAATATGCCAAAAATTCCCGTGTAATAACCGCGCTTTTGTTTTTCTGCTTGTTGAATAATTTGTGTGGTTTTTTCTTTTGGTGCGCCGCTAATGGAACCAGCAGGCAAGAGTTTCGATAAAATATCCCCAATTTGATTTTGCCAGTTTTCATTCAATTTTCCGCAAATTTCAGAACTGGTTTGCAGTATTTCGCCTTTCTGGGTCTTGATACGATCGATATAACGAAATTTTTTCACCTGAATGTTTTCTGCCACCATGGATAAATCATTACGCATTAAATCAACAATTGTGTAATGCTCGCGTTGTTCTTTTTCATTTGTGATTAACTGATTTTCTGCATCGGGCAGAGAGGCGTTAATTGTCCCTTTCATGGGATAAGTAAAAATGCGGCTATCCTGAATATTGACAAAACATTCTGGTGAGAAGCAAACAAATTGATCTTGTAACCACAATTTATAAGGCGCATTGGTTTGATGAAAAATTTGTTCAAGTGAAATATTGCCTGAAATTTCAGTAGGATAAGTGAGATTCAATAAATAAGAATTGCCTTTTTGTAATTCATTTTGAACAAGTTCAAAACCTTGTTGATAATGCGAGAAAGGCATTGGATGTTTGGTAAAATTAAGAGGGAGAGGTCGTGGAGAAATTGTGCAATTTCTTTTGCCTAAAATATCAAAATAAATGCCTTGTTGTGCAGAATTTTCGAGAGGACAAATCAATGGTTTTTCTTTTTCAAAATCAATAAGAAAGAAAAATGGCGTGCGTTGTTTGCCATAATGATTAGCCTGTTCAATAAAATGTTGCATTGTGCTTTGTGCCATTTTGCGTAAAATGACCCGATTATAACGAATACCGAACTGTTATGAAATTACTCATCATTAATAATCACGATTCTTTTACTTTTAACTTGGTGGATTTAATTCGAAAATTAAATGTGCCTTATGATGTTTTAAACGTAGAAGATTTGAAAGAAAATACAGCGGAAAATTATAGCCATATATTGATTTCGCCAGGGCCTGATATACCACGCGCTTATCCACAACTTTTTTCCATGTTGGAAAAATATCATCAGCAAAAATCTATTTTAGGTGTGTGTTTAGGGCATCAAACCTTATGTGAATTTTTTGGTGGTACATTGTATAACTTAGAGAATGTTCGTCACGGGCAGAAACGAACATTAAAAGTGCGGTCAAATTCTCCATTGTTTTTTGATCTTCCAACTGAATTTAATATCGGACTATATCATTCTTGGGGCGTGCAGAAAGACGATTTTCCTCATAGCCTAGAAATTACCGCACTTTGTGATGAAGATGTAGTGATGGCAATGCAACATAAATCTTTACCAATTTATAGCGTTCAGTTTCATCCAGAATCTTATATGTCAGACTTTGGAGAGCAAATTTTGCGTAATTGGTTGGCGATTCCTGCTATCTAATTCTGAATGGGCATATAATACACCACCAAATTCCACACTTGATCTATGAAAAAGAATCAGAGGTATATCAAAGCAAATTATTAGTTCATATTGTTTCTTTCAAACTAAGTAATAAAACTACGTTACATCCTATTATTTTTGTAGATTTCCTCCGATTTACCCATCGTAAATCAACAAACATTTCCCCCGCTCTGTTTTTGTGTCAATTCACTTTACAATATTGCACTTCAAAAATATTGAAAATTTCTACATTAACAGGATAAATAATGGCAACTCAACTCAACTCAACTCAACTCAACTCAGCATAATCGCTACGATGAACTAGGATACTATTCAAAACCCTTTGCTTATACGAGTATTTCGCTTTTGGAAGGGAATGCGACCTTTGGGGATTAAAGTCGCCAGCACTCAAAGGGGCTAAAGTATTAGAATTAGGTTTTTCTTTTGGTGGTAACCTAATTTCTCAAGCAATTTATTATCCAGATACGGAATTTGTTGGCGTGGATTTAGCAGATAGTCAAATTACCCAAGGTAATGAAATTATTCAATCAATGGGCTTAACCAATGTGCGTTTAGAAACAAAAAATATTCTTGATATTACGCCTGAATTTGGCATGTTTGACTATATTATCGTGCATGGTATTTATTCTTGGGTGCCTGATAATGTGAAAGATAAAATTCTTGAAATTTGTCGTGAAAATTTAACCTCAAACGGTATTGCTTATATTTCTTATAATACCTACCCAGGTTGGAAAAGCCGCGAAGTTGCACGGGATATTATGCTTTATGCCAATAAATATACGCAAGATTTGCCACTTGCAGAACAAACTCGTCGTGGTAAAGTGGTGGTTCAATTATTTTCTGATGCGATTAAATCCATTGCCTCTGAAAAAATAAAAAATCATAGCCGAGTGGATAATTTTGATAGTATTCAAATACATAGTGATCATTATGTTGCACACGAATATCTTGAATACCACAATCATCCAATTTATCTTCATCAATTTGTGGATAGTGTCAATCAACATCAATTAGCTTATATTGGCGATACCAGTTTCCAACTTTCCTATATTTCTTGGATGCCTCACCATTTGAGAGAAATGATCGATCAATTATCTGAGACTGATTATGTCGCCCGTGAGCAATGCCTTGATTATCTTTACGATGTGGCATTTAGACGAAGTTTGTTATGTCATCAGCATTACAAGGCTATTTAATTCAAAATGAATATAAAGATATGAACAACAATGATAAGTTGATTGATGAAACTTATCATTGCACTGAGTTGTTTAATGCGCTTTGTGATGTATTAACAAGATTAGGCTATATCCAGCCTGTAAACCTATAATCTATGTATGGTTCGTTTAATGTACCGTTTTGTTTTTCATCTAAATATCAATTTAAATTGAGAACTATTTGCATTTAAATAAAATTAGGCATAGAATAGCCACAATTCAGGCTGAACTGAATAATTTGCACTCAACATAAGGAGCTTTTCAATGCAATTTAAACATTTCAAACTTGCTACCCTTGCGGCAGCACTTGCTTTTTCTGCTAATAGTTTTGCTGATATTACCGTTTATAATGGTCAGCACAAAGAAGCCGCTACGGCTGTGGCAAAAGCCTTTGAACAGGAAACAGGCATTAAAGTTACGCTAAATAGCGGGAAAAGTGAGCAACTTGCAGGTCAATTAAAAGAAGAAGGCGATAAAACACCAGCCGATGTTTTCTATACTGAACAAACAGCGACTTTTGCCGATCTTTCTGAAGCAGGGCTTTTAGCACCAATTTCAGAACAAACCATTCAACAAACCGCACAAAAAGGCGTACCACTTGCACCGAAAAAAGACTGGATTGCATTAAGTGGCCGTTCTCGCGTAGTGGTTTACGATCACACTAAATTATCTGAAAAAGATATGGAAAAATCAGTGCTTGATTATGCAACACCAAAATGGAAAGGCAAAATCGGTTATGTATCAACTTCTGGCGCGTTCTTAGAGCAAGTTGTTGCGTTAAGCAAAATGAAAGGGGACAAAGTTGCGCTTAATTGGTTAAAAGGTTTAAAAGAGAACGGAAAACTTTACGCTAAAAATAGTGTGGCATTACAAGCGGTTGAAAATGGCGAAGTACCTGCTGCGTTAATCAATAACTATTATTGGTATAACCTAGCAAAAGAAAAAGGCGTGGAAAACCTAAAAAGCCGTCTTTATTTTGTTCGCCACCAAGATCCAGGTGCGTTAGTTAGCTATTCAGGTGCAGCAGTATTGAAAGCTTCTAAAAATCAAGCTGAAGCACAAAAATTTGTTGATTTCTTAGCGAGTAAAAAAGGTCAAGAGGCATTAGTGGCAGCGCGTGCAGAATATCCGTTACGTGCTGATGTGGTTTCGCCATTTAATCTTGAACCTTATGAAAAATTAGAAGCACCAGTGGTGTCCGCAACAACAGCTCAAGATAAAGAACATGCGATCAAATTAATTGAAGAAGCTGGATTGAAATAATCCAAATATTGCGTGCGTGTATTTGAAAAAATTCACGCACGCGTTTACAATTCTCTAACAAAATTAACCGCTTGCGTGCGTGAACTGAAAGGTTCACATTCCTAAAAGGATTTAACTTTGCCTCGCAGACCGCCATTCTGGCTCACTTTACTTATCATCTTAATCGGGCTTCCGTTATGTTTGCCGTTTCTGTATGTCATTTTGCGTGCGACAGAAGTGGGATTAACGCGAAGTGTTGAGCTATTGTTTCGCCCTCGAATGGCTGAATTATTAAGCAATACAATGCTTTTAATGGTTTGTGTAACTATCGGTGCTATTTCACTTGGCACGCTTTGTGCTTTTTTACTTGAACGTTATCGCTTTTTCGGTAAAGCTTTTTTTGAAGTGGCGATGACGTTACCCCTTTGTATTCCCGCCTTTGTAAGTTGTTTTACTTGGATCAGCCTCACATTCCGCGTTGAGGGTTTTTGGGGAACAATTGGTATTATGACATTAAGTTCATTTCCTTTGGCTTATTTGCCCGTTTCCGCCATACTAAAAAGACTTGATCGTTCTCTTGAAGAAGTAAGCCTTTCGCTGGGTAAAAGCCCTGTGTATACCTTTTGGTATGTTATTTTCCCGCAACTTAAACCCGCCATTGGTAGTAGTATCTTACTGATTGCTTTACATATGTTGATCGAATTTGGTGCAGTGTCAATTTTAAATTATCAAACCTTTACCACTGCCATTTTCCAAGAATATGAAATGTCTTTTAACAACAGCACTGCTGCATTATTATCCGCCGTTTTAATGGCGATTTGTATACTTATTGTTTTTGGGGAAATTTTCTTTCGTGGAAAACAAACCCTTTACCACAGTGGAAAAGGTGTTACGCGTCCTTATCTCGTAAAAACACTTTCCTTTGGAAAACAATGTTTAACCTTCGGATTTTTCTCTAGCATATTCATTTTAAGCATTGGCGTGCCTGTGATTATGTTAATTTACTGGCTTATTGTGGGAACTTCACTCGAAAGTGCGGGTGATTTTTCAGAATTTTTATCGGCATTCAGCAATTCATTTATCATTTCAGGCTTAGGCGCATTGCTTACCGTAATGTGTGCCTTGCCATTAGTTTGGGCAGCTGTTCGTTACCGTAGTTATTTAACGATTTGGATCGACCGCTTGCCATATCTATTACACGCTGTGCCAGGCTTAGTCATTGCCTTATCATTAGTCTATTTTTCCATCCATTACGCTAACGACCTATATCAAACCTTTTTTGTGATTATCATTGCCTACTTTATGCTCTATTTGCCAATGGCACAAACTACATTAAGAGCGTCTTTAGAGCAACTTTCCGATCAAATTGAAAAAGTCGGACAAAGTCTTGGGCGAAGCCCTTTCTATATTTTTCGCACCTTGACGCTACCAGCCATATTACCAGGTGTGGCCGCCGCATTTGCTTTGGTTTTTTTGAATTTAATGAAAGAGCTTACCGCGACGCTTTTGCTCACATCAAATGATATTAAAACCTTATCCATTGCTGTGTGGGAACATACCAGCGATGCGCAATATGCTGCCGCCACCCCTTATGCGTTAATGCTCGTTCTTTTTTCGGGTATTCCTGTATTTTTATTGAAAAAATATGCGTTTAAATAAAATGATAAATAATCCGTTATTAACCGTTAAAAATCTCAATAAATTTTTTAATGAACAACAAGTTCTGCACGATATTTCATTCAGCTTACAACGCGGAGAAATCCTCTTTTTACTTGGTGCTTCAGGCTGTGGCAAAACTACATTATTACGTGCCATTGCAGGATTTGAACACCCCAATACTGGCGAAATTTGGCTAAAAGAGCGGTTAATTTTTGGCGAGAATTTTAATCTTCCAACGCAACAACGTCATCTCGGTTATGTGGTGCAAGAGGGCGTACTTTTTCCTCACTTAAATGTCTATCGCAACATTGCTTACGGATTAGGCAACGGCAAAGGAAAAAATAGCGAAGAAAAAACGCGGATTGAACAAATAATGCAACTAACGGGTATTTTTGAACTGGCGGATCGCTTTCCACATCAACTTTCAGGCGGACAACAACAACGCGTAGCATTGGCGCGTGCTTTAGCCCCTAATCCAGAACTGATTTTATTAGACGAGCCTTTCAGTGCCTTAGACGAGCATCTTCGCCAACAAATTCGCCAAGAGATGCTCCAAGCACTTCGCCAAAGCGGTGCTTCCGCAATTTTCGTTACTCACGACCGTGATGAATCCTTACGCTACGCTGATAAAATCGCCATTATTCAGCAAGGTAAAATTTTACAAATCGATACGCCACGCACCCTTTATTGGTCGCCTAATCATCTTGAAACAGCAAAATTTATGGGGGAAAGTATTGTTTTGCCTGCAAATCTACTCGATGAAAATACCGCTCAATGCCAATTAGGCAATATTCCTATAAAAAATAAATCAATCTCACAAAATCAAGGTAGGATTTTGCTTCGTCCAGAACAATTTAGCCTGTTTAAAACATCAGAAAATCCAACCGCACTTTTTAATGGACAAATAAAACAAATTGAATTTAAAGGAAAAATTACCTCCATTCAAATTGAAATTAATGGCTACGCAATATGGATTGAGAACGTTATTTCTCCCGATTTATCTATTGGCGATAATTTGCCTGTTTATTTACATAGAAAAGGGCTTTTTTACGCTTAACAATAAAGCCTTATCTTCACGATAAGGCTTATTTTTAAACAATATATTCGGAAAAAATTTGTTCAAGATGTGATATTAAACAGTCTGCGCCTAAAATATTTTCCCCTTTCCACGCCTGTTGCAAAATCTCTGGAGAAAATTGCTGGCTTGCCAATTCAGCTAACGGCAAATAACTGATATGCCAAGGCTCCCGCCCCACTTTCTTATTGGACTGCATATTCATAAAAGGCAAAGCAAAATCAAAGTGCGGTAAATTTTCGGCAAGAAATTCACTCAATTCAAAGAAGTAGCCGCCTTTTTCATATTCCCAAGGCTCCAGTTGTAAAGATTGCCCTTGTGGCAAAAGATCAGGATCAAAAATATCCACTTCCGTTCCCCAATGATGACGGCTCGCCCCCGGCAATGCAGACCAACGTAAAATCGCCTGACATTTTTGCCAGTCATCTAATTGGTTCAAATCTAATGCCTTTCCTGCATCATCGTGTACTTTTCGCTCGCCCTTAAATTTACTGTTCCAAATAAGTTTTTGGCGTTCAAAATCACGAAAACTGCTCGCAGGCTGTAAATTAAAGCCATTTTTTGCCGCACTTTGTTGCAAAGCTTGAAATGCTTGCATAGCTTGTGTTTGCAAAAAATGATTTGATGAATGAGTTGTGGGTAAATTGACTAAATGCTCACGAGACTTTCCTGTAAGCATTTCTAGGGTTAATTTCATTTTAGCTATCCAATAAATTCACTAACATTTTGTGATAAATTTCACCGCACTTGCCAAGATCTTCTATACTGACACATTCATTGACTTTATGAATGGTTGAATTTAACGGACCAAATTCCACTACTTCTGCGCCCATCAATGCAATAAAACGACCGTCTGACGTGCCACCACCTGTTTCAGCCTTTGGCGTTATGCCTATGGTTTCCTCAATAGCGGAGGTTATCGAATCTAATAATTTACCTGGTTTTGTTAAAAAGGGTTTGCCTGATAAATTCCATTCAATACGATATTTCAAATTGTGTTTTTCTAGCATTTCAGCGACTTTTTGCTTAATGATTTCATCCGTGACTTCTGTGCAATAACGCAAATTAAACTGAATATATAATTCAGCAGGAATTACATTATTACTTCCCGTACCCGCGTGAATGTTAGCAATTTGTAGGCTTGTTGGCGGGAAAAATTCATTGCCTTTATCCCATTGGTAAGTCGTTAATTCTTGCAAGAATGGGGCTGCTTTATGGATTGGGTTTTCAGCTAAATGCGGATAGGCTACGTGTCCTTGAATACCTTTAATATAGAGATTTCCTGTAATTGAGCCGCGGCGACCATTTTTGACAACATCGCCTAAGTTTTTAGCACTCGATGGCTCTCCAACCATACAATAAGTAATTTTTTCATCACGCGCCATTAACGTCTCAACCACGCGTATAGTTCCATCTTTTGCGGCAGCCTCTTCATCAGAGGTAATCAATAATGCAATGGTGCCTTTATGATTAGGATTTGCTTTTACGTATTCTTCTGCCGCCACAATCATTGCTGCAAGGGAGCCTTTCATATCCGCCGCACCACGCCCATAAAGCATGCCATCAATAATCTCCGCAGAAAACGGCGGAGACGACCATTGATTTTCATCGCCAGTAGGCACAACATCCGTATGACCTGCAAAAGCAATAACTGGCTCGCTCGTTCCGTGTTTTGCCCACAAATTCAACGTGT
This sequence comes from Haemophilus sp. HN_Hi16, assembly GCF_049823435.1. Taxonomy (NCBI): domain Bacteria; kingdom Pseudomonadati; phylum Pseudomonadota; class Gammaproteobacteria; order Pasteurellales; family Pasteurellaceae; genus Haemophilus; species Haemophilus sp. HN_Hi16. Next base: position 1,014,096 of record NZ_CP187500.1, read on the forward strand.
CATTAAAAGGCATCCATTCAATTTGAAAACCTAGCTTTTCTAAACGTTCGGCAATAATTTGCTGACAGCCTTCGTCATTCGGGCTAATAGACGGGCGACGAATTAAATCTTGTGCCAACGAAACCACTTTTTCTCTCATAAAAACTCCTAAGAAAATAACCGCACTTTAAGCAAAAACAGCCTGATATTCCTTTTCATTAAAGCCAATTAATGCCTTTTCATCTTGTAAAATAATTGGGCGTTTAATTAAAGTTGGATTCTCAGCCAACACGGAAAGTGCGGTGGTTTTATCAAGGGAATTTTTAACTTGCTCATCCAAATTACGCCAAGTTGTACTGCGTTTATTCACTAACACATCCCAGCCAAATTGAGTTTCCGCTTGGGTTAAAAAATTCAAATCTAACCCATCAACACGGTAGTCGTGAAGTTTGTGTTCGATATTGTGATCCGCCAGCCATTTCAACGCTTTCTTCACTGTATCGCAATTTTTAATGCCGTAAACTGTAATCATATTTCACCTAAAAAAGAAAAATCCTCAATCTAATCAGACTGAGGATTTTAACCCTTATACTACTTCATCTCAAATGAATTAACCTAACAACTTATTGATACGTTTAATAAACGCAGCTGGATTTTCCAAAGATCCGCGCTCTGCTAACATAGCTTGTTCAAGCAACAGTTCCACCCAATCAGCAAATTCAGTTTCATCTGCAATATCAGCCACTTTTTTCACTAAATAGTGTTCTGGATTCAGTTCAAATGTGTATTTTACTTCTGGTACAGGTTGCCCTGCGGCTGCAAACAATTTCGCCATTTGGGTCGTCATTTGATCGTTATCCGTAGAAACCACCGCTGGTGTATCCGTTAAATTGTGAGTTAAACGCACCGTTTTCACACGTTCGCCAAGCAAGTTTTTCACACGCTCAATAAAACTACCAAAGGCTTTATCTTGTTGTTTTTGTGTTTCAGATTCTTTATCCGCTAAATCGCCTAAATCCAAATCTGCTTTCGTGATACTTTGTAATTGTTTACCGTCAAATTCAGTTAAATAGCTTAACATCCATTCATCAATACGATCGGAAAGTAATAAAACCTCAATGCCTTTTTTATTGAATAATTCCAAGTGTGGGCTATTTTTCGCTGCAACATAACTATCCGCTGTAATGTAATAGATAGCTTTTTGCCCCTCTTTCATACGCAAGATGTAATCTTCTAAAGAGACAGTTTGCTCACTACCATCATTATGTGTCGAAGCAAAACGCAATAACTTTGCGATAGTTTCTTTGTTAGCAAAATCTTCTGCAGGGCCTTCTTTTAAGACTAAACCAAACTCTTTCCAGAATTTAAGATATTTTTCTGCATCATCTTTTGCTAATTTTTCTAGCATTTGTAATGAACGCTTAGTTAATGCTTTGCGTAGTGCAGCCGTAATTTTGTTATCCTGTAAAATTTCACGAGATACATTTAATGGCAAGTCATTACTATCGATTAAACCACGCATAAAACGTAGATAATTCGGCATAAATTGCTCAGCATCATCCATAATAAATACACGTTGAACATAAAGTTTTAAGCCGTGTTTATGTTCGCGATTAAATAAATCCCAAGGTGCTTTAGCTGGTACATAAAGCAAACTAGTATATGCTTGATTTCCTTCCACTTTGTTATGCGCCCAAGTCACAGGATCAACAAAATCATGGCTTAAGTGTTTGTAAAACGCTTTGTATTCCTCATCGGAAACATCATTTTTAGAACGCGTCCAAAGGGCATCAGATTTATTGATTTTTTCCCATTTTTCGCCGCACTCTTTGCCCTCATCATCGTATTCTTTCGTCAGCATTTCCACTGGCAAGCCAATATGGTCAGAATATTTACCAATAATTTCACGCAAACGCCATTCATTTAAAAATTCTTTTTCATCTTCACGTAAATGTAAAATCACATCTGTACCACGAGATTTTTTCTCAATATCCGCCACAGAATATTCGCCTTCGCCCGCAGATTCCCAAAGCACAGCTTTATCCGCCTCTTCGCCAGCCGCTCTAGTTTTTACAGTCACTTTATCTGCCACAATAAAAGCAGAATAAAAACCCACACCAAACTGCCCAATAAGCTGGCTATTTTTTGCTTGATCTTGGCCAAGTGCGGTTAAAAATTCTTTTGTTCCTGATTTTGCAATCGTCCCCAAATGATCGATGACTTGCTCACGAGTCATACCAATGCCGTTATCGCTAATTGTGATAGTGCCTTTATCCGCATCAAAGCTAACACGCACACGCAAGTCGCCATCGCCTTCATATAAAGCAGGGTTGGAAAGTGCTTTAAAGCGTAATTTATCTGCCGCATCAGAAGCATTAGAAATCAATTCACGTAAGAAAATTTCTTTGTTGGAATACAAAGAATGAATCATTAATTGGAGGAGTTGTTTGACTTCAGATTGGAAGCCACGAGTTTCTTGATTTTGTGACATAATTTTTTCCTTCATAAAGATAAAAATTGAACGTCACAGATATAAGAATAAAAAGAAAGATTTCAAGGGGAAAAGCAAAGTGCGGTGAATTTTCACCGCACTTTTATCAGGCTAACATCAATTACTCTTTTCTTTCCTTCACATTTTCAACCCAGCGTTCTATTAATCGTTTCGCCTCTTGATCCGAACCAAATTTGATGAAATCAATATCAAGTAGTTTAAGTTTTGCTGGCTCTGAAAGATGTGGATGCGCTTTGGCATGAATATTTGTTGGCAGTTGGTAAGAATCCGCCTCACGCCAATGAATTTCTTGGGCTTCAGCAGAAAGAACAAAATCGACAAAGCGTTTAGCATTCTCTAAATTGCGTCCATTTTTAATGATACTGACCGCCCCTAACGTATAGCCTATGCCTTCGCAAGGTAAAGTACCAATAACTGGCGCACCTTTATCCTTTTCACGCACATAAGTATGCATAAAACCAATATCAACAGCGGCTGCGCCCGTAGAAATATTAGCCGTTGCTAATCCAGTTTTCGTGTATTGAGCAATGTTTTTGTCAAGTTCTTTCAAATAAGCAAAGGCTTTATCTTCGCCCATAATTTCAATTAAAGTTGTAAGAATAGTGTAGCCAGTGCCCGATACTCGAGGATCTGGATATTGAATTAACCCTTTAAATTCTGGTTTTAATAAATCAGCATAACATTGAGGTTTCGCGATATTTTTTTCAGCTAGCAGTTTTTCATTCATCCCAATGCCAAGCTCCATAAGATAAATAATCGACGTAGTATCGCCACGTTGTTCCGTGAGCTTTTTGAATTGAGGCATAATTTCTTTTTGCAGAGGCGAACGATAAGTTTCTAACAAACCTGCATCTCGTGCTTGAAAGTGCGGTTCCAATGTACCGCCATACCACACGTCTGCTTGTGGATTTTCTTTTTCAGCTTTGATTTTGCCTAATACAGTCCCAGTGCTATTACGCACAAACTGAGTGTCCACATTATATTTTTTGCTAAAAGCGCGAGCGACTTTTTCACAAGTCGTGTTTTGGACGCTGCAATACAGCACTAATTTGCCTTCTGCTTGAGCAGGGGTTGATAAACTTAATCCTAATAAGCCGCAACCAAGCACGCTGGAAAGTGCGGTCAATTTAAAAGAATTTTTTAAAGAAAAAGAGAGTGTCATGATGCATCCTTACTTATATGAATACAGAAAAAAGTAAGTCAGCCCTTTAAGTAAGAAGGAGAGATTAGTTTCCTACGCCAGTGCTAACTGTTTCAGGTTCACGGGTATTTTCTCAGCGATGTCCGCACCCCGACTAACCGTGAATCAATATAAGTTGTAATACTATTTTTGTAAAGTCGGATAAGTTTATGATTTTCTTGATTGTGATATAAAAAAATTAGACTTATAATTCCTGTAAATTTGAACAGATAAAAATTTCATCATGGATATTTCTGAATTACTTGACGGACTTAACGATAAACAACGCAAAGCCGTAGCTGCTCCTCTTGGTAATCACTTAGTGCTAGCTGGTGCAGGCTCTGGTAAAACGCGCGTATTGACGCACCGTATCGCTTGGTTAATTGCGGTAGAAAATATTTCTGAAGGCAGTATTATGGCGGTAACGTTTACCAATAAAGCGGCAGCAGAAATGCGTCATCGTATTCAATCTACCCTTGCCAAACACGCACAACATCAATTATTTGGTATGTGGATTGGAACCTTTCATAGCATTGCCCATCGTTTATTGCGAGCCCACCATTTAGATGTAGGATTGCCACAGGATTTCCAAATTTTGGATTCAGAAGATCAACTTCGTTTAATTAAACGGTTATTAAAATTACATAATTTTGATGAGAAAGCTTTTCCGCCGAAACAGGCTTGTTGGTACATCAATAACAAAAAAGATGAAGGCTTGCGACCAAACGACATTGAAGATTTTAATGATCGTCAAGAACGTGAATGGATTAAAATTTATCAGATTTATCAAGACACTTGCGATCGCGCAGGATTAGTCGATTTTGCTGAATTATTAATTCGATCCTATGAATTATTTGAGAAAAAACCATTGATTTTGCAACGTTATCAACAACGTTTTCAGCATATTTTGGTAGATGAATTTCAAGACACCAATAAAATCCAATATAAATGGATCAAAATTCTCGCAGGAAAAACAGGCAAAGTAATGATTGTGGGCGATGATGATCAATCTATTTATGGCTGGCGTGGCGCACAAATTGAAAATATTCAAAAATTCTTGAAAGATTTCAAAGCAGAAACCATTCGTCTTGAACAAAACTATCGTTCTACCGCCAATATCCTAAACAGCGCAAATGAATTGATTGCAAACAATAGTGATCGTCTCGGTAAAAATTTATGGACAGAGGGTGAAAAAGGCGATCCCGTGGGCATCTATGCTGCCTTTAATGAATTAGACGAAGCAAAATTCGTTGCTTCACAAATTCAGGATTGGGTAGAAAATGGCGGAAAACTTGATGATTGCGCTGTACTTTATCGTAGTAATAGTCAATCACGGGTTATTGAAGAAGCCTTAATTCGTTGTCAAATTCCATATCGTATTTATGGCGGTATGCGTTTCTTTGAACGTCAAGAAATTAAAGATGCGTTAGCCTATCTTCGTTTGATTAATAATCGTCAAGATGATGCGGCTTTTGAGCGTGTAATTAATACGCCAACCCGTGGCATTGGCGACCGCACTTTAGATATATTGCGTAACTTAACACGCGAACGCCAAATTACCTTATGGCAAGCAGTACAAGTCGCAACACAAGAAAATATGTTGGCTGGACGAGCCTCAACAGTCTTATTACGTTTCCAAGAATTAATTAATTCATTACAACTTGATATCGCAGAAATGCCACTTTTCGCACAAACTGATTTTGTGATTAAACATTCGGGCTTATATGAAATGTATCAACAAGAAAAAGGCGAAAAAGGCGAAGTGCGTATTGAAAACTTGGAAGAATTAGTTACCGCAACCCGTGAATTTATTAAACCTAATGATGCGGAAGAAATGACCGAACTCACTGCCTTTTTAACTCACGCTTCCTTAGAAGCTGGCGAAGAACAAGCCTCTCCGCATCAATCCTGTGTAGAAATGATGACGTTACACTCTGCGAAAGGCTTAGAATTTCCTCGTGTATTTATGGTGGGCGTAGAAGAAGGATTATTCCCAAGTTTTCGTTCTTTTGAAGAACCCAGACGTTTAGAAGAAGAACGTCGTTTAGCTTATGTTGGTATTACTCGCGCGAAGAAAAAACTGACAATTTCTTATGCAGAAAGCCGTCGATTATATGCAAAAGAAGAACGTCATTTACCATCGCGTTTTATTGCAGAATTACCGCAAGAATGTATTCAAGAAATTCGTTTACGAGGGACAGTCACTCGAGCAATGAACCTTGCAAAAGTCGGGTCGGTATCCCCTGTAAGTAAAAATGAATGGAAAATGGGACAAAAAGTCAAACATGAAAAATTTGGTTTCGGCACAGTGATTAATGTTGAAGGTTCTGATAACAATACGCGTCTCCAAATTGCTTTCCAAGCACAAGGCATTAAATGGCTTATTGCGCATTTGGCAAAACTGGAAAAAGTGCGGTAGAATCCAGAAGCGTTTTATTTTTTACCGATGAATTTTTTTTTGAAAAGTGCGGTGGATTTTTACCGCACTTTTATTGTCTATTGAGTGCTGGAATGTTTAAATTTGTTTTCAAACGTATCTTAATGGTGATCCCTACTTTTATTGCCATTACTTTTATTACCTTTGCCCTTGTGCATTTTATTCCTGGTGATCCTGTGGAAATTATGATGGGGGAACGTGGCTTAACGCCAGAAGCACATCAACAAATGATGCATCAATTAGGCTTAGATCTTCCTTTATACCAACAATATTTCAATTACATCGGGAATGTGTTGCAGGGGGATTTCGGTGCATCGTTCCGCACTCAACAACCTGTTCTTAGTGAATTTTTTACGCTTTTTCCTGCTACCGCTGAATTAGCATTTTTTGCGTTATTTTGGTCATTATTAGGCGGCGTTATTTTAGGCACAATTGCCGCAGTAAAAAAAGACAGTTGGATTTCTCACACGGTTACAGTAGCATCGCTCACAGGTTATTCTATGCCAATTTTCTGGTGGGGTTTAATTTTAATTTTATATGTTTCGCCACAACTTGGTTTACCGCAAGGCGGACGTTTAGATAATGAATTTTGGATCGATACACCAACAGGATTTATGCTTATTGATAGCTGGCTTTCAGGTGTTTCTGGTGCTTTTGAAAATGCAGTGAAATCTCTAATTCTTCCTGCCATCGTATTAGGCACAGTTCCTCTTGCCATTATTACTCGTATGACACGCTCTGCGATGTTGGAAGTATTAGGCGAAGATTACATTCGCACGGCAAAAGCAAAAGGTTTAAGCTATACTCGAATTGTTATTGTTCACGCATTGCGTAATGCGTTAATTCCTGTTGTTACTGTAGTGGGATTAATTGTAGGTCAATTGCTTTCTGGTGCAGTTCTCACCGAAACCATTTTCTCTTGGCCAGGAATTGGAAAATGGATTATTGATGCTATTCAAGCCCGTGATTATCCAGTATTACAAGGTTCTGTACTGATTATTGCGACGATTATTATTGTGGTAAATTTAACCGTCGATTTACTTTACGGCGTGGTCAATCCGCGTATCCGTCATTAATTGTGGGAGAAATTATGTCTGACACGCCTTCAACTTTCGCGCCGAAAACGCCCTTGCAAGAATTTTGGTTTTACTTCAAACAAAATCGTGGTGCGCTAATTGGCTTAATCTTTATTTTACTGGTTGCCTTAATCAGCATTCTCGCGCCTTATATTGCGCCTTTTGATCCAACGGAGCAAAATCGTACCGCACTTTTACTGCCTCCCGCTTGGTATGAGGGCGGCAATCCTGCCTATTTACTCGGGACAGATGATATTGGGCGAGATATTCTTTCGCGCATCATTTACGGAACACGAATTTCCGTCTTTGCGGGATTTGTCATCGTATTGCTATCCTGTGCCTTTGGCACCAGTCTTGGCTTGATTTCTGGCTATTATGGCGGCGTGCTAGATACAATTATCATTCGCCTAATTGATATTATGCTCGCGATTCCAAACTTGCTTTTGACGATTGTGGTCGTCTCTATTTTAGAGCCATCACTCGCCAACGCCACTTTAGCTATCGCCGTTGTGTCAATTCCTAGCTATGTGCGTTTAACTCGAGCAGCCGTGATAAATGAAAAAAATCGTGATTATGTGACTTCATCTAAAGTGGCTGGTGCAGGTATTTTACGCCTCATGTTTATTGTGATTTTACCAAACTGTTTAGCCCCTTTAATTGTGCAAATGACAATGGGTATTTCTAATGCGATCTTAGAACTCGCGACACTTGGTTTCTTAGGCATTGGGGCAAAACCGCCAACACCAGAACTTGGCACAATGCTTTCAGAAGCACGTGGTTTTATGCAAGCGGCAAACTGGTTGGTTACAATTCCCGGTTTAGTGATTTTATCTTTGGTATTAGCTTTCAACTTAATGGGCGATGGCTTGCGTGATGCCCTTGATCCAAAACTCAAACAATAGGAAAACAGAATGGCATTATTAGACGTAAAAGAACTTTCTGTTCACTTTGGCGATAAAAAAACGCCATTTAAAGCAGTGGATCGTATCAGCTATCAAGTTGCACAAGGCGAAGTGCTTGGCATTGTGGGAGAATCGGGATCAGGGAAATCTGTTAGCTCTCTCGCAATTATGGGATTAATTGATCATCCTGGGCGTGTATCGGCAGAATCCTTGCAATTTGAAAACACAAATTTACTTACTTTAGATCATAAAGCCAAACGTCAGCTTATTGGTGCTGATGTTGCGATGATTTTCCAAGATCCGATGACAAGTTTAAATCCAGCTTATACTGTGGGTTTCCAAATTATGGAAGCGTTAAAAACTCACGAGGGTGGCACAAAAAAGGCGAGAAAAGACCGCACTTTAGAGCTTTTAAGATTGGTTGGTATTCCAGATCCTGAATCTCGAATGAATGTTTATCCCCATCAGCTTTCTGGCGGTATGAGCCAACGTGTGATGATTGCGATGGCAATTGCCTGCAGACCTAAATTATTGATTGCTGACGAGCCAACCACCGCATTGGACGTGACTATTCAAGCACAAATTATGGAACTCTTACTTGAATTACAAAAGAAAGAATGTATGTCCCTAATTTTGATTACTCACGATCTAGCACTTGTGGCAGAAGCGGCTGATCGAATTATCGTGATGTATGCTGGACAAATCGTTGAAGAAGGCACCGCAAAAGATATTTTCCGCGATCCAAAACATCCTTACACGCAAGCCTTGTTACGTTCATTACCAGAATTTGCAGAAGGAAAATCTCGCTTAGCGTCATTACAAGGTGTAGTACCTGGAAAATACGATCGCCCAACAGGCTGCTTATTAAATCCTCGTTGCCCTTATGCCACTGAATACTGCCGCCAAGTTGAACCTCTATTGCATCAGATCGGTTCGCGTAAAGTAAAATGCCATACTCCGCTGAACGAGCAAGGCAATCCCGTTGAATATCAAGGAGCTTAATAATGACGAATGAAATAAAAGAAAATGCGCCATTATTAAATGCGATTGGCTTAAAAAAATATTACCCTGTAAAAAAAGGCTTGTTTGCAAAAACACAGCAAGTAAAAGCCTTAGACGGTGTCTCTTTTCAGCTTGAACGTGGTAAAACTTTAGCTGTCGTGGGGGAATCTGGTTGTGGAAAATCAACGCTAGGACGTTTACTAACCATGATTGAACAACCAACCGAAGGCGAGCTGTATTACAAAGGGCATAATTTTTTAGAAAATGATTCTGAAACAAAAGCACTACGTCGTAAAAAAATTCAGATTGTTTTCCAAAACCCTTATGCGTCATTAAATCCACGTAAAAAGATTGGTTCAATTTTGGAAGAACCATTAATTATCAACACAAAACTTTCCGCCAAAGAACGGCGAGAAAAAGTTTTATCGATGATGGAAAAAGTGGGATTGCGAGCTGAATTTTATGACCGTTATCCCCATATGTTTTCAGGTGGACAACGCCAACGCATCGCCATTGCACGTGGTTTAATGTTAAATCCTGATGTTGTCGTTGCCGATGAACCTGTTTCTGCATTGGATGTTTCCGTGCGTGCGCAAGTACTGAATTTAATGATGGATTTACAAGATGAATTAGGCTTGTCTTACGTGTTCATTTCACACGATCTTTCTGTGGTAGAACATATCGCTGATGAAGTGATGGTAATGTATCTAGGTCGTTGTGTCGAAAAAGGAACAACAGAGCAAATCTTCTCTAATCCTCAACATCCTTATACCAAAGCGTTACTTTCAGCGACACCACGTTTGTCGCCAAACTTGCGCCGTGAACGTATAAAGCTGACGGGCGAATTGCCAAGTCCGATTAATCCGCCCAAAGGCTGTGCATTTAATCCTCGTTGTTGGAAAGCGACAGAAAAATGCCGTGAAAATCAACCGCACTTAGAGCAACATACTGATGGCAAATTAATCGCTTGTTTCCATATTGATTAAATTCATTTTGTCAGACTAATAAATAGGCTCATTTTTTCTCTCGCCAATAGGTTGCAAATCGAGGTTTTCCATTATTCGTAAGACCTCGATATTTATAAGTAATCACAGATCCTATCGGAGGGGGATTTTCTCGTTCGTTTAAGTTAAAACCCGAACCGATTTTAAATTCTCCCCGATGATTTTTACAAGTTAAAGCACCCATCACATTTTCAAATTGTCCTTTGCCTTTATGGTGTGCAATGACTGTACATTCTTCATCTCGTGCTGTTTTTAATTTTAAAATTTGTGAGCTTCGCTTACGTTCATAAGGAGCATTGGGGTTGCGTACAACAACGCCCTCGCCTTGCAAATTTTCGACTTGTGCAAGAAATTGATATAAATGGGTTTTATCTTTAACAGGAATTTGCTCAATAATTTCAATATAAGTTGTGGGATATTCAACTAAATACGCTTTCAATTTAGCTAAACGCTCAAATAAATTCCCCTCTGCATCAGGTACATCAAAAACATACAATTTAAGTTTTTCCCAACCCTCGCCTTTGAAAGATTTTGTGATGGATGAAATTTCCTCAAAATGATTTCGCTCACTAAATAATTCGCCATCAATGGCAAAAGGCGGAAAATCTTTAATGAAATAGGCGGGCGGCGATAAAGGTTGCCCCTGTCGGGTTAATAATTGCTTTCCATTCCAATAACCGCGTACGCCATCTAACTTTTCAGACATTACCCAACCCTCTATGGGTTGATTATTGTAGGTATGAAGAAGCATTAAATCTGAGTTAGCAAAAGCAAAAGAACTCGCCAAGAAAAGTAACAAAGTGCGGTAAAATTTCATTGTGTTTTTGAAAATTAAAAGGCTAATAAGTTTACGCAAGATAAACATATCTTGAAAAATCCCCAACCATTCAAACTTATTTTTTCGATCTAAATCGCAAAAAATCATCATTTCATCGAAAAAAGATGAATTTTTATTTACGCTAGCGAAGAATCTTCATCTGCTATACAATGCCATCGCAATTTTATGCTAAAAGGAGCAATCAATGTATTTAGATCAAATCAAAGCAGAACTTGTGGAAGCACAAGATGTGTTAAACAAATTTATTGCTGATGAAAATAACATTAAATTAATTCAAGAAGCCGCATTATTAATTTCCAACAGTTTCAAGCAAGGCGGAAAAGTGCTTTCTTGTGGTAATGGCGGTTCGCACTGTGATGCGATGCATTTTGCAGAAGAATTAACTGGTCGTTATCGTGAAAATCGCCCTGGTTATCCCGCTATTGCGATTTCAGATGCAAGCCATTTAAGCTGTGTAAGTAATGATTTTGGCTATGAATATGTATTTTCACGCTATGTTGAAGCGGTGGGTCAAAAAGGCGATGTGTTATTCGGTTTATCAACTTCAGGCAATTCAAAAAATATCTTAAATGCTATTGAAGCGGCAAAAGCAAAAGGAATGAAAGTGATTGCGATGACAGGCAAAGATGGCGGAAAAATGGCAGGATTAGCAGATGTTGAAATTCGCGTATCCCATTTCAGTTATGCAGATCGTATTCAAGAAATCCATATCAAAGTCATTCATATTTTAATGATGTTAATTGAGTTTGAAATGGCAAAACAAGCCTAAAGTGCGGTTGATTTCAATCAAGTTTTTAAAATCCCAAATTTTTTTGGGATTTTTTATTAATAGCATTTGCATAATTATGCATAAAAATGTAATATTTTTTCATCTTATAAAGCATAGAGAAGAAAAATGGCTATTCGTGTTAAAAATCTCAATTTCTTTTACGGTTCATCACAAGCGTTATTTGATATTAACCTTGAAGCTGAAGAGGGCGATACCGTTGTGTTGCTGGGCCCAAGTGGCGCAGGCAAAAGCACATTAATTCGCACATTAAATTTGTTAGAAGTGCCAAAATCTGGCGAATTAAGCATTACAAACAATGAATTTAATTTATCCAATGCAATGGCAAATCCCAAAGCAATCAGACAATTACGCCAAGATGTAGGAATGGTGTTTCAACAATATCATCTTTGGCCGCACTTAACGGTAATTGAAAACTTAATTGAAGCACCAATGAAAGTGCGTGGTGTGAGTGAAAGTGAAGCGAAAACTGATGCAATGGAATTGTTAAAACGTTTACGTTTAGAACAACTTGCTGATCGCTTTCCATTACATTTGTCAGGTGGGCAACAACAACGTGTTGCAATAGCGCGCGCACTGATGATGAAGCCACAAGTTCTATTATTTGATGAACCAACGGCTGCATTAGATCCAGAAATTACAGCACAAGTTGTAGATATTATTAAAGAATTACAAGAAACTGGCATTACGCAAGTGATTGTAACCCACGAAGTCAATGTTGCACAAAAAGTAGCAACTAAAGTGGTGTATATGGAACAAGGTAAAATCGTCGAAATGGGATCGGCTGATTGCTTTGAAAATCCGAAAACCGAACAATTTAAACACTATCTTTCTCACTAGAAATAAGGAGCTTACGATGAAAAAAACATTATTAACTGCCATTTTATTGGGATCATCTGTTGCTGCAAACGCACAAGAACTCACTTTTGCAATGGAACCTAGCTATCCACCATTTGAAACCACAAATGAAAAAGGCGAAATTATCGGCTTTGATGTGGATGTGGCAAATGCAATTTGTCAAGAAATCCAAGCAACCTGTAAATTCAAGAGCGAAGCCTTTGATGCGTTAATTCCAAATTTAAAAGCAAAACGTTTTGATGCGGCAATTTCCGCTATTGATATTACTGATGCTCGTGCAAAACAAGTGCTATTCTCTGATCCATATTACGACAGCACAGCAAGCTATGTTGCTCTTAAAGGCAAAGCAACTTTAGAGAGCGCAAAAAATATAGGTGTTCAAAATGGCACAACATTCCAACAATACACCGTAGCGGAGACCAAGCAATATACTCCAAAATCCTATTCAACTTTACAAAATGCTATTTTAGACTTAAAGAGCGGTCGGATTGATATTATTTTTGGCGATACCGCAGTGCTTTCCGATATGATTTCCAAAGAGCCAGAAATTCAATTTATAGGCGAAAAAGTAACCAATAAAAAATATTTTGGTAACGGGATAGCGATTGCAATGCACAAATCAAACAAAGATTTGGCGGCACAACTAAATAAAGGTTTAGCTGCAATTAAAGCGAATGGCGAATACCAAAAAATCTATGATAAATGGATGACAAAATAATTTATGTTTTCTGACTTTCTTTCTTTAATGTTTACCGCTGCCCTAATGACTTTAGGGCTTGCGGTCTGTTCATTGATCTTAGGCTTATTTTTAAGCCTAATTTTTACCGCACTTGAAGCAAATCGTTTTGTTGGCAAGCCGATGACAATATTTGTGGCATTATTACGTGGCTTACCCGAAATTATTGTTGTATTACTTGTCTATTTTGGTTCTACTGAATTAGTAGAAATGCTAACAGGAGAATACATTGAATTTGGGGCATTTGGCTGTGGTGTGTTTGCGCTTTCTCTTATTTTTGCGGCTTATGCTTCACAAACATTACGCGGCGCAATTCAAGCCATACCAAAAGGACAATGGGAATCAGGTGCAGCGTTAGGTTTAAGCAAAAGCTATACCTTTATTCACATTGTTATGCCACAAGTATGGCGTCACGCTTTACCAGGTTTAAGCAATCAATGGCTTGTATTACTAAAAGACACAGCATTAGTTTCATTAATTGGCGTAGATGATTTGATGCGCCAAGCGGATCTGATTAATGCCAATACACATCAACCCTTTACTTGGTACGGTATTGCTGCGTTAATTTATTTAGCGGTAACATTAATTAGCCAAGTTGGTATTCGAAAATTAGAGCTGCGTTTTACTCGTTTTGAAAGGGGCGTGAAATAATGTTTCAAGAATATTTAACTGTGATCGCACAAGGGATTCCAACGAGTTTACTACTTACTGTCGTATCCTTACTGATTGCTTTCTTTTTAGCCTTATTTCTTACTTTTTTACTTTCAATGGAAAATAAATGGATAAAAAGTGCGGTCAATTTATACCTTACTTTATTCACAGGCACGCCACTGTTAGTACAGTTCTTTTTAATTTATGCGGGGCCCGGTCAATTTCAATGGATTATTGACAGCCCATTATGGTTTTTCTTATCCAATGCGTGGTTCTGTGCCACATTAGCTTTAGCACTAAATAGTGCAGCTTATTCCACCCAATTATTTCACGGTGCAGTAAAAGCCATTCATAAAGGACAATGGGAAAGTTGTGCAGCGTTAGGATTAAGCCGATTACAGACACTCAAAATCTTAATTCCCTACGCTTTAAAACGCGCATTGCCGTCTTACAGTAACGAAATTATTTTGGTATTTAAAGGCACGGCATTAGCTTCCACCATTACCATTATGGATATTATGGGTTACGCACGCCAACTTTATGGTACAGAATATGACGCACTGACAATTTACGGCATTGCGGGCGGTATCTATTTAATAATCACAGGCATTGCGACTTTATTACTACGTAAATTAGAGAAAAAAGTATTGGCATTTGAACGTTTTGAAGTAACCAAAGCATAAAGTGCGGTAAAATTTTTAGTGATTTTTAAATCCCGACCTAGGTTGGGATTTTTTAATTGAAAAGTAAAAGCTACTTCGTCATATCTTTGCCTTGTGCTATACTTTTCCAAAATATAGTATTAACGAGGAAAATAATGAATTTTGAGCAAATTATAGAACAACGTATTAAAGCCCTAAAAGAAGCCCATATCAGTAATCAAATTGAAGGAGCAGATATGGGCGATAGCACATTTTCTACTATGCTTGAAAGAGCTAGCGCACCGATTACCAATGAAGAATTTGAACGACAAGAACTATTATTTGTTAAACAATTATTCGCCCAATAAAAAGACTACCTTAGCGAGAAATCGAATCTCTGATAATTTAATATTAATTACTACAGGTTGTATATAGTAATTTGTTAAAAGCACGTTAATTTTATATATCTCAAAATCAAAAAAGGATAAACGTGATGACAAACAAAATTTCAGTGGAGAATATACAGAGGTAAACTCAGACAATTATTATACCCTAAAAGGACAATTGAAAACTGAATCAGAATCTATGCAAGAAGGCATCGATAAGGCAAAAGAGACATTTAAAAAGGATGTAGAAAAATACAGCGAGTTATCAGAATTGCGAAATTTGATCGAGGGAGAAATCCCTGCTGCAAACAGTACATTTAATTCTCGAAAGACTGCGTATACTACATTGCAAAACAAAATGAATAGTACAAGTTCAAACAGTCAAAAACTGAAAGCCGAAGATGTACAGAAAGCCAAAGAAGCCAAAGAAAAAGCTGAAGCAAATTTGAATAAGCTAAAGGCTCGTCGTAGCGAATTAGAAACTAAACATAGCATAACGATGACATCTGATGCGGCAAATAATAACGATTCAGAGAAAAATAAAAAAGAACTCGAAGAAATTGAGAAAAAACTGACCGCACTTGATGCTCAACTTGTTACAGATGAAGGAAATCTAAAAGAAAAACAAATAGCTCAAAATAAAATTGTTTCAGTATGATTAGCCTTTTTGGCGCTGCTGATACCAATAACGGTGTGGGTGCTGCAACTGGGGTAAGTTTTGGGTTTTAGCCTATTGAAATAATCCAAAAATAAATAACGGTGATTGTTTTAAACGATCACCGTTAAATTAAAGTGTTTTATAAAAAAGATTTTTGTATTCTAAAAATTAGAATCCGTAACCCACGCCAACTTTTGCGCCATAATTATTAACTTTGGTACTATCAAAATTACCTAAACGATTGTATTCAACACCGCCATTTGCATACCAGTTGCCATCTAATTTATATTTCGCACCTGCTACAACACCATAGCCGAGCTTAATATCAGAAGAACTTTTAAACTTTTGTTCTGCGCGATTGGTGTATTTAAATTGATTAGCCGCTACACGAGCACCAACATAAGGTTGCACTTTAGAATTTGTATCAAAATCATAAAATACCGAAGTACCTAAACCTTGAATTTTTGTGCCATCAACTTTTCCGTGATGTGTATAATCAGCCGCAACGCGTGTATTTCCTACTTTATAACCCACGGATACACGAGGTTCAACTCTTGTATTATTACTACCGTTTGCTTTAGTTTGAGATAAACCGATATCGCCTTCAGCATAGATATTCGCATCTGCAACAGAAGCAAAGGTAAATGCACCAACAATAACTGCTAATAAAGATTTTTTCATTGGATAATCCTTTTATTTATTGAATAAACTGAGAAAATATATCACAAAAATTATTCGTCTTCATCGACAAAAATTAATTTTCCCTTACATTTTTTACACAAATATTCGATGTTTTCTTTCATTATTTTGTTATGCCGACGAATACTTAGAAAATGGGTTTGGCACGCACAACGATATTCAAAGGTTTTACCTTGCACATTTTTTATATCAAATTGATGACAGGTATCTGCAGGCAGCTTAAAAATTTCATTCATTACAAATTGCCATTCTTTCCCGTGTGGTTTTACGCGACCAAACATTTTATACACAATCAAATGCGCAAGCTCGTGTGGCACGACTTGTCGAATAAATTCATCTGCATTTTCTAATAACAAAGTGCGGTTAAATTTTATTTCATTTTTTTGTAGGTAAGCCACGCCTGCCTTTATGCCACGCAACTCATAATTTACCTCAGGCATTGTAAACTTTCGCTTAAAATAAGCCTCTGCCAGTTGCAAGGATTGATTCAATTTGCGTTGCACTTGCATTTTTAAGTGACGGAATGGAATTAATGATATTGATGTCATAGGTAAAAGCAAAACCGCTAGATAAGCGGCTTTTATATGATAGAATGATCAGTGGTTGGTCAGGTACGTTATTGCCTGACTGGGGGGGGCAGGTAATGCAATCATCTCGATCAGTTTGTTTTAACACTGATTGGGAGACAAAATTGATGAAAATTATCTTTATAATCGTCATCATATTTATTTTGTTACTGTATAGCTCGCCAGCTTGGTAACACTTATCAGTCAAGGCAACAAGAAACCTTGTTGCCTTTCCAATATAAGCCTTTCAAACTAAAAATTCAAGCCTATTATTTTAAACCTGCTGCAACACGTAATTCTGCTGCACGATCCACTTTTTCCCAAGGGAATTGCTCACGACCGAAATGACCATAAGCTGCCGTTTCACGATAGATTGGTTGAATTAAATCTAACATTTTAATTAAGCCATAAGGACGTAAATCAAAAAATTCACGCACTAACGATACTAATAATTCATTCGCAACTTTTCCAGTTCCAAAGGTTTCGATCATGATAGATGTTGGATCAGCCACACCAATCGCATAAGAAAGTTGGATTTCACAGCGATCTGCCAAACCAGCTGCCACAATATTTTTTGCGACATAGCGTGCTGCATAAGCCGCAGAACGATCTACTTTAGAGGGATCTTTTCCTGAGAATGCGCCACCACCGTGACGAGCGGCACCACCGTAAGTATCGACGATAATTTTACGACCAGTTAAACCACAATCCCCCACCGGTCCACCAATAACAAAACGGCCAGTCGGGTTAATGAAAAATTTTGTTTCTTTAGAAAGCCATTCACTTGGTAATACAGGTTTGATAATTTCTTCCATCACACCTTCGTGTAAGTCTTTTTGGCTAACTTCTTCAGAATGTTGAGTAGAAAGCACAACCGCATCCACACCAACAATTTTATTATCTTCATATTTTAACGTTACTTGGCTTTTCGCATCAGGGCGCAACCATGCTAATTTACCGCTTTTACGCACTTCAGCTTGTTTTTCCATTAAACGATGTGCATAAGTAATAGCTGCAGGCATTAATACATCCGTTTCATTGGTGGCATAACCAAACATAATACCTTGGTCGCCTGCGCCTTGATCTAATGGATTTTCACGATCAACGCCTTGGTTAATATCTACAGATTGTTTACCAATCGCATTAAGCACTGCACAAGAATGGCCATCAAAACCCATTTCAGAATGTTCATAACCAATATCACAAATCACTTTACGGGTTAAATTCTCAATATCAACCCACGCAGAGGTTGTGATTTCCCCACCCACCAATGCCATACCGGTTTTTACGTAGGTCTCACAAGCTACTCGTGCTTTTGGATCTTGTTTTAGGATTTCATCAAGTACTGCATCAGAAATTTGATCGGCAATTTTATCTGGATGCCCTTCAGAGACAGATTCAGATGTAAATAAATAGCTAGACATATTTTCTCTCTTATCTTTTAAATTTGGATGTATTGACGTATAGACGGCTATAATACGCATTTTTGCTTAATAAGCAAGCGGTATTATGGGTTAGTTGTTGTAATTGTGTTTACTTCAAAACACAAAATTAATTTTAATTTATAGAAATTGTGGATAAGTGTCTAGTTGCATCCTACATATCCTTGTGTTTAACTAATCCAGTGAGAGTGGTTAAAAATTTAAGCATAAAAATCAACTATAGCGAATATTTTTCAGTTTGCTTCGAAAATGGAGTGTAAAATGTGCAGGGGATGATTTTGTCTATATAGAGGGAATAGTTTGATTTTCATATTTATCCTACGATATATGTTTTATATTAAGAAAAGATTAATTTGTGGAGAGTAATTGGGCTTGTTGTTAGTTCGCTTTATTTTTACACACAAGAATAGTCATAAGTTCACGCGTTTGTTATATGTATTCAATAGGTGCAAAAAGTGCGGTCAGAAATTGAAAAGAATTTAGGAGAGTAAAATGGGAAGTATATTGGTTGATTTGCAAATTGCCACAGAAAATATAGAGGGTTTACCAGCAGAAGAACAAATTGTTCAGTGGGCAACGGCGGCTGTTCAGCCTGAGGACAATGAAGTCGAAATGACGGTTCGTATTGTGGATGAAGCCGAAAGCCACGAATTAAATTTAACTTATCGTGGCAAGGATCGTCCGACTAACGTGCTTTCATTTCCATTTGAATGCCCCGATGAAGTGGAGTTGCCGTTGCTAGGGGATCTTGTTATTTGTCGTCAAGTCGTGGAGAGAGAAGCCGCAGAACAAGAGAAACCATTAATGGCGCATTGGGCGCATATGGTCGTGCATGGTAGCTTACATTTACTAGGCTATGATCATATTGAAGACGATGAAGCGGAAGAAATGGAAAGTTTAGAAACCCAAATTATGCAAGGATTAGGCTTTGCTGATCCTTATCTAGCAGAGAAATAATCTTTATTCGGAGTAATGATGTATAAAGCAGTATTTAGTGATTTTGATGGCACCTTATTAACCTCTCGACATACCATTTCCCCTAGAACTGTTGCGGTAATTAAGCGTTTAACGGCGAATGGCATTCCTTTTGTGCCAATTTCGGCACGTTCTCCTTTGGGGATTTTGCCTTATTGGAAACAGCTTGAAACGAATAATGTACTTGTTGCATTTAGTGGCGCGCTTATTTTGAATCAACATCTTGAACCAATTTATAGCGTACAAATCGATCCCAAAGATATTTTAGATATTAATGCCGTTTTGGCGGATCACCCTTTGCTTGGCGTGAATTATTATACAAATAATGATTGCCATGCTCGTGATGTAGAAAATAAATGGGTGATTTATGAACGCAGCGTCACCAAAATTGAAATTCATCCTTTTGATGAAATAGCAACAGGTTCGCCGCATAAAATCCAAATTATTGGGGAAGCAGAAGAAATCATTGAGATTGAAATTATTTTAAAGGAAAAATTTCCACATCTGAGTATTTGTCGTTCCCATGCTAACTTTTTAGAGGTAATGCATAAGAATGCAACCAAAGGAAGTGCGGTGCGTTTTTTGGAAGATTATTTTGGCGTACAAACTAATGAAGTGATTGCATTTGGCGATAATTTTAATGATCTGGATATGCTACAACACGCAGGGCTTGGAGTGGCAATGGGAAATGCGCCAGATGAAATTAAACAAGTGGCAAATGTGATTACGGCAACCAATAATGAAGATGGACTTGCATTGATTTTAGAAGAAAAGTTTCCTGAATAATTAGAAAAGAAAGGCTCTCAATTGAGAGCCTTTTGGTTATGCTTCTTGTGAATGATACATTGCTTCAATTTGCTTGCGATAACGTTCCAAAATCACTTTTCTACGCAATTTTAATGTTGGTGTAATTTCGCCTAATTTAATGCTGAATGCTTGAGAAAGTAACGTGAATTTTTTTACTTGCTCAAAATGGGCCAATTCTTTTTGCACCGCATTAATACGCTGCTCAAACATTTTCAGAATGTCAGAATTTTTTAGTAATTCTAAACGGTCATGATATTTAATATTGAGCTGTTTAGCGTATTCTTCCAAACTATCAAAGCAAGGCACAATCAGTGCAGATACATATTTTTTTGCATCGGCGATAATCGCAATTTGTTCGATAAATTTATCTTTACCGATTTTGCTTTCGATATATTGTGGCGCGATATATTTACCGTTTGAGGTTTTCATTAATTCTTTAATGCGATCGGTAATAAATAAATTGCCTTGTTCGTCAAACTCTCCCGCATCGCCAGTTTTTAAGAAACCATCTTCTGTAAAGGCTTGAGCCGTTTCTTCTGGCTTCTTGTAATAGCCTTTCATTACCATTTTGCCACGCACGAGGATTTCATTATTTTCCCCAATTTTAACTTCCGCTTTTGGCATCAGTGTTCCTATTGAATTTGGGTTAAATTGAAAATCGTGCCAGCAAGAAACGGTTGCAGTTGTTTCTGTCATGCCATAGCCTAATTTGATGTTGATACCAATGGCGTGGAAAAATAACCCAATAGCCGGTTCTAATTTTGCTCCTCCGCAAGGCATCATTTTTATACGCCCACCCAATAATTGGCGAAGTTTTGAGAGTACTAATTTATCCGCTAAAGCAAATTGTTTCTTCAATAAGAACGGAATAGCTTTGTTATTCGCACGTAAATCAAAATGTTTTTGTCCTACGGAAATTGCCCAATGGAACATTATTTGGCGAAGTTTTGGTACTTTTTGAACTTTATCCAATACGGCGGCATAAATTTTTTCGTAAAAACGTGGTACGGCACACATTAAAGTTGGGCGAATTTCTGTTAAAGCTGACCGCACTTGATTGGTGTCTTCTAAATAGCAAAGTATTGCACCTCTATGAAGAATATAAGCCGCCCAAGCTCGTTCGAAAATATGCGAAAAGGGTAAGAAAGAAAGTGAAATATCCTGATCTGTCACATTAAGTGAAAGATCATGCGTTTCTAATTGATGTGCGAGATTAGTGTAATCTAACATGACACCTTTTGGCTCTCCCGTTGTGCCTGAGGTATAAATAATCGTAAATAAATCCGATAATTGTTTTTGGTTTAAGCGTTGGGTTAGTTCATTTTGTTGTACGTTTGAACCTGTTTCAATAAAACTTTCCCAAGTGCAAGAAAGAGTATCTTGTTGTAATTGAATGGTGGATTTCATTGCCACAATTTTTTGTAATTGTGGACAATGATGAGCAATTTCCAATGCTTGATCGTATTGCTCTTGATCTCCGACGAATAGAATTTTTACATCGGCGTGATTTAGGATAAATTCTACTTGCTGGGCTGTATTGGTTGCGTAAATAGGTACTGTGATTGCTCGAATTTGTAAGGTCGCAATGTCAGCGATCGTCCAACGTTCCATATTATGGGCAAAAATAGCGATTTTATCTTGTACGCCAATATTGTGAGCAAGCAATGCACGAGAAAGTTGATTGAGTTGCTCTTGAAAATTTTTCCAAGAGATGTCTCGCCACAAGCCTCGTTCTTTATAGCGAAGTGCGGTCATATTTGCACGAGTTTTGGCTTGTTGTTGAATACGATGAACAAAATGGAGATCGAGATTCATATTAACCCTATTTTTGATTTTAATTGAGCGAACAGTTGTACGCTAATATAATCTTAAATAAGAATAAAAGCTAGAAGAATATTGATTATTTTAAATTATTTTTAGTGATCCCTCGTTCATTTTTAGATCGTAAATTAAATTCTAGATAATAAAAAACCGCTCCGAAGAGCGGTTAATTTTTTCAAAGTTTTAATTAGCCTTTGTAGTTGTAGATATGAGCAACTAAATCTAATACTTTGTTTGAGTAACCGGTTTCGTTATCGTACCAAGATACCAATTTAACGAAAGAATCAGTTAATGCGATACCTGCTTCTGCATCAAATATAGAAGTTAAAGCACAGCCGTTGAAGTCAGTAGAAACAACTGCATCTTCAGTGTAGCCTAATACGCCTTTTAATTCGCCATTGAAAGTTTTACCTTCAGCTGCGTCTTTGATTGCTTGTTTGATTGCATCGTAAGAAGCTGGTTTTTCAAGGTTTACAGTTAAATCAACAACAGATACGTTTGGCGTTGGAACACGGAAAGCCATACCAGTTAATTTACCGTTTAATGCAGGTAATACTTTACCTACTGCTTTCGCCGCACCTGTTGAAGATGGAATGATGTTTTGTGATGCACCGCGGCCGCCGCGCCAGTCTTTAGCTGATGGGCCATCCACAGTTTTTTGAGTTGCAGTCGTTGCGTGAACAGTGGTCATTAAACCATCTTTGATGCCGAAAGTTTCATGAACAACACGCGCTAAAGGAGCTAAACAGTTTGTTGTACAAGATGCGTTAGAAACGATATCTTGGCCTGCGTATGCGTTGAAGTTTACACCACGAACGAACATAGGGGTTGCATCTTTAGATGGGCCAGTTAATACAACTTTTTTCGCACCTGCAGTGATGTGTTTACGAGCAGTTTCATCAGTTAAGAATAAACCAGTCGCTTCAACAGCGATATCAACACCGATTGCACTCCAGTTTAAGTTTGCTGGATCACGCTCTGCAGTGACACGGATGGTTTTACCATTAACCACTAAGTTACCATCTTTCACTTCAACAGTGCCGTCGAAACGACCGTGAGTTGAATCATATTTCAACATATAAGCCATGTACTCAACGTCGATTAAGTCGTTAATACCTACAACTTCGATGTCATCACGGTGTTGTGCTGCACGAAATACGATACGACCGATACGACCAAAGCCGTTAATACCAATTTTAATTGCCATAAGATTTTCACCTTTTATTTAAGTTAAACAAATCTGTTCGCTTTGAGTAATACTACTTACTCAGTAAGATTGTGTTGTAGAGTATAGCACGAGCATTTTTATAAAACTATAACCCTACTACTTTTTTGTGATCTATATCAAATCATCATTAGAATGAAAAAGTACCGTAAAAAATCACCGCACTTTTGATGATTTTTTATAGAGAAATCTGCATAATAGACTGAAATTGTTAGAAAAGGTTAAATGATCTATGTCTCAAGGTAATCTTTATATTTTATCTGCACCAAGTGGTGCGGGAAAATCTTCATTAATTTCAGCGTTATTGGCATCAGATAGTTCAACTCAAAAAATGGTTTCTGTGTCCCATACGACCCGTGCCCCACGCCCTGGTGAAGTTGAAGGCGTACACTATTATTTTGTATCAAAAGAAGAGTTTGAATCACTCATTGAGCAAGATTTATTTCTAGAATATGCCAAAGTTTTTGGTGGAAATTATTATGGAACCTCTTTACCTGCGATTGAAGAAAATTTAGCAAAAGGCATTGATGTATTTTTAGATATTGATTGGCAAGGCGCTCAACAAATCCGTAAAAAAGTGCCTTCAGTAAAAAGCATTTTTATTTTACCGCCTTCATTGCCTGAATTAGAACGTCGTTTAATTGGTCGTGGGCAAGATAGTGAAGAGGTTATTGCTGAACGAATGTCAAAAGCGATAAGTGAAATTTCGCATTATGACGAATATGATTATGTTATTGTGAATGATGATTTCGAGAAAGCATTAAAAGATTTGCAAAGTATTTTGCAAGCAGAACGTTTAACCAAAAATTATCAGCAAAAACAAAATGCAATGTTAATTCAACAGCTACTAGCCAAATAAGGCGAAATTGAGTATTATAGCGCCCTTTCAATAGAGTAATTTTTGACAAATCGGAGTAAATTATGGCTCGTGTTACTGTGCAAGATGCAGTAGAAAAAATTGGTAACCGTTTTGATTTAATTTTAACGGCTGCGCGTCGTGCAAGACAATTACAACTTAACCAAAGTGCGCCGTTAGTGCCAGAAAATAATGACAAACCAACAGTTATTGCATTGCGTGAAATCGAAAAAGGTTTGATTAATCAAGATATTATGGATGCACAAGAGTTCCAAGAAATGGCTAAAGTGCAAGAAACGGAAGAAGCAGCTATTGCATTAATTACAGAATAATCTTTTAAAAAGTGCGGTAAAAAATAAAGGTATTTTACTGAGGGTAGGTATACCCACGGTTAATTATGGTTATAGTTGTTCCCCTTTGGGGAACGTAATTTCTACCCCAAAGGGGTAATATTTAGTTAAACTAGGGTATACTTACCCTAGGCGATATTCTGTAACCGCGGGTAGGTATACCCACGGTTGATCATAGTTATAGTAGTTCTCCTTTGGGGAACTTTTGTCTTACCTAAAGGGTAACATTTCAATTACCCTAAGCGATATTTTTCAACGATAAGTAGGTCTCCTTTGGAACTGTTTGCGGATTTAGATCGAATTATTCAAGGGTATTTGCCCGCAGATAAAATTGAACTCATCAAGCGTGCGTTTGTGATTGCAAGAGATGCGCACGAAGGACAATTTCGCTCCAGCGGCGAACCTTACATTACTCATCCTGTGGCGGTAGCCTCCATTATTGCTCAACTACACTTAGATCACGAAGCGGTAATGGCTGCGCTTTTGCACGATGTTATTGAGGATACACCTTATACGGAAGAACAACTGAAAGAAGAGTTCGGTACCAGTGTGGCTGAAATTGTAGATGGTGTATCAAAACTCGATAAGTTGAAATTTCGTACTCGCCAAGAGGCACAAGTCGAGAATTTTCGCAAAATGATTTTGGCGATGACGCGTGATATTCGCGTTGTGTTAATCAAGCTTGCTGACCGCACGCATAATATGCGCACGCTTGGTTCGTTACGACCAGATAAACGCCGTCGTATTGCGAAAGAAACGCTTGAAATCTATTGTCCGCTTGCTCATCGTTTAGGTATTGAGCATATCAAAAATGAATTAGAAGACTTATCTTTTCAAGCAATGTATCCCCATCGCTATGAAGTGTTGAAAAAACTCATTGATGTGGCGCGGAGTAATCGACAAGATTTAATAGAACGTATTTCACAAGAGATTAAAGTGCGGTTAGAAAACGCAGGAATTTTTGCCCGAGTATGGGGGCGTGAAAAACACCTTTACAAAATCTATCAAAAAATGCGCATAAAGGATCAAGAATTCCACTCTATTATGGATATTTATACGTTCCGTGTGATTGTAAAAAATGTGGATGATTGTTATCGCGTTTTGGGACAAATGCATAATCTTTATAAGCCACGCCCTGGCAGAGTAAAGGATTATATTGCTGTGCCTAAAGCAAATGGTTATCAATCTTTGCAAACCTCAATGATTGGGCCGAAAGGTGTCCCCGTAGAAGTTCATATCCATACTGAGGATATGGAACAAGTCGCCGAAATGGGCATTACTGCACATTGGGTTTATAAAGAAAATGGTAAAAACGACAGTACAACCGCACAAATTCGTACACAACGCTGGCTGCAAAGTTTGGTCGAAATTCAACAAAGTGTAGGTAATTCGTTTGAGTTTATTGAGAATGTAAAATCAGAGTTTTTTCCTAAAGAGATTTATGTTTTTACCCCAAAAGGTCGAATTGTTGAGTTGCCAATGGGCGCAACGGCAGTGGATTTCGCTTATGCTGTACATTCAGATGTGGGGAATACTTGTGTTGGCGTGACTGTTGAGCATAAACCTTATCCGCTTTCACAAGCTCTTAAGTCTGGTCAAACGGTAAATATCATCACCGATCCAAATGCGTATCCTAAAACAGCGTGGTTAAATTTTGTGGTAACAGCTCGTGCGAAAACACGGATTCGTCATTATCTTAAACAACGCTGTGAAGAAGATGCCGTGAAATTAGGCGAAGTAGAGCTTAATACAGCATTACAGCCTCATAATTTAGGCGATTTTTCTATTCAACAAATTAGCACTGTATTAGATGCTTTAGCACTTTCTTCTTTAGATGAATTATTACGAGAAATTGGTTTAGGTAATCAGTCTGCCACCGTAATTGCGCATCAATTTGTGGGCGTTCCTCTTGAAGTTGTGGAGACAAAGAATCTTGAATTTGAGACAAAAACGCTCACTATTACACCAATGCAAGTGGGTAAAACCCAATTTGCTCAATGTTGCCATCCAATCCCGGGCGATCCTATTGTGGGATGTCGTACACAAGAAAACACAGTTATGGTACACCATCAACATTGTGCTAATTTAAAAAATGCTCGTCGCCAGTCCTTGGCTCAATGGGATAATGCTCAAAGTGCGGTAAGTTTTGAGGCAGAATTGCAAATTGAAATATTGAACGAACAAAATGCCTTGTTGAGTTTAATGACCGCAATTTCTGCGAGCGAAAGCAGTCTCCAAAATATTTGGACGGAAGAATTAGAGAGCAATTTATTGCTTGTGATTTTGCAAGTTTGTGTAAAAGATATTAAACACCTTGCCAATATTGTTCATCGTATTAAAGGCATTACTGGCGTTGTTAATGTCAAACGTAATATTAACGAGCTATGAACCTTGAGCTTCTCGATGCCGTCCCTTTGACCAGCCTCTCTGGTGTTGGGGCTGCCATTTCTAATAAATTGGCTAAAATCGGCATTCATAACCTGCAAGATTTACTCTTTCATTTACCTATTCGCTATGAAGATCGTACGCGAATTACGCCAATCGCTCATCTCCGCCCCGAACAATATTTTACCATTGAAGGAATTGTACAAACCTGTGAAGTCGCTTTTGGCCGCCGTCCTATTTTATCGGTAAGTTTGTCAGACGGTACATCGAAAATTATATTACGTTTTTTCAATTTTAATGCGGGGATGCGTAATAGTTTTCAAGTAGGAGTGCGAGTAAAGGCTTTTGGCGAAGTGAAACGTGGTCGCCATATGCCAGAAATTCATCATCCAGAATATCAAATTGTGCGAGATAACGCGCCTATTGTATTGGAAGAAACCCTAACGCCGATTTATTCCACGACGGAAGGGCTAAAACAAAATTCATTACGAAAATTAACGGATCAGGCTTTGGCATTACTCGACAAAGTTCAGATTGCAGAAATTTTGCCTAATGAATTTAACCCACATCAATATAGCTTAAAAGAAGCATTGAGATTATTGCATCGTCCGCCGCCAGATATTTCATTAGAAATGTTGGAGCGAGGCAAGCATCCAGCACAACAGCGCTTAATCTTTGAAGAGCTTCTAGCACATAATTTAGCTATGCAAAAAGTGCGGTTAGGAACGCAGCAATTTTCTGCTTTACCGCTACATTATCAAACAGATTTGAAACAGCGATTTTTAGCCACTTTGCCATTTCAACCCACTAATGCGCAAAAGCGAGTCGTGTCGGATATTGAACAAGATCTTATCAAAGATTATCCGATGATGCGCCTAGTGCAAGGGGATGTCGGCTCGGGAAAAACATTGGTTGCCGCATTGTCTGCTTTAACGGCAATTGATAACGGCAAACAAGTCGCCTTAATGGCGCCAACAGAAATATTAGCAGAACAGCATGCGAATAATTTTCGACGTTGGTTTGAGCCTTTCGGTATTGAAGTTGGTTGGTTAGCCGGTAAAGTAAAAGGAAAATCAAGACAAGCAGAGCTTGAAAAAATTAAAACTGGTGCGGTGCAAATGGTAGTGGGGACGCACGCTTTATTCCAAGAAGAAGTCGAGTTTTCTGACTTGGCATTAGTGATTATTGATGAACAACATCGTTTTGGCGTGCATCAACGATTAATGTTGCGTGAGAAAGGCGAAAAAGCGGGATTTTATCCCCATCAGTTAATTATGACTGCCACGCCGATACCAAGAACGTTAGCAATGACCGTATATGCCGATTTGGATACATCAATTATTGATGAATTGCCTCCCGGTCGTACGCCGATAACAACTGTAGTGGTTTCTGAAGAACGCCGCACTGAAATTGTGATGCGTGTAAAAAACGCTTGTGTTAATGAAAAACGCCAAGCCTATTGGGTGTGTACGCTAATTGATGAATCAGAGGTGTTAGAAGCTCAAGCTGCTGAAGCGATTTGGGAAGATCTAACTAAGGCATTACCTATGTTAACTATTGGGTTAGTGCACGGGCGGATGAAACCACAAGAAAAACAAGATGTTATGATGCGTTTTAAAAATGCAGAGTTGGATTTATTGGTGGCAACGACAGTAATTGAAGTGGGTGTTGATGTGCCGAATGCAAGTTTGATGATTATCGAAAATGCAGAGCGTTTAGGTTTATCGCAACTTCATCAGTTACGAGGGCGTGTCGGTCGAGGCAGTGCGGCTTCTTTTTGTGTACTAATGTATAAACCTCCACTCGGTAAAGTTTCGCAAAAACGTTTGCAAGTGCTACGAGATAGCCAAGATGGGTTTATTATTTCTGAAAAAGATTTAGAAATTCGTGGGCCGGGCGAAGTGCTTGGAACTAAACAAACAGGCATTGCTGAATTGCGAGTAGCAAATTTAATGCGAGATAGAAAAATGATACCAACGGTGCAATTTTATGCGAAATCGCTTATCCAAAAATACCCTGATGTGGCAGAAAGTCTAATCCGCCGCTGGCTCAATAATAAAGAAATCTACTCGAACGCTTAAAAGTGCGGTCAATTTTCAAAGAGTTTTAAATGGATAAAAAAGAAAAACGCCCAACTATACTCTTTTTTGATTCTGGAGTTGGTGGGTTTAGCGTATATCGTGAAGCCAAAAAATTATTACCAAATTGGCACTATCTCTATTGCTTTGATAATGCTGGCTTCCCTTATTCAGAACGTGAAGAAGAAAGTATTATTCATCGTACTTTAGCGATTTGCCAACTGATCAATCAACGTTATCCATTAGATGCAATTGTGATTGCTTGCAATACAGCGAGTACTGTTGTGCTTCCACCGTTGCGTGCCAATTTTGACATTCCTATTATTGGCACTGTACCAGCGATTAAACCTGCATCAGAAATAACAAAGACAAAACATATTGGTTTATTGGCGACGAAAGGGACTGTAAAGCGTCATTATGTCGATGATTTAATTGATAAATTTGCGCAAGATTGTGTTGTGGAGAGATTGGGATCAACAAAATTAGTCGAAATTGCGGAGCAAAAAATTCGTGGTCATTCCATTGATCTAATTAGCTTAAAAGATGAATTATCTCCGTGGGCAAATATGGCAGATTTGGATACATTAGTTTTAGGTTGTACTCACTTTCCACTTATCAAAGATGAAATTCAGTTGTGCTTGCCACAAATTAAATATTTTATGGATCCGAGCGCAGCGATTGCTAAACGGATAAAATCTTTACTCGATGATAAAAGTCTACAAGCGCAAAATGAAAAATATAATCAAATGTTTTGCACCGCACATTTTCCCGAAGAAGATCAATTCAAAAAATCTTTACATCTATGGGGATTTGAATTTTTGGAAGTAATCAAAATAGATTAAAAGTTAATAGATTAATGGTGTGATATTGATAAATTCACAATTTTTCCTAATTTCATAGGTAATTTTCTATCCAGATCTTTTCTATATGTCACTTTTTTAAAATAAATTGTGATCTAGTTCTCAAAATAATTATGATTTTTATTTAATTTGTTAAAATAGTGTTACAATACCTATCGGGTTTCTCACTATTTTATTTAATAAGAGGTAAAAATGATTATTTCATCAGCTAGCGATTATCGTGAAGCGGCACGCCGCCGTGTTCCTCCCTTTATGTTCCATTATGCCGATGGCGGTTCTTATACTGAGCAAACACTTGCGCGTAATGTGAGTGATTTGGAAAATATTGCTTTAAGACAACGTGTCTTAAAAGATATGTCTGAATTGGATACTAGTATAGAGTTATTTGGTGAAAAACTTTCAATACCAACTATTCTTGCACCCGTTGGGGCGTGCGGTATGTATGCACGTCGTGGTGAAGTGCAGGCAGCACAAGCAGCGGATAATAAGGGCGTGCCGTTTACTCTTTCAACGGTATCGATCTGTCCGATTGAGGAAGTTGCACCTGCGATTAAACGCCCGATGTGGTTCCAGCTTTATGTATTAAAAGATCGTGGCTTTATGAAAAATGCTCTTGAGCGTGCGAAGGCTGCGGGCTGTTCAACCTTGGTGTTCACCGTAGATATGCCAACACCAGGTGCGCGTTATCGTGATATGCACTCAGGAATGAGTGGTCCTTACAAAGAAATTCGCCGTGTTTTGCAAGGCTTTACGCATCCATTCTGGGCATATGATGTAGGTATTAAAGGAAAACCACACACTTTGGGCAATGTTTCTCATTATATGGGTAGACAAATTGGCTTAGATGACTATATTGGTTGGCTCACAGAGAATTTCGATCCGTCGATTTCGTGGAAAGATTTAGAATGGATTCGCGAGTTTTGGGAAGGTCCGATGGTGATCAAAGGGATTCTTGACCCTGAAGATGCAAAAGATGCGGTGCGTTTCGGGGCTGATGGTATTGTGGTGTCAAACCACGGTGGTCGTCAGTTAGATGGCGTGCTTTCAAGTGCAAGAGCGTTACCACCGATTGCTGATGCTGTGAAAGGGGATATTAAAATTATTGCCGATTCAGGCATTCGTAATGGTTTAGATGTAGTCCGTATGTTGGCATTAGGAGCAGACGCAACAATGTTAGGTCGAGCATTTGTTTATGCTTTAGGGGCAGCAGGTCGCCAAGGTGTTGAAAATATGCTCGATATTTTCAAAAAAGAGATGCGCGTAGCGATGACATTAACCAGCAATCGTACTATTGCCGATATTAAACCAGAGGCTTTAGTTGATCTAAGTAAACTTTAATTTATAAATTGAGATCAAAAATCAACCGTTTGTTGGTGGAATTATGTATTTTGCGTATGTATTTTCAACAAACGGTCGAGTTTTTCAAAAATTGTTGTAAAAAGTACTTGCAAGGGATTTGAAAATCCCTATAATGCACCGCACACAACGACGCACTGTTGTGAAGTTTTTAAGTTTCCAAGTGCGTCGTTCTTTTTTGCTCTTTAACAATATATCAGACAATCTGTGTGGGCACTTGTTGATTGACTTGTTTTAAAACTATTTTTAATTTTGAAGTCTTAATAGGTGCTTAACTGAAAATTCATAATTACTTTTTTAAGTAGTGTTTATTTATAGCTAAGCAGTATATTGAGCGATTGAACTTGAATTGAAGAGTTTGATCATGGCTCAGATTGAACGCTGGCGGCAGGCTTAACACATGCAAGTCGAACGGTAGCAGGAGAAAGCTTGCTTTCTTGCTGACGAGTGGCGGACGGGTGAGTAATGCTTGGGAATCTGGCTTATGGAGGGGGATAACGACGGGAAACTGTCGCTAATACCGCGTAGAATCGGAAGATGAAAGTGCGGGACTGTAAGGCCGCATGCCATAGGATGAGCCCAAGTGGGATTAGGTAGTTGGTGGGGTAAAGGCCTACCAAGCCTGCGATCTCTAGCTGGTCTGAGAGGATGACCAGCCACACTGGAACTGAGACACGGTCCAGACTCCTACGGGAGGCAGCAGTGGGGAATATTGCGCAATGGGGGAACCCTGACGCAGCCATGCCGCGTGAATGAAGAAGGCCTTCGGGTTGTAAAGTTCTTTCGGTATTGAGGAAGGTTGATGTGTTAATAGTACATCAAATTGACGTTAAATACAGAAGAAGCACCGGCTAACTCCGTGCCAGCAGCCGCGGTAATACGGAGGGTGCGAGCGTTAATCGGAATAACTGGGCGTAAAGGGCACGCAGGCGGTTATTTAAGTGAGGTGTGAAAGCCCCGGGCTTAACCTGGGAATAGCATTTCAGACTGGGTAACTAGAGTACTTTAGGGAGGGGTAGAATTCCACGTGTAGCGGTGAAATGCGTAGAGATGTGGAGGAATACCGAAGGCGAAGGCAGCCCCTTGGGAATGTACTGACGCTCATGTGCGAAAGCGTGGGGAGCAAACAGGATTAGATACCCTGGTAGTCCACGCTGTAAACGCTGTCGATTTGGGGGTTGGGGTTTAACTCTGGCGCCCGTAGCTAACGTGATAAATCGACCGCCTGGGGAGTACGGCCGCAAGGTTAAAACTCAAATGAATTGACGGGGGCCCGCACAAGCGGTGGAGCATGTGGTTTAATTCGATGCAACGCGAAGAACCTTACCTACTCTTGACATCCAACGAATCCGATAGAGATATTGGAGTGCCTTCGGGAACGTTGAGACAGGTGCTGCATGGCTGTCGTCAGCTCGTGTTGTGAAATGTTGGGTTAAGTCCCGCAACGAGCGCAACCCTTATCCTTTGTTGCCAGCGATACGGTCGGGAACTCAAAGGAGACTGCCAGTGATAAACTGGAGGAAGGTGGGGATGACGTCAAGTCATCATGGCCCTTACGAGTAGGGCTACACACGTGCTACAATGGCGTATACAGAGGGAAGCGAAGCTGCGAGGTGGAGCGAATCTCATAAAGTACGTCTAAGTCCGGATTGGAGTCTGCAACTCGACTCCATGAAGTCGGAATCGCTAGTAATCGCGAATCAGAATGTCGCGGTGAATACGTTCCCGGGCCTTGTACACACCGCCCGTCACACCATGGGAGTGGGTTGTACCAGAAGTAGATAGCTTAACCTTTAGGAGGGCGTTTACCACGGTATGATTCATGACTGGGGTGAAGTCGTAACAAGGTAACCGTAGGGGAACCTGCGGTTGGATCACCTCCTTACCAAAGACGAGAGACAGCGAGTGCTC
This sequence comes from Haemophilus sp. HN_Hi16, assembly GCF_049823435.1. Classification (NCBI taxonomy): domain Bacteria; kingdom Pseudomonadati; phylum Pseudomonadota; class Gammaproteobacteria; order Pasteurellales; family Pasteurellaceae; genus Haemophilus; species Haemophilus sp. HN_Hi16. The sequence goes on from NZ_CP187500.1 coordinate 1,047,074, forward strand.
ACACAGATTGGCTGATAGTTGTAGACAAGATTAAAAACGAAGCGAAAGCAACGTTGAAAAATAAACGTTAAAAGATAAAAAGAAGATAGAGTATCTTTAATTGATGTCCCCATCGTCTAGAGGCCTAGGACATCGCCCTTTCACGGCGGTAACCGGGGTTCGAATCCCCGTGGGGACGCCAATTAAAGATAACTTTGTTAGATTATCTTGTTGTTCTTTAAAAAATTGGAAACAAGCTGAAAACAAGAGATTTTCGAGAGAAAGTCTGAGTAGGCAAGATAGGAAAGTGAAAGAGAGAACTGAAAAGGAAACTCTAAAAACAAAACCTGTTTTGCATAAAATCTTGATTGAACAAAAGCAATCAAGTGTTTAGTTGAATGAAGATACGCATCAAATTGACCGCACTTTGAAGTGAAAACTTAAAGTGATTGAAAACATTTGAGGTTGTATAGTTAAGTGACTAAGCGTACAAGGTGGATGCCTTGGCAATCAGAGGCGAAGAAGGACGTGCTAATCTGCGAAAAGCTTGGATGAGTCGATAAGAGGCGTTTAATCCAAGATATCCGAATGGGGAAACCCAGTAGATGAAGAATCTACTATTAACAAGTGAATTCATAGCTTGTTGAGGCAAACCGGGAGAACTGAAACATCTAAGTACCCCGAGGAAAAGAAATCAACCGAGATTTCGTCAGTAGCGGCGAGCGAAAGCGAAAGAGCCAGTAAGTGATAGCAGTATAGTTAGGAGAATGTGTTGGGAAACACAATCAAAGAGGGTGATAATCCCGTATCTAAAAACCATATTGTGGTACTAAGCTAACGAGAAGTAGGGCGGGACACGTGATATCCTGTTTGAAGAAGGGGGACCATCCTCCAAGGCTAAATACTCCTGATTGACCGATAGTGAACCAGTACTGTGAAGGAAAGGCGAAAAGAACCCCGGTGAGGGGAGTGAAATAGAACCTGAAACCTTGTACGTACAAGCAGTGGGAGCCTGAAAGGGTGACTGCGTACCTTTTGTATAATGGGTCAGCGACTTATATTTTGTAGCGAGGTTAACCGAATAGGGGAGCCGAAGGGAAACCGAGTCTTAACTGGGCGAATAGTTGCAAGGTATAGACCCGAAACCCGGTGATCTAGCCATGGGCAGGTTGAAGGTTGGGTAACACTAACTGGAGGACCGAACCGACTAATGTTGAAAAATTAGCGGATGACTTGTGGCTGGGGGTGAAAGGCCAATCAAACCGGGAGATAGCTGGTTCTCCCCGAAATCTATTTAGGTAGAGCCTTGAGGTGACACCTTTGGGGGTAGAGCACTGTTTCGGCTAGGGGTCCATCCCGGATTACCAACCCGATGCAAACTACGAATACCAAAGAGTGATACTCAGGAGACACACGGCGGGTGCTAACGTCCGTCGTGGAGAGGGAAACAACCCAGACCGCCAGCTAAGGTCCCCAAGTCTATATTAAGTGGGAAACGAAGTGGGAAGGCTTAGACAGCTAGGATGTTGGCTTAGAAGCAGCCATCATTTAAAGAAAGCGTAATAGCTCACTAGTCGAGTCGGCCTGCGCGGAAGATGTAACGGGGCTGAAATATAGCACCGAAGCTGCGGCATCAGACGAAAGTCTGTTGGGTAGGGGAGCGTTCTGTAAGCGGATGAAGGTTAATCGAGAGGTTAGCTGGACGTATCAGAAGTGCGAATGCTGACATAAGTAACGATAAAACGGGTGAAAAACCCGTTCGCCGGAAGACCAAGGGTTCCTGTCCAACGTTAATCGGGGCAGGGTGAGTCGGCCCCTAAGGCGAGGCTGAAAAGCGTAGTCGATGGGAAACAGGTTAATATTCCTGTACTTGGTAAAGCTGCGATGTGGGGACGGAGTAGGTTAGGTTATCGCACTGTTGGATATGTGCGTTTAAGTTGGTAGGTGGGAAGTTTAGGCAAATCCGGACTTCTATTAAACACTGAGAGATGATGACGAGGCTCTAAGGAGCTGAAGTAACTGATACCACACTTCCAGGAAAAGCCACTAAGCGACAGGCTTTACTAAACCGTACTGAAAACCGACACAGGTGGTCAGGTAGAGAATACTCAGGCGCTTGAGAGAACTCGGGTGAAGGAACTAGGCAAAATAGCACCGTAACTTCGGGAGAAGGTGCGCCGGCGTAGATTGTAGAGATTTACTCTCGAAGGTTGAACCGGTCGAAGATACCAGCTGGCTGCAACTGTTTATTAAAAACACAGCACTCTGCAAACACGAAAGTGGAGGTATAGGGTGTGATGCCTGCCCGGTGCTGGAAGGTTAATTGATGGTGTAATCGAAAGAGAAGCACCTGATCGAAGCCCCAGTAAACGGCGGCCGTAACTATAACGGTCCTAAGGTAGCGAAATTCCTTGTCGGGTAAGTTCCGACCTGCACGAATGGCATAATGATGGCCAGGCTGTCTCCACCCGAGACTCAGTGAAATTGAAATCGCCGTGAAGATGCGGTGTACCCGCGGCTAGACGGAAAGACCCCGTGAACCTTTACTATAGCTTGACACTGAACATTGAATTTTGATGTGTAGGATAGGTGGGAGACTTAGAAGTAGTCACGCCAGTGATTATGGAGTCATCCTTGAAATACCACCCTTTAACGTTTGATGTTCTAACGAAGATTGCGGAACGTGGTCTCGGACAGTGTCTGGTGGGTAGTTTGACTGGGGCGGTCTCCTCCCAAAGCGTAACGGAGGAGCACGAAGGTTTGCTAATCACGGTCGGACATCGTGAGGTTAGTGCAATGGTATAAGCAAGCTTAACTGCGAGACAGACAAGTCGAGCAGGTACGAAAGTAGGTCATAGTGATCCGGTGGTTCTGAATGGAAGGGCCATCGCTCAACGGATAAAAGGTACTCCGGGGATAACAGGCTGATACCGCCCAAGAGTTCATATCGACGGCGGTGTTTGGCACCTCGATGTCGGCTCATCACATCCTGGGGCTGAAGTAGGTCCCAAGGGTATGGCTGTTCGCCATTTAAAGTGGTACGCGAGCTGGGTTTAGAACGTCGTGAGACAGTTCGGTCCCTATCTGCCGTGGGCGTAGGAGAATTGGTTGGGGCTGCTCCTAGTACGAGAGGACCGGAGTGGACGCACCACTGGTGTTCCGGTTGTGTCGCCAGACGCATTGCCGGGTAGCTAAGTGCGGAAGAGATAAGTGCTGAAAGCATCTAAGCACGAAACTTGCCAAGAGATGAGTTCTCCCTGTCTTTAAGACAGTAAGGGTTGTTTAAGACGAAGACGTAGATAGGTCTGGTGTGTAAGTGATGTGAGTCATTGAGCTAACAGATACTAATTGCCCGAGAGGCTTAACTATACAACGCTCAAGTGTTTTTGGGAAAAGAGCGAAAGAGAAGAGAAATTAACTAAACTAAACTAACTATTCAGCTTGTTGCCGATAAGAAGAGAGACGAAAAAAGTGAAGTCGTAAAAGAGAAGAAACAAAGAGAGAAGTTATCAAAGAATTATCCCGGCGGCGATAGTGCGGTGGAACCACCTGAGACCATACCGAACTCAGAAGTGAAACGCTGTAATGCCGATGGTAGTGTGGGGTTTCCCCATGTGAGAGTAGGGCACCGCCGGGTTATCAAATAAAAAATCTAAATTTAAATTTATCTAAGACAGATAAAATTAAATTAAGTAAAAACAGAATTAAAATTAAACAAATTAGATAAAGAATAAATATAGAACCCCAGTTGAATAACTGGGGTTTTATATTTTAACTAATACAATTATCCAAATAATTAATTTTATTAATTAGCATATTTTTAATTTTAAGGTATTATACTGATTCCCTAATTTTTAATTTTATATGAATATTATTAATGAAACCAACCTTTCTAGAATTTAGACATCTTAAAACTTTACTGGCTTTAAAAGAGACAGGCAGCGTTTCTCTAGCTGCAAAGCACGTATATTTAACCCAATCAGCACTTTCTCACCAAATTAAATTAATAGAGGAACAATTTGGCTTGCCTTTATTTGAGCGTAAAAGTAATCCACTTCGTTTTACTTCAGCGGGAGAGCGTTTAATTCGTCTTGCGAATGAAGTAATGCCGAAAGTGATTGATGCTGAACGTGATCTTGCACGGGTAAAACACGGCGATGCAGGACAATTACGTATAGCGGTGGAATGCCATACTTGTTTTGATTGGTTAATGCCAGCAATGGACGAATTCCGTCAGCATTGGGGGCTAGTAGAATTGGATATTGTATCTGGCTTTCATACGGATCCCGTTGGTTTATTACTTTCCCATCGAGCAGATTGGGCGATAGTATCAGAAGTAGAGCATAATGATGATGTTATTTTTAAACCGCTCTTTTCTTATGAAATGGTTGGAATTTGCTCAAAAAATCATTCTTTAGCAGAAAAAGATATTTGGGAAGCAGAAGATTTTATTGATGAAACTTGGGTGACTTACCCCGTACCTGACGATATGTTAGATCTATGGCGTAAAGTGCTTAAACCAAAAGGCATTAATCCTACTCGCCGTACAACAGAACTTACTATTGCAATGATTCAACTTGTTGCGAGCAAACGCGGTATTGCCACAGTGCCTTATTGGGCTACTTTGCCTTATTTGGAAAAAGGTTATGTTGTGGCAAGAAAAATCACAAAAAGTGGCTTATACAGCAACTTATATGCTGCGATTCGCAAAGAAGACGAATCCCTTTCTTATTTAGAAGATTTTTATCAAACAGTCAAATCTCAAAGTTTCTCAACTTTACCCGGACTTTCTGTTTTAAATTTATAGACGTAATTAATGGATTTATCTCAACAAAATCAACAGCCTAACCCAATTACTGAAGCGGCTAAGGCTGCTTTTCCCTACAGCGTACCAATGATTGCAGGATTTTTATTTCTTGGCATAGCATATGGTATTTATATGAAAGCACTTGGTTTCGGATTTTTATATCCCACTTTAATGGCTTTACTGATTTATGCGGGTTCTGTTGAATTTATTGCGGCAGGCGCACTTATCGCACCTTTCTCTCCAATCAGCGTATTATTAATTACCTTAATGATTAGTGCCAGACAAATTTTTTATGGCATATCAATGTTAGAAAAATATGGCATACATATAGGAAAAAAACGCTGGTATTTAATCACAACACTGGTAGATGAATCTTTTTCCTTAAATTATATGGCAAAAATCCCACCGCACTTAGATAAAGGCTGGTATATGTTTTTTGTGAGCTTATATTTGCATATTTATTGGGTGTTTGGTGCAGTAATGGGTAACTTATTTGGCACTGTTTTACCTTTTAATTTAAAAGGCGTGGAATTTTCAATGACCGCACTATTCTTAGTTATTTTTGCAGAAAATTGGCTAAAAGAAAAATCTCACGAAAGCTCTCTATTAGGTTTAGGCATTGCATTTGCTTTTTTACTTATTATAGGAAAAGAATATTTTTTAATTCCAACATTAATTAGCATTTGGTTAATTTTAACTATGCGAATAGCTAAATTAGAAACAAAATGACACTAACAGAACAAATTATTACCATCGGAATTTGTATAGTGGCGGTACAATTTACACGTTTATTACCATTTTTTGTATTTCCTGTTAATCGCCCCATTCCACAATATATCCGTTATCTTGGAAAAGTTTTACCCCCTGCAATGTTTGGTATGCTTGTCGTTTATTGCTATAAAAATATTGAGATTTTAACTGGCTATCACGGCATTCCTGATTTGCTTGCAGGGATAGTCGTGCTTGGCTTACATTTCTGGAAGAAAAATATGTTTCTATCTATTGCCGTAGGCACACTTTTCTATATGGCTCTCGTTCAACTTATTTTTATATAATTTTCCCTTGCAAACGGTTGCTTCTTTTTCTTATCTTTTCCTTGCGTTAAAAATCTTTTATCATACCCACCGTTTTTATTTTTAATCAAAGAGAACAAAATAATGGACTTTAATTTTATTGAGTTTTTAGGTTATATGGCGACTTTTTTTGTTGCTGCATCTTTCTTATTTAAATCTATTGTGCATTTACGCATTGTAAATAGTATCGGCGCGATTTTATTTGTTATTTACAGCCTAATTATCACAGCATACCCTGTTGCATTATTAAATGCCTTTTTAGTTGTGGTAAATATTTATCAACTTTGGCGATTAAAACAAGAAAATCTCTCTAAATAAAAGAAAAGCGTTGAATTAAATTTCAACGCTTTTTTTCTGAAAAAGTGCGGTAGAATTTTACCGCACTTTGTCATTTTAATGTTCGCGAGTTTTGTAAAAAACGACATCGGGATAACGTTCTTGAGCTAAATTTAGATTTACCATTGTTGGCGCGATATAGGTTAAATTATCGCCGCCATCTAAGGCTAGATTTTGCTCGTTTTTACGTTTAAATTCTTCAAATTTTTTCCCATCGGCACATTCCACCCAACGAGCCGTGGCAACGTTCACATTTTCATAAATCGCTTCCACGTTATATTCAGTTTTTAAACGCGAAACCACTACATCAAATTGCAACACACCCACAGCACCCACAATTAAATCGTTGTTTAATAATGGACGAAACACTTGCACTGCACCTTCTTCAGAAAGTTGCACCAAGCCTTTTAACAGTTGTTTTTGTTTAAGAGGATCTTTCAAACGAATGCGACGGAATAACTCTGGCGCAAAGTTTGGAATGCCTGTAAATTTCAGCATTTCGCCTTGCGTGAAAGTATCGCCAATTTGAATGGTACCGTGATTATGCAAACCAATAATATCGCCTGCGTAAGCTTCTTCAGCGTGAGCGCGATCGCCCGCCATAAAAGTCAGCGCATCAGAAATAACCACATCTTTTCCAATACGGACGTGTTTAAGTTTCATCCCTTTTTCATATTTTCCCGAAACCACACGCATAAACGCCACTCTGTCACGGTGTTTCGGATCCATATTAGCTTGAATTTTAAATACAAAACCACTGAATTTTTCTTCCGCACTTTCCACCGTTCTTGTATCCGCTTGACGAGATTGCGGTTTTGGAGCCCATTGCGTTAAGCCATCAAGGAAATGATCCACCCCAAAATTGCCTAATGCTGTCCCGAAAAATACAGGGGTAAGCTCCCCTTTAATAAACGCATCCTGCTCAAATTCATTACTTGCACCTTGCACCAATTCCAATTCATCACGAAGCTGTTGTGCTAAATCATCGCCAACCGCGGCATCTAATTCAGGGCTATTTAAACCTTTAACAACACGAACTTCTTGAATAGTTGAGCCTTGACCAGATTGATAAAGATAGGTTTCATCTTTTGCAAGATGATAAACACCCTTAAACAATTTCCCACAGCCAATTGGCCAAGTAATTGGTGCACAACGAATTTTCAACACATTTTCCACCTCGTCCAACAATTCCATCGGATCACGAATATCACGGTCGAGTTTATTCATAAACGTGATAATTGGCGTATCACGTAAACGTGTGACTTCCATCAATTTAATCGTACGTTCCTCCACCCCTTTGGCAGAGTCAATAACCATCAAACAGCTATCCACAGCGGTTAAAGTGCGGTAAGTATCTTCAGAGAAATCTTCGTGTCCGGGGGTATCGAGCAAATTCATTAAACAATCATTATAAGGAAATTGCATCACAGAAGTGGTAATCGAAATCCCACGTTGTTTTTCCATTTCCATCCAGTCAGATTTTGCGTGAGCCGCCGAGCCTTTGCCCTTGACCGAGCCAGCGGTTTGAATTGCATTGCCGTATAAAAGTACTTTTTCAGTAATCGTTGTTTTACCCGCATCAGGGTGGGAAATAATCGCAAAAGTGCGACGTTTATTCACTTCTTGAGGATAAGCCATAATCTTCTCTTATTCATTCAAATTGTATTAAAAAATCGGCGTATTATCCTTGAAAATAGCGTGTTTTGCAAAAACACCTTATATAGAACCCTACAATTTTACAAATTTATAATGGAACACCGCGTGGGCTTACGCCCACCCTACAAATTGACAAATTTAAGGAAAATTTAATGGTTATCATAACATTTCCATTGTAGGGTGGGCGTAAGCCCACGAGTTTAATTTAAAAATTGGTCGGCTTTGTATAAAAACAAATTTTCGCTTATACTACGCAAGTTTTTTACGCTAACAACATAGGAAAAATTATGGGTTTCTTAACAGGTAAACGCATTTTAGTCACAGGTCTTGCAAGCAATCGTTCCATCGCTTACGGGATCGCAAAATCAATGAAAGAACAAGGTGCAGAACTTGCTTTCACTTATTTAAACGATAAATTACAACCTCGAGTAGAAGAATTTGCCAAAGAATTTGGCTCTGACATCGTGCTTCCTTTAGATGTTGCAACTGATGAAAGCATTCAAACTTGCTTTGCAGAATTAAGCAAACGCTGGGAAAAATTTGATGGTTTTGTTCACGCAATCGCATTTGCACCGGGCGATCAACTAGACGGCGATTACGTCAATGCCGCAACCCGTGAGGGCTACCGCATCGCACACGACATCAGTGCATACAGCTTCGTCGCAATGGCACAAGCGGCACGCCCTTATTTAAACCCAAATGCCGCATTATTAACCCTTTCTTACTTAGGTGCAGAACGTGCAATTCCTAATTACAACGTAATGTGCCTCGCAAAAGCCTCTCTTGAAGCCGCAACGCGCGTAATGGCAGCAGATCTAGGCAAAGAGGGCATTCGCGTAAACGCTATTTCAGCAGGCCCAATCCGCACTTTAGCTGCATCAGGCATTAAAAACTTCAAGAAAATGCTTTCTACCTTTGAGAAAACCGCTGCATTACGTCGCACTGTGACTATCGAAGATGTGGGTAACTCAGCGGCATTTTTATGCTCTGATTTAGCCTCTGGCATTACAGGCGAAATCGTTCACGTTGATGCAGGTTTCAGCATTACGGCAATGGGCGAATTAGGCGAAGAATAATTTTTCTTTCATTCATTTTAGGCAGGCTTCTCAGTCTGCCTTTTCGCTTTTTTAAAATATAACTATGTTTCAAAATAATTATGTTTCAAGATAATCCTCTACTCGCACAACTTAAACAACAAATCCACGACAGCAAAGAACAGGTTGAGGGCGTGGTAAAAAGCACAGATAAAGCCTACGGTTTTTTAGAGTGCGATAAAAAAAACTATTTCATCGCACCGCCATCAATGAAAAAAGTGATGCACGGCGACAAAATCAAAGCCACTATTGAAAAACAAGGCGACAAAGAACAAGCCGAGCCAGAAGCCTTAATAGAGCCAATGCTCACACGTTTTATCGCAAAAGTGCGGTTCAATAAAGACAACAAATTACAAGTGCTGGTCGATCACCCAAGCATTAATCAGCCCATTGGCGCACAACAGGCGAAATCGGTAAAAGAAGAACTGCAAGAGGGCGACTGGGTCGTCGCACATTTAAAAACCCATCCATTGCGTGACGATCGCTTTTTCTACGCCACCATTAATCAATTTATTTGCCGAGCTGATGATGAACTTGCCCCTTGGTGGGTCACATTGGCACGCCACGAACAATCGCGCTATCCCGTGCAAGGCGCAGAACATTATGAAATGTTAGATCAAAAAACACGTGAAAATCTGACCGCACTTCATTTTGTAACCATTGATTCCGAAAGCACAATGGATATGGACGACGCCTTATATATCGAACCAATCACACAAAACAACGAACAAACAGGCTGGAAACTCGTGGTCGCCATTGCTGACCCAACCGCTTACATCGCCCTAGATTGTCAAATTGAACAAGAAGCCAAACAGCGTTGCTTCACAAATTATTTACCGGGCTTTAACATTCCAATGTTACCCCGTGAATTATCAGATGAATTATGCTCTTTAATCGCCAATGAAACCCGCCCCGCACTCGTTTGTTATATCGAAACCGATCTTGCAGGCAACATCACAGCCAAACCGCATTTTGTTTCCGCTTATGTGCAATCTAAAGCTAAACTGGCTTACAACAACGTATCAGATTACTTAGACCAAACCCAAAACGCATGGCAACCAGAAACGCCAGAAACAGCACAACAAATTCACTGGCTACATCAATTTACCAAAGCACGCATACAATGGCGTAAAACCCATTCCTTACTCTTTAAAGAAAAACCTGATTACGCCTTTGTGCTGGCAGAAAACGGCAAAGTGCAAGAAATCAAAGCAGAATATCGCCGCATAGCCAATCAAATTGTGGAAGAAGCAATGATTATCGCCAACATCTGCGCCGCCCAATTCTTACACGAAAACGCAAAAACAGGCATTTTCAACACCCACAGCGGTTTTGATAAAAAATACTTAGAAAATGCGCACAATTTCTTAATGGCAAATTTAGCCAATGAACAAAATAACGCAGAACTGGCAGAACGTTATTCAGTAGAAAACTTAGCAACCTTAAACGGCTATTGCCAAATGCGTCACGACATCGACCATCTAGAAAGTGATTATGTAGCCCTACGCCTACGCCGTTATTTAACCTTCTCCGAATTTAAATCAGAATTAGCACCGCACTTCGGGCTGGGGCTAGAGGGCTATGCCACTTGGACATCCCCAATTCGTAAATATTCTGACATGGTTAATCATCGCTTAATCAAAGCCGTGCTTTCCCAACAGCCTTGCGAAAAACCACAAAATGAAGTTTTGGCACGTTTGCAAGAAGCCCGTCGCCAAAATCGCCTCGTCGAACGTGATATTGCCGATTGGCTATATTGCCGCTATCTTTCGCCGAAAGTGGCTGAAAATGTGGAATTTAATGCAGAAGTGCAAGATGTAATGCGGGCAGGCTTGCGCGTGCAACTGCTCGAAAATGGCGCATCGCTATTCATTCCTGCTGCCACCTTGCACAACAACAAAGAAGAAATACAACTAAATCCTGATGAACTCGCTCTTTACATAAAAGGCGACCGCACTTATAAAATCGGCGACATGGTAAAAGTGAAACTCACAGAAGTGAAAGAAACCACACGCAGCATTGTCGGCGAAATCGTTCAATAAATTGCCGTTCCCTTTTGCCTAAAACCTGCTTTCAATGCCAGAAAGCAGGTTTTTCTTTTAATTTTTACCGCACTTTTCAACAAAAAACACCTAAAATGAGTCATGATTAATCTTTTTTCTTGCTAAAAAGAAATAAAAGATAAATAAACCTAAACCTTATTTTAAATAAAAAATAAATTAACTTATCTGAAAAGATTTGATTTTTGTTTAAGTATTTGTTTTTCTTTTTTTTTTTTTTTTTTTTTTTTTTTTTTTTTTGAGGCTAAACTTTTCGCAAAATATCACTTTTTTATTCTCCAAATATAGAATAGAATACGCACGATTTCACTAAGAAAAGTATATTTATCATTAATTTTATTAAATATAAGGTAAATAAAAATGAACAAAATTTTTAACGTTATTTGGAATGTTATGACTCAAACTTGGGTTGTCGTATCTGAACTCACTCGCACCCACACCAAACGCGCCTCCGCAACCGTGGAGACCGCCGTATTGGCGACACTGTTGTTTGCAACGGTTCAGGCGAATGCTACCGATGAAGATGAAGAGTTAGAACCCGTAGTACGCACTGCTCCCGTGTTGAGCTTCCATTCCGATAAAGAAGGCACGGGAGAAAAAGAAGTTACAGAAAATTCAAATTGGGGAATATATTTCGACAATAAAGGAGTACTAAAAGCCGGAGCAATCACCCTCAAAGCCGGCGACAACCTGAAAATCAAACAAAACACCGATGAAAGCACCAATGCCAGTAGCTTCACCTACTCGCTGAAAAAAGACCTCACAGATCTGACCAGTGTTGCAACTGAAAAATTATCGTTTGGCGCAAACGGCAAGAAAGTCAACATCACAAGCGACACCAGAGGCTTGAATTTGGCTAAAGCTGTTGCAGGTGCGAATAACGATACAACACTTCACTTAAACGGCATTGCTTCTACTTTGCAAGATACGCTTGCAGGCACTCAGACTACAAAAGTAGAAAAAGAAGCCAATACCATTACCGATGAAGAAAAACATCGTGCAGCAAGTGTTCAAGATGTATTTAACGCAGGTTGGAATATTAAGGGTGTTAAAACTGGTATAACGATCTCTGATAACGTTGATTTTGTCCGTACTTACGACACGGTTGAGTTCTTGAGTGCGGATACAGAAACCACGACTGTTACTGTAGATAGCAAAGAAAACGGTAAGAGAACTGAAGTTAAAATCGGTGCGAAGACTTCTGTTATCAAAGAAAAAGACGGTAAGTTATTTACTGGAAAAGTTAATAAAGAGGCAAATCAAGTTAATGGTAGTACGACTGATAATGCAGATGAGGGCAATGGCTTAGTCACTGCAAAAGAAGTGATTGATGCAGTGAACAAGGCTGGTTGGAGAGTTAAAACAACTACTGCTAATGGTCAAAATGGCGACTTCGCAACTGTTGCGTCAGGCACAAATGTAACCTTTGCTGATGGTAAGGGTACAACTGCAGTCGTAACTGGCGATGCTACCAATGGTATTACCGTTAAGTATGATGCGAAAGTTGGCGACGGCTTGAAGATTGGCGATGACCAAAAAATCACTGCAGATACAGTCACACTTACTGTGAATAGTACTGATGGCGATGCAGCTAAACCGAAAGGCAAAGTGGCTGATATTGCAAATGAAGCTGATAAGAAAAAACTTGTTAATGCAGAAAGTTTAGTAACAGCCTTAAATAGCCTAAGTTGGACGGCGAAAGCTGATAAAGAAGATGATGGCGAGGTTGATAATAAAAATACTGCAAATGGTAAAGAAGTCAAAGCAGGCGAAACGGTAACCTTTAAAGCAGGTAAGAACTTAAAAGTGAAACAAGGTGGTGCGAACTTTACTTATTCATTGAAAGAAGAACTTACAGGCTTAACGAGCATTACTTTAGGTGCAGATAATGGTGCGAAAACCGTCATCAACAAAGACGGCTTAACCATCACGCCAGCGAATGGTGCGGGTGCAAATAATGTAAACGAAATCAGCGTAACCAAAGATGGCATTAAAGCGGGTAATCAACAAATTACCAATGTTGCGAGTGCTTTAACAACTTATGGTGCAACTCCAAATGGTGCGGGAACTCAACCTGCAGGTGGTAATACTAACGCAGCTAAAAATGACTTAATTAATTTAGATGCTGTTACAAACACTGCAGCAGGCGGTACTGCAACAACAGATAATGGCTTGAAAAATAAAGCTGCTACTGTAGGCGACTTAGCGGGCTTGGGCTGGGTGCTTTCATCTGATAAAACCACGAAAACTGATGGTACTGCTGAAGATAATAAACCATTCCACGCAGCGGTTAAAAACGCCAATGAAGTTGAGTTTGTGGGTAAAAACGGTGCAACAGTGTCTGCGAAAACTGATGGTAATAAACATGTAGTAACCGTTGATGTGGCAGAAATTAAAGCAAACGGTGGCTTGAAGAAAGAAGGCGACACAATCAAGCTAAATACAAAAACAAGCGATGATAACTTATTAACAGTGAATAATGATCGTACTGTTGAAGTTACGAAAGGTGCTTTCGATGAAGTGAAAACTGATGCACCTGCACCTGCAGCTGCAGGTCAAGGTGCGGATACTAATAATCGCGGTAAAGTAGTTGTGACTGGTGTGGCAGACCTTACAAAAGCAACTGATGCTGACAAGAAAAAAGTCGCGACAGTGGTTGATGTTGCTAAAGCGATTAATGACGCGGCAACTTTCGTGAAAGTACAAAGTTCAGATGAAGACATTGAAAATGATGCTGCAGGTAAGGATGATACTAAAGACCAATCCCTTAAAGCAGGCGACACCTTAACCTTAAAAGCGGGTAAAAACTTAAAAGCTAAACTTGACGGTAAGAGTGTGACTTTTGCTTTGGCGAAAGATATTACTACGGAGAATGCGACTTTTAGTAACAAGTTATCTATTGGTGCTGCTACTACAGCACCAAAAGTGGATATTACTAGTACGGATGACGGCTTAAACTTTGCTCAAAATGGTAAGGCAGGTAAGGATGCTTATGTTCACTTAATTGGTATTGCAACCACTTTAAATGAACCTGCGAGTGCGGGAGCGAAATCTACACACGTTGATTTAAGTCTTGATGACGCGAAAAAATCTAATGCAGCAAGTATTGAAGATGTGTTGCGTGCAGGTTGGAATATTCAAGGTAATGATAATAATGTTGATTATGTAGCGACGTATGACACAGTAAACTTTAAAGATGATGGTAAAACAACAACAGTCACTGTAACCCAAAAAGCAAATGGTAAAGGTGCTGACGTTGCAATCGGTGCGAAGACTTCTGTTATCAAAGAAAAAGACGGTAAGTTATTTACTGGAAAAGATAACAAAGAGACAAACAATGTTGTAAGCACTACAGCGACTGATAATGCAGACGAGGGTAATGGCTTAGTGACTGCAAAAGCTGTTATTGATGCTGTGAACAGCAGTGGTTGGAGAGTGAAAACAACAGGAACTCCTACTGCAGGTAAAGACGGCTTTGAAACTGTCACATCAGGCACAAATGTAACCTTTGCTAATAGCGATAGTACAACTGCGTCAGTGACTAAAGATGCTAATGGTATTACCGTTAAGTACGAAGCGAAAGTTGGCGACGGCTTAAAAGTGGATGCGACTAAAGGAATTGTTGCAGATACGACCGCACTTACTGTAGCGGACGGCAAAGTTACTACCCCAACTGCTGAAACCGACAAGAAAAAACTCGTTAATGCAGAGGGTTTAGCGGATGCGTTAAATAAATTAAGTTGGAAAGCAGTTGCTGGCAAAGACGACGGTGGCGAAGTTGAACCGAATGCAAATAATAAAGCTCAAGAAGTCAAAGCAGGCGAAACGGTAACCTTTAAAGCTGGCAAGAACTTAAAAGTGAAACAAGATGGTGCGAACTTTACTTATTCACTGAAAGATACGCTTAGTGATTTAACAAGTATTACTTTAGGTAAAACAGGAGCTGGTGCAAATGGTGCAACTACTCAAATTACCAACGAGGGCTTAACCATTACACCAGCGAATGGTGCGGGTGCAGGTACAAACACTGCAAATACCATCAGCGTAACCAAAGATGGCATTAAAGCGGGTAATAAAGAAATTACCAATGTTGCGAGTGCTTTAACAACTTATGGTGCAACTCCAAATGGCGGGGTTCAAACACAACCTACAGCAGGAAGTGTTGATTACGCTAAGAAAGACTTAGTTGATTTAACTAATGCTGCAAATGCTGCAGCAGGCGGTACTACAACAAATAACGAGCTAGCTAAAAAAGCCGCCACTGTAGGCGATTTAGCGGGCTTGGGCTGGGTGCTTTCAGCTGATAAAACCACGAAAGATGGCGGCGGTGTTGAAGATAATCCATTCCACGCAGCGGTTAAAAACGCCAATGAAGTTGAGTTCAAAGGTAAGGGTGCGGCGACTGTATCTGCGAAATCTGATGGCGGTAAATATGTAGTAACCGTAGATGTGAAAGAAACTGAGCTTGGCGATGGTCTTGAAAAAGAAAACGGCAAGATTAAAGTTAAGGCAAGTAAAGATGCTAACAACTTATTGACTGTGACTGCTGATGGTGCCTCTGTTACTAAAGGCGAGTTTAATACAGTGGATACTTCAGTTCCTGCTGATGATGCAACTACTGAAACTAAAAATAATCGTGGTAAGGTTACTGTAAAAGATGCTGATAAGGCAGATAAATCAGTTGCAACTGTAAAAGATGTTGCAGAAGCAATTAACAGTGCGGCAACCTTTGTGAAAACAGCGAATTTAGATACCGCACTTGATGAAGCTGATGCGAAAGATGAAGGAGAAGACGCACTTAAAGCAGGCGATACCTTAACCTTTAACGCGGGTAAAAACCTGAAAGTTAAACGTGATGGAAAAAATATTACCTTTGACTTGGCAAAAAACCTTGAAGCGAAAACCGCGACCTTTAGTGATAAGTTGTCGATTGGTTCTGGTGCGAATGCAGTTGATATTACGAATGAAAATGGCGGATTGAAGTTGGCGAAAGGTGCTGATAATGTTCAATTGAGAGGTATTGGCTCAACCTTAACTGACACTATCACAGGCACAACAACAAAAGCTGAAAATGGTGTAGATGTTAAAAATCATAACCTTGCAGCAAGTGTGAAAGATGTGTTGAGTGCTGGTTGGAATATTAAGGGTGTTACAACTGGTTCAGCAACAGGTAAGTCAGAAAATGTTGATTTTGTCCGTACTTACGACACAGTTGAGTTCTTGAGTGCGAGTGCAGATACAACAACAGTGACTGTAGATAGTAAAGATAATGGAAAAACCACTAAGGTTAAAATCGGTGCAAAAACTTCTGTTATCAAAGAAAAAAACGGTAAGTTAGTGACAGGTCAAGATGGTAAGGATGCTAACACTGTTGCTACATCTGATACGGATACTGGAACAGGCTTAGTCACAGCAAAAGAAGTGATTGATGCTGTGAACAAGGCTGGTTGGAAAGTCACTGGCGAGGGTACAACTGTTGGTAATAATGAAACAGCATTAACCAAAGACAACGCCCAAACCGTTACATCAGGCACAAGCGTGAACTTCAAAAACGGTAAGACAACTACGGCGACTGTAAGTAAAGATGATCAAGGTAACATTACGGTTAAGTATGATGTAAATGTTGGCGAAGTCTTAAAAGACAATGAATTCCTCACACAAGATGGCAAAAAACTTGTGAAGATCGGCGATGAATACTTCAGTGAGGAAGATATTGATCCGGCAACTGGTCAGCCAAAAGTGAAAGATGGTAAGAAAGTTCACGCTAAATATAAAAAAGTGAATGATAAAATCTCAACCGTTGGTGCTGATGGTACTACTACAATGGGCGATACCGTTACTTTAACTAACCAAAATCAAGGTGTGGTTACAGGTAAACAGGTGGCAGATGCCATTGCGAAGTCTGGTTGGAATTTAGGCTTGGCAAATGCTAAAGACGCTGTTTCTGCCTTTACGACTGGTGGCAAAGCCTTATCAGCTGATACGCTTGAACGTGTTAATGCAAATGACAATGTGCGTTTTGCAAATGGTAAAAATACTGTAGTGAAAGCGGCTGTTGTGGAAGATGTGGATAAAGATGGTAATAAAGTTACGAATACTTATGTCCGCACAGATGTGACAGGCTTGCCTGTTCAATATACGACAGAAGATGGCAAAGCGGTAAGTAAAGTGGGGGATAAATACTACACTTTAGATGACAAAGGCGAGCCGTCAGCAACTGCATTGACTGATGAACAAGTTGGTAAATTAAGTGTGAATTTGGTAAGCCCAACTGCAGGTAATAATCCAACTGCAGGCAATAAGCCAACAGCTTTAGGCAATCTTGCAAATGGTGCGAAAACCTTTGATTTACCTAAGACAGCGAAAGCTGCAGATGGTACGGAATTAGCATTGGCAAATGATGGTAAGTATTATCCGAAAGATAAAGTGGGGGCAAATAATGCCGCACCAACGGATGGTACAGCTTCTGTTAAAGTGGCTAAAGGCAATGTAGGATTGGCAGACTTGGCAAATTCAACATCAAGCAATGCGGCAACTGTGGGCGATTTGAAAAACTTGGGCTGGCAGATTTCTGCAGGCGATAGCTATAATGACCAAGTGAGAAATGCCGATAAGGTTAATTTCAAAGGCAGTAACGGTATTAGCGTTTCTGGTAAAACACTAGGTGACGGTACGCGTGAAATTACCTTTGAATTGGCTAAAGGCGAAGTGGTTAAATCGAATGAATTTACCGTTAAGAATGCTGATGGTACGGAAACGAACTTGGTTAAAGTTGGCGATAAGTATTATAGTAAAGAGGATATTGACTTAACAACTGGTAAGCCGAAAGTGACAGCTGGCAATACAGTTGCTGCGAAATATCAAAATAAAGGTGGCAAAGTCGTTTCTGCTGACGGTAGTGATACCGCTGTTACCCTAACCAACAAAGGTTCTGGCTATGTAACAGGTAACCAAGTGGCAGATGCGATTTCGAAATCAGGCTTTGAGCTTGGTTTGGCTGATGCAGAAAAAGCGAAAGCGGCGTTTGATGATAAAACAAAAGCCTTATCTGCGGATACAACGGAAACTGTAAATGCCCACGATAAAGTCCGTTTTGCTGATGGTTTAAATACCAAAGTGAGCGCGGCAACGGTGGAAAGCACCGATGCAAACGGCGAAAAAGTAACCACAACCTTTGTGAAAACCGATGTGGAATTGCCTTTAACGCAAATCTACAACACCGATGCGAGCGGTAAGAAAATCGTTAAAAATGGCGATAAATGGTATGAAGTGAATACTGATGGTACGGTAAGTAACAAAGAAGTGACACTTGGTAACGTGGATGCAAACGGTAAGAAAGTTGTGAAAGTAACCGAAAATGGTGCGGATAAGTGGTATTACACCAACGACAAAGGCGACGTTGATAAAAATCAAGCTGTTGATACTACTAAGGTTGCAGGCATTACTACCGATGAAAAACACGTTGTCAGCCTTGATCCTAATGATCAATCGAAAGGTAAAGGTGTTGTGATTAATAATGTGGCTAATGGCGATATTTCTCCAAATAGCAAACAGGCAGTAAACGGCGGACAGATTTTTGCATTAACTGGCAATAAAGCTCCGAATATCACTAATGTGACGGTAGAAAATAAAGTTGATGGTACGACTAAAGTCTATAAAAACGTTGTAGTGGGCGACGACGGTAAGCCATTATTGACCACTTATAATGTGGAGGGCAGAAAAGAAGTCATCACTAATTCAGTGGTTGAAGCCATCTACAATATGAATGAACAAGGGATTAAGTTCTTCCACTCTAATGACGGCACAGCCAAACGTAGAGAGGAACGAAGCAATGACTTTGACTCTAGTGCAAGCGGCATATACGCGACAGCGATTGGCGCGAAAGCTGATGCGGCAGGCAATAATGCCATCGCTTTCGGTTATGAATCAAAAGCCTTACGCGATAACACCGTGGCGATTGGTACGGGCAACGTTGTGAATGCGGAAAAATCTGGTGCATTCGGCGATCCGAACTACATCGAAGATGGTGCAAACGGCAGCTACGCTTTCGGTAACGATAACCGTATTACTTCTAAAAACACGTTTGTGTTGGGTAATGGAGTTAATGTGAAATATAAAGCCAATGGGGACGTTGATACTGAAACCGTAACCGTTAAGGACAAAGATGGTAAAGATACTACCGTTACCGTTCCTAAAGCGTTAGGGGCTACAGTTGAAAATTCTGTTTATCTCGGTAATGCTTCAACTGCGACAAAAGATAAGGGTAAAAACCTGAAATCCGACGGCACGGCGGGTAACACTACAACTGCTGGCGCAACAGGTACGGTAAAAGGCTTTGCCGGTGCGACAGCGCACGGTGCGGTTTCTGTCGGTGCAAGCGGCGAAGAAAGACGTATCCAAAACGTCGCGGCAGGCGAAATCTCTGCTACTTCAACCGATGCGATTAACGGAAGTCAGTTGTATGCCGTGGCAAAAGGGGTAACAAACCTTGCTGGACAAGTGAATAATCTTGAGGGCAAAGTGAATAAAGTAGGCAAACGTGCAGATGCAGGTACAGCAAGTGCATTAGCGGCTTCACAGTTACCACAAGCCACTATGCCAGGTAAATCAATGGTTGCTATTGCGGGAAGTAGTTATCAAGGTCAAAATGGTTTAGCTATCGGGGTATCAAGAATTTCCGATAATGGCAAAGTGATTATTCGCTTGTCAGGCACAACCAATAGTCAAGGTAAAACAGGCGTTGCAGCAGGTGTTGGTTACCAGTGGTAAAGTTTGGATTATCTCTCTTAAAAAGCGGCATTTGCCGCTTTTTTTATGGGTGGCTATTATGTATCGTTTCAACCAAATGAATTTGTGCTAAATTTCCTTTTGATGGTTAAAGTGCGGTGTTTTTAAATTGAATTAAAAGATGAAAATAAAGACTTGACAAAACCTATAAATATCCTTTAAAAGAGATCTGTAACAAAAAAATAACAAATTACATAACATCATATAAAGGGTATATTATGAATATCGTTCCGATCAGTGAGTCGGCGGTGGTTTGCTCTTTGCCACCCCCAGCTTCCATTCAACAACAACGCCAATTATGGGCGTTCGTTCGTCAATTGCAATCAGAACAAGATATTGTAGAAGTTGTCTTGGGAATGAATAATCTTACGGTTTTTACCGATTTTTTCGTAGATTTTAAGCCGCTTGTGCAACGTTTAGAACAACTTTGGGCTGAATTGAAAGTATCGGATTTTCAAGGACGCCATATTGAAATTCCTGTTATTTATGGGGGAGAGCGAGGCCAGGATTTATCTGATGTAGCGAAATTTCATCAGACAACACCAGAGCGGATTATTCAGATGCACAGTGAGCCTATTTATACTGTGTATATGATTGGTTTCCAAGCGGGCTTTCCTTATTTGGGTGGTTTACCTGAAAATTTACACACGCCACGCCGTGCCACGCCAAGAACGGTTGTTCCTGCTGGTTCTGTTGGTATTGGGGGCGCGCAAACGGGGATTTATCCTTTTGCTTCGCCAGGTGGGTGGCAGTTGATCGGTTATACTAAGGAAGCACTTTTTGATAAAAATCAAGCACAACCAACCTTATTACAAGCTGGCGATACTGTGAAATTTATTGTGGAGGGGATTGAACTATGATTGATGTGCTTGATGTGCAATCCCGCGCGACTATTCAAGATTTAGGACGTTTTGGTTTACGCCGATTTGGTATTAGCCATTGTGGGGCAATGGATAAATTAGCCTTACGTGCAGGCAATATTTTATTGGGCAATGCAGAGAACGTTCCTGCCATTGAAGTGCCTTTAGGTGGCATTACATTGCAATTTCAGCAAGATATGAATTTTTGTGTGACTGGTGCTTTTTATGAAATGACGTTAGATGATAAGCCTGTTTTTGCTTATTGGCGTTATCAAGCACGTGCCGGTCAAATATTAAAAATGACCCGTGCAAAAATTGGAATGTATGGTTATTTATGTGTTCAAGGCGGTTTTGTTTTGCCTCAAGCATTGAATTCTTGTAGTACGGATTTGAGAGCGAAAATAGGGGGCATTGAGGGACGTTGTTTGCAGACAGGCGATCAGCTACAAACGGCAAATGATCATATTTTGCGTAGCGAAATTGGTGTTGCGCCGATTCCGCTTAGCGATGTTATTCGTGCTTTGCCATCTTCTGAATATCAGGCGTTTAAACGAAAATCCCAGTATTATTGGTGGCGAAATGAATGGACGTTGCAAAGTAATAGTGATCGTATGGGGTATCGTTTTCAAGGTCAGAAATTAGAATTAAAGCAGCCGTTGGAAATGCTATCTCACGCCATTCAGTTTGGTAGTGTGCAAGTTCCACCAAGTGGTCAGCCTATTATTTTGATGGCGGATGCACAAACCACAGGCGGTTATCCTAAAATTGCTAATGTGATTGATGCCGATCTTGGGGCTTTGGCACAGGTGCGTTTAGGTTCAACGATTAAATTTGAAGCGGTTAGCTTACAAGAGGCTGCTAAATTACGCCGTAAAAATGAAATATACCTTGATCAAATTAGGAGAATTGTTGATGAAAAAAATTGATTTAAATGCAGATATTGCAGAGGGTTTTCCTTTTGATGAAAGTTTGTTGCAGTTGCTTTCTTCTGCAAATATTGCCTGTGGCTTACACGCTGGGGGTGCAAAGGAAATGCAAAGTGCGGTCAAATTTGCGAAAGAAAATCAGGTGCGTATTGGCGCACACCCTAGTTTTCCTGATCGCGAAAACTTTGGTCGTACAGCAATGGCGTTGTCTTCACAGGAATTAATCGCACATTTGCGTTATCAATTAGGTGCACTAAAAGCAATTTGTGATGGCGAGGGGGCGGTAATTAGTTATGTTAAGCCTCACGGTGCGTTATATAACCAAGCGGCAAAAGATGAAAAAATAGCGCGTGTAATTGCACAAACTGTTTATCAATTTGATCCGAATTTGAAATTAATGGGGTTAGCGGGTAGTTTAATGTTGCGTATCGCAGAGGAAGAAGGGTTGCAAACTATTTCTGAAGTGTTTGCCGATCGACATTATATGCCTGATGGGAGTTTAGTGCCTCGTTCTCAACCAAATGCAATGGTAAAATCTGATAAGGAAGCTATTCAACAAGTGTTACAAATGGTAACAAAGGGGCAAGTCAATGCCATTGATGGAAGCCTCGTGCCTGTAAAAGCAGAAAGTATTTGCTTACACGGCGATAATCAACATTCTTTGCAATTTGCTAAACGCATTGTGGAAGAATTAGAAAAAAATCATATCAAAATAACGGCATAAGCCGAATAAACACATAACATCAACTTAACAATGGAGGTGCTTTATGGCATCAATTACTCACAGACGAAATGCGGTTTTAGGGGCGGCTTTCTTAATGGCGACATCCGCCATTGGGCCCGGGTTTTTAACTCAAACCGCAACCTTTACCAATACTTTATTAGCGAGTTTTGGCTTTGTTATTTTATTATCAATTTTGTTAGATATTGGTGCTCAACTTAATATTTGGCGAATTGTTATTGTGTCTGGCAAACGCGCGCAAGATATTTCTAATGCGGTTTTTCCGAAAGCAGGGTATTTTCTTGCTGCGCTGATTGTGATGGGCGGACTGGCTTTTAACATTGGTAATGTTGGCGGTGCGGGGCTTGGTTTAAATTCTATTTTTGGCATAGCACCAGAAATAGGCGCAGTGATTAGCGGTATTATTGCTATTTTGATTTTTTTGCGTAAAGAAGCGGGCTTATTAATGGATCGTTTTGCACAATTAATGGGCTTTATTATGGTCGCACTCACGTTTTATGTAATGTTTAAAACTGAACCGCCTGTGGCTGAAGCGGCATATCATTCCTTTATTCCAGAACAAATTGATCCCATTGCTATTGTCACATTAGTGGGGGGAACCGTAGGTGGTTATATTACTTTTGCAGGCGCGCATCGCTTATTAGATGCTGGCATTCAAGGCGAAAAAGCAATAGCTGAAGTGAGCCGTAGTTCTGTTTCAGCCATTTTAATTGCTTCAACGATGCGTATTGTATTATTTCTTGCGGTACTTGGCGTGGTGTCAAAAGGTGTGTCTCTTAATCCTAAAAATCCAGCTGAAACGCCTTTTGAATATGTAGCAGGCAATTTTGGTCAAGTGTTATTTGGGGTAGTTATTTGGGCAGCGTCTATTACATCGGTTATTGGTGCGGCTTATACTTCAGTTTCTTTCTTAACGACCCTTTGTCCAACTATTGAACGCAATCGTAATCGTTGGATTATTGCCTTTATTGTGATTTCTACCGTTGTTTTAGTCACAGTGGGAAAACCTGCTGCGGTATTAGTTTTTGTGGGAACATTAAATGGCTTAATACTGCCGATTGCATTGGCATTAATTTTGTTAGCCGCTTATCGAAGTGATATTGTTGGCACTTATAAACACCCTGTTTTTTTAGCTTTTTCAGGCTGGTTTGTTGTGATTATTATGGCAATATTAAGTGGAAAAACGATTATTTCTTATATTTCTAGTTTTTTTAGCTAACTACTATTTTTGTGAAAGGATCTGCATTTCAAAGTGATGTTAAATAATCAATCATTGAAATGCAGATTTTATTTTATGATTTATTTTTTGCCTAATTGTGGCAATACGGAATCTTTAACTGCGTTTAATAAACCTGTTTGCGCATAGATACCAAGTTTACCTCGGGTATCAGACACATCTAAATTACGCATTGTTAATTGACCGATACGATCAATAGGATCAAATGGCGCATCTTCCACTTTTTCCATACTTAAACGCTCTGCTTCGTAGGTTAAGTTTGCTGATTCGGTATTTAAGATAGTGAAGTCGTTACCACGACGAAGTTCAAGGGTTACTGTGCCTGTAATTGCTTTTGCCACCCAACGTTGAGCTGTTTCACGCAGCATTAATGCTTGCGGATCAAACCAACGACCTTGATATAATAAACGACCTAAACGGATGCCATTAATACGATATTGTTCGATGGTATCTTCATTGTGAATACCTGTGACTAAACGTTCGTAAGCAATATGCAATAATGCCATCCCCGGTGCTTCATAAATACCACGAGATTTGGCTTCAATAATACGGTTTTCGATTTGGTCAGACATTCCTAAACCGTGACGCCCACCAATACGATTGGCTTCTAGAATAATATCAACTGCATTATCAAAATATTTGCCGTTTAATGCCACAGGGACGCCTTCTTCAAAAGTAACTGTGACTGTTTCAGGTTTAATTTCTACATTGTCATCCCAAAATGCTACACCCATAATAGGCTTAACAATTTTCATACCTGTGCTTAATTGTTCTAAGTCTTTTGCTTCGTGGGTTGCACCGAGCATATTGGAATCAGTGGAATAGGCTTTTTCAACGGACATTTTGTAGTCAAAACCATTTTCAATAAGGAATTGAGACATTTCTAAACGACCGCCAAGTTCTTCAATAAATTGTGCATCCAACCAAGGTTTATAGATTTTTAAATTCGGGTTCGTTAATAAACCATAACGATAGAAACGCTCAATATCATTCCCTTTGAAAGTTGAGCCGTCGCCCCAAATGTTTACATCATCTTCTTTCATTGCTGCAACGAGCATTGTGCCTGTTACTGCGCGACCAAGTGGTGTGGTGTTAAAGTAGGGAATGCCGCCTGTCGAAATATGGAATGCGCCACATTGAATTGCGGCAATACCCTCGTGAGCAAGTTGTGCACGGCAATCAATTAAGCGCGCATTTTCTGCACCATACGCCATTGCTTTTTTAGGGATTGCGTTGTAATCGTCTTCATCGGGTTGCCCTAAATTGGCAGTGTAGGCATAAGGTACAGCACCTTTCTGACGCATCCAAAGTAATGCTGCACTGGTATCTAAGCCGCCAGAGAAAGCGATTCCCACTTTTTGACCTTTAGGTAAGCTCTGTAAAATAGTATTTGACATATATTTTCCTTACTAATAATTAGGATTGAATAAATAATCGATTTTTGTGAATAAAAAATCGATAAAATATAACCGCACTTTTCCTGTTTGTCTAGTATTTTATGCATTAAGGCTAAAAATCTTTATTTGTAATAATGCATAAAAATCCCTGCTGTAAAAAGCAGGGATTTTGATCTCTATTTTGTTAATAAATCCAGTGCTTCTTGATATTTATCAACGGTTTTCTGAATAATATTTTCTGGCACTTTTGGTGCGGGGGCTTGTTTATTCCAGCCGCTATTTTCTAACCAATCGCGTACAAATTGTTTATCGAATGATGGGGGATTTGTTCCTGCTTGGTAAGTATCCACAGACCAAAAACGGCTAGAGTCTGGCGTTAATACTTCGTCCATTAAAGTGAGCGTGCCATTTTCATCTAAACCAAATTCAAATTTTGTGTCGCAAATAATAATTCCTTTAGTCAGTGCATATTCTGCAGCCGTGGTATAAAGTGCAATAGCTTTTTCTTTTACTTGTGCGGCTAAATCAGAGCCGATAAGTTTTTCGCACTCTGCATAGCTGATATTTATATCGTGGTTGCCAACTTCTTCTTTGCTTGATGGTGTGAAAATAGCTTCGGGTAATTTGCTGGCCTCAACTAAGTTTTCAGGTAATTTTAAACCGCAAATCGTGCCTGTTTGTTTGTAATCTTTTAAACCACTGCCAGTTAAATAGCCACGTACAATAGATTCAATTTTAATCGGGGTTAAACGTTTACACACGACGGCACGATCTTTGATTAAATCCGCTTCTTCTTTGGGTAGTACATCATAAACGCTGTCGCCAGTGAAATGATTGGGCATAATGTGAGCAAGTTTATTAAACCAAAAATTGGAAATTTGCGTCAGAATTTCGCCTTTTCGTGGAATGGGATCATCTAAAATAACATCAAAGGCAGATAAGCGATCAGAAGCAACCATTAGCATGCGTTTATCATCGATTTCATAGAGATCACGTACTTTACCTGAATAGATTTTTTTTAGACTTAGCGTGAGGGATTGTTGTGTCATCCTTTTGCACCTGTATGAAAAAAACTGGCGAATATTATACCGCACTTTTAATGCAAATAAAGCAAACGTTTGCTATTTTTAAAAAGAAATAAAAATTCCCTGAAATTTCAGGGGAAGTATAGGGGGTAAAATGTTTATTATTGGAAATTCAGTAAATCCTACTAATTATTGAGCGGGTGGATTGGGATTATCCAATACGTCCCACAGGCTTTCTTGTGGTGGTGTAGTTGTTTCTGCTTCAGTTGGCGTAAAAGACGGAGATGCTATTTCGCCACAGAAATTCTGACCATTATTTAGCCAAACAGGAATTGTTCGATAACTCTCACAATCCCAGCCACCGTATTGATTTATCCCCACCCATTTCACTGTTGCAGGAGGCGTAATTGCTAATTTTTCAATATTCGTACGGTTTAAATAATCTTTATAAATTTGCAATGCGCCAGAAGCACCAGTCAGTTTTGTTTCGCCATTATCATCGCGACCAAGCCAAACTGTGCTGATATTTTTTCCGTCAATTCCCACAAACCACGTATCGCGAGCTTCATTGGTTGTGCCTGTTTTGCCTGCTAAATGTAAATCAGCGTAATCTTTTTGCAAACTACGTGCAGTGCCTCGTTCAACAGTTTGTTGCATTGCAAATAATGTTTGGAATGCCGCTTCTTGTGGCACCACTTGTTTTACGCTTTTATCGTGTTGAAAAATTAGGTTACCTTGACGATCAGTAATGCTATCTACGGTTGTGAGCGAAATTCGCCCCCCTTGATTGGCAATAGTTTGATAAAGTTTTGTGACATCATAAGGCGAGATGGTATAAGAACCGAGCAACATCGCAGGCACTTTAGGAATTTCTACATTATCCCAGCCCATCGCTTTTTGTGTGTCAATAACTTTACTCAAGCCGACTTTCATTCCAATATTCACTGTCGGAATATTTAAAGAACGGGCTAAGGCATCCATTAACATTACCGAACCGCTATATTTTTTGTCATAGTTGCGTGGCTGCCAAGGTGGGCTACCTTTAACATTAATCGTAATTGGCTGGTTATTAATTAGGGTATTTAAACGGAACTGTTCTGGATTAGAAAGTGCGGTCAAATAAATAGAAGGTTTTACTAAAGAACCAATCTGACGTTTTGCCATTAATGCACGATTAAAGCCTGCATATTGGGTTTGTAAACCGCCAACCACGGCACGAATTTCGCCTGTGCGATAATCCGTTATAATCATTGCACTTTCTAAATGGGGATTTTTCGTTTTCAGTTGTAATTGCGAAACGGTATTGACCACTGCATTTTCTGCTTGGGCTTGTTGTTTTAAATCCATTGTGGAAAAAATACGTGCGCCAAGTAAGCTCGACATTTTGTGTTCGCCCAGTTCACGACGCAAATCCGCCTGTAAAGTTTGAATAAATGCAGGGTATTTACGCGAGATTTGCCCTTTCTTTTGCACACCTAAAGGTCGCTGACTTAATAATTGATAAAGTTCATCGCCGATCATTTTATGCTCAAGCATTAGCTTTAAAACAATGTTGCGACGTTCGAGGGCGTTTTGCGGATTTCGCCACGGATTATAAAGTGAAGGCCCTTTGACCATCCCCACTAAAAGGGCAATTTGATCTAAGCTAATTTCACGAATCGAACGACCAAAATAAAATTGGCTGGCTAATTCAAAACCGTGAATTTGCGTATCGCCATTTTGTCCGAGATAAATTTCATTGAGATAGGTTTCGAGAATACGGTTTTTATCGTAACGCCAATCTAACACCAATGACATCAAGGCTTCGTTGGCTTTACGTGTAATGGTGCGTTCGCGTGATAAAAATAAATTTTTGACTAATTGTTGAGTGAGTGTACTGCCTCCCTGTACCGTTTGACCTGCACGAATATTTGCAATTAATGCGCGTAAAATCCCCACTGGATTAATGCCATTATGTTCATAAAAGCGGCGATCTTCCGTTAAAATTAAGGTATCAATTAATAAACGGGGATAATTTTGCAAAGGAATTGCAAGACGATCTTCGTTGTCTGATTGCAACATCGCAATCAATTTTGGCGCAAGACGAAATTCATCAACAGTTTTGACTGTGACTAAATCTTCAATGCGAGATAACTTATTATTGCTAAAACGCAAACGTAAAACTCGCTGTGGTTCTGCTTTATCGGGGAAAGGAAAAGCGCGGCGAAGCACTACAATGCTATCATCTTCTAACTTGAAGTCGCCAGGGGCGGCTACCATTGTGGTTTGGCGATATTCGTTATCTAATAAAATTTGAATGACTTCATCAAAAGCGAGATTATCGGCAATTTTAACACTTTCTAAGCGACTATAAACTTCCGCAGGCAAATGCCAAATTTGACCATCCATTTTAGAACGAATTTGCCAATCGAGATAACCGCCGTAAAAAATCGTTAAGACAAGCACAGTGAAACTAAATTTCAGTAAAAAACCTTTAAAAGTGCGGTTATTTTTTGGCGTGTTTTTCGATGATTTTTTAGCGGAGTGTTGAGAAGTCATAGTGAGTTAAGCAATAAAATCAACATAAGATTGGAGAAAATGAATAAAATCTTGCGTACCGCAAAAAGCAAGGCTTTCTTCATCATAATAGTGGAAATCTTGTTCTAAAATTTCATCTGATTCAATGGCGAGATTGTTGGCGCGTACCATTACTTCATCAGCATTTAAAAATAACGTATATTCCGCACCGATTAAGATTTTTTCTTGATTTTCAATAAGTGATTTTGCAGAGGAAAGTGCGGTTAAAATCTTGTCTGAATTTGACCGCACTTCTGTATTGAACCAGTTAGCAAGGGCAATGTGTTCCATTGAACATTTTACGGATACATTGCCTTGATAATGTGTAAATTGGAAATCCATCTTAGATACTAAAGGATGAACCACAGCCACAAGTGCTGGTGGCATTTGGATTATTTACAGTAAAGCGTGAACCCTCTAAACCCTCAGTATAATCGACTGTACCGCCGATTAAATATTGTAAACTCATCGGGTCAATCACAAGCTGAACCCCAGATTTTTCAATGGTTAAATCGCCGTCATTGACTTTTTCATCAAAGGTAAAACCATATTGGAAACCGCTGCAACCACCCCCTGTGATATACACGCGTAATTTCAAATTAGTATTTTCTTCTTCGCTGATTAAACTTTTTACTTTATTCGCCGCTGCATCAGTAAATGTCAGTGGCACTGCAATATCATCTATCATAACTATTTCCTACTTTCCTAAAATTCCAATCCCGCCATTATCTAATAACCCTTTACTCCATTCAAGTGTAATCCAGTTTTTTCCTAGAAATCGTGCTATAATCTCGCAAAGTTTTTTCAAAAAAGTGAGATAAAAATGGCTATTCCAATTAGAACTGAAAAAGAAATTGTAAAATTACGCGAGGCATGCAAATTGGCTTCTGATGTGCTTGTGATGATTGAACCTTACGTAAAAGCAGGCATAACCACAGGCGAGCTTGATCGCATTTGTCATGAATATATGGTAAATGAACAAAAGGTTATCCCTGCGTGTTTGAATTATCACGGTTTCCCAAAATCTACTTGTATTTCCATTAACGAAGTCGTTTGTCACGGTATCCCAAGTGACGATAAAGTGCTTAAAAATGGCGATA
Source organism: Haemophilus sp. HN_Hi16 (assembly GCF_049823435.1). Classification (NCBI taxonomy): domain Bacteria; kingdom Pseudomonadati; phylum Pseudomonadota; class Gammaproteobacteria; order Pasteurellales; family Pasteurellaceae; genus Haemophilus; species Haemophilus sp. HN_Hi16. Next base: position 1,076,709 of record NZ_CP187500.1, read on the forward strand.
TTGTGAATATTGATGTTACCGTGATTAAAGATGGTTATTTTGGCGATAACTCAAAAATGTATATTGTGGGCGGCGAAACGAATATTCGTAGTAAAAAGTTAGTGGAAGCCGCACAAGAGGCATTATATGTTGGGATACGCACTGTAAAACCCAATATTCGTTTAAATGAAATAGGTAAAGCCGTGCAAAAATATACGGAAAGTCAAACTTTCAGTGTTGTGCGTGAATATTGCGGACACGGCGTTGGTACAGAATTTCACTGCGAACCTCAAGTATTGCATTATTACGCAGATGATGGTGGTGTGATTTTAAAACCCGGAATGGTGTTCACGATTGAACCAATGATTAACGCAGGCAAAAAAGAAGTGCGTGTGATGGGAGATGGTTGGACAGTAAAAACCAAAGATCGTAGTCATTCAGCACAATATGAACATCAACTTGTTGTCACGGAAAGTGGTTGTGAAGTGATGACTATTCGTGATGAAGAAATTGCAGAAGGTCGAATTTCACGGATTATGATTAATATGTAATTGACATTAAATTGTAAGTAGGGGCGTAGATATACGCCCTTTTTGTTTTTCTTTATAATAAAGCCACTTCTAACCACTAAAGGGCAATCAACATGCTGTTTCCTTTGTCATTATCTTCTCCTTTAACGCCAAGTGCGGTCAAAATTGAGCGAGAAAATCTCAAGCAATTTGAGCTCGAGAATTTTTCTCGTTATTCCATTTTTGAGCTGATTGAAAATCGCAGTGATTTTTATGATGCCTTATTGATTCAACTTTGGCAGGAAATGGGATTAACTGAACAACTGGGGATTTCTTTAATTGCGGTGGGCGGTTATGGACGGCGTGAGATGTTTCCTTTGTCGGATTTAGATTTTTTAATTTTGGTCGAGCAAACACCAATCCCAGAAATTGAAGAAAAGATTACCCAATTTATCCAATTTTTATGGGATTGTGGCTTTGAGGTGGGACATAGCGTCCGAACCTTACAACAATGCGAATTGGAAGGAAAACAAGATATTACGATTGCCACCAATTTATTAGAAGCAAGATTTCTCACTGGAAATCGACCGCACTTTGATGCGCTAAATGAATTGGTAAAACGTGCAGATTTTTGGTCGAAAGAAGATTTTTTTAATGCCAAAGTGCAAGAGCAAATAGAACGTTATCAGCGTTATCACAATACGGCTTATAACCTTGAGCCAGATATTAAGTACAGCCCCGGTGGCTTGCGTGATTTGCATTTGTTGTATTGGGTGGCGTTGCACCATTCGGGGGCGCTGACCCTTGAAGCCATTTTACAAAGTGGTTTTATTTATCCTCAAGAATATCAGCAACTACAAGAAAGTCGTGCTTTTTTATTTAAAGTGCGGTTCGCTTTGCATTTGATTTTGAAACGTTACGATAATCGTCTGTTGTTTGATCGCCAAATTAAAGTCAGTGAATTGTTGGGTTTTCGAGGGGAAGGCAATCAAGCTGTGGAAAAAATGATGAAATGTTTTTTCCAAGCATTGCACCGAATTTCCCTTATTAGTAATTTGTTGATTCAGCATTATCGAGAAAATGTGCTTTCATCAAATCAGGATAGCGTGATTGATCAGTTAGACGATGATTTTCAACTGATTAACCAATGCTTATGTTTGCGTAATAGCCGTGTTTTTCAAGAAAAACCAGCACGAATTTTAGATCTATTCTTTTATTTAACGCAGTACGAACAGGCCAATATTCATTCTGATACCTTGCGTCAATTACAAATTTCCTTAGAGCAATTACCACAAAAATTATGTGAAATTCCTGCTGCTCGGGAAAAATTTCTGCGTTTGTTTAATCAACCTAATGCGATTAAGCGTGCGTTTATGCCGATGCACCAATATGGCGTATTAACTGCGTATCTTCCGCAATGGCAAGCCATTGAGGGCTTAATGCAATTTGATTTATTCCATATTTATACGGTGGATGAGCATACATTACGCGTGATGTTGAAATTGGAAAGTTTTCTGTCACAGGAAAGTGCGCAAGAACATCCGATTGCCCATCGAATTTTTAGTCAACTTTCTGACCGCACTTTGCTTTATATTGCGGCGTTGTTCCACGATATTGCAAAAGGGCGGGGCGGTGATCACGCAGAACTTGGTGCTGTGGATGTTGCAGACTTTGCGCAATTACATGGTTTAGATCGTCGAGAAATTGATACCCTTGCTTGGCTCGTAAAATCCCATTTACTGATGTCAATTACTGCGCAACGCCGTGATATTCATGATCCTGAAGTCGTCATGAATTTTGCGGAAGCCGTGCAAAATCAAGTTCGATTAGATTATCTCACTTGTTTAACGGTGGCGGATATTTGTGCAACCAATGGTAATTTATGGAATAGCTGGAAACGTTCGCTTTTTGCCTCTTTATATGAATTTACCGAACAACAATTTGCACAAGGCATGAAAGAATTGCTTGATTATTCAGAAAAATCGGCAGAAAACCGAAAACTTGCACAACAAATTTTAACGCAGGATTATTCCAATATTGCACTAATCTCGATTGAGCAATTATGGGAGCGTTGCCCTGAAGATTATTTTGTGCGTAATACGCCAAAACAAATCGCATGGCATACAAGTTTGCTGGTGGATTTAGTTGAGGCATTATTAGTGAAAATTAGTAATCGCTTTTCACTTGGTGGCACGGAAGTGTTTATTTATTGCCAAGATCAACCGCACTTATTTAATAAAGTGGTGAGTACCATTGGTGCAAAAAAATTCAGTATCCACGATGCACAGATTATTACAACACAAGATGGTTATGTTTTTGATAGCTTTATCATCACAGAACTTAATGGAGAATTAGTGGAATTTGATCGTCGCCGAGAATTAGAGCAAACCCTAACAGTAGCCCTTCAAAGTGAAAAATTACCCGCACTTTCTATTACACTTAATCGCCAGCTTCAACATTTTACTGTACAAACCGACGTGCGTTTTTTACACGAAAACAAAAAAGAGCATACTGAAATGGAACTGGTTGCCTTGGATAAAGCAGGGTTATTAGCCCAAGTGAGCCAGATTTTCACTGAGTTAAATCTCAATTTATTGAATGCGAAAATTACCACAGTGGGCGAGAAAGCCGAGGATTTTTTTATTTTGACGAACCAATTTGGGCAAGCACTTGCAAGAGAGGAAAGGGAAATATTAAAACAAATTCTTGTGAAAGAAATTAACTAACTAATAGTATAGTTTTACGACGATATATTCGTTGTAGAAGATTAGGTCTGATTTTCTACAAAAAAGGACGCTTTCAGCGTCCTAATTTCAAAATGATTTCGCTACATTTTTAAAGTATCACAAGCCTTTTATTACCCTTATCACAAGCCTTACGGAACCATTCTTTAGCTTTTGAAAGGTCACGTTTAACACCTTCTCCATTGTGATACATCGTCCCCAAATTAAATTGAGCCTTTGCATGTCCCTGTGCAGCTAAAGGTTGCAAAAGTTTGAGGGCAGTTTGATAGTCTCCTTTATTAGCAGCTTCAAAGCCTTGTTGAAATTTCTGTTCTGGCGTATCTGCCTAAGCCGTAGATTGAACAGAAAAAATTGAAGTAGCTAACAATGCGCTAGTGAGAAATGTTTTTGTCAGTTTCATATAATAATCTCTAGATTGATTTATAGAAGACGCCAAAATTTTTGTTTGGCAATATATTTTTAGTATCTACTGAATTGTCAAACTAAAAACGAGTCGTCATTATACTTTGAATTTATAACCTAACTGAAACACTTTCTTGATTTTTTAACGGTTAAATAAGGCAATATGTGTAGCTATTCATAAGGTTGATATCTTTCTTGTTGTACTAAACAAATTATATTTGATGTCCTTATAAACTACTTGGGGGGAGCTGTTAAATTTAAATATAAAAACAGTGGCGTTGAAGTGAAAAATAGTGGTTCTTGAAAAATATATTTCTAGGTAAATTTGCCTTATGTTATCCTTTGCAAAAAATTTTTAGGATCACATTATGTTGAGTATTTTTGTTACTTTTCTTGGCTCGTTTTTAACATTGATTGTGATGCGACCAGTTGCCAATTGGATTGGATTAGTTGATAAGCCAAATTATCGTAAACGTCATCAAGGCGCAATTCCGCTAATCGGTGGCGTGTCGCTTTTTGTTGGTAATCTTTGCTATTACCTAATGGAATGGGATCAGCTTCGATTACCGTATCTCTATTTGTTCAGTATTTTTGTTTTATTGGCGATTGGGATTTTAGATGATCGCTTTGATATTAGCCCTTTTTTAAGAGCAGGCATTCAAGCAATATTGGCGATTTTAATGATCGATCTTGGGAATGTTTATCTTGATCATCTTGGTCAAATTTTAGGGCCTTTCCAATTAACGCTAGGTTCTATTGGGCTGATTATCACTGTATTTGCCACTATCGCGATTATTAATGCCTTTAATATGATTGATGGTATTGATGGATTGCTTGGTGGGCTTTCTTGCGTTTCTTTTGCGGCAATTGGTATTTTAATGTATCGAGATGGGCAAATGGATATGGCACATTGGAGCTTTGCTTTAATCCTGTCGATTTTACCTTATTTGATGCTAAATCTAGGGATTCCATTTGGACCGAAATATAAGGTGTTTATGGGCGATGCGGGGAGTACATTAATTGGTTTTACCATTATTTGGATTTTGTTATTGAGTACGCAAGGAAAAGGGCATCCTATGAATCCAGTAGCCGCACTTTGGATCATTGCGATTCCTTTGATTGATATGGTTGCGATTATTTATCGCCGTGTACGTAAAGGTAAAAGTCCATTCCGCCCAGATCGTTTACACGTTCATCATTTAATGGTGAGAGCAGGTTTAACATCAAGACAAGCCTTTTTATTGATTACGCTTGTTTCGGCAGTTTGTGCAACTATCGGTATTTTAGGGGAAATTTATTATGTGAATGAATGGGCGATGTTTGTCGGCTTTTTCATTTTATTTTTCCTTTATGTCTATTCAATTACGCGTGCGTGGCGAATTACCCGTTGGGTCAGAAGAATGAAACGCCGTGCAAAACGGTTGAAAAAAGCATAAAAATAAAGGCTTGTGTTATTAAATCACAAGCCTTTATTTTTTGAGAAAATTCACCGCACTTTAGAGTTTGGGCGATATGTTTTGTAGATAGAAAAAATCCCCAGCCTTTTGGCTAGGGATTGAAATCTGGAGCGGGAAACGAGGCTCGAACTCGCGACCCCAACCTTGGCAAGGTTGTGCTCTACCAACTGAGCTATTCCCGCAGTTCACATCAGTGAATGGGGTAGTATTATACAAATATTTTTAGGGCTTGCAAGGGCAATTTCATAAAAAGAAATTTTTTTGTTGAAGTTTTCGTCAATCTAATTTGATGAAATGTTCGCGATAATAAGCTAGCTCTTTAATGGATTCTCGAATGTCATCAAGAGCCAAATGGGTATTTTCTTTTTTAAAGCTTTCTAAAATTTCAGGTTTCCAACGCGCTGCAAGTTCTTTTAATGTGCTTACATCTAAATAGCGATAATGAAAATAATCGGCTAAATCAGGCATATATTTCACTAAGAAGCGTTTATCTTGGGCAATGCTGTTACCGCAAATTGGCGACGCACCTTTCGGCACCCATTTTTTTAAAAAGTCTAAGGTTTGTAATTCTGCTGCACGTTCGGTAAGTTTACTGGCTTTTACGCGTTCAATTAAGCCGTTTTCACTGTGAGTTTTTTGGCACCAATCATTCATTTTATTGAGTAATTCATTAGACTGATGAACCGCTAATACTGGGCCCTCTGCCAAAATATTCAAATTTTTATCTGTCACAATAGTGGCAATTTCAATAATACGTTCTTTTTCCGGATCTAAACCGGTCATTTCTAAATCAATCCAAATAAGATTTTGTTTATCGAATGGCATAATATCAGGTATCCTATGCAAAAATTTTTTTCATTTTACCAAAAACAAGGGAAAAAACGACCGCACTTTTATGGCTAAACGTAAATTAACTCAAAACCAAACCAGAAGAATTCAATCGAATAATGCGAAAACATTACATCGCCATAAGAAAAAAGACATTGAATGGTCAGATGAAATGTTGGGCGAATCGCAAGAAGGCGTTGTGGTCACACGTTATTCTATTCACGCAGATGTTGAAAATGAACAAGGCAAAATTTATCGTTGTAATTTGCGTCGTACCCTGTCGAGTTTGGTGGTAGGAGATAAAGTTGTTTGGCGTAAAGGCAATGAACAATTACAAGGTGTGAGTGGCGTGATTGAGGCGATTCATCCTAGAGAAAATGAAATTTCCCGCCCTGATTATTATGATGGCTTGAAACCCATTGCGGCGAATATTGATCGTATTATTATTGTATCAGCAGTATTGCCAACGCTTTCCTTAAATATTATCGATCGTTATCTTGTTGTGTGTGAAATAGCCGAAATCAAGCCATTAATTGTTTTGAATAAAGTGGATTTATTGACGCAGGAACAGCGTCAAGAAATTGAAGAACAACTTAAAATTTACCAAGATATTGGCTATGAGATTTTAATGATTTCAGCAAAGAGCGGTGAAAATATGGAAAGATTAACCGCACTTTTGGCACAAGGCACGGCGATTTTTGTTGGGCAATCTGGTGTTGGTAAATCGAGTTTAATTAATCATATTTTGCCTAGCGTAAATGCTCAAGTAGGGGATGTGAGCGAAACATCAGGCTTGGGACAGCATACCACGACATCGTCACGTCTTTACCATTTGCCACAAGGCGGTAATTTAATTGATTCGCCCGGAATTAGAGAATTTGGGCTTTGGCATTTAGATGCAGAGCAAATCACAAAAGGCTATCGAGAATTTCAATATGTTTTGGGCACCTGTAAATTCCGTGATTGTAAACATTTGAGCGATCCAGGGTGTGCGTTACGTGAAGCCGTTGAGCAAGGGAAAATTTCGCCTGTTCGTTATGATAATTATCATCGATTAATTGAAAGTTTAAGTGAAACAAAATCACAACGTCATTTTTCAGCAGTTTAACGATTGTGATTGTGCATAATAAATAAACTATTTGCCCTTTTTTATGATTTAATTCAGGCTTTTTGGTGTTTATTCTTGATTATTTTGTTTTGAAAAAGGATACTAGGGCAATTTTCTGGTTTTATATTTTTAATCATTGATTAGTCGAGGTAGCATTATGTATTCAAAAGATGTGGAAATTATTGCGCCAAACGGTTTACACACGCGCCCTGCCGCACAATTTGTGAAAGAAGCGAAAGCATTTTCTTCTGAAATTACAGTAACCTCTGGGGGAAAAAGTGCAAGTGCAAAGAGCTTATTTAAGTTGCAAACATTAGCTTTAACGCAGGGAACAATACTTACCATTTCTGCTGATGGAGAAGACGAGCAACAGGCAGTTGAACATTTAGTCGCGTTAATTCCTACTTTAGAATAATTCTTACTTAGCCATAAAATTGTGAAATTTTATGGCTATTGTTTATTTATTACTTTGTTAATAGTTTCGGAAGGTATCTATGATTTCTGGCATTCTCGCATCCCCAGGTATTGCCTTTGGTAAGGCACTTGTTCTTAAAGAAGAAAAGATTGTTCTTGATACGCAAAAAATTACAGATGATCAAATTGATGAAGAAGTCGCTCGATTTTATGAAGGGCGTGCTGCTGCGGTAGAACAACTTAATTCAATTAGAGAACGCGCATTAATTTCTTTAGGCGAAGAAAAAGCCGCAATCTTTGAAGGGCATTTGATGATTCTTGAGGATGAAGAATTAGAAGAAGAAATTCTTGATTATCTTCGTTCAAATAAAGTGAATGCAGGTGTTGCAGCGAGTAAAATTTTAGATCAACAAGTGACAATGTTATCTGAAATTGATGATGAATATTTGAAAGAACGTGCAGGCGATATTCGGGATATTGCTAACCGTTTAGTTAAAAATATTTTGGGCATGCACATTGTTGATCTTGGCGATATTCAGGAAGAATCTATTCTTGTTGCTTATGATCTGACTCCCTCAGAAACCGCCCAACTTAATCTCGAAAAAGTATTAGGGGTTGTCACTGATATTGGTGGCAGAACTTCCCATACTTCGATTATGGCGCGTTCTTTAGAATTGCCAGCGATTGTTGGTACAAATAAAGTGACTAAATTAGTCAATACGGGCGATTACTTAATTTTAGATGCGATAAATAATCAAGTTTATATTAATCCAACGGCATCTCAAATTGATGAATTAAAAGCACTCGAAGCGAAAATTTCTGAGGAAAAAGCAGAGTTAGCTAAATTAAAAGATCTTCCTGCAATCACATTGGATGGACATAAGGTTGATGTTGCCGCGAATATTGGGACGATCCGTGATTGTGACGGGGCAGAACGTAATGGGGCGGAAGGGATTGGGCTATACCGAACTGAATTTTTATTTATGGATCGTGAGCAGCTTCCCACAGAAGAAGAACAATTTATTGCCTATAAACAAGTGGTAGAAGCTATGAACGGACGTTTAACCGTGCTTCGTACGATGGATATTGGTGGCGATAAAGAGCTTTCATATTTAGATTTACCAAAAGAAATGAATCCATTCTTGGGATGGCGTGCGATTCGTATTGCGTTAGATCGGCGTGAAATTTTAAATGCACAATTACGTGCGGTGTTACGTGCTTCAGCCTTTGGTAAATTGGCTGTGATGTTCCCGATGATTATTTCTGTAGAAGAAATTCGAGAATTAAAAGCGGTTATTGAAACATTAAAAGCGGAATTACGTGCAGAGGGGAGAGTGTTTGATAATAATATCCAAGTTGGTGTAATGGTCGAAACCCCCTCTGCCGCAGTAAATGCAAAATTTTTAGCAAAAGAAGTAGATTTCTTTAGTATCGGAACTAATGATTTAACTCAATATACTTTGGCTGTAGATCGCGGTAATGAGTTTATTTCCCATCTTTATAATCCAATGCACCCTTCAGTGCTTGGTTTAATTAAACAAGTGATTGATGCCTCTCACACAGAAGGAAAATGGACGGGAATGTGTGGGGAATTAGCAGGGGATGAACGCGCGACTTTATTGTTACTTGGTATGGGATTAGATGAATTTAGCATGAGTGCGATTTCTGTACCTCGCATTAAAAAATTAATCCGTAATGTAAATTTCCAAGATGCAAAAGCGCTTGCTGATGCCGCATTACAAAAACCGACCGCTGCAGAAATTGATCAATTAATTGAAGAATTTTTGCTGGAAAATTCATTAAATTAAACAAAAGTATTTGATTTTACGTTAAAATAGCAGCCATCTTGAATGGATAGGAGATTAAAATGGGCTTATTTGACAAGTTATTTGGTTCAAAAGAAAACAAATCTGTGGAAGTTGAAATTTATGCACCGATCTCTGGCGAGATCGTTAATATTGAAGATGTTCCTGATGTGGTTTTCTCTGAAAAAATCGTTGGCGATGGTGTTGCTGTTCGTCCTATTGGTAACAAAATCGTTGCGCCAGTGGATGGTGTGATTGGTAAAATTTTTGAAACCAATCACGCTTTTTCAATGGAATCAAAAGAAGGCGTAGAATTATTTGTACACTTTGGTATTGATACTGTTGAGTTGAAAGGCGAAGGCTTTACTCGTATTGCACAAGAAGGTCAATCTATTAAGCGTGGTGATACCGTGATTGAATTTGATCTTCCTTTATTAGAATCAAAAGCAAAATCTGTCTTAACACCAATCGTAATTTCAAATATGGATGAAATTTCTTGTATCGTAAAAAAATCAGGCGAAGTAGTGGCTGGAGAATCAGTGGTATTAGCCTTAAAGAAATAATTTGTTTACGATAAAAAAAAGTCCGCCTTTGTGCGGATTTTTTATTTATTATAGTTACCTAGGGTAAGTATACCCCAGGCTAATTTAAGTGCTATCCCGTTGGGGTAGTTTTACGCTCAGAAACGACCGCACTTTCTTTGAAAGAAGGCGAGGCTGCTTTTATTACTGCAAATGCTTCTTATGAAGTGGACGGCTTAATTGAAGGCTATGCAGTGGTCGCGAAATTGCCTTGATAAAGTCTTACCAAAAAAGTATAGTCCTCTTAATCTTTTATTAAGATTTATTTGTTTTAATACACACATCCAAGCAATGGTGCTTGAAATTAACTAACTTAAAAAGGAAACGTCATGAAAAAATTTGCATTAGCAACAATCTTCGCATTAGCAACCACTTCAGCATTTGCTGGTTTTAATGGCAATAATAGTCAAGGTGGTTTTCAACAAACAGCCCCTGCTGCAATTAGCGTAAAACAAGCTTTATCTGCGGCTGATAATTCAATGATTACTTTGGTGGGTAATATTACACAACAAATTGATGACGATGAATTTTGGTTTACTGATGGGACAGGGCAAATCAAGATTGAAATCAAAAAACGCGTTTGGAATGGTTTAAACGTAGATTCAAAGGATAAAGTGAAAATTTATGGAAAATTGGATAACGAAGCCTTTGAGAAAGCAGAACTTGATGTATTGCGCGTTGAAAAAGCAGAATAATTATCTTTGAAGATAGCGGGCGTTAGCTCGCTATTTTTGTTTATAAAGTGCGGTCAATTTTTTATGAGAATTTTATTGATAGAAGACGATAATCTAATCGGCAATGGGTTACAGATTGGTTTAACTAAACTTGGTTTTGCGGTGGATTGGTTTACCGATGGAAAAACAGGAATGGTTGCTTTAACCTCTGCGCCTTATGATGCGGTGGTATTGGATTTAACCTTGCCTAAACTTGATGGATTAGATGTATTGCAACAATGGCGATCTAATCATCAAGATGTTCCCGTATTAATTTTGACTGCTCGCGATACTTTAGATGAACGAGTTAAAGGTTTACAAAGTGGTGCAGATGATTATCTTTGCAAGCCTTTTGCTTTGGCTGAAGTCGCCGCACGTTTACAAGCCCTTATTCGTCGTCGTTATGGACATCATCATTCTGTGATAGAACAGTCTGGGGTTAAGCTCGATCAGAATCAACGTTTCGTTTGGCTGAATAATCAACCTATTTCTTTAACAAGCCGTGAATATAAATTATTAGAATTATTTATGTTGAATAAAGATCGTGTGTTGTCTCGCACATCGATTGAAGAAAAATTATCCAGTTGGGATGAAGAAATTAGCAGTGGTGCATTGGATGTGCATATTTATAATTTACGCCAAAAATTGGGGAAACAATTTATTCGCACGGTACACGGTGTTGGATATGCTTTAGGACAAGTTGAAAAATGAAAAATAGAAGCATTACTTTGCGTCTTATTTCTGTGCTTTCTTTAACCGCACTTTTAGTTTGGTTTGGTTCTACGCTGGTGGCTTGGTGGCAAGTACGTCACGATGTGAATAAAGTTTTTGATGCACAACAAGTTCTCTTTGCCGAACGGCTCGCTAATTCTGATTTAAGTGCTATTTTGTTGGAATCTAGCACAAAGCTAGATAAAAATTCACAGTCGGCATTAAAAAAAAGTTATGACGATGATGCCTTAGCCTTTGCTATTTTTTCTAAAACAGGGAAACTTTTATTTAGTGATGGACGAAATGGAAAACGTTTTATTTTTAATAATAAAACGGGGTTTCATAATGCGAATATTTATGATGATGACGATAAATGGCGAATTTTTTGGCGTACGGCAGCTAATGGAGAATTATTTATCGCAGTAGGGCAAGAATTAGATTACCGTGAAGATTTAATTGAAGAAATGATTTTTGGGCAAATGTGGATTTGGTTTGCCAGTTTGCCTATTTTGATTATCGTTTTAGGATGGTTGATTCATAAAGAACTTCGACCAATTAAACGTTTAAGCCAAGAAGTGCAAAGGAGAAAATCTGGCGATGTGTCATTGCTGAATACGGAGGGGCTACCCGTTGAGATTTTACCCTTAGTAAAAAATTTAAATCAATTTTTTGACCGCACTTCAGCTATGCTGCAACGAGAACGCCGTTTTACTTCTGATGCAGCTCACGAATTACGTAGTCCATTGGCGGCATTGCGTATTCAAACTGAAGTTGCGCAACTCGCTGGCGATGATATAGCGTTACGAGAACAAGCACTTTTACATTTAACGCAAGGCATTGATCGGGCTTCGCAATTGATTGAACAATTATTAACGCTCTCTCGTTTGGATAATTTGCAAGCCTTAGAAACACTACAGCCGCTTGATTGGGAAGCCATTGTTCAATCATTAATTTCTGAGCGTTATTTTGTGGCAGAAAAACGTAAAATTACCTTGGTTTTTGAGAAAGAATCTGAACCAAAGCAAAAACAAGGGCAATCAATTTTAGTTTCATTGATGCTTAGAAATTTACTCGACAATGCCATTAAATATTGTCCAGAAGAAACAACCGTTTCAGTAAAAATTGCATCTTCTCAGATTATTATTGAAGATAATGGTGGCGGCGTTGAGCCTGAAGATTTGAAAAAACTTGGTCAGCGTTTTTATCGTCCAGCTGGGCAAAATGAAAAGGGCAGTGGCTTGGGGCTTTCTATTGTTATGCGAATTGCGGAATTACACGGATTTAAAGTGCGGTTAGAAAATGTAATAAAAGAAAGTCAAAGAATTGGCTTAAAAGCAATAATATACTTGTAGAAATGGCTTTAAAATAAATGATATTTGTGCGGTAAATTATTTTGTAAATTTTACCGCACTTTTCACTTTAGCTTTCGCTAATTTGAAATAATGACTGTATTTTGTTAATATATACAAGTTTTTGGAAACAATCCTTCAATTCCTACTGAACGTTTCCTTCAAAATCGCACTTCTATGTGCTGTCCTTTGTAGTGGTTCCATTACACATTTTTGCCTCTAGGCAATTTTTATTAAATCTATTCACTTAATCGTTAAGGGGAAAAGTTTGTCTTTATCTCAATTTATGGCAAAGAGAACGTCATTTAATCCTTTGGTAATTGGCGTTACATTATTTTTTGTGTTGTTACTGATGGCAATGATTTTTATTGCGCCAGAGCAAACTCAAGCATTATTGAATCAAGCTAAAAGTGGTATTTTTGCTAATTTTAGTTGGTTTTATGTACTCACTTTTTCAGTGTTTTTAGGATTTTTATTAATTTTATCAGTAAGTAGTCTTGGCAATATAAAATTAGGGCAGGATGAAGAAGAACCTGAATTTAGTTTCTTATCTTGGCTTGCAATGTTATTTGCCGCTGGAATGGGGGTGGGGTTGATGTTTTTTGGCGTAGCAGAACCATTAACCCATTATCTTTCTGACATTACAGCAGGTTCTGCAGAACATAAACAACAAGAGGCTTTACTTCATACTCTGTTCCACTGGGGCATTCACGCTTGGGCAGTATATGGCACCATTGCTTTAGCATTAGCTTATTTTGGGTTTCGTTATAAATTACCTTTAGCGTTGCGCTCTTGTTTTTATCCTTTATTAAAAGATCGTATTAATGGCAAAATCGGCGATGCGATTGATGTTATGGCATTACTTGCCACATTGTTTGGGATTATTACTACATTAGGTTTCGGTTCATCACAGCTTGGTGCAGGACTTGAACAAATAGGTTGGATAAGCCAGAACAGCTTTGGTTTACAAGTTGGCGTTATTGTTGTGGTGATGTGTTTAGCGGTGTTTTCTGCTATTTCTGGTGTTGGAAAAGGCGTGAAAATATTAAGTGAAATTAACTTAACTTTAGCATTTTGTTTACTTCTCTTTGTTTTAATTGCAGGACCTACGTTATACCTTTTATCTGCATTTAGCGACAATATGGGGAATTATTTCAGCAATTTAGTGCAACTCAGTTTTAAAACCTATGCTTATGAACAAGAACATACTAGCTGGTTTAGTGGATGGACTGTGCTTTATTGGGCTTGGTGGTGTTCTTGGGCTCCGTTTGTGGGTTTATTTATTGCCCGTATTTCTAAAGGACGAACTATCCGTGAATTTATTTTTGGTGTATTAGTTATTCCAAGTTTATTTGGTATTTTATGGTTTACTGTTTTTGGTAATACAGCAGTATGGCTAAATGATGGCATTGCTGCGGGCGGGCTTGGCGAATTTATTTCTTCCCCAGAAATTTTATTATTTAAATTTTTAAATTATCTGCCTTTGCCAACAGTAACAGGCTTTGTGAGTTTATTAGTGATTTCATTGTTTTTTATCACTTCAGCGGATTCAGGCATTTATGTGTTAAATAACATTGCATCTCGTGATAAAAGTTTAGCTTCGCCTGCGTGGCAAGCCATAATGTGGGGAACTTTAATGTCTGTTGTTGCAATTGTGCTTATGCAGTCTGGTGGACTTGCTAATTTGCAAACAATGACATTAATTGTTGCCTTGCCTTTTGCTTTATTAATGTTGGTAATGTGTTTTAGTTTATGGAAAGGCTTAATTGCGGATAAAAAATATTTTTCTACTAAAGTCAATCCAACTAGCATTTTCTGGAGCGGCGATAAATGGAAATCACATTTAGAGCAAATGATGAACCAAACGCAAGAGAAAGATATTTTACGTTTTCTTAAAAATACGGCGTTACCCGCTATGCGAGAATTACGTCAAGAATTAACAGGAAAATATAATTTAAGTGTAGAAATCAACAGATTATTTGAACAAGAAGAGCCAGCTTTGGAATTGGTAATTCATAAAGAATCAATGCGAGATTTTATGTATGGTATTAAATCTGTTGGGCGAGAAGTGTCAGAGCAACTAATTAACGATGAAAATCTACCGCACATTCAGCATAGCACTACTTATGAACCTTACACTTATTTTTTTGATGGACGAGTCGGTTACGATGTTCAATATATGGATCAAGATGAATTGATTGCTGATATGTTGAAACAATATGAACGTTATTTAAGTTTGCTTGATGATGTGGGTCAGGAACTAATGGCACACGAGCAAACCGAATTAGCAGAGTAATCGATTTAAAGGTGCAACGTGTGCCTCGTTTTTTGGTTATTTAACTTGATTAATCAAAAATTGGGTTAATAGCGAAACTGGGCGACCAGTTGCACCTTTATTTGCGCCTTGTAACCAAGCCGTACCTGCAATGTCTAAATGTGCCCAGCGATATTTTTTCGTGAAGTTAGACAAAAATGCACCAGCAGTAATTGCGCCCCCCCAGCGACCCCCAATATTGGCAAGGTCGGCGAAAGGCGATTTCAATTGCTCTTGATATTCTTCGCTTAATGGTAAACGCCACGCTTTGTCAGTAGTTTCTGTTGAGGCTTGGAGTAGTGCATTGGCAAGAGCGTTATCTGTAGAAACTAATCCGCTATTGTGTTGGCCAAGGGCAACCACACAAGCCCCCGTTAAGGTTGCAACATCAATAACAAGCTCTGGTTCAAAGCGTTCAACATAAGTAAGGGCATCACAAAGGACTAAGCGACCTTCTGCATCGGTATTGAGCACTTCTACGGTTAAACCGTTCATGGTAGTCAGAATATCGCCTGGGCGATAAGCATTGCCATCTGGCAGATTTTCACAACCAGCTAAAACACCAATAATGTTTAAAGGCAAATTCAACTCTGCAATGGCTTTCATTGTGCCGAAGACAGAGGCAGCCCCACACATGTCATATTTCATTTCATCCATGTCAGCGGCAGGTTTAAGTGAAATACCGCCCGCATCAAAGGTTAATCCTTTGCCGACAAGTACAATTGGTTTGGCGTTTTTATCTGGCGCATTATTGAATGTCAAAATAGACATGTAAGCACGGTTTTCAGAGCCTTTTGAGACGGCAAGATAAGCGTTCATTCCAAGTTTTGCCATTTCTTCTTCATCCACAACTTTCAATGCAAGTGCGGTAGAATTTTCTGCTAAATTTTTTGCTTGTTCAGCAAGATAAGCAGGGTTGCAGATATTTGGCGGCATATTTGCGATGTCGCGTGCTGCTTTTATGCCTGAGCTAATGGCATTGGCGTGAGCAATGGCTTGTTGTGCTTGTTCGCAATCCGCATTAAAGATGAAGGATTCTAAAACAGAGGCTTCCGTTTTTTGAGATTTGAAATGATCAAATTGATAATTAGTGTGTTCAATCGTTTCAATGGCAAAGCGGATATTCCAATAAAGATCGCGATCTTTTAATTCAATTTCAGTTAAATAAGAAACAACTTCACGCGTGTTGGTTTCTTTTAGCGTTTTTAATACAGCTTGGATGATTTGTTTATATTGACGCTCCGTGAGTTCTCCTTTTTTGCCACAGCCAACGATTAATACGCGTTTAGCAGATAAACCTTGAAGATCACGAAGTAAAACGATTTGGGCTAATTTTCCAGTTAGCTCACCTGATTTCACTAAATCGTTTAAATAGCCTTGGGTTAATTGATCGATTTCATTAAAACTTTTTGAAAATTCATTATTTTCATAGACGCCTAAAACAATGCAATCAGTGGTTTGAGAAAGTGCGGTATTTTTTGCTTGATATTTCATTTGTTATCCTTAAATTTCTGTTTAATTCAGCGAAAATAAGGTATCATACGCGACCGATTTTATCCAGTTTTCCCCCGTTTAGATTTAGAAAAACAAACGAAATAAGATGATTTTAATTCGATATTTAATAAAAGAAGTTTTCAAAAGCCAAATCGCAATTTTACTAATTTTGCTATTGATTTTTTTTAGTCAGCAGTTTGTACGTGTATTAGGTGCGGCGGCAAATGGGAATGTGCCAGCTGATTTGGTTTTCTCTTTATTAGGCTTAGGAATGCCGACAATGGCTCAGTTGATGTTGCCGCTATGTTTATTTATTGCAATTTTACTGACTTTTGGTCGCCTTTACGCTGAAAGTGAAATCACAGTGATGCGCGCGTGCGGTGTGGGGCAACGGATTTTGGTTAAAGTGGCATTGATTATGTCTTTATTAACAGCAGGTATTGCCGCTTATAACGCATTATGGCTTTCGCCTTGGGCAATTCAAAAACAAGTGAATATAGTGGAAGATGCAAAGGCTAATCCAACCGTTGGCGTGCTGTCTTCAGGTCAGTTTATTTCTACCAACAACAATAACGTTGTGTTATTTATTGATAAGATTAAAGATAACCAAATCCGCAATGTTTATTTATTTCAAATGACTCCTCAAAAACAAACAAAACCTTCAGTGGTAACGGCTGAAAAAGGGGAATTAATTGCGTTACCAAATGGCGATCAAGTATTAAATTTGAAAAATACAAAAAGGGTTGAAGGAACTTCTGTTTTGCCAGATTTTCGCATTACACATTTTGATGAATATCGTGCCTATTTAGGTTATCAAGCAGCAGAAAATACCAATGATGAAGCAGCAGAATTAACATTATCTCAACTTATCGATTTAGATTCTTCTTCTGCGAAAGCTGAATTGCATTGGCGTATTACCTTAATTTTGGCAGTGCCATTAATGGCATTGATTGCTGTACCATTAAGTCGCGTAAATCCTCGACAAGGTAGATTTGCCAAAATTTTACCCGCACTTTTACTCTATTTAATTTATTTCTTGTTACAAAGCTCTTTTAAATCTGCAGGTGCAGCGGGAAAATTAGAGGCTGAACTCTTAATGCCGCTTGTTAATATCGGATTTTTCTTACTTGCGGTGGTGTTGAATAGCTGGGACAGTAAAATAATGTATAAATTTCGCTATTTATTTAGTCAGAAAGGATCGGCAAAATGATAAATACCCTTGATCGTTATATTGGAAAAAGTATTCTTGGCGCGATTTTTGCTACTTTAATGACTTTAGTGGGATTGTCGGCGATTATTAAATTTGTCGAACAATTTCGTAGTGTAGGTAAAGGCACTTATGATATTTGGCAAGCGGTAATTTTTACTGGTTTAACTATGCCTAAAGATATTGAAACTTTCTTTCCTATGGCAACATTGCTTGGTGCATTAATTGCACTAGGTAATCTTGCTAGCAGAAGCGAACTTGTTGTTATGCAATCAGCAGGATTTTCTCGCTTTAAAATTGGAATGGCCGTGATGAAAACTGCATTACCATTAGTAGTATTTACAATGATTATTGGGGAGTGGGGAATTCCACAAACAGAACAATTTGCACGAGATATGCGCGCTAAGGCTCTTTCTGGTGGTTCTATACTTTCAATAAAAAATGGCGTGTGGGCGAAAGATGGTAATAATTTTGTATTTGTTAGGCGGGTAACGGATGATGCAAAATTAGACGATATTTATATTTATACCTTTGATCAACAGCATAATTTAACAGAATTAAAACATTCAAACCAAGCGAGTTATTCTGAAGATGAAGCTAAATGGACATTGCGTCAAGTTAATCATTCAACGATTACAAAAGATGAAATCATTACAACGAATCATTTATTAGAAACTTGGGAAACTAGTTTAACGCCAGATAAATTAGGTGCGGTTTCTTTGCGCCCGACATCATTATCTATCTCTGGTTTATATCATTACATTTCATTTCTGCGTGAAACAGGGCAAGATGTGAGTCGTTTTGAACTCACGTTTTGGCGTAAAATTTTCCAGCCTATATCCGTTGGCGTAATGATGTTATTAGCCTTATCTTTTATCTTTGGATCGCTACGCAGCGTGACAGCAGGCGCAAGGATAGTTACTGGGATTTGTGTAGGATTCTTATTTTATGTCGTTAATGAAATTTTAGGACAAATGAGCGTGGTTTATGGTATTCCAGCCATTTTCGGCGCATTGATCCCGAGCTTGCTTTTCATTGTGATGATTTGGTGGTTGTTAAGTCATAAGCGAGATTAGCTTTAAGGGGATAAATTAGTTGAATTGATTCATTGTTATTTAATAAATAGGGGAATGTTTAATTATGAATTTATTTAATGCAAATCCTGAAAATAATAAGTTTGCATAATAAATAAAGATCAAGCATTCTATATTGGTATAGACGTTTAGCCGTCTAAATGATTAAGAAAATTACTTTAAAGTGGGAGTTATTATGACAACAGCACATATCTTAGGCTTTCCTCGTGTAGGGGCAAAACGTGAATTAAAATTTGCACAAGAACGTTATTGGCGTAAAGAATTATCTGAACAAGATTTATTAGATTTAGCGAAAGCATTGCGTGAAAAAAACTGGAAACATCAAGCTGCGGCGAATGCAGATTTCGTTGCAGTGGGCGATTTCACGTTCTACGATCATATTTTAGATTTACAAGTGGCAACAGGAGCAATTCCTGCTCGTTTTGGTTTTGATAGTCAAAATTTAACCCTTGATCAATATTTCCAACTTGCACGTGGTAACAAAGATCAATTTGCGATTGAAATGACCAAATGGTTTGATACGAACTATCATTATCTCGTGCCTGAATTTCATAAAAATACACAATTCAAAGCTAATCCAGCACATTATGTAAACCAAATCCGTGAAGCAAAAGCGTTAGGCTTAAACTTCAAACCAGTGATTGTTGGTCCATTAACATTCTTATGGTTAGGTAAAGAAAAAGGCGAAACATTTAACCGTTTCGATTTATTAAATCAATTAGTGCCTGTTTATGTTGAAATCTTAAACGCATTGGTGGCAGAAGGTGCAGAGTGGATTCAAATTGATGAACCTGCATTAGCATTAGATTTACCTGCAGAATGGGTTGAAGCTTATAAATCTGTTTACGCTGAATTAAGCAAAGTGAATGCAAAATTATTATTAGCTACTTATTTTGGTTCCGTTGCAGAACACGCTGAGTTATTAAAAGCTTTACCTGTTGCGGGCTTACATTTAGATTTAGTTCGTGCACCAGAACAACTTGCAGCATTTGAAGATTACAGCAAAGTATTATCAGCTGGTGTGATTGAAGGCCGTAATATCTGGCGTGCAAACTTAAACAAAGTGTTAGATGTATTAGAGCCATTAAAAGCAAAATTAGGCGAGCGTTTATGGATTGCACCAAGCTGTTCATTATTGCACACCCCATTTGATTTAGAAGTGGAAGTACAACTAAAAGAAAAAAATACCGCACTTTATAGCTGGTTATCTTTCACGCTACAAAAAGTAGAAGAATTAAATGTATTAAAACAAGCCTTAAATCATGGTAGAGCGTCTGTACAAGCGGCATTAGATGCAAGCCAAGCGGCAGCAGATGCACGCGCAACATCAAAAGAAATTCATCGCCCTGAAGTGGCAGAACGATTAGCAAACTTGCCAAAAGGTGCGGATCAACGTAAATCGCCATTTGCAGAACGTATTGTTAAGCAAAATGCATGGTTAAATTTACCGCTTCTACCAACCACAAACATTGGTTCATTCCCGCAAACGACTGAAATTCGTCACGCCCGTGCGAGCTTTAAAAAAGGTGAATTATCCCTTGCAGATTACGAAGCAGCGATGAAAAAAGAAATCGAATATGTAGTGCGTCGCCAAGAAGAATTAGATTTAGATGTGTTAGTTCACGGTGAAGCGGAACGTAACGACATGGTGGAATATTTCGGGGAATTATTAGATGGTTTTGCCTTCACTAAATTTGGTTGGGTACAAAGCTACGGTTCACGTTGTGTAAAACCACCAGTGATTTACGGTGATGTGACTCGTCCTGAGCCAATGACAGTACGTTGGTCACAATATGCACAAAGTTTAACTAACCGTGTAATGAAAGGAATGCTTACAGGCCCTGTGACTATTTTACAATGGTCATTTGTGCGTAACGATATTCCACGTTCAACCGTATGTAAACAAATCGGTGTGGCATTATCTGATGAAGTGTTAGATTTAGAAGCAGCGGGCATTAAAGTCATCCAAATCGATGAACCAGCAATTCGTGAAGGTTTACCACTTAAACGTGCAGATTGGGACGCATACTTACAATGGGCTGGCGAAGCATTCCGTTTAAGCTCAATGGGCGTGCAAGATGATACACAAATTCACACACATATGTGTTATTCCGAGTTTAACGACATCTTACCTGCTATTGCGGCATTAGATGCAGACGTAATTACCATCGAAACTTCACGTTCAGATATGGAATTATTAACGGCATTTGCAGATTTCAAATATCCAAATGATATTGGCCCAGGTGTTTACGATATTCACAGCCCTCGCGTACCAACAGCAACGGAAGTGGAACATTTATTACGCAAAGCATTAAATGTCATTCCAAAAGAACGCTTATGGGTAAACCCAGACTGCGGTTTAAAAACACGTGGTTGGACAGAAACCATCGACCAATTAAAAGTGATGGTGGATGTAACCAAAAAATTACGTGCGGAATTAGCGTAAGTTATAATACAGAAAGTATAATTTTCAAACACAATATAATTAAAGCCGAATCTCTATGGGATTCGGTTTTTCTTATAGATAAATAAACGTTGAATATAATAAAAAAGCCTTGATTTTAGTAAAATCAAGGCTTTTTAATGTCTTATAGTGATGTATGATTTTAGTTTTTGGTGGAGCTGGGGGAAACTGATCTAGATATATATCAACTTGTTTTTAATAAAGATATTTTACAAGTCAATCAGCTTTACTACGCTTACTGCCATAAAAACAAGACGCTAATTCAGATGATATTTTGTCTTTTAGGGACGGCGATTGTATCATCAAAACTTGCATTTACTTGAGTAATTTTGCGTTAAAGAATTTGATAATAAGGATCTGAATGGCGGTAGATGTGAAAAGGGTTAGGAAAGGATCTAAAATTGCGTTGAAATCGACATCTTTAGTGTGCGGGCGTGGCGAGGGTTTGACTGCGATTTTTCATACGTAAAATTGGGCGAAAAATCGGGCTGAAATAAGGATTTAAGATTTGTCATATTGATTGATTTGATATAATACACTGGGGCAATACTAATACTATACAGGACAAAAACAGCTCTTTTAGCAATAAAAAACCCGCATTTCTGCGGGTTGTTTATTTTTGAAAGGATCTAATTTAGCAATTTGTAATCGGAGAACGTGATCACTTCTTCCCCTACCCAACTATTAATCTCTTTCAATCGTTCTTGCAATGGGATTATCTCATTGATAAAAAACACTCGCGTTGCCTTTTCAACGTCACCAAAGCCGCCTGTATTGTTAGGAACAATTCCCATCAGTTGCGGTGGCACACGGTGCGCGGCTAACACATCATCACGGCTTGTATTCTTAATGTTTAAGAAATCATCTTTGGCGATAGCATCAGACAATGGAATAACTTGCATCCCATCTTTCTTTCCGTCTGGAATATACACAAATAAATTTTTAAAGTTACCAGTGCCTTTTGTTTGTCTGATTTGTGTTTTGATCGCTTCAATGTCGTCTTTGTTTTGTGTCGGGTCGGTCATGTAAATAATTGAACCCGCATGTGCGCCGTTCAAATAATATTTGCGACGAAATAACGTTGCACTTTCATTCAAGAAAGCTGATTGTAAAGCTGCGAGATATTCCGGCACGCCATAAATCTCTTGATTTACATCAGGGTTGATCAGATTAAACACCGCATCTTTCGGGAATTCGTATTCGTCAAAGCCATTCACAATCTGATAAAAAATGCCTTTCTTCACGCCAACGCGGATATATTTTGCAAGGGGCGATTTTAACGCAATCACTTTCCCGAATGTGTTTTCAACTTTTTCAAGGTAAGCATTACCGAATACTAAGTAATCTTGCACCAGTTTTTCTAACTGCGTGCGTGGTAAAAGTGCGGTCGTTTTACAGGTAGAAAGCAAAATATTTTTCTTCACCGTGATCGCACTGTTATGATGTGCAGATGCATTTAAGGCTTTGGCAAGATAACTTAAATTAATTGGCGGGTTGTAATATTTCTCATACATCAACACGCTTTCGAAATAATTCAATACTTCTGCACGGTCAAGCACGGGAATAGGTTCACCAAAGCTGAACGCCTGTGCTTGATTCCCCGTAGAAAGTGCGGTTGATTTTTTTGATTTTTTGCTCATTTGGTAATCCTATTCAAAAGTGAAAATGGTTGATTGGTTACTTGATACATCGCCGTTTAAACCATAAGGCACATTTAAAATGCAGTTCATAATTGCCCATGATAAGTCGCCATGGCTTGCATCTTCTGAACGGTCAGAAACATAAGTAATCTTCCCTGTTCCGGTAATACGTTTTTTGACTGTCATAAAACTGGTGATGATTTCGTTACCATCAAATTTAAGGCGGCGTTTCTGAATTAAGTTTTGCGTTTTTAATACCATCTCATTTTTTAAATCGGCGTTGTAATCAAGACCGATTGCCATTGGATAGAATTTTTTAACTTCTTGGAATACGCCAGAACCCATCCCCGTTTTATCAATCACAATACGGGTGACATTGTAATCATCACAGAAACTTTTAATTCTGCTCGCTTGTGCTTCATAATCCATGCCGTGAAATGTTTGCCAATGCAAAACACGATAATCACCGCCTTCCACTTTAGGCGGAGCGATGATCGCCAATGCTGCACGGTCGCCAGTAAAGGCGGGGTCATAACCTAACCACACTTCACGATTACCAAATGGGCGTTGATAGAATGGCTTGTAATCGTGCCATTCTTCCAAGCTGTCCACTTGGCAAAGTTGCAAGTCGGCAAATTTAAACGCCGACGTGTTATCATCTGCAAACTGGCATAAAAACAACTGTTCAAATTCTTCTTTGCTGTTTTCTGCGATTAGGTCGTCAATGTTGAATAGATTGCACCAGCCTTCCATTGCATCATAAATACTCACAATCTGTTTCCATTGCCGGTCGGCACAAAGTTTCCCATTCTTTAAGTTTGCGTGAGAAATATCGATTTCGATTTTTTCTGATTTCGTACGATTGCGATTAAATGCCTTGCCTGAAAAAAACGCATAAGCAGGGTGTGCAATCGTGGTCGGCGTGGAAAAATAAGTTTGGCGATACATCTTTTGCGCCGCCATACCCGATGCCACTTTACGCATCACATCAAATTTAGGCACCCAAAACACTTCATCGAAATACAAATTGCCGTGGTAGGATTGAGCTGTAGCGGAGTTCGTGCCAAGGAAAATTAATTCAGCCCCATTTGGCAGTTTGATTGTTTCGCCTTTTAAATCTACATCTGCCGTTTGCTTGGCATAATTCACAATATACGAGCGAAACTGTAAGGCTTGTTTTTTACTGGCAGATAAGAAAATTTGATTGTGCCCCGTCGTCAAGGCATCAATAAAGGCTTCGTGGGCAAAATAGTAAGTCGCCCCGATTTGTCGGCTTTTTAAAATATTTCTGATGCGGTGTTCTTTCGCCTTGTGCCAAATTCGCTGATAATTAAACATCCCATCAAGAAAGCCATTAATCAGCAATTCCTCTTGTTCCTGATCAATGGCATTGGGTTCGGCTTTCTTGCGGTTGCCCTTGTTGCGGTTCGCCAGTTTCGGGTTTAAATCTACTTCGTTACCATCGCCAAAAGAATATTTTTTCACTCTCGCCATCCGTTCCATTTGGCGACCAAGCAAATCAATTTCTTTGTAATCTGAACCGCTCTTTTCTTCTTTCGCAATCAGCAAATTCAATCTTGTCTCAAGGGCTAATTCAACCCGACCGACAGGCGCAATATCATCCCACTTTTCTCTGTCTTTCCAACTGGCAATCGTTGATGCAGGAAAAATTAACCGCACTTTCTGACGATTTAGCCAAACAAAAAGCCGCAATCGAAGAAATGAAAGCAGGCAATGCGGAAATCCAAGCAACCTTTGTTGAACTCAAAAAGCTGGTTGAACCCGAAAATCCTCGCCCTTTAGTTTACGGTGAACAACCTGAAACTGACGGTCGCTTCTTTTAATTTATCGTAGGAAAAAACCAAATGAATAAATTTACCAAACAAAAATTTAATGCTTATGTAGTTGGTGTTGCACAAGATAACGGCGAAGATGTGGCTTTTATCGCAAATGGCGGTCAGTTTACCGTTGAGCCAACTATCCAACAAAAATTAGAAAATGCCGTGTTTGAAAGCTCCGATTTCTTAAAACACATCAATGTAGTGATGGTGCAAGAGATGAAAGGTTCCGCATTGCGTTTAGGTGTGCTTTCACCAGTGGCTAGCCGCACAGACACTAACACAAAAGCACGTGAAACCACAGACATTCACAGCTTGCAAGAAAATACCTATTCTTGCGAACAAACCAACTTTGACACGCATTTAAATTATGCAACCTTAGACAGTTGGGCAAAATTCCCTGATTTTGCCGCACGTGTGGGCAAACTCAAAGCCGAACGCATTGCATTAGACCGCATTATGATTGGTTGGAATGGCACAAGTGTAGCCGCAACCACAAACCGCACTGAACATCCATTATTGCAAGATGTGAATAAGGGTTGGTTAGTCCAAATCGAAGATAAAGCCAAAGCCCGTGTGTTAAAAGAAATTGAAAAAAGCAGTGGCAAAATCGAAATCGGTGCAGGTAAAACCTATAAAAACCTTGATGCCCTTGTCTTTGCATTAAAAGAAGATTTCATTCCAGCACAATACCGTGATGACACTAAACTGGTTGCAATTATGGGTAGCGACTTATTAGCCGATAAATATTTCCCATTAATTAACCAAGAAAAACCAAGCGAAATTTTGGTAGGCGATACCGTCATTAGCCAAAAACGTGTGGGCGGTTTACAAGCCGTATCTGTCCCATTCTTCCCGAAAGGTACTGTGTTAGTCACATCGCTCGACAACTTGTCAATCTACGTGCAGGAAGGCAAAGTGCGTCGTCACTTAAAAGATGTGCCTGAACGCAATCGTGTGGAAGATTATTTATCGTCAAACGAAGCCTATGTTGTGGAAAACTACGAGGCAGTTGCCATGGCGAAAAATATCACCATTCTTGAGGCACCTGCGCCTATTTCGCCTGTGGCAGCATAACGGAATCAATAATGCGCCCAACCAAACGCCATTTTCTGGAATTTTCTGCCGCTATTGCTAATGCGGCAGAAACCGAAGATCTAAGCGACTTTACGGAATATGACAAAATGTGCCGTATTCTTGCTCGCCATCGAAAGGATTTGAAAAACATCCAATCAACGGAACGCAAAGGCGCATTTAAAAAGCAAATTTTGCCTGACTATCTACCATGGATTAAAGGGGCGTTATCTGTTGGAAGTGGTAAACAAGATAATGTCTTAATGACATGGTGCGTATGGGCAATTGACTGTGGCGAATATCATCTTGCCTTACAGATTGCTGATTATGCCGTTTTTCACGATTTACACTTGCCAGAGCCATTTACCCGAACACTTGGCACCTTGTTAGCAGAAGAATTTGCCGACCAAGCCAAAACCGCAAGAGCAGCTAATAAACCGTTCGACGAATCTTACTTAGCGCAAATCCAACGCATTACTGCCGATTGCGATATGCCAGATGAAAGCCGTGCGAGATTATTGCGTGAATTGGGCTTGTTATTGGTTGAAAAGCACCCTGAACAAGCACTGGCATATTTAGAACGTGCTTTGGGTTTAGATCAAAAAATTGGCATAAAAGGCGACATCAAGAAACTAAAAAAACAATTATCAACAACTGAATATTGATGTTGTTTTAATGCCCCGTCTAAATCGCCTGACCGACTTGGCATTTTAGGAAAATTTTTCTTGTTTGAGCGTAGCGAGTTAAAAATTTTCCGTTAAGAAAATGACAACAAAGGGCAGAAAAGAGATTTAATCGGGGTGTGTTCTTTGGTTCTTTCTTGCACAAGCAAGAAAGAATATAAACCGAGCAAACCACGCAGCCGTCGGGCGGATTAAAAGTGCGGTCAAATTCTGACGGATTTATTGGCTGTGCTTAATTTAATCCTCACCCGACTTTTTTTATAAGGGTAAATCAATGAGCGACGGCGCAATATCAGTCAAACTTGCCCCTGATTATGAAATGGGCGAAGTGCAGCAACAGTTAAATGATTACGATACATCAGATGACATTATCAGTAATGATGGCTTCTTCCCCGATATGTCACTTTCTCAATTTCGTAATCAATACCGTGCAGACGGCACTATTACCACACAACGCTTACAAGATGCCTTAATTGAAGGAATGGCAAGCGTCAATGCGGAACTCTCCACGTTTAAAACACAAAGCAAACGCGACAGTTTAGAACAGATCACTGCCCCATCAGTCAATGGCGAAAGCGTACTGGTTTATCGCTATAAACGTGCGGTAAGTTGCTTGGCACTGGCAAACCTTTATGAACGCTATGCAAGCTATGACAGCACTAACGATGGCGAAAAGAAAATGGCACTACTCAAAGACAGCATTGATGAATTACGCCGTGATGCTCGCTTTGCAATTAGCGACATATTGGGCAGAAAACGCGTCGATGCGGAGTTAATCTAATGCAAGTTTACGCACAACAAAATGACAATTTAGATGCCATCCTTTATCGCCATTTTGGACGAAGTGAAGGCTTACTCGAAATAACCTGCGAACTCAATCCACATTTAATGGACAAGCCCATTATTCCCATTGGTACGGTAGTCAATTTGCCAGATGCCGATACAGAAAAAATCAGTGTAGCAAATGACACAATTCAACTTTGGAGCTGATATGCACGACACACCATCAAGAGCGTCTTACACATCAGGAATATTCGCTTTCTTAATTGGACGCATTGCCGATATGTTCTCAAATGTAAATTGGGCTGATGTCGCATCGATTACAGGTATTGTGATTGGTGTCGCCACCTTTCTTGTGAATTGGTATTACAAGAAAAAAGACTTTGAATTAAAAGAAAAAGAACTTAAACAACGGAGCCATCATTATGATTAAACGTTCAGCTAAATACATCTGCGCCATATCCGCCATTGTTGGACTTGTGATTGCCACTCATGGGAATGAAATTCGAACATCCGAAAAAGGCTTGTTACTGATTGGTAATGCAGAAGGTTGCATGAAAAAGCCTTATCAATGCCCTGCCGATGTTTTAACAGTCGGCATAGGCATAACCGATGCTGTTGAAAAAATTGACCGCAATAAAATTTACACCTTACAAGAAATTGCTGAGTTATACGTAAAGGGCATTAAACAATCAGAAAAATGCGTTAATCAATATGCCAACGGTCAAACCATGCCACAAGGCGCATTTGATGCCTTAGTCTCCATCACCTTTAACGTAGGATGCGGCAAATTAAAAAATAGCTCACTTTTTAAAATGGCACGCCAAGGCTACAGCAAAGCTATGTGCGGTCAGTTTGAGCGTTGGATTTATGCCGCAGGAAAACCATTAAAAGGATTGATTGAACGCCGACAAAAGGAGAAAGCCCTATGTTTAATTTCTTAACCGCCAAAGAAAGAAGCATTTTACTTATCGGGCCAATATTGCTTGTACTCTTGATTATGTTTCTGGGATTTGAGGCTAATTATTGGCGAAAAGAAATGCTCAAAGAAGAACAGCTAAAACTGAAATGGCAAAACGCTTACATTGAGTTAAATCATAGCGTTCAAAATTTTGCCGAACAGCAAGCACAACTTATTCAAGCCGTAAACAACCTCAAAGCAAAGCAAAATCAACAAACACAGAATTTAAAAAATGTACTTAAATCAAACCAAGATTGGGCTGACCGCCCTTTGCCTGATGATGTTAAACGCCTGTTCAACTCAGCAGGAAATCATTAAATCGCCGATTCTTTGTCCGCAAACCACAGAGTGCAGTGCGTATTCGCCACAAATTCGCACCAATGGTGAATTAGCCGAAGCCTATTTACAGACACAGCACCACCTTGATTTGTGCATTATTGAAAACTCAAGTTTAAAAAAATGTATAGATGAATTTAATAAAAAGGAACAGCCATGACAGATCAATTCGACCGAGCACAACAGCTTGAAGAAATGCAACGTGAAATCGCCCTTAAAAAACACCGCACTTTTAAAGCAGTAAGTCGCCTTTATTGTGAAGATTGTGAAGATTGTGAAGATTGTGAAGATTGTGAAGATTGTGAAGATTGTGATGCCCCATCCCAGAAAAACGCAGACAAATGATTCAGGGCGTAACAAGTTGCGTGGTTTCTAAAAAAGAGGGTAATAACGTACAAATTCATTACGCAAAAGAACCAGTATGGGATGAATCAACCCGAGTAAAAGTCTATTTAGAAAACTGGGATTCGCCAATTTTTGAGGGGATACCGTCTAATGGTTACAGTAGAAGAAGTTCAGGCAAAATTGACCGCACTTATTGCCAATCTTTCTCCGCAGGCACGTAGACAACTTGGGCGAAAAATCGGGCAAGCCTTACGAAAAAGCCAATCGAACCGAATTGCACGCCAACAAAATCCCGATGGTTCTGCCTTTGAACCGAGAAAACCATGTAAAGAATTTAGAAAAAAGAAAGGGCGAATCAAACGTAAAGCCATGTTCGCTAAACTTTGCACCGCCCGACATTTAAAAGTGCGGTCAAATGGTAACGAAGTTTCAGTGGGTTTTAATGGCTCAAGTGCCGCCATTGCTGCAGTGCATCAATACGGTTTAAGCGCTAGCCCATCTAAATATAAAGATTTCAAAGTGCAATTACACCAAAACCAATTGCAAGCCCAAGTAAGCCAACAGACAGAATAAATAATGAAAGTATCGCAATCATATTTCCCCCTTTTGCTTGCTCGATTATTGAGCTAAATAATTAATCTTGTTAATAGAAAAGTGAATAAAAATGAATAATTTACAACTTACCGTTTTATTAAATGCCATTGATAAAATTTCTGCTCCAGTTCGCAGTGCATCTAAAAGCGTTAATGAGCTATCGGCAAAACTAAAAGAAAGCAAATCGATTCAGCGACAACTAAATCAGCAAAATAAACAGCATCAAGCTGCAATGAAACAATATGCTTCTGCTATCAATCCATTGAAATCAAAATTAGATTCACTGAATCAAGAATTAGAGCAAGCAAAACAAAAAGCCGCATCTTATGCTCAATATATGAAGAATGCTCAACATCCTACTGCAGGACTTCAAAAGGAAGTAGAGAAAGCGAAAAGTGCGGTAAAAAACTCAAGCAAGAACAAATTGATGCAGCAAATAAATTACAGCAAGTACGCCAAGAATTAGCAAAATCAGGCATTTCTGCAGAAAAACTCGCACAAAAGCAAAGAGAACTACAGAAAAACACCAAAAGCGCAACAGTTCAAATTAAAAATCAAGAAACCGCATTGAAAAAACTCAACGCTAAACAAGTAGCTTACAATCAATACCGCGGACAAGTTGAAACTCTCAAAAATATTAGTGGAAAATCACAAATTATTGGAGCTCAAGCCTCTGCTGTGGGTACAACGATCACTGCACCAATTGTCAATTCCATTCGAGATTTTATGTCGTTTGAAGATGTTATGGTGGGGGGTCGCTCGCCAAGTTCCAGGGCTAAAAGACAAATTTGGGCAATTTACCCCTAAATACGATGAATGGAAAAATAAGATTAAACAGCTTTCAACTGAATTACCTCTTACCACAAATCAAATTGGTGACATGGTTACTGCTGCAGCGAGAATGGATATTCAGGAAAATGAATTGGAAGATTTTATTCGCTTAAATACCCAAATGGCGACAGCATTTGATGCAGAAAACCCCGATGAATTAGTAGAGTTATTTGGTAAAGTACAGAAAAACTTTAAATTAACCACCAAAGATGCCAAAGAGCTAGCCGATACTATTAACTATTTAGATGATAATGCCATTTCAAAGGGGACAGATATTATTAATTTTCTAAATAACACATCAGGAATTGGTAATTTAGTCAAAATTAGTGAAAAGAATCTTGCTGCACTTGGTTCAACTTTATTAACGGCAGGAAACGAAGCCAGTACATCAGCCAAAGCAATCGAAAGTACATTCAACCGTCTAAGTAAAGCCACTAGAATGAAACCCGTTAATAACGGACTAAAAGCGTTAGGTTTAGATCCAAAAGCGATTCAAAAAGCAATGGTAAAAGATGCTCAAGGTACGTTAATGATGATTGTTGAAAAAATAAAAAAATTGCCTAAACATTTACGGGCTGGCGTAATTAGCGATATTGCAGGCGGAAATTATAATACCCAATTAGCAGGGCTTGTTGCCAATACCGAAGAATGGCGCAGACAAATTGAACTGGCAAATAGTGAAGAAGCTAAAAATAGTATGGCTAGGGAATTCCAAACCCGAATGACTACTTTATCAGCAAAATGGCAATTATTTAAAAATCGTTTATTCAATGTAAATAGTTCTGTAGGAGCCAGTTTAAAAGATACGATGACTAGCTTAATGGACGGAGTTGGCTATTTGCTTGATAAAATCCAGACGTGGATTGATAAACATCCTAAATTAACCTCTACTATAGCAAAAACTGCAGCTGCAATCGGGGGAAGTTTAAGTCTATTAGGTGCATTAAGCCTTGCTTTAAGTTTTATACTCTATCCAGCTGCACGGCTATTTTTAGGCTTATCCAAACTAAATGTAATTCTTCATAAATTTTCAGGACATTTATCATCTGCAGGGTGGCTAATATTAAGAGGATTACTTTCTCCGCTAAAATTAATTGCACTGGCTATCAGTCCACTAGGGATAGTTAAATGCGTGGGCTTACGCCCAACCTACATTGGATTATATGTTGTTATATCAATAACCAAGCTAAAACAAGCATAAAGTGCGGTTAAAAAAGCTAATAAAAGAAAGACAAGGAATTAGCTTAAAACTAATAATATTTTGTAGAAATTTTAAAAAATAAAACCGAGCATTTACTCGGTTTTTTCTTTTTTAGAACAGATTGCTAATAAAAATCACTAAGATGATCACGGGGACAACAAATTTCACGTAGTTAAACCAAATTTTGATGAAAGTTGAATATTTTGTTGAAGAAAGTTCTTTTTTGGCTTCATCTTTTAATACAAAACCAACGAAAATAGCACAGCCAAGTGCGGTCAGCATAAAGAGAATATTTCCACTGGCGTAATCGTAGAAATCGAAAATGCTTTTGCCGAAGATGGTTACGCTTTTCCATAGATTATCCCCTAAAATTGCTGGAATATTGCCTAATAGAAAGATCCCTCCAAGCGTAAAAATAATGGCTTTACCACGACGCATTCTGAGTTTTTCTTGCAATGCCGTGATGATTACTTCATAAATTGTGATGGAAGTCGTTAGTGCGGCAATTAATAATAAGCCGAAGAAGATAATTGCAAAGAATTTACCTGCCCATAAGTGAGAAAATACGATAGGTAAACTTTGGAATACTAAAGTTGGCCCTGCGTTTGGTTCAATTCCAAATGTGAAAAGTGAGGGGAAAATCATAAAGCCAGCAAGTACGGCGATAATTGTGTTGGTAAAACCTGTAATCACTGCAGTATGGATTAAGTTTTCTTCTTTATTGAGGTAACTGGAAAGGGTAATTAATACACCAAAACCAAGGCTTAATGCGAAGAAGACTTGACCTAAAACGAAGATAAATAATTGTGGCGTAATTTTGCTGAAATCTGGTTTTAAATAGAATGTAATGCCTTCCATTGCGCCCGGTAATGTTACGTTGCGAATAACCATTCCAATTAAGAAGATAAATAGCAGTGGCATTAAATATTTTACCGAACGTTCAATCCCACCAATGATACCTTTTGCCAAGATAATGTAATTCACGATAACAAATAAGAGGGTGTAGAATATAATTTCATAAGGGCTATTGCCGATGTGAAGATCGTAGAAATTTTTGGCGATGTCTTTTGTGATGGGGGTTGAAATGTCTAATGTACCGTTAATTAGGCTAATGATATAAGAAATAACCCAGCCACCAAGCACCATATAATACGCCATAATGCCAAATGCGCCGAGTAAGCCCATATAACCTAGTATTTTCCAATATTTAGAAATGCCTTTTCCTTTGTCTAGGATTTTATCGCCGAACGCATCAATGGAGTTGACACGTAAGCGGCGACCTATCACGTTTTCAACTAAAATCATTGGGATACCGATTACAATCATTGCGATACAAAAAAGTAGAACGTAGGCGCCGCCACCATTTTCCCCAACAAGATAAGGGAAACGCCAAGTTGCACCGAAGCCAACAGTTGCGCCTGCAACCGTCATAACATAAGTGAGACGGCTCGACCAAGTTTGTCGCTGTTTATTATTTGTTGTCATTTTTTATCCTATTTCTAATAAAAGTGCGGTAAATAATTAGGCTGTTTTACCGCAAAATTAAAATTCAACTTTTTCTTTATATTCACAAAGATCTTCAATAATGCAAGATCCACAACGTGGTTTGCGTGCAATACAAGTGTAGCGTCCGTGTAAAATCAGCCAATGATGAACATCTACTTTAAATTCATTAGGCACGACTTTAAGCAGTTTTTCTTCCACTTTTACCACATCTTTACCTGGTGCAAAATTAGTTCGATTGCATACACGGAAAATATGGGTATCCACCGCAATGGTTGGATGACCAAATGCCGTATTTAGTACAACATTGGCTGTTTTTCGTCCAACACCTGCTAATGCTTCTAAGGCTTCACGATTTTCGGGGATTTCGCCGTTGTGCTTTTCGATTAAATCTCGGCAAGTTTTGATAATATTTTCTGCTTTGCTATTAAAAAGCCCGATAGTTTTAATATAGCTTTTTAAACCGTCTAATCCTAAATCTAAAATCGCTTGAGGCGTGTTTGCCACGGGGAATAGTTTCTCTGTTGCTTTATTCACGCCTTTATCCGTTGCTTGTGCCGATAGAATGACCGCAATTAATAATTCAAAGGGCGAATTATATTGTAATTCAGTGGTCGGGTGGGGATTTTGCTCTCGTAATCTTGTGAGTATTTCGATTCTTTTTGTTTTGTTCATATTTTGTAGAAATTAGTCTATTTGATTTATTGAAATTATTTGTTTAGAAGGTTGCAAGCCCCCTTCCGTCACTTCGTGACACCTTCCCCCGCAAGCAGGGGAAGGCAAGATTTTTTTGAACCTCTTTTTGTCACTTTGTGACATCGCCCTGTAAGTAGGGGAAGCAAGATTTGGTTGCCTTATTTTTTTACATTATCAATTCGATTTTTTATGGCGAGGAGCAAGCCTAAGCCTATAAATGCGCCTGGTGGCAGAATGAAAAGTAAAAAGCTACTGTCTGTATGGTAAATATGGTGCGTTAAAAATTTTGCTTGTTCGCCGAATAGATTTTCGATGCCCTCAAAAATCGTGCCTTGCCCAATAATTTCACGCAATGCACCGAGTACTGTTAAGCTAAGTGCCATTCCTAATCCCATTGAAAATCCATCCCAGATGGAATGGAGTAAGCTGTTTTTTGAGGCGAATGCTTCTGCACGACCGATAATAATGCAGTTAGTCACAATTAATGGAATAAAAATCCCCAGTGATTGATAAAGCGTATAAGTGTAAGCATTCATTAAAATTTGAACCGCTGTTACTGTGGTTGCAATGATCATCACGTAGATTGGAATACGGATTTCCTTAGGAATATATTGACGGAAAAGGGAAATGACCGTATTTGTGCAAGTGAGTACAAGCATTGTAGCTAAACCCAAACCAAGAGCGTTGGTGGCTGTGCTAGACACCGCTAAAAGTGGACAAAGCCCGAGAAGTTGAACAATGGCTGGATTATTTTTCCAAATTCCTTGAGTAAAAATGTCTTTCCAGATGGATTTTTGTTGATTTTCAACCGCACTTTCTATTTGTTCTTCTTCAAGTGCGGTATTTTTTTCAGTTAAATCTGTCATATTATTTCACTTGTGTTGAAAGCTGTTGTAACAAGGCTTGGTTATTTAGCATGATTAATGCTGAACGTTTAGTTTGATTAACCACTGCGCGAGGTGTAATGGTTGCACCCGAAAATTGATCAAATTTTCCGCCATCTTTTTTGACTGCCCATTCGCTTAAATTATGTTCATTAATCGGTTGATTTGTGAAACCTAAAATCCAGTTAGAAATTCGGCGTTCAATTTTATCGCCTAAGCCCGGTGTTTCGTGATGTTCGATTACTCGTACGCCTAACACTTCGCCTTTAGGATCTAATCCTACAAGCAAGCGAATATCACCAGAATAACCATCGGGTGCAGTGGTTTCATAGGCATAGGCAGAAACATTTCCATCTTTTTTCGCAAAATAAATTTTCTGAATGCCCAGCAAATTTTTATCTTGAGGAATAACCGCACTTTCTAGCAAATTATTGTTGAAATAATCTTGTGGAATAACCGCACTTTCTAGCAAATTATTGTTGAAATAATCTTGTGGAATAACTTGTAGAAGTAATTCTCGCTGTTGTGCTGCGATTACCGCATCAATTTTATCTTTTGTTAGGAAGAAAATTCCTGCAGAAATTATTGTGCAAAGTAGGGCAATAAAGCCTAGTAATATGCCGTAACGCGATGTGATTTTTACTGTACCCATTATTTTCTTCCTTTTGTTGGATAACCAGATACGCGAGGACGTGTGTAATGATCGATAAGTGGAACGCAAATATTACTTAATAAAATGGCAAATGCCACGCCGTCTGGATAATTTCCGTGATAACGAATGAGATAGACAAATAACCCCACTAATGCACCAAAAAAAATTTTTCCTCGTGGTGTAATGGAGGCTGTGACAGGATCTGTCGCAATAAAAAATGCGCCAAACATCATTGCACCACTCACGAGTTGGCTAATCGCACTTAAATGCGTGAAGCCAGTGAAAGCAGTGGCGGTGGCTAAACAGAAAAAGGTCACGATCATTGCCACTGGAATTTGCCAGTGAATGATGCGTTTTAAAATAAGGAAAATTCCACCCACTAAGAAAGCCACATTGACTTGCCACCAGCCTTGAGCAAAGTCGGTTCCATTACCTATAAAAATCGGTAGTTTAATTAATTCATAAAAATCATTTAATTGAGTGTGATTTTTATAGAAAATTTTTGCACTATCCAAAGGCGTTGCTTGGGTAATGCCATCAATGTTATGTGTAAGTTGTGAAAGCGTAAATCCGTCAGTGGTTAAACCTGAAAATATTAATGAAAAGGCATCCGAAAAAGTTGGTGGTTCCTGTAATAAATTAATTGGAGGCATCCAAGTTGTCATTTGTAACGGGAATGAAATTAGAAGAATTACATAGCCAATCATCGCGGGATTGAATGGGTTTTGCCCTAACCCCCCATAAACTTGTTTACCTAATAAAACTGCACAGAGTGTTCCAATGATGATGATCCAATAAGGTGCATAAGGTGGAATAGCCATCGCCAAAATTAACGCAGTCAGGGATACGCTGAAATCTGAAAGATAATTGAGCGGTTTTTTACCGCGTAATTTTATTGCAATAAACTCCGCAATGATTGCTGTACCAATGGCTAATGCGGATTGAAGCACCACGCCAAATCCAAAATAATAAATTTGCGTGAAAAAAGCGGGCATCATTGCCAATATTACCCAAAGCATAATACGCGCTGTGAGTTTTCCTGAATGGGTATGTGGGGAGCTAACCATTTTAAACATTATTTTATTCCTGATTATTTTCTAATGTTGCTTGTGTTTTTGCCAATTTCTTTGCTTTTGCTCGAGCAATCGCTGCGGCTACGGCGGCTTTTTTAGGGTCAAGTGCGGTTGAATTTTCTTCTGTTTTTTCTACCGCACTTTTTGTTTTTTCTACTTCATTTTCTGCGGTTTGAGAGTTTGAAATAGCTTCGGTGGTGCTATTTGCTTGCGCAAGTTTTTTCGCTTTTGCTCGAGCAATCGCTGCGGCTACGGCGGCTTTTTTAGGGTCAAGTGCGGTTGAATTTTCTTGTGTTTTTTCTACCGCACTTTTTGTTTTTTCTACTTCATTTTCTGCGGTTTGAGAGTTTGAAAAAGCTTCGCTGGTGCTATTTGCTTGCGCAAGTTTTTTCGCTTTTGCACGCGCAATCGCTGCGGCTACGGCGGCTTTTTTAGGGTCAAGTGCGGTTGAATTTTCTTGTGTTTTTTCTACCGCACTTTTTGTTTTTTCTACTTCATTTTCTGCGGTTTGAGCGTTTGAAATAGCTTCGGCGGTGCTATTTGCTTGCGCAAGTTTTTTTGCTTTTGCACGAGCAATCGCAGCGGCTACCGCTGCTTTTTTCGGGTCAAGTGCGGTTGAATTTTCTTGTGTTTTTTCTACCGCAGTTTTTGTTTTTTCTACTTCATTTTCTGCGGTTTGAGAGTTTGAAATAGCTTCGGCGGTGCTATTTGCTTGCGCAAGTTTTTTCGCTTTTGCACTCGCAAGTGCGGCTGCAACCGCTGCTTTTTTCGCATCGGTTGGCTGAACAGATTGTTCTTGATTTTCGACTTGAGATGCTGCTTGCTGACGAGCTAAACGGCGAGCCTTACGTTGTGCCATTAAATCTGTGTTATCAGGTAAAACTTCCCCTTTTTCTGAGGTTAGTGTTTTAATCTGCGTTGATTCTGTTTCATTGGCTTTTTTCGCTTTCAAGCGTTCGAGTGCCGCCTTGACTGGATCTTCCCCTTTAGTTTGTGCTAATTCTTCACGGCGAGCCTGTGCTGCACGTTGTGAACGTGCTTTACGCTCTTGTTCTTCACGTTCCATCCGTGCTTGTTTTGCTTCAAAGCGAATTTTGGCTTCATCTGATTTCTTTTGTTTTTCTTTTATTTGCCAGATTTTAGCTTTTTCTTGGCGGAAATATTGAATTAGAGGAATATGGCTTGGGCATACGTAGGCGCAAATTCCACATTCAATACAATCTTTGAGGGCGTATTCTTCCGATTTTTTGTGATCTTCACTGCGCGCAAACCAATAAAGTTGTTGTGGCATTAAATTTACTGGGCAGGCATCAGAACAGCTAGAACAGCGAATACAAGCCTGTTCTGCTTCAGGTTCGGCATATTCAAGATAATCTGGAGCAAGTAAACAATTGACAATTTTTGTCACAGGCGCATTGAAGTTTGGAAGCTCTAGTCCCATCATTGGCCCACCCACAAATACAGGAAAATACTTGTCAAATTGATAGCCAACATCGCTCAATATTTGGGAAATGGGTGTGCCAAGACGAACCCAATAATTACCTTTTTCAGCGATTTTATTTCCAGTAAGGGTAACGACACGTTCAATTAAAGGCTCGTCATTTATAACTGCTCTTTTTATTGCAAACATTGTTCCCACATTTTGCATTAATACGCCAATGCTGGACGAACGTGCACCACTTGGCACTTCTATCCCTGTGAGCAAATAAATCAGTTGTTTGGTAGCACCTGAGGGATATTTTGTTGGAATGATCCGAACGCTAATGTCATTTGCTCCCTGTAGTGCTTTGCGGATTGCCTCTATGGCTTCAGGCTTGTTATCTTCAATGGCAATGACAACTTTTTCAGGACGCAATATATAACGTAAAATACGAATGCCTTCTATTATTTCATCAGCGCGTTCACGCATAAGACGGTCATCACAAGTAATATAAGGCTCACATTCTGCACCATTAATAATTAAGAGTTTGACTTTTTGCTCTGCTGACTGAATTTTGGCAGCAGTCGGGAATACCGCACCGCCTAAACCTGCTATACCTGCTTGATAGATTTTGTGGATAAGTTGTTCTGGCGATAGCGTTGAAAAATCATCAATAGGATTACGTTCGATCCATTGATCTAAACTATCTGCTTGTAAATGAATTGTGGGTTCATCAAGACCTGAAGGATGGGTGGCAACATAAGGTTTAATCGATTTAATTATGCCAGAAGTGGGCGCGTGAACTGGCAACATACGCAAGCCATCGCCTTTTGTTAAGGCTTGTCCTTTTAAAACGTAATCGCCCTCTTTTATTAAGAGATTGCCTGTTGTTCCTACGTGCTGTTTGAGTGGAATGTAAAAATCCGTGCCGAGAGGCAGATGGCGTAATGGCTGTGAATTAGATTGAGATTTCATTTCTGGTGGATGAATGCCACCTTTGAAATCCCATAATTTACCGGAATTGAAACGAGATAATACGTCCGCCATTTATTCCCCCACAACCAATTTTTTTTCAAAGCCATCGACATTCATTACTGGAATAACAAGTTTTGCATCAAATTTCCAATCCCAATTATCGATATTTTTTTTCACGGGAATCATTAAAATACAATCTGTCGGGCAGGGCGCAACACAAAGCTCGCAACCCGTGCAAAGATCGGGAATAATCGTGTGCATTGCTTTATTTGTACCAATAATGGCATCAACAGGACAGGCTTGGATGCATTTTGTGCAGCCAATACACATATTTTCATCAATAAAAGCGACTTTCTCGATAGGTTCTTCTACGCCATCCATTGTTGGCACATCAACCCCTAGAATTTCGGCAATTTTTACGATAGTTGTTTGACCACCTGGAATACATTTTGTGATTTCATCGCCATTGCAAATGGCTTCAGCATAAGGCTTACAACCAGGATAACCACATTGCCCACATTGGCTTTGCGGTAAAATAGCATCAATTTTCTCTACGACAGGATCAGCTTCCACTTTGAGCTTAATTGATGCAAAGCCCAAAATTGCACCGAAAATTAAAGCAAGTAGCGTAATTACGATGAATAAAAAAGTCATTATTTCTTTCTTTTTCCTGAAAAATACTGAGACAGCCCAATAAATAAAATTAAGAGAGTTATTATCATTAAAAAGTAAATCATTTTATTACTTTACAAGTCCTGTAAATCCCATAAAAGCGAGGGACATTAAGCCTGCAGTAATTAAAGCAATGGCTGAACCGCGAAAAGTGACTGGTACATCAGCGGCGACTAAACGTTCACGAAGCGCGGCAAAAAGTACCAATACTAAGGAAAAGCCGAGAGATGCACCAAAACCATAAACGACAGATTCTGTTAAATTATGAGCAAGATTTATATTTAATAGTGCGACACCAAGTACTGCGCAGTTTGTGGTTATCAAAGGCAAGAAAATGCCGAGTAAACGATATAATGTTGGACTTGTTTTGTTTATTGCCATTTCGGTAAATTGTACCACTACAGCAATAACTAAAATAAACACTAATGTACGTAAAAAAGTGGCATTTAAGGGAATTAGAATATAGTGATCGACCAAATATGCACAAAGGGAAGCAACAGTTAAAACAAACATTGTTGCTAATCCCATTCCCACAGCCGTTTCAATTTTTTTGGATACGCCCATAAAAGGGCAAAGTCCTAAGAATTTTACCAATACAAAATTGTTAATTAATGCGGTTCCGATAATTAATAAAATATAGTGCGTCATTATTTTTTGCCTTTTGAATAGGGGCGTTATTATCCCTATTTATGGAAGCAAGAACAATAGAAAATTTTGCTAAGGGGAAATGCTAAATAGCGATTTTGGTCTTTATTCATACCACTTTCAATCATTCGGAGATTGTCCCAATTTGGCCAAGAACCAAATTGACTGCCATCGTGATTAAAGGTTGCGGAATCAATTTTTGGCCATACTAGTTGGGGAACTTGTTCTCCATTTATATTTTTATGAATTAAATATAATAACCCCCCTAAAGATCGGCGAGTGTCTTAATGACAAAGATTTGTCTTGTAAACATAGAAATAAAAACTTCTGTCTTTTTTGTGAATAAATTTTTAGTACATAAAGTCTTTAGACTGTTTTGCACTATAACGATGAATGATATTTATCGCACTTTCTTCAGCTTGTCGTCCGAATTTTTTTATTAGGGATTTTTTTAAACGGTATTTAACATTAAGCACCCGTTTTTCTTTCATTTTTTCCAAAATTAAATCATCACTCGTTGAGATTTCATCGACAAGTTGTAATTCAATGGCTTGTTGTCCAAACCAATGTTCGCCTGTTGCGATTTTGTCAATATCTAGGCAAGGGCGATTTTGTGAGACAAACTGTTTGAATAATTTATGTGTTTCTTCCAATTCTTGTTGAAATTTTTGTTTGCCTTTTTCCGTATTTTCGCCCAATACGGTCACTGTACGTTTAAATTCGCCCGCAGTCATTACATCTACATCGACATCGTGTTTTTTCAATAGTCGATGAACATTTGGAATTTGAGCGACAACGCCAATAGAACCGATAACAGCGAAAGGTGCGGATACAATTTTATCGGCAACGCAAGCCATCATATAACCGCCACTTGCAGCCACTTTATCAACGGCAACGGTTAATTTTATGCCTTTTTGTTTTAAGCGAGACAATTGAGAGGCTGCAAATCCATAATTATGCACAATGCCACCAGGACTTTCTAAACGTAGTAATACTTCATCTTCAGGTTTGGCGACATTTAAGATAGCTGAAATTTCTTTGCGAAGTGCGGTTGTTTCTGAGGCTGAAATATCGCCGCAAAAATCTAATACATATACGCAAGCTTTCTTTTCATCTTCTAAAGTATCGCCTTTTTTCAATTTTTCTTTACGTTTTTTAGCATTTTGTTTTTCAGCTTTTTTTTCTGCTTTGGCTTGCTGTTTTAGTTCTTCTTCAGAAAGATTAAAATCACGTAATAAACGAACTTGTTCATTAAATTCTTCTGATAAATCTTTAATTTCTAATTCTCCCGTTTTAGACTTGTTATGTTGGCGATAAGAAATAATCAAACCAACAATAGCAAGAATGAGTAATAAAATTGTTAAAATTTCCAAAATAAAAATTCCATAGCCTGTTAAAATATCGTTCAACATTGTTACTCCCGTTGATATTTAATGGATTAAATTTTCACGACACTGGTTTAGTGTGTAGATCGCCAACATAATAAAACATTGTGATTGTTTTTGCTATTTATAACAAAAAATTTTAAATTAATTCTTACTTTTTATATTTTCATTTTGCTTAATTTGGCATAGCATAAGCGAGTATTTCATTTATACCAAAGGAGCAATTATGAAATTACGTGCTGTTGTATTAGGTCTTGCCACTTTATGCGCAAGTACGGCAACCTTTGCTGGAATGGTTTCTACGTCATCTAACCTTGAGTTTTTAGCGATTGATGGTCAAAAAGCCTCTAAATCTCTCGGAAAAGCTAAGACATTTACTGTAGATGATACCCAAAGCCATCAGGTTGTTGTGCGTCTAAATGAAATTGTTGGTTCAGGAT
The DNA here is from genome assembly GCF_049823435.1 of Haemophilus sp. HN_Hi16. Lineage (NCBI taxonomy): Bacteria > Pseudomonadati > Pseudomonadota > Gammaproteobacteria > Pasteurellales > Pasteurellaceae > Haemophilus > Haemophilus sp. HN_Hi16. The sequence goes on from NZ_CP187500.1 coordinate 1,118,510, forward strand.
CGAATCAATCTCTTTTTGAATCTAATCCCGTGATTGTGACATTTCAAGGTAATGCTGAAGATTTAGTTATTTCTGCACCAGTTATTCGTAATCTTGACAGTGGCGATAAATTCAATCAAATGCCAAATATTACTGTGAAAACAAAATCAGGTAATGCTATTTCAGCGAAAGTGGATGTGTTAAAACAAGAAGGTTTATTCCCAAGTGCTAATGTGCTAAATGATCTTGCTGAATATAATGCGTCTGGTGCAGCTGCATCAGTTTCTGCATTTGCTACAACAACTTTTGTTAATTCAATGGTTGCTGCTCCAGCAGGTAATGCAAAAGCGAATAAAGGCAAAGTGGTTGTTCAGGGCGAAAATGTTACAGAGCAACAGCTCCAATATTGGTTCCAACAAGCGGATAAAGAAACTCAAACACGTTTCTTAAATTGGGCAAAATCCCATAAATAATGACCGCACTTTATACAATAAAAAGTGAGCCTTGTTGTTCACTTTTCTATTTTGATAAGGATTTGAAATGAATATTCGGTTAAATGCTAAAGTAATTTCTACAATTCCTGTTTTTATTGCCGTAAATATTGCGGCAGTGGGAATATGGTTTTTTGATATTTCTTCGCAATCAATGCCTTTGATTCTCGGCATCATTGCAGGTGGTTTGGTGGATTTGGATAACCGTTTAACTGGACGATTGAAAAACGTATTTTTTACCCTTATTGCCTTTTCTATTTCTTCCTTTATTGTGCAGTTACATATTGGTAATCCTATCCAATATATTGTGTTAATGACGGTGCTGACGTTTATTTTCACTATGATTGGTGCCGTGGGGCAGCGTTATAGTACCATTGCGTTTGGTTCATTAGTGGTTGCGCTTTACACCACATTAACTTATATCCCAGAGGTAAATGTATGGTTTATTAACCCTGTAATGATTTTATGTGGTACTTTGCTTTATAGTGTGGTCGCTATCATTGTTTACCTGTTTTTCCCAAATCGTCCTGTACAAGAAAGTGTCGCTAAAGCGTTTTGTGCGTTGGGCGAATATTTAGATACAAAATCCTGTTTTTTTGATCCTGACGAAGTGGCTGAGATTGAGAAAAAACATCTCAAATTTGCAATGAAAAATGCAAATGTTGTCACGGCATTTAATATTGTTCGCACTGCGCTTTTTTATCGCATTCGAGGGCAACATCGCCATCCGCGTACCCAGAGAATGTTACGTTACTATTTTTCCGCACAAGATATTCACGAACGCGCCAATTCTACGCATTTTGATTATCAACAAATAACGGAAAAACTAAAAAATACAGATTTGATTTTCCGTATTCAACGTTTATTAGAACTACAAGCACAATCTTGTAAAGAAATCACCGCGAGTTTGCGTGAAAATAAACCTTATCATTTTAATGAATGTGTGGAACGTGCGCTTTTAGGCACTTTGCATTCCTTTGAGTTATATCAAACTCAACATACTAATGTGCAAGATGAACTGATTGATATTCAAACCTTGTTAGATAATTTACAGAGTATTAACTGGCAACTTCGCCAGTTAGCACAAGAAACGACGGATACAGAACAATTGGCTCAAATTCATACGGAACAAATCACAGGGTTAAAAAATATCAGTGCGGTGATTTTTAGCCATTTTACTTTTGAATCGCCGTTGTTTCGTCATGCAGTGCGTTTATCTATTGTGGTATTTTTGTGTTGTGCCATTGTTGAGTTTTTCCAATTTAATCTTGGTTATTGGATTTTATTGACCACTGTATTTGTATGTCAGCCAAACTATTCAGCAACTAAAGTACGTTTACGTCAGCGTATTATTGGCACGATATTAGGTGTAGTGGTGGGGTCATTATTACCTTATTTAAATCCAACCTTAGAATTAAAACTGGGTCTTGTGGTGCTTACAAGTACGTTGTTCTTTTTCTTCCGTAGTAATAATTACAGTTTCTCGACCTTTTTCATCACATTACAAGTCTTGCTGAGTTTTGATGTCATGGGATTTGATACGGCAGCTGCGTTAATGCCTCGTTTACTCGATACTTTGCTTGGTGCAGCGATTTCATGGTTTGCCGTTTCTTATTTATGGCCAGATTGGAAATATTTGCAACTTGATAAAGTGAGTCATCAAGCATTGCGTAGCGATGCGGTGTATTTATTGCATATTATTAGCCAATTGCAATTTGGTAAAAGTGATGATCTTAAATATCGCATAGCACGTCGCAATGCCCATCAATATGCAGCCGCACTGAGTGCAACTCTTTCTAATATGAATAATGAACCAGTGAAATACAAGGCATATTTACAGAAAGGTTTTGATTTGCTCAAGCTTAATTATTCTTTATTAAGCTATATTTCTGCCCTTGGTGCTTATCGCGACAGAATGAAAAATTTGCAACAGACCGCACAGTTTTTATCTGGTTTTTATCCTGTGGCGAAGAAAATTATTTATACCTTAGAACACATTGAAGAAATCCCCGAAGCTATTTTTAGCCAACAGCAAGAAAGTATCGAAACACATTTAAAGGAATTGGAAAAACAAGAGATGACTGGGGAAGAACGCACCGTCTTTAGTTTACCGTATCAGCAATTAAATTTGATTACGCAACTATTGCCACAACTTTATGGGTATTTTAAGAAAGAGATAAACTGTCAGAACATAGGGGCGTTATAAAGATAAAAGTGCGGTTGATTTTTGAGAGGTTTTTAAAACGCTTTGAAAATTGACCGCACTTTATTTTTTATTAAGCAATAACACTGACGAATTAGTTATCATTGCCCCATATTTTTCACTGATTTTAGGAAACCTCGGGCGGTATCAAACACAGAGGATTTTCCCTGAGCTTGTAAAATCATATCAGACATTTCACGGAAAGCACCTTTGCCGCCATTAGTAGAAAGTACATAATCAACAGCATTTTTCACATAAATAGGGGCATCAGCCACAGCAAAAGAAGTTCCACACGCTGCAAAGGCGGGGAGATCTACACTATCATCGCCAATATAAGCAGTTTGCTCGGTAGTGACGCCAGCTTGTTTCATGAGATCAAAACAAGCAGTTTCTTTTTCAAGTTTGCCAAGAAAGAATAATTTAATACCAAGATCGGCAATGCGACGACGTAAAATAGGGGAGTCGCGACCAGAAAGCACTGCCACTTGAATACCCGCGTCCATCAGCATTTTTATGCCTAAACCATCGCGAACGTGAAAACTTTTGATGGCTTCGCCATTGGCGTCATAATGAAGTTGTCCATCGGTGAGCACACCATCTACATCAGTAATAACAAATTTAATATTTTCTAGTTTTTGTTGCATTGGGATTCCTTAGCTTGAAAATTCCACTAAACCCACCACGTGATTTTCATCATTAACAACCACTAGCGAGTGAATTTTTTTCGCTTTCATAAAGTCTTCTGCTTTTGATAAAAATTCGTCTTGATGAATGGTTTTTGGTGAACTTGTCATAAAGTCTTTAGCTGTTTTATTCAGCGTTTCTGCACCATTGGCGGTAAGCGCACGACGAATATCGCCATCCGTGATAATGCCTTTAAGTTGCTCGTTTTCCATTACCAAGGCAACGCCCATTCGCCCTTCATTCATCACAGTCAGACAGTCTGTAAAATTGGTGTTGGGTAAAATAGTTGGTAGGCGAGTTTGCATTTGATCTTTCACTTTACATAATAAACGACGACCAAGACTGCCACCGGGATGGAATTTGGCAAAATCCGCAGGTTGGAAATTGCGTGCCGTAATAAGCGATACGGCGAGTGCATCGCCAAGGGCAAGTGTGACAAGTGCGGATGTTGTTGGTGCGAGATTATTTGGACAGACTTCACGCTCAACAGTAATATCTAAAACATAATCTGCGTGACGTGCGAGTGTGGAATTTTTGTTACTGGTTACGGCAATAATTTTATTACCGAAATTTTTTAAACTTGGAATCAGTTTATTGACATCATCGGTTTCGCCGCTATAGGAAATTAACATCACAATATCAATTGGTTTTAACATACCTAAATCGCCGTGAAAGGCTTCTGTCGGATGTAAAAAGAAACTTGGTGTGCCAGTAGAGGCAAAGGTAGCCACCATTTTTTTACCGATTAAACCAGATTTTCCTATCCCGCCGATGACTAATCGACCTTTGCAAGCAAGGATTAAATCCACGACTTGATTAAAATCCTCGCCTAAACGCTGGCTGAGTTGCAAAAGTGCGTTGCTTTCCACTGAAAGGGAATTCTGTGCAATTTTTAGATAGTTCATTTTTCTTCCTAAAAGTGCGGTTGAAATTGGCGTTATTGTAGCGAAATCATAAAAAAATACGAATGAAAAATTAGGCATTATTATTTATAAAATTGATGAGCAATATTCAAAAATTGGGGATTTTATTGACCGCACTAGTGATTGCCCCTATACTACGCGCCGAGTTGGTTAGACAATCGCTGGTTTATTGAAGCCCTTAACCGTATTTATACGACCTAGTGGGACAAGTAAACGAGAGGAAAGTCCGAGCTACACAGGGCAGAGTGCCGGATAACGTCCGGGCGGCGTGAGCCGACGACCAGTGCAACAGAGAGTAGACCGCCGTATAAACGGTAAGGGTGAAAGGGTGTGGTAAGAGCGCACCGTGCCTCCGGTAACGGTTGGCAGCAGGGTAAACTCCACTCGTAGCAAGACCAAATAGGAATCCAATGAGTGGCCCGCTCAGGATTCGGGTAGGTTGCTTGAGCGGCAGAGTAATTTGTCGCCTAGAGGAATGATTGTCCACGACAGAACTCGGCTTATCGACCAACTCAAAATTTTTGTGGAAATGACCGCACTTTAGTTTGTTTTTCGGAATAGATTAAAGTGCGGTTATTTTTTGACGAATATTAAATTATTTTTCGTTTAATACACGTGGAAATAAAATATTATTTTCCAAATGAATATGGTGCATTAAATCATCAATAAATTCATTAATACCGCTATATAAGGCTTTCCAACTGAAACAAGCATCTGCTGGTGGCGTGCAGTTATTAGTAAGCGATTTGATCACTTCCACATCTTGCCCTGCTTCATCGTGTTCCATTTCCATTACACGAATTGGCATTGAGGCCATAGCATAATTCCCCATTTTGATCATTGGGAACAAAATTTGTTCTTCTTTCATTAAATGCTGGCTAAGTTCAGCATAAATTTTTTCTAACTGTGCGACTACGCCTATAGGACAGTCATCACGATCACCATGTACATTTTCTACTTTCTCCGCCAATGTAATTAATTCTGGGAGTTGTTCACGGTGGCGATTATGAAAACGAGTAATAATGTGATCGATCATCTCTGCATAAGATGCCGAAGTCCAATCTTTATCATTATTTTCTGCTTTACTTTGTTGTAAATCAGTTAAACGTTTTTCAATTTCAGCAAGGTTAAGATTCTTTTGTTGTGCTGCGACTTCTAATAATACAGAACCTCCGCAGCAAAAATCTAAATCATATTCACGAAAAATTTTAGTTGCACCTGGAATTGAAACAGCGAGTTCGCTAAGTTTTTTTTGGGCAAAAGACATAAATCACTCCTATATTGATTAAGTAAAAATAAATCCGATAAAAATGGTAGGATATTTTTCTGATTATGAAAAGTAGAGAGATTTATTTATTGATTAAATTATGATTTAAATCAATAAAAATACCTCATAATAATCAGCTCAAAATTTATGGTTATTTACATAAATAGGATTAATTATCACTAATGAGCCAGCTTTAAATTCATTATGTATTTTTTTATATAATTGATTTTTAAGAATTTAGGAAAATACTGATTTTCATCAATATTATTGATTGTGTTTATAAAGTGAAATCTTTTAGAATGACGACAAATCAAATTTAACGCATAACTCCGAGCTTGTTTAGCCTAAGTTTCATCGAAATACGGCGACAAGCCAATAACGCCGTGTGTTATTCAGGGATACGCTGGAAACGGTTTATCCTCTCCATATTTAGAAAGGTGTAAAATGCAATCCATTCCTATCAAGAACGTAGGAGAGTCTCGCTTAGTCGATCCTTTCCAACGCCAATATTACTATCTACGACTGTCGATTACCGATCAGTGTAATTTTCGTTGTACCTATTGTTTACCTGATGGTTATCAACCCGAAGCCAATAAACCGAGTTTCTTAACCTTAAAAGAAATTACAAATCTTGCTCAAGCGTTTGCTGAAATGGGCACAGAGAAAATCCGTTTAACAGGTGGCGAACCAACTTTACGTAAAGATTTTATTTCCATTGCTGAAAGCATTGCTAACATTGAGGGCATTCGTCAATTGGCTGTCACGACAAATGGCTACCGCATGGCAAAAGATGTGGCTGATTGGAAGCAAGCAGGAATTACGTCTATTAACGTTAGTGTTGATAGTTTAGATCCAAAAATGTTCCATCAAATTACGGGTATCAATAAATTTGATGACGTGATGCGTGGTATTGATCGGGCATTTGAAGTGGGTTACAACAAAGTTAAAGTCAATTCAGTTTTGATGAAAAATTTGAATGACAAAGAGTTTGAACAATTCCTTGTTTGGGTGAAAGATCGCCCAATTCAAATGCGCTTTATTGAGTTGATGCAAACAGGCGAAATGGATAGTTTCTTCGATAGATACCATCTTTCTGGACAAATCTTAGCGGATAAATTGCTGAAAAATGGTTGGACATTACAGCATAAATCCCACACGGATGGCCCTGCTAAAGTCTTTACGCATCCTGATTATGCGGGCGAAATTGGTTTAATTATGCCTTATGAAAAGAATTTTTGCGCAAGTTGCAATCGTTTAAGAGTGTCAGCAAAGGGCAAACTTCATCTCTGTTTATTCGGTGAAGAAGGCATTGAATTACGTGATTTATTGCAGTCACACGAACAGCAAGCTATTTTACAAGCACGTATTTTTGCCGCACTGCAAGGCAAACGTGAACATCATTATTTGCATATCGGCGATACTGGTGTAAGAAATCATTTAGCTTCTATTGGTGGCTAAAAAGCAAAGTTAGATGAATGGTAATATTCATATGCTTCCTTTTGTCTCCTATTTAAAACATTTAATATTTTAACCGCACTTTTATTATATTATGACTACATTTACACATATCAATTCTCAAGGCGAAGCCAATATGGTGGATGTTTCTGCAAAGGCAGAGACAGTTCGTGAAGCCCGTGCTGAAGCCATCGTTACCATGTCTAAAGAAACCCTTTCAATGATCGTGGACGGCAAACATCACAAAGGCGATGTATTTGCTACGGCTCGTATTGCGGGTATTCAAGCTGCAAAACGTACTTGGGAGCTTATCCCGCTTTGCCATCCCTTGTTACTTTCTAAAGTAGAAGTGAATTTGGAACCGTTACTTGAAACAAATCGAGTTCGCATTCAATCTCTTTGCAAATTAACTGGAAAAACTGGCGTGGAAATGGAAGCTCTAACCGCTGCAAGCGTTGCCGCTTTAACCATTTACGATATGTGTAAAGCTGTGCAGAAAGACATTGTGATTGAGCAAGTTCGCCTGTTAGAAAAGAGCGGTGGAAAATCTGGCCATTTTGTGGCGGAGGAAAAATAAGATGTTAAATGTATTATTTTTTGCTCAAACTCGTGAATTAATTGGCGTTGATGCCATTCAATTAGAAGATGATTTTGCGACAGCAGACGAAGTGCGTGAACACCTTGCTCAAAAAGGCGATAAGTGGGCATTGGCACTGGAAAAAGGTAAACTTTTAGTGGCAATTAATCAAACCTTAATGCCTTTAGAAAGTGCGGTAAAAAATGGCGATGAAATTGCCTTCTTCCCACCAGTAACAGGGGGCTAAATGACGGATATTCAAATTTCGGTACAAGAACAGCCTTTTGATCAAAATGCCGTTTATCAATGGCTTTCTGAACAACATTCGGTTGGTGCAACGGTTATATTTGTTGGTAAAGTACGCGATCTTAATTTAGGCGATGCAGTATCTAGTTTGTATTTAGAACATTATCCCGCAATGACTGAAAAAGCGTTGAATGAAATTGTTGCACAAGCGACAGCGTGTTGGGATATTCAACGTGTATCGGTAATTCATCGTATTGGGCTTTTACAAACTGGCGATGAAATTGTGTTGGTAGGGGTAAGCTCCGCACATCGTGGAGATGCTTACCACGCTAATGAATTTATTATGGATTTTTTAAAATCCAAAGCTCCGTTCTGGAAAAAAGAACAAACCAATCAAGGCGAGCGTTGGATTGAAGCAAGAGAGAGTGATAGAGAAGCATTAGAAAAATGGTAATCGCTTACCTGCACCCTAATTCATTAAGGTGCAGATTAAATATTTTCATTTATGTTATTTTGATAACGCGCCACTTCCCCAAGTTTGCACTTCTTCAGGGCGGTTTATTTGAAGCAAGAAACGTTTGTTTGGCTGTGCTTGCGGTTGAATTTCTTTTTCTGCTGGTGTGGAGAAAGAAATCCCACCTTTTAGCAACTGCTGAACACTACCTGTATTAAATACCGCACCTTTCCAGCCTAAGCTAAAGTCGTAGCCTGATGCGATCCAAAATTCTGTGTTTTGTCGAACAAGATGGCTATATTTCGGCATAATGGCAATATGCACTAATACACGATCACCAAGACTATTAAGTTCAAATTTCTTCACTGTGCCAACTTCTACACCTCGATAAAGAATTGGCGAACCTTCACTTAAATTCATCGCATCACGCGTTTCTAAAATAAACGGCGTGCCATTGCTAAATTTATTACGTTGTGGTGCTGTTTGCGCTAAATTAAATTGTGTTTTTGTGTTGCCATTACCAATTTCAATATCAATATAAGGTTGTAATAAACTATCAAGGTTATCTATTCCACCTGCCGAAATTTGTGGCGAGATTATCGTAAAATTAGCCCCCTCTTTTGCAATTATATTCATATAATTTGGATTTATTAGGGCTTTTGCAGTGATGCGTTTCGCTTTTGCATCAAGCTGAATGCTGTCAATTTGCCCCACATCTAAGCCTAAATAGCGCAGATTCATTCCTTTGCTAAGATTAGTTGCATCATCTGTGATTAACGTGATGACAAACCCGATGGATTTTGCATAACTTTCATTTGCATAAAGTGTTCGATTATTGCCTGAACCGCCATTATCAAAGCTAATCGCCCCTTTTAAGGAACGTGCAAGTGGCGTTGCTTGAATACTAATACCTTTTGGACTGACATCTATTTTTGCCGCACTTTCTACCCAAAAACGGCTTTTATCTGTCAATAAATGTTGATAAGCAGGATAAATATAAATGTCTACATCAAAGTTATTTGTTTTAGGTTTAATACTTAAAATTTTTCCTACTTCAAATTGACGATATAGTACAAGAGAGCCTTTATCAATGCTTGGTAAGGTTTGGGTGTGTAAGGTTATCGTTGGCGTAAGAATATTTCCTGTGATGCCATGTTCAGCATTGCTGATATTTTGATAAAGCGGATAACTGGTTTTAGCTTTTCCCAAAGCTTGTTTTGCCAGCACTCGAACGCCGCCTTGTAACCATTTTTCTGGTGTCGCGGATTCAAAACGCAATCCATCTAATCCAACGCTTATATCAAAATTGGTTGCTGCCACAAATTGTGTATCTTCGTGAATTAAATTGCGGTATTCAGAGGCAATTGCTGCTTTAAATTGTACGCCATTTACATCTATTGTTTGTGAAACAATTTGCCCAATTATCATATTGTTATAAAACACATTTTGCCCTTCGCTTACACCATAATTTTCAGGCGCAGTAAGGGTTAAAACTAACGTGTTAGGCGCATTGAGTAATAATTCATTTTCTTTAATCACGTTAAATTGATGTTTAGTTTCGCCGTCTCCCGCAATCACATCAAAATATTCGCCACGAAAGAATTTTTTTGGTTCTGCTAAATTGCCAAGATCCATTTTTTTATTGCGTAGGACAATTTTGCTATTCGCTTTAAACAAAGAGGCTTGGTTTGGATCTATCAATAAACTGCCCTCTAAAATTTCATCGTTATTTTCTACCGCACTTAGCTTGGCGAGAATCCCTATAGCATTATCTTGAGAATAAACTTCCGTTTGCCCTGCAATAAGAGCGGAAGAGGCAGGAATTGTTACCTTAATTTCAATCCCACGTTTAGCTGCTTTTAAATTGGTATAGAGCGTGAAATGACTATTTTCATCTGCTTTTGGGCTGTCAGCTGGAGAGTCAAAAGAAACCGCCCCCTGTACAACTGCATTTAAACTTTCTACATTTAGGTTTAAGCCTGCTGGGCTAATGTTCGCGTTAATGCCACTAATATTCCAAAAGCGTGAATCTTTTTTCACAAACTTGGCATAGGCTTTATCAATGACCACATCTATTTCTACTTTATTGTTTTTATTAATACGGTAATCATAGATTTTTCCTACAGGTAATTTTTTAAAATACACAGACGCACCAATAGAAATCGAACCTAAATCATCAGAAATTAAGTGAATCAATAAATCTCCCGCAGAAACTTGCGCAATAGGACCTTGTTCTTCTGCTATAAATTCATCTTCACGATCGCCATCACCCGGTTGAAGAGTAATGTAATTACCTGACACGAGAGAATCTAATCCTGAAATGCCTGCAAGTGAAACATTTGGTTGCACAAGCCAAAATTTTGTATTTTCACGCAAAATACTTGATGCTTCAGGATTGATATTGGCTACAACTTCCACTTTTTGCAGGTTATCAGTGAAATGAACTTCTTTTACTATGCCAATTTGTAATCCTTGATAACGAATTTGAGTTTTATCCGCAACGATACCTGAACCATTGGTAAAAGTAATCGTAATGCTAGTACCGCGTTCTTTCACAATTTGGAAGAATAAAATTGCCCCGATACATAATGCGATAAAAGGCAATAGCCAAAAAGGCGAAATGCGTTTTGTTTTACGTAAGTTCGCTGTTATTTCTTGACATTTTTCTTCTATTGAGGAGGAATTATTTTTCTCTGTCATAAATTTTCCAAATTAATTTGCTATCAAATTGTGAGGTGGAAAGCATAGTGCAAAATACGGCTGCACCAAAATAAAATGCGCCTGGCCCTACGGTAAAATTAATGATTTCTCCGCGTGTGACAAGCGACATCATTAAGGCTAATACAAATAAATCAAGCATAGACCAGCGTCCAACAAAATGTACTAGATGCAATAAACGCATTTGCCATTTAATAGAATGTTGCCATTTAAAATGCACGCAAGCAAGTAAGTAAAGCATAATAAAAATTTTGCTGATAGGCACGAAAATACTGGCAAAAAATACAACAAAAGCAACAAAATAACTACCTGATTTAACAAATGAAATAACCCCAGAAATTAAAGTATCTTCAGATAATGCGCCTGTTAAATAAATGCCAGATATAGGTAATAAATTTGCAGGAAAAAGCATAATAATCCCTGCAATTAAGGTTGCCCAAGTTGCTTGTAATTTTAGCTTATCCGATGTATTAAGAGGCGATTGGCAGCGGGGACAACAAATTTTTTGTTGATGATCGTAATGGATAGATTTTTGCGTGAATGTGTAATGGCAAGCAGGACATAATTCAACAGCTTGTTTTGTATAAACTGAAGTGCATTCAGGATAAAATTCCTGCCATAAGGCGGAAAGATTAAGTTTGATAAAAAGCAGCGTAGTTAAAAGTGCGGTAAAAATAAAAGGAATTAAATAAATATTAATTTCTAATGTTGCATATTCGCGTACTTTAAATATGGTTACTCCGAGTGCCACTAAATAAACATCAAACATTACCCAAGCTTTAATGTAACCAAGAAATAGTAAAACACTACGAGGTTTTATCTGAAAAATCTTAGCCAGCCAAAGCATAATAACTAAAAGTGCAAACGTAATCGGCATTACTACTGCACAAATAAAGATCATAAACGCAGTGTATTCATAACCACCCACTGCCATTTTCCAAATGCCATCCCAAATAGAGGCATCAATTTTAATACCCAATAAATGTAAACTTAATAAGGGGTAATTCAAGGAAAAGGGCATTAATATCAAAATAGATAATGCAATCATTGCACAACGATGTAATGACCACCTCGTACCACTTGCTAATAGATGATGACAACGTGGGCATTCGGCTTGTTCATTTGATTGAAGAATAGAAGGCACGTTAATGCAAGCATCACATTCTGTGCATTTTAAAATTTTAAATGGAGGCGAAGTTAGCTTTGTTTTAGGCACGCTTGTGGTCTTTCTTTATAAATCAAAAACGTGCCATTCTATCGTTGTTTTAACGTATTTGTGAAGTCTTGGCGTTATTTTTGTGTGAAATTTATTCAGCATAACGGGATCCGTTGTTAATTTTGTAAAAAGTGCGATAAACTAGGCAAATCTTTATTTTATTAATGCCTCAAGGATATAACTATGACTGACACACAATTATCATCTCAAGTTACAGATGTGCAAACGGAAGTGCAAAAATTAACCAACGCAAAAGCTATCATTACTTATTTAGCAGAAAAATTTCCTCTTTGCTTTGTTTTAGAGGGCGAAGCAAAACCATTAAAAATAGGTTTATTTCAAGATTTAGCTGAAGCATTACAAGATGATGAACGCGTAAGTAAAACCCAATTGCGTCAGGCTCTTCGCCAATACACATCAAATTGGCGTTATTTATATGGCTGTCGTGAAGGTGCAGTGCGTGTTGATTTACAGGGTAATCCTGCGGGTGTATTAGATGCAGAACATGTTGCTCACGCTGCACAGCAACTTGCTGAAGCGAAAGCACGTTTTGCGGAAAAACGTAAAGCAGAAGCCGCAGCTAAAAAAGCACAACAAAAAAAGCATCTGCGTAAACCAGCGAATAAAAACCTTAAAAAAGAGAGTAAATTATCACTAAGTGCGGTTGATTTTTCACAAATTTCTGTTGGTTCTGTTGTGAAAGTTAAAGCTGGAGATAATGCTAAAAAAGCAACAGTGGTAGAAGTATTAAAAGATTCAGCACGTGTTGAACTTGAAAACGGTTTGATTATGAACGTTGCTGCAGATCGTTTATTTGCTTAATAAATGAAAATTGACTCGGAAATGGTTATGAAATTTAAAATGTCAAAAAATGTGATTTGTTATGCGTGGTTATCGGTATGTTTGAGCAGTGCAATTCCTGCATTTGCTGTACAACCTAAGTTAAAGCCAAGTGACATTAGTACTCCAGCGATAAGTGAAGAAAACCAGCTGGCAACTAAGCGTGCAACGACGAGATTAACTCAATCCCATTATCGTAAGATTAAATTAGATGATGATTTTTCCGAGAAAATTTTTGATCGTTATATTAAAAATTTAGATTTTAGCCACAATACTTTTTTGCAGTCTGATATAGACGAACTTCGTCAAAAATATGGTAATAAGTTAGATGATCAGTTAAATCAAGGCGATCTTTCTGCTGCGTTTGAGATTTATGATGTAATGATCAAACGTCGTTATGAACGTTATACTTATGCGTTATCTTTATTAGATAAAGAGCCTGATTTAAATGGTCAAGATCAAATTGAAATTGATCGTGAAAAAGCGGCTGCTCCACAAACTGAAGCTGATGCGAATAAACTTTGGAATGCTCGCGTAAAAAATGACATTATTAATCTTAAATTAAAAGATAAAAAATGGTCAGAAATCAAAGCAAAACTTACAAAACGCTATAATTTAGCCATTCGTCGTTTAACGCAAATAAAAGCAGACGATATTGTTCAAATTTATTTGAATGCTTTTGCGCGTGAAATTGATCCTCACACCAGTTATCTTTCCCCAAGAACAGCGAAAAGTTTTAATGAAAGTGTGAATCTTTCCTTGGAAGGCATTGGGGCTACTTTACAATCAGAAGATGATGAAACTAGCATAAAATCTCTTGTACCTGGTGCGCCAGCGGAACGTAGTAAAAAACTGCATCCTGGGGATAAAATCATTGGCGTTGGGCAAGCAACAGGCGATATTGAAGATGTTGTTGGTTGGCGTTTAGAAGATTTGGTAGAAAAAATTAAAGGGAAAAAAGGCACTAAAGTTCGCTTGGAAATTGAGCCTGCTAAAGGGGGAAAATCACGTATTATTACTTTGGTGCGTGATAAAGTCCGTATTGAAGATCAAGCGGCTAAACTAACTTTTGAAAAAGTGTCAGGAAAAAACATTGCGGTAATAAAAATTCCAAGTTTTTATATTGGACTAACCGAAGATGTCAAAAAACTACTGGTTAAATTAGAAAATCAAAAAGCTGAGGCTCTAATTGTTGATTTACGTGAAAATGGCGGTGGTGCATTAACGGAAGCCGTGGCATTAAGTGGTTTATTTATTGCTGATGGCCCTATTGTGCAGGTTCGCGATGCTTATCAGCGTATTCGTGTTCACGAAGATGATGATGCTACGCAACAATATAAGGGGTTATTATTTGTGATGATTAATCGTTACAGTGCTTCCGCATCAGAAATTTTTGCTGCAGCAATGCAAGATTATCGTCGAGGTATTATCATCGGGCAAAATACTTTTGGTAAAGGTACGGTGCAACAGAGTCGATCGCTAAATTTTATCTATGATTTAGATCAGAGTCCGTTGGGTGTTTTGCAATATACTATTCAAAAATTTTATCGAGTTAATGGTGGTTCAACCCAATTAAAAGGTGTTGCAGCCGATATTAATTTCCCCGAAATTATAGATGCGAAAGAATATGGGGAAGATAAAGAAGATAATGCGCTTGCTTGGGATAAAATCCCATCAGCGAGTTATATGGAAGTAGGAAATATCGATGATATTAATAATGCAGTAAATATTCTAAATGAAAAACATCTTGCTCGTATTGCTAAAGATCCTGAATTTGTTGCATTGAATGAAGAATTGAAAGTGAGAAATGAACGCCGAGAACGAAAATTTCTATCATTGAATTATAAAATGCGTAAAGCAGAGAATGATAAAGATGATGCAAGACGTTTAAAAGATTTGAACGAACGTTTTAAACGTGAGGGTAAGAAAGCGTTGAAAGATATTGATGATTTGCCGAAAGATTACGAAGCACCAGATTTCTTCTTAAAAGAAGCTGAAAAAATGGCAGCTGATTTCGTTATCTTTAATTCAGATCAGAAAATTAATCAAGCAAACAGCCTATCCGAAGAAAAAACGGAAAGTAAAAAATAAATACTAAATGATTTTGACCGCACTTTGTTTGAGAAAAGCAACAAGTGCGGTTATTTTAATAAAGGTTTAGGAAATGGTAGTGTTTAAAAGCACCTTAAAGTTATCATTATTCGCCTTATCATTATCTATGATGATGTCGGGTTGTGTTTTAGCCGATTTGAGCAAAAATGACCAATCTAAATCATTGAACGGCATTAATCTTTCCCATTTGTCACTAGCGGAAAGAAAAGAGCTTGAAGAAGCCATTTATGCGGATCAGCAACGTTTAACGGAAGAAAAACAAACATTGCTTAATATGACGCTAACACACGAAATAGGCGATCATAAGTTACAATTTAAGCCCTTACTCGCGCGTTTATATGCTTCTCGTAAATATGCCCCGTTATGGACTGACAATGCGGCAGCTCGTCAATTGTTACGTGATTATGCGGCAATGGTGGCAAGCGGTATTTCAAAATCGTCGGCAACTTCACTAGAAACATTGGCATTGGTAGAACAACAAGGCGGATTGGTTTATGATGTGTTATTAAGTGATATTTTGTTAGATTACTTATATTACACACAAAATGTTCGTTCTCAAGCATCTAATTGGTTGTATTCATCTGCTCAGTATCAAGCACAACAGCCTGAAAATGATCATATTCAACGCTGGTTAAGTGCGGTGGAAAATAATCAACTTCTTGATTTCATACAAAGTTTAGCGGGAGAAAATCATTTATATCGCCAAACAGTTCAATCATTGCCGATGTTTATTCCGACTTCTAAAGAATCAAATATTGCTCAAAAACTGGCAATGAATGCACAGCGTTTACGCGTAATTCCTGATTTTCATAATGGGATTTTTGTGAATATTCCAAGCTATAAATTACAGTATTATCGTGATGGCGATTTAATTTTAGAATCTCGGGTAATTGTTGGCAAAAATTCGCGCCGAACACCTGTAATGTATAGCAAATTAAGTAATGTAGTTGTAAATCCGCCTTGGAATGCGCCAATTCGCTTAATTAATGAAGATTTACTGCCAAAAATGAAAGCCGATCCAAATTATATTACGGAGCATAATTATTCAATTTTAGATAATCAAGGCAATGTTGTTGATCCTGCTTCTATTGATTGGGAATCTATTGGTAATAAATTTCCTTATCGAGTTCGACAAGCGGCTGGCGATAGTGCATTAGGTAATTATAAATTTAATATGCCAAGTTCTGATGCAATTTATTTACACGATACGCCAAATCACGGCTTGTTTAATCGTAAAAATCGAGCGTTAAGTTCTGGCTGTGTACGCATTGAAAAATCAGATCAATTGGCAAGTATTTTATTAAAAGAAGCAGGTTGGACAGAAACTCGAAAAAATACAGTATTAGCAAGTAAAAAAACCACTTCTGCGCCGATACGCTCGGATAATCCTGTCTTTTTATATTATGTTACTGCGTGGATTGAAAACGGAAATATTGTAAATTTACCTGATATTTATGGTTATGATCGTCAGATTAATCTTGCTGAGATTAATTGGGATCTCGTAAAAAAATATCTTCAATAAAATAAGGGAGCTATAATGAATTATGTGGATCAGAATAAACGAAAATGGTTATCGCTGGGCGGTATTGCGTTAGGAATATCTATTTTACCAAATTCTGTATTAGCAATGGTTTCAACACCTAAACCTCGTATTTTAACTTTCCGCAACATTAATACGGGCGAAAGATTAAGTGGCGAGTTTTCTTTAGCAAAAGGTTTTTCGCCTGCGATGTTAAAAAAATTGGATTATTTAATGCGTGATAAAAGGACAAATCAAGTGCATAAAATGGATCCAAATTTATTCCATAAATTTTATAATATCCAAACTAATTTAGGCTTACGCAATGCTGAAATTGAAGTAATTTGTGGTTATCGTTCAGCCGCTACTAATGCAATGCGTCGTCGCCAAAGTCGTGGCGTAGCGAAAAATAGTTATCACATTAAAGGAAAAGCCATTGATTTTCGTATTGCGGGTGTGCCTTTGATTAAAGTGAAATCTTCTGCGGAAAGTCTGCGAAATGGTGGCGTGGGTTATTATCCAACCAGTAATTTCATTCACGTAGATACAGGCCCTGTGAGAACTTGGAAAGGCGTGTAAAACAAATGTAAAATTAACCGCACTTTTGTGCGGTTTTTCATTGGAAAAGAAATGTTATTTGACAGCCATCTTCATTTAGACCAACTCTCTGACGAGAATATTCAGCAAACACTTGCTCATTCAAAGATTATAGGTATGCTTGCGGTGAGTACTAATCTCAACAGTGCTAAAAAACTGCTGAATTTAAAACAGACTTACCCAAAGAAACTTTATATTGCAGCTGGTTTTCATCCTGAACAGCAATTACCTAGTTTAGAAGAACAAAAAGAATTATTTCAATGGATTGACGAACATCATTCCTTAATTTCTGCCATTGGCGAGGTGGGCTTGCCACATTATTCTAAACGAGAAAATCCGAATTTAGATTACGCACCTTACATTGAATTACTAGAACGATTTATTCTGATCGCGAAAAAATGGGATTTACCGTTAAATTTGCATATTGTACATAACGATGTAGAGATTGCCCTTGAATTATTGCAGAAACATAATATTCAATTTGCCCATTTTCATTGGTTTAAGACAGATGAAAAATCTTTTCAGAAATTTTTATCTACACCCTATTTTGCAAGCCTAACGCCTGATATTTTATGGAATCCTAAAACCCAATATGTCGCACAACATTTACCCCTAAATCGCTTGATGATTGAAACGGACAGCCCTTGGCAACACGAGGGATTTGAAAGTGCGGGCATTTCTGAACAATTATTGGCAGTATTGCAAAAACTAGCTGAATTAAAATCTTTGCCATTACATTCTGTTCAAAATCAACTGTTTTTGAATACTCAACAATTTTATCGATTATAAGGAGTAAAAATGAATATTGAAATTATCCCTGTTACTGCATTCCAACAAAATTGTTCTTTGATTTGGGATGATGACAAAAATGCCGCAATTATTGACCCAGGTGGCGAAGCCGAACGCCTAATTCAACGCATTGAAGAACTGAATTTAAATCTCAAAGTGATTTTAATTACTCACGGTCATTTAGATCACGTTGGTGCTGCAATGCAATTAAAACAACATTTTGGCGTTGAAATTTGGGGGTCTCAAGAAGAAGATAAATTTTTATTTGAGAGTTTACCCGAACAAGCCCAACGTTTTGGCTTACCAAATATTGAAGCTTTTTTGCCTGATCGTTGGTTTAATCAAGAGGGCGAAATTTTAAAATTAGATGGCTTTAATTTCGAGATTTTACATTTACCAGGACACACACCAGGGCATATCGGTTTTATTGAACACGAGAAAAAAGTGGCATTTACAGGCGATGTATTATTTCAAGGTGGTATTGGTCGTACCGATTTCCCTCGAGGCGACTATGAAACATTGATTTCTTCAATCCGAACAAAATTACTCCCATTAAATGACGATCTTATTATTATTGCTGGGCATGGATCTTACACAACCATTGGGCAAGAAAAGCAGACCAATCCATTTTTAAATCCTAAAACCTAAATTCTTGGAGGTTATTGATCGCTCAATTGCCAACTGAAAAATAAATGATCAATTAGCCTAAAAGTGCGGTAAATTTTTTCCACGATTTTTATTTGATTTCCAAAAATGTGAAGTGGATCACATTTTTTGGCATTATTTTCTATTATAATTAATGCCCTTAATTATTTTCTTGACAAAGGAGCAAAACAATGAAAATCATTAAGCAAGCAAGCAAGCAAGCAAGCAAGCAAGCAAGCAAGCAAGCAAGCAAGCAAGCAAGCAAGCAAGCAAGCAAGCAAGCAAGCAAGCAAGCAAGCAAGCAAGCAAGCAAGCAAGCAAGCAAGCAAGCAAGCACTAATAAAAGCTTAACCCGCCTTTCTTTAATCAGCCTATTTATTTCCACTTCTTTTTATTCTATTCAATCTTTTGCTGACGATCCAAAATGGACACCAGAGTATGGAACTGTCCCTAGTGGTACAGCTTTTGGCGTGGCATTGGGTGATGAAAGCCAAGTATTAAATCAATCTAACGGGAAACCGTCTCACGCTTCCGTAGCAATTGGAGGTTTGGCTAAAGCTCAAAATTTGGGTTCAATAGCAATTGGTTATAAATCTGAAGCAGGACTGGATAATGCGATCACAGGCGAACAAGGCGATGCGTTTAGTTATGCTATTGGGCGTGAAGCTAAAGCACCAAAAAGTGGTTTAGCATTTGGTAGTTCAGCTGAAGCTCTAGGTAATGAAGCTATTGCTATTGGTACACATTCATATAGTAAAGATGGGATTGGTGCAATGGCTATCGGTGTTGGTAGCCGAGTGGCTGTTTTGGAAAAAGGAAAAAGTAATAAAATTGATAATCAAAACAGTAAAGTGGTAGAAGTAGATGCAGAAGGTCGTGTAAATAAAATTAGTGTAGATCGAACTTCTGAAGCTGATATTATCAAAAAAAGTGGTGCAACTTACGGTGCATTAGCATTTGGTTGGAAAGCATCTTCGCATAATTTATTTGCTACCTCAATAGGTGCATTTTCTACGGTTGCTGCAATTGAAGGTACTGCTGTTGGTGGCGGAACTCAGGTCACTGGCTATCGCGGTTCTGCTTTCGGAATGCACAGCAAGGCACAAGCAGAAAAAAGTTTAGCTTTGGGTTATGAAAGTGAAGCCGCCGCTTACAACTCTGTTGCTTTAGGTGCTAGTTCTCTTGCTAACCGCCCTAACACCGTTTCTGTTGGCGATGGCAATTATAATCTTTACCGTCAAATCACTAATGTCGCTGATGGTACTCAAGAAAATGATGCAGTCAATGTTCGTCAGCTAAATGCTCAAGCTCAACGACTGACAAAAGAATACCGCTCAGGGATTGCGAGTGCGATTGCAATTGGAGGACTGCAATCTGCTTCCATACCAGGTAAACAAGGTGTTTCTGTCGGGGTAGGGAATTTTAAAGGGGAAAATTCACTCGCAGTAGGGTATTCACGTTTATCTTCTGATGGTTCAGTGAGTTTGAAAATTAACGCAGCTCTTTCATCTAGTGGCTATTCTGGCGGTGGAGCAAGCGTAGGATTTATGTGGTAATTTAAAAACACAAGTAAAAATAACCGCACTTTGTTTAAGAGATGAAGTGCGGTTTTTTTATATACAAAGAGTTTGAACTAGATCACAAATTTGTAACAATTTCTTATAAGAGGCTTATTTCCTTTTTAATCCTATGTATAATGCGTAAAAAAATGGAGCGAAAATTTTGCTTCAAATATCATAATAAAGAGGTAATTATGCAGCAAAACAAGGCATTTGATGATTGGTTAGCCAGCACAGCGTTAGGCGGTGCAAATCAATCTTATATAGAAGAACTTTATGAAAGCTATTTGAGTGATCCGCAGTCGGTGGAGGAAAGTTGGCGAACAACTTTTGATTCTTTACCAAAAACCACCGCACTTGAACAGCCCCATACACCAGTGCGAGATTATTTTCGTCGTTTAGCGCGGGAAAATCATAATGAAGCAGTGACAGTAATAGATCCTGAAGCTGGCGCAAAATTAGTGAAAGTTCTACAATTTATCAATGCCTATCGTTTTCGTGGCCATTTAGAGGCTAATCTTGATCCCCTCAATTATTATCGTTGGAAAGTGTCTTCTGTTCCTGAATTAGATTATCGCTATCACGGTTTTACTGAACAAGATCTCAACGAAACTTTCAATATTAATCAGTACGTTTACAAACGAGATACCATTAAACTTGGCGAATTAGCTCAAATGTTGAAAGAAACATATTGCGGTTCAATTGGTTTGGAGTTTATGCACGTACAGGATATGGAGCAGAAAATGTGGCTTCAGAGTAAGATGGAAAGTGTGTTAGAGAAACCGCTTTTTACATCTGAAGAACGTGTTAATTTTCTGCGTGAACTGACGGCTGCAGACGGTTTAGAACGTTATCTTGGTGCGAAATTCCCTGGGGCGAAACGCTTTTCTTTAGAAGGAAGTGATGCCT
Organism: Haemophilus sp. HN_Hi16; assembly: GCF_049823435.1. Classification (NCBI taxonomy): domain Bacteria; kingdom Pseudomonadati; phylum Pseudomonadota; class Gammaproteobacteria; order Pasteurellales; family Pasteurellaceae; genus Haemophilus; species Haemophilus sp. HN_Hi16. The sequence continues at coordinate 1,139,693 of NZ_CP187500.1, forward strand.
TTATTCCATTGATGAAAGAAATTATTCGCCATTCTAGTCGCCAAGGGGTAAATGATGTGGTAATGGGAATGGCACACCGTGGGCGTTTGAATATGCTTGTGAATGTATTAGGTAAAAAGCCTGAAAATTTATTTGATGAATTTGCAGGTAAACATTCCAGTGAACGTACGGGGGATGTGAAATATCATCAAGGTTTTTCTTCTGATTTCGCCGTAGATGATAAGCGAGTTCACTTAACTTTGGCATTTAATCCCTCCCATTTGGAAATCGTAAGCCCTGTTGTAATTGGTTCTGTTCGATCTCGACAAACTCGTATGAATGATACAGAACATAGCAAAGTGCTTGCTATTACTGTTCACGGAGATTCAGCTGTGGCAGGACAAGGGGTTGTTCAAGAAACATTGAATATGTCAAATGCCCGTGGGTATAGTGTGGGCGGTACCATTCGTATCGTGATTAATAACCAAATTGGTTTTACCACATCTAACCCGAATGATACGCGCTCTACAGAGTATTGCACCGATATCGCGAAAATGATTCAAGCACCGATTATTCACGTTAATGGTGATGATCCTGAAGCGGTGGCGTTTGCTGCACGTATGGCGGTGGAATATCGTAATTTATTCAAACGAGATATTTTTATTGATTTAATTTCTTATCGTCGCCACGGTCATAACGAGGCAGATGAACCATTAGCCACTCAACCAATGATGTATAGCATCATTAAAAAACATCCTACACCTCGTAAAGTTTATGCTGATCGTTTAGTTTCAGAAGCTGTAATAACTGAAGAACAAGTTATTGAAATGGCAAATAATTATCGTGATGCGCTAGATAATGGCGATCGCGTGGTATCTGAATGGCGTGAAATGGACGCGGCAAAAATGGATTGGTTGCAATATCTTAATTATGATTGGACTGCACCTTATGAAAGCAAATTTTCGCAGGAACGTTTTTTAACCCTTGCCAAACGTGTGTGTGAATATCCCGAAAGTTTACGTGCGCATCCTCGCGTAGAAAAAATCTATAATGATCGTAAAGCAATGTATCAAGGCGAAAAATTGCTCGACTGGGGTATGGCTGAAACCATGGCTTATGCAACCTTACTTGATGAAGGTGTTAATGTTCGTTTATCAGGCGAAGATGCGGGACGAGGTACTTTTTTCCATCGTCATGCCGTTGTGCATAATCAAAATGATGGTACGGGGTATGTACCATTAACACATTTACACGCCAATCAAGGTCGATTTGAAGTATGGGATTCTGTACTTTCAGAAGAATCTGTACTTGCTTTTGAATATGGTTATGCAACGACAGATCCAAAAACTTTAACTATTTGGGAAGCGCAATTTGGCGATTTTGCTAATGGTGCGCAAATTGTTATTGACCAATTTATTAGCTCTGGCGAACAAAAATGGGGCAGAATGTGCGGTTTGGTAATGCTGTTACCACACGGCTACGAAGGACAAGGGCCAGAACATTCTTCTGCTCGTCTTGAACGTTATTTGCAACTTTGTGCCGAACAAAATATGCAAGTTTGCGTGCCATCAACGCCAGCGCAGGTGTACCATATGTTACGCCGTCAGTCTTTACGTAAAATGCGCCGTCCGTTGATTGCTATTTCTCCAAAATCTTTGTTACGCCATCCATTAGCCGTATCCAGTTTAGATGAATTGATTAATGGAACTTTCCAAACGGTAATTGGAGAAATTGATGAGCTAGATCCTAAAGATGTAAAACGTGTGGTAATGTGTTCAGGTAAAGTTTATTACGATTTACTTGAACAACGTCGTGCTAATAATCAGAAAGATGTGGCGATTATTCGTATTGAGCAGCTTTATCCATTCCCTCACGAGGATGTGAAGAAAGCACTTGAGCCTTATGCGCACGTGACTGATTATGTTTGGTGTCAAGAAGAACCACTTAACCAAGGTGCGTGGTATTGTAGCAAACATAATTTTGAAGCAGCAATTCCAGAATCCGTTAAACTCAAATATGCAGGGCGTCCTGCTTCTGCTTCGCCTGCTGTGGGCTATATGTCGCTTCACACTAAGCAGCAAAAGCAGTTAGTGGAAGATGCGTTGAGTTTTTAAAGTGCGGTTAATTTAATAAAGGTTTTTATATCTTTGCTTTCCTCTGTAAATAGGGGAGCCAAGATAATTAAGATATAGAGTAAAAAAGAAGAAAAGGAAAAATAAAATGACCATCGAAATTCTTGTTCCAGACCTACCTGAATCAGTTGCAGATGCAACGGTTGCCACTTGGCATAAAAAATTGGGCGATACTGTGAAACGTGATGAAGTTATTGTGGAAATTGAAACGGATAAAGTCGTGCTAGAAGTCCCCGCACTTTCTGATGGTGTACTGGCAGAAGTTGTTCAAGCTGAGGGCGAAACTGTCGTAAGCAAACAGCTGCTAGGAAAAATCTCTACGGCTCAAGAAGGAGATGTCAGTTCAGCGACGTTAAAAGCAACGAATGAACCCACACCATCTGATCGTCAAAATGCAGCGATTGAAAATAGTCATAATCATAATGCGGATCATAGCCCAGCAATTCGTCGTTTATTAGCAGAATATGATTTACAAGCAGATCAAATTCAAGGTTCGGGTGTAGGCGGTCGTTTAACACGTGAAGATATTGAACGTGAAATCGCAAAACGACAAGCTCAGCAAGTGAAACAAGAAGCTGCCACTGAGCAAAATACAATTAGTACGGTGGCTTATAGCGCACGTTCTGAAAAACGTGTGCCAATGACCCGTTTGCGTAAACGTATTGCTGAACGTTTACTTGAAGCCAAAAATAGTACAGCAATGCTTACTACTTTCAATGAAGTGGATATGCAGCCGATAATGACTTTACGTAAAACCTACGGCGAAAAATTTGAAAAACAACATTCAGTGCGTTTAGGATTTATGTCTTTTTATATCAAAGCCGTTGTGGAAGCATTAAAACGCTATCCTGAAGTTAATGCTTCTATTGATGGCGATGATGTTGTTTACCATAACTATTTTGATATTAGTATTGCAGTTTCAACTCCGCGTGGATTAGTCACACCAGTGCTTCGTGATTGCGATAAGCTCAGTATGGCAGAGATCGAAAAACAAATTAAAGCATTAGCTGAAAAAGGTCGTGATGGCAAATTGACTGTAGAAGATCTTACTGGCGGCAATTTTACCATCACAAATGGCGGCGTGTTCGGTTCTCTTATGTCCACCCCAATTATTAATCCGCCACAAAGTGCGATTTTAGGGATGCACGCAATTAAAGAACGCCCAATTGCGCTTAATGGTCAAGTTGTGATTCGTCCTATGATGTACCTTGCTTTATCTTATGATCATCGCCTAATTGATGGCCGTGAATCTGTTGGTTTCTTGGTAACGATTAAAGAATTATTGGAAGATCCAACAAGATTGTTATTAGAAATCTAAGAAATAAAAGGCTTTCTGTGTTAGAAAGTCTTTTAAAATGAACAAAAATTTAACCGCACTTTAAATATTTAAAAAGTATATTCCAAAGTGCGGTTAGTTTTTATGTGTTTTTAATTAGAGAGAAAAATCGTCAAAATCATTCGTATCAACTTTTGAGTCAATTTGACCTACAAGGTAAGAACTTACTTCTACTTCTTGTGGTGCAACCTGTACGTTATCTGACACTAACCAAGCGTTAATCCAAGGAATTGGATTTGAACGTGTTTGGAATGGTAGTGGCAATCCAACAGCTTGCATACGGATATTGGTAATATATTCTACGTATTGAACTAAAATATCTCTGTTGAGACCGATCATTGAACCGTCTTTAAATAGATAATCAGCCCACGCTTTTTCTTGTTCTGCCGCTGCAACAAATAAATCATAGGCTTCTTGTTTACATTCTTCCGCAATTTCTGCCATTTCAGGATCGTCTTGACCTGCTGCCATAATATTTAAAATATGCTGTGTACCTGTTAAGTGTAAGGCTTCATCACGTGCGATAAATTTAATAATTTTCGCATTGCCTTCCATTAAACGACGTTCTGCAAAAGCAAATGAACAAGCGAAAGAAACGTAGAAACGAATAGCTTCAAGCGCATTAACACTCATCAGGCAAAGGTAAAGTTGTTTTTTCAAACTGCGTAAAGTCACGACGCATTCTTTGCCATCTACGGTATAAGTGCCTTCGCCGTATAAGCCATAAAGTTGGCTATCGCGGATTAAATCATCGTAGTAAGATGAAATATCTTGTGCGCGTTTGATGATTTCTTCGTTGGTCACGATGTCATCAAACACGATAGAAGGATCGTTCACAATATTACGAATAATATGTGTGTAAGAGCGAGAGTGAATGGTTTCAGAGAATGTCCAAGTTTCAATCCAAGTTTCTAATTCAGGAATAGATACTAAAGGCAATAATGCCACGTTCGGGCTACGGCCTTGAATAGAATCCAATAAGGTTTGATATTTTAAGTTACTGATGAAAATGTGTTTTTCATGTTCAGGTAACGCGGCATAGTCAATACGGTCTTGCGACACATCTACTTCTTCCGGACGCCAGAAGAAAGAAAGTTGTTTTTCAATGAGCTTTTCAAAAGTCTCATATTTTTGTTGATCGTAACGTGCAACGTTAACGTTTTGACCAAAGAACATAGGTTCTTTTAACTGGTCGTTTTTATTTTGTGAGAAAGTGGTGTATGCCATTTTTGTTTGTCCTTCAATCTTATGAGTAAAGTGCGGTCAGTTTTAACGCTTTTTTCATGCTACCGCAAGTGTCTTCGCTTATGCCTTTAGTTTATTTACTTAGCACAAGAATGGATGCTTGCAGTATCGGAGGTCTTAGCTTGTGTTATCAGAGCGGATTCACTTTAATATATTGAGTCCATAAATGTTGTAATTGTCTTCCAATTGTGAGCTGAGCATGTTTTATTACTTCATTTCTTGTATGATCATCAAAATTCTTAAAATATCCAACTAATATTCCTCCTTTTTCTAAAACGGATATATTTATATCAGCAGGAATCGGAGGAGAAGATATTTCTAATTTAATATCTGGGTATTCTTCTCGTAGCAATGATAATGAATAGGATAAAAAATCTAATAAATATTTTTTAGTAAAAGTTTTATACATATCATTACTGAAACCTATAGTAAGCAACATGTTTACCTCCTAAATCTTACACGCCCCACCAGCACAGCCGTCATCAAGATCTTCTTGAACATCTTCGGCACCGTCGCGGGTGTTTTGATAGTAAAGGGTTTTTAAACCGTATTTGTAAGCGGTTAATAAATCTTTTAATAATACTTTCATTGGTACTTTACCGTCTTCAAAACGTTTTGGATCATAGTTTGTGTTTGCAGAGATCGCTTGATCCACGAATTTTTGCATAATACCAACTAAGTGTAAGTAACCGTCATTACTTGGAATATCCCAAAGTAATTCATAGTTATCCATTAAATTTTCATATTCAGGTACAACCTGTTTTAAGATACCATCTTTTGACGCTTTAATACTTACGTGACCGCGTGGTGGCTCAATACCATTAGTCGCATTGGAAATCTGTGATGATGTTTCTGATGGCATTAAGGCCGTTAATGTTGAGTTACGTAAACCAAATTCTTGAATATCTTTACGTAAACTTTCCCAATCATAATGTAGAGGCTCTTGTGTTAAAGCATCTAAATCTTTCTTATAGGTATCAATCGGTAAAATGCCTTTTGCATAAGTGGTTTCATTGAAGTATTCACACGCACCTTGCTCTTTGGCTAAGTTCATAGAGGCTTTCAATAAATAATATTGAATGGCTTCAAAAGTGCGGTGAGTTAAATCGTTGGCTGAACCATCAGAATAGCGAACACCATTTTTCGCAAGGTAATAGGCATAGTTAATGACCCCAATACCGAGTGAACGGCGTGCAAGTGAGCTACGTTTTGCTGCCACAATAGGGTAATCTTGATAGTCTAATAAGGCATCAAGAGAACGAACCGCAAGATCCGCAAGTTCTTCTAATTCATCTAAGTTTTCAATTTTACCTAAGTTAAAGGCGGAAAGCGTACAAAGTGCAATTTCCCCATTTTCATCGTTAATGTGTTGAAGCGGTTTAGTTGGTAATGCAATTTCTAAGCACAAGTTAGATTGACGAACTGGTGCCACTTGCGGATCAAACGGAGAGTGGGTATTACAGTGATCCACGTTTTGAATGTAAATTCGACCCGTTGATGCCCGTTCTTGCATTAATAAAGAAAAGATTTCAACTGCTTTAACAGTACGCTTACGGATAGTTGGATCTTGTTCGTATTTTACATAAAGTTCTTCAAATTTATCTTGATCCGCAAAGAATGCTTCATAAAGTCCCGGTACATCTGATGGGCTGAATAAAGTAATCTCGCTGCCTTTAATTAAGCGTTGATACATTAATTTGTTTAATTGCACGCCATAATCCATATGACGAACGCGGTTGTCTTCCACACCACGGTTATTTTTTAATACGAGCAAGTTTTCTGCTTCTAAGTGCCAAATTGGGTAATAAAGTGTTGCTGCACCGCCACGAACGCCACCTTGTGAGCAAGATTTCACTGCAGTTTGGAAATATTTATAGAATGGAATACAACCTGTATGGAATGCTTCTCCACCACGAATCTCACTACCTAATGCACGAATAGCCCCTGCATTAATACCAATCCCTGCGCGTTGTGAAACATATTTCACAATAGCTGATGCTGTTGCATTGATTGAATCTAAACTGTCATCACATTCAATTAATACGCAAGAGCTGAATTGACGAGTTGGAGTACGCACACCCGCCATAATTGGCGTTGGTAAGGAAATTTTGAAGGTCGATGTTGCATCGTAGAAACGTTTTACATAATCCAAACGTGTTTCTTTTGGATATTTAGAGAATAGACTTGCGGAAACGAGCAAATATAAGAATTGTGCAGATTCGTAGATTTCTCCTGTCACACGGTTTTGTACCAAATATTTACCCTCTAATTGCTTCACGGCTGCATAAGAGAACGTCATATCACGCCAATGGTCGATGAATCCGTCCATTGTGTCCCATTCTTCACGGGTATAATCATCTAATAACGCTTGATCATATTTTCCCATACGTACTAGTTTTTTGACGTGATCGTATAAACGAGGGGGATCGAAATGACCATAGGCTTTTTTACGTAAATGGAAAATTGCTAAACGAGCAGCTAAATATTGATAATCTGGCGAATCTTTGCTGATTAAATCTGCGGCTGCTTTAATAATGGTTTCGTGGATGTCTGAAGTGCGAATGCCTTCATAAAATTGAATATGTGAACGAAGTTCTACTTGGGAAACAGAAACATTGTCTAGTCCTTCAGCAGCCCACGTAATCACACGATGGATTTTATCAAGATTGATTTGTTCTTGCGTACCGTCACGCTTTGTAACCATTAAACTTTTATTCATTGTATTAGCCTTCTTGTTGTTATTTAAAACAGGATTTAAAACACAAGATATAGTGTTTTTATGAAAACGATGCACAAGATAATGTGTTTGAGAAAAGATCGCAAGTAATAAATTCTTTGTTTTAATTCTTGACAATAGATAACTTATTTAAAAATAAACGGTTTTTGTGAGAATAAAAATTAAAATTTTTTATTTAGAAAAATAAGAAAAAGTGCGGCAAAATTTTGTTGAATTTTTCACCGCACTTTGAAGGATTAGTCTAGGTATTTGAATACTTTAATTACTTTTTTCACGCCGCTGATTTTGCTGGCAATGTCGGCTGCCGCATTGGCTTGGGATTGTGTGACGTTACCCAGTAAAAATACTTCTCCATTTTCACTAATCACTTTGACATCTGTGGCTTTAACTCGACCATCAACGAACATCTTAGATTTGACTTGCGTTGTGATCCAACTATCTTTACTTATTTGTGCAAAGGAAATTTTAGGGCCTATAGTGAGTTGGTTATAAGTATCATTAACGCCTTCAACGCCACGTGTTAAGTCCGTTGCTGTTTCCTTGACGTTATCATTTGGTACTTGACCGATTAAAAGTACTCGACCATTGTAAGATACGGCATTTACACGGCCTTCAGCCTTAATTTGGGCATCTTTTTCTACAGCATTTTCTACTTTAAATTCTAGGGTTTCGTCATCAATTTGTGTCCCTGTGGTTCGGGGATCTGTACCTACTTTAGCTGCTACAGCACCACCTCCAATCACAGCTGCAACACAGCCTTGTAGAAAAATAGTCGCCCCAAGCAGGATAGCGAGTTTTTTTAACGGGGATAATGTCATAATTAACTCCTTTTTAAATTAAATTACTATTAGTTTGAAAGTGATTTATTTTCCTGTCAAGCACTTGGGAATAAAGTCTGATCAACTAATTCACAAAGTGCATTAATCACAAAAAGATGGTTTTCTAAAATACGGCTTTCTTTGCTGGCTGGGATTGATATTTCTAAATCCTTGTCAGCTAAAATTCCTTGAATGGCATCATTGTTAGAGCCAGTTAGCGCAATAACATTAATTTCTTTGCTGACAGCGTGGGAAATCGTATTTAGCACGATTTTTTCTGTCCCCAAAGGTGCAAAAGCAATAAGTAAGTCGCCCGATTTTGCAACAGCATTAAATTGATGACAATACAATTCTTCAGGCGATTGTTCAAAAACAAGTGAAGAACCTACCGCACTTTCTAAACTCAATAGTACAGAAGGGAAGCTCGGTCTAACTAAATCGTATCGATTAAGTAAGTTTGAGACGAGAAACTGTGCATTAGCATAAGAACGCGACACGCCACAGGCTATAACCTTATTACCGCCTAATAAACATTGCATTACCATTTGTGTGGCGTTGGTAATATTTTCAGAAAGCATACTTGATGCTGCAATTTGAATTTGAATACTTTCGCTATAAATATCTTTTACTTTTTGTAACATTATAAAAAGCCGTTAATCGAGAAAATTAGGAATCCATTGAATATCTTGAGGTGTTTTGCCAAAAGCGATTAAATCAAAGCGGCAATTAGCATCTTCTAAGCTCATATTTTGTTTTGCAAGCCATAAATTTGCGGCATCCAACCATTTTTGTTGTTTTCGCCAATCTACGCTTTCTATAGCAGAACCATAGGCGGAATGACTTCGTTGGCGAACTTCAACAAAGACGATAGTTTCTTTGTCATTCATTATTAGATCAAGTTCACCACATTTGAGATTTTGATTAGCCGCAATAAATGTTAAGCCTTTTGCTTCTAAAAAAAGGCGAGCTTGATGCTCAAAGCTCGCCCCTTGCTGACGTTTTAAAGAAAACATTAGTTTGCAACTGGTACAATTGCACCATCTTGATATTGATACCAAGTCATATCGCGTTCAACATTACAGTTGGTATCAGCACTTAAAATCCCTGTTAAGCCACTTAAGCGATAGCCTGGCACTTGGCGTAATTCATTAAATTGATTAATTAGCAACCAAGCATCCGCACCCATTGCATACAAACGCATCAATTGATATTCGCCACCCGTGGATTTTGCTAACTTCTGATATTGTGGAGAATTGGTATCTTTAAAAAATGGAATATCACTAAACTGTACACCGCTCATCTGCGCAATGAAGTCAGCATTAGTGTTTGTCGCATTTGCGCTTGCTCGAGAACTGGCATAAATCGGTAAATTAGGTACGATATTTGTTAAATAACCTTTCATTTCTGCCAGTTCAGTTGGACTTGCTACGGCATAAAGTGCGGTTGTATTTGAGTTATTTTCTTGAACGAAATAAGTCACATCCGCAGGCAAATTGTAGTAACGGATATTCGCATCAGTACCTGCTAATTGCTGCCAACGTACATTAAAGGCATTGCCTACGCGTTGTCCTAAATCATTTTGTGGCATTGCGACAAGTGGATTACGCACGCCATCGTTCCACATTTTATTGGCAGCAGATTCAGCTTCATCTTCTGGAGAAAGTCCGTAATAACAAAGTTGAGGAATCGCACGAGAATTTGGTGTGGCATTTAATGCAAGCACATCTATACCTTGAATTTGAGCAGGATCCGCTAAAATCACATCAAGATTTTGTTTTAGTAATGGGCCGACTAAGGTTTTAATTCCTGCTTGTTTTGCTTGTACAATAATTTCTTGAACAGAATTCATTGAGGTATCAAATACTTGTACTGGAACGGTTGAGTTACCTTTTGCATCGTTGAAACCCGATTGAATGGTTGTACCAAGAATTTGTCCATCACCACTTAATGGCAGTAGCAAACCAATTTGTGAAAGAGTTGTTTGCTGGAAATTTAATAAAGAAAGTAATTCTTTTGGAAATAAAATTGCGGCTGAATGATTTGGATAGGCATTTTTCCAGCTTTGTAGTGTTTGGCTTAATTGCACAGGCTGACGAATATAATCGTTGTAAGCTTTGATTAAAGTGAGCCAGCCGCCTAAAGCCGCGCTGCCTTCATCAGAAGCATTATTGATTACGCCAGTATTCGCTGAACGCAATAAAGCCCAAGTTTTATCAATGTTATCTTGACGACGTTGTACATCCGTTAAATTCTTATCCATTTCTATCCGCGCTTTTACCGCTTCAATAATGTCTTTACGGTTTTCGGCAACAATAGCTAAGGTTTCGTAATAACGAGATTTTTGTGACGGGCTTAATTTATTCAAATCTAATACACGTAATTGATTTTGAGCGACCTCATTAGCATTTTTTGCAGCAGAAATTCTCGCTTCAATTAATGCTCGATCTAATTTTTGCGCATCATTTAATTCGCCTAATTCCCTTAATAACGCTTCCGATTGTTCAATTTTATTTTCACGGATTAACACGCGAGCTGCGAGCAATTTATAGGTTTGTTGATCTTCAAGTTCTTGTGTTTGCCCTAATTTATTTATATAAAATTCAGAACTTGCATTTGCATCTTGTTGTAAGGTTTGTGTGAAATTGCTGCCAAGTAGATTTGAACAGCCAGCTAAAGCCATTGACAATAAAATTGGCATTAAACGTTTTTTAAAACGTCCACCTTGTAATAGAATAGACATCTTTGCTCCATCATAAACAGACAATAGTTGTAGCAGATCTTACTTATCTCATAACTTAAAAGCAAACAAAAATGACTGATTTAACCGGAATTTTATACATTGTTGCCACGCCCATTGGTAATTTACAGGATATTACCCAGCGTGCTTTAGAGACTTTTGCGCAAGTGGATTTAATTGCAGCAGAGGATACTCGCCATAGTGGACTTTTATTGAGCCATTACGGCATAAAGAAGCCATTTTTTGCTTTGCACGATCATAACGAACAAGAAAAAGCCCATATTTTGGTGGAAAAGCTCAAGCAGGGGAGTAGTATTGCTTTGATTTCTGATGCGGGGACGCCATTAATCAGTGACCCTGGTTTTCATTTAGTACGTCAATGTCGTGAAGCTGGTATTCGCGTTGTGCCTTTGCCTGGAGCCTGTGCGGCAATTACCGCACTTTGCGCATCGGGGATTGCTTCTGATAAATTTTGTTTTGAAGGTTTTTTACCTGCGAAAAGTAAAGCGCGCAAAGATAAATTAGAAAATATCGCCGAAGAAGACCGCACTTTGATTTTTTATGAATCTACCCATCGTATTTTAGATACGCTAGAAGATATGCAATCAGTGCTAGGGGAAGAACGCTATATTGTGTTAGCCCGTGAAATGACTAAAACGTGGGAAACGATTACGGGTAATACCATTAAAAATTTACGTGAATGGCTTTTAGAAGATCCCAATCGTACAAAAGGCGAGATGGTTTTGATTGTGGAAGGCAAACCAAAATCTGACAATAACGATGAAATTTCTCCACAAGCAGTGAAAGCGCTTGAATTAATTGCAGAAGAATTGCCATTAAAAAAAGCAGCAGCTATTGTTGCGGAATTGTATGGTTATAAGAAGAATGCTTTGTATCAATTTGGATTGGCGCATTTGGAAAAATAACCTCAAAATTAACCGCACTTTATTAATCCGATTTTAATCTGTACTGTTGTACTAAACGGATATAAGCACTCATAAGATATTTACTTTAGACTGGAAAAAATATGTTAAACCAAGTTTCAAATACATTACTCACGCCAAGCAATCTTTCAACTCAAACATTACTCAATATTTTTGATGTTATGTCGCATCGCAATATTGATTATGCCGATCTGTATTTTCAACTTAGCCAAGATGAAAGTTGGGTATTAGAAGATGGTATTATAAAAGAAGGCGGTTTTCATATTGATCGTGGCGTTGGCGTGCGGGCAGTTTCTGGCGAGAAAACAGGCTTTGCTTATGCCGATCAAATTAATCTTGCTTCTTTGCAGCAATGTGCAGAAGCCGTGAAAGGAATTGCGCAAGTCAAACAGGGAAATTTGATTTCGCCATCCGCTTTTAATGTTGTAAATCTTGTTGCTCGTTATGCAGCGATTAATCCTTTGGAAAGTTTAACCAAAGAGAAAAAAATTGAGCTATTACATTTGGTTGATCGTACAGCTCGAGCTGAAGATCATCGTGTAACCAAGGTTTCAGCAAGCCTCAGTTCCGTTTATGAAGAAGTATTAGTCATGGCGACGGATGGTACACTAGCAGCAGATATTCGTCCTTTAGTTCGCTTATCTATTTCTGTGTTAGTAGAGGAAAATGGCAAACGTGAGCGAGGAAGCTGTGGTTCTGGTGGGCGTTTCGGTTTAGATTGGTTCTTTGAAGTGATTGATGGAGATATTAGAGCAGTACGATTTGCTAAAGAAGCGGTTCGTCAAGCACTTGTAAACCTCAGTGCAATTGCAGCACCAGCTGGATTAATGCCTGTTGTATTAGGTGCTGGTTGGCCTGGTGTATTGCTACACGAAGCAGTAGGTCACGGTTTAGAAGGCGATTTTAACCGTAAAGAAAGTTCACTTTTTACAGGCAAGATTGGCGAACAAGTAACTTCTCCATTATGTACAATTGTAGATGACGGCACCATTGAAAATCGTCGAGGCTCATTGACTATTGATGACGAAGGTGTGCCAAGCCAGTGCAATGTACTCATCAAAGATGGGATCTTGCAAGGTTATATGCAAGATAAAATGAACGCCCGTTTAATGGGCGTCTCACCAACAGGGAATGGACGACGTGAGTCTTATGCACATTTGCCAATGCCTCGAATGACTAACACCTATATGCTTGCGGGACAAAGTCACTTTGATGATTTGATTGCTTCTGTAGAACAGGGGATTTATGCACCGCACTTTGGGGGCGGTCAAGTGGATATTACCTCTGGTAAATTTGTATTTTCTACTTCAGAAGCTTATTTAATTGAAAAAGGGAAAATCACGAAACCAGTGAAGGGTGCAACTTTAATCGGTAGCGGCATTGAAGTGATGCAAAAAATTTCTATGGTTGCAGATAAATCAGAACTTGATTTAGGTATCGGGGTTTGTGGTAAAGAGGGACAAAGTGTACCCGTTGGCGTAGGGCAGCCAGCATTAAAAATTGATGAAATTACTGTTGGTGGAACAAATTAAGTCGAATTTGTGTGAAAGATCACAAAATGCTTATCAAAATTGGATTTTTACTGGTAATTCTATTCAAATTTTTATAGCCTCTGCTAGATTTTATTTCTTTTAATTATTTGAAATTATGTTGAAAAGAATTTTAGTTATTATTGGTTTAGCTGTATTAGCAACCGCTTGTTCTAATACACCACGAACGGCAAATCATCAGATTATTTCGGAAAATGATGATGTTCAATTAACGGGTTTAATTAATAATTTAGAAAAAGATAATCGAACAGGTATTTTTCACAAAGTGAGAACAAACCGCTCCTCGGCTTTGATGGGCGATAAGGCTCTCGCTAGTGTATATAATGAATGGGTTGGCACTCGTTATCGTATGGGCGGTACGACTAAACGTGGTATTGAATTGCCTCGTTCTACGGCTGAACAGCGTCATTTAGGTAGAAAAATAAATAAATCCGAAACTTAAAAAAGGCGATTTAGTTTTCTTCCGTAAAAATAATCACGTTGGTGTTTATATTGGTAATAACCAATTTATGCACGCAAGTACAGGGCAAGGTGTGACGATAAGTTCCCTTGATGAAAAATATTGGGCTAGAACCTATACTCAATCGCGTCGTATTATGTAATATAAAAAAACCGAACATTAAGTTCGGTTTTTTGATAAAAATTTCCTCTTTTAGTCGAGGGGATTTTTATTATTCTTTAAATTCTTCCATCATTTCTTGCGCTTTTTTTACCATATCTTCTGAACCCACAAATAATGGAGCACGTTCATGAAGTGCGGTTGGTTCGATATCTAAAATTCGACGATAACCATCCGTTGCGACACCACCAGCTTGCTCCGCTAAAAATGCAATAGGATTGCCTTCATATAATAAACGGAGTTTTCCATTTGGATAGTTGGTTGCACTTGGGTAAATATAAATGCCACCTTTTAATAAATTGCGGTGGAAGTCTGCTACAAGTGAACCAATATAGCGAGAGGCGTAAGGGCGATTGGTCGCTTTGTCTTCTTCTTGGCAATATTTAATATATTTTTTCACACCTTGTGGGAATTTGAGGTATTGTCCTTCGTTGATGGAATAAATACGCCCCGTTTTTGGCATTTGCATGTTTTCGTGAGAAAGACAGAATGTACCGATTGATGGATCATAAGTAAAACCATTAACCCCATTACCAGTGGTATATACCAACATAGTTGATGAACCGTAAACAATATAACCTGCGGCAACTTGTTTATTCCCTGGTTGTAAGAAATCTTCTAAGGTCACAGGTGTGCCAATTGGAGATACGCGACGGTAAATGGAGAAAATTGTACCGACGGAGACATTTACATCAATATTTGAAGAACCATCAAGGGGATCCGTTAAAATAATATATTTTGCATTACGGCCACGTTCTGTATCAAACGCAATAAAACTTTCTTCTTCTTCAGAGGCAAAACCAGCCACTTCTTCACGTGCCATTAATGCCGCTTTCATCGTGTTATGGGCGAATAAATCGAGTTTCATTTGACTTTCGCCTTGTACATTTTCAATACCAGATTGACCGAGAATATTTGTTAAACCTGCTTTGTTAATATCTCGATGAATAATTTTCGCTAAAAGACGAATTGACGACAAAATACCACTCAATTCCCCCTTTGCGTTTGGATATTCAGCTTGGCGTTCAACGATAAATTCACTTAATGTTTTCATAATTTTCCTTTTAGTTTTTCATAATATATTGATTAATTATAGGGAGTTTGGAGTGTAAACTCTAATGGCAGATTATCAGAATGAGATCTTTATCACAAAAAATTCACATTAATTGTTGTAATTTTTAGAAGCTATCACTTATTTGTTAATTAATTCTGGAGTGATTTTGTGAATTTGCGCTCCAAATAAACTTGGGCTACCATAACCGCACTTTATTAAGCCAAAAGGTAAAAAATGAAAATTGCATTAGGCATTGAGTATAACGGGCAAAATTATTATGGTTGGCAGAGACAAGAAAAAGTCCGCAGTGTGCAAGAAGAATTAGAAAAGGCACTTTCTCACATTGCAAATGAAAAAATTGAAATATTTTGTGCTGGAAGAACGGATTCTGGCGTAAGTGGAACGGGGCAGGTTGTTCATTTTGAAACCAATGCGGTTCGTCCAGAGAAGGCTTGGGCTTTTGGTACGAATGCTCATTTACCTGATGACATTGCGGTGGCTTGGGCAAAACAAGTCGATGATGAATTTCACGCCAGATTTTCCGCAACAGCACGCCGTTACCGTTATATTCTTTATTGTAATAAATTACGCTCTGCGATTTTAGCGGGAGGAATGACACATTGTTATTTAGATTTAGATGCGAAAAAAATGCATCAGGCAGGACAATGTTTACTTGGCGAACATGATTTTTCCTCTTTCCGTGCAGCACAATGTCAATCCCATACCCCTTGGCGTAATGTGCATCATTTGAATGTGTCTCGTATCGGGCAATATATTATTGTGGATATTCAGGCGAACGCTTTTGTGCATCATATGGTGCGTAATATTGTGGGAAGTTTGATTGAGGTCGGTGCTGGAAATCAGCCGATTGAATGGATGCAATGGCTACTTGAGCAGAAAAATCGTCAGCTTGCTGCACCAACAGCAAAACCCGATGGATTGTATTTGGTTGATGTGATTTATCCGCAGAAGTTTGATATTCCTAAACGCCCAATTGGCCCTTTATTTTTAGAGGATGGTTTATTAAATCGTACTTTGAAATAAAGCGTAATTTAATCCTTTAAATAACCATATCTGTAAAAAAGACCGCACTTTAAAAGTGCGGTCAATCTTAAGTGAATTTTATATTAATTTTGATATTCCATAGTTCACTAAAAATCCACCAACCACTAGCCATAAATAAGTTAGTATTCCTAAAACAAACGGTTTTAATCCTGCCTTTTTGATTGCGCTTGCTTGCGTCGTTAAGCCAAGGGCAGCCATTGATGAAATTAATAAGAAAGAATCGATTTCAACTAATAAGTTTACGAGTTCTTTTGGTAATAAATCAAAAGAATTAAAAATCGCAACACCAATAAAAAGTACAGCAAACCAAGGAATTGTAATTTTGTGTGACGTATTTTCTGATACTCCATTACTACGTGTTAATAACCAAGAAAGCATTAATAAAAATGGTGCGAGCATCATCACTCGGATCATTTTGGAAATGACGGCAGTATTCGCCACGATAGGATCAATATTTTCCCCAATAGCATACACTTGAGCCACTTCGTGTACACTAGAACCAACATAAATACCGAATTGATGGGCGTTAATTAAATCTTGTGACCAAGTGTAGAAAAAGGGGTAAGTAAAAATAGCAAGCGTCCCGAAAATGACCACTACGGCAATCGCCACTGAAACTTTATGAGATTCTGCTTTGGTCACAGGCTCTGCCGCCATAACCGCTGCCGCACCACAAATACTACATCCAGCCCCAGTGAGATAAACTAATTGTTTATCCATTTTTAGATAACGAATGCCTAAAAGTGCGGTAAAAAAGAAGGTTGAAATTAGCATAATCGCATCAGTGACAACAGCATTTAATCCTACATCGGCAATATCGCCAAAAGTGAGGCGGAAACCATACAGCACAATGCCAGTGCGAAGAAGCGTGCCTTTGGCAAACAAAACGCCTTTTTCCACTTGTGTTGAAAATTGCGGATAAATGGTATTGCCGATTGCCATTCCCAGCAAGATGGCAATAATTAAAGCACTGATATGATAATGATGGGAAAAATCAGTGTTTCCTAAATAGTTAGCAAGTATAGCGATAATGGCAATAAATATAAGTCCGAAATAAAAGGGACGAGTGTTCATTTTTCCTTTCCTTAGTGAGTGTTTTTGTCTTTTACCCAAGCGGTTTCATCTAAAATTTTGCCAAAATAGCTTTCGACTAAGCGACGAGTAACATCAGTTTGTGGATCAGTAAAAAGATTTTGAGGGCTGCCATATTCAATCATTTTTCCGTCATCCATTACGATAATCGTATCTGCAATATGTTTAATTACACCGAGATCCTGTCCCACATAAATATAAGATATACCTAAACGTTGTTGTAAATCAAGGGTTAAATTAAGCAATTGAATACGTACAGAAGCATCTAAATTGCCAATTGCATCATCTATTATAATAATTTCTGGTGCTAAAATTAATGCGCGTGCTAGGGCAACTCGCTGCTTTTGGCTGATAGAGAGATGCTTAATATTGAGATTTGTGTAATCAGGATAAAGTCCAACAAGCGAGAGGGTCTCAAAGATTTTTTCATTACGTTGTGCCTCTGTCCAATCTGTCGCTAGGCTTAATGGTTCGTCTAATATTTGCCCAATATTTAAACGTGGGTTGAATGCAGAATTAGCATCTTGGAAAACCATACGAATATGTTTAGCTCTAGATTGTACATCCTGATATTGTAATTCTCGATCATTAAATAAAATTCGACCAGAAGTCGGCGGAATAATACCTGCTATCATTTTCACTAGGGTTGATTTACCAGAGCCATTATTGCCAATGATCGCTAGTGTTTGTTTGCGTTCAAGGGTAAAACTCACGCTATCCACTGCATTGAATTGACTTCGACCAAATAAACTGGCGTGACCTTTGAAAGTTTTAGTTAAATCTTCCACTTGTAGTAAGGGCATTATTCATTTCCTTTGCAATTAAGTATAAAAGGGGTGGCTGTTGTTTTTTCTTTAAAATTTTTTTCTCGTAAATTAATAGGATAATGACAAGAAAATTCGTGTTGTTTTATTTTCAATCGTCTTGGTTTTTCCATACATTTTTTTTGTGCAAAAGGGCATCTTGGGCCAAGACGACAGCCAATTGGCATTTGCTCTAAAATAGGCACGGTGCCTTCTAACGTACCCAATTTAGTTTTAAATCCTAAAGGTTGAGTAAAATCGGGTACAGCATTAATTAAGGCTTGGGTATAAGGGTGATGGGGACTTTCGATTAATATTTCAGTCGGAGCGGATTCTGTATTTTGCCCACAATAAAGCACTGAAATTTGATCGCACCATTCACTAATACTTTTAATATCGTTACTCGTAAGTAAAATTGTTGTTCCCTGATTTTGGTTCATACTGGAAAGTAAACGAAAAACTTGTAGGGCAGTGGTTGATTCTAATGTATTTGTTGGTTCATCTGCGATTAATAAACGTGGCTGATTAGCGACAGCCATTGCGATCATAACTTTTTGTCCTTCGCCTTCTGTCAGTTCGTTAGGATAGCTTGCCATAATATCACGATGATCTTTAATTCCTACGCGATGTAACAATTCAATAGCACGTCTTTTTTTCCACCCAAACCATTTCCACCATTTATTTTTAAATGTCCAATTAGGAATATTTTGGATGAGTTGTTTCCCTATTTTTCGACTTGGATCAAGGCAAGATAAGGGATTTTGGAAAATCATGGATATTTCTTTACCCACTAACTTTCGGCGTTTATTAGGACTGAGTTTAAGTAATTCGATATCGTGAAAACGAAAGCGATCGGCAGTAATAATCCAATTTTCTTTGATTGCATTACAAATGACTTTAGCGATTAAGCTTTTTCCTGAGCCTGATTCGCCAACTAATCCACTGATTTCCCCTTCGTTAAGGGAAAGATTGACGCCATCTACAATTTTTATACGTCCATTGGAGGTTTGAATTTCAATATTGAGGTTACAAATGTCTAAAAGTGCCATAGGCTATTCTTGATGTTGATTGATGGCTTTAGTTAAGCCATTACTGAAAATAATACTTAATAAAATAGTAAAAATAATAGCGAAACCGGGTAAAAGTACTGTCCAAGGTGCAAGATAAAGTAGTTCCAAAGAGTCTTTTATCATTGCCCCCCATTCTGGTGTAGGTCGTTGTGCGCCAAGAGAAATAAAACTTAACGCGCTAATATCCAACACGGCTATAACAAAAGCATGAGCCACTTCTTGAATATAAATAACAGTAATATTCGGTAAAATAGTGCTTTTTAATAAGGCTTGATTGGAAATGCCTTCAAGTTTTAGCATTACAACATAATCCTTTTCTAATTCTTTTTGAATAGCGCGATAGATAGTGTGAATGAAATAAGGCAAAATCGCTAATAGCGTAGCAAACATTGCATTCCATAAACTTGGTTCCATTAATGTTGAAATAACAACGGCAATTAATAGAATAGGTAACGATAAAAAAGCATCAAAAATATGCCCGACAAAACGAGCTTTAATACCTTTCAGTAGTCCTGCAATAATTCCTAGTGCGCCGCCTATTATTGCCACTGAAAAGACAACCAGTAAAGCAGAACCTAAGGTATAACGAGTACCCATAATTAAACGACTTAATATGTCGCGACCTAAATCATCAGTACCAAAGAAAAAAGCAATTTTTCCTCTATCTACCCAAGATGGAGGCATTAATTCTTGCCCAATAAATTGTCGATTATCAGCATAAGGTGCAAGATAACTAGCAAAAAGTGCGGTAAAAATTAATGCGATTAATAAATAAAAGCTAAAAAGTGCGATGGTATTTTGACGAAAGCGTAACCAAATTTGAAAGATTGAGGTGCTTTCGCGGAATTCATCAGGTTCTTTATCTTGCATACCAACCTTTCTTTTTAAATGGATCGAGTATAAAAGTGAATATTTTAGTGAATGTATCAATCAAAATAATACATACACCAATAACAATTACACCTGCGGCAATGCTGTTGTAATCTTGTTCATTTACGGCATTAATTAACCAACGACCAATGCCAGGCCAACCTAAAGCCGTTTCTACCAACATACATTGCGTTAATACTAATGTGAATACACGTGGTACTTGTGGAACAAGCAGGGGAAAAGTATTACGGAATACATATTGATGGAGAATTTTCCATTTTGACCAACCCCGTGTTGTCGCTACTTTAGAAAAATTTTGATTCAAAATATATTCTGCTCGTTGATGAATAATACGGATAATTTCCATTGTTGGCAAAATACACAATACCAATGTTGGTAAGGCTAAATGTTGCAATATGTTTTGTACGATTTTTGTACGATAAGGTACTTCCAGAAACCACATATCAATAACAGGAAATCCCGTAATGGATTTAATTTCGTAAAGCAAATTATATTGTCCAATAGCGGCAATTTCCCAATGTGAGAGCGCGGCAACATACAGTAAAATGGGGGCTAACCAAAATATTGGAATAGATAGCCCTACATAAGATAGGATTTGTAAACTTTTTGCAAAAACTTGTTCAGAATTGACCGCACTTATAATGCCAAGTGGCAAACCAAAAATAAATGCCAAAAACAATGTAATGAAACAAAGTTCCAATGTGGGAGGAAGAACCGTAAGAATAAGGTTCATTAATGATTTTCCACCGTTATAGGTAATGCCAAAATCACCTTGTAACAAGGTGCCTAAATAATGGAAATAGCCGATATAAATGTTTTGTGTAACAAGATTCGCATTAAGAGGATCGCGCAATAAAATGACAAAGCCTAATAGCGATAATACGAGTAATAATAATGCCACCCACAGGATATGGCGAAGAGCCGACCATAACATTAGTGTTTCTCCTGAATAAAATGTAAGGTGGAAAAATCTAAGCTACCAAAAGGTGTTATTTTTACTCCTTTCACACGACTATTTGCGACTAAAATACGTTTTACATTGGCAATAGGAATAATGGGTAATTCACGTAAAACGAGTTCTTGGGCTTCATTATAGGCTTTTGCGCGTGAACTTAAATGTGAGGTGGTAATGGCGCGATCCATAAATTGATCAAATTCTTCATTACACCAATTAGATAAATTAGTGAGTTCATTTTTTGTTCCACAGCTTAAAATTGGACGCATAAAACCATCAGGATCAAGATTACCAGCTAACCAACCAGATAGAATCAAATCATAATTTTCCGATTGATTGCGTAATTGTGCAGTTAAAAATGGACGAGTTACGGCACGCACTTTAACTTTCACACCCGCTTGAGCTAAATCCCATTTTATCATTTCAGCTATTTTAAAAGGTGCAGGATTATAGACTTGTTCTTCATTAATTACCCATAAATTTAACAAAAGGTTTTTATCTGCTAATTTATTTTTGGCGATTTTGGGATTGTAATCAAACTCAAATTCTGGCGTATTGACACTTGAAGCCCAAGACACTTCAGGAATAATGTTATTAGCAACAGTTGCTGTGTTATGGTAAATGCTATGAATGATTCGAGCTCGGTTTAAACTTTGTGAAATAGCGGCACGGATTTCGTGATCTCGCATTAATGGCTTATCAAAATTAAACGCTAAATAGGCTAAATTCATACCATCAGTAGATTGCATATAATAATGTTTGTCATCATTTTTTAATAAGCCAATTTGGCTTACTTCAGGATAAGAGGCGATTTGACATTCATTATTGAAAAATTTGACTAAACGTCCGCTGCGATCAGTAGAAAGATCCACAATAATATGTTCTATCTTGGCTTCTTTTTTCCAATAGTTTTCGTTACGCACTAAGCGAACATATTGATTATATACATAATCTTTTACTTGATACGGCCCTGTGCCTACTGGATGAGTATCTAATTGAGCAAGGTTATCATCTGCACTTAATTGATAGGCATATTCTTGTGAAAAAATAATGGCATATTGGCTGGCAAGATGCGACAAAATGGAGGAATCTGGTTCAAATAATTCAATTTTTACTTGATAAGGCGAAAGTGCGGTCACAGATTTGATTTTTTCGTTAAGTTTAATGCTATCAAAATAAGGAAAACGCACTTTTCTTGCTTGTTCGTGAAACACTTTATATTGTGGATTACTATAGGTAACATTCGCCTTTGCTAAGGTTGGTAAATAAGTATTATGCCCTAATACACGATTAATCGAAAATACTACGTCTTCCGCGTTAAAATCACGTGTTGGGGTAAACCAAGGGGTTTGGTGAAATTTTACGCCGTGACGTAAATTTAATAAAATTTCTTTACCATCAGCTGAGATGGAATAAGATTGAGCCAGCATTGGTGTTAATGTTGCACTGTGATTTTTTATATCAAATAATTTGTTATAAATTTGCTCCGTGACCACATTCATACTGGTTCCTGCATCTGCCGTTTGCGGATTAAATGAAAAACCTGAAGCGTGGGTGCAATAAGTTAAGCCATTTTCAGTTAAAAATGTTGGGATACTTGGTGCGGCTTGTAATCCTATACTTTGGCTTATACAGAGCAGAAAAGATAAAAATCTCAGATTTAGACGTAACATAACAAATGCTTTGTGATAAATTATGTTGCGAATTGTAAAATATATTGGCAAAAATGGCTAGGATATTGAATGTTTAATCGGGTTCAAAAGGAAATCAATCAAATTATTAATCGTGGTTTTGACCGCACTTTGAGCTTGGCGGTGACGGGGTTAAGTCGAAGTGGAAAAACGGCGTTTATTACAAGTTTAATTAATCAACTTCTCTCTATTAATCAAAATTCGTCACAGCATTTGCCCTTGTTTGAAGCGGCTAGAAATGGTTCAATTTTGGCAGTCAAACGAGTATCCCAACAAGATCTCAGCGTGCCACGTTTTGATTATGAAAGTAATTTAAATGATTTGTCACAAAATCCGCCTCAATGGTTTCAGTCTACTCGTGGCGTGAGTGAAACGCGTTTAGCCATTCGTTTTCAACGTCAATCTGGCTTGCTACGTCATTTGAAAGAACGCAGCACGCTTTATCTGGATATTTTTGATTATCCAGGGGAATGGCTACTCGATTTGCCGTTGTTAAATCTAGATTTTCAACAATGGTCGCAAGAACAAGTCAAGGCAACCACAGGTATTCGCGAAGAATTAGCGCGAAATTGGCTTGCTATGTTACAGGATTTGGATTTAAGTGCGGTCGCAAATGAAGATGTTTTAGCCAAGATTGCGAAAAGTTATACGGATTATTTACACCAATGCAAGTCGCAAGGCATGCAATTTATTCAGCCTGGGCGATTTGTGTTGCCAAGTGATTTAGAGGGCGCGCCCGCATTACAATTTTTTCCATTAATTCATCTTTCAGAAGAACAGTGGCAAACCTTGAAAAAAACAGCCAAATCGAATAGCTATTTTGCCGTGCTGACAACACGTTATAATTATTATCGCAATAAAATTGTGAAAGGTTTTTACGAAAATTATTTTTCTAATTTTGATCGCCAAGTGATTTTGGCGGATTGTTTAACGCCTTTAAACCACAGCCAGCAAGCCTTTTTAGATATGCAAATGGGCTTAAATCAGTTATTTAATAATTTCCATTATGGCAGTAGAAATTTTCTTCATCGTTTGTTTTCCCCGAGAATTGATCGATTAATGTTTGTTGCGACGAAGGCGGATCATATTACTCGCGATCAAATGCCTAATTTAGTGAGTTTAATACGCCAAATTGTGCAAGAGGGCGGTCGCCATGTGGAATTTGAAGGAATTGATACGGAATATACCGCGATTGCGGCTGTTCGTACCACAAAGCAAGTGATTGTAAATCAGCAAGGAAAAGAAATTAAAGCGATTCAAGGGATTCGTTCTATTGATAAACAACCGATTACGCTTTATCCAGGAACGGTGCCGAGTAAATTACCAAGATCAGAATTCTGGCAAAAACAACCGCATTTTGATTTCGATAGTTTTGAACCTCAGCCTTTAGAACAAGGCGAAACTATTCCCCACCTGAGAATGGATGCAGTTTTACAATTTTTATTAAGTGATCGATTTGAATAAAAAAGTGCGGAAAATTTTTCCGCACTTTTTTCATCGTTCTAGCCCGTATTACGCATTCCAGCTGCGATACCTGTAATGGTAATCATTAATGCTTGTTCCACATCGGGATTTACTTGCTCTGGATTTTCACGGAAACGGTGAAGTAATTCTACTTGTAGTAGATTGAGTGGATCCGTGTAGATATTACGCAATGCGATTGAATCTGCAATCCAAGGTAAATCAGACATCAATTCACTTTGATGAGAAAGTGAAAGTACAGTTTGAATATCATCTTCAAGTTGCTTACGTAAATTTTCCCCTAAATACCAAAGTTCTTTTTTCACTAATCGTTGATCATATTGTTGGGAAAGCCAAGTATCCGATTTACTAAAGACCATTTCCAACATTCCGATTCGCGTTGAAAAGAACGGCCAGTTTTCACACATTTTATGAATAATATCGCCTTTTCCTTGTTCGATAATTTGACGTATAGAGGCACCTGCGCCTAACCAAGCAGGTAGCATTAAGCGATTTTGCATCCACGCAAAAATCCAAGGGATGGCACGTAAACTTTCCACGCCGCCATTTGGATTGCGTTTTGCTGGGCGAGATCCAAGCGGCAATTTGGACAGCTCCTGTTCTGGCGTCGCACTGCGGAAATAAGGCACGAAATCTTTATCGCCACGCACCACACTACGGTAAATATCGCAAGAAATCGTGGAAAGCTCGTCCATTATGTTACGCCATTCTGGTTTCGGTTCTGGTGGTGGTAAAAGATTTGCTTCTAAAATGGCGCTGGCGTAGAGATCAAAGGTTTCTACCGCTACAGCCGGTAAACCCAGTTTAAAGCGAATCATTTCGCCTTGTTCTGTTACACGTAAACCATTTTTTAGGGAACGAGGCGGTTGAGAAAGTAATGCCGCATGTGCTGGCGCACCGCCACGACCAATCGTGCCACCACGTCCGTGGAATAAAATGAGTTCAATACCAAGTTTTTCCGTTAAATTCACTAAGGCTTCTTGTGCACGATATTGCGCCCAAGAGGCAGCCATCATTCCCGCATCTTTTGCCGAATCTGAATAACCAATCATTACCATTTGACGATTATTGATAACTCCACGATACCAACCTACATTGAAAAGTTGAGTCATCACTTTTTCAGCTGCATCTAAATCGTCTAAGGTTTCGAATAATGGCACAACAGGAATATGATATGGCACGCCCGCTTCTTTTAAGAGTAAATGAACGGCTAAAACATCAGAGGCACTGCGTGCCATCGAAATAACATAACAAGCTATTACACCTTGTTTTTGTTGAGCAATGACTTTGCAAGTATCTAAAATTTCTTGGGTTTCAGGCGATGGCGTCCAGTTTTGCGGAATTAATGGACGGCGTGAGCTTAATTCTCGAATTAAGAAGGCCTGTTTATCGTCTTCCATCCATTGAGAGTAATCGCCTAAACCAATATAGCGCGTGATTTCAGCAATGGCATCGGTGTGACGAGTGCTTTCTTGGCGAATATCCATCTGAGAAAGTATCACGCCAAAACAGCTAATACGGTGCAAAATATTCAACAATGAACCGTTCGCAATAATGCGCATACCGCATTGAATTAAAGATTGATAGCAATCGTAAAGCGGTTCCCAAAGTTGATTATCTTCTAAAATAATTTCGCTTTCAGATACGCGCGGTGTGCGATCAGATAAGCGATCATCAAAATAAGCTAAGGTTGCTGTTAGCTGATGGCGTAAATTTTTTACTACGAAACGATAGGGTTCTAAATGCTCGCCGTATTTAGTGCGAAATTCATCGCTACATTTCATCATTGAAAGTTCATCGGCTAATTTGCTGATGTCTTGTAAGAATAAATCTGCCGCTTTCCAACGGGCAAAATAAAGTACTTTTTTGGTGATTTGTGCGGTGACAAATGGATTTCCATCACGGTCGCCACCCATCCAAGAGGAAATACGCACAGGTTTTAATCCCACTGGCAAATCGTAACCTAAAAATTCACGGGCGGTTTCATTTAGTTGGCGTAAAAATTCTGGTACAGCTTGCCACAAACTGTTTTCCAACATCGCAAAGCCCCATTTTGCTTCATCAAATGGTGTTGGACGAACAGTACGAATTTCGTTGGTATGCCACGCTTCTGCGATTAAACGAAGTAATAGACGCTCAATAATATTGCGTTCTTTTTCAGTTAAATCATTATGCTCTAATTTGCTTAAACATTTATTGATTTCAATGTGTTTATGAATTAATGAACGACGTGTTGTTTCTGTTGGATGTGCGGTCAGAACAAGCTCAATTAATAATTTTTCGACGGTTTTATGCACCTCTTCCACTGAGGCATTTTGTTCTTTTAAACGTTTGAAAAGTTCGCTTAAGGATTGAGAAGAACTTTGTGCAAGAGAATGTTCACGGGAAATCGTTTGATATTGTTCAGCAATGTTTGTGAGGTTTAAAAATTGGCTGAAAGCACGCGCGACGGGAATAATATTTTCATTAGAAATACTACCGAGCGTGTCGAGCAATGCTTGTCTTGCTTTATCATCGCCAGCACGAGAATTACGAGAAAGTTTACGAATGTTTTCGATTAATTCGAGAATATCTTCGCCCTGTGCATCATTGATAGTTTCTCCGAGAAAACGCCCTAACATACTAATGTTATTGCGCAGAGTGGCGTACTCTTGTGTCATAGGAACTCCTAAAAGTAAAAAATAAAATTTGTCAGTTGGCGGTAGATATAACTAAAAATAGGGTGGAGGGCAAATGCTATTCAGAGAAATTTTGAAAATAATCAAGAAAAGCTAAAAAATAGCTAAAAAAGAACCGCACTTTTTAGGGATTGTTTAAAAAATGCAGTCTATTTTTGCTAAGTTTATAAAATCGATTTAACGGATTTTCGAATGATAAGCTCAGGGGCTATATCAATACGACCATATTGTTGAACGCTTTCATCTTTGTGACTAATTCGTTCTAACAGAATATTTACTGCCTGTCTGCCTAAACGTAGTTTTGATTGATGAATGGTGGTTAATGGTGGTGCGTAGAAACGTGAGGCGTGAATATCATCATAGCCGATAATGGACATATCCTCTGGCACGCGTAAGTCTTTTTCTGTCAGAGCGGAAATTGCACCTAACGCCATCACATCGTTACAACAGAATAGGGCAGTTGGTAATTCCTCTTGAGTCAGTAAACGATTCATACATTCATAGCCATCTTCAGGCTCAAATGCACCTTCTAGTACCCAAGACGGATTGATGGTTAATTTAGCTTCTTCCATTGCTTTTACAAAGCCTTCATAACGCGTTCTTGCGGTAGTTTTATTGAGTTCGCCGCAGATAATCCCGATTTTTTTATGACCGCACTCAATGAGGTGTTTGGTTGCTAAATATCCGCCATCAAAACTATGATCATCAATCACATCGGTATTAGCATTTGGGCCCCAATCCATTACAACCATTGGAATAGTGGAAAATGATGAAAGTAAATCCAATGAATCTTGCGTATATTCAGAACACATTACAAGCAAGCCATCGACCCGTTTTTTTGCCAACATTTCTAAATGATTTTTGACTTTTTCAGGATCATTTTGTGTGTTACATAAGAACAAAGAATAACCTTGTCGATAGCAATGTTCTTCAACAGAATGAATGATTTCGGCAAAATAGGGTGCTTCACTGGTTGTCACAATCATACCAATGGATTTGGTGGTATTGACTTTTAAACTGCGTGCCACAGCACTAGGGGAATAATTAAGTTGTTTAATTGCGGATAACACCGCTTCCTCCGTATCTTTTGCAACGAAACGGGTTTTATTAATTACGTGAGATACGGTTGTGGTGGACACACCAGCCATTTTTGCCACATCTTTAATTGTTGCCATATATTTAAATCCCTAAAAAATTTTTCCTATTATAAAGGTTTGTTGAGAATTTAGTCATCTTTATTGCAAATTTTTTATAAAAAGAAGTGATTTTTTCGTATTATTCTTGCTAGAATGTCTGCGTTATTTTTTATGAGGAGAACAAAATGAGCGATTTTGGTTATGCAATGATTATGGTTGTTTTTAGTATGTCTGTTGTCGTGGGGCTTGCACTTTCAATCTTTTAATCAAATCAACTTTTTATTATCACCGCAGTTTTGTTTCTACAAAGTGCGGTGATTTTTTTCGGTGTTTTGCTTGCCCGTTTAAAATATGGTAAAACTAACGCCGTTTTATTCACAACATATAGGAAGTTCTATGTCAAATTTACAAGCAATTATTGAAGCTGCATTTGAAAAACGTGCAGAAATTACACCAAAAACCGTTGATGCAGAAACGCGCGCGGCAATTGAAGAAGTAATCGAAGGGTTAGATTCTGGAAAATATCGTGTAGCCGAAAAAATTGATGGCGAATGGGTAACACATCAATGGTTAAAAAAAGCGGTATTGCTATCTTTCCGCATTAACGATAACCAAATTATTGATGGCGCAGAAACAAAATATTACGACAAAGTGGCATTAAAATTTGCGGATTACACCGAAGAGCGTTTTGCTGAAGAAGGTTTCCGTGTTGTGCCTTCTGCAACGGTGCGTAAAGGCGCATATATTTCTAAAAACTGCGTATTAATGCCATCTTATGTAAACATTGGTGCTTACGTTGGCGAAGGCACCATGGTGGATACTTGGGCGACAGTAGGCTCTTGTGCGCAAATTGGTAAAAATGTTCATTTATCTGGCGGTGTAGGTATCGGCGGCGTGTTAGAGCCATTACAAGCTAATCCAACCATTATCGGCGATAACTGCTTTATTGGCGCACGTTCAGAAGTGGTTGAGGGTGTTATCGTTGAAGATGGCTGTGTGATTTCAATGGGCGTATTCATCGGTCAATCAACTAAAATTTATGATCGTGAAACAGGAGAAATTCACTACGGCCGTGTACCAGCAGGTTCTGTTGTTGTATCAGGTAGCCTTCCATCAAAATGTGGAAAATATAGCTTATACTGTGCTGTGATCGTGAAAAAAGTGGATACGAAAACTTTAGGTAAAGTTGGCATCAATGAATTATTACGTTCTATTGAAGAATAGTAAAAAAATCATAAAAAAAAGACCGCACTTTTAAAGTGCGGTCTGAAAATCAAAAGAAATTAAGCGGCGAATGGGTCGCGTAAAATCATCGTTTCCACACGATCAGGGCCTGTTGAAAGAATATCAATAGGTACGCCAGTCACTTCTTCAATACGTTTAATATAGTTAATACAGTTTTGTGGCAATTTATTTACATCTGTGATGCGGAAAGTATTTTCTTTCCAACCAGGTAATGTTTCATAAATTGGTTCTACACCTTCCCAATCTTTTGCCGCTAACGGTGCATATTCAACGATTTCGCCATTTGGCATTTTGTAAGCAACGCAGATTTTTACTTCATCAAAACCATCTAACACGTCTAGTTTAGTCATACAGAAACCTGAAATGGAATTGAGTTGGATTGCACGGCGAATTGCAACGGCATCGAACCAACCACAACGACGTGGACGACCTGTTACCGCACCAAACTCGTTACCTTTACGTGCAATCTCAGCACCCACATCATCAAATAATTCCGTTGTGAATGGGCCACCGCCTACACGAGTACAGTAAGCCTTGATGATACCAAGTACATAATCAAGATTGCGTGGGCCAAATCCAGAACCTGTTGCGACACCACCAGCCGTTGTATTTGAGCTAGTGACATACGGATAAGTACCGTGGTCGATATCTAACATTGTGCCTTGCGCACCTTCAAATAAAATATGCTCGCCATTTTTGCGCGCAGTATCAAGAATTGTAGTGATGTCTGCCACCATTCCCGTAATTACATTGGCAATTGTCATTACATCATCTAAGGTTTTTTGATAATCGACAGGTTCAACTTTATAGTAGTTCACTAATTGGAAATTATAGTATTCAAGGATATTTTTGAGTTTTTCGGCAAAAGTTTCTTTGTCGAACAAATCGCCTACGCGTAAACCACGACGAGCCACTTTATCTTCATAAGCAGGACCAATACCGCGACCCGTTGTACCAATAGCTTTTTTGCCAAGGGCTGCTTCGCGTGCGTGATCCATCGCCACATGATAAGGCAAGATTAAAGGACAAGCTTCAGAAATTAATAAACGTTCACGAACTTTAATACCACGGCTTTCAAGTTCGCCCATTTCTTTCATTAATGCTTCAGGCGAAACCACAACGCCATTACCAATTAAGCAAGTTACGTTTGGATGTAACATACCAGATGGAATTAAACGTAATACGGTTTTTTCTCCATTGATAATAAGTGTGTGACCTGCGTTATGACCGCCTTGATAACGAACCACGTACTTTACGCGATCCGTCAAAAGATCAACTATTTTCCCTTTACCTTCATCGCCCCATTGTGCACCTAAGATAACAACGCTTTTTCCCATAATTTCCGCCTTTTATTCGGTTAAATTAGTCAAAATAAACAGCCGTTTACTTTACTCTTTTTCAACTTTAATCTCAATGATATAAAAGAAAAAGTGCGGTGATTTTTCACCGCACTTTAGGTTTAAACTTCATTCAAATAAGGATTTGTGTAATGAGCGTACAATTTCATCAGAATGTTCACTTTGTACTAACATACAAACATTGTTGGTACTTGCCCCATAACTAATCATTCGCACATTATAAGATTGAACAGTATCAAAAATACGTTTTGCCACACCTGAAGTAATATGCAGGTCATTACCGATTAATGCAACTAATGATAATCCTGTATCGACTTTTACTGAACAGTATTGACGAAGTTCATCTAATAATTCGGTTGAAAGTAATTCCGCACCTGAAGATGCAGAGCCTGTTTTATCTAATGTTAATGCAATGCTGACTTCTGACGTAGTAATGGTATCTACTGAAATTTTATGTTTAGCTAAAATGTTAAATACATTTGCTAAGAAACCTTGCGCGTGCAACATACTTAAGCTCGAAAGAGTGAGTAAAGTTTGATCTCGGCGTAATGCAATTGCACGGAAAGTTGGACGCGGTTGAGGATCACGAGTAACCCAAGTTCCGCCCGCTTCAGGTGCTTTACTTGAACCCACATAAACAGGGATATTGCTGCGTACGGCAGGGAGCAATGTGGCTGGATGTAGCACTTTAGCCCCAAAGGTTGCCATTTCAGCAGCTTCAGCAAAGCTCATTGTGTCGATGCGTTGTGCTGTCGGAACAATGCGTGGATCGGTTGTATAAATGCCTGCTACATCAGTCCAAATTAAAACGTCTTTTGCATTTAATACTTCGGCTAATAAAGCAGCAGAGTAGTCGCTACCGCCACGGCCTAATGTGGTTGTTTTACCGCTTGGTTCACGTCCGATAAAACCTTGGGTAATAACTAATTCGCCGCGGTCTATTAATGGTTTTAAAATGCTATCGCTGTTTGATTGAGTTTGTTCATCATTTGGCGCAGCTTTACCAAAATGGTTATTGGTTGCAACAATTGTACGCACATCAACCCAAGTAGCAGATGCGTTTTGCTCTCGTAAAATCTCAATAAAAATTTGAGTAGACATCATTTCGCCGTGACTAATAAGTTCATCGGTTAATGCGGGGGAGGTTGCAAGACTCGCTGCTTCAGAAAGTGCGGTAATATTTTCAAGATATTTTTCAATAATTGGACGAATACGGCTATCGTCTTTTAATTCATTCAAAATATTCTCTTGAATTTGACGGATTTCGCCAATTAATTTTTCACGTTCTGTCGCTTTTACACCATTTGCTAAAGCCACTAATAAATTTGTTACACCAGCTGATGCAGAAAGCACAACTACGCGTGTATTGGGATCGGCAATGATAATTTTTGCACAAGCTGTCATTGCATCGTGGTTAGCAACGGATGTTCCGCCAAATTTGGCGACCGAGAGATGGGACATAAGGTACTCCTAGATGTTGTGTTTTTTTAGAATAATAGGTATAGAAATAACGATTTCATCATTTTTTGTCAAATAAATTTTAATTAACAATAAATGAACGGATAAAAGAACAATATGATTAGGAAAAATTTGGTCGTTGAGAAAGCCATATAAGTTGTATAAATGAATAAAAAATAAGTGATATGCTTCATTAATAAGCAAACAAACATAAAATTGCTTTTTTTGTAAAAAAGTATTTGACGAGGATCATCAAAATCAGCATAATACGCCCCGCAAAGCCGATATGGTTAAGCAAATTAAGTAATGGCTACATAGCTCAGTTGGTTAGAGCACAACACTCATAATGTTGGGGTCGCAAGTTCGAATCTCGCTGTAGCCACCAAATTTGCGGGACTGGCGAAATTGGTAGACGCACCAGATTTAGGTTCTGGCGCCGAGAGGTATGTGGGTTCAAGTCCCTCGTCCCGCACCATTTATCGCTTTGTAATTCAAATAGTCGTTGGGGTATCGCCAAGCGGTAAGGCACTGGGTTTTGATCTCAGCATTCCTAGGTTCGAATCCTAGTACCCCAGCCATACTATCAAAAAAGTCTTCTTTATATCCAATCAAAGATTTATCTAATTGGGGTATCGCCAAGCGGTAAGGCACTGGGTTTTGATCTCAGCATTCCTAGGTTCGAATCCTAGTACCCCAGCCATATTTTTTAACTCCCATAGTACTAACAAAAGTTAGTTTTTTGTCTTATTTAAGGTTGTTTTTGCGATCCAGATCTCAAACAGGTTTATTTGTAATGTAAAGTAATATTCTATTAATGCTATCTTGTTTTCCTGTTCATTTAGGAGAGCAATATGGAATTTTCTTTACAATACATCATTATTTTCATTTTTGTTATTTTATTTCTCATTGGCTTATTTTCATCTAAATCAAGATCAACTCGTCGTAATGCAAAGAAGAGTCGTCTTTATCTTTCGACAGAAAATAAAATTAATATTGTGAATAAAAATGATCATCTTGATGTCGTCATATTGAGTAAGTATAAAAGAAAAGCCTTGATGAATAAGAGTGAATATCAACTTTTTCTTCGTTTAGAAAAGTTGTTGTCTAAAGGTTATCAAGAGTTCCGTTTATTTACTCAGGTTTCAATGGGAGAGTTTTTAGAATCAATAGATATAGATAAAGAGGCCCATTTTGTGATAAATAGTAAACGAGTAGATTTTTTGATTGTGGATAAGAAAGGCTATGCCGTAATAGTAATTGAATATCAAGGGCAGGGACATTATCAGGATAATGCAGCTAAGCGTGATGCTGTGAAACGGGAGGCTTGTCGAAAGGCTGGGGTGATTTTTTTAGAATTTCAGCCGAACTATGGAAAAGCAGAATTAGAATTTGTTGTTGAAAATTTAAAACGTTATTTGATAAAAAATTAAAGTTTAGATATTTATTGAGAAACAATGAATATGTAAGAAAAAAGCTAAGATGAATGTCTTAGCTTTTTTGTTATTTTATTTAAATGTGTGAACTAGAATTACGAGCGTTTGAAGTCAATGTGAACCAATTTTGGTTTGAATGGGTGACGTTGCATTGCTTGTACTTTAACTGCAACTTCTTTACCACCGATCACTAATGTAATCACTTCAGAATAGAAAGATTCGTGTGCTTGCGCGTTGTTTAATTCATCGTGGTTTAAGATGATTGAAACTGGTTCTTCACTGCCACCATAAACAATTGCAGGGATTTGACCATTGTTACGCAGGCGGCGGCTCGCACCCTTACCTTGCGCAGTACGAACTTCAGCGTTAAATTTAAATGCCATTTTTATGTTCTCTTGAAATTAAATGTTAAAAGAAAGAAAATCGCAGGCGACCCAGCAATTTTCCTAAAAACCGCTCAAAGACAAGCCTTGAGAGCGGTGGATTATAGAATATCCTTATTTTCAAATCAAACTTTTTTCTAGGCTTTTTGATTTGAAAAGATTAAAATGTGAACCAATTTTTTGTCACATCTATTAATAAAAAAGCAGGAACAAATGGAATTTTTGATTGGATTTTTTACTGAATATGGTTATTGGGCTGTTCTTTTTGTTTTAATTATTTGTGGATTTGGTGTACCTATTCCAGAAGATATAACATTAGTTTCAGGTGGTGTCATTGCGGGGCTTTATCCAGAAAATGTCAATTCTCATTTGATGTTGCTAGTTAGTATGATTGGTGTGCTTGTTGGCGATTCCTGTATGTATTGGCTTGGTCGAATTTATGGTACGAAAATTTTACGTTTCCGACCAATACGTAGAATTGTAACATTACAGCGTTTAAGAATGGTGCGTGAAAAATTCAGTCAATATGGAAATCGAGTACTGTTTGTTGCACGATTTTTACCCGGTTTACGCGCTCCAATTTATATGGTCTCAGGCATTACACGCCGTGTAAGTTATGTTCGTTTTGTTTTAATAGATTTCTGTGCTGCGATTATTTCTGTACCCATTTGGGTTTACCTTGGGGAATTAGGGGCTAAAAATTTAGATTGGCTACATGCACAAATTCAAAAAGGTCAAATAGTGATTTATATATTTGTTGGTTTACTTGTAGTATTCTTTTTTTGGAAATGGAAAAAATCTAAAAAATCAGTGCAATAATAGAATAATAAACGGCTAAAAACATTCCTATTTTTAGCCGCACTTTTTAATTTTCTTCTCTCTTTTCTTTAAATAAACCTGATGTGCCTTCAGAATAATCTCTTGGTTGTTCATTTTGAGATTTATCTGTTGCAGTAATCAACTGTTGGGTGAATAAACCTTTGTGATCTTTTTCGCCCAGTAAATTATTGGAGGAGGTTGCGTAGTGGTGATAAAGTTTTTGATAATCCTTAATTAAGGTTTTGAATAATTCAGCACTTTCTGCAAAATGTTTTTCGATTTGCGCCTTTTGTGTATCAAGTTGGTTTTTGACTGTTTTTAATTCAGCTTCTGTTTTAGCTTGATGTTTTACGGAGCCTTTGGTTAAACGCACGGCAATGTAACCAATAAATAATCCAACAATAAAAGCGATACCAATCGCTACCCAAATTTCATTTGTCCAATTTTCCATAATGTTCTCCCATTAATGTGATTAAAAACTAGCAGGTTGCAATAACAACAATTTCAACTTTCCAACGAGGATCCGCTAATTTAGCTTCGACTGTCGCTCGACTTGGTGGGCTAACATGATCGACCCATTCATCCCAAGCTTGATTTAATTGTGCATAATCTTGCATATCTGCCAAGAAAATTTGCGCAGTTAAAATATTGCTTTTATTGGAGCCAATTTCTGCTAACAATTTATCAATTAATCCTAATACTTCTTTGGTTTGTTCGTAGGCATTTTGCTCTATGGTTAGCTCTGGAACTTGCCCTGCAAAATAGGCGAGGTTGTTATGAATTGAAACTTCACTTAAACGTGCATTGGGTAAAATGCGTTGAATTGTCATAGGATTCTCCTTTGGGGTATTTTCTTCTATTCTAAATAGCCTTTACTGCTTTGTAAAATCCTCTTTACTAAGCTAGAATACCTGACAGTTATTCTCAATTATTTAATTATTATGAAATTGCTTATTTCTAATCAGCACGGTGCTATTGTTATGGCATTGGTGCCTTTTATTTACGGTATGTTACTTGCTAATCCAGTATGGGCTCACTTATTTTTACTATTAGGATGGTTTTCGCTTTATTTGATGACTTATCCTTTTTTGAATTTATTTAAAGGTAAAAATCTTGAGTTATACAAAAAATGGTCTGTGATTTATTTTGCTGCCGCAGTGATTTTTGCGATTCCCGCGTTAATTTATAATTGGCAAGTGCTTTATTTTATGTTTGCCATGCTGCCTTTTGTAATAGTAAATATTTACTTTACCAAGAAAAAAGATGAACGTAATTTATGGAATGATTTGGCTGGGATCTTAATTTTTGCTTTAGCTGGAATGGGATCCTATTACTTTTCTGACCGCACTTTTGATGAAAAAATACTTTGGGTGGCGATTTATCCAGCATTATTTTTTATTGGAACAACGCTTTATGTGAAATCTATGATGCGTGAGCGAAAAAATCCACGTTATTTTTGGGCATCAGTGATTTTTCACTTATTATGTGTACTGATTTTTGTGGTTTCGCAACAATTTGTTTTAGCATTAGCTTTTGTCCCTGGATTAGTGCGAGCGGTTTATCTGCCCACTAAAAAGCTCTCTGTTATGCAAGTTGGACTAACCGAATTTGCGATTACTGCTGTGTTTTTTATTTTACTTTTAATAGCAACTTTATAAATGAAACTGAAGTTATTTTTTTACACCGTATTACTTTGTTTTAGTTTGCCTATTTGGGCAATGAAAACCGTTGATGTTACAGCGAGTCCGAAAATGGATGATCAAGCAAGAATGAATTTGGCACAAGAGTTTGCTAATAAACAGCAATGGATCTCTGTTTTCGATATTATGTATCCGATGGCGTTGGAAGGAAATATAACGGCTCAAAGCAATCTTGGTATGTTATATAATCTCGGGCGTGGCACAGCGAGAGATTATGAAAAGGCTTATTGGTGGTTTAGCGAAGCCGCAGAGAAGGGCAGCGTGAAAGGGCTAAATAATCTTGGCGTTATGTATCTGCGTGGCGATTACGTCAAACAAAATACAGAGCAGGCCATTAAGCTTTTTGAACGTACAGCTCGGGCTAAAGATACGGATGCGATGATGATGTTAAGTAATATTTATCGCTCACAAAACCAACCTAAAAAATCATTGGAATGGCTGAAGAAAGCTGCTGAATTAGGTAATCAGGAAGCAAAACAGCGTTTATCTAGCCAGCCATAATCTAAAAGTGCGGTTATTTTAATCGCACAAATTTCACGCCACTATGTTGCAATAGCAATTTCATTGGATCTTCATCATTCGAGACTGCTTTCTCACGTAATTCAATTAATTTCATCCGTAAATGGGCGAGTTCGTGAATCCTTGTCGCCACCTCTTTAATGTGTTTGTCTAACACGCGATTAATTTCTTCTGCTTGTTGTTTGGAGGCGTTTTCTAAATTCAGTAGGGTTTTTATTTCACTTAATGAAATATCTAGATTTCGGCAGTTACAAATAAATGATAAACGTTGCAAGTGTTCTTCATTATATTGGCGAAAATTGCCTGAAGTGCGTTTTGGGGGCGGGATTAAACCTTGTTGTTCATAATAACGAATGGTTTCTACGGTACAGCCTAGGGCTTTAGCAAGCGCTCCAATTTTCATCAATTTCCTTAAAAAATGACTTGATTCTAAAGTTACTTCATATTTTATCATACGCCTAAATTTTCTTAAACAAACAAGGAGTATCCAAAATGGAATTAAAAAAAATCGCCGTGGGATTAACCGCACTTTTAGGTATGTCTGTTGCTAACGCACACAATGTTTGGCTTGAACCTACTTCAGCTAAAAATGAATACGTAGTGAAATTTGGACACGAACAAACTGAAACCTATCCAGAATCTAAACTTAAATCTATCCAAGCCTTAAATGCGCAAGGAAAATTAACTGCTGTTGATTACCAATTCAGAAATGGCGAAGCCTATCTTATGCCTAAATCTGATTTAGTATTCATTCATTTCGATAATGGTGTATGGTCAAAACTACCAAGCGGTAAATACGTTGAAAAAACAAAACGTGAAGAACCAACTGCTGAATTTAGTACCAATCCTGTTAAATTTGGTAAAGCGATTTTGAAATGGGATGCTGAATCTTTCAAATCTCATCAACAAGCTTACGAATTGATTCCTCAAGAAAAACCACAAGCGAACAAACCACTTTCTATCCTTGTTTTACATAATGGTAAACCCGTTCAAGGGATTAAAGTAGGTGTAAGTGAAGATGCACCGTTCAATTTAACCAATGAAAAAGGTATCGCTCAATTTACGCCAACTAAAGGCTTCAACAAAGTATGGGCAGAGTTTGAGGAAAAAGTAACAAATAATGCGGATTACGATCGTCGCTCTGTGGAATATATGCTAACTTTTGACGCGCAATAATATGGATTTGGGATGAAAAAAATTGTTTTTTTAACCGCACTTTTTGCGGCTTGCTATCTCCCGAATACTTATGCCCATGCGCTTTATGTGTTTGCCCAATATGATGGGCAAACACTCTCTGGCAAATCCTATTATTCTGATATGACCCCTGCAGCTGAAACTTATTTAGAAGTTTTCCGCTCGGGTGTTTCAGATCCTGTTTTAACTGGAAAAACAGACCGCCAAGGCGCATTTAAGCTTTCTATTGCTGATGTGCCACATACCACCTTAAAAGTGGTGGTGGAAGGAGAGGAAGGACACCGTGCGTCTGTTGTTGCGGCTCATACCTCTGCTGAAAATCAAAGCGGTGCAGATTTAATGTTGCTTCGTGAAGATATTGCGCATTTAAAAGATAAAATTTATTTGCATGATATTTTAGGCGGAATTGGTTATATCGTTGGTATTGCTGGACTTATTGCTTTACGTAATGCGCGTAAAATTAAACAAGGACGTATTTAATGCATTTATCTGAAGGCGTGTTACATACGCCTATTTTATTAGCTGGCGTAGTGCTTGCTGTTGTGGGCATTGCCGTGGGGTTGCGTCGTTTAGAATCAGAACGTTTACCGCTCACCGCACTTTTTGCCGCTGCATTTTTTGTGGCTGGAACTATTCATATCCCCGTAGGAATTGGTAGTGTGCATTTAATTCTAAATGGTATGGCTGGTTTATTCCTTGGGTGGGCTGTTTTTCCTGCGTTTCTTATCGCACTTTTATTGCAAGTCATCTTCTTTTCTTTTGGCGGATTTGCAGTGTTAGGCGTCAATCTATGCGTGATGGCAACGCCAGCAGTGATTGCTCATTATCTTTTCCGTTCTCGTTTACAACCAAACATGGCTTTAAAAGATCGCTTATTCGTCGGTATTGGATCTGGCGTAATTGGCGTTGGCGGGGCAGGCGCGCTTGCTTCTTTTGTGCTGATGTTAGATGGTGGAAAAAGTTATCTGAATCTTGTTTGGCTCTTGCTAGTCTCTCATATTCCGGTATTTATTTTGGATAGTATTATCAGCGTAGGAGTGATTACCTTGCTTGGTAAAATGTATCCTGAAGTCATGAATCGTACCGAGAATTTCTCTTAATGAAAATTCATCACTTATTTCAACCGCACTTTAAGTTGATTTATCTATTTATCTGGGGGCTAATCATTAGTGGATTGAGTGATCTCACTTGGCTTATCCTCCTTAATGCACTTGCAGTTTCTCTCTTTTTTATTTCACTGCAGTTCAGTCAAAAATCTTTTTTGCCCTATCTTAAACGTTGGTTTGCTTTAGTTATTTTTATTGCTTTAATGTGGGCGACATTAAGTTGGCAAATTGGCGAAAATGGCATTGAACTCAATTTTCAAGGTATAGAATTAGCAGAAAAATTGAGTTTACGGAATCATTTATTGCTGATTTCTCTTTGGCTCTTTTTGTGGAATATTAATGATGCGGTGCTTGTTCAAGCCATTGGCAAATTGCCTTTGCCAGAAAAATTAATTCAACTTTTTGTGCTGACTGTACGTTACATTGCACTGCTTGGCGAATTGCGTCAAAAAATGGATATTGCTATGCGAGCTCGTGGATTTCGTCCTGGGCTTAATCGCCGAACCCTTTATGTGACCGCTCAAAGTGTCGCTTTATTATTGATTCATGCCCTATTAAAAGCCGAAACGGCGCAAATGGCTTTAAAATGTCGTGGTTTTCAGTTCGGCAAAAAGAGAGAAAAATAAATGTTAGCTGTAAATAATCTTTGTATAGAACGCAATGGTAGAGTGATTATTCAAGATTTGAGTTTTACCTTGGAAGGTCAAAAACGCCTTTTCGTACAAGGGGAAATTGGCTCAGGAAAAACCACTTTACTGCTTGCTTTGTTGGGATTTGTTCCAGTAACCAAGGGGGAAATTAAACTATTTGGCAAAGTTTGTCGTAAAGAAAAAGATTTTGCGCCATTTCGTGGCACGATTGGTATTTGTTTTCAAAATGCGGATGATCAACTTTTTGGCCCAACAGTATTGGATGATATTGCCTTCGGGCCATTAAACCAAAATGTGCCTAGAGAGCAGGCGTATCATATCGCAGAGCAGCAATTAGAACGTCTTGGTATCACACGTTTAAAAGATCGTATGGTACATACCTTATCTGGTGGTGAGAAAAATTTTACCGCACTTGCAGGTGTCTTAGCGATGCAGCCAAAAATCTTATTATTAGATGAACCCACCAATGGATTAGATCGAAAAAATACTGAAAAATTGACCGCACTTTTGCGAGAACTTTCCTTACCCATTTTGATTTCATCCCATCATCATGGATTTATTAACGAATTAGCCACAGAAATTATCAGTTTATGATTTCTATATCCATTAGGTAAAAATGCGGCTGTGATTGGTGAAGTAATAACCGATAAAAAAGTGCGTTTAGTAGGCATTTTTGGACAAAGTCGATTGTTAGATTTACCAACAAATGAACCATTGCCGAGAATTTGTTAATGATTAGATAAAATTAAAGCCTTGATAATCAAGGCTTTAACTATTTATATTTGCTCTATTTTAGGTTAGAGATGATTTCTAACTCTAATTAAAGTACTTTCACGATACTTTCACATAGATAGCGAATATTATCTTCTGTGATTCCAGCTACGTTGATACGACCAGAACGAACAGCGTAAATGGCAAATTCATTTTTTAAACGATCCACTTGTTCCCCTGTTAATCCACTGAAAGAGAACATACCGTTTTGTTCAATGATAAAGCTGAAATCTTGTTCTGCACCATATTCTTTTAATAACTGAACGAATAAGTGACGCATTTTTTTGATGCGTTCACGCATTTCAGTTAATTCATTTTCCCATTCTTGGCGAAGTTGAGCATCATTTAATACTGTTGCTACGGTCGCCCCGCCGTGAGAAGCTGGGTTAGAGTATAGGGTGCGAATAATTGATTTTACTTGGGTTAATGAGGTTGATGCAATTTCTGCATTTTCTGCCACAAGGGTAAATGCACCAACACGTTCATTATATAAACCAAAGTTTTTCGAGAATGAACTCGCCACTAATAATTCTTTGTGGTTTGCTGCAAAAGCACGTAAACCATAAGCATCTTCATCTAATCCGTTGGCTAAACCTTGATAAGCAAAGTCAAAGAGTGGCAACCAACCATTTTTAGCTGAAAGTGCGGCTAATTCTTGCCATTGTTCTGGAGTAGGGTCAATACCAGTCGGATTATGGCAACAACCGTGTAAAAGCACCACATCGCCTTCGCTTGCTTGGCTTAAATCTTCTAATAAGTGTTCCCAATCAAGGGCTTTGCGTTCAGCATCATAATAACGATATTCACGAATGGTCATACCGACAGCATTGAAAATCGCATTGTGGTTTGGCCAAGTTGGTGTGCTGATCCAAACATTTTGTGCTTTAGTTTGGCGTTTAATAAATTCTGCCGCAATGCGTAATGCACCTGTTCCGCCTAAACTTTGTACTGTTCTTGCTCGATTAGATTGGATGACTTCAGAATCTTTACCGAAAAGGAGTGCTTTTGTTTGTTCGTTATAATCCGCAATACCATCGATAGTCAGATAATTCTTGGTTTTTTCCTTATCAAATAATCGTTTTTCGGCTTCTTTTACCGCGCGCATAATTGGGGTTGTGCCTTGCGCATCTTTATAAACGCCAATACCCAAGTTAATTTTATTTTCGCGAGTTTCGGATTTGAATGCTTCGCCTAAGCCTAAGATGGGATCGGCTGGTGCCGCTTTGATATGTTCAAACATAGCTTTTCCTTATGTATGTCAGTTGTGTGGTGGATAATTTTATACTTCAGCCGTTTTATTTTATCAAGAAAGATTTTTATAAAAATTAACCGCACTTTGATATTTTTAAATATTCATCAAAAAGTGCGGTCATTTTTTACATTATTTTAGTTTTTCAATCGCCCAATTTAATCCAGATTGATAATCTTCGGGTAACTCAGAGCGAAGTTTTTCTAATTGTTGAATAATGACCGCTTTATTGGGATGAGAAAGATTGATATGCCCAACCTTACGCCCTGCCCTCACTTCTTTACCGTACCAATGAAGTTGTGCAAAAGGTATATTAAGCCATTTTGGATTATGGTTTGTGCCGATTAAATTTACCATTACACTTGGGGCAAAAATTTGTAAGTCAGGCGTTGGCAAATCAAGTAGCGCACGTAAATGTAATTCAAATTGGCTAATCGAGCATCCTAGTTGTGTCCAATGTCCACTGTTATGTACACGAGGCGCAAGTTCGTTAATCAGTAATTTGTCGCCTACAACAAAACATTCCATTGCCATCACACCCACATAGCCTAATTTATCCATAATTTTGCCGAGCATTGTTTCAGCTTGTTTTTGTTGTGCGGATTGTTCAGGAAATGCATTATCAATCACACTGTAACGCAAAATACCATTTTGTTGCAGGTTATGCGTAACGGGATAAAAACGCTTTTCGCAATTTTTAAGCCTTGCGCCCACAATAGAAACTTCATAATCGAAAGGAATAAATTTTTCTGCGATCACTTCAGCAAATAAGTCATCAGTGATGTCCGCTTTATTTTCATCGCAGATAATCCATTGACCACGCCCATCATATCCGCCTGTTCTACGTTTGACGACGACTTTCTCGCCAACAGTTTGGAAAACATCATTCCATTGCGTTTTATCTTTTAATAAACACCAAGGCGAGGTAGAAAGATTGAGTTCATCAAGTAAGGATTTTTGCGTAAAACGATCGGCTAATAATCCAAATACATGTTGATTAACGAAGTTTTTATGATTGCCGAGTAATTCAGTCAAAGGCGTTTTTTCCCAGCGTTCAATTTCCGCCGTGATGATCGCATTTTCAGGTAAGTCAAAAACTGGCGCATTGAAGGCTAAAGGTTCAA
The DNA here is from genome assembly GCF_049823435.1 of Haemophilus sp. HN_Hi16. Classification (NCBI taxonomy): domain Bacteria; kingdom Pseudomonadati; phylum Pseudomonadota; class Gammaproteobacteria; order Pasteurellales; family Pasteurellaceae; genus Haemophilus; species Haemophilus sp. HN_Hi16. The sequence continues at coordinate 1,182,716 of NZ_CP187500.1, forward strand.
CATAAATATCTAAAGGTGCGCCAGCATAACCTAACATTTTGCCGAGTTGTCCGTTGCCAAGTATATAAACCGTTGGGTATAAGGTGGAGTTTTGCATAATATTTCTCGTTAAATTTACGAAAAAACAACCGCACTTTAAAAGTGCGGTCAGATCTAAAGATGTTTTTATGTGCGTGGATCAGGATTGTCCAATACCATATTGGTTTGATTTTCGCGGAATGCTTGTAGGCGAGCGAATAACGCATCATCCCAACCTGCTAGAATTTGTGCCGCTAACAATCCAGCATTTGCCGCGCCTGCAGGGCCAATCGCTAATGTTCCGACTGGAATCCCTTTTGGCATTTGCACAATTGAATAAAGACTATCCACACCACTTAACATAGAACTTTTTACTGGCACCCCCAGCACTGGCACAAGTGTTTTGGCTGCGATCATACCAGGTAAATGTGCCGCACCGCCTGCACCAGCAATAATTACTTTGTAACCATTTTTTTGTGCATTTTCAGCAAATTCAAAAAGTTTATCAGGCGTACGATGAGCAGAGACGATTTCCACATGATAAGGTACTTTTAATTCATCCAAAATCTGAGTTGCCTCTTGCATTGTAGCCCAATCGCTTTTGGAACCCATTACAACGGCAATTTGTGCAGTTTTTGACATGCTATTTTCTCAATTTTTTAATTAAAAACGTGGTGTAGAATAGCATAGATTACATATATCGAGCAAACGTTTGCTAAATGGTTTTTATAGGAAAATACCATTGCAACTTTAAGGATAAAATTTTATCCTAGGCACAATTTTTATAAGAATAGGTCAAATTATGTTAGCCAAAGCAAAATATAGAAAAGATTACAAACAACCAGATTTTACGGTCACTGACATTTATTTAGATTTTCAACTCGATCCTAAACATACCGTGGTAACCGCAACCACAAAATTCCAACGCTTAAATAATGAAGCGACTTCTTTACGTTTAGATGGGCATAGCTTCCAGTTTTCTTCTATTAAATTTAATGGCGAGCCATTTTCTGCGTATCAACAAGATGGCGAGAGTTTAACGCTCGATTTGAAAGGCAAAAGTGCGGAAGAATTTGAGCTTGAAATTGTGACCTTCCTTGTACCAGCTGAAAATACGTCATTACAAGGGCTATATCAGTCTGGCGAAGGTATTTGTACGCAATGTGAGGCGGAAGGTTTCCGTCAAATCACTTATATGCTTGATCGTCCAGATGTATTGGCGCGTTACACAACCAAAATTACGGCAGATAAAATTAAATATCCATTCTTACTTTCTAATGGCAATCGCATTGCAAGTGGCGAATTAGAAGATGGTCGCCATTGGGTGGAATGGAATGATCCATTCCCAAAACCAAGCTATTTATTTGCTTTAGTGGCGGGGGATTTTGATTTATTACAAGATAAATTTATTACTAAAAGTGGCCGTGAAGTTGCGTTAGAGCTTTATGTGGATCGCGGTAATCTTAACCGTGCAACTTGGGCAATGGAAAGTTTGAAAAAAGCGATGAAATGGGATGAAGATCGCTTTAATTTAGAATACGACCTCAATATTTATATGATCGTTGCTGTCGATTTTTTCAATATGGGCGCAATGGAAAACAAAGGATTAAATATCTTTAACTCTAAATTTGTGTTGGCAAATCCACAAACGGCAACCGATGAGGATTATCTTGCCATTGAAAGTGTGATTGCACACGAATATTTCCATAACTGGACAGGTAATCGTGTGACCTGCCGTGATTGGTTTCAATTAAGTTTGAAAGAAGGTTTAACGGTTTTCCGTGATCAAGAATTTTCTTCAGATACAGGTTCGCGTGCGGTGAATCGCATTAATAATGTGAAATTTTTACGCACCGTGCAATTTGCCGAAGATGCAAGCCCAATGTCGCACCCAATTCGCCCTGAAAAAGTGATTGAAATGAATAACTTTTACACGGTGACAGTATATGAAAAAGGGGCAGAAGTCATTCGTATGTTGCATACTTTATTAGGGGAGCAAGGCTTTCAAAAAGGGATGCAACTTTATATTGCTGAAAACGATGGCAAAGCGGCAACCTGTGAAGACTTTGTTTCTGCGATGGAACGTGCAAATAACCTCGATTTAAACCAATTCCGCCGTTGGTATAGCCAATCGGGTACACCAGAATTGTTGATTAGCGATGCTTATGACGAAAAAACACATATTTATCGTTTAACGGTTTCACAATCCACACCGCCAACTGCTGATCAAATGGAAAAAGTGAATTTACATATTCCATTAAAAATCGCGCTTTATGATGCGAACGGCACGAAACAAATGCTACAACATAATGGCGAATTGTTGAGTGATGTATTAAATATTACTGAAAAAGACCAAGTCTTCGAGTTTCACGGCATTTATGGTCGCCCAATTCCCGCATTGCTATGTGATTTTTCTGCGCCAGTAAAACTGGATTATGATTATAAAACGGAGCAGTTATTAGGCTTGCTTAAATTTGCAGATAATCAATTTATCCGTTGGGATGCGGCTCAAATGTTATTTACCCAAGAATTGCGTCGTAATGTTGTGCGTTTCCAACAAGGCGAGGCTTTAGAAATTTCGCCTGAAATTTTGACCGCACTTTCTTATGTTCTGAACCATTATGAGAAAGATATTGAATTGGCAACCTTAATTCTCACACTGCCGAAAGAAATGGAGTTTGCAGAAAGTTTTAAAACAATTGATCCTGAGGGCATTTCAGCCGCAAGAGAATTTATGCAAGCGCAAATTGCAGAATCTTTAAAAGATGATTTCTTGTGTGTTTACACCCATATTCGTCTTGATGAATATCAAGTTACACAACAAGACATCGCCTTGCGTGCAATGCGAAATCTTTGCTTAACTTATTTGGCTTATACCAATTTGGGCAACAACCTAGTGCAAAAACACTACAATAATGCGAATAATATGACAGATACCTTAGCCGCATTAAGTGTTGCAACTAAAGCGGCATTACCTTGCAGAGATGCGTTATTAGCTGATTTTGAACAAAAATGGCAGCACGATGGATTAGTAATGGATAAATGGTTTGCATTACAAGCCACTCGCCCAGATGAAAATGTGTTGGAAATTATTCAGTTATTAATGGATCACCCAAGTTTTAACTTTAATAATCCAAACCGTTTACGTGCATTAGTAGGTAGCTTTGCAAATCACAATTTAAAAGCATTTCACAACGTCAGCGGTTCTGGCTATCGTTTCTTAACGGATGTGTTAATCCGTTTAAATGAAAGTAATCCGCAAGTGGCTGCGCGTTTAATCGAGCCATTAATTCGTTTTTCTCGCTTTGATGCTCAACGCCAAACCTTGATGAAACGAGCTTTAGAACGCCTAAGCATTGTAGAAAATCTGTCAAAAGATTTATTTGAAAAAATTGAGAAAGCGTTGCAGTAATACTTGATGATGTGAGAATAGGCTTTATGCCTATTCTCTATTCAATTACCGAATATTTTTAAATGAACTAAAAATTTTTTGACTGCAAATAATTTTCTACCGTATCTACAATGGCTTGCGTTTGAGGATCGATTTCAATATTCACAATATCGCCCACTTTACGTTGCCCCATTAAAGTTCTTTGCAAGGTTTCAGGAATTAAATTCACACAGAATTGTGTGTCTCTTACTTCGCCAATAGTGAGGCTAATGCCATCTACCGCAACAAATCCTTTCGTTAAAATATATTTCATTACATCTGTGCTTGGCAGCTCGAACCAAATTTGTCGGTTATTTTCACTAGCGATAATATCTGAAATTTTTGCGGTGCAATAAATATGACCAGATAATAAATGTCCGCCAATTTCCGTTCCCATTTGCATAGCACGTTCGATATTCACATAATCGCCCACTTTTACTGTGCCGAGATTTGTAATTCTTAAGGTTTCTTGCATCAGATCAAAGCTAACCAGATCGCCGTTAATTTCAGTTACAGTTAAACATACGCCGTTATTTGCTACTGATGCGCCAATTTCCAGATCTTTACGCATTTCAGGTGGTAATTTTACTACTTGTGTTCTAAAATTAGCCTTTTCTTTAATGGAGTGGATAGGGACGGTGCCTTGGACAATTCCAGTAAACATAATTTTTTCCTTTTCTAAAAATTTTTAGCAGTATATCAAATTTATGAATTTTCGTCTTTTATCTCAATACCACGCTGATATTAAAAAGTTGATTAAAATTTCCTTGCCTATTTTATTAGCGCAAATTGCACAAAACTCAATGGGATTAGCGGATACCATTATGGCGGGGCGAGTGAGTTCCACTGATATGGCAGCCATTTCTATTGGTGCTTCAATTTGGATGCCATTGATGTTTTTTGGGCAAGGTTTATTGTTGGCATTGCCGCCTACAATTTCTTATTTGAATGGTTCAGGCCAACACCATCGCATTGCACATCAAGTTCGCCAAGGCATTTGGCTTGTGTTAGGCGTGAGTATTCCTTTAGGTTTACTGATTTATTTCTGTGAAATTCCGCTGCAATATATGCAAATGGAAAGCAAAATGTCAGATTTAGCACGCGATTATTTACATGCCATGTTGTGGGGATTGCCAGCTTATTTGATGCTGATTAATTTTCGTTGTTTAAATGATGGGATTGAGAAAACCAAGCCTGCAATGGTCATTACCTTTTTAGGTTTATTGATTAATATTCCGCTTAATTACATTTTTATTTATGGAAAATTTGGTATGCCTGCTTTTGGTGCGGTGGGCTGTGGTATTGCGACAGCTATTGTGAACTGGGCAATGTGCTTAATGATGATTTTCTATTCCTACACGAATACTCAAGAACGTTCACTAAAAGTATTTAGTCAATTAATTGAAATGCCAAATCCGAAAACACTTAAAAAATTACTGCGTTTAGGATTACCCATTGCCATTGCAATTTGTTGCGAAGTGGCGTTATATGCACTTACGTCCTTAATGCTTTCTCCGCTGGGTGCAACTATTGTCGCAAGCCATCAAATCACATTGAATACCAGTTCTTTTATTTTTATGTTCCCTATGTCGATTGGTATGGCAACGACGATTTTAGTTGGACAAGCATTGGGTGCAGGTTCTCCACAAAATGCGAAGAAAATTGGCTATGCCGCATTATTATTAGGGCTAACTGTGACAATTATTACTGCATTAATTACGATTTTTTTCCGTTATGAAATTGCCTCTATTTTCGTAACAGATGAAATTGTCATTGCAATGGCGGCAAATTTATTATTATTTGCCGCACTTTATCAATTTTCAGATACCATTCAAATGGTGGTTGGTGGCATTTTACGTGGTTATAAAGATACCAAAATGATTTTATATATTACTCTTTTCTCTTATTGGGTAATTGGTGTGCCACTTGGTTATACGCTCGGTCGTACAGATTGGCTTGTGCCACACATTGATGCGAAAGGTTTCTGGATTGCCTTTGTGGTCTCGCTCACTTTTGCGGCATTCTTACTTTCTTTGAGAATGAAAAAAATGCAAGCTATGAACGACAACGCTATTTTACAACGTTTAGAAAAACTTAAATAAGGAACTTTATGCAACTTCCAGCTTTACAATCGGCAAAATTAATTCGTCGTTACAAACGCTTTCTTGCGGATATTGAATTGCCAACTGGTGATGTTATGACAATTCATTGTGCAAATACTGGGGCGATGACAGGATGTGGAGAAAAAGGCGATACAATTTGGTATTCACATTCCGATAGTCAAACTCGTAAATATCCCCATTCTTGGGAGCTTACTCAACTCGCAAATGGACAGCTTTGCTGTATCAATACGCATCGTTCTAATCAGCTTGTTTTTGAAGCATTGCAAAATAAGCAAATCAAAGAATTGGCAATGTATGATGAAATTTACCCTGAAGTGAAATACGGCGAGGAAAATAGCCGCATTGATTTCTTACTAAAAGGCGAGGGTTTGCTTGATTGTTATGTAGAAGTGAAATCAATCACGCTTGTAAAAGGTAATTTAGGTATGTTTCCCGATGCGGTTACTACGCGTGGACAAAAACACGTTCGAGAATTATTGGCAATGAAAAAACAAGGTCATCGAGCAGTAGTGCTGTTTGCTGGGTTACATAATGGGTTTGATCGTTTCAAAATTGCGGAATATATCGATCCTGAATATGATCGCTTATTAAAAGAAGCAATGGAACAAGGTGTTGAAGCCTATGCTTATGCGGGACAATTTGAAATTTCTAATGAAATTCCTACCGCACTTTCTTTGACAGAATCGGTGCCTTATATAAAATAATATTTTTTTGATAATTATTTTCATTTAGTTATTGACAAGATTATTGATAACAATTATCATCTAATCATTCCAACAACAATATTAGATAATCACTCCAACATTCCCGCCTATTTCCCCACAAATAGGCGTTTTTTTTATTCACAAATTGCTAAGAATCCCTATAATGAAACCTTTCAAAAAACATAATTAGGAAATAATAATGACTGACATTAATACCGTTCTCGCGGAACTAAAGCGTGGTACTGATGAAATCCTTTCAGAAGCGGATTTAATCGAAAAATTGAAAGAAAATCGCCCATTAAAAGTAAAATTAGGCGCAGATCCAACCGCACCAGATATTCATTTAGGACATACTGTTGTATTAAACAAATTACGTCAATTTCAACAACTCGGTCATGAAGTCTATTTCTTAATTGGCGATTTTACTGGAATGGTGGGCGATCCATCAGGTAAAAATGCAACGCGTCCTCCACTCAGCCGTGAAGATGTATTGCGTAATGCTGAAACCTATAAAGAGCAAATTTATAAAATTCTCGATCCACAAAAAACCAAAATCGTCTTCAACTCTGAATGGTTAAGCAAACTTGGTACAGAAGGTATGATTCGCCTTGCAAGCAACTATACGGTTGCACGTATGCTTGAACGCGACGACTTCAAAAAACGCTTTGGCAACAACCAACCCATTGCCATCCATGAATTTATTTATCCATTACTGCAAGGCTACGATTCTGTTGCATTAGATGCAGATGTGGAACTAGGCGGTACAGACCAAAAATTCAACTTACTTGTTGGTCGTGAATTACAAAAATCAGCAGGCAAAAAACCACAGGTTGCGATTACACTCCCATTACTCGTTGGCTTAGATGGCGAGAAAAAAATGTCCAAATCACTTGGTAACTATATCGGCGTAACGGAAGCACCAAGCGATATGTTCGGTAAAGTGATGTCGATTTCTGATGAACTCATGTGGAATTGGTATAACCTTCTTTCATTTCGTCCATTAAGCGAAATTGCACAATTAAAATCGGAAGTAGAAAACGGCAAAAATCCTCGTGATGTAAAAATCTTACTAGCAAAAGAATTAATTGCACGTTTCCACAATGAAGAGGCAGCAAACTCTGCAGAACAGGAATTTATTAATCGTTTCCAAAAAGGCGCGATACCTGATGAAATGCCTGAATTTACCTTCTCTGGCGAAATTGGTTTAGCTACTTTATTAAAAGAAGCGGGACTTGTTCCGTCTACTTCAGAAGCAATTCGTTCTGCTCAACAAGGCGGCGTGAAAATCAACGGCGAAAAAGTAGATAACGTGAAAGACAATGCACCAAAAGGCACAAATGTTTACCAAGTGGGCAAACGAAAATTTGCTCGTGTAACGGTTGAATAAAGTAGATACAGTTAAATAAAGTAAATAAAAAAATACCGCACTTTGGCAATAAAAGTGCGGTATTTTTTATTGAAATTTTAATTTAGTTAAACATCGCAGAAATAGATTCTTCGTTGCTAATGCGACGAATGGCTTCTGCTAGCATAGAAGAAAGTGTTAATACACGAACTTTACCGATAGCTTTCATTTCTTCTGATAGAGGAATAGTATCGGTAACAACAACTTCATCAATGGCATCGCTAGCTAAGTTTTTGGCTGCTGCACCAGAGAAAACGGCGTGAGTTGCATAAGCAAAAACACGTTTTGCACCACGTTCTTTTAATGCTTCTGCCGCTTTACAAAGCGTACCGCCAGTATCAATCATATCATCTACCAAAATACAATCACGGTCTGCAATATCACCGATAATATGCATCACTTGTGCTACATTTGCACGAGGGCGACGTTTGTCAATAATAGCCATATCCGTATCGTTTAATAATTTAGCGACAGCGCGAGCACGCACAACGCCGCCAATATCTGGGGAAACAACAATTGGATTTTCAAGATCAGATTTTTTCAAAATATCGTGAATTAAAACTGGCGAACCAAATACGTTGTCTACGGGAACATCAAAGAAACCTTGGATTTGTTCTGCGTGTAGGTCGCAGGTTAAGACACGGTCAATACCAACAATTGAAAGTAAATCTGCCACAACTTTAGCGGTAATAGGCACACGAGCAGAACGAACACGACGATCTTGGCGAGCATAGCCGAAATAAGGAATCACGGCAGTAATACGACCAGCAGATGCGCGACGTAACGCATCTACCATCACAACCAATTCCATCAAGTTATCATTGGTTGGCGCACAAGTTGATTGGATGATAAATACATCCGCACCACGCACATTTTCATTAATTTGAACTTGGATTTCACCATCGCTGAAACGTGCGACCGTCGCATCGCCTAGTGAAATATATAAACGTTCAGAAATACGTTTTGCAAGTTCAGGTGTTGCATTACCCGCGAAGAGTTTAATGTCAGGCATTTTATAAAACCTCAGGTTTAGATTGTCGATGAATATGAATTGATGATAGCGGCTTCAACATTGCGTGCAAGGGAGAAACATTGAATCCTTTCGCAACAAAGCCAAAAAATGCTTCTGGTTTTTGTCTCAATACCGCTTGCGCTTCTGCTTCATTATCAAATTCAGCAAAAACACAAGCTCCCGTTCCTGTTAGTCTTGCCGGCGCATATTGTAGCAACCAGTTTAACGCTTTTTCAACGTTTGAATAATGATTTACCACAACTTTTTCGCAATCGTTTTTATAAGATTCACTCAAAAGTTGTTCAAGGGATTTTTTCGGTGTATTACGTGGTAAATTTGGATCTTGAAAGATGACAGCCGTTGATATGGAATCATCGGGTTTTAATACAACAAACCATTTTTCGGCAGGTTCACAATAAGTGATTTTTTCCCCAACGCCTTCAGCAAAAGCAGCCTGTCCGTGTACAAATATTGGCACATCCGCCCCTAATGTTAATCCCAATTTTGCCAGTTCATCAATGGATAAATTGGCTTGCCATAAATAATTTAAAGCGACCAATGCGGTTGCTGCATTGGATGAACCGCCACCAACACCGCCTCCCATTGGAAGAATTTTATCTAAATGAATATTTGCACCCAATTGAATATTGGCTTTTTCTTGTAAAAGTTTTGCAGCTCGATAAATCAAATTATCTTCCGTTTTTAGATTTGGAATTTCTGGGGTTAAAACAATTTGATTATCTTCTTCACGGATACTAATTTCCAACCAATCGCCGAAATCTAAAAATTGGAAAAGCGTTTGTAATTCGTGGTATCCGTTCGGCAATTTTCCGTTGATATAAAGAAATAAATTCAGCTTGGCGGGGCTAGGGAAGCGTAATGACTTCCCATTTGATTGAGTTGTGTTTTGACAAAGTGCGGTAGAAAATTGATGTGATTTCATTAATGTGTTCATTAGTAAATCCACTCATCCACGCGAATTTTTAGAGTTTGTTTCGTGCTGTCATTTTTTAGCAGAATGTTTTCAGGCATCGAATTATTTGAGTGATAAGTGAGATAATCTGCTGTCCATTGAGAACCATCCACATGATAAGTAAATGCGCCAAGTAAATGGTTAGTACTGACTTGATAATCTGCATTTATTGCTGGTTCGCCTTTCAGCCAATAAGCTAAATGTTCTAATGGCACATCCATTCCAATGATCTCTTGTAATAGTAGTTTGGCATTGGCTGCAGATTGTTGATTGCCGTTGTTATCGGAAATTGTCATCCCACTTTGGTGCATTTGAATCCAAAGGGTAGATTTACTGATTAAAGAATAGAGTTTAAGCGTATAAGATTTTGGATTTTGGTATTGCCATTCAAAGCGGCTAGAAAAACGTTCTGTAGGACTGATATAACCAATTTGTCCTTTAGCTTGATAGGATTGAATTTTTTGAATCTTTTGTAAATGCTGTTGCCATATCGCATCTGTTTTATCAATATATTGCACATTTGTAGGTCGATCCATATCTAATGTACAAGCGGTTAGAATAGCAGTGGCAAAAAGTGCGGTAAGAAATTTAAACGTTTTCATATTATTCATCAAGTCAATAAGCTCGCATATTTTAAGGATTTAGTTTAATTGAGTAAAGTTACTTTTATTTGTTAATTTTTTTGGTAATTCGCTTTTGCTTGTTTAACTGCTAAGATTCTTCGTTTCGTCAATTCATTTCTGATTTCTTGTTTCTCAAATCCATCTGCAATAACTTGCTGTACATCTACTTCATTTGCCGCTTGTAATAATTGATTAATGTAATCTATTTGTGGATAGTCTTTATTTTCAAAACCTGTTCTACCTCGAGTATCAGCTAGACAGACTTGTAGAAATTCTTGAAAGTGTTGTGGTTTTCTCCACACATCAAAACGATTAAACAGCGTTATGACGGTTTCAGCTCGAAGCTCAAAGGCTTTGTGAATATGCGTGTGAAATTCACAAGTCAGTTCTGCAAGTTCTTGAAAATAACTTCGGACTTTCAAGCGTTTGCACAAGGTTCTAGTTGGTTTTATGCCAGCTTGTTCATGTCCATAATGATGAGGAAGGATATTTTGAGGCGTAAGAGCCTTACCAAGATCATGACAAATTGCGGCAAAACGGACCGCACTTTTATTTAGGATAGGGGTATTTTCAGTTAAATTAACCGCTTGTTTTAATACCAACATTGTGTGAATAAAACTATCCACTTCTGGATGATGTTTTACTGGATTTGGCACCCCATAAAGAGCATCGATTTCAGGAAATAAAACGCTTAATGCGCCTGTTTTATGTAAGGTTTCAAAATAAATTTCAGGATTTTTTTCGTTTAAGGCTTTTTCTGTTTCTAGCCAAACGCGTTCCGCCGTGAGATGTTGTAATTCTCCCGATAGGGCAAGTTCTGCCATTAGAGCTAATGTTTCCGAGGCGATTTTAAAACCGAGAGAATGATAACGGGCTGCAAAGCGTGCCACGCGCAATACACGTAAAGGATCTTCTGAAAAAGCGGGAGAAATATGGCGTAAAATTCGATTTTCTAAATCTTGTTTTCCGCCATAAGGATCGATAATTTCACCGTCTTCGCTTTGAGCCATCGCGTTAATAGTGAGATCTCGTCGAATTAAATCTTGTTCTAATGTGATTGTTGGGGAGAAATCACAAATAAAGCCCGTGTAACCTGTGCTAGATTTACGTTCTGTTCGGGCAAGCGCATATTCTTCTTTTGTTTTAGGATTGAGAAAAACTGGAAAATCTTTGCCTACTTGCTGATAACCGAGAGAGAGTAGCGTAGCGGGATCTGCGCCTACCACAATCCAATCACGATCTTTTACTGGTAACCCCAATAATTGATCGCGAACAGCCCCACCAACTAAATAAATTTTCATTTGTGATTATACCCAGCCATCGCGACGGCGACGTTTTGGTAACACATAAGGAATGAGCAAGCCGAAAAGTAAGCCTACACCTAATACTGAACCGCCATAAATAAACCATTGGATCGCAATTTCTCGTTTACCTGCATCAAGTATCGCTTCTAAATCACGATTTTTATTTTTGGTCATTTCAAGTTCACGTTTAAGTTGAGAATTTTGCTCTAAAAGATCCGCACTTTGTTGCTCAGCTTGTTTGGTTCGACGTTGCATTTCGACGGTACGCTGTTGCCAATCGCCATCTAAACGACTAAGTTTTAAGGTTAATTCTTGGACTTGCGCTTTTAATTTTGGATTTTCTTCTTTACTACTTGGCGTGCTACTTAAGTCTGAATTTAAAATCCAAGCTTCACGATTTTTATTGTCGCGAATGAGTGTGTATTTGCCTTGGCGTTCTAATACATTTACCGCTTCGCCTGCTTGAATTGAACCTGCAATTTTAAATTGTTCGCCAGCACCACGACGTAAGAAAGTACTTAAATTTTCAGTAACATATTGGGTTTCCGCATAAGCAACATTTATTGATGTACTTAAAAGTAAAGATGAGATTAAGGCTTTATAGATCTTTTTCATTTTTTCCCCTTAAACATCACAACAAAAGTGCGGTTAAAATTAACCGCACTTTTTATTGAGATCAATTAATTAAAGATAGTTCTTAGCACATAGAAAATAATGATGGCGAAAAATGCACCTGCTGGTAATGTGACGATCCAAGAACTAATGATGTTTCGGATAACCGTTAAATTCAGTGCTGCGATACCACGTGCAAAGCCGATACCTAAAATAGCTCCAACAAGTGTTTGTGTTGTTGAGATGGGTAAGCCTGTGCCTGATGCCACGACAACGGTCATCGCAGTAGCAAATTGAGCGGCAAAGCCACGGCTTGGCGTTAAATCGGTGATCCCAGATCCAACAGTCGCCATCACTTTTTGCCCCATAGTGATTAATCCTACTGCAATACCTAATGCGCCTAAGGGTAAAATCCACCATGCAAGAGTGCTATTAGAGGCAATTTTTCCTCCTTCATTTACAATGGAGACCACCGCAGAAAGAGGACCTATAGCATTAGCAACATCATTAGAACCGTGCGCAAATGCCATCGCACAAGCGGTTAATAACATTAATATACTGAAGACTTTTTCTACCGCACCAAAGGTGCCTTTACTTGCAGATTGAGTAAATGTTTTACTTTTGAAATAGAAATGGAAGAACAACATTCCGATAAGACTGATGACAAGTGAAATAATTAAAGTTTCACTATTTGAAAGATTTAAGCCTATGTGTTTTAAGCCTTTTTTCATCGTTACGATACAAAGTACAAACATGGTTATCCCCATATAATAAGGGCCATATTTTTGTGCATTTTTTAATGGCTGTTCAGTATCAAAAATAAGTTTTTGCGTACTTGCAAAGATTGCATAAGCCAAAATACCCGAGATGACAGGCGTGATAAACCAGCTACCAACGATGCTGCCAATATTTGACCAATCTACAGAACTAGGGCCAATCGTAATACAGGCAAATCCAATAATTGCACCAATAATAGTGTGTGTACCAGAAACTGGCCAACCCATTTTGGTTGCAATAAATAACCAAGCACCTGATGCAAATAAGGTTGAAAGCATACCTAAGGCTAAAATATCGGGTGTATCAACAAATTGCATTGGGTCGATTACGCCACTTTTTATGGTTTGTGTTACTTCGCCACCAGCTAAATAGGCTCCAGCAGATTCAAAAATTAACGCAATAATAATTGCTTGTTTGGCTGTTACAGTACCAGATCCTACGGATGTACCCATTGAGTTTGAGACATCATTTGCTCCAATTCCGAACGCCATAAAAAAGCCAAAGGCTGCTGTGATCCACACCAACCAAGAACCATATTGACTAATAATTTCCATAGTTAATTTCCTATGTTTTGTTGATTATGAACGCGCCAGCATTAATTCAATGCGCGAACCGACACGTTGTGCTTGGTCAGCCAAAACGCCAACCCATTCAATAATTTTATATAAGAACATTACATCAATTGGATTATAACGGCTTTCGATGGTGTAAAGCATTTTACGCAATTTGATCTGCATTTGGTCTGTATCATCTTCAATTGAATCAAGTTCTTGAATCATATCATTGACTAATTTGAGTTCACGACCTTTAAAACCCGTTTCTAATAGCTTATCCATTTCTTCGATTACTCGGTGGGCTTGATGAATTGCATCTAAACTACGTTTTACGTAATGTAAGAATTCTTCCTGCATTTCTTCAGGAATACCAAATTGACGACCAATCATACGGCCTGCAATATCTTTGGCATAATTGGCAAGTTTATCTTGTTGCGTGACTAATTCTAAAAGATCAGTACGATCGATAGGTAAGAATAAACCACGTGGCAATTTCAACCGAATTTCGCGTTTTAAACTATCTGCCTCACGTTCGCATTGAGAAATTTCTAAGCGTTTTTCTTCCGCTTGTTCCCAATTCTTTGAGAAAGTCGTTTGAAAAAAAGGAATCAAAAGATCGCTACATTCGGTCACTTTTTCAGAGTGTTTTTGTAACGGCTTGAGAGGCGAATGGGCAAATAATCCGAGAATATTATTCATTGCCATAAGTGATTTACTCCAAATTAAGGGGTTAAAAAATTCGTGCGCATATTACCTGATTTTTGTTGATAGTTAAAATTTTTCAAAAAAATTTGTAAGAAACAAGGTTTATCTTCGACTAACTAAGTAACTGGGTAATATTTCCTAGTGTGGTAAGATAAGTAACTCAATACACTTTTCGCTTTAAAAGCGAGAAAATTTGAAAGGTAAAAAAATGAAGGATTGTAAGATGCAAGGTATCGGCAGTGGCGTAAGTTTATTGATTTTACGCTTTTTTCTCGCGTGGGAGTTTTTTGAATCAGGATTAGAAAAATGGAATGGACAAAATTGGTTCGCTGAAATACAAGATCGTTTTCCTTTTCCATTTAATCTTATTCCTGCCGATATTAATTGGCACGTTGCAATGGGATCAGAATTAATTTTCCCATTCTTGCTGATATTTGGGGTGCTAACACGTTTTAGTGCATTAAGTTTAACGATTTTAATCTCTGTCGCGTGGTATAGCATTCACGCCGATTCAGGTTATAACGTATGTGATAATGGTTATAAATTACCATTAATTTATGTGGTGACTTTATTAATCTTAATTACACAGGGAGCGGGGAAACTCTCTTTAGACACGCTTATTAAGAAGGTTTATCCAACTAAAAGCTGGTTGAAATTTCTCTAATTATTTATTCAAAACTCAAACTTTAGGAGATTATTCAAATGAAAAAATTAGCAACCTTAACAGCATTAGCAGGTGCATTAACGATGGCAGTAGCGACAGCAGCACAGGCTGAATCAAAGTCAAGCAATACTGATAATACAGCAACACCTTGTGTGGGCGATAAATGTGTCAAAACGAAAGCTGCAGAAGGTAAATGTGGTGAAGGCAAATGCGGTGCAGACAAAGCTAAATCTGCTGAAGGTAAATGTGGCGAGGGTAAATGCGGTTCTAAATAAGAATAATAATTATGCTGGTGTAAGAATTTATGCCAGCTTTTATTAAAAAAGGAGTTAATTATGAAATTACAAGGTGCTGGATTAGGTTATCGTCGGAATTTAGCTGAGGATTTTTTACAACTTCCCCCAAACAACGCTATTCAATTTATTGAAGTCGCACCAGAAAATTGGAGTAAAATGGGTGGAATGGCTCGTTATCAATTTGATCAAGCAGCAGAAAGATTTCCATTAGCAGTACACGGTCTTTCACTTTCTTTAGGTGGGCAAGCACCACTTGATCGCAAATTACTCCGTAATACTAAAGCACTAATGAATCAATATAATTCATCTTTCTTTTCTGAACATTTAAGTTATTGTGAATGTGAAGGGCATTTATATGATTTATTACCTATGCCATTTACAGAAGAAGCTGTAAAACACGTTGCGCAACGAATACGTGATGTGCAAGATTTCTTAGGATTGCAAATTTCATTAGAAAATACTTCTTATTATTTGCATTCTCCAACTAGTACAATGAATGAAGTGGAATTTTTAAATGCTATTGCACAAGAGGCTAATTGTGGCATTCATTTAGATGTGAATAATATTTATGTTAATGGTGTTAATCACGGATTGCTTGATCCTTATGTCTTTTTAGATCAAGTGGATGTTAAACGTGTTAATTACATTCATATTGCAGGGCACGATGAAGAACATTCTGCTGCACAAGTTGTGGAGAATTCAGCAGATGAATCATTTAATAAAGTAAAAGGAGCATATCGCCATTTACCTGAATTATTAATTGATACACACGGTGAAGCTGTAAAAGGCACTGTATGGGATTTACTCGAATATGCCTATCAACGACTACCTACGATTCCCCCAACATTATTGGAACGTGATTTCAACTTCCCACCATTTGCAGAACTTTACGCCGAAGTTGAGCATATTGCACAATTACAGCAAAAATACGCTCACACAGAGGTAATGTCTTATGCAGCCTAAGTCATTACTGAAAGAAACTCAGCAAGCATTGGCAAATGCTATTCGGTTAGGTAATGCAGATCCTTTAAATGGTTATGCTGCAAACCGTTTAGCGGTATATACACGTTTAGTTCGTAATAATGCTTTTGGTTTTATTGATCGTTGTTTTGTTGAAGCACCATTACATATTGAGCCAGAGTATTGGAAAAATGCTAAAGAAAATTTTGTACAAAATGGTAATGCGCATTCTCCTTATTTCCAAGATATTGCAGGAGAATTTCTCTTGTTTTGTCAAGAAAAAGAGATATTTGATGCAAATATATTGGCATTGATGGATTTTGAAAATACACAATTACTTGCAGAAGTTTCTTTAGCTAAAGTGCCTGAAAAATTTGAGTGGGATAGACATAGCGTAATGCAATTATCTGGCGCAGCTTATTTAAAAAGTTATGAAGTTGATTTTTTATCAAGTGACTTTAAACAATTTGATGATACGCCAATTCAAGTTATTATATGGCGTGATAGTGATTTTAGGATTCAGCAACAAATCCTTTCAGAGTTAGATTACTGGTTGTTAAGTTATCTACAAGAACAACCAAATTCATTAGAAAATGTTTTGTCTGCACTTAATACAATGGTTGAAGACAGTACCTCAATAATCCCATTATTAGAGCAAGTATGGATGAAATGGGTTACATCTGAAGTAATTTATCCCGAACAAAGATAAAATTTTTGAAAATGCTGAGTAAGATGAAAATATTCATATTTTCATCTTATTTTTATTGACATTTCGCAATTATTGCTAATTTAGATTAGCAAATATTCACATTTTAATCTGGCTTTGTTATTTAAAATTATCAATTTTATCCGATGAAATTTGTTGTATGTTTTTCGGATTATTTTGTATTTTTAGTCGCAATATTTTAATCACAATAAATATAAATTTGTTTGTAGGTGCTTAATATGTAAAGTAAAGCATCACAAAAATCTTGATTTATTTTTATTGTATTGTATATTTAACCAGTTTATTTGAGTGGGTAAATATTATGCTACAAGAAATTGAATTAAAATTGGCGATTTCGCCACAAATAGGTATTGAATTGCCACAATATCTCGCAAAATTTACGATTTTAGAACATCAAAATTTATTTTTGGGCAACACCTATTATGATTATCCCGATTATTTTCTTGCTAAACAAAAAATGGGATTACGTATTCGTCAAGAAGATCAGGAACTTACATTAACGCTTAAAACCAACGGCGAAGTTGTTGGTGGATTGCATAGTCGCCCAGAATATAATTTATCATTAACTGAAAAAGAAACGCCAACCAATGCCCAATTAAGAGAACTTTATCCTTTTGAACAATTACCTCGTTCTACACTACAACCTATTTTCTCCACGGATTTTAACCGCACTTTTTGGTTAGTTGAATTTCAACAATCCAAAATTGAAGTGGCGTTCGATCAAGGCAAAATTATTGCTGGCGAATATGAACAGCCTATTTGTGAAATTGAGTTTGAATTGAAATCTGGAAATGTGCAGGATCTTTTTGATTTTGTGGAAACTTTGCCTTTTGAAAGAGATATTTATTTTAGTAGTGCAAGTAAAGCGAAGAGAGGTTATTTGTTAGGTTCAAAACAATTTTTGACGGATTGGTTAAATAAATGGCGTGATTTCTTAAAAGAAGAACGAGAAGAAAGTGCGGTAGATTTTTGTGTAAAATTTAATTCCGTATTGAAAATGGAACAGAAACTTTTGGAAGAAACCTTATCCTTTTCTCCCGCACTTTTTAGTCAAGATTTTATGAAAACAGTGGAGCGAGTTGGGGCATTTTTTAATCTTTATCATTATTATGATGAAAATGGAAAAATCCTAGAAACAGTGGCAATAGAGAAACAAAAAGAAACGCTATTACCAGATCTGTTAGAAAGCAATCAGAAAATCTTTGCTGAAATTCGTGACTTGATTCGTTTTCATAGTGAAACGAAAGACAATGAAAAAACTATTGAAAAATTGACCGCACTTTTGAAAAGTAGAGTTTATTTTGAGCGAATGATCAAATTAATGGAATTATCTTATGACCTAGGGTAGGTATACCTAGGCTAATCTCAGTGCTACTCCGTTGGAGTAGTTAGATGTTCCCCAAAGGGGGCTAGTATAACCATAATTAACTGAGGGGATTTAATGTAACCTAGGGTAGGTATACCCTAGGCTAGTCTCAGTGCTACCCCGTTGGGGTAGTTTGATGTTTCCCAAAAGGGAACCACTATAAACATAAATTAACTGTGGGTATACTTACCCACGGCAAATACGGAGAATGAAATGGCTAAAGCCCCGAAAACAGCTTATGTATGTAACGATTGTGGTGCAGAGTTTTCTCGTTGGCAAGGGCAATGTTCGGCTTGTAAAGCGTGGAATACCATTACGGAAGTGCGGTTAATTTCCACGGCAAAATCAAAAAATGATCGTTTTAGTGGCTATGCGGGGGAAACTCAGGCAAAAATTCAAACCCTTTCTGAAATTAGTTTGCAAGAAACACCACGTTTTTCCAGTGGCTTTAATGAATTAGATCGGGTATTGGGCGGTGGGATCGTACCGGGCAGTGCGATTTTAATTGGTGGGCATCCTGGTGCAGGGAAAAGTACATTGTTATTACAGGTCATGTGTGGTTTAGCGAAAAATATGACTGCACTTTATGTGACGGGAGAGGAATCGTTACAACAGGTTGCGATGCGTGCAAGTCGATTGGGATTGCCAAACGATCAATTAAAAATGTTGTCAGAAACCTCTGTGGAACAGATTTGTAATTTGGCGGATCAGTTAAAACCGCAAATTATAGTGGTGGATTCCATTCAAGTAATGCATTTAGCAGATATTCAATCATCGCCAGGCAGTGTGGCACAAGTGCGTGAATGTGCTTCTTTCCTCACTCGTTATGCGAAAACCCGCCAAGTTGCCATTATTATGGTGGGGCATGTAACGAAAGACGGTACGCTTGCAGGGCCGAAAGTGTTAGAGCATGCTATTGATTGTTCATTACTATTAGAAGGCGAGGCCGATTCTCGCTATCGTACTTTGCGTGGCCATAAAAACCGTTTTGGTGCAGTGAATGAATTAGGTGTATTTGGTATGACCGAACAAGGTTTGCGAGAAGTGAAAAATCCATCGGCGATCTTTTTAAGTCGTGGGGATGAGATTACATCGGGCAGTTCCGTGATGGTGCTTTGGGAAGGCACCCGCCCTCTTTTAGTTGAAATTCAAGCTTTAGTAGATCATTCAATGCTGGCGAATCCTCGCCGTGTTGCGGTGGGGTTAGAGCAAAATCGTTTGTCGTTGTTATTGGCGGTTTTACATAGACACGGAGGTTTGCAAATGGCGGATCAAGATGTCTTTGTAAATGTCGTTGGTGGTGTAAAAGTTAGTGAAACAAGTGCGGATTTAGCCTTATTGCTTGCGTTAATTTCTAGTTTCCGTAATCGCCCTTTGCCGCAAGATTTAGTGATTTTTGGCGAAGTTGGATTAGCGGGAGAAATTCGTCCTGTGCCAAGTGGACAGGAACGTATTAGCGAGGCTGCAAAACACGGTTTTAAACGTGCTATTGTTCCTTTTGGTAATAAGCCGAAAAGTGCGGTCGAAAATATGCAGGTTTTTACTGTAAAAAAACTCACGGATGCGCTCGCTGTGTTAGATAATTTATAAAAAAATCATTGCCTACTGAAAATGAAAATGAAAGTGAAATTCTGTAGAATAGTTGTTCCTTTTTATGTGTAAAGAAATAAAGAAAATGGAAAAAAAACGAAATAAAGCATTGGATGCGATAGATATAAAAATTCTGAATGAATTACAACGCAATGGTAAAATTTCCAATATCGATTTGTCGAGAAAAGTGGGGCTTTCGCCAACGCCTTGTTTAGAACGCGTTAAACGTTTGGAAAAACAAGGTGTGATTATGGGGTATCGCGCGCTGTTAAATCCAGAATTATTGGATGCGCCATTGCTAGTAATTGTTGAAATTACATTAGTACGGGGTAAGCCCGATGTGTTTGAAGAATTTAATGCGGCGATTCAAGAGTTAGATGAAATTCAAGAATGCCATTTGGTATCGGGCGATTTTGATTATTTATTAAAAACTCGTGTGGCAGATATGGCTGAATACCGAAAATTGCTGGGGACGACATTATTGCGTTTACCAGGTGTAAATGACACTCGCACTTATGTTGTGATGGAAGAAGTAAAACAAACTAATTTCCTTGTATTGAAATGATATGATTAAACAAATTACAGAACGATTTACGCCAAGACAGTATTTAGCTGAATTTTTGCTAGGATTGACCGCACTTTTTGGACTTTATTTGATTGTTGCTTGGTCAAGTTATACGCCTCTTGATAATTCTTGGGCTACAGCCAGCGCGTATGAAAACACAATTAATAAAGTGGGGACATTTGGAGCGTGGATAATCGATCTTTTTTTTGTTTTTTTTGGCTATGTCGCCCATATTATTCCTTTCACCGCTTTTCTCGTGCCTATTTATTTATTGAAAACAAAAGCAGTTAAACATCTTTCCTGCACTCGAATTATTCTGCGTAGTTTCGGATTTATTATGCTGATTATTGGGCTTTGTGTAGTGAGTATGTTGCTTTTATCAAGTAATACTTTTTATTTGAGTGGCGGCGTATTGGGTGGATCGCTTGTTGTAAATTGGTTTTATCCTGTATTAGGTAAATTCGGTTCAATTTTAATTGGTTTTGTGTTTGCTTTAATTGGCTTTATTTTTTGTTCTGGCGCATCATTAATTCGATTAATTGTTGCATTTTATTATTGGCTAACAATGAAGAATGAGCAATCAGAAAATGCTGAACAAGAAAAATCAACAGAAGAATTAGAGCAAATCGTGATTGTAAAATCAGATCGTTCAGAAACAGAAAATCTAGATCAAAATCCTCTCAATGTAGAACAAAACAGTGAAATAGAAACAGTAAAGCCATCATTAGAAGCAGAAAATATTTCAATTGACGCATCTTCATCACATTTAATTAATATTAGCGGGTTAAATCCAGAGGTTTCTATAAAATCAGAATATGAACTCGCTAACGAAGATAGTGAAAAACCGCAATTTTCTTTTGGGTTTGATTCTGAAAGCTTGCCTAGTGTGAATTTATCGAGTGATTCAGATGAACAAAGAGTAAGTAAAAATGATTTTGTAGCAGTTTGGAATAAGCCTGTAAAAACAGTTGTTCAAGAAGATCTAGCAATTAATCAAAGTGCGGATGATTTTACGCAAGTTTCTTTGCTGACAAATGATGAAATACCAACAGTTTCATTAAAATCAACGTCTGATACTGAAATGGCAGATAATCATTTTGCTGCTCAAGTTGATGAAAAGGCAGATTTAGAAAAAGATGAAGTGAAATTTAGCGTATCTTTACAGAATAATGTGGACGCAATTGAATTAGACAAAAATCAAGAGCCTAATTATAAAGGTTACAGTGGTAGTTTGATTCATCCTGCATTTCAGCAGCAAACAACTAAACGTGAAAAACCGAGTACGCCATTACCTAGTTTGAACTTGCTTTCAAAACATCCGCCAAGTGAACAACGTATTACACCAGATGAAATAATGGAAACCTCACAGCGTATTGAACAACAATTACGCAATTTTAATGTAAAAGCCAGCGTAAAAGATGTGCTTGTTGGCCCTGTTGTTACGCGTTATGAATTAGAATTACAGCCCGGTGTGAAAGCATCAAAAGTTACGAGCATCGATACCGATTTAGCAAGAGCATTGATGTTTCGTTCTATTCGTGTGGCAGAGGTTATTCCGGGTAAACCTTATATTGGTATTGAAACACCAAATCTTCATCGTCAAATGGTGCCATTACGTGATGTGTTAGATAGTAATGAATTCCGTGATAGCAAGGCAACTTTACCTATTGCTTTAGGGAAAGATATTAGTGGAAAACCAGTCATTGTTGATTTAGCGAAAATGCCACATTTGTTGGTAGCAGGATCAACGGGATCAGGTAAGTCTGTTGGTGTGAATACGATGATTCTAAGTTTACTTTATCGTGTTCAGCCAGAAGATGTGAAATTCATCATGATCGATCCTAAAGTTGTCGAACTTTCTGTTTATAATGATATTCCGCATTTACTGACACCAGTTGTAACGGATATGAAAAAAGCCGCTAATGCGTTGCGTTGGTGCGTAGATGAAATGGAACGTCGTTATCAGTTGCTTTCAGCTCTACGAGTACGCAATATTGAAGGTTTTAACGAAAAAATTGATGAATATGACGCAATGGGAATGCCAGTGCCGAATCCAATTTGGCGACAGGGCGATACAATGGATGCAATGCCCCCCGCATTGAAAAAATTGAGTTATATTGTGGTTATTGTCGATGAGTTTGCTGATTTAATGATGGTGGCGGGTAAGCAAATCGAAGAACTCATTGCACGGTTGGCACAAAAAGCCCGAGCCATTGGTATCCATTTAATTTTAGCCACACAACGCCCCTCTGTGGATGTGATTACTGGTTTAATTAAAGCAAATATTCCAAGTCGCATTGCTTTTACCGTTGCAAGTAAAATTGATTCACGCACTATCCTTGATCAAGGTGGCGCAGAGGCTCTTTTGGGTCGTGGAGATATGCTTTATTCTGGACAAGGTTCATCTGATTTAATTCGCGTACACGGAGCCTATATGAGTGATGACGAAGTAATTAATATTGCGGATGATTGGCGAGCACGTGGTAAACCTGATTATATTGATGGAATTTTGGAAAGTGTGGATGATGAAGATAATGCAGAAAAAGGAATATCAAGTGGTGGAGAATTAGATCCACTCTTTGATGAAGTAATGGATTTTGTTATTAATACTGGTACAACTTCAGTATCTTCTATTCAACGTAAATTCAGCGTAGGTTTTAACCGAGCCGCTCGCATTATGGATCAAATGGAAGAACAAGGGATTGTCAGCCCAATGCAAAATGGTAAGCGTGAGATTTTATCGCATCGTCTAGAATATTAATTTAAAAGGAAAGTAAAATGAAAAAAACAACCTTAAAATTTGCCGCACTTACCTTACTTGGTTTGAGTAATTTTGCATTGGCTGATGCGGCAAGTGAATTGCAAATGCGTTTGGCTAAAGTCGATGTTTTAAGCGCAGAATTTGTGCAAACAGTGACTTCTGGAAGTGGCAAGAATGTTCAACAAGGAAGTGGCAAACTTCAAATTAAACGCCCAAATTTATTCCGCATGGAGACTAAAACCCCTCAAGAAACCCAGATTATTTCTGATGGTAAAACCTTATGGTTCTATGATCCATTTGTGCAACAGGTAACGGCACAATGGGTTAAAGATGCGGTAAATAACACGCCTTTCGTGTTGCTTACCAGTGATGATAAGACCCATTGGCATCAATATACGGTAACACAACAAGCGGATACCTTTGTGTTAAAACCAACCTTATCAACAAGCAATATTAAGCAATTTGATATTCGTGTCGATGCCAATGGCGTATTAAGAAATTTCAGTACGACCGAGAAAGATGGGCAAACCAATCTTTATGCTTTACGTAATATTACTAATCAAGCTTTGTCTGACAGTTTGTTCCAATTCAAGCCAGAAAAAGGCGTTGAAGTGGATGATCAACGTAAAAAATAACAAATGATCATTTTAAATAAGGGCGTAGAAATACGCCCTTCAATCTTGTGAGAAATAAAAATGTCGAACTTCAATTTTGATTTTGCCGAAAATGATTTTCGTCCACTGGCAGCCAAGATGCGTCCAACGAGTCTAGAGCAGTATTTTGGGCAAAGCCATTTAATTGGCGAGGGCAAACCACTGCGAAAAGTGATTCAAGCTGGACATATTCATTCTATGATTTTCTGGGGACCACCAGGTACGGGGAAAACAACACTCGCAGAAATTATTGCTCAGCGTATTAATGCGGAGGTTGAACTAATTTCTGCGGTAACGAGTGGTATCAAAGAAATTCGTGAAGCCATTGATCGTGCAAAACAAAATCGTCTTGCGGATCGTAAAACTATCTTATTTGTGGATGAAGTCCATCGTTTTAATAAAAGCCAGCAAGATGCATTTTTACCGCATATTGAAGACGGAACTGTTATTTTCATTGGGGCGACAACAGAAAATCCCTCTTTTGAGCTAAATAATGCGTTGCTTTCTCGTGCCCGAGTGTATGTGCTGAAATCACTTACAACGGCTGAAATTGAACAAGTTTTGCAGCAAGCTGTAGAAGATCCTGAACGAGGATTGGGTAAAGAGCGGTTAATTTTAGAAGAGAATTTACTGCAAGTACTTGCCGAATATGTTAATGGGGATGCTCGATTAGCCTTGAATTGCCTCGAATTAATGGTGGATATGGCGGATGAAACGGAAAATGGAAAGAAAATTGACCGCACTTTATTAAAAGAAGTCCTGGGCGAACGTCAAGCGAGATTTGATAAACAAGGCGATCGTTTCTATGATTTAATTTCTGCTCTACATAAATCTGTCCGAGGTTCTGCTCCAGATGCTGCGTTGTATTGGTATGCAAGAATTTTAACGGCAGGTGGCGATCCTCTATATGTCGCGCGCCGATTACTTGCCATTGCTTCAGAAGATGTGGGAAATGCAGATCCTCGCGCTATGCAAGTCGCATTGGCTGCATGGGACTGCTTTACTAGAGTGGGGGCTTATGAAGGGGAGCGTGCCATTGCCCAAGCCATCATTTATCTTGCGGTTGCTCCAAAAAGCAATGCAGTTTATACGGCGTTTAATACTGCAAAACAGCAAGCGAAAGATTTACCCGATTACGATGTTCCCCCACATTTACGCAATGCGCCGACTAATTTAATGAAAGAGCTTGGCTATAGTGCAGAATATCGTTATGCCCACGATGAACCTAACGCTTATGCAGCTGGTGAAAATTATTTCCCGCCTGAATTAAAAGACACTCAATATTATTTTCCAACAAATAGAGGTATGGAAATTCAGATCAAGGAAAAACTAGAACGATTACGTGAGCAAGATAAAAGTGCGGTAAAAAAACGGTATAAATAATCTTGATTTAGGATTTGTTTTTAAGAATGGAATGAAAGTGCGGTCAATTTTGAAAACTTTTTTGAAATTGACCGCACTTTTTTACTTAATCTCTTAAGCAAATTTTCTCAAATTCACTAAAGAATGTTGGGAAGGTTTTGGCAGTACATTTAGGATCTAAAATTGTCACTGGTGTGTTTGATAGTGCGATTAGAGAAAAACACATTGCCATACGGTGATCGTTATAGGTCTCAATATTGGCGTGTTTAAATTGATTGAGTACAAGCGGTTGAATACGAATAAAATCTTCGCCTTCTTCGACTTCTGCACCGATTTTACGTAATTCGGTTGCCATTGCTGCTAAACGATCTGTTTCTTTCACACGCCAGTTATAAATATTGCGAATGACGGTTTCGCTGTTGGCAAAAAGAGCAGTGGTTGCAATCGTCATTGCGGCATCTGGAATGTGGTTCATATCCATATCAATACCATTTAATTCAGCGTATTCGGCTTGGATAAAATCCTCTCCCCAAGTGATTTTTGCCCCCATTTTTTCTAATACATCAGCAAATAAACGATCGCCTTGAATTGAATTTTTGCCAATGCCTGTTACTTTCACTTTTCCTTTAATGGCGCCAGCTGCAAGAAAGTAAGAGGCTGATGATGCATCGCCTTCTACCAAGTATTTATTAGGCGAAATATAGGATTGATTGCCTTTAATGTAGAATTTTTGGTAGTGATGATTTTCAATCTTAACACCAAAATCTCGCATCATTGCAAGGGTAATGTCAATATAGGGTTTAGAGACTAGTTCACCGATAATTTCTATTTCTGTGTCATTTTCTGCAAGTGGCGCAGACATTAAAAGTGCGGTCAAAAATTGAGATGAAATTGAACCATCAATTTTGACTTTTCCACCTTTTATCCCTTTGTTGCGAATTGCGAGCGGAGGATAACCCTCATTCTCTAAGTAGCGAATATCAGCCCCTGCTTGGCGTAGCGCATCGACCAAATGAAGAATAGGTCGTTCTTTCATACGAGGTTCACCTGTTAAGATGATTTCGCTTTCGGTTTTTCCTTTTAAGCAAAGTGCTGCGGTTAATGGACGCATTGCAGTCCCAGCATTGCCAAGAAAGAGTGAAAGATTATTCTGTATATTGAATGCTCCGCCTAATCCCTCTATTTCACAAATAGTTTTATCATCAGACAGTTGATAGCGTACGCCCAATGCTTTGAGGGCGTTAAGCATATGTCGAATATCATCGCTATCTAATAAATTGGTTACTTTTGTTGTGCCTTTCGCTAAGGCGGCTAAAAGTAATGCGCGATTTGATAAACTTTTAGAACCTGGTAAATTAATTGTTCCTTCAACCGCATTTATTGGTGCAAGAGTAATTTTTTCCATTACAACACCACCGTTTTATTTTTATAAACAAAAATTCTATCGTGTAAAGCGAGATCAAGGGCGCGACTTAGCACGGTTTTTTCCACATCACGACCAGCACGCATCATCGCTTCTGCATTATAAGTATGATCCACATTAATCACATTTTGCATAATGATTGGGCCTTGATCTAATTCATTATTAATAAAATGTGCAGTTGCACCAATAATTTTTACACCTCGTTCATAGGCTTGTTGATAAGGCTTGGCACCAATGAAAGCAGGTAAGAATGAATGGTGGATATTAATCACTCGATTTGGATAACGCGCGACAAATTCAGGGTTTAGCACACGCATATATTTAGCGAGAACAATATAATCTGGCGTATATTCATCAATTTTTTCTGCCAGTAATTTGTCATGTTCCACACGGGTTAAGTTTTCGTGGCTAATCAAATGAAATGGAATATTAAAACGTTCAACAAGTTCACGTAAATTATCGTGGTTGCCGATGACTGCCGCAATTTCTACATCAAGCGCACCATAATAATTTTTCATTAAAATATCGCCAAGGCAGTGAGCTTCTTTTGTGACTAAAATTACAATTCGCTTACATTGGGTGCTAATCAATCGACAATTCGTTCCTTCGGGTAAGCTATATTTTAGATCTTCTAATAAAGTAGCTTCGTTAAAAATACCTTCCAATTCTGTACGCATAAAGAAATGCTTGGTTTCAAAATCTACAAATTCATTATTATGCAGAATATTTAGTTGATGTTTGTAACAAATATTAGTTATTTTTGCGATTAAGCCTTTATCATCAGGGCAATCAGTGAGTAATATTTTTTTTTCGATCATAATGTTGTGTGCTATGTTTAAATAAAAAAATAGAACCCATAAAAATGAGTTCTAGTTTCAAATAGAAAAATTAAATTTCGAAATCAGATAATGATTTACCTTTGTTCAATGCATTTTGAATTGGACGTGGTGTGCGACCTTGACCCGTCCAAGTTTTATGCTCACCATTTTCATCAATAAAGGCATATTTTGCAGGGCGTGGAGCACGTTTTGTTCGAGTGGATACAGTTGTTGTGCCAAAAATTTCTCGTAATTCTTCAGGCGTAATACCTTCTTTTTCCATTAATTCTTTATATTTAGCTAAACGCTCTTTTCGCTCTGTCTCTGCTTTAATTAATTCTGCTTGATTAGCACGTTTTTCTTCGATAGCTGTTTGTAATTTTTCTAGGGCATTTTCTGCTTGTTCTAACGTTAATTCACGTACAGCTGCGCGTAAACTACGAAGATTTGTTAAACCTCTTACTAATTCGTTCATAATAAACCTCAATAAATAACATTAAATGTGGGAAAATTTATTTAATAATAGAGAAAATAAAATTTATTGTAAATATCTATTATTAAATAAATGATCGAAACAGATATATTTTTTTGTGTTTATTTTCTTTATATTTTTATTCGAGTTTATAAATTTTTTACAAAATCTGTTGGCATTTTGTTTGTTTTACGGTAATCTCTCGAATTACTACAAAAGTAGAGGTGCAATTATTATAAGTATTTTTTCAGAGTGGATAACGAAGAAGAAAAAAGAAAGGAATAGTTGCCGAAATCAAATAAAAGTCATTTTGTTTGGTTGGTGGCGTACTCGAAAGGGGCGGCACTGTCATAGTTTTTCTGATTAACTATGGAGCGCTACGGTTGTTCTGGTCTTATTCTGTCCTGTGCTTTCCGTTCTCTCCATTAATTATAGGTATTATTTAATGGAACTTATTGATTTTTCATCATCTGTTTGGTCAATCGTCCCTGCCTTGTTGGCGATAATTTTGGCGATAGCAACTCGCCGTGTTTTGGTTTCGCTTAGTGCGGGGATTGTTATTGGATCATTAATGTTAAACGATTGGCAAATCGGCAGCACATTTAATTATTTGGTAAAAAATGTGGTTTCTTTGGTTTATGCTGATGGTGAAATCAATTCAAATATGAATATTGTTTTGTTCTTATTATTGCTTGGTGTTTTAACCGCACTTTTAACCGTATCAGGCAGTAATCGTGCCTTTGCTGAATGGGCGCAAAGCCGTATTAAAGGTCGTCGCGGTGCTAAATTATTAGCGGCATCATTAGTTTTTGTTACTTTTATTGATGATTATTTCCATAGTCTTGCTGTAGGCGCAATTGCTCGTCCTGTGACAGATCGTTTTAAAGTTTCTCGTGCGAAACTTGCTTATATTTTAGATTCAACGGCTGCACCGATGTGTGTAATGATGCCTGTTTCAAGTTGGGGCGCATATATTATTACTTTAATAGGTGGTTTATTAGCGACTTATTCCATTACTGAATATACGCCAATTGGTGCATTCGTGGCTATGAGTTCAATGAACTTCTATGCAATTTTTTCCATTATTATGGTGTTTTTTGTGGCATATTTTTCTTTTGATATTGCTTCAATGGTGCGTCACGAAAAATTAGCTTTGGAAAATGCTGAAGATCAGTTGGAAGAAGAAACGGGTGCAAAAGGTCACGTGCGTAATCTTATATTACCTATTTTAGTTTTAATTATCGCTACAGTTTCAATGATGATTTACACAGGGGCAGAGGCATTAGCTGCGGATGGAAAAGTGTTTAGTGTTTTAGGTGCATTTGAAAACACAGTAGTAGGAACATCTTTGGTTGTAGGCGGATTCTGTTCAATTATTATTTCTACTTTATTAATTATTCTTGATCGTCAAGTGAGTGTTCCTGAATATGCACGTTCTTGGATTGTGGGAATTAAATCAATGTCAGGCGCAATCGCAATTTTATTCTTTGCTTGGACAATTAATAAAATCGTAGGCGATATGCAAACAGGTAAATATCTATCTTCTCTTGTGTCTGGTAATATTCCAATGCAATTTTTGCCTGTTATACTTTTTGTTCTTGGTGCAGCGATGGCGTTCTCAACAGGTACGAGCTGGGGGACATTTGGCATTATGTTACCAATTGCCGCAGCAATGGCAGCGAATGCGGCACCAGAATTATTGCTTCCTTGTTTATCTGCAGTAATGGCTGGGGCTGTATGTGGTGATCATTGCTCGCCAGTGTCGGATACAACAATTTTGTCTTCAACGGGAGCAAAATGTAATCATATTGATCACGTTACTACTCAGCTTCCTTATGCTGCCACAGTTGCAACAGCGACTTCTATTGGTTACATTGTGGTAGGGTTTACTTATTCAGGTTTAGCTGGTTTTGCAGCAACGGCAGTTTCATTGATTGTCATTGTATTTGCAGTTAAAAAACGCTAAAAATGTGATCCAATTCAAAAATTTGAATAAAAAATAATATTTTTACTATTTTATAAAATGTGGCATTTTGTCGCATTTTTTTGTTTTTATTGATGGAAGATTTTATAAAAAACTAAATTTTCATTTGTCTTTGGTTTTTTATATTTTTTTAATTGATTTTTTTATTGTTTTAGTGGCTAGACAAATTTTTTTTACTTTGTATGATGTGAAACATTGACATAACCTGTTCGTATTTTTAAAAGTGCGGTAAATTTAAGGAGTAAAAGATGAAGAAGTTATCTGGCGCAGAGATGGTGGTTCAATCTTTACGTGATGAAGGCGTAGAGTACGTATTTGGTTATCCTGGTGGGGCGGTATTAGATATTTATGATGCAATTCATACGCTAGGTGGCATTGAACATATTTTAGTTCGTCACGAACAAGCTGCGGTGCATATGGCGGATGGTTATGCACGTTCAACAGGTAAAGTTGGATGTGTGTTAGTGACTTCAGGACCAGGAGCAACAAATGCAATCACTGGAATTTTAACGGCTTACACCGATTCTGTGCCTATGGTTATTATTTCGGGTCAGGTTATGAGTAATTTAATTGGCAGTGATGCTTTCCAAGAATGCGATATGCTAGGTATTTCTCGTCCCGTTGTGAAGCATAGCTTTATTGTAAAAAAGGCGGAAGATATTCCATCTACTTTGAAAAAGGCCTTTTATATTGCGTCTACAGGTCGCCCTGGCCCTGTTGTTGTGGATATTCCAAAAGACACTGTAAATCCTAATTTTAAATATCCTTATGAATACCCAGAATCTGTCGAGTTACGCTCTTATAATCCCACAGTAAATGGGCACAAAGGCCAAATTAAAAAAGCGTTAAAAGCACTTTTAGTGGCGAAGAAACCGATACTTTTTGTCGGTGGTGGCGCAATCACTGCTGAATGTAGTGAGCAGTTAATTCAGTTTGCACAACGCTTAAATTTGCCAGTGACTTCATCGTTAATGGGATTAGGGGTTTATCCAAGTACAGATAAACAATTCTTAGGTATGTTGGGTATGCACGGTACTTTAGAAGCTAATACGGCAATGCACGAAAGTGATCTTATTTTGGGGATTGGCGTTCGTTTTGATGATCGAACAACAAATAATTTAGAAAAATATTGCCCAAATGCAAAAGTGATTCATATTGATATTGATCCAACCTCGATTTCTAAAAATGTGCCAGCCGCGA
Source organism: Haemophilus sp. HN_Hi16 (assembly GCF_049823435.1). Taxonomy (NCBI): domain Bacteria; kingdom Pseudomonadati; phylum Pseudomonadota; class Gammaproteobacteria; order Pasteurellales; family Pasteurellaceae; genus Haemophilus; species Haemophilus sp. HN_Hi16. The sequence goes on from NZ_CP187500.1 coordinate 1,213,797, forward strand.
TTCCAATTGTCGGAAATGCGAAAAATGTATTGGAAGAATTTTTTAGTTTATTGAATGAGGAGGGATTGAAATCTCAAACGGATCTTGAAAGTTGGTGGCAAGAAATCAACCAATGGAAAGCAAAAAAATGTTTGGAATTTGACCGCACTTCTGGTGTGATTAAACCACAACAAGTAATAGAAGCCGTATATCGCCTCACGAAAGGACAAGCCTATGTCGCTTCTGATGTAGGTCAGCACCAAATGTTTGCTGCGTTACATTATCCATTTGATGAACCTCGTCATTGGATTAATTCTGGCGGTGCTGGCACAATGGGTTTTGGTTTTCCTGCGGCACTAGGTGTGAAATTAGCTCATCCTGAAGGAACTGTTGTTTGTGTTACTGGTGATGGCAGTATTCAAATGAATATTCAAGAGCTTTCTACCGCAACCCAATATGGCATTCCAGTTGTTATTATTTGTTTGAATAATCATTTCTTGGGAATGGTAAAACAATGGCAAGACTTGATTTATTCTGGTCGTCATTCACAAACCTATATGAATTCCTTGCCTGATTTTGTGAAATTGGCTGAATCTTACGGTCACGTAGGAATAAAAATTGCTACCCCCGATGAACTTGAAAGCAAATTGCAAGAAGCATTCAGTATTAAAAATAAATTAGTCTTTGTAGATATTAATGTAGATGAATCTGAACACGTTTATCCAATGCAAATTCGTGGTGGCGCAATGAATGAAATGATTTTAAGTAAACCTCAAGAGGAGACAAACTAATGCGTAGAATTTTATCTGTTTTACTCGAAAATGAATCGGGAGCATTATCGCGTGTTGTTGGTTTATTCTCTCAACGTGCCTTTAATATTGAAAGTTTGACGGTGGCGCCAACGGATGATCCAACGCTTTCTCGAATGACTATTGAAGCAGTGGGCGATACTCAAGCATTGGAGCAAATTGAAAAACAACTTCATAAATTAGTGGATGTGTTCAAAGTGGTTAATTTAAGTGAACAGGAACATATAGAACGAGAAATTGTTTTAGCGAAAGTAAGAGCAGTGGGGTCATCTCGCGATGAAATTAAACGATTAGCCGACATTTTCCGCGGTCAAATTGTAGATGTCACACCAAAGTCTTACACAATTCAATTAAGCGGTACAAATGATAAAGTTGATGCGTTTATTTCTGCATTGAAAGAAGAAACCACATTGTTAGAAATTGTTCGTTCTGGCTTGATTAGTGTATCTCGTGGAGAAAAGAATATTCTTTAAAGTAGGGGCGTAAAGTGCGGAAATATTTTAATAGAATTTTACCGCACTTTATTATAAATACATTTGTTTTTTATAAAAAAATCGTGACCAAGTTCACAAATCTAAAAATATGTATTTGCATAACTGATAGGATTTCTTTATTCTGAACCCACTAAAAACAAGTGCTATCCTAAATAGCCGACATCTATTTTGCTTTCCGAGTAGTGCCCCATTGGGGCACTTTTTTTATTCAGTAAACAAGCATAAAAAATCCCTTTCGTAGGAAAGGGATTTAATTATCGAAATTACATTTTTTCTACGGTTTTAATACCGAGTAACGCTAAACCTTGTTTCAAGGTTTTTTCCGTTAATAATGCTAATTTCAAACGACTTAATTTTACGGCCTCATCTTCAGCATTTAAAATTGGGCAATGTTCATAGAATGATGAGAAGATGCCTGCAAGTTCGTATAAATAAGCACAAAGCACGTGTGGTGTGCCTTCTTTTCCGACAGTTTGCACGGCTTCTTCAAATTGTAGAAGTTTGATTGCAAGCGTTCTTTCTTTATCATCTTTAATAGTTAAAGGTGCAGCCAAAAGTGCGGTCGAATTTATCTCTGTTTTATTAAAGATCGAACGAATACGGGTGTAAGCATATTGCATATAAGGCGCAGTGTTGCCTTCGAAACTTAACATATTATCCCAATCAAAAACATAATCCGTGGTGCGGTTTTTGGATAGATCTGCATATTTTACCGATCCAATACCAATAGCCTCAATCACAGCTTGTTTTTCATCATTAGATAAATTGGTATTTTTTTCATTAATTAATACAGTGGCGCGTTCGATGGCTTCATCTAATAGATCGGCTAATTTTACTGTGCCGCCAGTACGAGTTTTAAATGGTTTGCCATCTTTACCAAGCATCATCCCAAAGTTTTTATGCTCTAACGAGAAACTGTCTGGTACATAACCTGCTTTACGAGTAATTAGCCAAGCTTGTTGCATATGTTGGCTTTGGCGAGTATCTGAAAAAACAAGTGCGCGATTAGCTTTTAATGTTTCATAACGATATTTTGCTGCAGCAATATCGGTTGTAGTGTAAAGGAAACCGCCGTCTTTTTTCTGAACGATCACGCCCATTGGGTCGCCATCTTTATTTTTAAATTCATCTAAATAAACAACCAATGCACCATCATTTTCTACAGCTAAACCTTGTTTTTTAAGATCTTCTACAATGCTTGGTAACATAGGATTATAAAGACTTTCGCCCATTACATCTTTTTCGGTTAAAGTCACGTTTAAGCGAGCATAGTTGTGCTGATTTTGTTGCATAGTAATATCGACTAAACGTTTCCACATCGCTCGACAATATTCATTTCCACCTTGTAATTTCACGACATAATTACGTGCTTTTTCAGCGAATATTTCATCTTCATCGTAGTGTTTTTTGGCTTCGCGATAAAAGGCTTCAAGATCTTGCAATTCCATTTCACTGGCGTGTTCGTTTTGCATTTTTTCAAGATAAGCAATAAGCATTCCGAATTGCGTTCCCCAGTCGCCTACGTGGTTAGCGCGGATGACATTGTGACCTAAAAACTCAAGGGTTCTGGCTACAGCATCGCCGATTATCGTAGAGCGTAAATGACCTACGTGCATTTCTTTTGCTACGTTTGGAGATGAATAATCAATCACAACTGTTTGTTTATTGGTAGCTTGAATACCTAAATTTTTGTGGGAAAGTGCAGCTGAAATTTCAGTTGTTAGCCAAGTTGGATTTACGAAAATATTGATAAAACCTGGGCCTGCGATTTCTAATTTTTCTGCAATATCAGATAGTTGAAGATTATCTAAAACTTTTTGAGCAAATTCTCGTGGATTTAAACCTAATTTTTTTGCTGTAGCCATAATACCGTTGGCTTGATAATCGCCAAATTGTGGTTTGCCTGATTGACGAACAAGCGCATCACAAGATTGATCAGCACCTGCAATAACCATTGCTTGTTTAATTTTATCGGATAGAATAGATTGAATATTCACGTTTTTTCCTATGTTCAAATTGAATAATAAAAATAATCGGTTATGATACCGTTCTTTGTATATTTCTCAAAGGGACAAAATGACAAATTTACAGGAAAATTTGACCGCACTTTCAGCAGATTTAGCAACGTTTGAAAGAAAAATTCAGCATTTAGCCAAAGAAATGACAATAGATCTGTCTCACTATGAAATCGATCATCTTGCATTACGGGTAAATAGTGAGCAAAGTGCTAAAAATTGGCTGATACTTTTATTAAAGTGCGGTAGAATTTTATCTGATAATATTGTTAATGGTCGTAAGATTTATCTTATTGAATTAGAAAAACCAGTTAAATTTGCCAATCAATTTGTGGATATTATTGAACTTCCACTTCCTAAAAATAAAAAATATCCAATTGAAGGTTGGGAACATATTGAGATTGTAGTGCCATTTTTACCGAATGAATCGATAAATGAATGGATTGACCGTGTTAATATGTATTTTTTATGGGACAAATTAACTCACTTAACCATTAAAGTGAGCGAGCCTAAGGTGGATGGGGAAAGATTACCAAATCCATCTATTGCAGTAAGTTTTACGGATAAAACAGTAAATCATACTTGCATTAAGGTTCATCCTTATTCTATTAAAAAAATACTTGAGGTTTAGTAAAAATGAATAAATTATCACTTGCATTCGTTGTTTTAGCAACAGTAGGCTTGAGTGCTTGTTCTTCTTTTCAAAAAGATGAAAATGCTTAAAGGTCAAATCGTTTTTAGCCAAATGGAAGGCGAAAATCTTAAATTAACTATTCGTAAAAATGATTGTTCTGGTAACCAGCAGAAAGGAGAGGAAGTTATTATTGTGCATAAGTATGATTCAACTCTTGCTATTGGGGCTTGTGTGATGGTGTCTAATAATAGCCAAGTAAAGAATATTTCATCATTTTCGCCAAGAAATCCATTTTAATTCTTAAATTAAGGATATAGATATGAAAAAGAAAACACTAGCATTAGCTATCTTAACTATTTTTAGTGTGGCTGGATGTACGAATACAGATATTTTTAGTGGCGATGTGTATAGTGCATCTCAAGCAAAGGAAGCTCGTTCAATTACTTATGGTACGATTGTTTCTGTGCGTCCTGTTAAGATCCAAGCTGATAATCAAGGCGTAATTGGTACTCTTGGTGGCGGTGCGTTAGGTGGTATTGCGGGTAGTGCAATTGGCGGTGGTCGTGGTCAAGTTATCGCAGCAGTAGTTGGTGCGATTGGTGGTGCAGTAGCTGGAAGCAAAATCGAAGAGAAAGTAAGTCAAGTAAACGGTGCTGAACTTGTAATTAAAAAAGATGATGGTCAAGAGATCGTTGTTGTTCAAAAGGCTGACAGCAGTTTTGTAGCTGGTCGCCGAGTTCGTATTGTTGGTGGCGGCTCGAACTTAAATGTTTCTGTGCTATAACTAATAGCATTAAAGTCTAATATGATTAATCAGTGCCTTAACTTAGTAAGGCACTGATTTTTTATAATTAAACTCATTTAAAATATATATTTATCGTTTATCTAAGATAAATTTAAAGGACTAAATTAGAATTTAGTCCTTAGATAAACTTGGAATTATTCAAATCTAAATAATTAACGCCATACTTTAAATTGATTAATTAATCCATTTGTTGAACTATCGTGGCTTACGACTTTTTCAGAATCTGTTAATTCAGGAAGAATTCTGTTTGCAAGTTGTTTGCCTAGTTCGACACCCCATTGATCGAAGCTAAAGATATTAAAAATCACACCTTGTACGAAGATTTTGTGTTCATACATGGCAATTAATGCGCCCAAAGTAAATGGCGTGATTTTTTGAATAAGAATTGAATTAGTCGGTTTATTACCCGTAAATATTTTAAATGGAATGATATTTTTTACATCATCTAAAGATTTACCCGCTTTTATAAATTCAGCCTCGACTTCCTCTTTTGTTTTTCCGAATGCTAATGCTTCTGTTTGTGCAAAGAAGTTTGAAAGCAATTTATTGTGATGATCCGCCAATGGATTGTGGGTTTGGGCTGGTGCGATAAAATCACAAGGAATTAAAGTGGTGCCTTGATGAATTAATTGATAGAACGCGTGTTGTCCATTTGTACCTGGTTCTCCCCAAATAATCGGGCCCGTTTGGTAATTGTTAATGACATTGCCATCACGATCCACATATTTACCATTTGATTCCATATTACCTTGTTGGAAATAAGCCGCAAAGCGATGTAAATATTGATCATAAGGTAAGATTGCTTCTGTTTGGGCTCCAAGGAAATTGGTATTCCATAAACCAACTAAGGCTAAAGTAGTTGGAATATTTTTTTCGATTGGAGCAGAGCGGAAATGTTTATCCATTTCATGTGCGCCACTTAATAACGCTTCAAAGTTTTCAAAGCCAATGGATAGTGCAATTGAAAGACCAATAGCTGACCATAAAGAGTAACGACCGCCAACCCAATCCCAAAATTCAAACATGTTATTTGTATCAATACCAAATTTTTCTACATCTTTAGCATTGGTTGATAATGCTGCAAAATGTTTTGCAACCTCATTTTCATCTTTCGCTGCTTTCAGTAACCAATCACGTGCACTTTGCGCATTTGTCATGGTTTCTTGAGTTGTAAAGGTTTTCGATGCCACTAAGAAAAGAGTTGTTTCTGGATTGACTTTTTTTAAGGTTTCTGCGATGTGTGTACCATCCACATTTGAAACAAAGTGCATATTTAAGTGATTTTTATACGGGCGAAGTGCTTCAGTTACCATATAAGGACCTAAATCAGAGCCACCAATACCAATATTCACAACATCAGTAATCGCTTTGCCTGTATAGCCTTTCCATTCACCAGAAATAATACGCAGACAGAAATCTTTCATTTTAGCTAGCACAGCATTGACTTCAGGCATGACATCTTTGCCATCAACAAGCACTGGAGTATTAGAACGATTGCGAAGTGCGGTATGTAGTACAGCTCGATTTTCAGTACGATTGATTTTTTTACCGGTAAACATTGCTTCTTTTGCGCTATCAAGAGAGCATTCTTGAGCAAGTTGGCGAAGATGTGAAAGGGTTGTTTGATTGATGTTGTTTTTGGAAAAATCTACAAGAATTTGGTTATTGAATGTTAAAGAATAATTGTCAAAACGATTTTTTTCTTGTTTAAATAAATCTAGGATGGTGGTGTTTGACAATTCAGCTTTATGTGCTTCGAGAGATTTCCACGCATGGGTGTGAGTCGGGTTAATGTTTTTCATGGTATTTCCTTTCATTAAAAATAATCAAAATTTTAACCGCACTTTCTAGGATTTTTATTAGGGAGAATGACTCCCTCTGTTCAAAAAATGCAGTGATTAATCAACATATTCAGTTATAACACGCGGCGTTAATTTTGTAATTAGCTCGTAGCTTAAAATGCCTGTGAATTTAGCTACGGTTTCAATAGGTAATTCCTTACCCCATAGAATTACTTCATCGCCTACCAAATCTTGGCTCTCTGCGCCTAAATCAACAGTGAGCATATCCATTGACACACGTCCAACAATTGGTACAAGACGGCCATTTAAATAGACAGGCGTACCTTCAGGCACATCGCGCGGATAACCATCGCCATAACCCATTGCGACCACGCCAATTTTTGTATCTCGTGGGCTTGTCCAAATACCGCCATAACCTACAGGATCGCCTTGTTTATGATGGCGAATGGCAATTAATGACGAGGTTAAATTCATTACAGGCGTTAAGCCAAACTCTTTACCGATAGTATCAGTTGGAGAAATGCCGTACATAATAATGCCCGGGCGGATACATTCTAAGTGAGATTTTGGCCAGAAAAGAATGCCGCCTGACGCCGCAATAGTACGCTCACCTTGCTTATCTTTTGTAGCGGATAAAAAACGATTGATTTGAAGTTGGGTGTAATCTGATTCTAGTTCATCGGCACGGCTGAAATGGCTGACAAAGCCTAAGTGCGGTTGAATTTGAGGGAGTTTTTTGAGTTCTTGATAAAAATAATCCACTTCATCAAGAGCAACGCCCAAGCGATGCATGCCCGTATCTATTTTTAACCAAACCTTAATTGGACTTGGTAAATTTGAATGTTTTAAAGCTTCAAGCTGTTCGTGATTATGCACCACGGTTTCAATATTATTAACGGCTAGAATAGGCAAATCTTGTTCATTGAAAAAGCCTTCAAGCAATAAAATCGGTTTAGTGATGCCGTTTGAGCGTAATGCCAAAGCCTCTTCTAAACGAGCCACGCCAAAGCAATCGACGCTTTGTTCTAAGGTTGAAGCAACGAATACAACGCCGTGACCATAAGCGTTTGCTTTAACCACAGCAATAATTTTGCTATTTGGTGCTTTTTGTTTAATTATTTCTAAATTGTGTTTTAAGGCGTGCGAACTGATTTTCGCTGTCGCCGGTTTTACGTTCATTATTTTTCCTTAATAATCATCTCGATATTCACGTTGTTCAGCGAGATTGTCGAAGCGTGAAAATTGTCCATTAAATTTTAACCGCACTCGACCAATTGGACCGTTACGCTGCTTACCAATAATAATTTCTGCAACACCTTTATCTTCCGAGTTATCGTTATAGACTTCATCTCGGTAAATAAACATAATTAAGTCAGCATCTTGTTCAATGGAGCCTGATTCACGTAAATCTGAGTTTACAGGGCGTTTGTCCGCGCGTTGTTCTAAAGTACGATTTAACTGAGAAAGGGCGACTACTGGCACTTGTAATTCTTTGGCTAGCGCTTTGAGGGAGCGAGAAATTTCTGCGATTTCTAGTGTTCGGTTATCTGAGAATGCAGGTGCACGCATTAGTTGCAAATAATCCACCATAATCATACTTAATCCACCATTTTCACGATAAACTCGGCGTGCGCGGGAACGAACGTCTGTAGGGGTTAAACCTGAAGAATCATCGATAAAAAGATTATTTTTTTGCTTAAACATTCCCACTACGCTAGCAATTTTGTTCCACTCAATCTCATCTAAATTTTGACCTGTTCGGATTTTAGTTTGATCAACGCGAGCAAGGGAAGCGATCATACGCATCATAATTTGTTCTGCGGGCATTTCTAAACTAAATACTAAAACAGGTTTTTCACTTGCCATTGCCGCATTTTCGCAAAGGTTCATGGCAAAAGTGGTTTTACCCATTGATGGACGTGCCGCAACGATAATTAAGTCAGAAGGCTGTAAACCTGCCGTTTTTTTATCAAGATCAGTGAAACCGGTTGTAATGCCCGTTACGCCTGAATGATTTTCAAGTTTGCTCAAAATATCGATTTTTTCAATGGTACTTTCTAGCACATTGATCACATTCTGCGGGCCTTCGCTAGAAGTTGTTCGTTTTTCTGCAATCGCAAATACTTCACGTTCCGCTTCATCAAGAATTAATTTGATGTCTTGCCCTTTGGGAGAATAGCTATTTTCAGCAATACGATTTCCTACCGAAATAAGTTCTCGTAATATGGCTTTCTCACGCACAATATCCGCATAAGCCAAAATATTAATGGCGTTCGGAGTATTATTGGAAAGCTCTGCTAGATAGGCAAATCCACCTACTTCATCGCTTACTCCACGGCTTCTTAAGGCTTGATCTAGCGTAATTAAATCAATAGGCGATTGATTACGCATCAGATGTTCCATTTCTGTAAAAATTAGACGATGCTGAAAAGTATAAAAATCGTCAGCAATCACACGTTCAGCAATACTATCCCAATGTTGATTGCTCAGCATGATGCCACCCAATACAGCTTGTTCAGCTTCAATTGAGTGCGGGGGAATACTTACTTGTGCCGTTTTTTTGTCAGAAGATTTGATTTGAGGTTGTGATGCCATAGGACTTATTTCGATACTAGAATGTCGCCTATAATACCGCAAATATCTATTGGGTTTAAGTGAAAAGTGCGGTAAAAAAAGGAAATAAAAAACGGTGGAAAATCCACCGCTCTTTATTTAAAGTATTCAGATTATTGATTATTCAACAATTAATGTGCGACAAACGTTAGTTTCTGTCGCACCTTGTCCACCCTGCGTTAGAAGCACTAAATCGCCTGCAGATAAATAACCTTTTTCTTTTAATGATTGTAGTGCAGCTTTTGCACCAGCTTCAGTACGGCTATCTTCACCATAGAAAACAGGGGTTACACCGCGGTATAATGCACAAAGATTTAAGGTTTCTTGATGACGAGATAAAGCAAAGATTGGTAAACCAGAGCTAATACGTGACATCAATAATGGTGTATGACCTGTGCTAGTTAAAGTAACGATTGCTGCAACACCTTTCATATGGTTTGCTGCATACATTGCAGACATAGCAACAGATTCTTCAATGGCTTCAAATTCTTTATCCATACGGTGACGAGAAACATTAATGCTTGGCATTTTTTCTGCCCCTAAACATACGCCCGCCATTGCCACTACTGTTTCAGAAGGATACTGACCTGCTGCTGTTTCAGCAGAAAGCATAACCGCATCAGTACCATCTAATACTGCGTTTGCAACGTCCATCACTTCAGCACGAGTTGGCATTGGGTTGCTAATCATTGATTCCATCATTTGAGTTGCTGTAATTACTGCACGATTTAATTGACGTGAACGACGGATTAATTTTTTCTGCACGCCAACTAATTCAGGATCGCCAATTTCCACACCTAAATCACCACGAGCAACCATAATTACATCAGATGCTAAAATAATATCGTCCATTGCCTCATCATTAGCAACAGTTTCTGCACGTTCAACTTTAGCAACGATTTTTGCATTTAAACCAGCTTGTTGAGCAAGTTCACGCGCATAATTTAGGTCAGCACTTGAACGAGGGAAAGAAACAGCTAAGAAATCAACGCCAATGCGTGCAGCGGTAATAATGTCTGCTTTATCTTTTTCTGTTAATGCATCTGCAGATAAACCGCCACCTAATTTGTTGATACCTTTATTATTTGATAATGGACCGCCAACAGTGACTTCGGTGAAAACTTTTGCACCATCAGTTGATAATACTTTTAATTGAACACGACCATCATCTAATAAAAGAATATCGCCTGGTACAACATCTTGTGGAAGCGTTTTATAGTCTAAACCAACAGATTCTTGTGTACCTTCGCCTTTTGGCAATTCCGCATCAAGAATGAATTTATCGCCAACTCTTAAGAAAATTTTACCGTCTTTAAAGGTAGAAACACGAATTTTAGGACCTTGTAAATCACCTAAGATTGCCACGGTTTTACCTAATTTTTTCGCGATAGAACGTACACGTTCTGCTCGTTCGATATGATCTTCAGGTGTACCGTGAGAGAAGTTCATACGAACTACGTTTGCGCCCGCTGCGATAATTTTTTCAAGATTGTTATCACGGTCAGTTGATGGGCCCATAGTACATACAATCTTCGTTCTTCTTAGTCTTCTAGACATTATTTACTCCGTCAATAATTACAAAACTTTAAAGGTATTATTTTATTTCGCTACATCTTAGCCAGATAAAAAATCGGTGCAGATTATACGCTTAAAAATTTGGGAAATCAAAAACAGCCCTGTTAGTTAAGGCAAGACTGTTTACTTTTTTGCCAGTTATATCGAGTTTTAAGAAAAATACTTGTTTTCAGATTAAAAATATCTATAATTCCAAACACTTTATACAGTGCGACTATAGCTCAGTTGGTTAGAGCACCACCTTGACATGGTGGGGGTCACTGGTTCGAGTCCAGCTAGTCGCACCATCTTTTCTTTTCATAAAGTATCATAAAGTTCCATTCATAACATAAAATCAATCACTTATAGTCTTTTGGTTTATTTTATTGTTTCATAGAGTATCATTCAATTTCATGATTTTAGTATTACATTTAGTATCATAACTTCAATTTTTCTGTGTTTGTAATACTAAAAATCAGGAAAAAGGTAATGTAATACCATTCCCGCTGAATTGATAATACCAAGGTTCCATATGCCGAAACTCGTTAAACCACTCACTACAACGGAAATTACAAAAGCTAAACCGAAAGAGAAAGATTATTCTTTGTCCGATGGTTATGGTCTATTTTTATTTGTTCGTGTTACCGGATCTAAGATATGGCGATTTCAATATTATAAGCCAATCATCAAAAAAAGAACGATTATTAGCTTAGGGAGTTACCCTGAATTATCGCTTGCGGATGCTCGGGTTAAGCGTGATGAGTACCGGGGCCTATTAGCAAAAAATATCGATCCGCAAGAGCATAATTTTATTCTCGAGCAGGAAGCCTTACAGGAAAAAGAAAATCTGTTTTCTACACTTGCTGAAAAATGGTTTGAGTTCAAACATCATGAGGTAAAAGCAGGGAATTTAAAACAAGTTACTTATGATGATATTGTCGATCGCGTTACTCGCCATTTGCTACCGCACTTTGGCCACATGGAGCTAAAAAACATATCTGCGCCATTGGCACGAAACAAATTAAAGTATTTAGAAAAAGAGGGGAAACTAGACACATTACATCGAGTTATCGGGTATATGAGCAAAATAATAACCCTTGGCGTGAATATTGGGTTGTTGCATAGCAATCCTATTGCTAATTTATCTGAAGGTTTTTTAAGACCCATAGCGGAAAATAACCCGACAATCCCACCAGAACGATTGTCTGAATTCTTTGCAGCGCTTCAATCCTCTAAAATGTCTTTAGAGGTTCGGTGCGCAATCGAATTGCTATTGTTGACCGCTACTCGTGTTGGCGCATTAACACAAATGGAATGGAGTGAGATTAATTTTGATGAAAAACTTTGGTACATACCAAAGCACAAGATGAAGGGGAGAGTTGGAAAGGTACAAGATTTTATTGCGCCACTATCAAAACAAGCGCTTGCAGTCCTTGCTGTAATGAAGAAACTCACAGGCAATCAAAAGTATGTTTTTACCGGGTTTAAAAACTCAAATGAGCCAATGAACAAGGAAACCCCAAACAAAGCCATTAAGAGAATGGGGTATCAAAATACACTGACGGCCCACGGATTGCGATCTATTTTTAGTACCGCAATGAATGATGCCGAATTTAACTCGGAAATTATTGAAGTTTGCCTTGCTCACTTTGAATATTCTTCCGTGCGTGGTACTTACAATAAAGCTAAGTACCTAACGCAACGGATCGAATATATGCAGTGGTGGGGGGATTTTGTTGAGGAGAGGGCGAGAGAATCTGCTGCAATGTGCTTAACATCAGATTAATTAGCCATTTGCGCCTGTTTGCAGTCGATATAACGTTGGATGTCGGTAGATCTCCAGTAGAGGAATCTGCCGATTTTTATTGGCTCGGGAAAATCCTTGTCATCTTTCATTCTTCGTAAAAGAGTAGAACGGCTAATATCTAATACTCTTGCCGTGTTTTTTAATCTTAATAATTCTTCAGTCATATTTACTCCAATAAAAACCTCTTGCATTTTTGGCAAGAGGCTTTATGTTTAGCTTTTAGACATACGCTAGACGTTGATTTAAAATATCGAGGTAATCATCCATAGCACCCACTTGTTTATTCAATAACTTCAATCGGTCTGGATCACATTCCTTCATTCCGTCAAGATAGGCTTTTAACTTATCAAGTCGTTCAGCCAATTCGTTAAGTTCACGTTGCAACCGATAAATCCAATCGCCACCGATTTTTTGCTTAAGCTCAAAACCAAAGAGTTGCCATAACTTGTCAAAAGCGTTTTCATAAGCAATCTTTTTGCCAATTTCCACGTCGAAGTTATTTGGATCTACACAAGCACTTTCACCGGTAACTGTAAATCCGGAATGCAACTTGATAACAGCAATAGTGATTGTTGTCCCATCCAGTTGATGATATGCCATATCTGCAATCTGCTGTTGCAAGAATTCAGTATTAATACTGTTCATTGTTTTTCCTCTATCAATTCCAATGATTCCCAATTAACAATATAACCACCATGTCTACTTGATATTCCTTGATCTTGCCATTTTTTATTTTTTGCTGCCTGTTTATCTGCTAATACGCACACTTTTCCAAAAGGTAGGTAATTATTATTTTTATCCTCCATAATAATACCTTCTTTTAAACCCCATTTTACGCGACTACCGACAGAAAAAGGCAATGTATAAACATTGTCAGTTACCCATTGTTTAGATAGGCGGTTATTTTCTTTATCAAAATCATACTCAAGATTTTTTTCTTCAAATTCTTTGGCTTGGCGATAATCCCAGCCTTGCCATTTAATAAGATTTTCAGCGGTGTCTTCATTATCGCCTATCCACTCTTTTAAAATGCTTTGATAAATGCCAAAATCTTCAATATCAAATTCTTCATCTTCAAAGTACTTTTTGGCTGAATTAACTTCATCTTTGTATTCTTTTTCTACCCACTCCTTTAAAAAGGCTACAAATAAATGTTCATCATTAAGTGTTGGGCGTGGAACCTCAGGTGTCCATCTACTGTTTCTAATCATTCTATTTCTCCTATTTTTTGGGGGTAATAAAAAGCTCGCTTAAGCGAGCTGGGTTGAGAGCAATAAAAAAGCCACTATTGGTTAGTGGCTTATCATGTAACTCAAAACGGAATATCATTATCAAACCCATCTTGTTCTGCTGCTGCGCTTAATGGGTCGGTTTTTTCTTTGTCTTTGGTTGGCTGTTGTGTTTCATTGTTTGCCTTGCTGTCTAGCATTTCAAAGGATTGTGTCGCTACTTTAAGTGCGGTGCGGTTATTGCCGTTTTGGTCTTGCCAGCTTTCCTGTACTAGTTTTCCTGTTACACAGATTTTTGAGCCTTTTTGCAGATATTGTCTTGCCACATCGGCAGAATTGCCATGCACCACAATAGGTATCCAATGCGTACGTTTAACTGTATTGCCTTGTCTATCTCGGTAATCATCGCCGATAGCAAGATTAAATGTGGCAATTTGCCCGCCATTTTGGAATTGGCGGATTTCTGGGTTACTGCCTAAATGACCGACTAATATCACGGTGTTGGTATTACGTGCCATTAGCGCATCTCCTGTATGAGTTGTTGATAATATTCTTGAGCAATTTCTACCCGCTCTTTGATTTTCTCGATGATTTTCTCATCACGTTTAATTATGACCGTCGTGATACGTTTTTCTTGGGGGATTTGCTCAACCAAGTCAATGTATCTGTTTGGGTCGTCATAGCTTGATAATTGGTCATAAGGAGTGGGGAGGAGGACAAAATCAATTTGCGCCTCATCACAATCCCATAGCCACATATAGCCTTGCATTTGTGCGTCATACCCCGCTTTTTTGGCTTTTTCTTCTGCCTCATCAGCAAAAAAAGGGTGTGAGCCAATATCCCAAGAACATTTAGTATCTATGATTAATTTTCGACTTGGCACATAAATGTCGCACTCGCCTGTAATCCAATCGTTTTCACGTCTTTCCGTGTTCTTTTTAAGAGGTAATCCACGTTTACGACCGCTTAACTTAATAGCTTGTTCTTCTAGTGCAATGCCTTTCTCGGTGTATTTATTCCCCTCAAAATCTCGATAACCGAATAAATCAAATTTCACTATCTTTCTCACCGCACTTTTTGCTGTAGCAGATATTCCATTACCGCTTTTAGGCTTTACCATTAAATCAGCCAAGCCAGAGCATTTAGCTTTGAGTTGGTACATTTTATTTTCCTTCTATGGTTGAAATTATTTCGGTGTGGCAGATTTTGCCGTCACAGTCTTGATTAAGATTTAGGGCGTGCGCCATATACACCACAAATGCACACACAAGCGTAATGATTAATTTGTTCATTTTTTGTTCCTTTAAAATTTAGCTACGCTTGATTACGTGGTATATTGGCTTTTCCATCCATTCAATGGAGAAGAATAAAATGGAAAAGCGATTTGAGTTTATTGATGCTTGGAATATGGCGGCGACTCTTTTGGTTCATCAGTCGTTTGAATCGAATCAGGCTCGGGTCGATGCACTGGCTGATTTAGCGGTGCGCCTTTACATTCGGTATGAAGATTTTTACCAGCAGTATCTTGAGATTGAAGCTGAGTACGAAGAAAATCAATCTTCAAGCGATGCAAATCGTCTGAATTGTCTTTCTGCTCTACGTGACTTTTTAAACGATATAAAATCAAAGATGTGATGATGGCTGTAATAAATGCCACAAGTGCGCTGATAAATAAGCTCATTTTGTTTCCTTTTTAGTCAATTTAGTGAATTTAGGGTGTAGCAATCCGCCGCAGGCTTAAAAAAGTGCGGTCGGATTTTGTGGTGTTTTAGAGAATATCTAGCTGAAAGCCTGTTGCTTTAGGGTTGTAGGCTCTAAGATATTTTAATACGCGCCAGTTATTTCCTTGCTCGCATTCAAATTGCTCTGTAATGCGCGTCAATACGTTATGTGCCTGACGGAGAGTACTGCGATATTCGTAAGCTATGTCATAAACGGATGCAGCATAGTGCGAACCAATTTGTTTTAATGCAGGGTGAAGCACTTGGCAAAGTTCCATGCCACGCAATAAAGCAAACCACGCCCAAACGAGCTGTTGTAGGTCATGCTCTGTAAATTCAAAGGTGAATTTCTCAGGTTCTGGCAAGGCGAGCTGTTGCGGTTGAAGTTGATATTTTCCTGTTTTTCTAATTGCCGGTAACACTTCAGAAGTGACCCAGCGTTTTACTTTTTTAGCTTGCTCTAATTTTGAACTCAAGACTAATGAATACATTCCGCTTTCATTCACGAAGAGAACTTGAGCACGTTTATTGATAGTATTCACGATCTCACGTTTCGTTAGGTCGTCAGGATCTACGTGATCTTTAATCGCTTTATGTGGATTTTTATATTGCAATAACTCTGCAAGCTGAGCTGCTCTAAAAAAGATCTCATTGTTTTCTACAATGGTTTGAACAGGAGTGTTTTCAAATTTGAAGATAGTAAGATTTGACATTTTGTAATCCTTTGAGTCTATTTGTATCAAACAAGCCATTTTTGAGAATGGCGTCGGGAGGCTCAAAAACCCTACTCAAAGGCAAAGGGCTGGACGTATTTCCTTGCGGTATTCTATTAGTCGCCCTCCCGACATAGTCAGGATTACGGATATAAAAAAATCGCCTGTTGGCGACTAGTAAATCTATCCGCCTTTGAGTTTTAGGTTTTGAGACCTTGAGGCGAATAGTAGTATAAGAATTTGGGCTTGTAAAGCGAAATTATTTTTTAATTGCTTCTGACAAAACGTGAAATAACGTCGGATAAAACTGCTCAACACGCTGACGAATTTCACGCATTTGTTCAAGATTTAAATTCGGCAATCTTTCGATAATCTGCTGTTGCAAGCTCACTCGTTCAGATTCTTGCGTTTCTCGCACATCACCAATCAATTTATTCAACGCGGCTTCTTCGGTAAGGTTATGGCTTTTGGCGTATTGTTTAATCCATTCTTGATGTTCTTTGCTGACTTTCATTTTTCGCTCCTTTAGGTATAAAAAAAGCTGTCAAATGACAGCTTGAAAGTGAGAACATCTTAATCCGGAAGTGGGGGCAGTGTCAAATATTAAAAAATACCGCCCTTTCGAGCGGTCAGTGGAGTAGTGCAATCAGTCTGTGCTGATTTTGTCTAGAATAGGGCTGTGATTACACTTAATTTCTAATTTTTCCATTGTTACATTCCTCGTTTGTCTGCCATTTCAAAACACACTTCATCTATCATTCGCAACGGTTTCACATGCCGTTGTGTCTCTGTACTAGCAAATGTGTTTTGAAATATCCACATTGGGATATTCGCCTGCTTGAGCTCCACTTTCGGCAACTGCACCGTTTTTCACTGGCTTTGCATGGGCAGACTTTAAACCACAGTGTTATTAAGTAGGTTAGGGCTTTTAATCTAACGACCGCTTAATACCGTTATGCACTGTGATTCTGTAGCCAAATTGTCGAAAATTCAAAACAGGTTAATGATGAGTGCCTTTCTTTATACTTGTAAGGCTCAAGTCCTCTTGTATGCGACTACATCGAGGAATACAATGCTCTCTGCGACTACAATTTAATCAGAGGAAACATTATGGAAGAGTACGCCAAACTACTTAACACTATATTGACTAAGGTTGTGTTCACTCATATGACTATGTTCTTCGTTTTCTTATTTAGCAGTTTTTACTTTATGCCTCCTGAATTAGCGGCAGATATGGATGCTAAAACCCCGATATTCTTTCCTAATTGGTTTCCTCTTTCCGCTCTAGGTAGTATTATTTTTACGCTACTTTCCACTGGGGCTTGGATTTTACTTTGTAATGGCATAAAGCTTGCTTTTACTAAATTTCGCCAAATTTCCATCACGTACTCGGAATCTGATAAGCTAATTAAGTTGCTCTCCAATCTCTCCGAACTGGAAAAGGAAATTCTTGTATCATCTTGCTTAGGCGAGCGAATTTGGAGTGAGGATTTTAAAACCAAGGTGGCTATTGAGAAGTTGATTAGCCTGAATCTCATTTCGCACTCTTGGGTTTATAATTGCTATGAAGTGAATACATTGATTAAGCCTTTTATCATCAGCGAACTTGATAAACTCACTAAAACCCATCACTAACCTGTTTCAAATTTTTAAAGAGCATCGAGATTGTGTATCTCGTTTTGATGTGAATATTCTACTTAAAGTAGATTTAATTGCAACTAAAAATTGCATAAAAGTAGAGATTTTCTCTATTGAAAGTAGTAAGTATTTGATTTTGAATTGAATTTATTTTTGACTATTTACTGAATTTGTGACCTAGATCACGGAAATAGAGTGGAGAAGTAGGGCTTTAAAAGTGCGGTTGGCGTTTAGCACAAAATTGAGAAGAAATGGCAAAATTGAGCGAATGAACTTGTTCAGTGAATAAAATAAAGTGCGGTAGGAATTACAGGCAAAAGAAAACCGCCCGTAGGCGGTTGGTGATTTGTGAAAGATTATTAGCGATGAATTCGATCTATCATAAAGTAGAGCCCAAGAAGCGTAACAAAGATAAGATTAAACAAACCAAATATGTAAACCGCTTGAGGAATCCAAGATAAATAATCGTAATATTCAAAATTTTCTAAAAAATGTAAGCTGTTTGCTGATATTTGAACAAAGCCGCCTACAAAGTACAGTAGAATACTGATGATTGCCAAATACCCGAAAAGATGTGTGAGAAAAAGGCGTCGTGTTACAGGTATTCCATTCAATTTTGGCGCATTTAACATTTCCTCATCAATTTCTGTACGACTAAATGTTGCAACTGCGGCAAGAGACGCAATATAGAAACCTGATAGCATTTGTAATATACCATTCACAATACTGATAACGCTTTTTTCTCCGGTAAAGAGAAGCGGGCTAGGGAGTAGATGATTTATTCCTAGAAAGCAAATTGTCGCTATTAAAGGCAAAATAAGATCAAAAAACGTTTTTTCTTTATGCTTAATCTTTAAATAGCGTAATGGTGTACACAGTTTACTTAAAATAAATAACATTTTGGCTACTTGTTTATGAGACAAGTTCCCCTTTTAATATTCGTAACATTGCATTTTTTAACTCTTGATGGATTTCATTCTGACACGATTGAATTGAGTTGCCAAGCGGGATTTTGTGCTTTTTAGCGAACGCCGCCCGTGAAATATCGGCGATTGTTTCATCATAATTATCTAAAGAATCTGGAATATCATAAGTTGAAGTTGTTTTGCGGCTATCTTCGGAACGGGTGATTTTTAATCGGGAATAGCCTTTCTCTTTCGCAATATCAGCCACTTTAGCAATAACATCAAGAGCTTTTCCACCAAGTTTTTTAGATGTTTTAACCACCATTTTTTCTTCTTCAAAGATTTCAACGCCATTCACGTCTAACCCTTTATATCGACTTGAACGAGTTGCAGTAATGCCACATAAATATCCCTTTTTGAATGAATCTTTAAAATTCTGAGAAGCGTAAAAATCCAATTTAAATAATGGGCGACAAGATATACTTTCATTGCTCCCTTTGCGAACAAAACTAAAATTAAGATTTTTGCTAAAATGCGCCAGAATGTCGGAAATCATGCCCCTTGTTAACCCTGGGACTTCTTCTAGAATGGCAAGGTATTTATTGGGAAATAATTTGTCTTGAATTTGGGTGTCAATTAAAAGATGTGCCGTTACTGCCACACCCTCGCCTTGCTCCTTTTTGACTGTTCTGCTTTTTCCTGTTTTTAAGTTTGAAAATGCTGGATCAGACGCACGACCATTCGAGCTTTGGAACAAAATCATTAAATAGCGATCTTCAATGAATTCCGTTCCCACAATGCTAAATGACGTTGTTTGGTTATTCCTTAAGTAAACATCAGTTGCTTTTATATTTTGAAATGGACGAACTAAATCATCCATAGTGATAATATTTCCTGCATCTTCCGGATAGGGGTTAATTGCAAATTCGCACTCAATTAAATATCGTTCATATTCGTTTAAAATGATACTCATAATTACATCCTTAGGATGGTTTAAGGTTAAAGATCAACAATATCCAGTGTTAGTTTCTATAGTAAAACTGAATACCAAAAGACTTTCCCAATGACTGATATATCTTGCAGGTCTGCTATCTCATCTGGGTGTTCTTCGCTGTTATAACTACGGATTTTCACTTGTTCGTTTGGCATATTGTAAAGTAGCTTTATGCGTAATAGCCCACCGTGATTTATTGCGTATATTTTCCCATCTCGGATTGTTTTATTACCAAGATCAATACCAACCGTTGTTCCATCCGGAATAACCGGTTCCATTGAATTTCCGTCAGCAATCACACATACCGCGTTTTCGTACTGTACTCCTTGTTTACGTAGTGTTGCTTTGGAAAAACGTAATTTGAAGTTGTTATAGTCCATTATGTCATCAGCAAAGCCGTTTCCGGCAGCAAGCCTAATATCTTGATAAAACGGAACGGCATATTCATCGCTATTTAGTGGGGTATTGCGATCCCATAAGTCGAATGAGTCAACGTCTTTCACATTAGAAGTTAGTTGATTTTCTAAAGAATCGGCTGTGCCGTATTTCAAATGAGCGGGACTAACTCCAAAGTACTTCGCCATAGCTTCAATTTTCTTATCTCTCGGGGTTGCAGTGCCTAAAGTGTAACGTCTAGCCATTTCATAAGTTACGCCAATAGCTTTTTGTAAATCCACAATATTTTTGCCTTGTTTAGCCATTAATTCATTAAGTCGGCTTGCTAAATTTGTCATAGACGCTCCTTTATTCTACTAAAGGTAGAAGATACAAAATTAAAACAGTTGATTCAATTCTATTTTTAGTAGTAGAATTGCACTACTTTAAATAGGATTAAGAGGTTAAAATGCTACCAATCGAAAAAGCTTATGAAATCGTGGGCGGTATTTCGGCTATGGCTCGACATTTCAATCTTACCCCTTGGGCTGTTTCCAAGTGGCGTGAAAAAGTGCCTGCGGAACGTTGCGCAAAGATTGAAGAACTTACAGCAGGAAAAGTTAAGAAATCCGAATTACGTCCTGATTTGTGGGATTAATTTACCAAAATTTACCCAAAAGAAAACCATAAAAACAAGGCAAAAATTATGACAATGAAGAAAGTCATTATGGAAATGATTGAGAAGATACCTGGCGGCAAAAGTGCGGTTGCAGGGTTTCTCGGATTTTCAGAGGCGGAGATGAATAACCGCTTGTATCACACAAAAGGTCAACGTTTTAAAAACGAAGAATTGATCGCACTCCAGCTTGAGTACGGATGCACTGATTTTATCGATGAGCTTTGCCGTACCGCTGGTGGTCGTTTTGTGCCTGATGTGGCAGAGGATGAATTAGACAAGGTTGAGCTTGCTAATTTACAACTGCACGAGCTTTCGGCTCGTGGCTTGTTATTTGCTTTATTAGAAAAGGCTTTAGAAGACGGTGAAATCACCTCGAAAGAAGAAGACGAAATCCGTCAAGCATTGAGTAAACATTTGGCAGCGACGCAACATTCGATTGAATGTGCGATTGTGTTACACAAGAAATAAAAAAGCCACGAGGAGATTTCGTGGCTTTAACTAACTACCTTTAATGTTATTCACAGAGGTTATCTGCATGGAAAATATTAATCCAAACGAAAAAACAAGTCAAACGCAAAACGGCAAGATTCTAAAGGCTTTGTTGAATGGCGAGCGATTGACACAGCTTGATGCTTACACCCGATTTAATTGCACTCGTCTAGGAGCAAGGATTTACGACATAAAGCAGCTAGGGCACAAAATTGAAAAGCAAATGGTGGTTGTGGCCAGTGGAAAACGTGTAGCTGAATATAGATTGGTGGTTTGATATGGAAAGACTATTTGACCACGAATTTGTAGCAAGTTTAAGCGATAGAGAAAAATTTATAGCTTACGAAGGCATAAAACAACAATTAATAGAGCAGGGCGCAAGCCAAGAAGAGTACGACAGAGTAACAGAGCAAGCAATTGAGGAATTAGGAATATGAGTATGAGATTAATGGTTCAAGCAATGAATTGTGAGGTTGGCAATCCTGCTAGAAAACTTGTGCTTTTAAAACTTGCCGACAATGCCAATGATGATGGAATTTGTTTTCCTAGTTATCAATACATTGCCGATAAATGCGAAATGTCAAAACGTAGTGCAATTAGTCACATTGATGATTTAATCAAAATGGGATTTGTCACCAAGAAAGCACGAAAAAATAAAGATGGTTCAAGTGCAAATTTATATCTTTTACACCTTGAGCAGGGTAGTGAAAAATCTGCACTAGGGGGTGAAAATATTTCACTAGGTAGTGAAAAATCTGCACTAGGGGGTAGTGAAAAATCTGCACCCATAACCAGTCACTCTTTTAACCTATCAATTAACCGTGTATCTGACGATGAAAATTCTGCTAACGCAGAGCGCACTGACGAAAATAAAAAAACGTCTAAGCGTGAAAAAATATCAGTTGATTATCAAGGAGTGATGGATGCATGGAATAAAGTTTTTAATGGTTCACCAATTCACTTGTTAAAAACATTAAGCCAAGAAAGACAAAAGGCAATTCTCAAGGTTGCCAAAGCAATGTTAGAAACACCAGATGTTGAAAGTTGTTCTGTTGAAGTGTTTACAGGGTATTTCCAAGACTTTCTTAGCCAAGCCAATAGTCGAGCCAATAAATTCTTCTTTGGCGGCCCAAATGGAGATGGATGGGTGGCTAAGTTTGATTACATCATGAAACCTAAAACTTTTTTAAATACTTGGGAAAATTCACTATGAGCAATTCAATGTATGAAATCGAATATGGGCTAATCAGTTCAATGTTAGCTGCAGGATTGACTCCACAAGCTCGAGAAGTGATGAGTTGGTTAGAACCAGAAATGTTTGCCACATTCCAACTTGGCGCACTTTACGGAAATATTCGCAAACAGGCTCGCAAAGATGATTTGATTGATATTTTACTGCTTGCACAAGACTACGGTGAAAACTTTGCAAATCTAGCGGAATTAGCAAGCGGATATGCCTACAGCGGAAATATTTTAGGGTATGCAAAGAAAGTACATTCTGCTTGGGTAAATCGTACTGCTCAACAGGCATTGTTGAAAATGGCAGGGGAGTTAGCCAATGCGAAAGAGGAGCAAGTCAACCAAATCACTCAAAATGCACTTAACCAAATCCAAAAACTTCTTGTCAGTAAAACGGAAATCAAGCCAATCGCCATGGGGGAACTGGTCGATTCTTACGTGGATGTTTTAGAAAAACGTTCAAAAAGCGATTTCAAAGAACGCTTGCTTTACACTGGCATTGAGGCGGTTGATAACATTCTTGGCGGCATAAATTCTACCGATATTGTCATTGTGGCTGGTCGTCCAGGAACAGGGAAAACAGAATTTAGTCTGACAGTGACTCGCAATATCGCCAAAAATCATGGCTCAGTTTTATTTTTCAGCCTTGAGATGGGTAACTTCCAGTTAGTCGATCGTTTGTTGAGTGCAACAGGTGGCGTGAGCGTAAAAAAATTGCGCAATCCTACCGAGCTTGATGAGGGCGACTATCATCGATTAACAAGTGCATTGCAAGAAGTGCGGTCGCAAGATGTTTACTTTGTCGATCGTGGTGGTTTATCTGCCGATGAAATTTGCGCAATTACCGAAAACCATATTAGCGAGAAAGGCGCACCATCTGTGGTTGTAATTGATTATTTAGGCTTGATGAATCACAAGCAAGAGCGTGGTGTAAATCTAACCCAAGCTATCGCAAATTCCATGAGCAAGCTAAAAGCCTTTACCAAAAACTTCAATATTCCAATCATTTTACTTTGTCAGCTTAACCGTGATGTGGATAGCCGTGCAGTAAAACGCCCTGCTAATTCAGATTTACGTGATTCGGGCTCAATCGAGCAAGATGCAAGCCAAATCATCATGCTTTACCGTGAGGGCGCATACAAGGCAGATTGTGATAATCCTTACTCTGAGGCCATTGTTACCAAGAATAGATTTGGTGGATTAGGCACAGCCTATATGAAATTTGATAGAGGTCACTTCCTCGATTGCGATCAGGCACAAGCGTATCAATTCATCAACGAGAAACCACAGCAACAAGCCAAAACCTATGCGGCTAAAAGTTATGGGAAAGGGGCATTGCAATGACAAGCTATAAATGCCCGAAGTGCGGTGCGGAATTAGAGGATTTTTATACGCCAGATTATTTTATATCAAGCAGCGAATGGGATGACGACCGTTTTCGTTGTAACGGTCACTTAATTGAGCCGATACCCTTTCCGCAGGTAAGCAAAGATAGTGTAGTTAATCGAACAAAATCTTGCGGTTATTTTGGGTTGGAAGATTTAGGTGTGGAGTGCAAAGAATGAATATTGCGATGTTATTCAAGCGTTGGGAATGATGTTATGAGCCAATACAAGCCTTTCTTTTTACGCGATCAACGCATTAAAAATAATTGCTTGGATTTAATCAAAGAGCTGCCAATAGACGATAAAAAGCCGTTGGTAGTCAAAATCCAACCAATAACACGCTCACTTGAGCAGAACTCAAAACTTCACGCACTACTAAGCGATATTAGCAAACAGTGCGAATTTAACGGTAAAAAGCGAGACATTGACACGTGGAAAATGATTATGGTATCGGCTCACAAAATTGCAACAGGTGGTCAGGCTGAAATGGTAATCGGGCTTGAGGGGGAAGTTATCAATCTACGAGAAAGCACCGCTCAAATGAGCGTAAAACGACTAGCAAGCCTAATAGAGTACATTACCAGCTGGGGCGTGCAAAATGGCGTGAGATTTAACGATAGATGGGGGCTTTAAATGAAACACTTAAATGATGACGAGATTTTAGAGTTAAAAATCGTACTTTTTATTGTGGCAGTTTGGGGAATGTTTAATATGGTGTTTAGCTAATGGCGAAAGAATATAAATGCAAAGTTTGTGGCCAACCGTTTGTAAAAACCTTTAGCTCAACACAGAAAGTTTGCTCACCTGAGTGTGCGATTAAATTAACCCGAGATAATGCGCAAAAAGCACAAGAACGAGCAGAAAAGAAAAAGCAAAGGGAACGTAAGGCTAAATTAAAAAGCCGCTCAGAATGGCTGAAAGAGGCGCAATCGGTCTTTAATAAATTTATCCGTTTACGAGATAAAAATGAACCCTGTATCAGTTGCGGTCGGTATCATCAAGGCAAATATGACGCTGGGCATTATCGGAGTGTGGGGGCCTGTCCTGAATTACGATTTTGCGAAATTAACTGTTTTAAGCAGTGCGTACCATGCAATCAGCATAAAAGCGGTAATGTCATTGAATATCGAATCAATCTCGTCAATAAAATCGGTGCGGACAAGGTAGCTTGGTTAGAACGCCAAGACCACGAGCAAAAGAAATACACCATTGAAGATTGCAAGGCGATGATTAAGTATTACAAGGCAAAAATTAAGGAGCTTACGTGAATATTGATGTGATTTCAGTTGAATTTGGTTATTGGGCTACACCTCGTTATGAGACTGAATTTCCACGTGTAGCCGCAGGGTTTGCAGAAATGAAATGTGATGCTCGTTATGATGAAAAATATCGTATGCGTCCTATAAGCGATGAATTAGGTATGGAAATTGATGGCTACCTTGGTGTAATTAGAAAAGTCACACCAGAACTTTATGATGTATTCGTTCTGACTTATATCAAGAGATGGGAAAAACAAGAAATTTGGCGATATTTACATATTTCACGGCGTGAGTATTTCAATCGATTGAAAATGGTAAAAACATCACTTTTATTGCTATTATCAACAGAAGGTAAGCAATGTTTATTTATTGCCTGAAAAGTGCGGTCGATTTTGACCGCATTTATTTCAAGGGTAGGTATTCTTTCTATTCTTGTCCTTCCTGAAGTGTGAGTTTGGGGTGTATCTTATCTAACATTTCATAAAAATTATCTTTATCTTTAGATAGCTTTAAAAGTGTAACGATAGAAGATAAATGTTCACGCAATTTAGGGTGCCCAACGTCTTCCGTTAAAAACTGGTGTAATTTTACTTTTTTTGCTTGTTTACTTGCCGATTTTTTGAGTTCTGGTAATAACTCTGGAGCGAGTCGGGCATACACGGCGTTGTTTGTAATGTGCCCGAAGAATTGTGGAAATTGATTATTATTTTTCGGAGGGAATTGAACGCCATATAAACGACATAATTCCTTGTAATAGTCTAAAGGAAAGGTTTTAACCCAAGGTTGTAATTCTTTTGCGACAAAGGCTTCAAAAATTTTTGCTAGTGCATCTTTAGCTCGTGCATCTTGATAGCCGGTGACTTCATCCACTAATGCCACAATGCCCACTTTGGCTAAAGAGCGGATTAGAATTTCTGCTTTTTGGGCGGTGTTTTGTTGCTTACCAACCAACGCCCCTTCTTCACGCGCTCGTAGATAAATATCACACACGACAGGTAAAATAGTCGCATCATATCCTTCCTTAATTTTACCGTCTTTGGTGCGATATTTAACCCCTTTGATCACATCTATAACATCTTGATTAATAAATGGTTTTAGATTATTTGCGTCCATAAACGCGGGTAGTTTGATCAATTCTTCGTTTTCCGTTATTGCGCCACCACGAGAACCACGATTTGGGCGATCTAATGCTTCAAAAACAGAAGCACTCGAAATAATGCGTAAGTCATTTTGAAGCACTGCCACATCAAGCGATTTATCACCAATGCTTAATACGCCTTCGTGAATAGCTAAAGGGAGTTCTTCTAGTGCTTTTTTATTTTCCCAGCGTGCTAGCGCTGCTTTCTCGGCTCGTTCTTTACGTTTTTCAGCCGTTAGGGAGGTAGAAGTCATATGTTTCTCCATTGCTTATTTATAACTTTTATTAGCATAATGCTAAATTATATTTAAGTAAAGCATTATTTTATGCTTTACATTCTCCAAATTTTCCTCTACTATTTTATTCAAGGTCTCAAAAGCCTTTTACACAACGGAATTAATTCACCCCGTCAGCGTGATTTTTTTATGCGTAAAATTTACCTTGTTTGTTTTATTGCCATTAAGACTTACAGCGCATAAAAAGAAAATTATCAATCAATGACCGACGGTGCGAGGAATACAATACCGAAAGGGAATAACTCCGCCAGATTGTGTACTGGTTTTGAGCCGTTGGTCGCCCAATTATGGGTAAATTATCAATCCTCTCAAAAAGGAAATACACAATGAAAAATCAAGTTCAATTTTCAGCATTTACCTTCAAATCTAATTCTGTTCGAGTCATCACTGATAAAAATCAGGAGCCTTGGTTTTGTGCGAATGATGTTTGCGATATTCTCGGCTACTCAAACTCGCGTGATGCTATTTCAAAACACTGTAAAGTAGGGGGGTAGCGAAACGCGACACCCCTACCAAAAGTGCGGTGCAAGAAATGACATTCATCAATGAACCAAATCTTTACCGCCTGATCATCAAATCCCGTAAACCAGAAGCCGAACCATTTGAGGCTTGGGTATTTGAAGAAGTTCTTCCGCAAATTCGTAAAACAGGAAAATATCAACTTCAACCGCAACAACTTGCACTACCTGAACCTGAGAAATTCCCCCGTGAATTTACAGAGCATGACCTACAACAGCTCGTTTGGGCGTGGTTTGCTTTATTGCGTAGCACGGAACTTTGCCAAGTGCTTCATCCAGCATTAAAACAAATTGGTTCGCACTACGCTGCTTCCGTTTATAGCATGGCTTACGAATATCGCAGTACTCTCCGTCAGGCCCATAACGTATTGACACGCATTACAGAGCAATTTGAATGCGAGCAAGGAAATAACTGGCGCGTATTAAAATACCTTCGAGCCTACAACCCTAAAGCAACAGGATTTCAGTTAGACATTCTATAAAACAACGAAAAATCCGACCGCACTTTTGAAAAATCGTGTGGCGGATTTTTACACCTCAAATTCACGAAAAAGGATAAATTATGTTCAGAATTATCTTTGCGGTGGCGTTGTTATTGGCAGCATACGAACTCAATTTAAACCAAGATTGCGATGGATATATTTGCGAAACATCATCACCAATTACTGCACTTCATAAACCGTTTGACAGTGCACACTAAAAGTGTATTATATGTACTATATTGCGGTTTTAGCACATAGCAAACGCAAGAAAGAATTTTACAGCCCTGATCGGAAACGGTCGGGGCTTTTTTGTTGGTGGAATATGAACATTACATTAGGCGATACAATTAAGATTGATGGTGAGGAAGTGCCAGAGTATTTGCTCAAGGCACTTTATGAATGTTTGAAAAACAAATATGCATTTTTAGCTAACAATTCTATTTGCTCTGATGTTATTCAAGCTGAGAGACTGTCAGTAAATGGTTTGAAAATCCCATTAGACGCGATTACTTATCCTTGGAATAAATAGGTTCATACTGTTCAGTATTTTCATTGTAATGAATGCCCTCATACATCCACGCCACCACCTTTTTAACTAAGATCTCATCGCTGATATTCATATAAGTATGTGCTAATTCTTCTAGGAAAGCCGCAATTTGTATTTCACGAGGGTATAAATTGGCTTTGGCGAGATCGTAAAATATGCAGCCGTTATAGTAAACGTGGACTGCTTCTGGGTGAATTTGATATTGGAGAGTTAAGCAATCTGAGGAAACGATACCGTTACTCTTTGATGATGTGAAGAATATATCAACCTTTTTGTTAATTTGTGCGTGCTTGCATAAGATATTAACGGCGTCAGTAAAGTTTTTGAAAAGCGGATATATGTCTTGGGCGATGTCTAAAATAACGATGTTGAAATAATGTCGATATTGTTCAGGAATGTTATTTAGAATTTGCTGACGAGATATTCTTGCTTTATTCATTTTAAACCTCTGTTAAGTTTGGTGTGGTAACCTAGATCTTAACAGAACTTAACGCCCACTGTAACAGGTGGGCTTTTTTATTGCCTAAAAAATTAGGGGGAAATATGCCAATTAAAGAGCCTGATGTATGGGCGTTAATATGGTCTTGGTTACAAATTAACTTGAGTTCTAGCTCTATTCAAAGCGCCCTTTGGGCATTATTTATTTCTATTTTAAGACTTGGATTTATGCGTAAAAAACCAAGTTTCCGATATGTGTTCATTGATGCAGCTATGTGTGCATCTATTGCTGGCGTAGCAGTGCCTATCTGCACTCATATTTTTGGGCATAGTGAATATTCTTCATTTCTTGGCACGATGATTGGTTTTGTTGGTACTGAAAAAATTAGAGAGTTCTTGTTTAAATTCATTAATCGGAGAATTGAAAAAGATGACAATGATGATTTCCGAAGTGACGTTCAATAAAATTTTCCCTCATGCAGTTAAGGGCGTTTATCAAGCCATTTCAGAACAAATAGAAAAAGCAGGTTGTGTGACTAAGATGCAACAAGCTATGTTCTTAGCTCAATGCGGGCATGAAAGTGGAGGATTTACAAGATTTAAAGAAAACTTAAATTATTCTTGGTCTGGGCTTTCTCAAACTTTCCGTAAATATTTCCCCGATCCACTTACAGCCAAGAGATATGAGCGCAAACCTGAGCTCATAGCCAATCGTGTTTATGCTAATCGTTTAGGTAATGGAGATGAGAAAAGCGGAGATGGTTGGAAGTATCGTGGTCGTGGACTGATTCAGATCACAGGTAAGGATAATTATGCCGCGTTTAGAAAATGGTTAGGTAGAGATATTGAGCCAGAAGATATAGCAAGTAATTTAGACTTATCAGTTAAAGCTGCTGTTTGGTATTGGAAACTCTGTGAATTAGCCGATCTTAATTCGGTAGAGAAAGTGACTCGAAGAATTAATGGTGGGCTAAATGGCATTGATGAGCGTTGCAAGCTATATCGAGCATTAATGGTAACTGATAATGACTAAGTACATTTACATAGCGTTAGGGGTTGTTGTAGTGGTTTTGTTTGGCGCATTGTGTTACCAATCAAGTGTTATAGATGAGTTGAACATAACCACAAAACAACAAGCCCAAACCATCCAGCAGCAAGAAGATGCGAACAAGGCATTGACCATTGCACTGCAACAAGAGCGTGATGCAGTCATTGAGCAACAGCAACGTAATGATGAAATAGAAAGGATAGCAACAGAACATGCTGAATCAGTTAAAACAATCATTAAGACACAGCCTTGCGCTCACACTCGTTTGCCTCAGTCTGTTCTTGACCGCTTGTACAAATAAAGTCACGACTAAAGCAGAATATATTTACCCACCTCAAGCCTATACTGTACCTTGTGTCAAAACAGCATTTACTGGGGAAACATACGGCGATGTAGTCATACAGCTTGTTAGGGTAACCGCAGAGCGAGATAAGTGTGCAAGCCAAGTAGATAATCTCAATAAGTGGATTAACCAAACCAAGACCGCCAATTAAAGTGCGGTCTTTTTTTATTGGCATATACAGACACATACATTAGGACTGATCTTGACTATCTGATGATGGCTCGAGGGTAGTCCTAAGCTATGTTTTATGGACAAAACAAAAATATATCGAGTGATTTTTATAAAGAATCGTGACGGCAAAAGGTACTCCTGAGGGGATACCCCTTTCCACGGGGTTTCGGGCGCGCGGTTTTCGACAGTTTTTTGATTTTTTTGGCGATCCACCACAATACGGTAATTAACTGCTTTTATTGCTGTTTTTAGTTTATTGGTTGTTCATTTTTAACTTAAGGCGATGCACTATGAAAGATTATTACAGCATTAGCAAAATGGCTGCTATCGCAGGATGTGATAGGCGCACTATGTCGGCTATAGTCGGTCATGTTAAACCAGAAAAAGAAACAACCAATTTCAAGGGCTATTCATTTGAGCAAATACTTAAATTATTGATTGAAGGTACTCGTCCGAAAAATGTTGATGAATTATCTCCATCGGATCAGTTGGCTTACTGGAACGCGCAACTAAAACAACTTGAGTACAAAAAACGTCGTGGCGAGGTTTGTGAGGTCGAGGACGCATCTAGACAAATGTCAATCATCGTTAAGACGATGTTGCAGCCACAAGAAACACTGGCGGACAGGGCGGAAGTCGCAGGTATGCCAATAAACTGGGTTATTTGGATACAAAAAGAAGTTGACAAAAACCGCGACGAATCGGCGGATCTAATCTTAGAGGATGAAACGGATGTATGCGAAAGCGAGTGATATTAGAAAAGATTTAGCGGAGATGATAAAAGCGCCGAATCGAATGAAAGTATCCGAAGCTGTCTCACAATATATGCGCGTGCCGCTTGGTGGTGGCTCATCTGTGAGATGGGATAAAGACCGTACGCCTTATGTCATTGAGCCGATGGACTGCCTAAACTCTCGTGAGTATGACGCAGTTATTTTTGTTGGGCCAGCTCGTACTGGTAAAACAATCGGATTGATTGATGGCTGGATCACTTATGCGATTATTTGCGATCCGTCTGATTTCCTCTTGGTGCAACTTACACAGGAGAAAGCCAGTGAGCATAGTCGTAAACGTTTAGACCGCACTTTTAGATGCTCGCCTGAGATTGCAAAAAGATTAAGCCCGCGTAAAAACGATAACAATGTCCACGATAAATATTTTAGGGCAGGTAATTTATTAAAGATTGGTTGGCCGTCAATTAACGTATTGTCATCATCCGATTACAAATATGTTGCGTTAACAGATTACGACCGATGGCCCGATGATGTGGACGGCGAGGGTGACGGATTTAGTTTAGCGTCCAAACGTACGACTACATTTATGAGTGCTGGAATGACACTTGTAGAGAGTTCGCCAGGCAAGGATATTGTTGATATAAAACATCATCCAAAAACTACTCACGAGGCACCGCCAACAACTGGGATTTTATCTTTATATAATCGCGGTGATAGACGTAGATTCTATTGGCAATGTCCGCATTGCAAAGAGTGGTTTGAGCCATCAATGGCAAATATGGTGGGTTATCGTAATGATACTGACTATGTTAAGGCGAGCGAAAACGCTCGTTTACAATGCCCACATTGTCAATCTCTCGTAGATCCTGATAAGAAACGCGCATTAAACATTGGCGGCAAATGGCTAAAAGAAGGGCAAACGATAGATAAAGATGGTATAATCCATGGCGAGGGCAGAAACTCTCGTATTGCGTCATTTTGGCTGGAAGGCCCTGCAGCCGCTTATCAAACATGGGCGCAATTAACTTATAAATTACTCACTGCTGAACATGAATTTGAAATGACTGGCAGTGAAGAAACGCTAAAGGCAGTAACAAATACAGACTGGGGATTGCCTTATTTACCACGCTCCGCACTTGAACAGCGCCGAAGTGATGAGCTGATGGAGCGCAGAGAAGAAACAGAAAAAAGAACGGTACCTTATGGGTGCCGTTTTTTATTGGCTGCGGTTGACGTACAGGGTGGGCGGAACCGTCGCTTTGTAGTTCAAATTGTGGGCTATGGCGAAAACAGCGAACGGTGGCTCATTGATCGATATAACATTAAATCATCAATGCGGAGCAATGCCGATGGAGAAAGTCTCCAGATCGATCCGTCCGCCTACCCTGAAGACTGGGATTTGCTTATTAGCGATGTACTCAATAAACAATATCGTATCGAGGGGCTAGAGGGTGGATTTATGCCAATCCTTGCAATGGCGGTGGATAGCGGCGGTGAGGACGGTGTAACAGATAACGCCTATAAGTTTTGGCGTAGATGCAAACGCGATGGATTATCTAAGCGCGTTTATCTCGTCAAAGGTGATAGTACCAAACGCCAAAAACTGATTTCTCGCACTTATCCTGATAACACCTCACGGTCAGATCGTCATGCTAAAGCACGAGGTGATGTGCCGTTGTATTTACTACAAACAGACCAGCTCAAAGATCGCATTAGTAACGCATTAAGTCGTGAGACTGTCGGCGC
This sequence comes from Haemophilus sp. HN_Hi16, assembly GCF_049823435.1. Classification (NCBI taxonomy): domain Bacteria; kingdom Pseudomonadati; phylum Pseudomonadota; class Gammaproteobacteria; order Pasteurellales; family Pasteurellaceae; genus Haemophilus; species Haemophilus sp. HN_Hi16. The sequence continues at coordinate 1,246,396 of NZ_CP187500.1, forward strand.
TAACTATATCCATTTCCCTGCGTGGCTCGGGGAGTGGTTTTTTGATGAGCTGACCTACGAGGAGCGAGGACAAGACGGCAAGTGGCGCAAACCTGGTAAAGGCAACAATGAGGCGTTTGACCTATTTTGCTACGCCCATGCAATCGCTATTTTGCGTGGTTATGAGCGTATTAAGTGGGGCGATGAGGACAATGTCCCATACTGGGCGAAATTGCCAAGCGTAAATCCTAACGTGATCCGCAAGGAATCATCCGCACCGAAAGAAGAAACTGAAAGTGCGGTAGAAATTGAACAAGTAAAACCGCAACCGAAACCAAAAACAAAAAGTAATTGGCTAAACGGTGGTGGAAGCAAAAAAGGCGGTTGGCTTTAACTCCTAAACAGCCTTAAATCGGTAGATACCGAGCCTATGAAAAGGTGGATATGTTGCGGTAATAACTCAAGCCCTGACTAGAGATAGTTGGGGCTTTTTATTATCTAAATTTGGAGATAGAAAATGCAATTAACAAATCCCGAAAATTTTAAACAATTTGTACAAAATAAAGAGGCGAAAACAATTACCACATCTGAAACAGTTGCTAAGGTTTTTGGCAAATATCATAAACATGTTATGCGAGATATTCGCGAAATCTTAGAGGCGGGAGATGACGAATTTAACCGGACCAATTTTGGTCTCGTTGAATACATCGATAAAAAAGGCGAAAAACGCCCAATGTTTGAGATGACAAAAGACGGTTTTATGTTGTTGGTTATGGGATATAAAACCAAAAAAGCAATGGCAATTAAGATCGCTTACATCAAAGCATTTAATTTTATGCAAGATCAATTGCTATCTAGCAATATGACATTGCTTGAGCAATATTACCAAGCTTTGGGCGAACATAAAGCCGAAAAACAATTAGCAAGCGTTTGTGGTAAAGCATTGAATGAATGGAAAGGTAAAAAGCCGTTGCTTGAAGCAACACTAAAAATCTTTGAAGACAAATTGCAAATTGAGTTACCACTACTTGACTAACCGCACCGTAAAAAGTGCGGTTTTTTATTGGGGCAAAAATGGCTATCTACGACAGAGACGAACTCGAAGAAAAAATCCGAACGCTTGATGAAAAGATCGAAAACGCCCAAAGCCAAGTTAGTTTTAATGGGCGATCGGTATCTTACCAAGTGTCCGAATGGACAAAACAACGTGACCGCTATCAACAAATGCTAAATGAGTTACTGGCGGAAACAAGACAGCGCGTAAAACGCCACAGAATCAAATATGCGAGATTTTAAACAATGGGAATATTAGATAAAACAATTGCTGCAATCTCGCCTAAATGGGGCGCACAGCGAGCAAAAAGCCGATATGTGATGAATGCATACGAGGCAGCAATGCCAAACCGTACACATAAGGCAAAACGCGAAAGCCAAGGCGCTAACGTATCGACCAAACAAAGTGCGGTAAGTTTGCGAGAACAGGCTCGTGCGTTAGACCAAAATCACGATATTGTGATCGGCATTTTGGACAAGATGGAAGAGCGTGTGATTGGCTCTAGAGGAATCCATATTGAGCCACAGCCGCTAAATTTAAGTGGTGATGTTGATGAGGATTTGGCAGAGCAAATCCGCAAAAAATGGGCGGAATGGTCTGTGCGACCAGAAGTTACTGGACAATTTACCCGCCCAGAACTTGAGAGGATGTTGTTGCGAACGTGGCTCCGTGATGGTGAGGTATTTATCCAACTCGTGCGTGGTTCTGTAGCGGGGCTAACCCATAGCACAGACATTGCATTTAGCCTTGAGGCATTAGAGCCTGATTTTGTGCCGATGAATACCCTTGATACGGCAAATGTAATTCAAGGGATAGAGATTAATGCTTGGCGCCGTCCTGTGTCTTACCGCGTTTACATGGATAACCCACAAGAAAACAACCGCACTTTTGGACGAGTTAAAACTGTGCCAGCAGAAAATATGTTGCACCTTGCGTTTAAAAAGCGCTTGCACCAATTGCGTGGCGTATCGATGTTGCATGGTGTAATTGTCCGCCTTGCTGACCTTAAAGATTATGAGGAAAGCGAACGTGTTGCAGCGCGAATTGCCGCCGCCTTTACGATGTACATCAAAAAAGGGGATGCTGCACTCTATGGAGATAACGAGAATTATAGCGCAGACAGCCCTGAGCGTGATTTTGAAATTGCGCCCGGTGCAATCATTGATGATTTAAAACCCGGTGAAGATATTGGTTTAATCAATTCCAACCGTCCGAACACCAACCTTGAGCATTTCCGAAATGGGCAATTAAGAGCAACGGCTGCAGGTACTCGCTCAAGTTACTCAAGTATTGCGCGAGATTATAACGGCACTTACTCAAGCCAACGCCAAGAGTTGGTGGAGAGTTTTGAGGGCTACTCTGTTTTACAAGATACCTTTGTTGCGCATATCTCCCGCCCGATTTATCGCGAATGGTTAAAAATGGCGATTGTCAGCGGTGAAATTGAGGTGCCAGTCGATATTGATCCAGCGTCACTTTATAACGCTGTTTACAGTGGCCCAGTGATGCCGTGGATTGATCCAATAAAAGAAGCGCAAGCGTGGAAAGAGCGTATTAAAGGGGGGTTAGCAACGGAAAGCCAAGCTGTACGCGCAAGCGGTAGTAATCCAGCAGAAGTTAAACGTCGCCGTAAAGTTGAGGTGGATGAAAACCGAGAATTAGGGCTGAATTTCGACACGGATTTAACCAATACGCCATTAAATGAGCGGGCATCTCCACTAAAGGACGGAGAAAACCTAGACGAATAAAACAAACCCGAAGCGTTAGTAGCACTTCGGGTTTTGAATTTCCAATTAAGAACGATTTAAAAGGAAATAATCTATGAGTATTTTAAAAACTATTCTCTCAATTATCAAGGAGTTTAGAAGAATGAATGAACAACTATCCTCACTTCGATTTTGGGGTTTGTGGTTACTGGGCTTTTTAATTGCCAGTGCCATTTTTATTAATGCAATTAAATGGTGGTAACAATGAAATGGTACAACATTAATGCTAAATCTACCGATACTGCAGATATTTCCATTTATGATGAAATTGGCGGGTGGGGGATTTCGGCACAACAATTTGCTAAGGACTTTAAAGCCTTAGGTAATAATCTAAAACAAATAAATTTGCATATCCATTCGCCTGGCGGAGATGTGTTTGATGGCATTGCTATCTACAACTTACTGAAAAATCATCCAGCCAATGTGACAGTTTACATTGACGGCTTGGCGGCAAGTATGGCGAGCGTTATTGCGATGGCGGGCAATGAGGTAATCATGCCGGAAAATGCAATGATGATGATCCACAAGCCTTGGGGCATCCAAGGTGGCGATGCTGAGGATATGCGCAAATATGCCGACTTATTAGACAAGGTCGAAAATACGCTAATCCCAGCTTATGCAAGCAAAACAGGAAAAACACCTGAAGAATTAGCAGAAATGCTATCAGCAGAAACTTGGCTCAACGGAAAAGAATGTGTTGAACAAGGATTTGCAGACAAACTAGCCGAACCACTTGTGGCGATGGCGTCTATTAAATCAAGAAAATTAGAGGACTTTGAAAATATGCCAAAAGCAATGAAAGACATGTTGTTTAAGCCACAAGGCAACGCTGGCGCATCCGCACCACAAGCAACACCAACTCCTGCACAACCAGCACCAACTGAACCGGTAAATCAAGCGCCGACAGCTCCGGTAGATAACACCGCACAAGTGCAGGCTGAATTAAATAAACGTAACGCCGACATTAAAGCGGTATTTGCACCGTTTGGTACTACGCACAATGATTTGTTAGTGGAGTGTTTAGGTGATTTATCAATTACCGCAGATCAAGCCAAAGACAAATTATTAGCAAAACTTGGTGCAGGCACAACCCCAAGTGCAGCAGTAACGCCTTATGCCGATAACGGTAACATTGTTGGTGATAGCGTGAAACAATCCTTATTGGCTCGTGCAGGTATCGACAAAGACAAAGTAAATGCTAAAGACAACGCCTACAATGCGATGACATTGCGTGAGCTTGCTCGTGCATCATTGGTTGATCGAGGTATTAGTGTATCGGGTCAAAATGCAATGAGCATGGTTGGTTTGGCATTTACTCACTCAAGCTCTGACTTTGGTCAGATCTTAATTGATGTAGCGCACAAATCCTTGCTTAAAGGTTGGGAAACCGCAGCGGAAAACTTTGATCAGTTTACATCTCGTGGCACATTAACCGACTTCCGCGCGGCGAAACGTTTTGGATTAGGTGACTTTGGTTACTTACCGCAAGTTGGTGAGGGTGAGGAGTACACCTACGGCACAATCGGCGATGAGGGCGCTAGCGTTGCATTAGCGACTTACGGGCAATTATTTAGTATTACCCGTCAAGCAATCATCAATGACGATATGCACTTGTTGACAAAAATTCCTGAAAAAATGGGACAAGCGGCACGTGCGACAATCGCTAAATTAGTGTTTGCGTTATTAACTGGTAACGCGATTGCGCAAGATGGCAAAAAATTATTTGATGCCTCGCACAAAAACTCATTTGATAATGCCGCATTAGATGTAACCAATATTGATAAAGCAATTCAAATGATGAATGGATTTGTCAATACTCGTGGTGAACCATTAGCGATTGAGCCTGATTTTATGTTGTTACCAACCTCACTTTATACTCGTGCTAAACAAGTTCTAGGTTCAGCAAGTGTGGAGGGAGCTGATATTAATTCTGGCATTATCAATCCAATCCGTGACATTGTGCCGACAGTTAAATCCGCACGTTTACAAGTTGCCGATCCAAAATCTTGGTACTTAATCAACAAAGAGGCTATTGAAGTTTCTTACCTTGACGGCATTGATACGCCATACATGGAGCAACAACAAGGTTTCACTGTTGATGGCGTATCTACCAAGGTGCGCATTGATGCAGGTGTTAATGTAATTGACTACCGTGGCATTGTAAAAGTTACCAATAAGTAACTTAAAACGCCTTAAATAACGACCGCACTTTTAAGCGAGGTGCGGTTTTTTATTATCAAAATTAAAGGATCATTAAATATGGCTAAAAACTATATGCAAGACGGAAACACCGTGCGTTTTACCGCTGCCGCTGCCGTAAAAAGCGGTGATGTAGTGATGTTAGAAAACCTTGCGGCGATTGCTGTTGCCGACGTGGAAAAATCCGCCGTTGGTGTTGGTTTGACTACCGGTGTATTTACCGTTAAAGCAAAAGCGGCTGACGACATCAAACAAGGTGCGATCGTGTACTGGTCTGCAACTGACGGAGCAACAACTACCGCAGGTAGTAACAAGCGTTTAGGTATTGCTTGGCATGCTAGTGGCGTATCGATGGGCACTGTAGATGTCAAGATCAACGCTTAGTCCGTTTGATGACGCACTCGCACAGGCGGACAAAGTCATATCAGATGTGATGATGTCCGTCTATGTTATCAACGGCAAAAAATACAAAGCTGTGCTTGATGAAAGCCCAAAACTAATGAGTGGCAATTACACCGATGATTACTTAATTAATGGCACGACGCGTACTCTCACTCTTTTTAAAGCATCAGGATATAAGCCAAAACTTGGAGATATCATTATTTCTTCAACAGAGGAATATGTTGTGCGAGGGTTTAGTTTTGAAGATGGGAAGATCGTGCTGCAATTGGAGTAAATATGGCGGTGAAAATTGAAGGGATGGCAGCATTACAAGCTAATATCCAAAAACTGGCTAATCAAGTCGCGCCTAAAGCGGCAGCAAAAGCGATTAATAAGGTGGCGAGAAGTGCAATCAAAAATGGAACAAAAAATGTATCCAAAGAGATTCATGTGCCAGCTAAATTAATCCGTAAGCGAACTCGATTATCCCAAAAAGCAACAGCGAATCGACCAGTTGCAAAAATACGAGTTGATAGAAGAAATTTACCATTAATTCGATTATTGGAAAACCCTAGACGAACCATGCGAGCGAGTAAAGGGCAAATTAGAATAGGCAAATATCAAATACAACGCGGTTTTATTCAAACTCTAGCAAATGGTCGTAAACACGTTATGCAGCGACAAGGTAAAGAGCGGTATTCAATTGATGTTGTTAAGATTCCGTTATCTAGACCATTAACAACGGCTTTCCATAATGAGTTAAAAGATTATTCAAGTCAGATCAAAGTCGAACTGACAAGAGAGTTGAGTGACATTTTAAAAAAATAGAGGATTAAATGCTAATTCATAAGAAGATTCGGCATCAAGTGTCGGATATGCTCAAAAGCAGTATAAAGGGTGTTGAGAATATTTATTCTGGGCGCCCTTTATTTATTGATATTGACCAAGAAAAAACAGCTATTGCAGTTTTTCTTGATGAGATTTCGTGCGAAGAGGTAGATCTCTGTCATCACGAATATACCGCAGCATTAAATATCGCAATTTATCTGAAAACAGCTTTAGGCGACGACGCATTAGATGATATTGCAGACAAAATCAAAGAGCGATTAAGCGTAGCTATATCTAATGATGAATTATCGGAAAACATTTCCGAAATGACTCTTATTAGCTACGAATACGAGCAAGATACGACAAATCGTACTTGGTTCGTTTCTAACCTTAAATATCAAATTAAGTATGAGGACTAGATATGCCTACACAAACAACACCTTTTCAAGGCACTAAATTTTATTTAGGCACTGGTCTAACCGAAGGCAAAGCAGTCACAGCCGTAACGGTTAAACCTAATGCAACCATTACATCAGCAGGGCATGGTGCCAAAGTAGGGGATTTTATTAAGCTAACTGGTCTTGGCTCTCTTGATGGTTATTACCCGGTAAAATCCGTTACAAACGAAAAAATTACGTTGGCTGATGAAGTGGATTGGAGTAACCAAGACGCGCCGACCTCTTTCACAACAGCAAAAGTTGCAACCGTTAAATGGTCATCTAACTTCTGCACAATCAAAAACATTGAAGGCGACGGTGACACGCTCGGGGAAGAAGATGTTACGACAATGTGTAGCGAAGGGACTGAAACCGAAGCCGGTGAAATTGAGTACGGCTCAATTAAATTAACTTTCTTCTATGCGCCAGCTACCGCAATGCAAGCTGACTTGCGCAAGAAGTTTTATGCGAAAGAAACCTTCCCTTGGATGATGATATTGAAAAATGGTCAAGGTTCTCTTTACGGCACAGGATTTATCCAAACCTCACCTAATTTTAGCGGTGAAGTAAAAGGTAAATTTGAATCTGGTGTAACGATTAAAAAAGCAAAACGCGATTATCACTTACCAGCATAGCCGCAAAGTGCGGTGAATTTTGACCGCACTTTATAAAAACTAAAACCCCGAAAGCAGCGAACTCTCGGGGTTTTTCATTCCAATTAAACCATACTTAAAAGGAATAAACTTCATTGGAAATTATAACTAACTTTCTTCCTTTATTCAAGGAGCAAGCTATGCAATATGGGTTATGGGAAACGACCTTAGCTTATTTAGTGTTAGGCGTATGTTTCATCATCGCTTGGCGACTCCCAAATATTATTAATTCAATTAAAAACAAAGGTGATAAATAATGAATCTACGTGAAAAACTTTTAGCCAATAAGCCTAAAATTACCCCAATCATTATTAATGGCGAGAATTATTATATCCGTGAAATTACTGTTGGTGAAATGAATCGTGTGCTTTATGGGCAACAACAAGAATTGGTGCACATTGCAGAGAGTCAAGGTATTGAATTGAACTTCAATGATGAAAAACACCTTACTGAGCAACTTGCTAAAATTTATGACCCGAATCGATTAACGCGTACGCTTGCTATGCGGTTGTGCGATCAAGATGGTAAAAATCTTTTTGATATGGATAATCCTGATGATTTAACCGCACTTTCCAAATTAGATAAGGTTGTATTTGAGCAATTAACGCAAGCTATTGTGGAAGATGAACCAAAAAACTCTCAAGCCGAAGAAAGTTCCAAATAAACCTCTCACTTTCTCTCGGCAAAACACTTGAAGAAATTGAGCAAATGCCAGAGCGTCATCTCCAAGAATACGAAATTTTTTATCAGGAACAGCCTTTTGGATTATGGCGAGAGGATTATCGTACTGCACAAGTTTCACATTTGCTTGCTATGATAAATCGAGACCCTAAGTCTAAGCCTCCAGAGTTATCTGATTTTATGCCGTTTTACCAAGAAAAAATGGATGATGAAGATGATGACGGAGTGGCTGATTATTTAGCAAATCGTTAAATTATCTATTGCTTCTGAATCTTATATAGATTAAAATCTATATAAATAATAAGAAAGGTAATAGCTGTATGAAACAAGAATGGGAAGTAATTTTACAAGACCCACTTTTGAACTGGTTAGAAACGCTGGCAGAAGATGACGTATTAAAAATCTATGCGGCGTTGGAATTATTATCAACAGAAGGTCCACAATTAAGCAGACCTTATGCGGATACGCTGCAAGGCTCTAAATATACCAATTTAAAAGAATTGCGAGTACAGTCTAAATTATCGGTATTCCGTTTATTTTATATTTTCGACCCTGTCAGACAAGCGATTGTTTTATGTGGCGGAGATAAAAAAGGCAAGAAAGAAAAACTCTTTTACAAAGAGATGATTGCCCTAGCGGAACAAACCTATGATGATTACCTTTCTGAATTAACTAAGGAGCAAGAAAATGAGCGTGAAATTTAAAGATCTGATGAATAATCTTCCAGCTGAAAAGCAAGCGAAAGTGAAAGCTATGGCAGACGATATGCGAATGGAGTTACAACTTTACCGTATTCGTGAAGAATTAGAGCTTTCACAAAAGCAAATGGCAGAAGCATTAAGTATTTCTCAGCCGTCAGTTGTCGCCCTTGAAAAACGTGGCAATGACATTAAATTATCATCAGTTAAACGTTACATTGAAGCAATGGGTGGTGTGTTAAATTTATCGGTTGAATTACCCACAGGAAAAACAGTTACTTTCAACTTATAGAAGGTGGTAAGTATGTTGCGTGATTTTATTCAATTTACAGCAAAATGCTTTTTTATACTGCTTATTGCATTAGGGACATTATTCCTTTTATTTGCTGTTGATTTTATTTATATTCTCGCTTTTATTGGTGTATATGTTGCTATTTTCGCAACTTGTCTTGTTGTAGCTATTATTAAAGAAAATAACCGTATTAAGAAACTAAGGATAGTTGAACAAGATAAGAATCGTGTGAAATATGTTATTATTAATTAAATTATAAGTTTCTAAAAGCTCGCTTCGGCGGGCTTTTTTTATGAGGTGAATATGTCAAGTTTAGGTTCGTTAAATATTCTTTTGAGTTTGGACTCAATTCAGTTTAATCAGGCGCTTGATAAATCATCCTATCAAACGCAAAAGTTCGCAAAACAATTTGAATTGAATTTTACAAAAGCGCAGGCCAAAGCAAAACAATTCTCAGAGCGTACTACTCAATATTTGAATAACATAGAGAAAGCGGCAAATACAATTAATAAAACGACAAGCCGTACTTTTTGGGCGGGCATTGTAAGTTCGGGCGGTTCCTATTTATCATCTGGTATTTCTGATGTGATAAAATACGCGGATAGTTATACTGAATTGCAAAACCGTATTCGCTTAGTAACAAATAGCCAAACAGCTATGGTGGCTGCGACAGAATCGGTGTTTGATATTTCTTTGAAAACCAATCAAGCTGTGGGCGCTACTGCACAAATCTATCAACGCTTTGCACAAAATGCAGATAGATTGAATTTATCTCAATTGCAAGTCTCTGAATTAACGGAGACTGTTGCAAAATCTGTTGCAATATCAGGTGCTAGTGCAGGTGCAGCTGAAGCAGCATTAATGCAATTTGGGCAAGCATTAGGAAGTGCAGAATTACGCGGTGATGAGCTTAATTCTGTGATTGAGCAGACTCCAGGTCTTGCTGACGCAATAGCTAAAGGGCTTGGCACAACAACTGGCGAGCTGAAAAACTTAGCTAAAGCAGGGAAATTAGATATTCACACCGTTATCCAAGCTTTAGTAAAAGCACGAGATACGGTTGATAATGACTTTAATAAACGCGTGAAAACGCTTTCAATGTCTTTTACAAATTTAGAGACATCGATAACTAAGTTTTCAGGTGAAGCAAATAGTGCGTTAGGTGTTACGCAAAAACTAGCTACTGGGGTCGATTTTGTTAGCGATCATCTCCAAGAATTAATTATTGGGCTTGGATCGCTGACAGCTGCACTTGCTATCGGTCATCTTAGCAAATACGGCTTGGAACTATTAAAAACGGGTTATGCTAGTGCAAAAAATGCTCTAGCGCATATTGCAGAGGCAAAAGCCATAGCAACAGCTACTGCAATGCGTACAGCGGCTCAGGTTGAAATGGCAAGCTTAAACGCACAATTTAAACTTGCACAATCTGAACAAACACGCTTTGCATTGCGTGAAAGAATGAAAGTGCAGTCTGCTCAAATTATTGCACTTGCACAAGCTGAAGCCACAGCAAAACGAAACCTTGCTACAGCAACTAATCTTGCAACGATGGCGGCAAAAGGTTTGCAAAGTGTAATGGCTTTACTTGGTGGCCCTGCTGGTGTGATTGGTATTGCTGCCACATCATTATTATTTTTTAGTTCACAAGCGGCAGAAGCTAGACAATGGGCATTAGATACATCTGTTGCTAACCAAGCTTTAGCTGAATCTTATGAGCAAATCAGCGAGGCAGCATTATCAGTTAAAATTACTGAACAGCTTGAAGATATAGAAAAATATTACGCTGAGATTAAAAAATACAAAGCGGAAATAGCAGCAAAGCAAGTTAGTGCAGATTTCGATGGTATTAGCGTTGGTGGAAATGCAAATGATGCCGAAATCAAACGTTTAAAAGATAAAATCCAAGCAACTAAAGAAAATGCTGATATTGCAAGGCTAGCACTTGAGAAAATGCTTTCTCCGCTTGGCGAGAAGATGCTGCGAGCAGGTAAAAATGTTGATGAAGTGCGACAGGAATTCAAGTTGCTTGGAGTATCAGCTGAAACTACAGATAACATTATAGCTAACTTACCGAAAAGCTTTAATGATACGGCGAATAGTGCAAACAAAGCGGCAGATAAGACATTAGATTTAAAAGATGCAATTGATAAGTTAAATGGTAAATCAACAACGCTTGCTCAAAAATTAGAGGTTGCGAAGTTAAAACAACAAGGGCAAGCAAAATCTGCATATGTTTTAGCAGGTCTCTATGAATTGCTTGGGAAAGAGGGTGCTGAATATAATGAAGTATTGATCGGCATTGCGACAGGCACCATTACCGCAGCTAATGCGGCAGATAAAGCTGTTGGTTTATCTGTTGAGACTTTGAAAAAGATTTTAGATGGTAAAGCTCAACTAGAACAAGATTTCACCAAAGAAAACCAAATAAACAAAATAGAGACAAGCCTAAAGGAAAATGGGCGTCAGTCAAAAGGATCTAAAACTGACTATGTAAAACAATTTACTTCTGATAATTCTGAAAAACTACGAGCAATGGAGTTTGAATTAACTCTACTTGGGAAAACTCGACAAGAACAAGAGTTAATGCAGTACAATCACCAGCTTGATTTAGAAGCGGCAAGGTTAAAAAACGGGATGTCGCAGAAGAATATAGCCAAACTAGATGAAGAAATTGCCAAACTTAAAGAGCGTCGTAGGATTATTCAGCAACAAACGGAAGAATCTCGTGGTAGTGCAATTCTTGGTTTTCAGCAAGGAATGAAAACAATTGAAGATCAGGTTTCTGATGTTGCAGGAAATATAAGCAACATTACCGTGAACGCATTTAATGGTATGTCTGATGCTTTAACTGACTTTATCATGACGGGTAAAACTGACTTTAACTCCCTAGCAAAATCAATCATCAAAGATATTGTTCAAATGACGACAAAAATGATTATTTTTGCATCACTCAAGGCAGCATTTGGAGGAACATCTTTTGGCAAATTTATGGGGTTCTCTGGAGGCGGTTTAGTCCCTGAATTAAAATATACTGGTGGACTTGTTGGATTTGATGAAGGGGGATTTACTGGTATAGGTGGAAAATATACGCCAGCTGGTATTGTACATAAGGGCGAATACGTCATAACAAAAGAAGCCACTGCTCGTTTGGGTCGTGGCTTTTTAGATCATCTTAATTACGGTTCTGTTCGTCGTGGTTTTGCTAATGGTGGTGGAGTCGGTGTACCAAGATTGCCAACTATGGCTTATCAACCTAAATCATCAGGGAATATAGCGGTTAAGGTGATTAATAATGGTGAACCGATGGATGCAACGGTAAGCCAACAATCAAGAAATGGACAGCTTGAAATCACCGTGGAATTAGTGCGACAAATTGCGCAAGCAGAAGCGGGAACAATGTTGCAGAAGAATATGCGCCCTGGCGGATTGTTATCTTAGGAGTAAACATGGCATTAAAAACATTATCTTGGTGTCCTCAGCCTAAATACACTGTAGAGGAAGAACCTAGACGAAAAGTGCTTAATTTTGGCGATGGTTATCAACAGCGAATGGTGGACGGACTAAATCCGCTGCTCCGCAAATTTAACCTGACATACAAGCTCAATCACAAAAGTGCGGTCGAATTTGACCGCTTTTTAACGTCGCATGGTGGCGTCACGGCATTTTTCTTTCGTGAATACGAAAATGGCGATTTAATCAAAGTCGTTTGCCCGAAATGGTCAAAAACCGTCACTAAAAGACACACGGAAATCAGCTGCACCTTTGAAGAAGTGGTGTAGTTTTTAGATAAAAAAACAAACCCCGAACACTCGCAATGTTCGGGGTTTTTATTTACCCCTTATTCCAAGTTTAACCAACTAAGGAGCAATTTTGATTAAGTATACACCAAAACATCAAGTTAAGGTAGGTGGAAAAATGAGTGAAAAAGATGCAGGCATTGCAGGGAAAATGCTAGCAAGTGCAGCAATTATTGCAGCGGTTGGTTTTGCCATTGGCGCAGCGTGCTTCGGGATTAGCTTTATTCTATGAAATGTTAGAAGTAATTGATAAGTCTAAGAAAGCGCGCCAATTTGCATACACATTTTTATTTCTGGCTTTTATTTTTGGAATATGTCCAGCTGACTTTTGGCAGACTTCAAACCGCACGTTATGACGCTTAAAGTGCGGTTAAATTAATAAAGTTTTGAGATGTAGGTCACAAAATTAGAAAAAACTTTTATAAAAACTTAAATAAATGTTTTGTGTTTCGTAGAATTAGCGAGTCTATATAGCATACGAGGAATACAAAATGAAAAAATTATTATTGTTCGCAGCTGGTTTGATGTTGACAGCTTGTAGGGACGATATTGTTAGCATTGATGACAGAGACGTTTTATTTTTTGGGAATTTATATATACAAGAGTTATCAAAAAACAAGCAATTCTCCTATGCCAGCATTATGTTATCTGATGCACAGGGAATAGGTGATTTTACATCGATTGATTTAAATATAGTTGGAGAAAAGTCTGAAAGTAAATGCTTGCGCGATACGGAGATCTTGATTAACAATAAAAGATTGCAGCCAATTACTGTAAAATTAGAAGAAAGAGGTGAGCGTGAACTATCTTATAGAGCTAAATATTCGTTTGCTGAATACCTTGAATTTTTTGTGAAAAATAACAAAGTTATGATTAGTAGTTGTGGTATTAATCATGTTTTGACCGATAATGAAAAGATGGGTCTCGCAGAGATTACTAAAGCATGGATAAAATTTACAGATAAGAAGTAATTTTTATAGAGATAATTTACAAATAAAAGCCCCTTGACTACAAAGGGGCTTTTTCATGCGGTAAGATTTTATTTCTTTTTTAGTCATTGCAAGCAATTTCTTGTCAAGATAAAACTTTTCATCTATCATTCGATACAGTTTGAACTATTTCAATCACTGTTATTTAACCTTTAATAGCACATAAATTTACCCGTCCACTTCATTTTTGGTGAGTGTTTTTATGTTGATTAGAGAAATGTGTTAGATAAAAAGAAGGCTTATAATGTCTAATAAAAAGTGTAATGTATTCACCTCAAATTTTGGCACTCTCCCTTTACGGTTTACCCTTAAAGACGGTGAACTTTTTGTATCAAAATCAGATTTAACAAAGATTTTCTATGAATTTTACCCTTCAGATTATCGCTATATTGTTGAAGAACTGATGAATAAAGGCATTACACAAATTATCGGCGATAAATCCGATGTGGTTTCAGTGGTGATTGGAGAATCTAAAATTGGTGCAGCAATTCATTTTCACGCTGTTGGTAATTTGCTTCATTTTTGTAATGAATTGATTGATGTCGATGATGAAATCCTGCGTAGTGCTGCATTCCAAGCTAGCACCTTTACAACGTGGTACATTGGAACTTTATCAAAAGCCAATAATTATTTCGGCATAACCGTTGAGGATACGCTCATGTCAGTGAAGAAACGCTTGGATAGAATCAATCCGCCTTATGTCGTGGAAGTGATGTACGATGTAGAAGATAACATCCCCGCGTGGATTGGTACGTGCGATAAGTTGCATCTTGTCACTGAAGGTCGCACCTATGAAGAATTGCAACAACGCGTGTGGGAAATTGCACCTGAAATGCATGAATTACAAGGTTACGGCAGTGAAAGTGATAATATCCGCCTTGCCTTTATCCAAACTGAAAGTCACGCAGATTTCCAACGTTTGGAGATGTAACGATGGGCAGTGGGTATTACGATCAACTTATAAAAATACTCAAGCAATATGGTTGCACATTCCTACGTCAGGGAAAGGGCAGCCATGAAATTTGGAACAGCCCAATTACTCAAAAGCCTTTCCCTGTTGCTTATACTATTACCAACCGCCACACAGCAAATGGCATTTTAAAACAAGCTGGAATTGATTTTAAAATCTAATTGACAGTCTTTCGATAAATCAATACACTTTCAATCAAGGCGTCAGAAACCTTACAAACAGCGGCAATTCCGCACCCGAAAGCATAGCGGTTTTTTTATGCGTGAAATTTAGTAACCTTGTTTGTTTATTGCCATTAAACATTCATTACGCATAACCACATCTTATCTATGCCGAGAGGGCGGAGAATAAAATACCCGAAAGGGGAATAATCCCGGTCGACTGTTTGCGACTTCTGAACCTCTTGGCGACCCTAATTTGTATTGACAGCGGATAGGGTTTTTATTAAACTCAAACTTAAGGTCTAGGGAGTCGAAACCCAATTCCTTGTATTATCAGTTCGCACTTCACTGCGTTAATGTGATTTTTTTATGTCTAATTTTTACCAATGGATAGGTGGGTATGGGAATATTCAATACCATACGCCGTTTAACTGAGCGGTTTTCGAACCACCTATCCGCCATAAAATTCGAAAAGGTATCAGTTATGACAATTCAATCCCAATTCTCTACATTCAATTTTGAATCAAATTCTATCCGCACTTTAGTTATTAACAATGAACCTTGGTTTGTTGCTAAGGACGTGTGTGACACGTTAAAAATATCTAACATAAGTGATGCTTTATTAAAGCTAGATGATGACGAAAAAGCGACTATCGGTTTAACCGACAGTCAGGCTGGAAATGGTGCTCAAAGTATTTCTATCATCAGCGAAAGCGGAATGTACACTTTGATCTTACGTTGCCGCGATGCAGTGAAAAAAGGATCTATTCCACACCGTTTTAGAAAATGGGTTACAGCGGAAGTATTACCTACTATTCGTAAAACAGGCAAATATGAATCGAAAACCACGGTAGATGATCGCACAGGATTACGCAATGCCGTGAATATGCTCGTGAGCAAAAAGGGATTAATTTATTCCGATGCCTACCATTTAATCCACCACCGCTTTAATGTGGAATCAATCGAAGATTTGACATTAGAGCAGCTACCGCAAGCGGTGGAGTATGTTCACAGAATCGTGCTTGAGGGAGAGTTGATTACAACGCCTAAAAAAGATGAGTGCTTTAATTTTGAATTTACCGAGCATGAACTCCAACAGCTCGTTTGGGCATGGTTTGCTTTATTGCGAGGCACGGAACTTTGCCAAGTACTTCATCCCGCATTAAAACAAATTGGTTCGCACTACGCTGCTTCCGTTTATGGCGTGGCTTACGAATATCGCAGTACTCTCCGTCAGGCCCATAACGTATTGACACGCATTACAGAGCAATTTGAATGCGAGCAAGGAAATAACTGGCGCGTATTAAAATACCTTCGAGCCTACAACCCTAAAGCAACAGGCTTTCAGCTAGATATTCTATAAAACACAACAAAATCCGACCGCACTTTTTTAAGCCTGCGGCGGATTCTCACACCTAAAATCCGACAAAAGGAACAGAAAATGAACAAATTAATCATTACGTTTGTGTGTGCATTTGTGGTGTATATAGCGCACGCCCTCAATCTTAATCAAGACTGTGACGGCAAAGTCTGTCACACCGAACAGACACAACAATATTAACAAACCACCGCTCTTATGGGCGGTTTTTATTGGAGATAAATTATGAACTACACAAAAAGACCGGTCACAATCCAAGCGTGGCAATTCACAAAAGAGAATTACACTAAAGGGGTTCCGCACATTTTTAGAAGTAAAAATGTTTCGTATTGGTCGCAATATGGCGGAGAGGTTATCGGAGGGGAAATTAAAACATTAGAGGGTGTAATGGAAATTTCCGAAAATGATTGGGTTATCTGTGGGGTAAATGGCGAATTTTATCCGTGTAAGCCAGATATTTTTGAAAAAACTTATATGCCAGATCCAAATATTGAAGACTATATCAATCGTATTCGTAATCTTGCAAACAATCGAGATGTTGAGGGAACACATATTGAAGCTGATAAAATCTTGTGTGAAGTACTGAAAACTCTTGGGCAAAGTGAATTGGTCGAAGAATTTGAAAAATTAGAAAAATGGTACGCGTAATAACGCTAAATGATATGACCGTCCGAAAGGGCGGTTTTTATTGGAGGAAATAATGCCAGCCTTAATTAGCAACGCATTTAAACTCGACCTCGCCAAACTCGAACAAAATGCGCTCATTGAGTTGTTTGAGGTGGATTTGCGAGGATTGAAAGATAATGACGGCATGAATGGTGAATTATATCGCTTTTATGCTGGCACTAATGAGAAATCACAATCTATCGTATGGCAAGGCAAAACATTTGAGCCATTTGCTGTAAAAGCAGATGGCTTTGAAATGTCAGGTAATGGCCCAAGTAATCGACCAACTCTTACATTGGGAAATATTAACGGATTTATTACCGCACTTTGTAACCGCTTTGATCAATGCTTGGGTGGAATTGTCAGACGCAGATTAGTCTATATGCACTATCTTGATGCGGTTAATTTTACAAACGGCAATAAAAAAGCAGATCCAACGCAAGAGGCATTAAGTCTGTTTGTTATTGAGCAAGTGGCGACGCATAAGCGGGATGTCATCTCATTTACGTTAGCTTTGCCGATGGAAACGGACAACGCTTACATATCATGCCGCACGATTACAACAATTTGCTCATGGCTTTACCGTGGCGTGGAGTGCGGTTATAACGGGGCAGCGGTGGCGGACGAAAAAGACCAACCCACCAACGACCCGAAAAAAGACAAGTGCAGCGGATTAGTTAGCGGGTGCGCGTTACGAAATAACGTGGTTAATTTTGGTGGATTCCCAAGCGTTGATAAATTGGGGTAAGTATGAACGAAGAATTAAAAAAATCCATACTGAAAATAGCAAAAGAACTGGAGCCACGCGAAATGTGTGGCTTTGTTATTTTTGCTGGTTGTGAACTTGAATTTATTAACTGTGAGAATATCGCAGACGACCCGGAAAACTTTTTCGAGGTTTCGCCTGATGATTTTCTTTCCGCTGGCATGAAAGGGAATATTGTCGCTCTCGTCCATTCGCACCCCGGCGGCGAACCTGTATTGTCTCCCGCTGATTTTCAGATGCAACAAAATACGGAACTGGATTGGTGGCTTGTGTGTGATGGGGTGATTCATGTTTTCCCGTGGGTGCCGCCTTTACTTGGGCGCGAATTTATTCACGGGCAAACGGATTGCTACACGTTATTCCGCGATTTTTATCGGTTGTCTGGCAAAGAGTTTCCTAATTTTGAACGTGATGATTACTGGTGGGAAGATGGCTTTAACCTGTATATGGATCACATGGAAGAACAAGGTTTTGAACGCCTAACCGACGTAAAAGAATTACAGGTCGGTGATGTTATCCTGATCCAAGTTGGCTCTGATGTGCCGAATCATGCGGCGATTTATATTGGTGATCAAATGGTGTTACATCACAGCCCCCGTCGGTTATCAAAGCGTGATTTATACGATGGTTATTGGCTCAAGCATACGCATAGCTTATGGAGATTTAAAAATTGGTCACAGTTAAACTTTACGGCAGCCTTAAACAATTTGGAAGTGAATTTAAGCTCGATGTAAAAGACACGGCGGAAATCATCCGTGCGTTGTGTAGTCAATTACCCAAGTTTAGACAAGTGCTTACAAAGGGATTTTTTAAGATCCGAATTGGCAAGCGTTATATGGATAATCGATACATTGAGCGTGATGTTGGTTATCAGTTAAAAGATGGTACAACGGTTCACATCACCCCAGTGGTGGCGGGCGCTAAAAAGGCGGGGCTTTTTCAAACTATTGCAGGCGCAGTGCTGGCGGTAGTTGGTTACACTTTAGGATGGACTGGTATCGGCGCAGTTGTCGGTAATATGGGGGTTGCGTTAATGCTCGGCGGTGTTGCGCAGATGATGACAAAAACGCCGACAATGCAAGGACAAGGGAAAGAAGCCGAAAAGCAGAAATCTACGTCATTTACTAATCTGTCTAACATGGCGGCGCAAGGGCGACCCGTGCCGCTGGCTTATGGGAAAATCCGTACCGGCTCATTAATTATTTCGCAAGGCGTGGAAACATACGATGTGGAAACGGCGAAAACAAGTGAAAAACCTGTCGGATTTAGAAAAGGCAGAATGTAAAACGAATTGAATTTTGACCGCACTTTTATGTGCGGTTTTTATTTTGAGAGGTACACATGGGCGGTGGTGGAGGTGGCGGCGGTCATACGCCGTATGAAGCGCCGGAATTTGGACGCAGTAAACAGGCGGTAAGAATCGTTGAGATTGTTTCCGAGGGTGAAGTTAAAGGCTTAGTTAATGGGGTGCAGTCCGTTTTCTTGGACAACACGCCAATTCAAAACAAGGACGGAACCTACAATTTTAGCAATGTGGAAGCAGAAGGGCGCATCGGTATTCAAGATCAGGACATTCTTGAGGGTTTCAACACGTCCGAAAAAGAAATTTCTGTTGGAACGCAGGTGCGCAAAAATACGCCTTTAACCCGCACGGTATCGGATGGCAAGGTATCACGCTTACGGTTAACCTTGGGTGTACAAAGCCTTTTTTCGCAAAACGATCAGGGAGACACGCACGGTGCGAGCGTAACGATGAATATTACCATCGGTCAGCGCGTAATCCCGTTAACGATTAACGGCAAGTACAGCTCACAGTATTTGCGCCAAATTGAGATTGATAATCTGCCGCCGACGCCTTTTACCGTGCGCGTCGAGCGTATAGACGAGGACAGTAAGTCTCAACGGTTGCAAAATAATACTATTTGGGCGAGCTATACCGAGATTATCGAAATGCGGTTAGCTTATCCAAATACCGCGCTTGTCGGCATCAAGTTTGATTCGGACTATTTTTCAAGTATCCCGAATCGAACATATGATGTTTACGGAATCATCGTACAAGTGCCGAGCAACTATAACCCGGAAACACGGGCTTATAACGGCACTTGGGACGGAACCTTTAAAACGGCATGGAGCGACAACCCGGCATGGGTGCTTTATGACCTGCTGAAAAACAAACGCTATGGTTTCGGTCGTCGTCTTGGTGATTTTGCCGTAGATAAGTGGGCGCTTTACAACGTGGCGCAATATTGCGATCAGTTGGTAGATGATGGTTTTGGTGGAAAAGAACCGCGCTTTACTTGTAACGCATGGATCACGGAGCAACGCCAAGCATACGACGTTATCAATGATATTTGTTCGATTTTCCGCGCAATGCCGGTGTGGAACGGGCGGGAATTTACGGTAATCCAAGATCGCCCCGCTGATCCTGTGTGGACGTACACGAACGCCAACGTTGACAAAGAGGGCTTTACTTACTCTTATTCGGCTATGAAAGCGCGCCACAACGAAATCCACGTTGAGTACGCCAACGCACAGAACAACTATGAAAAAGATGTTATCTGTGTTTCAGACGATGATTTGATCCGCCGTTACGGTTTAAACGTGAAAAAAGTTACTGCTTTTGGTTGCATCTCGCGCGGGTAAGCGTACCGTACAGGTCGTTGGATTTTGGAAACGGAAAAGCTGGAAACACGTACGGTCACATTTACCGTCGGCGCCGAGGGACTAATGCACGTCCCTGGCGATATTATCCTCGTTGCGGATAATGACTACGCAGGAACGCAATTAGGCGGACGCGTGCTGTCTGTAGCAAATAAAGTTGTAACGCTTGATCGCGAAGTGCCATTTAAATCCGGTGAACAGTTTTTGTATTACAACCAAGACGCGCAAGTCACCGGCATTAAAGTGATTGATGTCTTGGATGGAAACCGAATCGTATTAGATAAAGCGCCGACGGGACTTACAGAATACGGCGTTTGGTTGCGTCATGGAGAGAAAGTACAGCCGCAGTTATACCGTGCTTTGAGTATCAAAGAGGAAAGCAAGGGCAAGTACACCATCACCGCGCTACAACATGAACCGCAGAAAGAAGCGATTGTTGACAGTGGCGCGCACTTTGAACCCGTATCATTTAGTGAAGTGCCGGATCGCTATCGTATCCAAAATGTTGATGTGGCCGCAACGGATGACGGAATCAGATTATCATTTGAATATTTTGCGAAGAATGAATCTACCGTTAAATATCAAATCAAACTCTACCGCACTTTTGACGGTAACCGCACTTTGTATAAAGTCTATGATGATTTAACGAATACGAACATTTCCTTTACAGGGCTACCGGACGGAGATTACACCGCAGAAATTCGCGCGAAAAATGGCGTAGGCCAATTGTCGGAACCTGTCACCAAATCATTTAGCGTGAATTTTACGATCGCTGAATTGGTTACGGTTAGTAAGTTGATGGGCATCGACCTGAATTGGCGGAACCCGATTTTTGCGAATACAAATGCGGCAATCGAAATTTGGGTAAGTAAAGACAATAACTTTGCCAATGCCCGTAAATTAATCACTCTCGCATACCCTACAAATAGTTACAGTTACACCGGCTTGGGTGCTGCTGAAACGTACTATTTTTGGGCGCGCATGGTGAGTAAAGATGTCGCAGGTAAATTTACGGATGCGGTCGAGGGCGTAACAGAGCGCGATGCAACAAAGATTGTTGATTATATCCACGGACAAATCAACAAGAGCGCATTATCGCAAGAGTTAGTCAAAGAGCTAACTAACACGGCAGAAACCGCAAGAACAGCAATAGCCGGAATAACTAGCGAGACGCAAGCGCGAATCGCAACATTAAATGCGGAAGCAAATAACCGCGCTAAAGCCATCCGGGAAGAGGGTTTAAAGCTCACTCAAAAAATCGAGGCGGAATCACGTAAGGCCACTGTGGCCCTACAAGAGGAAGTTAAGGCACGCGGAACGGCTATCAATAAACTTGAGCAGGCGGATAAGCAACAAGCGAAAGCCATTGAGCAAGTTACAGCAAAAGCAAATAACGCCTTGAGCGGGCTTGATGAAGAAAAGACGGCGCGAGCGAATGCTGACAGAGCGGAGGCGGCCTCACGTAATGCGTTGACAGCGAGAGTTGTTAATGCTGAGAGCAATATTGCTAACATCCAACGATCAGTTACATCAACAACACAGAGCATAAGCGAGGTCAGTCAAAACTTAAACGCTAAGATTGACAATATCAAAATTGGCGGAAGAAACGTACTCATTAACAGCGAGTATGCGACCAAGTCATTTTTTGGTAATGCGTCTAACGTAAACATTGTACGGTCAGTATTTGCAAACAGAACTCTTACGACCATTAAATTTACATCTCAAACCAACGGAATTGCGGGGGTGATGCAATCGGCAACAAGTCGTAGGAGTAGAGTTGTAGAGGGCAAAATCTACACGTTAAGCCTCAATATCCAAGGCACTAAAGATATACAAAAGACTGGTCTTAATTACGTATATTTGATGCGTGAGGATGGGAGCAATTACAAATTAGATGCGCTACCCGTCACAGCTAGCTTGCTTGGTAGACCAACTTTAACATTTACTGCTCCATGGACGTCAAACTCTGCTTACTTGTTGGTTGGAGTAAAAGGCTCTTTTGCCGCGGGTGAATGGTTGGCTTTTCATAGTGTCAAGCTCGAGCAAGGGACAATCCCTACCGACTGGACGCCAACACCTGAGGATGTTGATAGTGCCATTGGTGATATATCAGCAGATTTGACGCATTACAAGTCATCACAAGCGACAAAAGATCAAGCTACATCAATGCAGTTAACAACCTTGACTGCTCGCATGGCGAATGCCGAAAGCGGAATATCAAAGGTTGAAAAAGCGGTATCTGACGCTAAGTCATCAACAGCAACTCAGTTAAATCAGTTAAGCGCAGAATTTAGAAAAGCGAAAACTGATTTAGATGCAAAAATCGAAGACGAAAAGACGGCGCGAGCGAATGCTGACAGAGCGGAGGCGGAGAAAAACGCGACAATGACAAGTCGTGTTGCAAACGCCGAATCTAAAATCTCTCAAGTCAGCAAAACCGTAGCGGATGTTAGCGGTAAGTTGTCATCGACACACACCATTAAAACGCAAGTAGTTGGTGGTGGACGTATGGCAATTGCAGGTATTGCACTTGGTGCGTCAAGTGATGGCAAAACGGCG
The DNA here is from genome assembly GCF_049823435.1 of Haemophilus sp. HN_Hi16. NCBI lineage: Bacteria > Pseudomonadati > Pseudomonadota > Gammaproteobacteria > Pasteurellales > Pasteurellaceae > Haemophilus > Haemophilus sp. HN_Hi16. The sequence goes on from NZ_CP187500.1 coordinate 1,269,314, forward strand.
GAAAGCTCAGTTATTGTTATGGCTGACAAATTCGGTGTTGTTAAAAGCGCTACCGATGGCACTGTTAAAAATGTTTTTACAGTCTCTAATAACCAGCTTGCTTTAAGTGGTGATTTACTGGCTGACGGCTCAATTATCGGGAGACATATCCAAGCAAACCAAGAGATTAGATCGCCACTAATATCTGGAGGTGAAATTGATATAAGCGGTAATGATGGGATTCTACGAGTTGGCCGAACAGGTAATTTCCTCGTTCGAGCAAGCTCTCAAAATAGAGGTTTGGTTATAAATAATGACCAGATTATTGTTTATGATGATCGTGGTAATGTTAGGGTAAAAATAGGCCGATTATGATTTTTATTATGCTTGCGATAATAGCCATGGCAGTAATGTTATGGCTATTTTTTTTAAAAAGAGGGAAAGCTAAAGTGCCATCTCAAGGAATTCAAACATTTGATAATGTTGGGAATGCTACATTTTCAACTGAGAATAGATTATTTAGATATATTGGATATCGTGATTTACCAATAGGTAATTTCAGCATATCTGTTAACACGGATGGACAGGTAGTATTTATACCCATCATATTAACATCAAATAACCAAGAATTATCGCATAGAGTGGCGATAAGTGTTGATATACCGTATATATCAAATGGTCGAATAAGCGGGAATAATTTTACGGGGACGGTTAAATCACCTATGGATTTTCGTTATAAGGGAAACCTCAGAACTAAACCATTAATCAGAATTTTTTATGGAGTCTATTAATGTTCGGATTTGCAGGATTTACAGATGTAAATGACGGATTTTTAAGCATGTCATTACAAAGACGAGGGAACGCCATTTTTAATGGTAATCTTGCTGAAATATCTGTAGCAGATAATGATATTGTTGTGATATCAGGCTGTAATGGTGATGTAGCCCAGCTTAAAAAAGTTGGTGGCAAAATCATTTTGTATAGTCCTAATGCAAAATATATAGACTATATGATATTCAACACGAGTACAGCAAAAAGTAGCGGATACGGGGTAGAGACCTACGATAGTAATGGGCGAGTTATATTTTCGTCCAATCATAAATTTCTCCGCCCTATAAAAGGCATTGATACAAATTTAAATAAAGGCGCTTTTACCGAAACCCAACCATCAGGCAGTAAATATGGGGTTATTTTGTCAAATTATGGGTTTACCTTGAATATTAACCCTGATTTTTGCCGACGTGTAATGCGTAGCGTTAGACTGGACGGGAATATCAAATTTAATGTTGTTAATTATGATGACCGTGGAGCAGGGAGAATCGGGATGAGTTACAACGATAATTCCTACTTTTTTAATGCAATTATTGTAGATATAACTAACTATTAGGAGTAAAAAAATGAAATACATCGACAAAAAAATCGAAGAGTCGAGAACAGGCGCAAGCGCAAGTTATCATGTTGTTAGTGGATTGCAAACTGAATACACTAGTGGCAATACGTTTGTGACGATCTCGTCTTATGTGTCAAAAGACAAAAAAGAGGAGGGAAAAGAGAGTTTGAGCGTTAATACGTTTACTATCCCTGGTGTGCCTGATTGGGACGCAATCCCTTACGAGTGGGCATTATCTGAGCTAGTAAAAACTCAACCAGAAGATTTCGCACCTGAAAATTATCACGGATATATCAACCCTTATATTTTTGCTGGTGGCAAAATTAAAGATTTAGAGGTAAAATAGTAAGGCAATAACGGCGGGTAATTCCGCCGTTTTTTTTGGTATTACATTTAGTATTACAAATACCGTACAAAATTTGCCACATACTGTTGATACATAGCATGACATATAAAGTCTATTTCAGCTAGTCGCACCAAATTTATTCTTCTTTATTCCCCAATCTTCAGAGAAAAATATAATAAAAACAATATCTTATATAATTTTACATGCTTAAATCCCCCGCAATTTCTTCCGCTTGTTTAATCACATAAGTTACCGCTTCTTCCTGTTTATCGGGTGGATATTTATATTTTTGTAAGGCACGTCGAACGAGTAATCGAATTCTTGCCCGCACCGCTTCTTTGTGTTGCCAATCAATACTGACTGAGCGGCGTAAAATATCGGTAATCTCTTTTGCTAGTTTAGAAAGCACTTCATCGTTCATCAATTCTTTGGCACTCTCATTTTGAGAAAGGGCATCGTAAAACGCTAATTCTGCCGTGCTTAAACCGAGTTTTTCGCCCCGCGATAAGCGTTCGGAGAAATCCCGCCCCATCTGCACAAGTGCATCAAGAATTTCCACCACGCTCAAATTGTGATTGTGATATTGCGTGAGGGCTTCTTGCAAACGTTGCTCAAAATCTTTTTGTGCGGTCAGATTTCTGCTGGCTTTGGCTTTAATTTCCTGCTTTAAATAACGCTCCATCGCTAACACCCACAGGCTTTTGGTCTCGCTGTTTTTGATCGCTTGCAAAAATTCGTCGGAAAGCAAATTAATCTGCGTTTGTTCTTTGCCTAACAAATCAAATAAATCAATGGTACCTTCAGATACAATACTTTGATTGATTAAGGCTTTAAGCTGAATTAGGCGTTCCGTTGTCCCCTTTCCGTTTTGTTCACGTTTGGCAAGCACTGCACGCACAGCATCATAAAAAGCCACTTCTTGACTATATGGTTCGATTTCAGGTAATGCCCCACATAAAGCGTAACCTTTTTTCAAGCTTCCTGCCGTTTTCAAAAAGGCTTTTTTACGTGGCTCAATATCATCTGCATTATGCCAATGTTGATCGTATGCTTTGCCTTCGTTTAGTAATTGATCCAGCGTAGCAATATGGTTTGCTGCTGTCGCAATGGCTTTTAGCAATAATGCAGGTTCTCGTTCAGAAATTGCCATCTGAACATCAAATGCTTCGCCTTCAATTGGTGTCGCAAACAAAGTTCGGATAAATTCAAGCTGTTCTTTTATTTTAAAGAACACGCTTTGCACATCTTCCGCTAATTGCCCTTTGCCAGTAGAGTTGGTGTATTGCTGTGTGGCTGCTCGTAATTCTTCTGCCAAACCAACATAATCCACGATTAGCCCACCGTTTTCGCGACTTTTGTTAGCGAATACACGATTTACTCGTGCGATGGCTTGCATTAGGTTATGCCCCTTCATTGGCTTATCAAGATACATAGTGTTACAGCACGGTGCGTCAAAGCCTGTCAACCACATATCACGCACAATCACCACTTTCAGCGGATCGGTAGGATCTTTGAAACGGCGTTCTAATGTTTGCTTTTCCTGCTTACTGTAAATATGTTTTTGCATTTCAGGCGTATCGCTTGCTGAACCTGTCATTACAATTTTAATCTCACCCTCATTGATATTATTCGAATGCCATTCAGGGTGCAGAGCGATGATCTGATTATACAAATCCACGCAAATTTGACGGCTGGAAACAACAATCATCGCCTTGCCGTCTTGTTGCTGATTGCGTTTTGCAAAATGTTGCACAAAATCGACCGCTAAATCGTGCAATCGTGCTTCTGAGCCGAGTAATTTTTCTCGCAAGCGTAATTTCGGGTTTTCTTCGCCTTCCAGCAGTTCATCAATTTCTGCAAATAATTCATCGTGATTAGCATTCTCCGCTAGCTTGATTTGGCGAGCTTCGTAAATAATCGGCACGGTTGCACCATCTTCCACCGCATCTTGCAAATCGTAAATAGATACATACTGACCGAAAACATCTTGTGTATCGCGATCTTCAAGGCTAATTGGCGTACCTGTAAAACCAATAAACGAGGCATTAGGCAGTGCATCACGTAAATGACGGGCGTAGCCTGCTTGGAATTTGCCGTTATGTAGTTTTTGGGTAAAACCGTATTGGCTGCGGTGTGCTTCATCACTGATCACAATAATATTGCTGCGTTCATTTAACACAGGGAAGCGGTTTTCCTCCTCATTTAGGGCGAATTTTTGAATGGTAGTAAAAAACACGCCACCGACTTCATTTTGTGCGAGCAGTTGGCGTAGTTGTTCTCGGTCTTCTACTTGTTGCGGCGTTTGTTTGATTAAATCTTTGCCTGAAGAAAAGGTTTGGAAAAGCTGACCGTCCAAATCGTTGCGGTCGGTAACTACCACAATCGTCGGATTTTTTAATTCAGGCTGTGTAAGCAATTTGCCAGCATAAAACAACATCGAAATCGATTTACCCGAACCCTGCGTATGCCACATCACACCAATGCGTTTATCGCCTTGCTCGCTTGTGGCAAAAATCGTGGATTCTACAGCTTCATTCACACCGTAATACTGATGATACGCCGCGATTTTCTTGATTAATGCTCCGTTAGAACCGCGTTCAAACAGCACAAAATAACGTACATAATCCAGCAGTTTTTGCGGTGTCATCAAGCCGTTTAATAGATTTTGCAATTCATCGCCAAAATCCAACCGCTTACTTTTTGCCTTTTCGTCCACGACTTTCCAAGGTGTAAAGCGTTGGAAATCTGCCGAAAGCGAGCCTAAACGTGCAGCAATGCCGTCTGAAATAATTAAGGCTTGGTTGTATACAAACAGCTCGGCAATTTCATCTTTATAGGTTTCAAACTGATTAAACGCCTGCAACAAATTTGCCGATTCACGCAGCGGATTTTTCAGCTCAAACACCACTAACGGCAGACCATTTACAAAGCCGATAATATCGGGAATCCGCTTGCCTCCTTTACGGCTGCGGATTTCCAGTTGATTGACGGCAACAAAGCGGTTATTCTCCCAATGCTCGAAATCCACCAAACGCGCCATCTCGATTTTTTGCTCATTTTGACCGAAGCTATTGGGAGCCTGATATTCAACTCGTACACCATCACGCAACAGCTTATAAAACGCCTGATTTCGCACCACCAAGTCGCCAATATCGCTTTTCGTCGCCGATTTGACCACAGAATCCACCGCACTTTCAGGCAGCTGCGGATTAAGCTTACGCACCGCCTCACGCAGTTGCTCAATAAAAACTACGCCGCTCAAATCGCCACGGGCAAACTCGCCCTCATGAACAGGCAAGTCTTTACCATAGCGATATTCCCAACCGAGTGATTGCAGGCGTTGAAGAGTGAGTTGTTCGATGTCGTTTTCGTTGAGCATATAGTGTTCCTTTTGTGTATTTGCTGTCTTTGGGGAGCTAATGGATTAATTTCTTCGTTTATTGATACTGCCAAATCTCCCCTACCCCTCTTTGCTAAAGAGGGGGATCTCTTGAGTAAATTGTCAGCAACTGGCTCATGGTTAATCTAAGAAAATTTCAATCTCTCATCACATGTTAAAGTAGAAAACCAAAATTTAAATTACCCTCGACCCATTCCCCTCTTTAGCAAAGAGGGGGATTCCTTGAGTAAATTGTCAGCAACTGGCTCATGGTTAATCTAAGAAAATTTCAATCTCTCATCACATATTAAAGTAGAAAGCCAAAATTTAAATTACCCTCGAGCCAATCCTCTCTTTAGCAAAGAGGGGGATTCCTTGAGTAAATTGTGAGCAACTGGTTCATTGCTAATCTAAGAAAATTTCAATTTCTCATCGCATATTAAAGTAGAAAGCCAAAATGCAAATTACCCTCGAACCAACCCCTCTTTAGCAAAGAGGGGGAGGGGAGATTTGGCAGAGGTGAAATCAACCTCGTGAGTAATTAAATTTCCCCATTCAATAATCTAAGCAATAATAAATCTCTTATTTCAGATAGCTTCTTATTTTCAATAGAGTTTGATAAGATCTTTTCAAAAATAGAAACAACTTTGTTTTGGAAAATATCAATAATTTCTTTTGATGGTGTAATTATCTCTATTTTAGAGAATGTGCTTGTGTTTAAATTTAAAGTTGCACTGCCACCACTTGCCAAATCTTTTAGATATTTCGTCATTGATGACTGTTTTAACGATAAATATAAAAATTCAGAGGTTTGTTCATCGTTTGGAATAATTGAATTAATTTGCTGGTTTGTATGAGATGGCTTAGATGTCATTGAAACCAATCCGACCGTAGCAATACAACTTACACAAATGCTTTTTGGTGGAATATATTTTTTAGATTGAGAATTTGCACCAGATAAACTCAAGTTATCTGTTGTTTGAGTAATAAATGCTTGATTATGCATATCTGGAATCTTAATAAATGGCACTTCATTACCATAATATTCTTTGTTGGATTTTGATGGTGTTTTCCCACAGATAATTTGACCTAAATCTGATAAGGCTTTCATCTCCCACCCCTTCGGCACTTCAACCCCATCAACTTCTACCATCTCACACGGAAACGCTTTGGCGGTTTCGGCTAATTCGGCGTAGCGGTCAGGCTGTGTTTGTGAAAGTGCGGTCAGTTCTTCGGGTGTTTTTCCGCTGATTGCCTGCATGGCTGCCAGTTCGGCTTGTTCAAGGCTAAGGCCGTCTGAAAGGGCTTGGACTTTGGCACGTACGGGATCGAAATCGATAAACCAACTTTTAAACAGCGCTTGGACGATTTGTTCTAAGGTTTGATTGATTTGGGTATTGAGTTGGATTTTTTGGTCAAGATTTCCTAAGATGTTGGCAATTTCTTTTTCTTTATCAATTCCCAAATCTGAAATTAAAATGCTTGATAAATGGTTTCGATTTAATGTAGGAACACCGGTTCCTACATTAAAACTTGTGAAATCAATACTTTTTAATAAGTAATAAATAAATCTGGGATAATGTCCTTTGAAATCTTTTACATATAATGTTGTATTTAAAGGGAAAAAATCTTTTTCAATATATTGTCCACCACCAATACTTCCGCTTCTTCCAATTACAACTCCAGGTGCTTTAACTTTAATTTCATTGTGATAACCAGCAATCCCTGTTGAAGCAACAACGGGAACACTTCCTGAAATTCTTTTGTTACTTGGTAAATCAAATCCACGCTGTAAAGTTATAAATTCATTTAATGGAATTTTACTCATACCCCAATCTCCCTAAATTCTTCTTAATCTCCGCTTCCAATTCCGCACTTTTCGCAAATTGCTCCTTCAAAAGAGCGGTCAGATTTTGCATTTTTTCTGCAAATGGTACGCCGTCGTCTTCTTGTTCTGCGGTGCCGACGTAGCGCCCCGGTGTGAGGACGAAATCGTTGTCTTTAATTTCTTCTAAAGTAGCGGATTTGCAGAAAGCGGCTTGGTCTTCATAGCCTGCTGATTGTTGCCAAGCGTGGAGGATGTTGGCAATTTTGGCGATGTCGTCAGCGGTGAAATCACGCAATACGCGGTCTTTCATATAGCCGATTTGGCGGGCGTCGATAAATAACACTTCGCCTTGACGCTTTTTGTTGCGGTTTAAAAACCAAATACAGGCGGGGATTTGGGTGTTGGTGAAGAGCTGGCCGGGCAGGGCAACCATACATTCCACCAAGTCGGCATTGATGATGGCTTTGCGGATTTCGCCTTCGTTGTTGGTTTGGCTGCTCATTGAGCCATTGGCAAGCAACAATGCCATTTTGCCGTTGGGCGAGAGGTGGTAAATCATGTGTTGTAGCCAAGCGAAGTTGGCATTGCCTTTGGGCGGTGTGCCGTATGCCCAACGTGGATCATCGGCAAGAGATTCGCTCCACCAATCGCTGATATTAAATGGTGGGTTTGCCATAATGAAATCCATCTTTTTGTCGATGTGTTGTGGCTGCGTAAAGCTGTCGGCGTTGTGTTTGCCGAAGTCGTAATCAATGCCGCGAATCGCCATATTCATTGCAGCGAGTTTCCAAGTGGTGGGGTTGAATTCTTGCCCGTAGATGGACACGTTGTTGATGTTGCCTTGATGGGCGGTGATAAAGCGTTCGGTTTGCACGAAAAAACCGCCACTGCCCATGGCTGGGTCATACACTCGTCCTGAATAGGGTTCGAGCATTTCGACAATCAAGGAAACAATGGATTTCGGCGTGAAATATTGCCCACCTCGTTTGCCTTCTGCTTGGGCAAAGCGACCGAGGAAGTATTCGTAAACGTGACCGAGAATGTCTTTTGCACCTAAATGCACGGGCTCGCCGTTGTAAGTCGGACGGGTAAAATTAGTATCGGAGAAGAGGATAATCAGCCCGCGCAGGGTGTCTTCGTTTACGGCATAGCCGCTGATGCGTTGGAGGACGCCTTTGAGTTTTTCGTTATCTTTTTCAATAGCATCAAAGGCATCATCAATCAGTTTGGCGACGCCTGAGAATTTTCCACCCCAAGGCAATTCTGCCCCAGTGTTGAGAATAGAGACTTCTTGTAAGGCTTGCCAACGTGCAGAAGCTGGCACCCAAAATACGTTATCCGCGGTGTAATAATCACGGTTTTCCAGTTCAGCGGTTAAGGCTTCTTGATACTCTTCTTCAGTATCAAAAAAAGTGCGGTCAAGATAGAGTGGATTTCCAGGTGTGGAGAGTTCCGCCTGAATTTTTTCTTGTTGATGGGTGAAACTATCGGAAATGTATTTTAAGAAGATGAGACCAAGAACGATATGTTTATAATTGGCGGCATCAAGTTGTTGGCGGAGTTTATCAGCAGATACCCAAAATTTTTCATCTAATTCATTTAAAAATGCTTGTTGTAATACGTGATTTTCATCGACAATCTTGGTCGTCTCGTCTCGTCTCGTCTCGTCTCGTCTCGTCTCGTCTCGTCTCGTCTCGTCTCGTCTCGTCTCGTCTTGCATAAATTATGCCCTCTGTAAAGTGATTTTTATCGGAAGTTTGAATATTCAAACAAATTATCAGGTGTCATTTTATCGAAAAACAGTATCAGGTTGAAAGGGATTTTTGCGTGCTAAATCCAATGATTTCCAGTAGAATGGGGCGATTATTATAAATAAGGAATAACTATGGCAAGAGAATTTAAACGTAGCGATCGCGTCGCTCAAGAAATACAAAAAGAAATAGCAGTCATTTTACAACGCGAAGTGAAAGATCCCCGTATTGGGATGGTGACGGTTTCTGATGTGGAAGTGTCGAGTGATTTATCTTACGCAAAAATCTTCGTGACTTTTTTATTCGATCACGATGAAACGGCAATTGAGCAAGGTATGAAAGGCTTAGAAAAAGCATCGCCTTATATTCGTTCGCTGCTAGGCAAAGCGATGCGTTTACGTATCGTGCCAGAGATTCGTTTTATTTATGATCAATCCTTAGTGGAAGGGATGCGTATGTCAAATCTTGTGACAAATGTTGTGCGTGAAGATGAGAAAAAACATGTTGAGGAAAGCAACTAATGTCTAGACCTCGTAAACGCTTGCGTGATGTTGATGGAGTGTTTTTGTTGGATAAACCACAAGGCATGTCATCAAATGACATTATGCAAAAGGTAAAGCGTTTATTTCAAGCGAACAAAGCTGGGCATACTGGCGCACTCGATCCGTTGGCTACGGGAATGTTGCCGATTTGCTTGGGTGAAGCAACTAAGTTTTCACAATTTTTGCTTGATGCAGATAAGCGTTATCTTGTTACGGCAAAATTAGGCGAACGTACCGATACTTCCGATGCGGAAGGGCAAGTGGTGGAAACTCGAGAAGTTAATGTTAAAACTCAGCAAATTTTGACCGCACTTGAACAATTTCGTGGTGATATTTTGCAAGTGCCGACAATGTTTTCTGCGCTAAAACATAACGGTAAACCGCTTTATGAATATGCACGACAAGGTATTACAGTTGAGCGTGAGGCACGCCCAATTACGATTTTTGAACTCAATTTTATTGAATATAACGCGCCTTTTTTAACCTTAGAAGTGCATTGTTCAAAAGGCACTTATATTCGCACCTTAGTAGATGATTTGGGTAAAGTGCTAGGTTGTGGCGCACATGTGACAATGTTACGCCGTACAGCCGTAGCGGATTACCCCATAACGGAAATGATGCCAATTGATGAGTTACAATTGCTTGCTGAAAGTTTTCCGTTAAGTGAATTGGATCGTCTATTACTGCCAACCGATACCGCAGTAAGTAAATTATCCGCTTTGCATTTGGATACAGAGCAGAGTAAAGCCATTGGTTTTGGTCAGCGAGTGAAATTTGCTAACGAACAGCAATTAAGCGGTCAAGTGCGGTTATTTTCAGCGGAGAATTTATTCTTAGGCGTGGCATTGATCGACGGGAATATTATTCGCCCACAACGCTTAATCACACAATCTGCATAACTTAATTGCCTTTCTTATAAAATTCTAGTAATCTCCCTGTAATTAATTTTTTACAATATATGTAAGATAAACATTACAGGTGAGTTTTATGGAAGCCCTTAAAGATTTACGTTCTGAAATTGATTCGCTTGATCGCGAACTTATCCAACTTTTTGCTAAACGTCTTGAGTTGGTTTCTCAAGTCGGTAAAGTTAAACATCAACACGGATTACCTATTTATGCGCCAGAGCGTGAAATAGCAATGCTCCAAGCACGTCGTTTAGAGGCTGAAAAAGCAGGCATTTCAGCAGATCTGATTGAAGATGTTCTACGCCGTTTTATGCGTGAATCCTATGCCAATGAAAACCAATTTGGCTTTAAAACCATCAATCCTGATATTCACAAAATTGTTATTGTGGGCGGTTATGGTAAATTAGGTGGCTTATTTGCCCGCTATTTACGTGCATCTGGCTATCCAATTTCTATTTTAGATCGCGAAGATTGGACGGTGGCTGAAAGTATTTTAACGAATGCTGATGTCGTGATCGTTTCCGTCCCCATTAATCTCACCTTAGAAACAATTGAACGCTTAAAACCTTATTTAACGGAAAACATGCTACTTGCAGATTTAACCTCTGTTAAGCGTGAACCGCTAGCGAAAATGCTTGAAATCCATACTGGTGCTGTTTTAGGTTTACATCCAATGTTTGGGCCAGATATTGCAAGTATGGCAAAACAAGTAGTTGTGCATTGTGATGGCCGTTTCCCCGAACGTTACGAATGGTTACTTGAACAAATTCAAATTTGGGGCGCAAAAATTTATCAAACCGATGCCACAGAACACGATCACAATATGACTTATATACAAGCCTTGCGCCATTTTTCGACTTTTGCGAATGGTTTACATCTTTCTAAACAGCCCGTTAATCTTGCTAATTTATTATCGCTTTCTTCTCCTATTTATCGCTTAGAACTTGCGATGATCGGTCGTTTATTTGCGCAAGATGCAGAGCTTTACGCAGATATTATTATGGATAAACCAGAAAATTTAGCGGTAATTGAAACGCTAAAACAAACTTACGACGAAGCCTTAACTTTCTTTGAAAATAATGATCGTCAAGGTTTTATTGATGCTTTCCACAAGGTGCATGACTGGTTTGGCGATTATTCCGAACAATTCTTAAAAGAAAGCCGTCAGTTATTACAACAGGCAAATGATTTGAAGCAAGGGTAGGGAAAGTGCGGTGAAATTTCACCGCAATTTTCTTTTACTGTCTCGCCAATCTTAAATTTTCAGGTAAATTCTCAAAATTAGAACGGAATGGATTAATGTCTAATCCGCCACGACGAGTATAGCGCGCGTAAACGGTGAGTTTTTCTGGTTTTGCGTAGTGCATTAAATCACAGAAAATACGTTCGACACATTGTTCGTGGAATTCATTGTGTTGGCGAAACGATACAACGTAACGTAATAGTTTTTCGTGATTGATTTTTTTACCAATATAGTGAATATGTAACGTTCCCCAGTCTGGCTGATTGGTAATCAGGCAGTTGGATTTTAGCAAATGGCTGACTAATTTTTCTTCGACAATTTCATCAGATACGCAATTTTTCAGCCAATCAGCGTTAAATTCGTAGCTGGTAATTTCAATATCTTGTTCATCAATGCAATCGCCTTGTAAATGATCAATTTTTTGAGAATCATAAACTGCCACTGGATTTAACCGCACTTTTACATCGCCTTGCGCACATTCGCTTAAATCGCCTTGCATAGTTTGTTGAACGGCGTTGAAGTCGGCAAATTTGCTTTGGTTGAAGCTGTTTAAATAAAGTTTAAAACTTTTTGACTCAATCAAATTTTGGCTTTGGTAATCCAGATAAATGTCTGCGATAGCCACTTGTGGCAAGCCTTTTTCGTTGAGCCAAGAGATTTCATAAGCCGTCCAAATATCGGCACCAATGGTAAAAGGCTGGTTTTGGGTAATGCCCAATCCATCGCGATTTAACGCGCGTGGCACAGGCTGTAATAAAGTGCGGTCATATTGAGAAGCGTATTCCGTTTTTTGACCTAGTTTTAAGGATTTTAAGCTGTTGTCTTGGTAATTCATTTATTTTTCCTTTATATGTTAAACAATAATTTTGCTTTCCCCTGCTTGCGGGGGAAGGTGGCGCGAAGCGTCGGAAGGGGGATAAGACTTTATCATTCCAACAGAGAGTTGAGGCTTCGACTTAAATTACAAAAAATTCCACGATAGATTCGAAACTAACCGACAGGTATCGCATTTAAAATGAAAGGTATCAAAAATCGCGTTTTTTAACGCCCAATTTGCACCACAAGAAGGGCAGCAACGGGATTTTTCAGATTCTAAAGATTGCCCACCTACACGATATAAATAATAGTAAGTCGGTATGCCAGTTTCTTTTTCTATTTCTTGAGCTAAATAACGCCCATGTTTTGAAAGTGTGCTTTGATGATCCGAAATTTCTGCCAAAGATTGTTGTTCTAATATCGCACCATTCATTTGTAATTGATCGCAGGCTTGCCAATTTTCTTGCCATTTAATCAGATCTTGGCTTAAGTGCGGTTGATTTTTCAACTGTTTATACAAAGGGATTGGTGCGAAATTTTCTCCGCTATGAATCGGCGAGCAACTTTGTAAATGGGTTGTGTAAAGCACTTGCCAAGCGGGCGACGCATTTTCTGCCGTTTGATCTGAATTGAAATCATCGCCCACAAGTTGAAAACCATCAAAAATTACACCGCACTTTTCTGCTTCTTGTAATGCTAAATTCACTTCTGCGTTATTATTTTGCGGGAAAAGACTATCTTGCTCAGGGCAAATGACACGCATAGCAAAGCCTTGTGCGCCATCTTCTTCGGCTAAATATAAAGGAATTTCACGCCCTATAATTTGCCCGTTATACCGCCATTGATCGATCACCGCATTAAGTAAACGGCTTTGTGATTCAATGTTATTTTCGACTGCAGTCAGACGAAAATAGGTTTCGATTAAATACATAAATTTTTTAATTGCTGTCCGATTTGGTTTAAGCCGTTTAAACGTGTTTCGCTTAAACGTTGTGAAATGCCGAGCTCGCTAAAAAAGGCAGTAGTATCAAATTTATTCAATTCATCCGCTGTTTTACCATTGATTTGATTGAGTAAAATCCAAAGCAAGCCATTCATAATTCTGGCTTCGCTAAATCCGTTGAATTGAAAAGTGCGGTCATTTTTAGGCATAATTTGAAACCACATTTGTGCTTCGCAGCCAGTAATAGGTTGCATTTGAGCAAGTTCATCATCGCTTGGGCGAGATAAATTTTTGCCAGCTTGAATAATCAGGCGATAGCGATCTTCCCAATTTTTAGCTTGTTTTAATTGTTCTATCATTGTAATAAATCCAGTGCTTTATCTAAGGCAGTAAAAAATGCCTCTAAATCTTCCTGTGTATTATAAGGAGCAAAAGACAGGCGCAATGTGGTGCGTTCGCCTAAGCGTGCTAAATAAGGTTGGGCACAATGTTCGCCCACACGAAGCGCAATATTTTGTTCGCTTAAAAGTGTAGAAAGATCAGAACAGTCAATGCCGTCAAATATAAAGCAAACAACGGTGCTTGGTTGAGGTGAGTTGAATAATCGGCAATTCTCGTAAGATTTTAACCGCACTTTGACGGATTCAGACAAAGATATAGCGTTCTGTTCTGCTGCGGTAAAATCCCATTTTTGTAGCCAATTCAGTATGGCATTAAAGCCAATAACCCCAGCAATATTGGGTGTGCCAGCTTCTAAACGATAAGGCAATTCGGCAAAAGTAATACGATTATTTGATACGCGATCAACCATTTTTCCACCGAAAAAGAGCGGTTGAAGTTGAGAAAGTGCGGTCAATTTTCCTGTTAAAACGCCAAGCCCATTTGGGCCATAAATTTTATGGGCAGAAAATGCGAGGAAATCGGCATCTAAATCTTGTAAATCAATTTTAATATGACTAATCGCTTGTGCTGCATCCACTAAAACCAACGCATGACTATGTTTTCTAATAAGTTGAATCAGGCGTTTAATCGGCTGTTCTGTGCCAGTGACATTTGAAACAAAATTCAGCGCAACGAGTTTTGTTTTTTCAGAAAGGGCAGAAATAAGCGCATTTTCATCAATTAGCCAATTATCTAAAATCGGCAAAACTCGAATTTTTGCACCGCACTTTTTCGCCGTTTCGTGCAAAGTAACAAAATTAGCGTGATGATCTGCTTGGCTAATCAGAATTTCATCTTCTGTGTTTAATTGCGGCAGCAATCCATTTGCCACTAAGTTTATTGCGTGAGTTGTACCCGAAGTCCAAATAACAGCACGTTTATCTTCTGCATTAATTAATTCTTTAACTTGTGTGCGAGCCTGTTCATATTGCGCAGTTTGGGCTGCATCATATTGACTACGATGCACTGAACCTGCAGAAGCATAAAATTCAGCGGTGCGATCAATTAACACTTGAGGTTTCAACGCGGTGGCGGCGTTATCTAAATAAACAACCGCATCTTCACGTTGGAAATAAGGAAATGCTTGACGGAAAGTTTGAACATCAAAAGCCATATTTATTTTTCTCCTGTCTGCGCCATTGACTTGGTTCAATTGGATTATTGTCCGCCCAAAGACCAATTTGTTTGGCTTGTGCATTTTCTTGTGCATTTTCTTGTGCTTGAAGATAAATCGGATCGTGAGAATATTGTTTATAAGCCCAAGCCATACCCTGTTTAACCATTTCTAAATTAATATTTTTATCTTGATAATAAACAATCGCCAATGTGCGTTTATAGCGATCTTTTCCTTTTTGCGCAAGGCGTACATTTTTTTGATAAACCAGATCAGACAAGGTTTTTTTCGATTTTTGCCCAAAGGCTTGGGATTTTTCTGGTGCGTCGATCTCGGCTAAACGAACTTTAATGGATTTATTACCTTTAGTGAGGCAAGTGAGCGTATCGCCATCACTAATTTTAACCACACGACAGGTATTTTTTTCGCGAGAACAAGCAGAAAGTGCGGTAAAAATAAGTAATAAACTCGTCAATAGTATTTTTCGATTTATCATTTGCAAAGTTTTTGATCTAAGTCTGGTTATTTTACCGAAAAAATGGCTCAAGTTAGCAAAAAAAAGCGTAAAATAATTTTGAAATATTATGAAAATAGTTGAAAAAGGTTGTATATGATTCAAAAATTATTTTTATTAGTTCGTTCTTTGGTCATTTTATCCATTATGTTATATCTCGGAAATCTTATTGCTTATTACATTCCAGCTGGCGTTCCGGGAAGCATTTGGGGATTATTGCTACTCTTTTTAGGTTTAACAACACGAGTAATTCATTTAAATTGGATTTATTTAGGTGCAAGTTTGCTAATTCGTTTTATGGCAGTGCTTTTTGTGCCAGTGAGTGTGGGAATTATCAAATATTCTGATTTATTGAGAGAGCAAGTTAATATTTTGCTTGTTCCTAATATTGTGAGTACTTGTGTCACGTTACTTGTTATAGGATTTTTCGGTCATTATTTGTATCAGGCGCAATCTTTTACACATAAACGCAAAAAAGTAATGAAACATAGAGAAAATCAAGTAAAACAAGCGAATTAGTATGTTAGGAAAGTTATATGCAGCAGTACATTATTTATTTTTATACATTTTTGACTATTTTTGGATTTTGGCTCGCACTACAAATTAGTAAACGTTGGAAGTCAATGATTTTTAATACTTTTGTTTTAACAGTATTAATTTTGGCGGCGATTTTAGTGATAGGTAAGATTCCTTACGATGATTATATGGCAGGAAATGCGCCTATTAATAATTTACTTGGCTTGAGTATCGTTGCTCTCGCATTGCCTCTTTATGAACAACTTCGTCAAATTGCCAAACAATGGAAAATTATTCTTTCAACGGTGGTTATAGCTTCTTTTTTAGCGATGTTAAGTGGTGGACTTTTAGCATTTCTTTTAGGCGCAACGCCCGAAATGATCGCAACAGTTTTACCTAAATCCATCACAACGCCTATTGCGATGGAGGTTTCTCGTCATTTAGGCGGCATTCCAGCCGTAACTGCAGTTGGTGTTGTGGTTGCAGGTTTGCAAGGATCGATATTTGGTTATCTTGTATTAAAAAAATTAGGTATTAAACATCAAGAAGCCATTGGGCTTTCTGTTGGTTCGGTTTCTCACGCACTTGGTACAGTAAGCTGTATGGAAACTAATCCAACTGCAGGCAGTTACAGTTCGATTTCTCTCGTGCTTTGTGGGATTATTAGTTCTATTCTTGCTCCATTTGTATTTAAGCTGATTTATTTCTTTGCTTAAATATCAATAAAAATTCAACCGCACTTTATTCATTCTAGATTTTGTTTGTTCTAGATAAAGTGCGGTTGTTTTTTACGCTGAATGGTTAGATAATGCAGAAAAACTAAATAAAACAAAGCGATATGAAATTACTTACTGTTAATTCTTCTTGGGCAGAACGTTTTCTACCCGATCCTCCACGCGAAAAAGATAATCGTCCACCATTTCGTCGCGATCGTGGGCGAATTTTACATTCTGCCGCCTTTCGTTGCTTACAAGCGAAAACCCAAATACACGCAATTGGCGAAAATGATTTTTATCGCACTCGCTTAACCCATTCTTTGGAAGTGGCTCAGATTGGCAGTAGTCTAGTTGCTCAGTTGAAATTTGTAGAAACCTTTGAAAGCCTTTCGCAAACATTAAATATTGATAAAAACGAGTTGCAAAAACAATTAAAACCTTTATTGCCAAGTAACGATCTTATTGAGAGTTTGTGTTTTGCTCATGATATTGGGCATCCGCCTTTTGGGCATGGTGGCGAAACGGCATTAAATTATATGATGGCAGAGCTGGGCGGTTTTGAAGGCAATGCACAAACCTTTAGAATTTTAACGAAACTTGAGCCTTACACTGAAAATGCAGGGATGAATTTAACGCGCCGAACACTATTGGGTGTAGTGAAATATCCCGCGTTGTTAGATGTGGCATCGCCTCAATATGCAGAACTTAATTTTTCTCGCAATATTGATCCGCGTTTTGTGCGTATTCACGATTGGATTCCTGGAAAGGGCATTTTCCGCGATGATTTAAAAATGTTTAATTGGTTGCTGGAAAATCTTTCTGAAAATGACCGCACTTTATTTGGGAAATTTAAAAAAGTGCGGGAAAATCCTGCGGAATTTTTACAGACGAGCTTTAAATCTTTGGATTGTAGCATTATGGAATTGGCAGATGATATTGCCTATGGTGTACACGATTTAGAAGATGCCATTGTAACTGGCGTGGTAAATCCACATCAATGGCAAGCAGCACATGCTGAATTAAAACAAATTCCCTCTACTTGGTTGCATAAAAATATTGATTCAATTAGCCAACGACTTTTCTCTGATAAACATTTTGAACGCAAACAAGCGATTGGTGCATTGGTAAACTTTTTTATTACTAATGTGCGGTGGAAATTAACGGCAAATTTTGATGAACCTTTGTTACGTTATAACGCAGAGCTGCCACCTGAAGTGATTGCTGCACTTGGTATATTTAAAAAATTCGTTTGGGATTATGTTATCCGTAATGTGGATACTCAGAGAATTGAGTATAAAGGGCAGAGAATGCTGACAGAAATGTTCCAAATTTTTGAATCTGATCCAGAGCGTTTATTACCAAGAAATACGGCAAATCGTTGGCGTAATGCCCCTGAAGAAAGGAAGAAGCGGATTATTTGCGATTATATTGCAGGCATGTCAGATGCACACGCATTGCGGGTATATCAACAACTTTGATTTAAGAGAGAATCCCATTGAATTGATGGGATTTTTTATGTAAACCGTATAGAATAGTGCGGTTAATTTTCACTGAATTTTTATGGGGCAGTTGTGGCATTAATTAGTTTAACCAATGGATACCTTTCTTTTAGCGATGCACCTTTATTAGATCACGCAGAACTACATATTGAACCGAATGAACGCGTTTGTTTAGTTGGGCGTAACGGCGCAGGTAAATCAACTTTATTGAAAATCATCGCAGGCGATGTGTTGATGGATGATGGCAAAATCCAATACGAAAAAGATCTTGTGGTTTCTCGTTTAGAACAAGACCCACCGCGTAATGCACAAGGCAATATTTTTGATTATGTTGCGGAAGGTGTAGAGCATTTAACGGATTTATTGAAAGAATATCATCATATTTCTGTTCAATTGGAAGAAAATTACAGTGATCAAATTTTAACTCAATTAGAACAGGTTCAAACTAAATTAGAACACGCTGATGGCTGGCGATTTGAAAATAAAATCAATGAAGTGTTGTTAAAACTGGGCTTAAATCCAAACACAAAATTATCCGCACTTTCGGGCGGTTGGTTGCGTAAAGCAGCATTAGCACGCGCATTGGTGTGCGATCCTGATGTGTTACTACTTGATGAACCAACCAACCACTTGGATGTGGAAGCTATTGAATGGTTGGAAAATTTCTTACTTGATTTCCAAGGTAGTATTATATTTATTTCTCATGACCGTTCTTTTATTCGCAAAATGGCAACACGGATTGTGGATTTAGATCGCGGTCAATTGCGGTCTTATCCAGGAAATTACGATTTATATTTAACCACGAAAGAAGAAAATCTACGCGTTGAAGCCTTGCAAAATGAATTATTTGATAAACGTCTTGCACAGGAAGAAGTGTGGATTCGCCAAGGTATCAAGGCTCGCCGTACAAGAAATGAAGGGCGAGTGCGAGCATTAAAAGCGATGCGTGAGGAACGCCGCCAACGCCGTGACGTAATGGGAACAGCCAAATTACAGTTAGATACTTCAAGTCGTTCAGGCAAAATTGTCTTTGAAATGGAAAATGTGAGCTATGAAATCGCAGGAAAAACCTTGTTAAAAGATTTTTCAACAACGATTTTACGTGGAGACAAAATTGCTCTTGTTGGGGCAAATGGCTGTGGGAAAACCACGTTCATTAAATTATTGTTGGGGGAAATTCAACCTACATCTGGCAAAATTCGTTGTGGTACCAAATTAGATATTGCTTATTTTGACCAATATCGAGCTGATTTAGATCCCGAAAAAACCGTGATGGATAATGTGGCAGATGGTAAACAAGATATTGAAGTTAATGGTGTAAAACGCCATGTGCTAGGGTATTTGCAAGATTTCTTGTTCCCACCAAAACGAGCCATGACGCCAGTTAAAGCCTTATCTGGGGGAGAGCGAAATCGTTTATTGCTCGCCAAATTACTGCTTAAACCAAATAATTTATTGATTCTTGACGAACCGACCAATGATCTCGATGTAGAAACATTAGAGCTTTTAGAAGAAATTTTGACTGATTATCAAGGTACATTGTTAATTGTGAGCCACGACCGTCAATTTATTGATAACACTGTGACAGAATGTTATTTATTTGAAGGCGAAGGATGTTTGAATAAGTATGTGGGTGGATTCTTTGATGCTAAACAGCAACAAACCAATTTCTGGGCAAGCAAAGCCGTAGAAGAACAGGCTAAAGCGAAGAAAACTGAATCGCTAAAAGAAGAAAATGCAGTGAAAAATGACCGCACTTCTAAGCCGAAATCCGTGAAACTTTCTTATAAAGAACAACGTGAGTTAGAACAACTTCCACAATTATTGGAAGAGTTGGAAACTAAAATTGCCGAACTTCAAGCTGAAATTGCCGATCCTGCTTTTTTCCAACAATTTCACGATATTACTGATGCTAAATTAAAAGTATTATCGGATGCTGAAGCTGAATTAGAAAAGGCATTTTTACGCTGGGAAGAATTGGAAGAAAAGAAAAATTTGGCTGACGGTAAAGCTTAAAAAAATAACGCCCGAAAGGGCGTTTTTATTTAGAGGAAATATCTCACAGAATTAGATTTTAATTCTGTGCTAATTATGACCGATTATTTTGCAGCTTTTAATTCTTGATAATATTGTTCATAGAATTGAATTGCATCGCCAACGTCATCTTGCCAGTGACTATTTTTTAATACATCAGCTGACGGATAAATCGCTGGATCTTCAGTGATTTCTTTTGGTAATGCTTTTTTCGCTTCAATATTTGAGGTTGGGTAACCGATAGCTAAGGTTAATTTTTCAGCTGTTTTTTTCCCTAACATGTAGTTAATCAGCTTGTGTGCGCCTTCAGAATTTTTAGCTGTTGCAGGAATTGCAAGAGTATCAACCCAAAGTACAGGACCCTCTTTTGGGAATACCATATTTAGAGGTGCTTTTTCTTTTTTAGCAATACGTACCGAACCATTCCATAATTGACCCACTTCCACTTCGCCTGAGATGAACGAGTTAGCTGGGTTATCGGAATTGAAAGAAAGTACATTTGGACGTAATTTCAATAATTCTTCATAGGCTTGTTTGATAATTGCTGGATCTTGAGTATTTGGATCTTGACCAATTTTCAATAAAGCAATGTTGAATACTTCACGTGCATCGTCTAATAACTGAACTTTGTTTGCAAATTCTGGTTTCCATAAGTCTGCCCAAGAAGTGAATTGTTCGCCTTTGTAGGTGTTGGTATTGAATGCAATACCTGGTGCACCTAAAAGTTGTGGAAGAGAGTATTTGTTACCTTTATCATAAGGTTTATTGAGCCAATCAGGATCTAATTCTTTAATAACAGGTAATTTGCTGTGATCAAGTTCTTTTAACATTCCTTCGCGTGCCATTTTGGAAACGAAGTAGTTAGAAGGTGCGATAACATCATAGCCACCAGACTCGCCTTGAGTTTTGAGTTTTGCGTACATTGTTTCGTTTGATTCTAGGCTTGAAACGATAACTTTGATGCCAGTTTCTTTAGTAAACTCATCTAAAAGACCATCTGGTACATATTCAGTCCAAGTGTAGAGATACACAGTGTCATTAGCAGCAGCCGTAGCTTTTGCAGTTTCTTGCTTAGCATCTTTATCGTTGCAAGCGGTTAAAGTTGCAGCTACGAAGCTGGCAGTAATTAAACCTGCAAATTTTTTCATTTTTGTTTGTTCTCCTGTTAAAGAGTCGTAAAAAACCACCTGCCGAATGACAGGCATAAAAAAACGCCTTGATTGTGCGTCAAGGCGTATTCTATTTTAAATTCAAAGGTTTGTGAAACCTTTTGTTAATTAATGGTTATTTTTTCGTGTAATTAGCTGGCTTAAAACGACAAGAGCTAATGAAAGCACGATCATAATCGTTGCTAAAGCATTAACTTCAGGTGTTACACCGGTTTTCACTAGAGAGAATATTCTCAATGGTAAGATTTCATAACTTACACCACTGACAAATGATGAAACCACAACATCATCTAATGAAATAGTGAAACTTAATAACCAACCAGATACAACTGCAGGTAATGCTAAAGGAAGGATAATTTTACGTAAAATGGTCACTTCACTTGCGCCTAAGTCTTTCGCCGCTTCTAACATTCTGGAATCAAAGCCATTTAAGCGAGAGAAGATAGTTACGGTCACATAGGGTAAACAGAAGGTCACATGGGCTAGTAATAAAGACCAGAAACCTAATGAAATACCGACAATCATAAATAACGCAAGTAAAGATACTGCCATTACAATATCTGGAGACATCATAACGACAAATAGCATACCGCTTACTGCTTGTTTACCGCGGAATTTATAGCGGTAAAGTGCGATTGCAGTTAATCCACCTACAATAGTAGCTAGTGTAGCCGCAAAAAATGCAATAGTTACCGAATGAATCGCAGCTTGTATTAAGGTGTCGTTATTAAATAAACGCTCGTACCAATTCCAACTAAAGCCTTTCCAGCTTAAACCATAACGATCTGAATTGAAGGAATTGGTTACCAAGATAATAATTGGGATATACAAATAAGCGTATACCACAAACATAAATGCTTTACGTAGTAAACGACTCATTATTCTAACTCCACTTTCTTATTCAATAGTTTGTTCGCGCGGTAGTACACGAAAATCAACAATGCCATTAGAACAGTTAAACCAATACTGATTGCAGAACCAAATGGCCAGTTACGAGAAATTAAGAATTCGCTCTTAATTACGTTCCCCACTAGTAATACTTTTGCTCCACCAAGTAGGTCTGCTACATAGAACATTCCCATTGCTGGCAATAATACCAATAAACAACCTGCAATAATGCCTGGCATAGTTAATGGTAAAATCACTCGGAAGAAACGTTGGAATGCATTTGCGCCTAAATCTCTTGCAGCCTCTAATAAGCGACCGTCTAATTTTTCAATCGCAGAGTAGAGTGGCAAAATCATAAATGGCAATAGCAAATAAACTAATCCAATGATTACCGCAATTTCAGTATTCAAAATGCGAACGGGTTCACTCAAAATTCCCATGTCTATCAACATGGTGTTAAGCACACCTTTCACACCGAGAAACACTTTCATTCCATAAATACGAACCAATGAGTTTGTCCAGAATGGTAAAACCACAAGGAACAATAAGAGCGGTCGATATTTAGGATGAATTTTGCTCATCATAAAAGCAAATGGATAACCTATTAGTAAGCAAATAATGGTGGCGATGCCCGACATAGACAATGAATTCCACACAACTTGTGCATAAAGTGGATTAAACAAGTTTGTATAGTTTTCAACAGTAATTGGGAACGCATAAAAGTTGCTACCGTCTCGAGTCAGAAAACTGACGGCGAATACCAACAAGTTTGGAATCAACACAAAGAAAATGAGCCAACTGAAGATAATCGCAACAGTAATTTTCTGGAATTTATTATTGATTATCTTCATCGTTGAGAACAACCTCCCAGCCCTCATGCCATGTAATGCCTACGCGCTGACCTACGCTATGATCCATATATGGATCGTCTTCATTAAAGAATTCACTTACAAGGACACGCATTCCGTTATGATCAAACTCTACCGTTGATTCTAATGTCATTCCTTTATAAGTGCGGTCAATAATATGACCGATAATCGCTTTAGAATGTTCATTTTCATCTAATTCTTCAATCACAATATCTTCAGGGCGAAGGAGTACTTGAAGTTTTTGCTCTTTCTCAACAGGCATGTCTGTGTAAATATCACAAACTCGACCTTCAACATTCGCCAGTACAACTTGTTCTGATTTACGTTCAATCACAGTGGCTTCAAATACGTTAATTTCGCCAATGAAACGAGCAACGAATAAGTTCGCTGGATCTTCATAGATTTCACGTGGAGAACCATCTTGTGCGATTTTACCTTTACGCAATAATACGATACGATCAGACATTGTAATCGCTTCTTCTTGATCGTGTGTGACGAAAATAAAGGTAATGCCAAGCTGACGTTGTAACATTTTGAGCTCTTGTTGCATTTGTTTACGCAATTTGTAATCTAATGCAGATAAAGACTCATCAAGTAACAACACTTTTGGTTTATTTACTACGGCACGAGCGATAGCAATACGTTGTTGTTGTCCGCCAGAAAGTTGAGTTGGCTTACGATCAGCCATTTCTTCTAACTGTACCATACGCAAGGCTTCTAAAACACGCGGTTTAATTTCCTCGTTTGGTACTTTTTGCATACGCAAACCGAAAGCTACGTTCTCAAAAATTGTCATATGTGGAAATAGCGCATAGCTTTGGAATACTGTATTAATATGACGTTTTTCCGCTGGCACATTGGTAATATCTTCGCCATCTAAAATAATGCTACCTGAATCCAATTCTTCTAAGCCTGCAAGTAAGCGTAAAACTGTGGTCTTACCACAGCCTGAGGGGCCAAGAATAGTGACAAATTCACCGTTATTAATTGTAAGATTGAAATCGTTAATAATAGTGTTAGAACCATAGGATTTTTTGATTGAACGAAGCTCAATAATAGGCTTGTTTTGAAGCTGATTTTCCACTAGCTTTGGTTTTCTCCCTAATTTCACCAATGATTTGGTACTGAGTAGAAATAAAACCTGCAAGACTGCAGGGGCGACATATAAAAATAGACGCCTATGATATAGTGAATTGTTAATAATTAAAAGGACTTAATGCCTTAGAAAGTAAAAAAACTGCCATTCATAAAAATAACGAGAAATTTAACCGCACTTTCGATGTATTTTACTTCGTTAATTTTATAAATATTGTTATATATCAAGATGTTTTCTATTTTTCTCGTTAAACTAAAAAAGATATTTTTAAAAGGAGCGAGAATATGATTTCTCAAACAGATAAAACAGAACTTTTAGAACGATTTTTACATTATGTGTCTTTTGACACCCAATCAAAACCTCATGCTAAGCATTCCCCTAGCTCAGTTGGACAAATGAAGTTAGCCATGCAGTTGCAAAAAGAGCTCACCCAACTTGGTTTAGAGAATGTTGAAGTAAGTAAATACGCGGTGGTGACAGCATTTTTACCCGCTAATGATCCTAACTTAACGAAAACCATCGGTTTAATTGCGCATCTTGATACGTCTCCGCAATGTAGAGGCAAAAATGTACGCCCCGAAGTGATAGAGCAATATCGTGGCGGAGATATTGCATTAGGTATTGGCGAGGAGTTTATTAGCCCTGTTTATTATTCTTTTATGCAAAAATTGGTAGGACAAACGCTTATTGTTGCCGATGGAACCACTTTGCTTGGGGCGGATAATAAAGCGGGAATTGCAGAAATTATGACCGCACTTTCCATTCTTCAAAAAGAGAATATTCCTCATTGCAATATTCGTGTTGCTTTTACGCCTGATGAAGAAATTGGTTTGGGAATCCATTATTTCCCAATGGAAAAGTTTTCCTGTGATTGGGCATATACTATTGATGGGGGAGAAGTAGGGGAATTAGAATACGAAAACTTTAATGCAGCAACGGCAAAAGTGCGGTTTTTCGGGCGAAATATTCACACAGGTTATGCAAAAGGAAAAATGCTGAATGCACTGACTTTAGCTTGTGAGTTCCAGCAAATTTTTCCTGTTGATGAAGTACCAGAAAAAACGGATGGGAAAGCGGGCTTTTATCATTTAGAAGATTTTTCTGGCGATATTGAGCAAGTAGATCTCACTTATTTGATTCGTGATTTTGATGAGCAGAATTTCGCACAAAGAAAAGCTTTTATTAAAAGTCAGGTGGAAAAATTTAATGCTAAAAAAGGTTTGAAAAAGCCTATTGAGTTAGAAATTCAAGATAGCTACCAAAATATGTATGATGTGGTAAAAAACGTTCCTCAATCAATTGAACTTGCTGATCGCGCAATGAAAGCGGTGGGAATTAAACCAAATCATAAGCCGATTCGAGGTGGTACAGATGGGGCATTTTTAGCATCTGAGGGTTTAGCATGCCCAAATATTTTCACGGGTGGTTATAATTTCCATAGTAAACACGAATTGGTTTCTTTACAAGGCATGGAAAAGACGGTTCAAGTAATTATCGAAATGCTGAAATGTAAAGATTTGTAAAGAAATGTAAAGATTTTTCTTGCTATTTTTTACAAAGCCAATATAATGGTGGCGTTTTATCAAGATTCCTTTGATAAGCTAAACTTTAAAGATTTTATTCATAAATTCCTTTTTGATGCCCCTAATTATTTAGGGGCTTTTTTTATCTAATTGGACAAGAAATAATAAAATAGCTAACAAATTTAATATTTCTTCATTTTAAATTATTTTTATCGTATTAATTTAAGTCTAAATTCTCAAGAATATATTTTATCAACTAAAAATAGTTAATAATCACAATTTTTAACGCTCTACAATATTTATTTCTATAGATTTATTTACTGATTTAAAAAACGTTAAATTTAGTGGCTAAATTGACTAAATTAGTTTAAAGAGGTCGCTGTGAAGAATAGGTATAAGAGTTTCCTATTCTAAATAGGAAACTCTTACTTTTGAGGTAATTTGTTAGATCAAGTTTGATCTTAGACAAATTAAATTTATCTAACTTTATTGAGTTAGATTGATTGCAGGTTAGTTTTCGTTAGCGTTGAAATTTATTCATTAAGCGTGACAAGTTTGGCAAGCTGCTTGGAACATCCATACCAATTTTTCTTGTTCTTTAATGTAGTCACTCATTTGTGATGCAGTACCTTCATCATTAGCATTATTTGCAAAAGAAAGAATTTCACGTTGTTGATCTAGCAATGTTTTTAGACCTTGTAATGTACCTGATAAACACTCTTGTGCGTTACTTACTGCAATATCTTCTTTAATTCGAGATATTTTTAAGTATTGGCTGTAAGCATTATTTGGTGTGTAACCTAAAGTTAAAATACGTTCAGCCACTTCATCAACTCTAGCAATTAAATTAGTATAAATTTCTTCAAATTTTGCGTGTAATGCAAAGAAGTTTACACCTTTAATGTTCCAGTGATAGCCTCGCACATTAGTATAGAAAACTTGGTAGGTTGCAAGTAATTCGTTAAGTTTATTGGCTAATTCTGCTGACTGAACTTTATCTAGTCCGATTGATGTTTTTGACATAATAATTTCCTTTTTCTAGTTAAATAATTGAGCTAACGCCCTCCCTTTGGTATGGGTATTATACGTTTCTATAATTTGCAGTGAAATTGTTCTATTCAATATAATTGATAGCCTTAGCCTTATTTGTTAATAAATTGTAATAAATAAAAACTATCAAAATAAGTGATCAAGATCACAGTTTTAATGAATATTTAATCAAACTATCGCGGCTAACAGTAAATTTTGATTTAATAGGTACAGTTATAATTTTTAATATTTTTTCTAAGGATATGTTATGCAAGAACTTATTAAGCACGCCTTGCCACAAGATGATGCACTCAATCAAGCTATTGTGAATGAACTTCGTTCACAAAGTTGGGCTGGTTTTTTAAATTATTCCCAAGTGCAACTGCTTTGTCGTAATTTTGAACTTACATCACTAAAATTAGCTATGCACTTGTTGCCACTTGCCGCAAGTTATAGTCATACTGCTATTTCTCATTTTAATGTGGGGGCAGTTGCTATTGGCGAACAAGGGGATTTTTATTTTGGTGCGAATCAAGAATTTGCTAATTCAGCCATTCAGCAAACGATTCACGCGGAACAAAGTGCAATTTCTCACGCTTGGTTGCGTAATGAACGCCGTATTTCAGATATGGTAGTCAATTATACGCCGTGCGGGCATTGTCGTCAATTTATGAATGAATTGCACGGTGCTGAAAAAATTTCAATTCATTTGCCGCATAGTCAAAATAATCCATTACATTCTTATTTACCAGATGCTTTTGGACCGAAAGATCTCGATATTGCGGCGCATCTTTTGGCGGAAGAAAATCATCATTTAGTTGCAGATCATCAAGATGATTTGGTTAATCGAGCTATTTTGGCTGCAAATCAATCTCATTGTCCTTATTCAAATAGTCCGCACGGCATTGCGATTTTATTTAAAAATGGTGATGTGGTGACAGGACGTTATGCAGAAAACGCCGCATTTAATCCGAGTTTGCCAGCGTTGCAAACCGCACTTAATTTTGCGTATTTAAATGATAAAAAATTGAGTGATATTGAACGAATAGTGATGGCTGAAAAAGCATTAAAACTTAGCCATAAAACGATGGCTGAAACCTTATTATCCACATTAACTTCAGTAGAATTAGAGTATTATTCGTTGTAAATATGAAACGCGAGTAAAATAAAAAAGGGAATAATTTCCCTTTTTTATTTATTCGCTAAAATTACCGCTCTTTTCGGTGCTTGATAACCTTCAATGGTTTTACTGTGATCATTTGGATCTAAGAAATCAATTAGACTTTCATTTTCCAACCAATCAGTTTTACGCTGTTCTTCTAATGTAGTTGTCGCTACATCAACACAACGTACGTTGGTAAAGCCAGCTTTTTCTAGCCAGTTGATTAGTGCGGCGACAGAGGGGATAAAATAAACATTTTTCATTTTTGCATAGCGATCTGCTGGTACGAGTACAGTATTTACATCGCCATCCACCACTAAGGTTTCTAATACCAATTCGCCACCTTTTACCAATTGATTTTTCAACTGGCTTAAATGATCTAATGGGGATTTACGATGATAGAGTACGCCCATTGAAAATACAGTATCAAATGCCGCTAATGGTTGCATTTGCTCAATACCAAGTGGGATAAGATTTGCTCGACGATCATTATTAAGCAGCTTGCGTACGGCTTCAAATTGGCAAAGGAAAAGCTCGGTAGGATCAATCCCCACCACCATTTTTGCGCCTTCGCCTACCATTCTCCACATATGATAACCGCTGCCACAGCCCACATCTAAAATAGTGCGACCTTGCAAGGGCGATAAGTGAGGAAGAACACGATCCCATTTAAAATCTGAACGCCATTCACAATCAATATGAATGCCAAAAAGATGATAAGGCCCTTTTCGCCACGGCATTAATTGCTTTAAATGATGGATAATTCGTTGTTTTTCTCCTGTTGAAAGGGGAAAAGTGCGGTCAGATTTCACCGCACTTTTTAGATCGATTTCGTCAGCTTGTAAATCAGGCAAAAAATCAACAATTTTGCGCCATTTCGCATAATCAGCGTGAGTTTGATTTTCCCACTCTTTTAATTGGCGCGGTAAGGTTTCTAACCAGTCTGATAAATTTGTGGTCGCAATTTGTTGATAAAAAGGGCGAAAGTCGATCATTTTGCTTCCTTATAAGCCTTTTCTGCTTTATCAAAGGTATTAAGAATATCTTGTTCTGGTTTATTGGAAAGTAATGAAATAACAATAATTGCAAGGCTGGCGAAGGCAAACCCCGGGATCATTTCATATACTTTAAACCAATCGGTATCAGTTGGAATAATTTCTTTCCATGCAAATACTGTCACTGCGCCTACCAGCATACCTGCCATCGCGCCCGATGATGTCATTCGTTTCCAGAAAAGAGAGAAAAGTACAACAGGGCCAAATGCACTACCAAAACCAGCCCAAGCGAATTCTACAAGTTTTAATACTTTGCTGTTTTCATCTTGTGCGATCCAGATAGCAAATGCAGCAATCACTAAGACCATTATTCTGCCAAGCCATACGAGCTCTTTTTCTGAAGCCTTAGGGCGAATAAAACCTTTGTAGAAATCTTCAGTGATTGAGCTTGAAGAAATTAATAATTGCGCACTTAATGTACTCATTACAGCGGCTAAAATAGCTGAAAGTAATATACCTGCGATCCAAGGATTAAATAAAAGTTTAGCTAATTCAATAAAAACCTGTTCTGGTTCGCGATTAACTGTGCCTGCAATAGCTGGATTTGCAAAGAAATACGGAATAGCGAATAAGCCAATGCCAATTGCACCTCCTAAGCAAAGCACCATCCAAGCCATACTAAGACGACGAGCTTTGATAAGTGATTTGACAGAATCTGCAGCCATAAAGCGCGCTAAAATATGCGGTTGCCCGAAATAGCCTAATCCCCAAGCGGCAAGGCTTAATAAACCAAGTGGTGTGGTAGAAGTAAATAAATCCGTGAAATCTTTATTTACTGCAGCCTCAGCTTGTTCTAATACGGCGGAAAATTGAGCGGTATCAGTGAAACTTAATAACACAAAAACAGGGGTTAAAATTAATGCAAAAATCATTAATGTCGCTTGAATGGTATCTGTCCAGCTTACCGCAAGGAAACCTCCGATGAACGTGTAAGCAATGGTTGCCGCTGCGCCGTACCAAAGTGCGGTGGAATATTCCACAGAAAATATATTTTGGAATAATTTTGCACCTGCCACGACACCTGAAGCACAATAAATAGTAAAAAACACTAAGATAATCGTAGCAGAAACAAGTTTTAATAATTTGTGTGATGAACCAAAACGATTATGAAAATATTCTGGGAGAGTGAGGGCATTATTATTTAATTCTGTATAAACACGCAAACGACCAGCCACTAAAAGCCAGTTAAAATAAGCCCCGATAGTTAAACCAATAGCAATCCAGCCTTCAACTAAGCCTGATAAATATACCGCACCCGGTAAGCCCATTAAAAGCCAACCAGACATATCTGACGCACCTGCTGACATTGCGGTGACAAAGCTGCCTAAACGACGTCCACCGAGAATGTAATCTGATAAATTATTCGTGTAATAATAGGCGAGTACGCCAATTAGTAACATTCCGAAAATATAAATAGTAAAAGTAATAAGAGTTGGGTCGAATCCAAACATTATATCAGTCCAAAATGGGTTAAAATTTCAGAAAGGGTGCATTTTACCTTATTTCGGGCTATTATTCTATTTAGACTAAATATTTGATGAAATTTAAGAAATTAGGAATATAAAATGGATGCTGTCGAGTTATTGATGAACGTAACGCCTAACGAAACACGCATTGCGCTAGTCGAAACAGGAATGTTGCGCGAAGTGCATATTGAACGCCAAGCCAAACGAGGAATTGTCGGAAATATTTATAAAGGTCGTGTCACTCGAGTGCTACCGGGAATGCAATCTGCTTTTGTTGATATTGGTTTGGAAAAAGCCGCTTTTTTACACGCCGCTGACATTGTATCTCACACGGAATGTGTAGATGAAAATGAACAAAAGCAATTTAAAGTTAAGAGCATTTCAGAAT
Organism: Haemophilus sp. HN_Hi16; assembly: GCF_049823435.1. Classification (NCBI taxonomy): domain Bacteria; kingdom Pseudomonadati; phylum Pseudomonadota; class Gammaproteobacteria; order Pasteurellales; family Pasteurellaceae; genus Haemophilus; species Haemophilus sp. HN_Hi16. The sequence continues at coordinate 1,299,918 of NZ_CP187500.1, forward strand.
TAGTACGAGAAGGGCAGGATATTGTAGTACAAGTGGTGAAAGATCCGCTAGGCACAAAAGGCGCGCGTTTAACAACAGACATCACATTGCCATCACGTTATCTTGTTTTTATGCCAGAAAATAGCCACGTAGGCGTTTCACAACGTATTGAAAGCGAAGAAGAACGCGCCCGTTTAAAAGCATTAGTTGAACCATTTTGTGATGAACTTGGCGGTTTCATTATTCGTACCGCCACAGAAGGAGCAAGCGAAGAAGAATTACGTCAAGATGCTGAATTTTTAAAACGCTTATGGCGTAAAGTCTTAGAGCGTAAATCTAAATATCCAACCAAATCAAAAATTTACGGAGAGCCAGCTCTACCACAACGCATTTTGCGCGATTTTATCGGTACAAACTTAGAAAAAATTCGTATCGACTCTAAACTTTGTTTTGGCGAAGTGAAAGAGTTTACCGATGAATTTATGCCTGAACTAAGCGATAAACTTGTGCTTTATTCTGGCAACCAACCTATCTTTGATGTGTATGGAGTTGAAAATGCGATCCAAACAGCGCTAGATAAACGTGTTAATCTCAAATCGGGTGGCTATTTAATTATCGAGCAAACGGAAGCCATGACCACCATTGATATTAATACAGGTGCATTTGTAGGGCATCGTAATCTAGAAGAAACCATCTTCAATACCAATATTGAAGCAACTAAAGCCATCGCGCAGCAACTCCAACTACGTAATCTTGGCGGCATTATCATTATTGATTTTATTGATATGCAAACAGATGAGCACCGCAATCGAGTACTAGAATCTTTATGTGATGTGCTTTCTAAAGATCGCGTGAAAACCAATGTGAATGGGTTTACGCAATTAGGTCTTGTAGAAATGACCCGTAAAAGAACTCGTGAAAGTCTTGAACACGTGCTATGTGATGAATGTCCAACGTGCCATGGCCGCGGTCGAGTGAAAACTGTTGAGACTGTTTGCTACGAAATTATGCGTGAAATTATTCGGGTTTATCATTTATTCAGCAGCGAACAATTTGTTGTTTATGCCTCGCCAGCGGTTTCCGAATATCTGATTAATGAAGAATCTCACGGTTTGCTACCAGAAGTGGAAATGTTTATTGGCAAACGCGTTCAAGTGAAAACTGAGCAATTTTATAATCAAGAACAGTTTGATGTGGTTGTTATGTAAATGCTGCTTCAAAAAAGTGCGGTAAAAATTTTTAAGATTTTCACCGCACTTTTTATGTATAAAAACAATATTTCCTTTATATCTTAATCTATATGACGTAAAATTGAGTATCTTTTATTTAATACAGTGAGGATCTAAATATGTTTTTATATAATTCTGTAAACAAACAATACTAGTCTTTTCTTCCCATCTTGTACAATAACTACAGCTCTCTCCATTATTGGTGGAATATTCACTAATCCAGCTTTAGCAGATACTTCTCTCCCTGCCACTTCAAATACTAACTTCTCAGAAAATTTTGGAATGAAAGATATTAGTACATCTGATAGTACGAGCAATAACAATATCATTATCGGTAATTTAAAAACTAATAAAATTAATGATGTTAAAGGTACTGATACTTCTAATCCTAATCCTAAATTATCTCACGCAACTAATAATTTAATCGTTGGCGATAACAACACTTTAACGGGTAATAGTACGGTAGTTGTAGGGCTTAGTAATAATGCAACAGGCATTTCTTATGGTGGGGTAATGGTAATTTACAGGTTTATGGTTTGAGTAATACAGTAAAAGGTGCTTCAAGCCAGGTGTTTGGGCAAGGAAATGAAGTGTATGGTGTCTATCACACTGTGTCTGGTTATGGTAATAATGTAGGCAAATCTAGTGATGGTATAAGTGATAATCGCTACAATGTAGTATCTAGTTATAAAAATAAGGTGGAAGGTAGTCATAATGTTGTGTTGGGCGAAATGAATGAAGCGAAGAAAGCTGATAATACTGCGGTAGCTCATACAGTGGCGTTAGGCTATCACGCGAAAACACTTGGAAATGATGCGGTGGCAATTGGCAAGAAAACCGAAGCAAATATTGGTTCTACGGCAATTGGTGGAAACGCAAATGCTACAGGTAATTATTCGGTTGCTTTAGGGAAAGAAAGTGAGGCATCGAAAAGCTATACAGTAGCAATTGGTAAGGGGGCAAAAGCCTTAAAATCATCAGCCGTAGCTCTTGGAGATGGTGCAAAAGCTGAACACAGTAACAGCGTTGCATTAGGTTCTGACGCACAAACAACAAGATCGAATGAAGTTTCTGTGGGTAAGGTTGGCACTGAAAGATACATTGCCAATGTAAAAACAGCCGAAAAAGACACTGACGCAGTAAATAAAAAACAAATGGATGATGGCGATAAAGCCACATTGGCAAGTGCTAAATTATTTACTGTTGGAAAAATTGTTTCAGAAGCACTTAAACGTGAAGCAGGCGATGCAAAAACTTTAGCAGATGCAAAACAATATACCGACAATAAATTCAGTCCATTAAATACAAAAGTGACAGGTATCGAAACTAAAATAACTGCAACAGAGGGTAAACTTACTCAAATTGAAGATAAAGTTACTGATGTAGAAACTAAAGTTGCTGGTGTGGATAGCAAAATTGTTCAAGCAAAAAATGAAGTGGTTTCACAAATTACAGCAGAAGTTGCTAACCGTGAAGCAGGAGATACACAAACTTTACAAACTGCAAATCAATATACCGATCTCAAATTAGGCACATTGCAAACGCAAGTGCATAATTTACAATCAGATTTTAACGAGTTAAATGGCAAACTTGGTAAGTTAGACAGCAAATTAGAACGTGGCTTGGCTGCAGCTAACGCGCTTTCTGGTTTAGTGTTGCCACAAGCGATCGGAAAAGCGATTTTTTCTGCTGCAGTGGGTGGTTATGGTAGCCGTAATGCGGTGGCGATTGGCGTAGGTTACACACCAAAAGAAAATATCACATTAAAAAGCGGTATCGCCGTGAATGCAGGCAAAAACAGTAAAATTTTCTATCAAATGGGAGCTGGCTGGGTTTGGTAAGGATAAAACAACCAATCTGATCGGATAAATTAGTATCTAAAACGAGCATTTTCTGTTTAGCATCAAGTTAAATCGAAAATGCTCGTTTTTTATCCTAATTATTCTTTCATTAAATACCAGATTTTTTTCCTAACTTCGCAAAATAGATTCAATGTAAAATTTTTCATTTTAAATTTCCTTTTTTGAGTGTAAAAATAGCTACCTTAGTTTATTAAAGGAAGTGGGTTTCATTTCTTACATAAGTTTTAAAGGAGTTAAAATGAATGTTATTTCTGATCTTGAGCTTCAGCAAATTCGCACTCAAATGCTGACATTTGCACAATTGCAAGTAAATCAAGCCGATCTTGCTGAAGATTTAGTACAAGAAGCTTTTTTAAGTGCATTCAAAAATCTTGATAATTTTAAGCATCAATCTGCATTTAAAACTTGGATTTTTGCGATTCTTAAAAATAAGATTATTGATTATTTACGTCAGAAAGGGCGGTTTGTTTTAGAAAGTGAACTTGAAGATGAAAATACCAATAATTCATTTTTTGATGAAAAGGGGTATTGGAAACCAGAACATTACCCGAGTGAATTACAAGGCGAAGAAGAAACGGTTTATTCCGATGAATTTTGGCTGATTTTTGAAACTTGTTTGACTTGTTTACCCGCCAAACAGGCAAAAATTTTTATGATGCGAGAGTTTTTAGATCTTTCATCTGAAGAAATTTGTCAAGAAACGCATTTAACTTCGTCTAATTTACATACCACCCTTTATCGGGCTCGTTTACAGTTGCAAAACTGTCTTTCAAAAAAACTTTAGGAGAGATTATGCGTTGTCGCCAAGCCACTCGAATGATTTCCGAATCGCACGAACGTTCATTAGATATACAAGAAAAAGTTGGGTTAAAAGTTCATTTAGTTACCTGCTCACGTTGTCGTCGTTTTCAAAGAAATTGCAAAACCTTAAGCGAGATGATGAAGCAATTTAGGGATGCCGAAAACCATCTATAGAATTAACTGATAGGTAGCAAAAAAATAAGCGGTTGAATTTGCAAAATATTTTACAGCTTCAACCGCTTATTGTTAAAAATACTTTATTTCACTTTTCTAATAATGAAATCATTTTTCTAAGCATTTCTAATTCTTTTTCTTTCTGCTCTAATAATTCATCTTTATGAATAAGTTGTAATTTTAATTTTTCAATTTCAAACATTATAGAGTGATCACCACTATAATAATTTGCAGAAGTATTATTTCCATTTTTATTCATAAAGAAGATAACACCTTTATCATTATCAACAAGATCAGATAAACTCACATTAAATATCTGAGCAATTTGCACTAATTTATCGTATTGTAGGCGAGTTTCACCTCGTTCAATCTTGGCATAACCACTTGGCGACATATTCATTTTCTCAGCCATATCTTCTTGCGATAATTGACGAAGCTCTCTCATCATACGAATTTTATCATGCATTCCCATCTAAATTTACCCCTTTCCAAATTGAGCAATTTTTGCCGAAATTAGGTGCTATTTTGTCCTTTTTGTTGTTGTTTTTAATGGTTAAACTTCCATAAAATTTACCCGCATTTACTTATGCAATTGATGTATTTTCACACATTTAGAGGTCTTAATCTATGAAAAAATTACTTATTGTAACTATGTTATCTACTTTAGCACTATCAGCTCAAGCTCAATGGTATGTTCAAGGCGATTTAGGTGCTTCAAAAATTGATATTACTCATGTAAATAGTTCAGACAGTTCATCTTTTACCCAACGAATTAGTGTTGGCTATGCTTTTGATAAGAACTTTCGTTTAGCCGTAGATTATACAAACTACGGAAAAGTAACTGCAAATTATGCTGATGTTGTAGATGTATCTCTTAAAGGTAAATCATTAGGCCTCACTGGTTTTTATGATTTTGACTTAGCCGATTTCAAACCTTATGTTGGTGTCCGTGTATCTGCCAATGAACCAGATGTAACTGTAACTGAAAATGCAAATGCAAGATATTATCGCATAGATTTTGTAACCGAAACGAGCATAGGCATTGGTGCATTAGCTGGTGTTCAATATAAATTAACTGATAACGTGGCACTTAATACTAATATTGAATATAACCGTTTAGCCTCAGATGCTTCTGATGTGGGCGTTAAGGCTGGTTTACGTTTTAGTTTCTAATGGGTATTTTGTGAAACAGTTATTTGCAAGAGCATCAATTATAGGGGTAGCGTTATTACTTTCAGCTTGTGCAACCGTTCCTATGGCTTCTGTTGAAGAAAGTAATACCGCCAAACAATTCAGATCTCCCGAAAAAGGAAATTCAGGATTATATATCTACCGTGATTCTTTTATAGGAAAAGCTTTAAAGAAAGATCTCTATATTGACGATAAATTTATAGGTGAGTCTGCTCCTGATGTATTTTTTTATAAAACCATTAAAGCGGGAGAGCATAAAATTTCAACTGAATCCGAATTCAGCAATAATGATTTAAACATTAAAACTGAAAGTGGTAAAAACTATTTTATTCGTCAATATATTAAATTTGGTGTATTTGCAGGCGGTGCAAATTTAGAACAAGTTTCTGAAGAAGAAGGTAAGAAGGCTATTTCTAAACTAAATATGGCTGTAAGTCATTAAAATTCTGCTCTAACAACATCATTTTATTTAAACAAGACTAAGTCTATATTTAATTTAGACTTAGTCTTTTTTATCTAAAATTCCCCTCTTATTCCTACTACAATTTAAATTTAAGTAAAAAAATCTGTAAGAAATCCAATTCTTCGCCGTCTAACCTTATGTAACGTTAATTTTTACTTCATAAGGAAAAGCAATGAAACTATCAAAAACATTTCTATTTATTACCGCACTTTGCTGTGCAGCACCAACTTTAGCAATACAAAATTCAACATCATCATCTGGAGAACAAAAAATGGCAATGGAAAATACACAAAACATTCGAGAAATTTATCTTGCTGGTGGTTGTTTCTGGGGTATGGAAGCATATATGGAGCGTATTCACGGTGTGAAAGATGCGATTTCTGGCTATGCCAATGGTAATACGGGGAAAACCAGTTATCATATGATTGGGCTAACCGATCACGCAGAAACGGTAAAAGTCACTTACGATGCAAACCAAATTTCGTTAGATAAATTGCTTAAATATTATTTTAAAGTGATTGATCCAACGAGTGTAAACAAACAAGGTAACGACCGTGGCAGACAATATCGCACAGGGATTTATTATCAAGATGGGGCAGATAAAGCGGTGATCGAACAAGCTCTCGCCCAGCTTCAAACCAAATATAAAAAACCAGTGCAAATTGAGGTACAACCGATTAAAAATTACATCGTAGCAGAAGAATATCATCAGGATTATTTGAAGAAAAATCCAAATGGTTATTGCCATATTGATATTACCAAAGCAGATGAACCTGTGATTGACGAAAAAGATTATCCGAAACCGAGTGATGCAGAACTCAAAGCGAAATTGACACCGTTGCAATATTCCGTTACTCAAAATAAACATACTGAACGCTCTTTTAGTAACGAATATTGGGATAACTTCCAACCCGGTATTTATGTTGATGTCACTACAGGCGAGCCTGTTTTCTCTTCAAATGATAAATTTGAATCAGGTTGTGGCTGGCCAAGTTTTACGAAACCGATCATTAAAGATGTGGTGCATTATGAAACCGACAATAGCTTCAATATGCAACGTACCGAAGTGTTAAGTCGTGCGGGCAATGCCCATTTAGGACACGTTTTTGACGACGGCCCGAAAGATAAAGGCGGTTTGCGTTATTGCATTAACAGTGCATCAATTAAATTTATTCCGTTAGCTGAAATGGAAAAGGCAGGATACGGATATTTGATTCAATCCATTAAAAAATAAGGAGATGTAGGATGTTAGATCAGCAACTCCTTATTGGAACTGTATTTTTAGCTGGGCTTGCTTCTTTTCTTTCGCCTTGTATTTTCCCGATTATTCCAATTTATTTTGGTATTTTGAGTAAAGGCGGTAAAAAAGTCCTAAATACTTTTTTATTTATTTTAGGGCTTTCCCTTACATTTGTCAGTTTAGGCTTTAGTTTTGGCTTTTTAGGGAATATTTTATTTAGTAACACCACTCGCATTATCGCTGGCGTTATCGTGATTATTTTGGGTATTCATCAACTTGGCATTTTCAAAATTGGTTTGTTGGAACGCACGAAATTGGTGGAAATAAAAACATCAGGAAAATCGACCGCACTTGAGGCATTTGTGCTTGGTTTAACTTTTAGTCTTGGTTGGACGCCTTGTATTGGCCCGATTCTGGCTTCCGTGTTAGCTTTATCAGGCGATGAAGGCTCTGCACTTTACGGTGCATCAATGATGTTTGTTTATGTCTTAGGGCTTGCGACCCCGTTTGTACTGTTTTCGTTCTTATCTGACAGCTTGCTCAAACGTGCCAAAGGGTTAAATAAACACTTAGACAAATTTAAAATCGGTGGCGGAATTTTAATTATCGTGATGGGTATTTTATTAATTACGAATAATTTTTCGTAAAACATAACCTCAACAAAAGAAATCTATAAAAGGAAAAAAGCAATGAAAAAACTACTATCAATATTTCTAATGGCATTCAGCCTAAACGCTTTTGCACAAACTAATTTGGCAGATGTGCAACTCAAAGATTTAAACAATCAGCCAGTTACTTTAAGCCAATATAAAGGCAAACCTGTGTATGTAAAAATGTGGGCATCTTGGTGTCCGATTTGCTTGGCTGGATTAGCTGAAATTGATGATTTAAGTGCGGAAAAAGATCGTAATTTTGAAGTGATTACCATCGTTTCGCCCGATCACAAAGGCGAAAAAGACACCGCTGATTTTATTGAGTGGTACAAAGGATTGGAATATAAAAATATCACGGTGCTTTTAGATGAAAAAGGCGAAATCATTGACAAAGCAAGAGTGCGTGGCTATCCGTTCAATCTCTTTTTAGATAGTGATTTAAACTTGAAAAAAACCGTACCAGGGCATTTAGGTGCAGAGCAAATAAAAGTTTTTGCAGTGAAATAACGATAAAAAGCGGCTTATTTTTAAGCCGCTTTTTTATATCCCATTTTTACAGAGTAAAGAGACAAAATAGCTAAGATTGGCGTTTGTACATTGAGCATTTGGTAGATTGATAAAAAATATATATTATAAGCGGTATGATTTTATTGCTTGTATAAGTAATTTTTATTTTTACTGTAATATTTATTCAAATATCTTTGAAAATTAAATAAAGTGCAGTGATCTACAAAAAGGAAAATAATGGAAGAAATTATTAACGGATTGCTTATCGTACTTGTGCCGATGATGTTGGGTTACTTAGTTAAAATACAGAATCAAAATGCGTTGGCATTCATTAATAAAATTGTGATGTTATTGCTTTACATCATTTTATTTATGATGGGGTTTATGCTTGGGCAGCTAGAGCATTTAGAACAAAAATTGCCAATTATTGGTATGACGGCTTTGGGGCTGTCCGCTATCATTCTGACTTGTAATATCGTAGGCTTGGCTATTTATGACCGCACTTTGCCTAAGCCTGTTAATTACTTACAGGGAGAATTGCCATCTCGTTGGCATTCGTTAGTGGACTCAATTAAATTATTAAGTGCGGTGATTATCGGCATTGTTTTAGGTTGGTTGTGCAATGATTGGTTGCATTTCCCAAATGCCTCTAATCTTTACGTGCTTATTGCATTGATCTTTTTTGTCGGGATTCAGCTTCGTAATAACGGAATTTCCTTGAAAGAAGTTTTATTAAATAAGCAAGGCTTAATGATGGGAGCAATTTTTACCCTAAGTTCTTTAATTGGTGGCATTATTTCTTCATTTTTTCTAAGTATGCCGATTACCCAAGGTTTAGCCTTTTCATCGGGATTTGGTTGGTATTCTTTATCAAGCGTCGTGCTGACAAATGCTTGGGGACCGATGCAGGGCAGTATTGCTTTTTTCAATGATTTATCACGCGAAATTTTGAGCTTATTTTTAATTCCACTGTTTATGCAACATTATCGTTCTACAGCTATTGGAATTACAGGTGCAACGGCATTAGATTGTACATTGCCGATTATTCAGAAATCAGGTGGAATTGAAGTAACGCCTATCGCCATTTCTTTTGGTATGGTAACGAATTTATTACCGCCGTTGTTGTTAGTTTTTTTCTCAAGTTTTCCAATTTGATGGCTTGTTAATTTTAAGCGAAAAAAAAAAGGGAAATCAGCTGATTTCCCTTATTTTTACTTTATCGTTACTTTTTCCAAATAACGTGAAATTCGCGATCTTCTTCTCGGTGAGAAATTAAGAATTTAGCAAAGACATCATCCATTTCATCTTGTTCATTGACTAAACCCACCCACACTTCAGCGTATTCTTCAGGATCAATCAGTACACCAATTTCTTCTTCCCAATCATCGGCGGTTTCAACAAATTCCACACCACCGCGTTCTTCAAATTGTAGGTTGAATAAAAGAATATCGGCAGGATCTAAATTTTCTCCAGCCATTTCTAAGAAAATATCGTAAGCAATATCAATGGCTGTATCGGGATCAAGTTTTTTAATTTCTGTTGTCATAGTATTTTGTCGTAAAGGTTATGGTTAATAAAAGTGCGGTTAAATTTTTTTCTCTTTTTAAGGGTTTTATTCCATATTGGTTGGAAGTTTAATTTCTCGAATATTCATTGAAAAACCATCAATCATCAATAAGCGTCCACACAAATTCTTACCGATTTTTAACCGCACTTTAATTGCTTCTAAGGCTTGAATGCAGCCCACAATACCGACGATTGGTGCAAGCACGCCAGCTTCCACACAGCTTAATACATTTTGTCCAAATAATTTGCTGAGATCACGATAAGTAGGCGTATTTGGTTCATAAGTGAAAACGGAAACCTGACCTTCCATCCGAATTGCAGCACCAGAAATAAGAGGAATTTTTGCATGATTACATTGGCGATCCAATTGATTACGGATTTCCACATTGTCTGTACAATCTAAAACAATATCAAAGTGCGGAATGATTTCAGCCAGTTTTTCTTCGTCTAACTTAGCATTAATTGCCTCGAGGTTTATATGTGGGTTGATTTGCTTGAGTGCAATTTTAGCGGATTCCACCTTTGGCATATTCAAGCGAGCATCACAATGCAAGACTTGGCGTTGAAGATTAGAAAGCGAAACTGTGTCGAAATCTAACAGTGTTAAATTTCCAACGCCTGCTGCTGCGAGATATTGGCTGGCTGCACATCCTAAGCCACCAAGCCCAACGATCAGCATTTTGCTTGCTTTAAGTTTTTCTTGCCCGTCAAAATCTACGCTTTTAAGAATAATTTGACGGTTATAACGCAATTCTTCTTCGTGACTAAGTTCGATCATTTTTTATCCTAATAAATGATTGAAAGGCTCAATTGTCACTGTTTCGCCCGCAGAGACATTGCCACGTTCTTGTTCTAACACGATAAAACAATTGCTTTTTACAAAAGCACTAAAGAGATGAGAACCTTGGAATCCTACTGATTGCACTTCAATTTGACCTTGTTCATTGATGTAATAAAAACCCCGTTGGAAGTCTAAACGTCCCACTGCTTTTTTCAAATTCATTGTAGCAATGGCTGAAAAGTGCGGTGGTTTTTTCCATTGTTTTTGGCCTTGAAGTTTAGCGATTAATGGCTGAACAAGTTGATAGAATGTTACTAATGCGGAAACAGGATTGCCGGGTAAACCACAGAACCAAGCATTTTCTAATTTACCAAAAGCGAATGGTTTGCCGGGTTTGATTGCAATTTTCCAGAAATTTACTTTGCCTACTTTTTTCAATACTGCTTTAGTGAAATCCGCTTCACCAACGGAAACACCGCCACTGGTAATCACTAAATCGGCTTGGCTTTGTGCGGCAATAAATGCTTTTTCAAATTCAGCTTCGTTATCAGGTAATAGTCCTAAATCAATGACTTCACAGTGTAGTTTTTCGAGTAATAATTTTACGGTGAAACGGTTAGTGTCATAGATTTGTCCGCTTTGTAATGGTTTGCCGACTTCCACAAGTTCATCACCAGTTGAGAGTACACCGACTTTTAATTGACGATAGCATTTTACTTCTGCAATGCCTAGAGAGGCTAATAATGGCAAGGAAATTGGGGTGAGCGGTGCGCCTTGTTCTAATACCACATCGCCTTTCTTTACATCTTCACCAATACGACGGATGTTTTGATTTGGTTTAGGTAATTCACTAAAAGTGACGGTGCCGTCTTCATTGAGTGTCACTTGCTCTTGCATTATCACTGCATCTGCGCCTTCAGGAATCATCGCACCAGTCATAATTCTGACCGCACTTTTTGATGGCCATTCCCCTTGGAATGGATTACCTGCAAAAGATTTTCCTGCCACTGAAAGGGTTAAGGATTGTTGTAAATCCGATAAACGTACAGCATAACCATCCATTGCTGAATTATCGAAAGAGGGAACATTGATAGGCGAAATAATATCTTCTGCACAAATTCGATTGGCGGCTTCTTGTAAATTTAGGCTTTCAGTTTGAGTTGGGAAGGGAATCTGTTCGAGCATTTTCGAGCGAGCTTGATCCAATGTAAGCATAGAAAATCCTTATTTAATAAAATAAGTCGGTATTTTATCTCTAAAGACTTATTCATTCAAATTTGCAATTTTTATCATTTTACCATCCTATTATCCTTTGCTAGAATAGCCGATTATTTTTTTAGGAAAGACTATTTATGAGCAAAATTTCACTGGATGCACTGAATGTAAGAAATGCCTTGATTGAGAAAGGCATTGAAACACCAATGATTGATACAACACAGGCTAAAAATGAACGCCGAGAAAACATTGCAAAACATATGAATGAAGTGATGAAGCTGATTGGATTAGATTTGCGAGATGATAGTTTGGAAGAAACGCCAAATCGTTTGGCTAAAATGTTTATTGATGAGATTTTCAGTGGAATGGATTATGCCAATTTTCCTAAAATGACGAAAATCAAAAATCAGATGAAAGTCAGCGAAATGGTGCAAGTGAATGGCATTACACTAACAAGCACTTGTGAACATCATTTTGTGACGATTGATGGTAAAGTTTGTGTGGCATATTATCCAAAAGATTGGGTGATTGGTCTTTCTAAAATTAATCGAATTGTCTCGTTTTTTGCGCAACGTCCACAGGTTCAAGAACGCTTAACTGAACAACTTTTGACAGCATTTCAAACCATTCTTGAAACCGATGATGTCGCGATATATGTGAAAGCGACCCATTTCTGTGTGAAAGCGCGTGGTATTAGAGATACAAATAGTTATACTGTCACATCTGCTTATGGTGGGGTGTTTTTGGAAGATAGAGATACACGTAAAGAATTTTTAGCCACAGTTCAAAAATAGGAAATAATAAATTACAATCCGCACGTAAAATGTGCGGATTTTTATTTTGGGAAATTAAATATGTTATGTGCCATTTATAAAAGTAAAAAGAAGTTAGGAAGTTACCTTTATGTTGCCAATAGAGAGGATTTTTCTTCAGTTCCCAGCGTTTTACTCGAACATTTTGGTAAACCAGAATTAGTAATGATGTTTAATCTGCTTGGGCGTAAAGCATTACACAATGTAGATTGTAATGAAGTATTAGAAACAATTAAACGCCAAGGATTTTATTTACAAATGGCAAAACAAGATGATGGTTTATTTTATAGCTTGAGTGAGATCAAATAATTTGTCTATTTCTAAGATAAAAAAGTGAAAATTTGCGTTATCTCAAATTATTAAATAAAAAATTCCTTTAAAATCCACCGCACTTTTTAAAGGAGAAAAAATGAGTAGCTTTTTTGTCGCAGGGACAGATACGAATGTGGGAAAAACAACAGTAGCGCGCGCAATGATTCAAGCCTTGCAAGGGCAGGGCGTGCAAGTTGTCGGCTATAAACCCATTGCTTGTTGTGGGGAAGAGAGTATTTATCCTGTTGCTCAGTCAGAAAATACATCTGATTATGATAATTTCGTAAATGCTGATGTATTAACGCTGATGAATTCAACAAAAGAAAATGTGTCTTATCAGGATATTAATAGCTATACTTTTAGTCACTGTGCACCAATGCTCACACAAGATAAAATGCGGATTAAATTAGATAAAATTAATTGTGATTTAACGCGTTTGAATCAAACTTATCAATCTGTTGTGGTGGAAGGATCTTTTGGTTTAATGACACCAATGGCAGAAGGAAAAAGTTTTGCAGATTGGATTACTCAACGAAAAATGCCAGTAGTACTTGTAGTTGGAATTAAAGATGGTTGTGTAAATCACGCTTTATTAACGGTAAAGGTTATCCAACAGTTAGGTGTGCCTTTATTAGGTTGGATAGCGAATCGAATTAATCCATTATTAAGCCATTATGCAGAAATTGTTGATTTGCTTGTTGAACATATTGATGCGCCGCTTTTAGGTAAAATTCCTTATTTACATAAACCCGAAGAACAAGAATTAGGGCATTATTTAACGAATATAGATCGATTAATGTATATGCAAACAGAGTTCATAAAATAATAAAGTGCGGTTGAATTTTTTTAGTTTTGTATAAGGGCGAAATATCGCCCTTATTTTGTGTTTGAAAAGAAATATATTATTGTGATAATTAAGGTCTTACACCTAACATATGACAGATAGCATAAGTTAATTCACTACGATTTAATGTATAAAAGTGGAAGTCATTCACGCCTTCGCGAGATAAAATTTTTACCATATCCATTGCAACACTTGCTGCTACAAGATTACGTGTAGTTGGATCATCATCCAAACCATCATAGGCTTTAACTAACCACGCTGGAATTTTCACATTAGTGAATGATGCCATTTTTTGGAGTTGTTTAAAATTAGTAACAGGTAAAATACCGGGTACGATTTCAGTATCAATACCAATTGATGCACAACGATCACGAAAACGTAGGTAGTTTTCAATATCAAAGAAAAATTGCGTAATGACGTGGTTTGCACCTGCATCAATTTTACGTTTTAAATTAATTAAGTCTGCTTGTGCGGATTTTGCTTCTGGATGAACTTCAGGATAAGCGGCTACAGAAATATCAAAATCAGCGACAGAACGGAGTAATTCCACAAGATCTGACGCATAAAATGGTTTTTTCGCGTAACCGTTAGGTTCATCACCGCGTAACGCAACAATACGGCGAATACCACTATCCCAATAATCTCTCGCAATTTGTTTTAATTCTTCAGGTGTGGCATCAATTCCAGTTAAATGTGGTGCGGCTTCTAAGCCAGTTTCTTGTTTAATGGCTTTCACAATGCCGTGAGTGCGGTCACGTTCTCCCGAATTTGCGCCGTAAGTGACTGACACAAATTTAGGCTTTAATACTTTTAAACGATGAATTGAATCCCATAGAAGGGTTTCCATTTTTTCGTTTTTAGGTGGAAAAAATTCAAAGGAGACATTAATTTTTTTATTAAAATCTGCAATATGTTGATTTAATGTATCAATTTCTTTCGCGTAGCTCATAAGGCTTCCTTTAGGATTCTAAAATAGTATTTGTACAATAAAATAGGTTTTAATATGAGTCAATTTCAATTTATTCATTAAAAGTATGATTATTATTAATAATTCAATAAATGGATAATGATTGTTCAATAATAACTAATTTTTAGATCAAAACGTACCCAAAACTACCGCACTTTTGTTAGCAATGATTTATCCCATTTTACAACGAAAAAGAAAGTGCGGTAATTTTTTTGTGTATTTTTATAGAAAGATAAATGCGTGTTAAATAAATACAATAGATTTATTTTTTAGTGTAAAAAATTAGCATTTTATGAAAAAACGAGTATAATACGCCGACCCTGTAAATGTGCGAATTCCCATCGTACATTATTTTATCGAGATCACACTCGAAGGGGTGATGATTAAGATTAATGGTTGTGTTCATAAGAACACTGGGTATCAAACTAATTTTTGGTAATTAATTAATGAAAACTTTTGTAGCAAAACCAGAAACGGTTAAACGCGACTGGTACGTAGTAGATGCGACAGGTAAAACTTTAGGTCGTTTAGCGACTGAATTAGCACGTCGTCTTCGTGGTAAACACAAGGCTGAGTACACTCCACACGTAGATACTGGTGATTACATCATCGTTATCAACGCAGACAAAGTGGCAGTAACTGGTCGTAAAGAAACAGATAAACTTTACTACTGGCACACTGGCTATGTAGGTGGTATTAAACAAGCGACTTTCAAAGAAATGATCGCTCGCCGTCCTGAAGCAGTGATTGAAATTGCGGTTAAAGGTATGTTGCCAAAAGGTCCATTAGGCCGTGCAATGTTCCGTAAATTAAAAGTGTATGCAGGTGCTGAACACCAACACGCTGCACAACAACCACAAGTATTAGATATTTAATCACGAGGTTTAGAAAATGGCAGAGAATCAAAACTACGGCACAGGTCGCCGCAAAAGCTCTTCAGCTCGTGTATTTATCAAACCGGGCAGTGGTAAAATCACTATCAACCAACGTGAATTAGATGTTTACTTTGGTCGCGAAACAGCGCGTATGGTAGTACGTCAGCCATTAGAGTTGGTTGAATTAACTGATAAATTAGACCTATACATCACTGTTAAAGGTGGTGGTATTTCTGGTCAAGCGGGTGCAATCCGTCACGGTATCACTCGTGCATTAATGGAATACGATGAAACATTACGCCCAGCACTTCGTGCAGCTGGTTTCGTTACTCGTGACGCACGTCGCGTTGAACGTAAAAAAGTGGGTTTACACAAAGCACGTCGTCGTCCACAATACTCAAAACGTTAATTTTTATTTTCGTTTCCAAAAGAAAAGCAGAGAGAAATCTCTGCTTTTTTATTATTTGAGTTACTCTAACTTATTGATTATAAAACAATAAAAAAGATTATATTGGCAAATAGGTAATGCTTTATGGTAAAATGTTGCCCCTTAAAAACCTAGAATATTTTTGGATCTTCGGAGGAATAAATGTCCAGCGCATCAAGTAAACGTTCAGTAATGACCCTTTTTTCAAATAAAGATGATATTTATTGCCATCAGGTAAAAATTGTTTTGGCAGAAAAAGGTGTGCTTTATGAAAACGCAGAGGTTGATTTGCAAGCTCTACCAGAAGATTTAATGGAATTAAATCCATACGGCACTGTGCCTACGTTGGTTGATCGTGATCTCGTATTATTTAATTCACGCATCATAATGGAATATCTTGATGAGCGTTTTCCACATCCTCCATTAATGCAAGTGTATCCTGTTTCTCGTGCTAAAGATCGACTTTTAATGTTACGTATTGAACAAGATTGGTATCCAACACTTGCAAAAGCAGAAAATGGCACAGAAAAAGAAAAAACTTCAGCATTAAAACAGTTAAAAGAAGAACTATTGGGGATTGCACCAATTTTTCAACAGATGCCTTATTTTATGAATGAAGAATTTGGTTTGGTTGATTGCTATGTTGCACCATTATTATGGAAATTAAAACATTTAGGCATGGAATTTACAGGCACAGGAAGTAAAGCGATTAAAGCTTATATGGAACGTGTGTTTACACGTGATTCTTTTTTGCAATCTGTAGGTGAAGCTGCACCAAAAAATTTAATGGATGATAAATAATGGAATATAAATCTTCTCCTAAACGCCCTTATTTATTACGCGCCTATTATGATTGGCTAGTAGATAATAGTTTTACGCCTTATTTAGTTGTTGATGCGACTTACTTAGGTGTGAATGTTCCTGTCGAATATGTAAAAGATGGACAGATTGTATTAAACTTGTCTGCCAGTGCTACGGGCAATTTACAACTTACAAATGATTTCATCCAGTTTAATGCGCGTTTTAAAGGCGTCTCTCGTGAACTGTATATTCCAATGGGCGCAGCCCTTGCGATTTATGCTCGTGAGAATGGCGATGGCGTGATGTTTGAACCTGAGGAAATTTATGATGAACTTAACATTGAGCCAGATACTGAACAACCAACAGGTTTTGATGAAGCAGTAGATAAGCCTAAAAAACGAGAAGAAAAAAAGAAAACAAAATCAGTTTCCCATTTAAGAATTGTGGATTAAGAAAAAACGCGATGAAATTATCATCGCGTTTATTTTTATAAATTACCTTGTTTTGCAATAAAGTTGAGAATTTTTTCTTCAATGCCTTTTGTATCCAATCCTAAATCTGCCAATGCTTCTTGCTGTGTCGCTTGTGGAATAAAATAATCTGGCAAACCAAGTTGTAAAAGTGCGGTTGATTTTCCTGATGAATTTAGTACTTCCGCAACAGCAGATCCCGCTCCACCTTGAATTGCATTTTCTTCCAATGTGACCAAATAATCGTGAGTTTGTGCAAGCACATTAATCATTTCAATATCAATCGGTTTTACAAAACGCATATCGACAACCGTTGCATTGAGTTTTTCTGATAACTCTAAAGCGGATGGTAATAGAGTACCAAAATTTAAAATCGCAATTTTTTGACCTTTTCGAATTAAACGTGATTTACCAATAGGAAGCATTTCTAAAGGAGTAAGTTTTACACCAACGGCATTTCCGCGAGGGTAGCGTACTGCCGCAGGTTTTCCACATTGATAACCTGTATAGAGCATTTGACGGCATTCATTTTCATCACTTGGTGTCATGATAATCATATTGGGAATACAACGCATAAAGCTGAGATCAAATGCCCCTTGGTGTGTAGCACCATCTGCGCCAACTATTCCCGCTCGATCAATCGCAAATAGCACAGGGAGATTTTGAATGGCAACATCGTGAATTAATTGATCGTAAGCACGTTGTAAAAATGTCGAGTAAATTGCGACAACAGGTTTGTATCCGCCAATTGCAAGTCCTGTAGCAAAAGTGACAGCGTGCTGTTCTGCAATTGCTACGTCAAAATATTGTTTTGGGAAGCGTTGGGAAAATTCTACCATACCTGAACCCTCACGCATTGCAGGTGTGATACCAATAATTTTGGCATCTTTTTCTGCCATTTCGCATAGCCAATCGCCAAAAATTTTCGAATAAGTTGGTTTACTATTGTTTTTGGGTAATTCGCCACTGATTGGGTCAAATTTTGGTACGCCGTGGAAACCAATCGGATCTTTTTCTGCAGGCGCATATCCTTTACCTTTTTTTGTTTTTATATGTAAAAATTGCGGGCCTTTCAGATTACGCATATTCGTAAGTGTTGCCACTAATTCCTCAATGTTATGGCCGTCCACTGGGCCAATATAATTAAAACCGAGTTCTTCAAATAATGTACTTTCTGGCGAAAACATTACACCTTTCATATGTTCTTCGGTTTTTTTCATAAAGTTTTTGATTGGAGGAACTTTATCAAGGATTTTTTTACTGCCATCACGAAGCGTAGAGTAAAGAGAGCCAGAGAAAATACGCGCAAGATGATTATTTAATGCGCCAACGTTTTCTGAAATAGACATTTCGTTATCATTTAAAATAACTAACATATCTGTATGTAATGCCCCCGCGTGATTTAATGCCTCAAATGCCATTCCCGCAGTAATTGCGCCATCACCAATTACGCATACTGTTTTTCTACCTGCATTTTCTCGTTCTGCGGCAACGGCAATGCCTAATCCCGCACTAATAGACGTAGAGGAGTGACCAACACTTAATACATCAAATTCACTTTCTTCACGCCAAGGAAAAGGATGAATACCGTCTTTTTGGCGAATTGTGGACATTTGCTCTCGGCGACCCGTTAGGATTTTATGTGGATAAGCTTGATGTCCTACATCCCAAATTAACTGATCAAATGGCGTCTTATATACATAATGCAGCGCAACGGTTAGCTCTACAGTGCCTAAACCTGACGCTAAATGTCCGCTAGTTTGACTAACAGATTCTAAAAGATAAGCACGTAATTCTTGACAGAGTTGTGGTAGCTGATCTTTATTTAAAAGACGCAAATCTTCTGGAGAATTAATTAAAGATAAAAGAGGATAATTGTTCATATTGTTAGTCATTTTAAAAACGTGATAAATTTTGACCGCACTTTTGTGAGTGTTTAACTTTTTCTGGTAATAATGAATTCAGCTAATGCACGAAGTGCGGTTGTATCAAAAGGAATTTTTTCTAATTCAGACAAAGCACTTTGGTATAGATCTTGCGCTTTTTGTTTTGCGCCACTTAATCCAAGTAATTTTGGATATGTACTTTTATCTAAATCAAGATCGGCACCCACCTGTTTGCCAATTTCTGCACTATCGCCTTCAATATCTAAAATATCATCTTGAACTTGAAAGGCTAAGCCAATGGCTTCCGCATATTGTGTTAAGGATTGTTCTAACCTTTTGTCGGTAAAATGTGGAGAACAAATGAAACCTAATTTCAATGCGGCAATTAGCAATGCACCCGTTTTGTTACGATGAATTAATTCTAATTCACTTAAACTAATTTGTTTATGCTCAGAAATAAGATCTAAACTTTGCCCTAAACACATTCCTTGCACACCAGCGCCTTGCGCTAAAATTTGAATTAAAGCCAGTTTTTGTTCAGCAGAAATATTCGGTGTTTTGGTCAATATTTCAAATGCGAAACTTTGCAGCGCATCGCCCGCAAGAATAGCTGTAGCTTCATCAAATTGGATATGACAAGTAGGATGTCCACGGCGCAAATTGTCATCATCCATTGCAGGTAAATCATCGTGAATTAAGGAATAGGCGTGAATGGCTTCAATGGCAGCAGCAGCGTAATCTAAGGTTTGTTTCTCTGCACCAAGCATTTGACCTGTTGCGTAAACTAAGAAAGGGCGAACTCGCTTACCGCCAAGTAATAATGCGTATTTCATCGCCTCAAGCAAAGGTGCATTATGACTTTTAATGCCCTCAAATTGAGCTTCTAAAAAGCGATTGATACGAGTTTGAACCTGTTGTAATTCTTCAGAAAAGTGACCCATTAAGCATTCCCTTCATAATCATTCCCTTTATAATCATTCAGTGGCGCATCTTCTGTTTTTTGCAATAAGATCTGAATACGTTGTTCTGCTTGTTGTAAACGTTCTTGCCCTAACTTAGCGAGTTGCACACCTTGTTCAAATTCTTTTAACGCTTCTTCTAACGGTAGATCGCCATTTTCTAAATGAGCAACAATATTTTCTAACTGCGCTAACGTTGTTTCAAAATCTTGTGAAGATGCGGGTTTACGCGCCATGGAATTATCCTTTTTCACGGTAAAAATTGTTTGCCATTGTACTGTATTTTACTTGAGTTGTTAAAAAATTATTTCAAGCTAGGACCAGTGGACTTTTCACTATCTTTGCGTAAAATACTCGCCACTTTAAATACCCAAGAAATACCTAAGCTATTTATATGAAATTTATCGTTAAACTTTTTCCTGAAATTATGATTAAAAGCGAAACTGTGCGTAAACGTTTCGCAAAAATTTTAACCTCTAATATCCGCAATATTTTACAGAAATATGATGAAGAAACCGCAGTTGTACGCCACTGGGATTACATTGAAGTGCGGTCAAAAAATGAAGAAAATCGTGAAGAATTAATCGCCTTGTTACAACGTATTCCTGGTATTCATCATTTTTTAGAAGTTGAAGAAAAACCATTTACCGATTTGCATCATATTTTTGAATTGACGCTTGCTGATGTCGCGCAACAACTTCAAGGCAAAACCTTTTGCGTTCGAGTAAAACGTAAAGGAAAACATAAATTTAGTTCAATTGAAGCAGAACGTTATATCGGCGGTGGATTAAATCAACATATTGAAAGCGCAAAAGTGCGGTTGAAAAATCCAGATGTGACTGTTCGTATTGATATTGAAGATGACAAAATGATGTTGGTTAAAGCACGTCACGCAGGGATTGGCGGTTATCCAATTGGGACGCAAGAGGATGTGCTTTCTTTGATTTCGGGGGGATTTGATTCTGGCGTATCAAGTTATATGTTGATTCGTCGTGGTTCTCGAGTTCATTATTGTTTCTTTAATCTTGGCGGCGCAGCCCATGAAATTGGCGTAAAACAAATGGCTTATTATATTTGGCAACGCTATAGCGCTTCACATAAAGTACGCTTTATTGCAATTAACTTTGAAGGCGTTGTCGGTGAGATTTTAGAGAAAGTCGATAACGGCCAAATGGGGGTTGTATTAAAACGGATGATGGTGCGAGCAGCAAGTAAAGTCGCTCAACGTTTTAATATTGAAGCGATTGTGACAGGGGAGGCATTAGGACAAGTTTCTAGCCAAACTTTAACCAATTTACGCTTGATCGATGAAGCCGCTGATGCCTTAGTATTACGCCCGTTAATTACGCACGATAAAGAACAAATTATTGCGATGGCGAAAGAAATTGGTACTGACGATATTGCAAAATCTATGCCTGAATTTTGTGGTGTGATTTCAAAAAATCCTACGATTAAAGCTGTTCGCGAGAAAATTGTTACGGAAGAAGGGTATTTTAATTTCGAGATTCTAGAAAGTGCGGTGCAAAATGCGAAATATTTAGATATTCGCCAGATCGCAGAAGAAACAGAAAAAGAAGTCGTAGAAGTTGAGGCAATTTCTGTATTGGGTGAAAATGAAGTGATTTTGGATATTCGTAGCCCAGAAGAAACTGATGAAAATCCATTTGAATCGGATACTCACGAAGTCATTCAAATGCCGTTCTATAAACTTTCTTCTCAATTTGGTAGCCTTGATCAAAGTAAAAATTACGTGTTGTATTGTGAACGTGGTGTGATGAGCAAATTACAGGCCTTATATTTGAAAGAAAATGGTTTTTCAAATGTGCGTGTGTTTGCAAAAAACATTCATTAATTAGGATATAAAACTATGCGTAATCAAACTAAACAGCATCTTGAACAGCTTCAAATTACCATGCAGCAGCTTAATTTATGGCAAACGATGCCCCCTGCTGCAGAGGCTTTTTTAAGTGAGGAGCCTTTTTCAATTGATACGATGTCTGCCGAAGAATGGCTACAGTGGATATTTATTCCACGCATGCAGGCTTTATTAGAAAGTAGTTCAGCTTTGCCAAATAAAATTGCCATTTCGCCTTATATTGAAGAAGCAATGAAGGAATTTGATGAATTGCAAAAATTATTAGCCCCTTTGGTTGCTTTAGAAGCACTGCTGAACAAGAAAGAATGTTAGAAATTTTATATCAAGATGAGTTTCTAGTTGCGGTGAATAAGCCTGCTGGCATGTTGGTTCATCGCAGTTGGTTAGATCCTCATGAAACTCAATTTGTGATGCAAACTTTGCGAGATCAGATTGGTCAGCACGTATTTCCTATTCATCGTTTAGATCGACCAACATCTGGCGTGTTGTTATTTGCATTGAGCAGTGAAATTGCGAATTTAATGTGTGAACAGTTTGAGCAAAAGTACGTTCAGAAATCTTATTTAGCTGTAGTGCGAGGGTATCTACAGGGAAAAGAGCGGATAGATTATCCACTAAAAATTCAATTGGATAAAATCGCAGATAAATTTTCTCAAGAAGATAAAGAGCCTCAAGAAGCTGTGACTTCTTATGAAGGATTAAAAATAGTCGAAATGCCTTATCCTGCTGGGCGTTATCAAACGGCGCGTTATTCTTTAGTTAAATTAATCCCTCATACAGGCAGAAAACATCAACTACGTCGCCATATGAAACATATTTTTCATCCGATTTTAGGGGATACACAATATGGTGACTTACATCAAAATCGTGCATTAATGTCACATTTAGGTTGTTCTCGATTATTTTTACATTCTGATAGTTTGTCTTTTATTCATCCAATAACGAAAGAGCAAATAAAAATTACAGCAGGGCTAGATGAACAATGGCATCAATTAATGAATCAATTTGGATGGGAAAATGTTTGATATTAATTTAACACACGAACAGCAACAAAAAGCAGTTGAACAAATTCAAGAACTTATGGCAAAAGGAATTAATAGCGGAGAAGCTATTCAAATAGTGGCGAAAGCACTACGAGAAATTCATAAAAATGATAAAAAAACTCCAGAAAATTAAATTTTTTGTGATCTACTTATCATTTTTGAATATTGCTCGTTGCATAACCGTTCAAAATATTTAAACATAACGGACCTATATTAGGTGATAAGGCGAGAGTCTTGTTGATTTATTGTTTTAATAGGCGAAGCCTAGAGAGGTCTTTTATGGAAATTGGTATTGTAAAATGGTTCAATAATGCAAAAGGATTTGGTTTCATTTCCGCAGAAGGTGTGGATGCCGATATTTTTGCACATTATTCAGTGATTGAAATGGACGGCTATCGTTCATTAAAAGCAGGTCAAAAGGTGCAATTTGAAGTTATCCACGGCGATAAAGGATCTCACGCCACAAAAATAATCCCAATTTTGGATACTCAAGAATAATAACAACCCTAGATTTTTTCTCTATTAGTCCTAATTTAAAAGACAAGAATTGCAGCTTGTCTTTTTTTTATTTTAATAAATTCTTTAAACTAGTTTTCATTGCTGCCATTTGATTTTCAAATTGTGCTTTGCTTTCTCTTTCATCAATCATATAGGTAATTGTTTCCGAAAGTGTCATTTTCATTTTTCGAGAATATTTAGAAAGACGTAGCCAAACCGCATATTCCAAATCAATGGATTTTTTCTTGGTATGTTGCTTTTCTCCATTAAAAAAGCGTTTACGGCGGGCGCGAATGGCTTGATCAAGCTTAATTGGTAAGGCTGGAGAAAGATGATTTTTAATCCATTCTTCAATTTTTTCTGGATAATTTTGGGATTCTAATAATTCTTGCGCTTTGGCTTCTTGTAAACTACGTTCTTCATAACGCGTGATATTTTCCCCTTCGCGATGTTTACGAATTAGGTAAATCCATTTCCAATTTGCTTCTTGATTTTCGAGTTTTTGGTATTTCATTTTTTATCATTGAGTGACGTGGTAACTGCATTAATATACGTGTTTTTATGCTGATTTTCTAGTGGATTTTCACAAGGCTATTAAATATGCGATAATGTGGCTAATTTTTCTAGAAAGAGACCAGCCGTGAGTTCATCATTTTCTCAACAACAAGCTATGGAGCAATCCTTAAATTGGCAGGCATTGCAACCTGATTTAGCAATTCAAGATTTTCCTTTAGAACCAGTGGATTTCTGGGCATTACAACCGAATGCTACACAGGCTATCGATTTATTTTTACGCCATCCAACGCGTTCTTTATTGATGATGAAAGTCGGTGAGCCAGTTGAATATGCGGAGTTATTGCAAAATTTTATATCGCAAAACCATCATAAAGTGCGGTCAATTTTTGGTGTGAATTATGTGATAGAGCAGGGGGGTTCTTTTTCTTTTCCGTATATTTATACTGAGCCTGCAAAATCTTTAGATGATAATTTTGCCAGTCAAGGAGAGGTATTAAGCGCATTGTATTGCGATCAATTCCAGCTTTTTGGTAGTTTTCGGATTCATCCAAGTTCACAAGATATTCAATTAGTGCCAGGATTAGTGCATAAAGCTAATGGCGGAGTTTTGATTTTAAGTGCGGCAACATTGTTATCTCAATTTGATTTGTGGGGGCGATTAAAACAAATTTTGCAAACCCAAACTTTTGACTGGTATTCAGCCCATCCATTTAAAAATTTACCTTGTGATATACCAGGCTATGCGCTGAACTTAAAAGTGATTGTACTTGGTAATCGTACTGAATTAGCCACTTTGGCTGAGTTAGAAGAAAATCTTTATTCTTTCGCCGATTATGCTGAAATTGAAAGTTATGTTTCTGTGGCTGAAGTGGAGGAACAAAAAACTTGGGTGGGTTATGTACAAAAAATGGCTCAAGAGCAAAATATTGAGCTAGATTTTTCGGCGTTAAATAAACTTTATCAATTATTAGTGCGTGAAAGTGAAGATCGTTTTTTAATTAATGCATCTCCTCTCAAATTAAAAGAAATATTACAAGATGCTTCAACTTTTGCAGAAAAAACAGCATTAAGTGCGGAGGATTTTGAGGGCATTTTTCAACAAAAATTAGCACAATATGGTTTTTTAAAAGAACAAACTTATGCCGATATTTTAAACGAGCAAGTTTATGTCGAAACGCAAGGCGAAATTGTTGGACAAATTAATGGGCTTTCGGTAATTGAATATCCAGGTACACCAGTATGTTTCGGCGAACCTTCGCGTATTAGTTGTATTGTACAATTCGGTGAAGGGGAAGTGATTGATGTTGAAAGAAAAAATGAACTCGCTGGAAATATTCATGGTAAAGGTATGATGATTGCGCAGGCTTGCCTTTCCAATATCTTAGATTTGCCCTCGCAATTGCCATTTTCTGCATCATTGGTGTTTGAACAGTCTTATGGAGAAATTGATGGCGATAGTGCATCTTTGGCGATTTTCTGTGTGCTAGCAAGTGCTTTGGCTGATTTGCCTTTGCCTCAAAATATCGCAATTACAGGATCGATTGATCAATTTGGACTTGTTCATTCTGTTGGTGGGGTAAATGATAAGATTGAAGGCTTTTTTACTATTTGCCAACGTCGCGGTTTGACTGGAAAACAAGGTGTAATCATTCCAATGACAACAATCCAGCAACTGAGTTTATCTGATGAAGTGAAAAGTGCGGTAAAAAATGGCGAGTTTTTTATTTATCCTGTGGAAGATATTTATCAGGCTTGTGAATTGTTATTTGAGCGTGATTTGTTAGATGAGAACAAAGATTATACAGAAAAAACAGAGCCTTTATCTCGTCTTATTCAACGTCGTATTGAGGGACGTGCCGATTCTGAACGAAAAAGTTTTTGGCGTTTTTTCCGCTCCTAATAGAGAAAAGCGAGCATTTTTTCGCTTTTCTTTTTTTCTATATATTTCTAAGAGTGACTGCTCCGACAAGTTTTGCGAACAAGTGTTAGCTATTTACAGTTTGCTGCGTTCCTTTTAAAATACATATATCAGTTATAAACTGGATTTATCATATATAAAGGAATCTGAAATGCAAAACACTTGTACACTTAATAAAAAAAGTAGCTATTCTTATGATGATTTGCTCGCGTCAGGTCGCGGCGAATTATTTGGTAAAGAAGGACCGCAATTACCCGCACCAACAATGTTGATGATGGATCGCATTGTTGAAATGAATGAAGAAACAGGTGCTTTCGGTAAAGGATACATTGAAGCCGAACTTGATATTAAGCCTGAATTGCCATTTTTTGGCTGCCATTTCATTGGCGATCCAGTAATGCCCGGTTGTTTAGGATTGGATGCGATGTGGCAGCTTGTTGGGTTTTATTTAGGCTGGATTGGTGGCAAAGGAAAAGGGCGAGCATTAGGGGTTGGCGAAGTTAAATTCACAGGGCAAATTTTGCCAACAGCGAAAAAAGTAGTTTACAGAATCCATATGAAACGAGTAATTAATCGTAAACTAGTTATGGGAATGGCTGATGGCGAAGTTGAAGTAGATGGTCGTGTTATTTATACCGCGACAGATTTAAAAGTAGGACTATTCCAAGATACCTCAGCATTTTAATTTTTCTTTATTAATTTATATAAAAGTGCGGTGAAAATTTTTCTTAGATTTTCACCGCACTTTTCCTTATTAAATTGTAATAAATTCTTAAAATATCTATAATATTCCTGCTATTTTTTCAATTTTATTAGTGGTAAATAAAATTTATTTTAAAGTTTTTTAATAGACGTTATTATAGAAAATAATAAATTAATTTCTATTTAAACTATAAATAATATACTGAAGTAGTGGGAATATGATGGCAAATGATGATTTTCAAGAATATGTGAAGCAACTGGTAACAGAACATCGAGATAAACGAATTTATCCTTTTCAATATGAAGGAAAAAAATATTGGTTGAAACAACCTGAAAAATTGAAAGGGATTTGGCTATTATTAAAACCCCATCCTAAAAAATCTTTTAAAAATGAATTACATACTTTATTGAAGCTTGCTGAACAAAATGCGCCAGTGCCAAAAGTCTCTTATTATAGTGATAATTTTTTTGTGTTGGAAAATGTGGGACTGACTGTATCACAATGGCTATGCAATAAAAATATAGATGAACAACAGAAATTTTTAATTATTTATGATGCTTGTCTTGCTTTGATTGATTTGCATGCTAAAAATTTAGTGCATGGTCGCCCTGCTATTCGAGATATTACTTGGGATAAGGGAAAAGTTACTTTTCTTGATTTTGAATCTCGCTCAAATAGCCAAAATCAAAATTGGGTAGTTATTCGGGATATGTTATTTTTCTTTGATAGTTTATGTCGAGAAGAAAATATTTCGGACACTTTTATTCAAAAAGTAACATTATATTATCAAACACATTGTGAAGCGAAAAATTGGCAAAATATGATCGTATTTTTGCAACGTTTTAGCTGGGTTTATTATCTTTTATTGCCTTTTAAACCTATTGCAAAGACAGATTTAATTGCGATTTATCGTTTATTTGAAATTTTATTGATAAAGAAAAAATGATGAAGAAAATATTTTTTATTTTTGCATTATCAGGCATATTAGCTGCTTGTACGGTGGGTGGTGTTAGTGCTGGTGGTGGAAGTAATGGCGTAGGATTAGGTGTGGGAATCGGATCTGGTATTCGCTTCTAATAATGAAAAGTGCGGTAAGTTTAATCTTTATCTTGCATTTGAGCTTATTCATCGTTAGAATGCGATTTCCTTGTCATCGCTGAGTTAGAGATCGGCGAATGATGTATTAACAACACTACCTTTTAGGAGTAAAAAATGTCTCTAAGTACTGAAAAAAAAGCAGCAATCGTTGCTGAATTTGGTCGTGATGCGAAAGATACTGGTTCTTCTGAAGTTCAAATCGCATTATTAACTGCACAAATTAACCACTTACAAACTCACTTCGCAGAGCATAAAAAAGACCATCACGGTCGTCGTGGTTTATTACGTATGGTTTCTCGTCGTCGTAAACTTTTAGACTACTTAAAACGTACTGATCTTGCTTTATACCAAAGCACTATCGCTCGTTTAGGTTTACGTCGCTAATTTTTATTACGATACTAAAAAATCAAGCCCTCGGATTTCGAGGGCTTTTTTTTATAGTTTTATTTTATAGGTGTTCTTCAGTCTAGTATCAAAATAAATTAAATATTTGGCTGATATATTAACTTGCCATTTTCTAATTTTCACATAATAAACATACATCTAATTTTAGTTGTTTGTTATGAAATTGCTGTAATGTAATACGATGACCTACGCTGAGAATGATCATTTCGGGCAAACGCTCTTTAATTGTTTGGTAGAGTAAATGCTCGGTTGTTTCATCCAATGCTGAAGTTGTTTCATCGAGAAATACGACATCTGGTTTTGTGAGTAATATACGAATAAACGCCGCTCGTTGCAGTTCACCGGGCGATAAAATCGCTTGCCAGTCATTAAATTCAGCTTAATTAGTGGGCGATAAGTGTTGCAAAAATAATAAAGGCATAAACGAAGAAAACAACGCCTTTTTCGATATTAAATCCGAATAAAGTTAATACGCCAGAAAGTGACCATAAAATAATCGTAAATTCAATGGTCGTGAGTACCGAGTTAATCACGCCTCGCACAATTTGTACGGTACTGGTAATAAATTCTCTCGCATTTTGTTCAATACGTTGATCGATATTATCTGGTAAATATCGTTCGTATTTTAGGCGATAGTATTTCTAAAAGGCTATAAAAAAACACCGCGCTTTGGATGGAAAAGTGCGGTGTTTTTTAGAAGACTTTATTAATATTTATAGAGTTCGTTATATAAGTTACGCTCAAATTGTACTAATGGAGCACGTTTGGTTTTGCTTTCCAAATCGCCCGTTGAGTAGCCATTAATAAATTGTACAAAGGCTACTTTTTCCCCTCGAGCATTTGTCATAAAGCCGGCGAGGTTATAAACCCCTTTCAAAGAACCGGTTTTAGCAATCACATTTTTGATTAATGGCGGACTAATTAATCCACCTCGCCCACTGATCGTGCCATCTACACCTGCGATGGGAAAAGTTTCCATTAAATGTAATTTATCTTCGTTTTTGGCGATGTATTCTAAAACGGACAGCATCGTTTTAGGTGCCACAAGATTATGGCGAGACAACCCTGAACCATCGGCTAAAATACTGTTGCCAAAACGAATTCCCTGTTTTTGTAATATGGATTTAATCGCTAATGTACCTAATTGAAAGGATGCAGGGCGTTTATAGTAATTGAATGCCACAGCTCGGAATAATGAATCTGCAATCTGGTTATCCGATTTTTTCATCATTTTTTTCAGTAAATCGGGTAATGGTTTGGATAAATGTTTCGCTAATAGCTGACCTTGTTGCGGTTTTTGGGGTAACAAGATTTTACCATTAAACTCAATACCTAATTGTCTTAATTGACGTTGAATAATCGCGGCAGCATAGGCATCTGTATCTTGCACGGCAAAGCTTAAGCCAAAAGGTTTAGATTGACGTGCTAAACATCCTTTTACTTGATAGCGATTATTGTCGTGTACAACAACATCGAGCTGACAATAAGGCGCTTCATTGCTATCCGCTACATAAACTTGTCCGAATACTTGAATTGGAAATTGTGCAGGTACATTGATTTTTACTGTTTCACCGGGATTTTGATTGGCATCTAGTTCGGCATAGAAACAGTTGTTATCGATATTTGCCGCTGCAGGGGGAGAGTTGAAACACATGGTGAGATCGTTCCAAATCCAACCTAATCCTCGGTCGTGACTAGAAAAAACAGAGGTATCTAATACTAAATCGCCATTAATTTTTTTGATACCTTGTTTTTTTAATTCTGCAAGTAAGCTATAAAGCTGGCCACTTGTGAGATCAGGATCGCCAGTGAAACGCACGATTAAGTGACCCTCTAAATTCCCATTTTGGATTTTTCCATTAGTTAAAAGTGCGGTCTCAAATTGGAATTGATCGCCTAACGCGAGTTTAGCAGCGACAGCTGTAAAAACTTTTTGTGTACTCGCAGGAAGCATAAAAGTTGAGCCATTATAATTCGCAATAATTTGGTTTTGATTTATATTTTTTGCGATGAAACCTACGCTAGAGCCTTCAGGCAATTTTTGTGTTAAATCTGAAACATTAATATTGGCGAAGGTTGGCAGGCTAAAGCTTATGGAAAATAAAAAGGATCCAAGTGCGGTGGAAATTGAAGATAATTTTTTCATATTAGGTTTGTTATGGTTGCTATTTTTTTTTAGACGAACAATAATAAGCCCCGAATGAAATTGAGTAAATCATTTTCTTATTTCAAGTTTATTTTTGATAATACTGCAGTAAGATTTTAGAATTTTACTGTGGTTTTTGTTTTATTTAGTAAAAGGAAAAACAATGCAACAAATTCCAATGACTGTGCGTGGCGCAGAACAATTACGTGAAGAATTGGATTTCTTAAAAAATGTACGTCGTCCTGAAATTATTAAAGCCATAGCAGAAGCACGTGAGCATGGAGATTTAAAAGAAAATGCAGAATATCACGCGGCGCGTGAGCAACAAGGTTTTTGTGAAGGCCGTATTCAAGAGATTGAAGGTAAACTTGGTAATGCTCAAGTTATTGATGTAACAAAAATGCCAAATAACGGTAAAGTTATTTTTGGTGCAACGGTTGTGCTTGTAAATACCAATACCGATGAAGAAGTCACTTATCGCATTGTAGGCGATGATGAAGCGGACATTAAATCGGGTTTGATTTCGGTAAACTCGCCCATTGCACGAGGTTTAATTGGTAAAGAATTAGATGATACCGTTAATATTACAACGCCTGGCGGTGTCGTTGAGTTTGATATTATTGAAGTGAATTATATTTAAATAAAAAAAGTGCGGTTAAAAATGACCGCACTTTTGATGTTATTTTCGTGGAAGCTGAATTTTTGCTTCTTCGCTTGGGCGATAAAGCACCAAAATATGCCCGATAGTTTGTACTTGTGCTGCTTTAGTTTCACGCACAATCGCATCGATAATAAGTTGTTTTGTTTCGCGATCTGCACCAGCAACTTTGACTTTGATGAGTTCGTGATAATTAAGTGCATTTTCAATTTCAGCAAGTACGCCTTCGGTTAAGCCATTTCCACCAAGCATAACGACTGGGTTAAGATGGTGCGCAAGACCTTTTAAAAATTGTTTTTGTTTGGTTGATAAGGTTGTCATAAGGATTCCTAATAAAAA
Source organism: Haemophilus sp. HN_Hi16 (assembly GCF_049823435.1). Classification (NCBI taxonomy): domain Bacteria; kingdom Pseudomonadati; phylum Pseudomonadota; class Gammaproteobacteria; order Pasteurellales; family Pasteurellaceae; genus Haemophilus; species Haemophilus sp. HN_Hi16. The sequence continues at coordinate 1,331,132 of NZ_CP187500.1, forward strand.
AGAGCGGTTGATTTTCTCAATGTTTTTCACTGATTTCAATCAGCCTTGACTTGAATTTGACAGATTGTACCCAAATATAGGCGAAACGACTACAAAAAATAGAAGATTATGGGAAAGAAAAAACGTTCAGCGAGTTCTTCTCGCTGGCTAAATGAACATTTCAGTGATCAATTTGTGCAAAAAGCGCATAAGCAAAAGTTGCGTTCACGTGCTTATTTTAAGATTGATGAAATTCAGCAAACGGATAAATTATTTAAACAAGGAATGACCGTGGTCGATCTCGGCGCAGCACCGGGCGGTTGGTCGCAATACGTGGTAAGCCAAATTGGTAGCAAAGGTCGTGTAATTGCTTGTGATATTTTGGAAATGGATCCCATTGTAGGCGTTGATTTTCTGCAGGGCGATTTCCGTGATGAAAACGTTTTGAATGCTTTATTAGTGCGTGTAGGCGAAGATAAAGTTGATGTTGTGATGTCTGATATGGCACCCAATTTTAGTGGAATGCCATCAGTGGATATTCCACGTGCAATGTATTTGGTCGAGCTTGCTTTAGATATGTGTAAACAAGTCTTGACAAGCAAAGGAAGTTTTGTTGTTAAAGTCTTTCAAGGGGAAGGCTTTGATGAATATTTAAGAGAAATTCGTTCTTTATTTAATGTGGTGAAAGTGCGTAAGCCTGAAGCATCACGCGGACGATCTCGTGAAGTATATATTGTGGCAACAGGCTATAAAGGATAATTGCTTTGATAGCTTTTCATTGCTAATGATGTGTAGTATCTTGTGACGAAATTTTTTAACTTAGGAAAGGTAGGTTAGACTTTGAACGATATGGTCAAAAATCTAGTGCTTTGGGTGGTAGTGGCGGTCATTATGATGACGGCATACCAAAGTTTTAATTCATCTTCGGTAGAAAATTCTACTGATTATACGACCTTTGTTTACGATGTAAGCAACGGACAAGTGACAGCGGCACGTTTTGATGCCAATGAAATTACGGTAACTAAAACCGATGGTTCTAAATATTCAACTGTAATGCCACCACTTGAAGACAAAAAATTGCTTGATGATTTATTAAGCAAAAAAGTGAAAGTGGAAGGCACGCCATTTGAAAAACGTGGTTTCTTATCCCAAATTTTAATTTCTTGGTTCCCAATGTTATTCCTTGTTGGCGTATGGGTTTTCTTTATGCGTCAAATGCAAGGTGGTGGCGGCAAAGCAATGAGCTTTGGTAAAAGCCGCGCCAAAATGCTGAATCAAGATCAGATTAAGGTTACTTTTGCGGATGTGGCTGGTTGCGATGAAGCAAAAGAAGAAGTGGGCGAAATCGTTGATTTCTTGCGTGATCCGAATAAATTCCAAAACTTGGGCGGTAAAATTCCAAAAGGTATTCTGATGGTTGGTCCTCCAGGTACTGGTAAAACCTTGCTTGCTCGTGCCATTGCAGGGGAGGCAAAAGTTCCATTTTTCACTATTTCTGGTTCTGATTTCGTAGAAATGTTTGTGGGTGTTGGTGCATCTCGTGTACGTGATATGTTTGAACAGGCTAAGAAAAATGCACCTTGCTTAATCTTTATTGATGAAATCGATGCTGTGGGTCGCCAACGTGGTGCGGGCTTAGGCGGCGGACACGATGAACGTGAACAAACCTTAAACCAAATGTTGGTTGAAATGGATGGCTTTAGTGGTAATGACGGCGTAATTGTTATTGCCGCAACTAACCGTCCAGATGTACTTGATCCAGCTTTAACTCGTCCAGGTCGTTTTGACCGGCAAGTAGTTGTTGGCTTACCTGATGTGAAAGGTCGTGAGCAAATCTTAAAAGTGCATATGCGTAAAGTGTCTGTTGCGCAAGATGTTGATGCAATGACGTTAGCGCGTGGTACGCCGGGCTATTCTGGTGCAGATTTAGCAAATTTAGTCAATGAGGCGGCTTTGTTTGCTGCTCGAGTGAATAAACGTACGGTAACCATGCTTGAGTTTGAAAAAGCGAAAGATAAAATCAATATGGGGCCAGAGCGTCGCACTATGATTATGACGGATAAGCAAAAAGAATCCACTGCTTATCATGAAGCTGGTCATGCGATTGTGGGGTATTTAGTGCCTGAACACGATCCTGTTCACAAAGTGACGATTATTCCTCGTGGCAGAGCGTTAGGTGTAACATTCTTTTTGCCTGAGGGCGATCAAATTAGCATTAGCCAAAAACAATTAGAAAGTAAGCTTTCTACCTTGTATGCAGGGCGTTTAGCGGAAGATTTGATTTACGGCGAAGAAAATATCTCAACGGGTGCATCAAATGATATTAAAGTAGCAACTAATATCGCACGTAATATGGTGACGCAATGGGGATTCTCTGACAAATTAGGGCCAATTCTTTACACTGAAGATGAGGGCGAGGTTTTCTTAGGTCGTTCAATGGCAAAAGCGAAACATATGTCAGATGAAACCGCTCATGCAATTGATGAAGAAGTTCGTGCAATTGTAAATCGTAACTATGCGAGAGCAAGACAGATTTTGATCGACAATATGGATATTCTTCATGCGATGAAAGATGCATTAGTCAAATATGAAACCATTGAAGAAGAACAAATCAAACAATTGATGAATCGTGAACCTGTCACTCCACCGTCTGGATGGGAAGAGCACACAGGGCAAGCTGCCTATGCAAATAGCAATAATGCTCAAAGTGCGGGTGAAAATTCGGTAGATTCTAATTCCTAATCAACTCTTTAATCAACAAAGCCTTTCTTTAGAAAGGCTTTATTTTTTCCTAATGATTTTTTTCTTCAGCGTATTCCGTTATAATCGTTCGACTAAAATTAATCTAAAAATCTACCGCACTTTATGAAACTATACGCGAACAATAAATGTCTTGATTTAAGCGTTCCTAAGATTATGGGAATCCTTAATTTTACGCCTGATTCTTTTTCTGATAGCGGACAGTTTTTTAGTTTGGATAAAGCGCTTTTTCAAGTTGAAAAAATGTTGGAAGAAGGGGCGACAATTATTGATATTGGTGGTGAATCTACGCGTCCGTCATTCCTTTATAGTGATGCGGATGAAGTCTCTGAACAAGAAGAATTGCATCGTGTTGTGCCAGTAGTGGAGGCGGTGCGAAGCCGTTTTGATTGCTGGATTTCTGTCGATTCTTCAAAAGCAGTTGTGATGCGTGAAGCAGCAAGTGTTGGAATGGATTTGATTAATGATATTCGTGCTTTGCAAGAGCCAAATGCGTTAGAAACCGCAGTAAAACTAGCTTTACCTGTTTGTATCATGCATATGCAAGGGCAACCTAGAACGATGCAGGCAAATCCTCATTATGAGAATGTCGTACAAGATGTATTGGCTTTTTTACAGAAACGTACTAATGAATGTCTTTCTGCTGGTGTTAAAAAAGAAAACTTAATTTGGGACATGGGATTTTGTTTTGGTAAGTCTGTACAGCATAATTATCAATTATTACAAAATCTGAATGAATTTTGTCATAGTGGATATCCTGTGTTAGCGGGATTATCTCGCAAATCAATGATTGGCGCTGTGCTTAATAAAGCCGTCGATCAGCGAGTGATAGGTAGTGCGGCAGGTGCGCTTATTGCTGCGCAAAAAGGTGCAAAAATTTTACGCGTACATGATGTTGCAGCAACATCAGATATGCTCAAAGTTTGGCAGGCAACAGAAAATGCCTGATGATTTTATAACGATAAAAAATTAAAGGAATTGTATTATGGCAAATCGTAAATATTTTGGAACAGATGGTGTTCGTGGAAAAGTAGGTAGTTATCCAATTACACCAGATTTCGCATTAAAATTAGGCTGGGCTGCGGGAAAAGTATTGGCTTCTCAAGGTTCTAAAATGGTTTTAATCGGTAAAGATACTCGAATTTCTGGATATATGTTGGAATCAGCCCTTGAGGCAGGTTTAGCTGCTGCGGGTTTATCTGCCGCATTTACTGGCCCTATGCCTACACCTGCTATTGCTTATTTAACCAGAACTTTCCGTGCTGAAGCGGGTATTGTGATCTCAGCCTCTCATAATCCTTATTATGATAATGGCATTAAATTCTTTTCAGCAAAAGGGACTAAATTACCTAACGAAATTGAAGAAGCCATTGAAGCGATGTTAGAACAGCCGATGGATTGTGTGGAATCTGCTGAATTAGGTAAAGCAAGTCGTATTAATGATGCAGCAGGACGCTACATTGAGTTTTGTAAAGGCACATTCCCCGCTCACTTAGGCTTGGAAGGTTATAAGATCGTGGTAGATTGTGCAAATGGTGCAACCTACCATATTGCCCCTAATGTACTGAGAGAACTTGGTGCGGAAGTCATTGAAATTGGTACGGATCCAAATGGTTTGAATATTAATGAAAAATGTGGCGCAACTGATGTGACTGCATTGCAAGCTAAAGTTGTTGAAACTAAAGCTGATGTTGGTTTGGCTTATGATGGCGATGGTGACCGCATTATGATGGTCGATCATTTAGGAAATAAAGTCGATGGTGACCAGATTCTCTTTATTATTGCGCGTGAAGCATTGCGCTCAGGTCAATTAAAAGGCGGTGTCGTTGGCACATTAATGAGTAATATGAGCTTAGAGATTGCGTTGAAAATGCTTGGTGTTCCTTTCTTACGTGCAAATGTAGGTGACCGTTACGTATTAGAAAAAATGGTTGAAAATGATTGGACGCTTGGGGGGGAGAATTCTGGACATATTATCATTGCGGATAAGAATACAACGGGTGATGGCATTGTTGCATCATTAGCTGTATTGGCGGCGATGGCACAGCATAAATTATCCTTAAATGAATTAGCAAGTGCGGTTAAATTATTCCCACAAGTGTTAATTAATGTACGTTTTGCAGGTGGGGATAATCCACTTGAAAGTGACGCTGTAAAATCTGTTGCCGCAGACGTTGAAAAACGTTTAGAAGGCAAAGGTCGTATTTTATTGCGTAAATCGGGTACAGAACCTCTTATTCGAGTTATGGTGGAATGCCAAGACGCTGAACTTGCACAACAATGTGCAGAAGAAATTGCAGAAGCAGTGAAATCTCATTAATTTTTTAACCGCACTTTATTTAGTGCGGTTTATTTTTATCAAATACTTAGGAAAGCAAATGAATATTTTTATTATGCGTCATGGCGAGGCTGAAGTAATGGCCAATAGTGATAAAACTCGTCGCTTAACTGCTTATGGTATTAAACAAGCTTTTTCGCAAGGGGAGTGGTTAAAACAGCATTTAAGCACGCTAGCAATTAATTCACTAGACCGTATTTTAGTGAGCCCTTATGTCAGAGCTCAAGAAACCTTTCATCAAGTTAATCAAGCGTTTGATTTGGAGTTAGAAAATAAACTTGAAACTTGGGAGGGAATAACCCCTTATGGCCATGCGCATTCAGTTATTGATTATTTAGAAGTGCTGAAACATGATGGGGTTAAGTCTGTATTGATTATTTCTCATTTACCTTTAGTTGGAGAAATCGTTGCTGAACTGTATGGGAAACGAAATCCAATTCCATTTTATCCTGCAACCATTGCTCAATTATTATGGGATGGTAATAAATCAGAAATATTGATGCATCAAGCATCTCCTGTAATTTATTTAAAATAAACTATTCTTTTTTTACAAAAAATAAAATTTTTATTGGTTTTTTATATAATCTATTAAAAATCAATATCTTAGATGTTGTTTTATAAAGTAATCTTTTTAAAGAAAGGTAAAATTTTACTATTACTGTTTTTCTTTTTATGAAAATTCCCGTAAACTAAACTGCATCAAAGTAATAGGGCTTTGTAATAATCAAATTATTCTATGGAGAAAATAATGAAAAAATTAACATTAGCATTGGTTTTAGGTTCAGCTTTAGCCGTGACAGGTTGTTTTGATAAGCAAGAAGCAAAACAAAAAGTTGAGGATACGAAACAAACTGTAGCATCAGTCGCATCAGAAACAAAAGATGCTGCAGCTAATACAATGACTGAAGTAAAGGAAAAAGCACAGCAGCTTTCTACAGACGTGAAAAATAAAGTAGCAGAGAAAGTGGAAGATGCGAAAGAAGTAATTAAATCAGCAACAGAAGCAGCATCAGAAAAAGCAACTGAAATAAAAGAGGCGGTTTCAGAAAAAGCAAGTGAGATGAAAGAAGCTGCATCAGAAAAAGTAGGCGAAATGAAAGAAACAGCATCAGAAAAAGCAAGTGAGATGAAAGAAGCAGCATCAGAAAAAGCAACTGAAATAAAAGAGGCAGTTTCAGAAAAAGCAAGTGAGATGAAAGAAGCAGCATCAGAAAAAGCAAGTGAAATGAAAGAGGCGGTTTCAGAAAAAGCAACTCAAGCAGTAGATTCAGTGAAAGAAGCGACAAAATAATAGGTTTAATTTAAATAACAAAATCCCTGTTAAAGAAATTTAACAGGGATTTTTTATAGATTAATCCAATTTGATTTTTACAAATAATATCCCGCCATTGAGCTATATACCGCATTTTCACTTTGCAGCACTTGATATTTTGCATTCAAAATCGCAAGTTGTGATGATTTTTCCGTATTAGCTGCAACTAACCATTCGCGCAATTCGGATACGCCCGCATTATAGCGGTTTCGATAATATTGTGTGATACGCTGATTGTAACTATGGGTTTGCTGTAAATTACTTAATGTACTTTGCGCTTGGGTAAATGCGAAATAGTTGGTATCCACATTATTGAGAGCGGTGGTAATACGTTGTTCGTAATTTAAACGAGCTGTTTCATAGTCAGCTTCAGAAATTTTAACGTTCCATTTTACGGTGTTCCAATTTAAGAACGGTAGGCTAATTCCTACTGTGCCAGCAGCCACAGGGTTATGTAACGCCGTACCAACCGTGCTTGCTGTTGAAGAAAGGCTTGCACCTAAATTAACCTCTGGGAACCAACTTTTTTGAGTTGCTTTGGCATTTTTGAATGCACTGCTTAAACGGAATTGTGCTGCTTTTACATCAGGACGATTTGCAATTACAGACACAGGCACGTTTAAGTTTACGCCTGCTGTTTTCACATTCATAATATGTGGGAACGTGATATTTAATGCTTCATTTGGTTTTAGGTTGAGAAGATTACGCAGTGTTTGTTCTGCTGTTTTGCGTTGGGTTTCAAAATTTAATTTGTTATTACGTGCCGTTAATGTGGCTTGTTGTGCTTGATCAACGCTGGCTGTATCAGCCACGCCTTGCGCTAAACGCGTTTGCATAATATTGCCAATATCCGTGTAATATTTGATCGTTTCGTTGGTTGTGCTAATTGCATCATTTAAATAAGCAATTTGATAATAAGTTGTTACTACAGAATTGATTAATGATAAACGAGCCGATTCCATATCTTCTGCAGTTGCTTTGTGCGACCATTCCGCCGCATCAACAGTATTGGCCAAACGTTGCCACAGATCTAATGTATAGCTCACATTTAAAGAACCTTTGTGTGAAATGGCAGAGTTTGTACTGATATCAACTCGACGTTGTGCCGCAGATGAAGTTGAACCATTAAATGCAGGCACTAAATTTGCACCCACTAAATTCGCACTATAAAGCGCACGGTTTACCGCCACGGCTGCTTTAGCTAAATCTTTGTTGTTTATTAATGCTTGTTCTACTACGCGATTTAATTGCGCATCATCATATAACGACCACCAATTTTCTTTTACATTATATTGCTTGGTAATTTCTTCATATTGCTTGTAATCTTCAAGGCTTGCTTGATAAGAATCGCCAATATTGGCACATCCCACCAATGCACCAGATATCAACAAAGCAAGCGTGATATTTTTCATTTTAAACATTGAATTTTCCTTTCTACGAACTAAAAAGTGCGGATGATTTTAACCGCACTTTTTTATTTATAAAATAAATATTGTGACCATTATTTATAATGAACGTTTGTTCAGTGGCAGGTATTTTAAAGTTAAATAGTAGAATTTGCACGAAAAAAATTGTATTTCCTTTACATATCAATCTATTTAGCGTAAAGTCGCGCTTCTATTTATTTTAATGCTAGGAGTATATAAAATGTTTTATTGTAATTCTGCAAGCAAGCATAATCTTTTCTTTTCATCTGTCAAACTAACCACGGCAGCCTAACTTATCAGCAGTTTGCTGATATCTTCTCAAGCCTTTGCGGCAAATAACAATTCAATTAGTAGTAATTACGGCATTAAAGAGTTTGGGCATATAGCCTAATTATTGATCATTTAAAGAATAATACAATTAATAGTAAAAAAGCCGAAGAATTTACACTTTCAAGGATCCAGTTAAAAAACAGTAAAATTTCCTATCAAATGGGGGCTGGCTGGGTTTGGTAAGCTAAACTGCCAAAAAACTTACCGCACTTTTTGCATTTATACATCGCCACGATAATTTCGTGGCGGTTTTTTATGGCAAGTTTTTACAATCTTTTATTTAAATCCAGTATTTCTATGGCAAGAACAGGAGATGAACCTTTATTTTCCCTTAGATTTGTATAGAATAGCCAAATATTTTTTTATTTTAACGAGAGAAAATGATGACAGAGACATCTTTGGGTGCTGAAAATACTCGCACTCACAATTTTATTACCCAAATTATTGATGAAGATTTAGCTTCGGGTAAACATAAAAGCGTTCATACCCGTTTTCCGCCAGAGCCGAATGGCTATTTGCATATTGGTCACGCAAAATCTATTTGCTTGAATTTTGGCTTGGCAAAAGAATACCAAGGTTTATGTAACCTACGTTTTGACGATACCAATCCAGTAAAAGAAGACGTGGAATATGTAGATTCTATCAAAGCGGATGTGGAATGGTTAGGCTTTAAATGGGAAGGCGAACCGCGTTATGCGTCCGATTATTTTGATGCACTTTATAGCTATGCCATTGAATTAATTAAAAAAGGTTTGGCTTATGTTGATGAACTTTCGCCAGATGAAATGCGTGAATATCGTGGCACATTAACTGAAGCGGGTAAAAACAGCCCATATCGTGACCGCACTATTGAAGAAAACTTAGCTTTATTTGAAAAAATGAAAAATGGCGAATTTGCCGAGGGTAAAGCAAGTTTACGCGCAAAAATTGATATGGCATCGCCATTTATGGTCATGCGTGATCCTGTAATTTATCGTATTAAATTTGCCAGCCATCATCAAACAGGCGAAAAATGGTGCATTTACCCAATGTACGATTTTACTCACTGTATCTCTGATGCCATTGAGCGTATTACTCACTCGATCTGTACATTAGAATTCCAAGATAACCGTCGTTTATATGATTGGGTGTTGGAAAATATCAGTATTGAACGTCCATTACCGCATCAATATGAATTCTCACGTTTAAATTTAGAGGGTACATTAACTTCTAAACGTAAATTATTGAAATTAGTGAATGATGGCATTGTAGATGGTTGGAACGATCCGCGTATGCCAACCATTTCAGGTTTACGCCGTCGTGGTTATACACCTGCTTCGTTACGTGAATTCTGCCGTCGTATTGGTGTGACAAAACAAGATAACGTCGTAGAGTATTCTGCACTTGAAGCCTGCATTCGTGAGGATTTAAACGAAAATGCACCGCGTTCAATGGCAGTGATTGATCCTGTTCGTGTGGTAATTGAAAACTTTGAAGGCGTGGAAGTTTTAACTGCCCCAAATCATCCAAATCGTCCAGAATTAGGCGAGCGTCAATTGCCGTTTACGAAAGAGCTTTATATTGATCGTGCAGACTTCCGTGAGGAAGCGAACAAACAATATAAACGTTTAGTATTAGGCAAAGAAGTACGTTTACGTAATGCTTACGTGATTAAAGCTGAACGTGTTGAAAAAGATGCAAGTGGCGACATTACCACGATTTTCTGTACTTATGATCCTGAAACCTTAGGTAAAAATCCAGCAGATGGTCGCAAAGTAAAAGGGGTAATTCACTGGGTATCTGCAGTGCATAATCATCCAGCGGAGTTCCGTTTATACGAGCGTCTTTTCACCGTACCAAATCCAGGGGCTGAAGATGATATTGAAAGCGTATTAAATCCAAATTCTTTAGTGATAAAACAAGGTTTTGTAGAGCAAAGCTTGGCTGCTGCAGAAGCAGAGAAAGGTTATCAATTTGAACGTGAAGGTTATTTCTGTGCAGATAGTAAAGATAGCCGTCCTGAACATTTGGTGTTTAATTTAACGGTAAGTCTAAAAGAGGGCTTCTAATTTTAATCAACCAAGTGCGGTCAAAATAAATGTGATTTTGACCGCACTTTTTATTTGTATCAACTATGCAATCCAATATGCAACTTGAACCCAATTTCTGGCAAACAAAATCCCTGCTTGAAATGACTGAATCTGAATGGGAAGCCTTATGCGATGGCTGCGGAAAATGCTGTTATCGCAAATATATTCAAGGGCGAGGCAAACGCCAAAAACTTTATTACACTCGAATTGCTTGCAACCTTTTAGATGTGGAAACTGGAAAGTGCGGTAATTATTTAGAGCGTTTTAAAATTGAAACCGACTGCACCAAACTCACCAAAAAGAATTTACCTGATTTTCATTGGTTGCCTGATACTTGCGCTTATCGTTTGCTTTATGAAGGAAAAACGCTTCCCGAATGGCATCCGCTTATTTCAGGCTCTCCCCATTCTGTAAAAAATGCGGATATTTTGATTAAAAATGGTATCCACGAACGCGATGTGATTGATTGGTTTGAATTTATTATTGACGAAGATCACACTTTTAAATAAAGCCAGTTGTCATCACTTTCAGCTTAGCTATAATCCCTAACAAGAGTTATATAGTTGTGATGTGGTGTCTATGCAAATCTCGGATTCTCTCAAACAAAAAGCGGAAAAATGCGGTATCGCGCTTTCTCATTATGATATTGATGGACATCTTATTTTCGCGAATGAAAAGACGGTTTCAACTTTTGTTGAGCTTTTGCAGCCTCCGCCAAAAACGAAAGGACAGTTTGACGATGTACTGGCTGCATTTGAAAATGAACCGATTGATTATCGACTAAATCGTCTAGATTTGCCACCATCTGTGGAATATCGTTATCAGCTGATTGATGAATCTAATGCTATTCTGTTGGAAAAAACACTTTCAAATTTATCCGCACTTTCCCTGCCTCCACTTCCTTTTGGCTATTATCAATTATCTATTTTTTCTGATACTGAACAGTACAGCGTTCGTTTACTTATTTCCCCTAAAACAGCGTTTCAACCACCCGTATTAAAAAATAAAAAAGTATGGGGCGTGAATGTGCAACTTTACAGTTTACGCTCAGAACAAAACTGGGGCATTGGCGATTTTGGCGATTTGGCCTATTTGATTGAACAAAGTGCAAAATTAGGCGCAGATTATGTGGGAATTAATCCATTACATTTGCCGTATCCTGCTGTGCCAAAATGGGCAAGCCCTTATAGTTCATCTTCTCGTCGTTGGTTGAATTTTTTATATTTAGCCATTCCTGATTTACCCGAATTTAAGCGTTGTCGTTCAGTGCAAAATTGGTTTAAGCGTGAGGATATTCAAGAAAAAATTGGTAATTTACGTAAAAGTGATTGCGTCGATTATTCTTCAATTTTGGCTTTAAAATTAACCGCACTTGAGCTTCTATTTGATTTCTTTCAACGTAGTCAATCCGCTGAAATTGTGACACGTCGAAAAATCTTTGCAGATTATTTAAAAAGCAAAGGGGAACCTTTATTGTTACAGGGCTTATTTAATGTCTTGGATTTACAAGAACACGCTGATCATCAAGCAGATGAAAATACCATCGGTTGGCTTGGCTGGCGTAAGGAATGGCAACATTTAAGTGCGGAAAAAAGAAAAGCCTTATTAAAAACACATCAGGATAAAATCCAGTTTTTTGCTTGGTTGCAATGGCTTTCGGAAGAACAACTTTCCGCATTACAAAATCTTTGTAAACAATTTGGTATGACGTTGGGGATTTATGGCGATTTAGCGGTGAATAGTTCTCGTGGTAGTGCTGATGTATGGAGCGATCCTGATTTATATTGTGTAAATGCCTCTACTGGCGCGCCACCCGATCCGTTAGGCCCTGTCGGGCAAAATTGGAATTTGCCACCTTATAATCCAACAGTGCTAAAAGCACGTGGCTTTGCACCATTTATCGATATGCTACGTGCCAATATGCAATATTTCGGTGTGCTACGCATCGATCATGTTATGGGCTTATTCCGTTTGTGGTGGATTCCAGAAGGAAAAACCGCGGCTGATGGCGCTTATGTTCATTATCCTTTTGATGAATTAATGGCGATTCTTGCTATTGAAAGTGTACGCAATGAATGTTTGATTATTGGTGAAGATCTCGGCACCGTGCCTGATGAAGTGCGGTGGAAATTAAACGAGTTTCAAATTTTCTCTTATTTTGTATTGTATTTTGCCCAACGAAATGGCGAATTTCCTCGTATATCTGATTATCCTCGAAATGCTTATGCCACTATTGGTACACATGATGTTCCCTCATTACAAAGTTTTTGGCATTGCCGTGATTTAGAATTATTTAATCAACTTGGTATTCTGAATGGGGAAGTGCTCAAGCAAAAATACGATCAACGTGTTATGGATAAACAAGCCTTATTAAATAGTTTACATCGTGATAATTATTTACCACCGCATTATGAAGGCGATGCGCTTTCTATGGCGATGCACGATCATTTAAACAGAATGATCCATCATTATTTAGCAGAAAGTAACAGCCGATTGATTGGTGTACAATTAGAAAATTTACTTAGCCAAGAAATCAGTTTTAATTTGCCGGGTACTTCAAATGAATATCCAAACTGGTGCAAGAAACTTGCTCAACCGTTAGCGTTTATTTTTAACAATGAAGCTTTAAAAACGTTCTTTGTGCAAATTAACCAAGGGCGAAATGTATAAGGAGTAAATATGACAACCGCAGTAACACAAGCAATTATTGATGGTTTTTTTGATGCGAGCAATGGCGATCCTTTTGCTACGCTTGGTATGCACGAAACAGAGCAAGGAATTGAAATCCGTACGTTGTTGCCAGATGCCAGTCGCGTTGTGGTGATTGAGCGTGAAAGTGGAAAAGAAATAACGGAACTTGATTGTGTCGATGAGCGTGGCTTTTTTGTTGGTGTTATTCCAAATTGTCGTCATTTTTTTGCTTATCAATTACAGGTTTTTTGGGGAAATGAATCGCAAATAGTCGAAGATCCTTATCGTTTTCATCCTATGATTGATGATTTAGAGCAATGGCTACTTTCTGAAGGTTCTATGCTTCGTCCGTATGAAGTGCTTGGTGCGCATTTTATGGAATGTGATGGTGTGAGCGGGGTGAATTTCCGCTTATGGTCGCCTAATGCAAGATGCGTTTCTATTGTGGGCGATTTCAACTATTGGGACGGTCGCCGCCACCCAATGCGTTTCCACCCGAAAAGCGGTGTGTGGGAACTATTCCTACCGAAAGTTTGTCTTGGTCAGCTGTATAAATTTGAATTGATTGATTGCTTTGGAAACTTGCGTTTGAAAGCCGATCCTTATGCGTTTAGTTCGCAGCTTCGCCCAGATACGGCTTCACAAGTCAGTGCCTTGCCAAATGTGGTGGAAATGACCGAAGCACGCAAAAAAGCCAATCAAGGCAACCAACCTATTTCTATTTATGAAGTGCATTTAGGATCTTGGCGTCGTAATTTAGAAAACAATTTTTGGCTAGATTACGATCAAATTGCTGATGAATTAATTCCTTATGTAAAAGAGATGGGCTTTACCCACATTGAATTTTTGCCGCTTTCTGAATTTCCGTTTGATGGTTCTTGGGGTTATCAACCACTTGGACTTTATTCGCCAACCAGTCGCTTTGGTTCGCCTGAGGCATTTCGCCGTTTAGTAAAACGTGCTCACGAAGCAGGCATCAACGTGATTTTAGATTGGGTGCCAGGGCATTTCCCAAGTGATACCCATGGTTTAGTCGCGTTTGATGGTACAGCCTTGTATGAACATGAAGACCCTCGCGAAGGCTATCATCAAGATTGGAATACCTTGATTTATAACTATGGACGTAATGAGGTCAAAAATTTCTTATCCAGTAATGCACTGTATTGGCTTGAACGCTTTGGTGTAGATGGTATTCGCGTGGATGCTGTGGCTTCGATGATTTACCGCGATTACAGCCGTGCGGAAGGGGAGTGGATTCCAAACCAATATGGCGGACGTGAAAATTTAGAAGCCATCGATTTTTTAAAACATACCAACTGGAAAATTCACAGTGAAATGGAGGGGGCAATTTCTATTGCGGAAGAATCAACTTCTTTTGCAGGCGTAACTCACCCAAGCGAAAACGGTGGATTAGGTTTTAATTTCAAATGGAATATGGGCTGGATGAACGATACGCTCGCCTATATGCAGCTTGACCCAATTTACCGCCAATATCATCACAACAAAATGACCTTTGGAATGGTGTATCAATATAGCGAAAATTTTGTGCTGCCACTTTCTCACGATGAAGTGGTTCACGGTAAATATTCACTTCTTGGCAAGATGCCGGGCGATACGTGGCAAAAATTCGCTAACTTACGTGCATATTACGGTTATATGTGGGGCTACCCAGGCAAAAAATTGCTCTTTATGGGTAATGAATTTGCTCAAGGCAGAGAATGGAATTACGAAGAAAGTTTGGACTGGTTCTTGCTTGATGAAAATATTGGCGGAGGCTGGCACAAAGGCGTGTTGAAGCTGGTTAAAGACCTTAATCAAATTTATCAAAAAAATCGACCGCTCTTTGAACTCGACAACTCCCCAGAAGGTTTTGATTGGCTTGTCGTTGATGATGCGGCAAATTCTGTGTTCGCTTTTGAACGTCGCAGTTCAAACGGAGAACGCATTATTGTCGTCAGTAACTTTACCCCTGTGCCTCGCTACGACTACCGCATTGGTGTGAATATTGCGGGCGAATATGAAGAAATTTTGAATACCGATTCAATGTACTATCAAGGCTCTAACGTGGGCAATTTTGGTTGTGTCGCAAGTGAAAATATTGAAAGCCACGGACGAGAAAATTCGATTTCAGTGTCCATTCCGCCGTTAGCAACAGTTTATTTGAGATTGAAATCAGTAGAGTAATCCGTGGGTATAAATATCCCCACGGTTAAGCATAGAAGTTCCCATTTGGAGAACCAAATAGCGGAATAGAATAGCAAATTACAACCCCAAAGGGGTTGGATTATAACTAACTTAGGGTAAGTTATTACCCTAGGAACAACGAAAGATATGTTTACGATTTACAACAACGGCAATCCTATTCCAATGGGATACTCACAAGCGGTCGAAAACAACGTGCAAATTACCAATTTCGCTCTGTTTTCCGCTGCGGCAATAGGCATCGAACTTTGCCTTTTTGACGAACAAAACCAAGAAACCCGTTTGCCAATGGTGCGTACTGGAAATGTGTGGCATTTGGCGGTAACTGGCGTGAAAACTGGTACGGAATATGGCTTTCGTATTCACGGCGAATTTGCCAATCCGCAGAAATTGATACTCGATCCCTATGCGAAAGCCGTGAATGGTAAACCTGATTTAAGTAACGAAGAAAGTCGTTCTTGGTTCTTGCTTTCGGATAATCGCGACAACGCACATCTTGCCCCAAGAGCGGTTGTGATTTCGGAAGATTTTGATTGGGAAAATGATTCCTCCCCCAATACGCCTTGGGCTGAAACTATTGTGTATGAATTACATGTTAAAGGGTTTAGCCAGTTAAACGAGAAAATCCCCGCGGCGTTGCGTGGTACTTATGCGGGATTAGCTCATCCTGTGAACTTGGCGTATTTGAAAGAGTTAGGCATAACTGCAGTGGAGTTGCTGCCTGTCAATTTCCATATCAATGAACCACACTTACAGGCACGAGGCTTACAAAATTATTGGGGATACAATCCCTTAGCTATGTTTGCGGTGGAACCTAAATATGCGGCAACAGATAATCCATTAGCTGAATTTAAAGCGATGGTGAAGGAGTTTCACAAAGCGAGTATTGAAGTTATTTTAGACGTGGTATTTAACCATTCTGCAGAATCAGAGCAAACTTATCCAACATTCTGCCAGCGTGGTATTGATGATCAAACTTACTATTGGCGCAACGACAACGGGCATTACATTAACTGGACAGGCTGCGGCAATATGCTCAATTTATCCTCTGATGTAGGGCGAAAATGGGTGGTGGATTGTTTACGTTATTGGGTGGAGCAATGCCACGTTGATGGTTTTCGTTTTGATTTAGCCTCTGTTTTAGGGCGTGATACGCCTGATTTCAACGCGTCAGCTCAGCTTTTTACAGATATTAAAAATGAGCCAAGTTTACAAAATATTAAATTGATTGCCGAGCCTTGGGATATTGGGCATTACGGTTATCAAGTCGGCAATTTCCCAAGTTATTTTGCCGAATGGAACGACCGCTTCCGTGATGATTTATGTCGTTTCTGGCTGTGGAAAAGTGGCGAAATTGGTGCATTTACTGAACGCTTTGCAGGTTCTAGCGATTTATTTAAGAAAAATGACCGTTTGCCACATACTACACTTAATTTTATTACTGCCCACGATGGTTTTACGCTTAAAGATTTAGTGAGTTACAACCAAAAACATAATGAAGCGAATGGCGAAGAAAATCGTGATGGTCGCAATGAAAATTACAGTTACAACCACGGCATAGAGGGTTCGACTGAAAATCTTGCTGAGCCGCAAAAAAGTGCGGTGGAAAATAACCGCACTTTTGCACAAAGCGGATTATTAATGAGTTTATTGCTTGCAAATGGTACACCTATGTTATTGGCTGGCGATGAGTTCGGTAATACCCAATATGGTAATAACAATGCCTATTGCCAAGATAACGAGATTACTTGGCTTAAATGGGCAGAATTTAACACAGCATTATTTGAACTGACCAAGCAAACGATTGCACTTCGTAAGCAAATTGGCAGTTTAAACCAAGATCAATGGTGGTCGGATGAGAATGTACAATGGCTTAATATTGCAGGAGAACCGATGACAGTTGAAGATTGGCAAAATCAACAAACCAAAGCATTACAGGTAGTTTTAGATAATCGTTGGCTTTTGTTGATTAATGCCAAAGCCGAAGGTCAGGTGTTTCACTTGCCTAATGGGAAATGGAAGCCCCAAATCGGTACACATAATGTAACCCTTGAAGCACAACAAGCCGAAATTTATTCAATGGGCTTTTGTATGCTGAATGACGAATAACAATAAGACTATGGAGATCCTTATGAAATATGGCGACCTTAACAAATATGATTTAGTTAAAAACACTTTGGTGCTTGTTCTCGCAGGTGGACGTGGTTCACGTTTACACGAATTGACAGATAAACGTGCAAAACCAGCTCTTTATTTTGGTGGTAATCGTCGCATTATCGATTTCGCACTTTCTAACTGCATTAACTCAGGTTTAAACCGTATTGGCGTAGTAACCCAATATGCGGCACACTCCTTGCTTCGTCATTTGCAAACAGGCTGGTCTTTTTTGCCACAAGAGAGAGGGGAATTTGTCGATATGTTGCCAGCTCGTCAGCAAATTGACGATTCTACTTGGTATCGTGGCACGGCGGATGCGGTATATCAAAATATGGCTATTATTAAAAATCACTATCGCCCGAAATATATTTTGATCTTAGCAGGCGACCATATTTACAAACAAGATTACAGTGTGATGTTAATGGATCACGTCAATAGTGGGGCGAAATGTACCGTTGGTTGCATTGAAGTGCCACGTTCTGAGGCTCACGAATTTGGTGTGATGGCAGTAAACGAAAACTTGAAAGTGAAAGCCTTTGTGGAAAAACCGAAAGATCCGCCAGTCATGGTGGGCAAACCTGATGTTTCGCTTGCCTCAATGGGGATTTATGTATTTGATGCTGATTATCTTTATAAAATGCTTGAGCAGGAAGTTAATACCCCACAAACTAGCCACGATTTCGGTAAAGATGTGTTGCCAAAATGTTTAGAAGAAGGCACGCTTTATGCTCACCCATTCAGCCGTTCTTGTATGGGACGCAACACCGAAGGCGAAATTTACTGGCGTGATGTAGGGACGCTTGATAGTTTCTGGCAATCCAATATCGATTTAGTCTCTGAAAATCCACAATTAGATATTTATGACCAAAACTGGCCAATTCGTGGTAATCCTATTCAGGCTTATCCATCAAAATTTTTCTACAAACACTCCAATATGCATCCAGTGGATAACTCACTTATCGGCGGCGGTTGTGTGATTACCGATGCTTCGATCAGCAATTCTGTGTTATTCGACCACATTAAAATTGACGCATTTTCAAAAGTGGATCACTGCGTGGTGTTACCACAAGTTAAAATCGGCAAAAATTGTGTGTTGAAAAATTGTATTATCGATCGTGAATGCGAAATTCCTGATGGTATGCAAATTGGTGTGGATATAGAAGAAGATAAAAAACGCTTCCGTATTAGCTCAACAGGCAAAGTCATTCTTGTAACCCCGAAAATGCTAAAGAAACTTGAGGGACACGAGATTGAAGAAGATGGGCATTTAGATTAGTTAGGAAAAATGCGGTCAAAATTGACCGCACTTTCTGAAACCCCTCTTTAGCAAAGAGAGGGGCTGATCGAGCGTTATTCATATTTATAGGGAAAATAAAGAACTCAATGAAAATACTACATGTTTGCTCGGAACTCTATCCGCTATTAAAAACAGGCGGGCTTGCCGATGTTTTAGGGGCATTACCCCAAGCACAAAACCAAATCGGGTTGGATGCTCGCGTTTTATTGCCTGCTTATCCTGCAATTACAGCAGGTATTCCGAATACCCAAGTGGTTGCCGAATTTGACAACTTCGCTGGGCACGTGGTGTTGCGTTATGGAGAATATAACGGTGTCGGGATCTATTTGATTGACGCACCGCACTTATACGGTCGCGAAGGCAATCCTTACCACAATGCCTATTACAATGACTACGGTGACAATTACAAACGTTTTGCTTTGCTCGGTTGGGTGGGGGCAGAATTAGCCACTGGTTTAGACAGCTGGTGGCGTGCAGAAGTGGTACACGCTCACGATTGGCACGCTGGCTTATGTGCAGCATATCTGTTCAACAAAGGCCGCCCTGCGAAATCGGTGTTCACTATTCATAACTTGGCATATCAAGGGCAATTTTCTTATCATCATTTATACGAAATTGGTTTGCCTGCGGGAATGTTTAATGTGGACGGTTTGGAGTTATTCGGGCAAATTTCTTATTTAAAATCAGGCTTGTTCTATTCTGATGCAAGCACGGCGGTAAGCCCAACTTATGCAGAAGAAATCACGACACCTGAATTTGCCTATGGTTTGCAAGGCTTGCTTTCTGGCTTAAAAGCTCAAGGTCGTTTGGTGGGGATTTTAAACGGCGTGGACGAAAATATTTGGCATCCGAACGTGGATCAATACATTCCGCACCATTACAAACTGAAATATATGGCAGGCAAAAAGAAAAACAAAGCTGAATTGCAAGCGTATTTCAATTTGCCACAAGATAAATCTGCCTTGGCATTTGTGATGGTGACCCGTTTAACCGAGCAAAAAGGTGTCGATTTATTAATCGAAAGTGCAGACGAAATCGTCAAACAAGGCGGACAGTTGATGATTTTAGGCTCTGGTGCACCGCACTTGGAACAAGGCATTCGCGATCTTGCCGCCCAATATCCAGAAAATATTGCGGTAAAAATCGGCTATGATGAAGCCCTTTCACATTTAATGGTCGCAGGTGGCGATGTGATTTTAGTGCCAAGCCGTTTCGAGCCTTGTGGCTTAACCCAACTTTATGGTTTGCAATATGGCACACTTCCACTTGTTCGTAAAACGGGTGGTTTGGCAGATACGGTGGTGGATAGCACTTCAGAAAGTATCAAAGCTCGCACTGCAACAGGTTTTGTGTTTGAAAGTGCAACGCCTGAAGCTCTCCGCCATTGCTTGCAACGCGCCTTTGCCTTATGGCAAAAACTGCGTGCGTGGGCGATGGTTCGCACGGACGCAATGGAACAAGACTTCAGCTGGCGTAAGGCTGCAGAGCAATATAGAACGCTTTATGAACGCTTGTAGTTTTATTCGTAAACTTTCTTAACAATCACACCGCTTGTGTAAGAATCTTTTGCAAGCGGTGTGATTGTGCTTGTTTTTTACAAAGATAAGCATAAAATTCGAACTACTTTTGTAGGCTGTGTGAACAACATTCACGCACTCAAAGAGCGGTCAAATTTTGATTGATTTTTGCAAACGTGCGTAAATTTTGAAAATTCATACACCCTACGTTAATCATTTCTTAGCATTCTAATAGAGGTTTTACCTATGATAATGGATAACTTTGATTCTCCATTCCAATATAATCGTCCTGAAATGACCGTTGAAGCGATTAAAAAATCAATCGTTTACAAACTCATTTTCTTAATCGGTCGCTCTCCACGTGAAGCCAGCCAACGCGATTGGCTAAATGCAACACTCCACGCTGTGCGTGATTTAGTAACAGAGGGTTGGATCACTACTGCTCGCCAAACTCGAGCAGAAGATTCTCGCCGTGTTTACTACCTTTCAATGGAATTTTTAATCGGGCGTACGCTTTCTAATGCAATGATTGCAGAAGGCATTTATGGATTAGCACAGGAAGCACTTTCTGAATTAAATGTGGATTTAGAAGAAGTTTTAGAAAAAGAAGTAGATCCAGGCTTGGGTAATGGCGGTTTAGGTCGTCTAGCGGCGTGCTTTATGGATTCTATTGCAACCCTTGGTTTACCAGGTATGGGCTACGGTATTCGTTATGAATATGGTATGTTCCGCCAAAAAATTGAAAACGGTCAGCAAGTAGAACGCCCAGATGCGTGGCTTGAAAAAGGAGCGCCTTGGGAATTTATTCGTCCATCAAAACGTTTTACTATAGAATTTGGCGGAAACATTCATTTCGAAGGCAAAAAATGTATTTGGCAAGATACCGAAAAAGTGACCGCACTTGCTTACGATCAAATGATTCCAGGTTATCAAAATAATTCTGCTGCGACATTACGTTTATGGTCGGCACACGCAGGGGAAGTGTTTAACCTTGCCGACTTCAACCGTGGCGAACATTTAGCCGCATTAGAAGAACACTCCGCAAATAAAAACTTATCACGCGTGCTTTACCCTGATGATTCTACGTGGAATGGTCGCGAATTGCGTTTACGTCAAGAGTATTTCTTAGTCTCTGCATCACTTCAAGATATTTTACGCCGTCACAAACGCACCCACGATAGCCTTGAAAACTTGGCGGATAAAGTGGCGATTCACTTAAACGATACCCACCCAGCGTTAGCGATTCCTGAATTAATGCGTATTTTAGTGGATGATGAAGGTTTTGAATGGAAAAAAGCGTGGGAGATGACGCGTAACATTTTCTCTTATACTTGCCATACCCTTATGTCAGAAGCATTAGAAACTTGGCCAGTGGAAATGATGGCGAAAATCTTACCGCGTCATTTACAGATGATTTTTGAAATTAACGATCACTTCTTAGAATATGTCCGCACTTATGTGACGACTGACAACGATTTTATCCGCCGTGTTTCTCTTATCGAAGAAGGCTACCAACGCAAAGTGCGTATGGGCTGGCTATCCGTGGTAGGTTCACACAAAATCAACGGGGTTGCTGAAATCCATTCCGATTTAATGGTGACTTCAACCTTTGCAGATTTCGCTCGTATTTTCCCAGAACGCTTTACCAACGTAACAAACGGTATCACACCGCGTCGTTGGTTAGCCGTGGCGAACCCACAATTAGCCGCATTGTTTGATAAATATATCGGCTCAGAATGGCGTTGCGATTTAAGCCAAATCGAAAAACTCAAACCGTTCGCACAAGAAAAAGCATTTAAAGAGGCTGTCGCTGACATTAAATTTGCTAATAAAGTGAAATTGGCGGAATACGTAAAACGCGAGTTAGGGGTAGAGCTTGATCCGCACGCTTTATTTGATGTTCAAGTAAAACGTATTCACGAATACAAACGCCAAATGTTGAACGTGTTGCATATTATCGCTCGCTACAATGAAATGCTTGCCAACCCTGAAAAAGATTGGCAACCTCGCGTATTTATTCTAGCAGGTAAAGCGGCTTCAGCTTATTATGCGGCGAAACAAACCATTCACTTAATCAATGATGTGGCAAATGTAATCAACAACGATGAACGTTTGAAAGGCCGCTTGAAAGTAGTGTTTATTCCAAATTACAGCGTAAGCCTTGCACAGCTTATCATTCCAGCAGCAGATATTTCAGAGCAAATCTCCCTTGCAGGCACAGAGGCTTCTGGAACTAGTAATATGAAATTTGCCTTAAATGGCGCATTGACACTCGGTACACTTGACGGTGCAAACGTGGAGATCTTGGAAAACGTGGGTGAAGATAACATCTTTATTTTCGGTAACACTGTGGAACAAGTGGAACAACTTCGTCGAGAAGGGTATCGATCATTTGAATACTACCAGAATGATGCTCAATTACGCACAGTTGTGGATCAAATTATTGAAGGTAAATTCTCACCAGAAGATCCTCAGCGTTATCATCAACTATTACAAGGCTTGCAATACCACGATTATTATCAAGCTTTTGCTGATTTCCGCAGTTATGTAGAAACTCAAAAAGCCATAGATGAAAAATATAAACAACGCGACCAATGGATTGAAAGCACCATCCAAAATATCGTGAATATGGGCTTCTTCTCGTCTGACCGCACGATTAAAGAGTACTCAGATAGAATTTGGAAAGTTGAGCCTGTTCAATTAGGTGATTAATTTTATATTCATAGCCAATAAATAAATTATCTGCATCAAGCTCGAGTTTGATGCAGATTTTTTTGGAGTGTTAGTTACAAAGAAAATTACATTAAATTTTAAGCCAAAAATTAAAGGGAGCAAGTTGATATTAGCTCGTAAAAAAGCTAGTGTAAACTGTGAAGATGATTTTATTGAGCAAGAATTAAAAAGAAAGTCAGCTAAAACAGATGTTATCCAGTCAGATATCAGCACGTAATATTTCCAGTGGAACTAAAAAAGCTTAGACTAGGGCTTGTAAATATCACACTGTTTTTCAGTATTTTAACAGCTCTTTTTATGTACTAAACTGAAACTTACATTTTCAAGAATAAAGAAAAATATTTTGGTAGATTTCATTATATTTTCGGAGTAATCGCTTAGTTTGATTCTAAAAAATTTCTATTTTATTAATATGATTTTATTTCACGGCAAATAACATAGAATAATTAACTAATTTGTGAATTAAATTCTATTGTATTAAGAGAGTAATAATTACAACCAAATATCATACAACCCCAGCTATCAAGCTTGATTTTCTTTATAATCACGAGAATTAACGTTTCTGATTTTGTATTTTCTACTACGAATGTAAACACTTTCCCCGTTATTTTAGCAAACCACATATGACTACTTTTACAGCATTGCCTATTTTCTATTTTTCTTTTATAGTGACGTTCAAAATAACTCCCATCCATCTTATATCACCGTCAAAAATTTATTCAAGTGCTAAATAGTTCAATAACAAGCCTAATTATATGATAAAACAGATTTGTTGTATCAGGCTGTATACCAAGCAAGTTTGTAGTAGTTACCGTAGTAGTTTCAGCCAAAAAATTAAAATAATTTTTTCTGTAAAAATTTCTTTAATTTATAATGAATTATTTTTATTTCTGCAGTGTATAATTGATTTACAACTTTATTTTATAAAAAATAAAAAAAGGCGTGATACTCACGCCTTAAATTTATTCAACTAATGTAATTTTTGTTTTATTCGTACCGGTTAATTCAATTAAACCATTTAAATCATTGATTGTAATATATTTGCCTTGTACGCTAATAACACCGAGTTTTTGAAAGCGACCTAATAAGCGGCTGATGGTTTCTACTGTTAAACCTAGATAATTGCCAATATCGCCACGTGTCATCGTTAAACGAAATTCTTTTGCTGAAAAACCTCGAGCAGAATAGCGTTTAGAAAGATTATGAATAAAAGCAGCCAAACGTTCTTCTGCATTCATTTTAGATAGCAATAAAATCATTTCTTGATCACTTTTGATTTCACTGCTCATCAAACGTAAAATTTGTTGGCGTAATTTTGGCATTTTTCCTGCCAAATCATCTAAAATATCAAAAGGAATTTCACATACCATAGCCGTTTCTAGAGCTTGCGCAAAACTAGGATGTTGCATTTGAGTAATGGCATCAAAACCAATTAGGTCACCGGGCAAATGAAATGAAGTAATTTGTTCTTCGCCAGATTCACTAATCGTATAGCTTTTTATTGTGCCAGAACGAATAGCATAAATTGAATTGAGAGAATCTCCTGCTTTAAACAATACTTGAGACTTTTGAATCGGTTTTTTTCTCTCTATGATATTATCAAGCTGATCTAATTCTTGTTCATTTAAGGTAAAAGGAATACAAAGCTCACTAATACTGCAATCCTGACAATGAATTGCACAACCGCCTGATTGAATTTTGCGCCCTGATTTAGCTTCTGCAACGAAATTTTTCATGTACGCCTCAAATATTGAAAAAATAGTGTAAAATTGATCTAACGCAAATATTCTACCACTAATTAGTCAGATTAAGAAGAGTAAAGCATTATGGCAGCTGAAAAATTAACAAAAAAACGTTTAGCTCAAATTTTAATTATGTTGTGCATTTTAATTATTGCATTTGTTTGGCGATATTTTTAGAAAACAGAAAATTCTTGCTTATTTTTAAAACAAATGGATTATTTTTAATAAATTTTGCTTGTCACATTCTTATATATACGTATAATTCAACCCCATTAAGCCTGGGTGGCGAAATTGGTAGACGCAGCGGATTCAAAATCCGCCGTTGAATAAACGTGTCGGTTCGAGTCCGACCCTAGGCACCATAAAAATAAAACTAGCCGTGTTAATTGCGGTTTTTTTATACATAATTAAAATGTATTAATGCTCGTGTAGAGCTTAATTTTGCAATATTTTTCCTTAATTATTTCTATATTTCTTTATTATTTGCACATCATCTTTGTTCCTCGTAGAATACGAACAATCTTTCCCTTAAAGTGCGGTGAAAATTAACCGCACTTTTCTTACAGTAAACTATCCTGAGAGATAAACGAGTATGTATCAATTATTCCGTCACGGCATTTTCCAAATGGATGCTGAAAAGGCTCATAATTTCACGATTCAATGCTTGAAATTAGCTGGTAATCCTTTATTTCAACCGATCTTAAAATCTCTTATTCATGCTCCCAAAGGCTTTCCGAAAACAGTAATGGGTGTGAATTTTCCTAATCCTATTGGATTGGCGGCTGGGGCGGATAAAAATGGTGATGCGATTGATGGTTTCGGTGTATTGGGTTTCGGTTTTCTCGAAGTAGGAACTGTTACGCCCGTTGCACAAGATGGGAATGTAAAGCCACGTCAGTTTCGTTTAATTGAAGCTGAAGGCATTATTAACCGTAATGGCTTTAATAATAATGGCATAGACTATCTTATAGAAAATGTGAAAAACGCCCGTTATAAAGGCGTGATTGGTATCAATATTGGTAAAAATAAATTCACGCCTTTAGAACAAGGCAAAGATGATTATATTTTCTGTTTGAACAAAGCCTATAACTACGCAGGTTACATTACGGTGAATATTTCATCCCCCAATACACCAGATTTGCGTCAGTTACAATATGGTGATTATTTCGATGACTTATTGCGAAGCATCAAGGATCGTCAGGCTATTTTGGCAAACCAATATAATAAATATGTGCCGATTGCGGTAAAAATTGCACCAGATTTAACAGAAAGCGAATTAGTGCAAATTGCGGATACGTTGCTTCGTCATAAAATGGATGGGGTTATTGCAACGAATACCACGGTTTCTCGTGATACGGTTATGGGGATGAAAAATGCGGAGCAGCAAGGCGGATTAAGTGGAAAGCCGTTACAGCATAAAAGTACAGAGGTTATTAAGCGATTACATCAAGAACTGAAAGGTCAGATTCCCATTATTGGTAGCGGTGGCATTGATGGGTTGCAAAATGCGCAAGAGAAAATTGAGGCTGGTGCCGAGTTGTTGCAAGTTTATTCAGGATTGATTTATCACGGTCCAAAATTAGTAAAAGATTTAGTAAAAAATATTAAATAATGACAAAAAAATACGACTTACATTGTCACAGCACCGCATCAGATGGGGTATTAAGTCCAACTGAATTAGTCCAGCGTGCTTATGCGCAAGGCGTGAACGTGTTGGCATTATGCGATCACGATACGATTGCAGGTATTGATGAAGCACAGATAGCAGCTAAAGAAGTAGGCATTGAATTAATTACTGGAGTAGAAATTTCCACAAATTGGGAAGGGCGAGGGATCCATATTGTAGGATTAAACTTCGATAAAACTCATCCCAAAATGACCGCACTTTTGCAAAGCCAAAAAGCATTACGTGAAAAAAGAGCGGTGGAAATTGGCGATAAATTAGAAAAAGCAGGTATTCCTAATGCTTATGAAGGTGCGAAAGCTTTAGCCAATGGCGAAGTGACGCGTGCTCATTACGCGCGTTATTTGGTGCAGATTGGTAAGGTATCTAATGATGGTCAGGCCTTTAAACGCTATTTAGGGCAAGGAAAACCAGCATTTGTCAAAGCAGAATGGACAGATATTCCCACGGCGATTGATATAATCCATGCCGCAGGCGGTATAGCCGTTATTGCCCATCCGTTACGTTATAACATGACGGGGAAATGGGTGCGTAAGCTGATAACCGATTTTAAGGCTTGGGGCGGTGATGGCATGGAAATGGCGGATTGTGGTCAGACAAAAGATCAACGTCAAATGCTTGCTCGTTGGGCAAAAGAATTTGATCTGCTGGGATCCGTTGGCTCCGATTTTCATTTCCCTTGTGGCTGGATTGAGTTAGGAAAAAATTTAGATTTAGTTGGGGGCGTTATCCCAGTTTGGGAAAAATTTTAACAAGCCATAATGTATAAATACCTGTTTCCTTGATTATAAAATTTATTTGGAAACAGGTATTTTTTACGTTTTAACAGATGGATGAAAGATAAATTTTAGCTTTGAGAGTTTTTTTGACTATCTAATAAATAATGTGGCGGCAACTCAGGCATTGACTCTTGTTCATCAAAGGATTCAATTTCAGGTTTGAGATAAAATTCCGCCGCTTCATGATTGCTTTTCGTTTTGCCTAATAATTGTGGCTGAAGTTTTACAAAAGTGCTATTCGGTGCAAGCCAAATGCCGATAAATGCTTGATTAAATTTAGCATCAAAATCGTGTTCCAAAACAGTATCATTTAATACAAAGTAACCTTTATCGGGTAAGGCAATATAGTTCAAAATATCGTTTGGGGAAAAATCAGGAAAGGTCGCTTGCATTT
This sequence comes from Haemophilus sp. HN_Hi16, assembly GCF_049823435.1. Taxonomy (NCBI): domain Bacteria; kingdom Pseudomonadati; phylum Pseudomonadota; class Gammaproteobacteria; order Pasteurellales; family Pasteurellaceae; genus Haemophilus; species Haemophilus sp. HN_Hi16. The sequence continues at coordinate 1,358,543 of NZ_CP187500.1, forward strand.
CTTTTAGCCAGCTTTGAGTATCGCCATCATTAAGTTTTAAGGTTTCAATTTCTTTAATCAGGGTAATCGCAAAATTTTTTCCTTCAATGGGTTTTTCATATTTGAAAGAGAGCATTAATGGACGTTCATTTTCTTGATAAGTGCCAGTTTCAGAAAATAAACCAATGGTATAAACATGGAACGGCCCCCAAGTGTATTCGGCATTTCCGATGGGTTGCCAATGGGCAAAAGGTGCGGCAGAAAAAAACGTTATCATTGCCACAAAAAGGGATTTCATTTTCATAATAAATTGCCGTGAATAAAATTGTGTTGATTATAACAAACCGCATCAAAAAACAAATGAAAAACGAGTAAAAAGGCGAGTAATTTTACTCGCCTTTAATATTACTGATGTTAATTTATGCGGTGAATTATTTTAGGCTACCCACCATATCTTCTGGGCGAACCCATTTATCAAAATCTTCGGCAGAAACTAAGCCTAAATTAATTGCTTCTTCACGCAATGTTGTGCCATTTTTGTGCGCCGTTTTTGCAATTTTAGCTGCGTTTTCATAGCCAATATGCGTATTAAGTGCGGTCACCAACATTAATGAATTTTCAAGTTGTTGTTTAATGCGTGGATAGTTTGGTTCAATACCCACTGCACAGTGTTCATCGAAAGATACGCAAGCATCGCCCAATAATTGAGCGGATTGTAAGAAGTTTGCAATCATCACAGGGTTGAACACATTTAATTGGAAGTGACCTTGCGAACCCACAAATGCGATGGTGGTGTCATTACCAAATACTTGTGCGCAAACCATTGTCATCGCTTCACATTGAGTTGGATTTACTTTACCCGGCATAATTGAAGAACCCGGTTCATTTTCAGGAATTAAAATTTCGCCAATTCCTGAACGAGGGCCTGATGCTAATAGACGAATATCGTTCGCAATTTTAAATAAACTCATTGCTAATTGACGTAATGCACCGTGAGTTTCAACAATCGCATCGTGTGCTGCTAATGCTTCAAATTTATTATCTGCAGTAACAAAAGGGAGGGCAGTGAATTTCGCAATGTAATCTGCCACTTTCACATCATAGCCTTTCGGCGTGTTCAAACCTGTACCAACCGCAGTGCCACCCAACGCTAATTGACTTAAATGTGGAAGAGTATTTTTTAATGCTTTTAAACCGAAATCTAATTGAGCAGCATAAGCTGAAAATTCTTGACCTAATGTGAGTGGCGTTGCATCCATTAAGTGAGTGCGGCCAATTTTTACCACGTTTTTGAAGGCTTCAGATTTTGCCGCAAAAGTTTTTTGTAAACGTTCAACACAAGGAATAGTGTGCTCAACTACTTTTTTATATGCTGCAATGTGCATTGCCGTTGGGAAAGTATCATTTGAAGATTGTGATTTGTTCACATCATCATTTGGGTGAATAATAGATTTTTCACCTAATTTGCCACCGTTTAACACATGCGCACGATTTGCAACCACTTCGTTCACATTCATATTGGATTGTGTACCAGAACCAGTTTGCCAAATAACGAGTGGGAATTGATCATCTAATTTATTTGCTAAAATTTCATCACAAGCCTTTGCAATTAAATCACGTTTTTCAAGAGGTAATACACCTAAATCATGATTAGCAAATGCAGCTGCTTTTTTCAAATAGCCAAAAGCTTCGATAATTTCATGTGGCATTGATGCGGCAGGACCGATTTTAAAGTTATTGCGTGAACGTTCAGTTTGTGCAGCCCAGTATTTATCTGCTGGAACTTGAACTTCACCCATTGTGTCTTTTTCAATACGAAATGCCATTCTATACTCCTATGAATTGAATGAAAATTAAAACTCAAGTGATTTTAACACTTCCGAGTTATTAGTGGAACGTAACAAAAACGTTAAAAATCAGTTTTGTGACATAGATCATAAAAGTGCGGTGGATTTTCAGACGTTTTTAATAATATCTATTTAATTATTTATCTTCCAAGGTTTTTTCGTTAGAATCCTAAACTTTGTATGGGGCTAGATTGAGAAAATAACGGGGCAAAAAATGGCAAAAACTGCACAATTTTATATTCTTACTGAAAATTGTACTTTAACTGTCGAAGAAATAGCCTGTAATCTTGCTGCCTCAATATGGCGTTCAGGGAAAAAAGTACTAATTAGTTGCGAAAGTGAGAGCCAAGCATTAGAAATTGATGAACTTTTGTGGCAACGAGATCCTAATGAATTTGTTCCACATAATTTATCGGGTGAGGCAACGCAATATCCTACACCGATTGAGATATCGTGGCTTGGAAAACGAAATTTACAACGTCGTGATATGTTAATTAATTTGCAACAAGAAATTCCAGATTTTAGCCACAGTTTTACCCAACTTATTGATTTTGTACCGAAAGATGATGCGTTAAAAACACAAGCCCGAGAACGTTATAAACAATTACGTCTGCAAGGTTGGAATCTTTCTACTGAAAACGTGGGTTAATAAATGAATGACATTACCTTTTATCAACGCTTTCAATTTTGAGTATTGAGCAGTAGGTTTTGAATTAATTAAAGAGGATAATTGATGACTGAACGTGAGAAAATTATTCAACAACAGAAACAACTTAAAGCGTTATTTTCAGTTTGGATGAAAGAAAAAATGAATCACGAGGTGGTTACCTTTCAAAAAACTGATGGCAAGATAGTCGAGCATTATCCTGATGGTTCGGAAAAAATTGTGGGTTATGCAAAATAAAGCGATTTTTTATTGTGGAACAAATGGTTCGGGAAAAAGTACTTTACGTTCTTTTAACCAAGATGCTGTGCAAATTGTGATTGATTCTGATCATATTGCAATGCAGATTAATCCTCAGAATCCAAGACTTGCTGATATTGATGCAGGCAGAAAAGCGATAGGGCTATTTCGTTTTGCTATTAAGCAACATATTGATTTTTCCATGGAATCGACACTTTCAGGTAATTCAATTATTCAAAGAATGAAAACGGCGAAAGAAAATGGCTTTTATGTACATTTAAATTATATTGGCGTTAATAGCGTTGAAATAAATCTTGCACGTGTTAAGGCAAGAGTTAAATCTGGCGGTCATTTTATTGCTGAAGATGTTGTAAAAAATCGTTACCAAATTAGTTTAGATAATTTATTTCTTGTTTTGCCATATTGTGATGAAATTTTTATTTATGATAATTCTAGCATTGCGCCTGAATTGATTTTTCAACTAAAAGATAACTGTATTACTCAATTTAGTGAATTTTTACCAAGTTGGTGTGAAAAAATATTGAATAATTTGAGAAATCTAGGATTTGTAAAAACTTTCTAAAACCTAACCGCTCTTTAAGGATCAAAATGCAACCAAACGACATCACTTTTTACCAACGTTTTGAAGCGGATATTCTCGCGGGGCGTAAAACCATCACCATTCGAGATAAATCCGAAAGCCATTTTAAAGCAGGCGATATTTTACGAGTGGGGCGGTTTGAAGATAATCAATATTTCTGCACTATTGAAGTGTTAAGTGTTTCACCGATTACCCTTGATGAACTGACGGAGCAACATGCGAAGCAGGAGAATATGGGTTTGGCTGAATTGCGAGAAGTGATTAAAACAATTTATCCCAATGAAAGTGAGTTTTGGGTGATTGAAATTAGGTTAGTAAACTAAAATAAGTGACGATGAGATTATAATGTATAAATTTGCTATTTTTTTAAGAAAGGATGCACAACCGAATTTTTTTAGAAACATTATTTTATCTACATTGAACAATAGTTATTTTGATAAATATGTCTTATGTAGTGCATTTTTTCAGGAAAATAAATTTAGTACTAGTTCAGAGATAATAAGTACACTTAATTCTACTCGAATAGTTAACATAGATATATATGGTTTATATAGAGGAACATGGAATAAACAATTTAACCAGTTCTGTAGTAATCTGAAAAACTATTATCAGAACTCAAGTTGTTCAACTAATTTTTATAAATTTAAGCCAAATTCCCATGCAAAAATTTTTATAGCAAGAAAACAAAATCTTCCTTTAATTTCAATAATTGGTAGTAGTAATTTAAGTGCTGGAGCATTTGCAGATAGAACTAGCAAGGAAAGATGGAATCAAGAGTGCGATGTTGTAATTTGGGACGATGGTGATTCTTCAAGTAAGAAAATCATAGAAAATATGCTAGAAAATATTCCAAGTGAATTAAAAAGTTTTATTTATATATCTAATTATGATCAAACTTATATTGCATCTGATATATCTTGTTTAGATAAAATTAATGAATTAGAAAATTTAATGAAAAATAATGCTGATATATATCCTGTATAGTTATTACAAATATATAACAGTATAAGTTTTACAAAAAGAGAAAAACAATGACACAAAAATTCGAAATGGCAGACCGTTTTAATCCGTCTGCGGTAGAACAAGCCCTTTATCAACATTGGGAAGAAAGCGGTTATTTTAAACCGTCTGAAAATGAAAATGTGCCGAGCTATTGCATTGCAATTCCGCCACCGAACGTAACAGGCTCCCTACACATGGGGCATGCGTTCCAGCAAACTTTGATGGATACGCTCATTCGTTTTAACCGTATGGAAGGGCATAACACCTTATGGCAAGCGGGGACAGACCATGCCGGTATTGCGACTCAAATGGTGGTGGAACGTAAAATTGCGGCTGAAGAAGGTAAAACACGCCATGATTATGGTCGTGAAGCCTTCATCAACAAAATCTGGGATTGGAAAGCCTATTCTGGTGGCACAATCAGCCAACAAATGCGTCGTTTAGGTAACTCAATCGACTGGGAACGTGAGCGTTTCACTATGGACGATGGTTTATCTAACGCCGTAAAAGAAGTGTTCGTTCGTTTGCACGAAGAAGGTTTGATTTACCGTGGCAAACGCTTAGTAAACTGGGATCCAAAACTTCACACCGCGATTTCTGATTTAGAAGTGGAAAATAAAGAGAGCAAAGGCTCCCTTTGGCATTTCCGCTATCCGTTAGCAAACGGTGCAAAAACGGCAGATGGTAAAGATTATTTAGTGGTCGCAACTACGCGTCCAGAAACCATGTTGGGCGATACGGCAGTGGCGGTGCATCCTGAAGATGAACGCTACAAAGATTTGCAAGGTAAGACGGTAATTCTACCGCTTGCAAACCGTGAAATTCCGATTATTGCGGATGAATATGTGGATCGTGAATTCGGTACTGGTGTGGTGAAAATTACGCCTGCGCACGACTTTAACGACTACGAAGTGGGTAAACGTCACAGCTTGCCGATGGTCAATGTATTAACCTTAAACGCAGATATTCGTGATGAAGCGGAAATTATTGGTACTGATGGCAAACCACTTGCAGGATATGAAGCGACTATTCCTACGGATTACCGTGGTTTAGAGCGTTTTGCTGCACGTAAAAAAATCGTGGCAGATTTTGAAGCACTAGGTTTATTAGACGAAATTAAACCACACGATTTGAAAGTACCTTATGGCGACCGTGGCGGTGTACCGATTGAGCCGATGTTAACCGACCAATGGTATGTGAGCGTGAAACCGCTTGCTGATGTAGCGATTAAAGCGGTAGAAGACGGCGAAATCCAATTCGTGCCAAAACAATATGAAAACCTTTACTTCTCTTGGATGCGTGATATTCAAGATTGGTGCATCTCTCGCCAACTTTGGTGGGGACACCGTATTCCAGCGTGGTATGACGTGGAAGGCAATGTGTATGTCGCGCGTAACGAAGAAGAAGTGCGGTCAAAATACAACTTAGATTCTGCGGTTGAACTTAAACAAGATGAAGACGTGTTAGATACTTGGTTCTCATCAGGCTTATGGACTTTCTCCACTTTAGGTTGGCCTGAGCAAACTAAAGAACTCAAAATGTTCCACCCTACGGATGTGTTAATCACTGGCTTCGATATCATCTTCTTCTGGGTTGCACGTATGATTATGTTTACGATGCATTTCGTAAAAGATGAAAACAGCAAACCACAAGTGCCATTCAAAACGGTGTATGTAACAGGCTTGATCCGTGATGAACAAGGTCAAAAAATGTCGAAATCGAAAGGTAACGTGCTTGATCCAATCGATATGATTGACGGTATCAGCCTTGAAGATTTACTTGAAAAACGCACTGGCAACATGATGCAGCCGCAATTGGCAGAGAAAATTGCCAAAGCAACCCGTAAAGAATTTACGGACGGTATTGCTGCTCACGGTACAGACGCATTGCGTTTCACATTAGCTGCGTTGGCTTCAAACGGTCGTGATATCAACTGGGATATGAAACGTTTAGAAGGCTACCGCAACTTCTGTAATAAATTATGGAATGCAAGCCGTTTCGTATTAACGAATGACAAATTAGATTTAAGCGAAGGCGAGATCGAGTTTTCATTAGCCGATCGTTGGATTCAATCGGAATTCAATCGCACAGTGGAAACTTTCCGTAGCTCATTAAGCCAATATCGTTTTGACCTGTGTGCCAATGCGATTTATGAATTTACCTGGAACCAATTCTGCGACTGGTATTTGGAATTGACTAAACCAGTATTTGCCAACGGCAATGCCGCACAAATCCGTGCAGCAAGCCAAACTTTGGTTCATGTGCTAGAAAAATTATTACGTTTAGCCCATCCACTAATTCCATTTATTACCGAAGAAATTTGGCAAAAAGTGAAAGGCTTTGTCGGCATTACGGCTGACAGCATTATGTTACAACCTTTCCCACAAGTGGAAGAAAACGGCTTTGATCCAGAAGCAGAAGCTGAAATTGAGTGGTTAAAAGAAGTGATCGTTGCGGTACGTAATATCCGTGCAGAAAGCAATATCGCACCAAGCAAAGGCTTAGATCTGTTATTCCGTAATTTAAGTGCAGAGAATGCAAAAATTCTTGAAAAACAGACCGCTCTTTTAAAAGCAATGGCGAAATTAGACAACGTTCAAGTGTTAGCGGCAAATGAAACTGCACCACTTGCGGTAGCAAAACTTGTTGGAAACGCTGAATTGCTTGTGCCAATGGCTGGGTTTATCAATAAAGAAGCTGAGCTTGCACGTTTAACCAAAGAGATTGAAAAATATCAAAACGAAGTTAAACGCATCGAGAATAAACTTAGCAATGAAGCTTTTGTGGCTAAAGCACCTGAAGCAGTGATTGCGAAAGAACGCGAAAAACAAGCGGAATACCAATCTGGATTAGAAAAAATCCAAGAGCAGTATAAAGCGATTGAGGGGTTATAGCTAAATATAAAAAGTAGGCATTATGCCTACTTTTTTATTTCTGATTTAATCCTAAAAAATCTCCAACTTCATGTTCGAGTTGGCTCATTGCGAGCAGAGCCTCTTGGGTTTTCTTAGCTTCATCTTCATCAATAACACTCATTGCAAAGCCCACATGAACAAGCACCCATTTGCCAAGTAAATCGGCTAGATTTCCCGTACAGACTAGTGAAATATTTACTTCACGTTGTACGCCACATACATCCACTGTGGCAAGTTGAAGATAATTTTCATCAATTTTGACAATTTGACCCGGAACGCCTAAACACATAATATTTTTATTCCTATTGGCATTTAAGCTGAAATATAGATTTATTTTACTATTAGGTAGAATAAATTATTACGATCTGGATCAATAGTTGCACATTTCAGATTATTTAGTGATTTCTATGTTATTAAAATTAATAAATATTATTAAAAACTAACCGCACTTTTTCTTGATCTTTGACGCCCGCAGAACTTTCTACTCCAGAATTAATATCCAAGCCTAAGCAATTTTGTTGAATGGCTTGTTCTACGTTATTTGGCGAGATACCGCCAGCTAAAATAATCTTGTGCTTAAGATGTTCGGGAATTAATGACCAATCAAAGGTTTTTCCTGTGCCACCTTGCTGGTTCGCTGTTTGGCTATCAAAAATATAACGATCCACATTCAAATCATCGGTAAAATCGATCGCACTTTGGGTTTCAATATTGACAGAAATCGCTTTCCAGATTTGCGTGTTTTTTGGTAGCTGCTGGCGAAGTGCGGTAATAAATGCTTCAGTTTCTACACCATGTAATTGCACCGCATAAAGCTGTAACTGGTTGGCTATTTTTACGATAAAGTCAATTTCTTGATTCTGAAAAACACCAACAAATCGAAGTGGAGCAGCGGTTACCAATTCTTGCGCTTGGCGTAAACTCACACAACGTTTTGAATGTTCTACGAAGATTAATCCACCGTAAAGCGCACCATTTTCGTAAACGATTTTGACATCTTGCGCGCGTGTTAAACCGCATACTTTATTTTCTCCAAAAATCACTGAGCGAACTGCATTATTCAAATCTTGGTTGCCCATTAAGCTGCTCCCAATTAAGAAACCATGCGCCACTTTTTGTAATTGACGAATTTGCTTGTGATTGTAAATGCCTGATTCGCTAATAATACGTACATCAGCAGGGATTCGGTCGGCGTATTTTTCAGTGAGTTCAACAACACGATTTAAATCCACAGTTAAATCATGCAAATTACGGTTATTGACACCGATAATTTTCGCACCAAGCCTAAGAGCACGTTCAAATTCTTCTTCATTGCTGGTTTCTGTCAATACGCCCATGCCAAGAGAATGTGCAAGATCTGCCAGCACACGATAAGTTTCATCATTTACCACGGAAAGCATTAATAAAATCGCATCAGCTTGATAGTAGCGAGCAAGGTAAACCTGATATTCGCTGATCATAAAATCTTTGCAAAGAACAGGTTGGCTCACGATATCGCGAACTAAAGGCAAGAACTCAAAATTCCCTTGGAAGTATTTTTCATCTGTCAGAACAGATACCGCAGAGGCATAATGTTTATAGACATTGGCGATTTCTTCCAAATTAAATTCAGCACGAATTAACCCCTTAGAAGGAGAGGCTTTTTTACATTCCAAAATATAAGTGGGCTTTTGATGCGTGCCTTTTGCTAATGCATCATAAAAAGAGCGGTCAGATTTTTGAATGTTTTGTTTAAACTGAGAAAGGGGAAATTCCTTTTCTTTTGCTTTAACCCATTGTGCTTTGTCTAAGACGATTTTTTGTAGCACCGTAGCAGAGCCAATAGGTTTTGTGAAATCTTGGGTAATCATAGTTTTCTTCTAGTTGTAGTTATAGCAACATTAATATTTCGTTAAGTTTTGTAGTGTTTCAAACGCTTTACCAGATGCGAGATGAGCTAACACATTTTGCACATTTTGTTTTAAATCATTGTAACCGAATAATTTTAATAATAATGCTGTATTTGCTGCGACAGCATTTGCGTGTTCAGCTTTTCCTTTGCCTTGTAAAAGTGCGGTGAGTATTTGGGCATTTTCTTGTGGTTCGCCGCCGCGAAGGCTTTCTAGGGATTGTGTTTTTAAGCCAAAATCTTCAGGCGTTAAAGTGATATATTCAATTTTGCCATTTTTAATTTCGGCCACTTGTGTTTCGCCGTGCAATGCGACTTCATCTAAGCCAGAACCATGTACAACAAAGGAATGTTGATGTTCTAAGACAACTGCGGTTTCAGCATAGGTTTTTACTAATTCAGGTGCATACACGCCAAGTAAATGATAAGTTGGGCGAGCAGGATTGATAAGCGGCCCTAAAATATTAAAGATAGTGCACGTTTTTAAAGATGCACGGACTGGTGCAACATGGCGGAAACCAGAATGATATTGTTGAGCAAATAAAAAGCAGACACCAATTTCATCTAATGCTTGTCGAGCTTGCTCTGGTGTGACGTTCACATTAACGCCAAGTGCCGTTAATACATCACTGGCACCTGATTTACTTGATACGCTACGATTGCCATGTTTTGCTATCTTTGCTCCCATTGATGCTGCAACAATGGCACTAGCTGTAGAAATATTAATAGTGTTTTGACCATCGCCTCCTGTTCCTACAATATCCGCAAAAGGGTAGTCTGGATATGGAAATGCTTTAGCATTTTGTAAGGATGCTGATACCGCACCACTTAATTCATCAATGCTGACACCACGTACTTTTAACGCAATCAGCATAGCTGCAATTTGTTCGTTATTGAGTTCTCCTTGCATAATGGCGTTAAAAATGACCGCACTTTCTGCTTTATTGAGTGTTTGTCCGTTGTAAAGTTGTTCTAAAAGTTGTTCGTGTTGCATAGTCTATTCCTGTTTTTATTTGTATGTGGATTTGTTAATTTTCTATATTTTATTAAACATAAATATCGTAATCTAAATCGCGCGCTTCATCGCCTGTCATTCCACGGAATCCCCAGCAATGTGCAGGCTGTTCTTTAATCGTAATTTCCACATCGTGAGCTCGAATGCCGAGTTTGTACTCTAGCTCGCTAAACAGCATTTTTATCAAGCGTTTTTTCGTACCTTCCATACGACCAGCCATCAGGTTAATTTCGATGACCGTGTAATCATCGCTGCGGTCAAAAGGGTAGTAAAAATCCTCTTTTTCTAAGCACAAAAAACGAATCGCGTGTTTGCCTTTTGGAATGTCTAAGCCGAGATGAAGACTGTTATAAATTACTTCCGCAAGTTTTTCACGACGTGGTGAAAGTTTGGATTTAAGTCCGAATACAGTGATCATATTTTCTCCTTTAAAGTGCGGTTAAAAATTACCGCACTTTTTTCTGTCTTATCTATTTAACAACCATTCAATTGATTGTTGTAATAATTGTGAACCTTGCACAGTTAAAATACTCTCAGGATGGAATTGAAATGCGCAAATGGGTAAATCACGATGACGAATTGCCATAATAATGCCATTATATTCCGCATTGACGACAAATTCTTGTGGTAAATTTTGTCCCATTAAAGAATGATAACGCGCCACAGGCATTGGATTAGCAAGATCTTTAAACATGGCTTCGTTATCATGAGTGATACGAGAAACTTTACCATGCAATACTTCGCCAGCATGAACAACGTTACCACCAAAGGCTTGAATCAACGCTTGATGCCCTAAACAAATTCCAATAATCGGTACTTGATTTTTTAAACGTTCGATCAATGGCAGTAAAATCCCTGCTTCTGATGGCGTTCCTGGCCCAGGAGAAAGCGCAAGAATGGTATCAGGTGTATTAAGTGCGGTTTCTATCAGTTTTTCTAAGTCGCAGTCATTGCGATAAATTGTGACGTTGTGACATAATACACGAAATTGATCCACAAGATTGTAAGTAAAGGAATCGAAGTTATCTAAAAATAAAATATTAGCCATAATAATTCTTCCTTATTTTGCTTGTATATTAACTTGACGAATTGCTTTTAAGACAGCTGCGGCTTTGTGGCGTGTTTCATCGGCTTCCATTTGTGGATCAGAATCCAATACTTCGCCGCAACCTGCTTGCACATGGGCTACCCCATTTTGTACGAAAGCAGAACGGATCACGATACAGGTATCAAAATGTCCATCGGACGTGAGATAACCCACCGCACCACCGTAACTATGGCGTTTTTGTTGCTCAAATTGATAAATAAGCTGCATTGCTTTGATTTTTGGCGCACCAGTTAATGTGCCCATATTCATACAGGCTTGATAGGCGTGAAGCGCATCTAACTCAGGGCGTAATTTACCCACTACACGAGAGACCAAATGCATGATGTGAGAATAGCGATCCACTTGCATTAATTCAGCCACTTTACGGGTACCACTTTGGCAAACTCGAGCAATGTCGTTACGTGCTAAATCAACCAACATTAAATGTTCCGCTTGTTCTTTGTGATCAAGGCGAAGTTCTAGTTCTAAACGAGCATCCAATTCAGGATCGATATTGCCGTGAGCATCAAAACCACGAGGGCTTGAACCTGCGATGGGGTAAATTTCTAACTGACGATTTTCTGGTTCATATTTCAACGCACTTTCTGGCGATGCACCAAACAAAATAAAGTCTTCATCATTCATATAGAACATATAAGGGCTTGGATTATTTTGTTTGAGTTGAGCATAACTGGCTAATGTATTCGGGCAAGCAAGGGAAAAACGACGAGAGGGCACAATTTGGAAGACATCACCAATGTTAATGTGATATTTTAAGGCTTTTACAATGCCAGTAAATTCAGGATCGTTAAAGTTTGTTTTAACTTCATCACTTGCTGCTTTAATAGAAAGAACGTTATCAATATTTTTTAGTTTTTGCGCGATAGAAAGCGAGGTTTTCGCAATATTGACTTGTTCTTCTTGAGCAAAACAGAAACTTTTGAGTGTCGCTTGTTGATTTTGATGATCGATAGTAATGAGGTATTCGGCAAGATAGAAACTGTAATCAGGGCAGTCGATACCATCATTTTGCAATGTAATACCATCCATTGGAATAAAATTTGCGACGAGATCGTAAGCAAATAATCCGCCTAAGAAAATAGGCGTTTGATAAAGAGTAGAAATAACACGCAGTCCGTCAAAAATAGTGGCAGATTGTAATTTGCTATCTTCATCGAGTTGATTATCAAGTGGCGAAAATTGTACAGAAAATTCTTCTTCAAAATTGACCGCACTTATTTTCCCAAGTGCGGTTAATTTTGGATAAATTTCTTTTAAAACTTGTTTTCCATTCTCATTTAATGCTTTAAATGTGACGTTGTGACCTAAGCACGTTATTTTAACCGCAGAATTGACTAAGATAAGGCTTTGTAAACTGTTTTTACTCCCGATTTCGGCAGAATCGAGTAGAAGAGAATTTGAATTTGGTTGGCAAAGTGTATTAAAAATAGCGGTGGTGTCAGCATAATAGGGAATGGGTTGCGCTGTCACTGCAATAAAGGCTTGAGCTTGAATATTCATATTTATTTATCCTTTTGGAAATTTTGTACTATTAAACTAGTGCAAAAGGAATAAGTCAAGCCTGATTTTAATTTTTTATGTTTTTTGATTAAAAAATGTGTTTTTTATTCCTTTGCCCAAGGGCGACCTCCATAATATTCTATATTTTGCTGATTTATCACTTCTAATATTTTTGCAGAAATATTATTGTTATCTTCATCTGACAAAGATAATTGAGGAAAAACACGACGATAAGGTAAGCAATATGTTTTGATAAGATTGGAAATAAAGATTACGCTCTGTAATTATCTAATAGAAAATATTTTTAGAAAATTTGGAATTAAAATAATCTGGCAGACACATTATTTTAAATAAAAGCTCTGCCAGATTTGATGATCTATAATTAGGCTTCGGTAGCGAGATTACCTAAATCCTTATCGATTAAGAACAAGCTTTTGCCATCTTCTCCAAGAAGATTTAATTTATCTAAAATACTACTAAATAATTTTTCTTCTTCATGTTGTTCTTCCACATACCATTGTAAGAAATTAAATGCAGAGTAGTCTTTTTCTTCAAAGGTTTTACCTACTAATTCATTGATTTTACTGGTAATTAATTTTTCATGCTCATAGGTAGTTTCAATTACTTCTTTTAATGATTTATATTCATGTGCAGGTGCTTCAATTGCAGAAATTACAGCACGTGAGCCAGTTTCATTTAAATAAGTAAACAATTTACGCATATGTTGCATTTCTTCAGCTGCATGAACTGATAAGAATTTTGCCGTGCCTTCAAAGCCTTGCTGATCGCACCAAGCACTCATTTGTAAATATAAATTAGAAGAATAAAACTCTAAATTCATTTGATCGTTTAATAGTTTTACTACATTTTCTGATAACATATTATTTTCTCCTATCTATTCCAAAGTTGCGAGTTCACGATCAATAAAGAATAATCCTTTGCCATCTTCGCCAACAAGATTAAATCTATCAATAATTCCACTAAATAATTTTTCTTCTTCATGCTGTTCTGCTACATACCACTGCAAAAAGTTAAAAGCAGAGTAGTCTTTGCTTTCAAAAGTAACTTCAACTAATTCATTGATTTTTGAAGTGACTAATTTTTCATGTTCTAAAGTTATTTCAAAAACTTCTCTTAATGAAGAATAATCATGTTTAGGTGCATCAATTTTTCCTAAAAGAGGCATACCGCTAGTTTCACTTACGTAATTAAACAGTTTTTGCATATGTTCTAATTCTTCATCAGCATGACGAAGTAAGAAGGCAGCAGCACCTTCATAACCGTGTTTTGAACACCATGCACTCATTTGTAAGTAAACATTAGAAGAGTAGAACTCTAAATTAATTTGGTCGTTCAGCTTGTTTATGATTATTTGATTAAGCATAACTAATTCCTTTCCATTTTGATTGATAAAATGCAATAAAGCGTAATTTGCGGCAATCATTTTAAATTCACAAATGATAATTGCAAGTTTTTTATCAAAAAAATTTTATATAACTCATTAATTTTAAAAAGAAAAATAAAAAACAATTATTATCATTTACATAATGATATATAAATTAAATATGACGTTGTCACAATGAAACTAACAAATTTTAAATTAGTATTAGATATGCCTTTATTTTCCTCCTTAGATTTGGATGAAAATTTAGATTATCGAGTAAACATGAAAGAGTTCATACCCATTTTCAGCCTAAGCCCAATAACTATTTGCATATCTGTCACGCAAAGTCCTATTTAGCTTTGGTTTGCAAAATTTATTTCTTATTGCACATACGATCCTGAAACTTTAGGCAAAAATCCAGCAGATTGACACAAAGTAAAAGGCATCATTCATTAAGTTTCGGCTGCGTATAATCATTCTGCTGAGTTTTCAATGTGTCAAATCTGAATGTAGAAAATGACATTGAAAGGTGATAAAACCAAATTCTTTAACGATAAATAATGGCTGCGGTAAACGCCAAAAACTCTATTACATCCGAATTGCTTGTAACTTTTCAGATGTGGAAACAGGAAAGTAAGGTAATTATTCAGGGTATTTTAAAATTGAAACCGACTGAACAAAACTTACCAACTTTTATTAAACCTAAAGATCGTTATCAATTAATTGACAAATGTAATATCATTCTACTAGAAAAACACGGTACAAATTTACCTGTACTTTTCTTATAACTACTTTCTTTTGATTATCCATTTAAAATTTTTCATATTGTCATCAAACTGTCACAATTATTTTCTACACTTCGCTACGCAATCTAAATAACACTCAAGGAGAATTTGTTATGTTTATGCATAAAATGAAAAAAAATCTTATTATCGTTTTAACCTTAGGTACGTTACCTTTTGCTCAAGCTAATAGCATCACTGGTGCTGGAGCGTCTTTCCCTTATCCAATTTATGCGAAGTGGGCATCTTTATATGAGAAAGAAACTGGGAATAAAGTTAATTATCAATCCATCGGTTCGGGCGGCGGACAACAGCAAATTATTGCAAAAACGGTTGATTTTGGTGCCTCTGACGATCCAATGAAATCCGAATTATTACAACAACACCAACTAGTCCAATTCCCTGCGGTTATCGGTGGTATAGTGCCTGTTGTTAATTTGCCTGAAATTAAATCTGGTAAATTAAAGTTATCAGGTAAGCTGTTAGCAGAAATCTTCCTTGGTAAGATTAAAAAATGGAACGATCCTGCCTTAGTTGCATTAAATCCAACGCTTCCTTTACCAAATAAAAACATTATTGTGATTCATCGTTCAGACGGCTCTGGAACAACATTTGGCTTCACTAATTATCTATCTAAAATTTCGAACGATTGGAAAAATCAAGTTGGTGAAGGTAAATCAGTGAAGTGGTTAACAGGTCAAGGTGGAAAGGGGAATGAGGGAATTGCTTCTTATGTTCGCCAAATGAAATACTCCATTGGTTATGTAGAGTATGCCTATGCCAAACAAAATCAGCTTACTTGGATTTCATTACAAAATCAAGCAGGGCAATTTGTACAGCCTTCTAATGAAAGTTTCATGGCAGCTGCAAGTCACGCAAAATGGCACGAAAAGGCGGGAATGGGTGTTATATTAACCAATGAAACGGGGGAAAAATCTTGGCCAATTACGGCAGCGAGTTTTATTTTATTAAATAAATATTCTGACAATCCTGAAACAACTAAAAATGTATTAGCCTTTTTTGATTGGGCATTCTCAAGAGGGCAAGATGCGGCAACTGAATTAGATTATGTGCCAATTCCTGCTGATGTGGTAGCTACCATTAAAAGTCAATGGAAAACAGAGCTAAAACAATAAAATCTCTTTATTTTATACCGCACTTTATACAAAACCTAGCACTTAACATTAATAAAGTGCGGTTATCTTAAATAATTTTGGAAAATACTTATGCTCACAAAAAGTCGGAAATATTTTAATCAAACATGGATTGAATCATTATTCAAACAGACTACGGCATTGTTTGCTTTGCTTGTGTTTATTTTACTTGCTGCTATTTTAATTTCTTTAGTCATAGGAAGCTGGGAAAGTATTAAACGTTTTGGTGGGAGTTTTCTATTAGAAACATATTGGGATCCTGTACAAGAACAATATGGGGCAATTATTCCTATTTTAGGTACGCTTATTACGGCGGGTATCGCATTATTTATCGCAGTACCCATTTCATTTGGTATTGCTATTTTTTTAACGGAGCTAGCTCCCAATTGGCTAAAACGTCCTATAAGCATTGCAATTGAAATGCTAGCTGCAATTCCTTCTATTATTTACGGAATGTGGGGGTTGTTTGTTTTCGTTCCATTATTTCAAGAACATATTCAGCCAGTACTAATTGACAATTTGGGTAATTTACCTGGATTAGAATTATTTTTTTCTGGCGTACCTTTTGGTGTTGGTTTATTTACGGCAGGATTAGTGCTTGCCATAATGATCATTCCTTTTATTGCATCCGTAATGCGGGATGTCTTTAGTATAGTACCACCAATGTTAAAAGAAGGTGCTTATGGATTAGGTGCAACCACTTGGGAAGTGGTTCGACAAGTGATTGTACCACACACTAGAATAGGGCTTGTTGGGAGTGTGATGCTAGGATTGGGAAGAGCATTGGGCGAAACAATGGCTATCACTTTTATTATAGGTAATTCGTTTCAATTGCCTAATTCCTTATTTTCACCTTCTACCTCAATCGCATCTGCTATTGCTAACGAATTTAATGAAGCAGGTGGATTACAAAAATCTGCATTGATGGAATTAGGATTACTTCTCTTTGTTATCACAACTATGGTATTGATTTTATCAAGATTAATGATTACAAAAATGCAACAAACAAAAAGGAAATAAGATGAAAACTAATCAAAACTTGCGTTTTTATTGGCGTAAAACACACAATAAATTAATGTTAGGGCTTTCCTATATTTCAGTAATTATCGGCTTATTTTGGTTGTGTTGGATATTATTCACTCTAATTACCAAAGGCATTCCAGCTTTATCAATTGATTTATTCACACAATCTACCCCTGCCCCTAATGAAAAAGGGGGATTGTTAAATGCACTGATTGGTTCGTTTTTTATTGTCGGTGCGGGTACATTGATAGGCACGCCTATAGGGGTATTGGCAGGAACGTATTTGGCAGAATATGGTCGTTATAGCCGTTTCGCACAAATTACCCGTTTTCTTAATGATATTCTTCTTTCTGCCCCTTCTATTATTATTGGTTTGTTTGTTTACAGCTTATATGTATCAAAAATCGAGCATTTTTCAGGGTGGGCTGGAGCATTCGCATTAGCTTTATTGCTTATTCCTATCGTGGTACGCACTACGGACAATATGTTATTACTTGTACCAAATAATTTACGTGAAGCAGCGGCAGCTCTTGGTTGCTCTCAATGGCAAGTTATTATGATGATTTGTTATCGAGCAGCTAAATCAGGGATTTTAACTGGCGTGCTATTGGCAGTTGCCCGAATTTCAGGAGAAACTGCACCACTATTATTTACCGCACTGTCTAATCAATTTCTATCTTGGAATATGAATGAACCTATCGCAAATTTACCTGTAGTTATTTATCAATATGCAGCAAGTCCTTTTACAGATTGGAATAATCTAGCTTGGGCAGGTGCAGCTCTAGTAACATTATTTGTGCTTTGCTTAAACATTTTCACTCGACTCTTCTTTCAACATAAAAAATAATGAGGCAATATGATTAGTCTACAAGAAACCAAAATAGCTGTGCAAAATCTAAATTTCTACTATGAGGATTTTCATGCATTAAAAAACATTAATTTACGTATCGCTAAGAATAAAGTGACCGCCTTTATTGGTCCTTCAGGTTGCGGTAAATCTACTTTATTGCGGAGTTTTAATCGGATGTTTGAGCTATATCCAAATCAAAAAGCTACTGGTGAAATTAATTTAGACGGTGAAAATTTACTCACAACAAAGATGGATATTTCTCTGATTCGTGCTAAGGTTGGTATGGTTTTCCAAAAACCAACGCCATTTCCAATGTCGATTTATGATAATATTGCATTCGGTGTTCGTTTGTTTGAAAAATTATCAAAAGAAAAGATGAATGAACGAGTAGAATGGGCATTGACTAAGGCCGCTCTTTGGAATGAAGTGAAAGATAAATTACATAAAAGCGGAGATAGTTTATCTGGCGGACAACAGCAACGCTTGTGCATTGCTCGAGGAATTGCTATTAAACCTAGTGTGTTGTTGCTCGATGAACCTTGTTCGGCATTAGATCCTATTTCGACTATGAAAATTGAAGAACTCATTACGGAGTTAAAACAAGATTATACTGTGGTTATGGTAACTCATAATATGCAACAAGCTACACGTTGCTCCGACTATACGGCATTTATGTATTTGGGTGAATTAGTTGAATTTGGTCAAACACAACAAATTTTTGATAGACCTAAGATACAACGTACAGAAGATTATATTCGCGGTAAAATGGGGTAGTTAAAAAGTAAAAGTTTGGTGAGAATGTATTATTTCTCACTTCACTTTTATGCCATAAATCAAATGAAGGAGTATTATGACAAGAAAAATTCTGATAGTTGAAGATGAATGTGCAATCCGTGAAATGATCGCACTGTTTTTATCTCAAAAATACTATGATGTGATTGAAGCGAGCGATTTCAAAACAGCGATAAACAAGATAAAAGAAAATCCTAAGCTAATATTATTGGATTGGATGCTACCTGGTCGTTCAGGTATACAATTTATACAGTAAAGCAAGAAAAGCTGCTGCGATTCCCATTATTATGCTCACAGCTAAAAGTACAGAAGAAGATTGTATTGCCTGTTTAAATGCAGGGGCTGATGACTACATCACTAAACCCTTTTCACCTCAAATTTTATTAGCTCGCATTGAGGCAGTATGGAGGAGAATTTACGAACAACAAAGTCAATTTATACAAATCGATGAACTTTCCATTGATGAAAATGCTCAGAGAGTGTGTTTTTCCAACAGCAGGAAATTAATTTAAGTAGTACAGAATTTAAATTGTTACATTTTTTTATGAGGCACCCTGAAAAAGTTTATTCTAGAGAACAATTGTTAAACCGTATTTGGCATAATGATCTAGAAGTTGAATATCGCACTGTTGATAGCTATATCGCCGTTTACTAGCCTTTAATGGCATCCAAACAGTTCGAGGATCTGGTTATCGATTTTCTAGTTATTTACGAGATAAAAAATGAAAAATATTGAATTTTATTGTTGAAATAAATTTGGCAATCATTATTTCCTTATTTACTTCGATTTTATTCTTTGGTTTGCAATAATACTTTTATTAATTTTAGCTTGGCATCATATTAATGAATATTTACTCAAATATCTCAATTTAAAGCAATTAATAAATTCTCTTTTTAAAATTAGACATTCGTCAATTAAACCTTCAAAATACAAAGAAAAATGTGCAAGTTTACGTTTGTTATCTCAAATAAATAAAAATATTAAGTATTTACCAGATGCAATTATTATCTGTCAGCATAATGGTAATATTTGTGTAATTCAATTGCGCAACAGATGTTTGATTTTTGTTGGAATAAAAAAGTCCAGAAAAATATTTTTGATGTTATTTTTTATGAACAATTTAAACATTATTTTTTCAGTCAAAAAAAGACGACCGTTAGTACTATTAACTTATAATCAACGTTATATTGAGGTGCAGTCGCACGCTTATAATTCTCATATGATTTTAGTTATCGCTCGAGATATTACAGATATGATTCATTTACTTAATTCACGCCAAAATTCTTGAGTAATATTAATCACGAGCTACGTACTCCATTAACCGTATTACAAGGTTACTTAGAAATTCTTGCAGATAATAATATTCAGAACTCTACAAAAGGCTATTTTGCAATGCAAGAGCAAAGCCAACGAATGGAACATCTATTACAACAATTTTAATTTAGCAAAATAGAAACAACTTCAGATAAGGATTTTCGTACATTTGATATGTCAGCCATGATAAATTCTTTAAGAAAAGATACAGATATATTAAATACTTATAATCATCACATTGAATTTATTATTCAGCCTAATATCATTATTTTTGGAAATGAATCTCAACTAAGAAGTGCCGTTTCAAATTTAATTTATAATGCTATTAAGCATTCTGGTAAACAGTGTCATATTCAAATTCAATGGGAAACTTGTGAACAGGGTATTAAATTTAACGTGATAGATAATGGTGTTGGCATATCACCACAGCATATTCCACATTTAACAGAACGTTTTTATAGAGTTGATGAATCTCGTAGCCATTTAACTGGTGGAAGTGGTTTAGACTAGCTATTGTGAAGCATACTTTATTACAATATCATTCTCATTTAAATATTGAAAGTACTAAAACGAAGGGTAGTAGTTTTTCGTTTATCATACCTAAACGCTTTGTCATATCAAAAAATAATAAAGAAATTCAATGATAATACACGTTGCAAGTATTAGCTGACACGGTAGTAAATAACACATCAGAAAATCGAAAATGGTGGGCTAGTGGAGAACTTAGATACATAAAAAAAACAGCTTGGTAGTTTTTCACCCATCTAAACTTTTACTATGGAGTTTGATTGCTTGATGGAAAACGTATTTTATTTAATAAGTTAAAAGTTCTAAACAGGAAACTTATATTATTTACATTATGTAGCAGTGGCTAAATCACCTAAATCTTTATCAATCAAGCATAAATCTTTATCAATCAAACATAAATCTTTATCAATCAAACATAAATCTTTAAATGCTGTAGCACTTTCACACCCATGAATGTAAATAAACGTCATAGTATGGCTCTAAATTAATTTACTCGTTCATCTTATCTGTGATGATTTGATTAAGTATAACTAATTAAGAGAGGAGAAATAATCTCTTCATAACCTATAATTAAAGTTACTTTGCATTTTTATAATTTAACATAATATACATTATACGAAATCAGTTATCAGGTTAGCGAAAACTACGAACTAAATAAATCACAGAGTTATGCACAAGTCACGGATACTAGCAAAACAAGACAAAATAAGGCTAGATAACACGTTGTAACGTGTTGTTTTATAGAGTTATTGAATGGATGAATTGAAATGTAAAGACAATGTAAAGGTGAAATAAGCTAAATCTATGCGATTACGCTACGTAAAATCTGAATAATTTTGGGGATAATTCTTCCCAGAAAAAACAACAAAAAAAGCACATTTTTCTTAAAACGTGCTTTTTAACAAAATGTGACAACGTATCGACTAACCTAGTAGTTTTGTACCATATTCATATACTTGTTGTAACAAAGATAGTTTTTCAGGATTATCTGAATGTTCCTCTGCTAAACGTTGTAAACTTGATTCAAAATCTACCGCACTTTTTTCAAGTTTATTCTGTCTATATTTCTGCCATTTAATTTGTTCAGCGCGTGTAAGGGTTTTATAAAAATGGCGAGCCCGATAATGGAACAATAATTCAGGGATACGTTTATCTTCAAAAGCTAAACCATGTTCAGCTAATTTTTCTGCTGGTAAACTACGTAAAATAGACATATTATTTTTATCAGCATTGCTGAAAAAGCCATTGTATAGCTCAGTTTCCACATTATCATTTGATTCAAATTGACGTTCTTCATTAAAAATATCCGTCACTTTTTCACGAATATCAAAAGATGCTCGTAATTTTGCAAGATTATCCAAGCATAATTGACGATCAATACCCAAGCGATTTGCTGTTTCTGGCAACAAGGTTTTGGCTGGCGCTAAAATAGGACATTTATTGATATGCACAAGCTTTAATGGAACAGGTGGAACTCCCCTTTCTTCTAATTCCGATTTTTTGGTATATAAATCTGTCCGCAATTCATCCGCACTTTTGACTAATAAATTATCGATATCGCCAGTTAAATCACAAACAATAAGTGCATTTTGATTTGTCGGATGCCAAGCTAAAGGTGCAACCCAAGTGCAATTTCTACGATAATTCCCTAACATCCCAGAAACATGTACTAAAGGTGCCATTGAGCCTATATCAACCAACTTTTCAATTTCTTTTTTACCACGGTTTTCAAAGAAATATTGGAATAACTTAGGCTGTTTTTCTTTAATTAATTTCGCCATAGCAATAGTTGCATATACATCCGCCATTGCATCATGAGCATTTTCATGCTCAATACCATTTGCTTTAGTGAGTTTTTCTAAGCGGAAACTTGGCATCCCATCATCGTCATAAGCCCAATTAATCCCTTCTGGACGCAAGGCATAACAAGCTCGTACTAAATCTAACAAATCCCAGCGTGAATTCCCGTTTTTCCAGCTATATTCATAGGGATCAATAAAATTACGATAAAATGTATAACGTGTCATTTCATCATCATAGCGAATATTGTTATAGCCCATGACACAAGTATTGGGTTGGGAAAACTCTGCTAAAATGTTTGCGGCAAATTCAGGCTCAGAAAGCCCCTTTTCATTACATTCTTGTGGTGTAATTCCTGTTACCATTACCGCTTCAGGAGCCGGTAAATAATCGTTGGTTTGTTTACAATAAAACATTATTGGTTCGCCAATAATATTAAAATCAGCGTCTGTACGAATACCCGCAAATTGTGCAGGACGATCTGTTGCGGGATTTACACCAAAACTTTCATAATCGTAAATAAAAAAGCTGAAATCTTTTGCCATGACTACTCTCTTTTACGCAATAAGTTTATCTAAATAATATAGGCAGAAAATAGCTGATAAACTAAAAATAATACCTATCCAATTTAGCTTACTGATTTTTTCTTTAAAAACTAATGCGCCAATTATCGTACCCAAGCAAATCACGCCAATATTCATTCCCGCAAAAACAAGCGTTGGATTTCCAGCAAAACTTTGATGGGCTTTTATATAGAATAAAATATTAAAGAAATTCAATACACCTAAAACGATACCGCCAATTACACTTGATGTTGTCCATTGGGCACGTTTTAAGAACAAATAGATAAACATAACGCAAGCTGCAAGCGAGAAGGAAATAAACAATGTAGCAGGAAATGCACCGCCACTTTTCGCAACTTGCTTGAATAAAATATCAATAATGCCATACCCGAACCATACACCGATTAATCCTAAAACACCTTTAAAATTCACCGCACTTTGTCCTTGATTTGGCTTAGTTAATAAACAAAATAAACCAATAAAGGCTAATACAACGCCAATGATTTTAGATTGGCTTAGTGTTTCATGAAAAATTAAAAACGCCGATAAAATGGGAAGAAACAACGAAAGCCGTTGCGCTACATCTGAACGTACAATTCCAGCAAACTCCACCGCTTTTGACATAATAATAAACACGCTAGGTAGCAATAAACCTAGTGCTAAAAAAATGGGTGAGTTTTCGCTTTGTACAATATAATCAGTAAATTCTAAGCCTTTAAAATCAGGTTTGAGTAAGAAATAACTAAAAGTAATGGCTGTGATGTAGTTGAATGCGATAGCTTGTTCAATAATAATATTTTTTTTACGGGCAATTTTTAGTAAAACTGAAACCGCTACGCTACAAAGAATGGCAAGAATAAGATTGTGCATTTATTAATCCTTAATAGCTTGTTTAATTAAACTCATAATGTATTCAAGATATTGGGTACTTTCAATGGTAATTTCATAATCCCCATTCCCCCAGTGACCTGTATTAGATACATTTTTTGCTAAATTTTTAGGATCATCTAACTCTCCATAAGGAAGATTAATCCAAATTTTTAAATTCTTTTGTTGGATACGAATATCTGCAATATTTCGATCTTTTTTGAATGCAATGTAAAGTTTTCTAGTATTAATTTCGATATCAGGATCTAAATTTAAAATGCCTTGTTTAAAATCTTCGTATAGTTCTTGAATAAAATCTGATTTATCACTTAAGTGATCAGATTCTTGATAAACTTTTATTTCTTTTAATGTAGAAAATTCTTCATTTTTTTCAATAGAAACAGCTTTAATATTCGGTGCTGATTTTGATTTATTAATAATATTGAGCGTAATAATATCATTATCAAAGCGATTAACTTCCCATAATTCAATAGGTAAATCTTTAAAATTTGTGGCTTGAATTTGGAAATCATTAAAAGTAGGTGAAACAAAAATCACCTTAGATTGTGACCAATCCACATCATTTCTTTTAAGTGGGGCTTTTTGCTTTTCATTATATTCCACAATAAAATCAGCTTTATATTCAAGCATCAAATTAAGATAAGAAATCCCTTGATCAACCACACTAGAATTTTGTTGTCTTTTATATTCAATAATGACAAAGGCTTGAGTTTCAGGATCAAAAGCTAAGGTATCAATACGCGAATTTTTAATAGAAAATTCTGAGCGAATAAAAATATAGCCACTTAATAAGGTAAGATTTTCTTCAAATAAACGCTGAATATCCTTTTCCAGCTTAAATTTTTGCTGCTTCAGCTGTGATAATTGTCCTTTTTTTGATGTAAAGATTTTCATTATTCCTTCCTTAAAGGCTTAAGTGCGGTCAAAAATCTTAAAATTTTAACCGCACTTCCCTTCTATTTTTTATTCTGTCGCACCGAATCCTCGTAAACCAACAACGTGTACATGCTCTTGGTTGCCTGCGATTTTACGCACGAGTTTATAGGTTGTTCCTTTTTCCGGGCTAATGTTTTCTGGCGCAGCAATAAGCAACTGCATATCTAAACGTTCGCAAAGCTCAAATAAGGTAGAAATAGATTTACCGTCTAAACGCGCTGCTTCATCTAAGAACAACAAGCGACAAGGCACGATATCTTTACCACGAATTCGACGGCTTTCTTCTTCCCAACTTTGAACAACCATTAAGAGAATTGACATACCTGTACCGATAGCTTCACCAGTAGAAAGTGCGCCACTTTCTGCACGTAACCAACCATCAGCACCACGGAATACTTCCACTTCAAGTTCAAGATAATTACGGTAATCTAACAATTCTTCGCCGATTGTTTGTGCTGTACGTTGCCCCATATCAATATGTGGATTGATACGTTGATAGAGCTTCGCCATAGCTTCAGAAAAGGTGATGCGGTTATCGTTGAATAAATCTTGATATTCATCTTGCTGACCAGAAAGTGCGTCCAACAACATGGCATGGGTATCACGAATATTCACTACCAAACGAACAGATTTTACTTGACCAAACGAGATGTTTTGCAAACCTTGATTGAGCATACGAATACGATTTTGTTCACGCTGAATTGTCTTACGCATAATATTCGCCACACTTTCAGAACTGATTGCCAATTTTTTCTCACGACCAGTTAATTCAGCGGTTAAACGAGAAAGCTCAATTTCCATCTGTTCAATGGCATCAATCGGATCATTGGTTTTAATAATGTCTTGACGAATACGTTCACGTAGATGCTGATACACCGCAATAAAGAACCGCACTTTATTTTCAGGTTTGCGACTATCTTCCGACACTCTTAGACTATCACGTAGATATTCATTATCTGCCACTGCTGTACGCAACGCACCTAATGCTTTATCCGACATTGAACGTAATTCATCTGCAGATAAATAAGCAAGTTCTCGGCGATTGAGGCGTTTTTCCATATCAGAGTTGCGGGATAAGCGTAAAACAACACACCAACTCACTTTCGCAGCTACAACTAATTCACGTTGAGTTTTATAATCACGTTCGGTTTTACGAATAAGACGATTTAAGTTGTCCGCTTCACTTTCAATTAATGTCAGTTGTTTTTCTACATAAGAACGACGCTGACGGCTTGTTGAAAGTTGTTGATGTAATTCATCACGACGGATACGGGCACGTTCTTCAGCACCATCATCAGCTCTCACGCCAAGATCGCTAATTTCACCAATCAACTCATTTAAGAGCTGATATTTACTATCGTAAGAGCTTTGTAACTGAATCAATACGCGATTATATTCTGCAAATTGACTTTGTTTTTGACGAACTTGCTCACGTTGCATATCTCGCTGAGCCTGCATTTGTTCTAAACGTTGGCGAAGTTTTTCATTAAGTTCAGAAGTTTCAGCCTGCCCTGCATCTTCATAACCAAAATGCGGTTTACGTTGTACAACATCAGCTAAAGCAAATGCACGTTGTTGAACTTGTTTTTGACGCTCAATCGCTTGAGTTAATTCATTTTTTAAGCCGTCGTAATTTTCTGGATCACTTTGTAAACTATTTGCAATCGGCTCTAATTGTGACAACGTTACGCCATACTGACGAATAAAATATTCATCTTGCTCTGCAATATCTAATTGCTCGCGACATTCTTCAATACGATCAATTAAATCTTCATCAGCTAATACATTGAGTTGTGGAATTAACTTGTTGAGTAATTGCAGTTTTTCTTTTGCATTATCTAATTGAATGCGTAATTGTTGTTCGCCGCTATTAAATTGGTTTAATTCACGATCAATTTCATTGCGTTCGCGATTAATTTCAGACATTAACGCTTCTGGGTTTGGCTGGAACGCAAGCGCCAAATGCAACCCAACAAATTGGCTGAAATGTTCGTGTAAACGTTGGCATTTTTGTACATCAAACGCAATTTGTGCATGTTGTTCTGCCACTTCATCACGTTCAATTTGTAATTCTTCTAAACGTTTTTCACGTGCTGCACGCCCAAATAATGGGATTTCAGGGAATCTTGAATAGCGTAATTCCCGATCAGAAACTTGCACCACAACACCTAGCTCTAGTTCTTGTGCGGATAATACGCTGTCGTCAAATGCGGTAGGATCGCCTTCAATTAAATACAAATCATCAGGACAATCTTCTAATTGCGCAAGTTGTTCACGCACAGCATTGAGATCACGCACAACAATAGCATGACGTGCAGGCCCGTAAAGTGCGGAAAAATAAGGCGCATCTTCAATGGTTACATCATCGTAAAGCTCTGAAAGCAACACCCCACCAAAACGTTCTGTCAGCATATTTAAACGTGGATCTTCTGAACCATCTGGCTGACTTAAACGAGAAATTTGTTCATCTAATTGCAAACGTTTTTGTTCAAGTTGATCACGTTGCATCGTTAGTTCACGTTCTTTCACAAGTTGTGATTGCATAAAGTTCATCACATCTTGGCTATGTTCAAACGTCTCGCCACTTTGTTGCTCTAAGCGTTCTAATGCAGCTTGAGCTGTCAGCCAAGCCGGGGCTTTACGCGCATTTTCACCATAAAGTGCGGTTAAATTTTCACGTTTTTGACGAAGCGTAGAACGGTTTTCCACTTGTTCTGAAAGTCTTGCTGAAATATCTTCAATCAACGCTTCTTGCTCTGCGTGATAATCCTCTAATTCTTCTGCCGTTTGTAAACTTAAATTAGCACGTTGATTAAAATCATTAAGTAATTTGACCGCACTTTGTTGTTGTGCATAACGTTGCTCAAGTTCATGTAATTTTGTGCGAAGTTGTGGCGTTTGTTGTGCCTGCAATTTTTGGCTTGGATATTCACGTAATAATTCTTTCGCACTTTCCCACGCCGCAGAACGAGGCATTTCCCCCGCAATTTTGCATACCAATTGATACGCTTTATCGAACTGAGATTTTGCTGCTTCAGAAATAGACATTTTGTGCTCAAGCTCAAGTACGGTTTCAGTCAAACTTTCTGCATGGGCTTCAAATTCTGTGTGATAATCTTCTACATTTTTAACACTTAAATCCGCTAAACCGCATAATGTTTTCGCTTTTTCAAGAGCTGCAATGGCTTGTTGATATTGAAGTGCACGAGTTTGTTGGGCATCTAATGCTTGTTGATAATCTGCTAATTGGGATCGTACAGCGTCAATTTCGATTTCAGTTTGCTCAAATTGAGCTTGGCTTTCTTCTAACGCATCATTCGCATCTTCAACCACCATTTTTTGTTCTTCTAAACGCTCGGTGAGTTCTGCAATATCTTCTTGATAGCGCGTGATTTTTTCTTGGTGACGCAAAGCGTTTAACACTAAGTTAAGATGATCAACCGCACTTTGGTGATCAACTTCTAAAGTACGTTCATTTTCTGCCAATTCAGCCGCTTCTCGACTTAAATCAACTAAACGATGTTGAGATAAATTCTGCTCTGCTTTTGCTTTATACCACTCGCGACGAGATTCTAATGCAGCCTCAATATTGCCACGGCGTTCATTCGCATTACGCATATAATCCGAAGCAACATAATTAGTGGTTTCAGTAATTAAATGTTTAAATAAATTGCGATCTGATTGCGTGACCTTAATCGCTTCTAAAGTCATACGGTTCTCACGCAATGCACTTTCCATATCTTGGAAAGCTTTGCGCACACCTAAATTTTCTGGCAATAAATAGTCACGTAAAGAACGTGTGATTGCACTGGAAATACCGCCGTATAAAGACGCTTCGATAAGTTTATAGAATTTGCTTCGATCTGATGCTGAACGTAAACGTTTCGGAATAATACCTAAATCGAACATCATGCCGTGATAATCAGTGATGGAATGATATTGTTTGAATTGCGCACCGATATTTTCAATTTTATCTTTGAGTTCGTTTAAATTAAGGACGCGCACTTGACGTTCGCCCACGGTTTCTGTGAAAAGTGCGGTTGGATTTTGAGATAATTCGACGCCTTGAATTGAAAACGTTTTTAAATCAACTTTTTTATCACGACCTGCAATTTGTTGCAGACGCACACCAACAAGAATACGTTGATGACGTGAGTTAATGGTATCTAATACCGCGTAACAAACACCTGGACGCAATTTACCATGTAAACCTTTATCGCGAGAACCGCCTGTGGAGCCAGCCTCTGTTGTATTACGGAAATGTAAAAGGGTTAAATCTGGAATTAATGCGGTCACAAATCCAGCCATTGTGGTTGATTTACCTGCACCGTTACCACCAGAAAGTGTGGTAACTAATTCATCTAAATCGAAAGTACGTGCAAAAAAACCATTCCAGTTAATTAAGGTTAAAGAACGGAATTTACCACGCTCTACACCATTGTTTGCCGTCATGCTAAAAGGCATAGGTGCTTCAACGATTTCTTCGACGTTTTCATTCTCCATAATGACTTCATCGTTCTCTAATTCGATTTCATTTTCTAATTCAAAAACATCAGACATTATTCTTGTTCTCCGTCAAATTCTTCGTCAATTTCATCCGCACTTTCCGTATCGTTTTCCATTAATTGTGCTTGTTTTTCCAACGCTAAGGATTCAGGTGTTGCCGCTTCCCCATCACGAATGAGTCGAGCTTGCGCCTCTAATGGATCATCTCCGCTACGTACTTCCGCACCAAAACGAAATACAGATTCAGAAATCGTAAATTTCCCACTATTCTGTTCGCCAACAGTTTGAATCATACCTAAACGACGTAAACGTCCGATTGCTGCTCGCACTTTTTCTGCCAATTTTTGTTTATCTAAGTCAGAACCACTTGAACGCTGATTAACCGCTTTTAATAATTTTCCTTCATCAGCAAGATTTAGTAATTCATCATATACTTCTTGCGTACTGAAAATGCCCTGTTGAGCTAAACGTTCTGGGCTTAAATAAAGATAACAAAGCACTTTACCAACAAGCATTTCCAGCTCAGAAAGTACTGAACGCGCAATTAATGTCGTTGCTTTCGGACGAAGATAGAAAAAGCCTTCTGGAGCACGAATGAGTTCCACGTTATAGCGGCGATAAAATCCATCTAATTCATTTTGGAAATCCATTAAAAAGGCGTGATTATCTAAATGCTCCGTGCTGATATGGCGACCAGAACGTAACAGGCTATCCACCGCTGGAAATATTGGATTTGCAATCGCCACAGCGAGTTTTGGGGAAATTACATCTTGAAGGTTGTCTGTCATAGGTTATTTCTCTATTAAAACTTTATTCAGTTACTTTCTTCGTTAATCATTATTGCCAAATCTCCCCTAGCCCCTCTTTGCTAAAGAGGGTTTGGGCATATTTAACAGAAGTAATTCCGTCGAAATTAGCTTTTAAATTATCTTAAAATCAATACTTATCAATCACATGCGCTTGCACTTCTGCGCCACGTTTATTAATTGCTTGCCAAGCTGGATAAATGCCCGATAAATCATTATTTGCCATACCAAGGCGCACTGCTTGATCAACAATGATTCGAGCTACATCAAAATGACGAGAAAGTGGATAATTTTCCAGTTGTTCTTTTAACACTAAACTCAAATCAATCGGACGGTTATTTTCACGATAAGCAATCAGTAAGCCTTGCATATGCTCTACAATTTGATCGTGTAAATCAGAAAGGGATTCGTATTGCAATTCTTCTGGCAATTCGCCTAAAGCATCATCTTCACGCAGCACTATTTCTTCATCGCGCAGATCGACTAAACGCTCAGCTTGCGCGGTCCATAAGAACCAAGGATGCTCAAAATAATGATGAATAGAATTACGTAAACGTTGTGAGAACACGCGATTTTTATCCATATCAATGGCAGTACGAATAAATTTATGTACATGGCGGTCATAACCAATCCATAAGTCTATGGCTTGTTGCCCCCAGCTAATAATTCGGTCAAGTTTTGATTGTAAATCGGTAATTAATTGATCGATAAAATACAAATCATCTCGCCCAATCACACAATCTTGAATACGCAATAATTGTGCTTGAAGTTTATCCCCTGCCGCATTTAGCGTATCTTGTAATTCGCGCAAATTCCCAGATGTTTCATCTAATAAACGTTCACAGCTTGAAATTGCCGCTTGCCAATCTTTAGTAAGAAGCTCTGCAATTTCATCTTTAATACTTTGCTGGTTTTCATCCATAATGCGTTGTGAAAGATCGATGCTATCAAAAATCTCTGCAACGGAATATTTTAATGGCGCAAACACATTACGACGCCAATAATGTTCACTTTCATTATTCTCCACGCCTTCTTCTGCAGAATCAGACGCGCGTTGAATTTCATCTGCCACAATGGAAAGTTGCACTGAAAGACGCAATGCGGAAAATTCACGCTGACGAATGTAATAATCAGACACGCCAACACCTAATGGCGTTAAACGATAAATTGCCAAGCCTTCAGTAAATTCGCTACTAAAACGATTTAGCAAACGTTGTTTCACTAATTCATTAATTGCATTATTCGCTCGTGTTGCAATGGCATCGGTGGATTGCTCAAAAGCATTCATCGTGTGGCGGAAAATATCCACAAGATCGGCTTCTAACATTTCGCCGTCTAAACGTTCGTTGTTATAAATTGCAATCGCTAGTAGGAAAACCAAGCGTTCGGTAGGTAAATTCAAAGAAAACTCGCGATCTTTTGCCCAAGAGACGAGTTCAGGAATAGTTTGGGATGTTTCAATCATTGAATTGCAAAGCGTTAAAATTGAACAAAAAATTGGAAAGATTATACAGGATTTTTTACGGATCTTAAAAATCTTCTTTTGAATTGACCGCACTTTTCCTATTTTTCACGTATAATGTGCGCCTTTCATGAATAACTAAAGATAACAGAATGACCCAGTTAGCCCAACAAGAAAAAAAACAAAGCTATAATTTCAATAAATTACAAAAACGTCTTCGCCGTAATGTAGGCAACGCCATTGCAGATTTTGGGATGATTGAAGATGGCGATAAAGTCATGGTGTGTTTATCCGGAGGCAAAGACAGTTATACGCTTCTCGATATTTTGTTGAATTTACAGCAAAGTGCACCGATAAAATTTGATATTGTTGCGGTAAACCTCGATCAAAAACAACCAGGGTTTCCAGAACACGTATTGCCTGAATATTTGGAAAGTATTGGCGTAAATTACAAAATTGTACAAGAAAATACTTACGGCATTGTGAAAGAAAAAATTCCAGAAGGAAAAACCACTTGTTCACTCTGCTCTCGCCTACGCCGTGGGATTTTATATCGTACTGCCACAGAACTTGGTGCAACCAAAATCGCTTTAGGGCACCACCGAGACGACATGTTAGCGACACTATTTTTAAATATGTTTTATGGCGGCAAAATGAAATCCATGCCACCTAAATTAATTTCTGACGATGGCAAACAAATTGTGATTCGTCCGCTTACTTACTGCAAAGAAAAAGACATTGAAAAATATGCTATCGCGAAAGAATTTCCGATTATTCCTTGTAATCTATGTGGCTCACAACCAAATCTTCAACGCCAAGTTGTAAAAGAAATGCTCAATACTTGGGATCGCCAATATCCTGGACGCTTAGAAACTATGTTCAGCGCAATGCAAAACATTACATTGTCACATATGAGTGATCCAAAATTATTTGATTTCAAAGGAATCAAACACGGACAAATGATTAATGGGATTGAAGGCGATACCGCATTTGATGAAGAACAAATCACGCCAATGCAATTTGAGGACGAAGATCAAACTGATTTTTCAAACAACGAAATGATTAACTTTAAAGAAGTGAATTAATATGTTGAATATCAATGGAATTGAAGTTGAAGTTGAAACTGACAAAGACGGTTATTTGCTTAATAGCCAACAATGGAACGAAGATGTCGCTCGCTCTATTGCGCAGTTAGAAAGTCTTGAATTAACAGATGCCCATTGGGAAGTGATTTATTTTGTGCGAGACTTTTATCAAGAATATAACACCTCCCCTGCCATCCGTATGTTGGTAAAAGCCATGGCGGAAAAGCTTGGTGCGGATAAAGGTAATAGCCGTTATTTGCAACGCTTATTTCCTGAAGGCCCTGCAAAACAAGCCACAAAATTAGCAGGTTTGCCGAAACCTGCAAAATGCCTATAAAAGTGCGGTCAATTTTCCAAAAATTTTTAAACACTTGTGTTTTTACTTATGACTTGTCTTTTTTAAGATAAGGAATAAAATACAAGCTCTTTTAAACCCTAACTAACAAAGAAATGTTATGAAAATTAGTGCAAGAAACCAATTAAAAGGTAAAGTTGTTTCAATCGAAAACGGTTCAGTAAATGCAATCGTTCACATTGATATCGGTGGCGGTAACGTGCTTTCTTCAACTGTGTCTTTAGCAGCAGTTAAAGAATTAAACTTAGAAGTTGGTAAAGAAGCATACGCAATCATCAAAGCAACTTCTGTAATGGTTGGGGTAGAATAATTTCTTCCATAAAACAGAATTGAATATAACCGCACTTTTAAAAGTGCGGTTTTTTTTATTTCTTTGATACCTATTTTAAGTCGAATTCCCCTTGTATTCATAAATTTTAAAAATATAATGATAATCATTCTTATTTCTATCTTTTATTTTAGGGAACTATACTATGTATCAAAAAAAGCCATTAATGTTGTTATTCTGCTCAACATTTGTCAGTCCATTTATTATGGGGCAAACTGTTGACACAACCAACAACCAACAACCAACAACCAACAAAAATATATTGCCCGAAATTGTTGTGTATGGCGACAATAATAAATCGCTTTCTTCCGTTAAAACACTCTCTTCTGACGAGATAAGTAAAACGCCTACATCAAACGGTAACATCACTGATTATCTTCGTTCTAATCCCCATATTCGTTATGAAAATAGTGACCAAAATGGTTTTCAACGTGGAGAAATCAAGCCTGAAAATATTTCAATTAACGGTGCCGATCCAAATCAAACCGCCTACTTTGTTGATAATGTCAATATAAATAATGATCTTGCTATTGATAACAGTATTTTTGACGGTGCTATGCAAGTTGTTCCCGGAATTAGTCACACTCAAGCTTATTTTTTTGATGCGACTATGCTTTCTAAAGTGGAAGTACAAGATAGTAATATTTCTGCGAGCTTAGGGGGCTTTATGGGGGGTGCCGTTATTGCTAAAACGAAACAATATAGCGGCACTGATAGCATAAAACTTAAATATCGCACGACAAATTCCTCTTGGGCAAAAATGGAAGCTGGAGACTCAGTACAAAAAATACTTAAACAAGTAAGACCCGATGATTCTGGTGCGGCAGAGTTACAACCTAAATACAATAAACAAACATTCAATATTTTGGCTGAAAAAAGACTAAATGATAATTTAGGAATGGTTCTTGGCTATAGTCGCAGAACATCATCTATTGAACAAAATCGTTTAATTGGTTTTGATGAAAATGCCAATAACAAAGCGCAACTAGACAAACAAAATCATCAACGACTTTCCGATAATCTTTTATTAAATTTCAATTGGACACCGCAAGAAAAAGAACGTATTGAACTCGGTTTACGTTATTCAAATTATAAAGAACTGAAATATTTTAGGGAAAATATAGGTAACAATGTAAGCGATTATCATCAAGCATTGGGGACAACACTAGCTTGGGTGCATTCATTCAACTCTGGCGTTTGGACAAATACTTTAGCATACGATCGTTTTAAAGATAAGCGAAAATCATCCTCGAATAATGTTGAAACAACATCGGTGTTAGATGAAAATTATGATCCACTTTATAATTTCGAAAAAGGCGGATATGGTAATAGCCGTTTAACCCAAGATAATTTACATTTTTCAACTGAATATGTAATGGATCCTTTTTATTTAGCTTCTACCGAGCATTCTGTTTCTATTGGTGGAATTTATCAGGCAACTAAATACCAATTTTATCGCCCACAAGATGTTCATTCAAAAATAATATCATCTACTTTGAAAAATGGGACTATGGATAATTCACCTTTATCAGAAAGTACAACATCAAAAGGTCGCGTTAAAACCACCTATCAGAATATTGTGGCTTATGCTGAAGATTTAATTAAATGGCGTAAATTTGAGTTTCGACCAGGCATTCGCATTGAACGTGATGATTATTTAAAAAATAATAATATCGCCCCGCGCTTTGTTGCACGTTACCGTCCTTGGGATAATACAGGATTTACACTAGGTTTAAATCGTTATTACGGTCGTTCTTTTGCTTCTTTAAAATTAGCGAATGGTATTTTAAAGCTCAATAATGATCAAACACGCCAGCATCAAAACTTTTCATCCCTAAAAAGCCCTTATGCAGATGAATTAAGTTTAAGTTTTGACCAAAATATGGGTAATTTAGCACTCAAACTCGGTTATATTCATCGTGATAATAAAAATCGTATCATATTGAAACGAGAGCCTGTAAAGGGAATAAAGAAAAGTAGTTATATTAATGGACGTCCGTTTGGTGTTGATATTTATACTTTCCAACTTAACAATATAGAACCTTGGAAATTAGGTAAAACTTATTGGACTATGTCACTTGGTTTTGATTGGCTAAATACAAAACGAGCTGATGGCGAAGAATTTGATCTGAATAAACCTGTTTTTTTAGATGGTAAATTAATGACTTATCGTGAAATGTTACGACAAGTTAATAGTAACACCGAAGATTGGATTGCTCGTCTAGGTATTGATATGACGATACCAGATTACGATATTACTTGGTCAAATAAAGTGTATATGAAAGCACCAATTCGTCGTTATGATCCAATTAATGAAGATAACTATGACGACGATGCTCCTCCACGCTATCGTAGCTATCATTACGGCAGACATACACAATGGGACAGTAGTATCCGTTGGCAACCCACCATTCGAGGTAAGCATAGCGTTTATATGCAAGTAGATATTTTAAATGTACTTAATAAAACACGTAAAAATAAAGTCACTACTATTTCCATTAACGATGAATACGGTGTTTATACGCCTGGGCGTGAATTTTGGCTAGAAGTTGGCTATCAATTCTAATTTTTTTCAATGTATAGGGCTTGTGGGCTTTTGAAATATCCACCAGCCCTACTCTACGCTTATTTTATTTAGCGTAGAGTTTTCTTTTTTCTAGGTAAAAATAATGAAAAAAACAACCGCACTTTTTTTGCTTATCTTTTCACTAATTGCTTGTCAATCCTTGGAACTATCGCCCAATAGTGATTTACCTTTTGATCCAAATATTCAGCACGGTAAACTATCAAATGGTCTGCAATACTTTGTATTAAAAAATACTGAACCCAAAGAACGCGTTTATATTCGATTAGTAATTAATGCAGGCTCAATGCACGAAGATGATGATCAAAAAGGCATTGCCCATTTAGTTGAACATATGGCATTTAATGGCTCAAAGAAATATCCAGAAAATCAAATTATTAATGCGTTAGAAAAACTTGGAATGAAATTTGCACGAGATATTAATGCTTTCACCGATTTTGAAAATACAGTCTATACTTTAAATTTAGATAGCAACAATCAGCAAAAATTAGAATTGGCTTTTGATGTCATCAATGAATGGATGAATAATATTACTTTTTTGCCTAAAGATGTGGATGGCGAACGTGGTGTAGTACAAGAAGAATGGCGGAGACGTTTAAGCCCAATGCTACGTATTGGCAATAAGAAAAGTGCTATTGAAATGGCGGGTTCTCGTTATGTATTGCGTGATCCAATTGGAGATATGGATATTATTAAAACAATTTCAGCTAAACGCGTCGCTGATTTTTACCACAAATGGTATCGACCAGATAATATGTCAGTAATTATTGTAGGCGATATTGATACAAAACAAGTAGTAAAACTATTAAAACAAAACCTATCCAAAGAAAACCCAATTACTAAAACAACATTGGAAAAAATTGATTTTAATATTCCTCTTATCAACAAATGGCGATTAGATTCTATTTCTGAACAAGGCACAACAATTCCGAGTATTGAATTAAGTTTTTTTGAAAATGCAATTGAAACCAATACATTAGCGAGTTATAAACAAGAATTAATTCAGCAAATTACCACTCGATTGCTTAACTTACGTTTACAGCAATGGGAAAAGGAAACAGAAAATGGCGTAGATTCTGCAAATTTTTATCGTACTCATTTAGGTAAAGAAACACTACAAAGCATTTTTTCTCTCCAGCTTATAGATACACAATATTCAAAAACAATAGATAAATTATTTGCCTTTATTGCCAGTATAAAACAACAAGGTTTTACTCAAAATGAATTAAACGGCGAGATTAAACGCTTAACTCAACTCAATGAAAAACAATTAAATATTCGTTCTGGTAGTTTAAAAATTACCGATGATCTCATTACTTCTGTGGCAAATAAGCAAGTGGTATTGAGCGTAAATGATCGTTATGAACTCAATAAACGTTTTTTATCTCAAATTACATTAGCTGATTTACAACGCACGTTAAATCAAACCTTAGCATTAAAAGCAAAATTACTATTAATCACTCAACCTTTGCCACAAAAAGCCTTGCCTTTTGATGTAGTAGAAATAGAAACTCGTTGGAACAATGCAATGGAAATGCAACAACATCAATGGGATGAAAAAAAACAACTCGAAAAATTACCGCACTTAACATTTAACACAGGCTCACTTTCTCAAGAAAAATACTGGGATCGTGGCGATATTTATGAATTTCGTTTAAGTAATGGAAGTAAATTGATCTACCACTATAGTGACAAAACTCCAAATCAAGTACATTTTCGTGCTGTTACTCAAGGTGGTTTACGTTCTATCCCAGATAAGGACTATCACTTATTACGTGCTGCCGTTAGTGTAGTTGATGAAACAGGTGTTGGAGAACTTTCTCTTTCTGCGGTTAATCAAATTTTTTCGCGTGATCCATTGGTAATTGCAACTGTGATTGATGATGATAAACAAGGTTTTACTGGTGTATCTAAACCTAAAGATTTGGAAAATTTACTAACATTGTTCCGCTTAAAATTACGTTCTTCGCCTATATCCGATCTTGCCTTAGAAAAATATCGACGTGAAACCCGTGATTATTTCAAACAAATTGATTTAGAAACACAATTTATGCAAGCCGTTTCAAAACTACGCTTTCCAAATATTGAAACTGTCTATAGTCAAAAACAAGCACAGCAATTAGCATTTGATAAAAACCAATTAAGTAACGCTTATCAACGTTATATTTTAAATAAAACAGATTTTACCTATTTTATTATTGGCGATATTGAACTTAATCAAGTAAAGAAATTGGCAGAACGTTATTTAGCTTCAGTTGAATCAAAAACTCAGATACGTCACTTTGTCCCAACTATTATTCATACACCAACTCAATCATTTATTATGAATGGCTTGAAAGAACCGAGAGCTGATGTAGAAATATACCTTACCGCAGATAATACTTGGCGAGCGGAACAAAAATATTTATTCAATATTCTTGCGGATATTGTGCAAGAAAAATTACGCTTAATTCTACGTGAAAAAGTTTCTGGTATTTATTCTGTAAATAGTTGGTTTATGCAAGATGTTCATACACCACAAATTGAGGGAAAAATTGAATTTAGTTGCGACCCTAAGCGCGTAGAGGAACTTACGCATCTTACAAATCAGGTGCTAGATGATATTGTAAAAAATAGCATTGATGAAAATTTATTACGTAAAAAACTAGCGGAACAACATACTCAGATTCGACGTGAATTTGATTCTTTAGTTTCAATTGCTTCAATTATTGAAGAAAGTTACTGGCAACAAGATAATCCAGATGCTATTTATACCGATCAACATTTAGATCAGTTAGCGACAAAAGCCACAATAGATGCGTTGGCGCAAAAAGCTCTAAAAAAATCAGGCAGATTTGTCAGCGTATTAAAAGCAACTACTTATTAGAAAATAAATGAAATCTCAATAGATCTGAAAGAGATAAAAATAACGGCGATCGCTTAAACGATCACCGTTAAATTGAAATTACTATTTAAACAGTAAATTATATTGGTTATTTTTGAGAAGTATTACTCTTCATTCAATAACTTTAATTCACGGCTTCTTACTTGATTTTTCAAGATTTCCGCAAATTCTTCCACTGTAAATGAGCCTAAATCTGCACCTTTACGTGTACGTACAGCCACTTTGCCTTCTGCGATTTCTTTATCGCCACAAACGAGCATATAAGGCACGCGACGTAAAGTATGTTCACGGATTTTGAAGCCCACTTTTTCGTTACGTAAATCAGTTTTCACGCGTAAACCTACATCGGAAAGCTGTTTTGCGACTTTCTGTACATAGTCAGCTTGGCTATCAGTGATATTCATCACAACTGCTTGGGTTGGAGCTAACCACGCAGGGAAGAAACCAGCATATTCTTCAGTAATGATACCAATGAAACGCTCAATTGAGCCTAAAATCGCACGATGAATCATTACAGGGGTTTTACGGCTATTGTCTTCTGCTACATAAGTTGCATCTAAACGACCTGGTAACGCGAAGTCTAATTGAACAGTACCACATTGCCATTCACGACCTAAACAATCGCGTAGTGCGAACTCAATTTTTGGACCATAGAATGCGCCTTCGCCTTCTTGGATTTCATATTCCAAGCCGTTATGTGCTAATGCAGCTGCAAGACCTGCTTCCGCACGATCCCACATTTCATCTGAACCGATACGATTTTCAGGGCGAGTAGAAAGTTTTACTGCAATATTAGTGAAACCAAAGGTGCTATAAATGTCGTACACCATTTTGATACAGCTAGTTACTTCGCTCTCAATTTGATCTTCAGTACAGAAAATATGCGCATCATCTTGAGTAAAGCCACGCACACGCATTAAACCGTGTAAAGAACCTGATGGTTCATTACGATGGCAAGAACCAAATTCCGCCATACGGATTGGTAAATCACGGTAAGATTTTAAACCTTGATTAAAAATTTGAACGTGTCCTGGACAGTTCATTGGTTTAATTGCATATTCACGGTTTTCAGATTGAGTTGTGAACATTAAATCTGCGTAATTTTGCCAGTGACCTGTTTTTTCCCACAACACGCGATCCATCATAAATGGGCCTTTTACTTCTTGATAATCGTATTGTTTTAATTTAGTACGCACGAAAGTTTCAAGCTCACGGAAAATTGTCCAGCCATCATTGTGCCAGAATACCATACCTGGCGCTTCTTCTTGCATATGATATAAATCTAATGCTTTACCAATTTTACGATGATCACGTTTTGCCGCTTCTTCTAAGCGTGTTAAATATTCAGCAAGTTGTTTTTTATCCGCCCAAGCCGTACCATAGATACGTTGTAACATTTTGTTTTTGCTGTCGCCACGCCAGTACGCACCAGCGACTTTTTGTAATTTGAAATGCTGACAGAAACGCATATTTGGCACGTGTGGTCCACGGCACATATCAATATATTCTAAGTGATGATATAACGCAGGCGTTGCAGTACGTTCAATGTTTTCATCTAAAATTGCCATTTTGTATGGCTCGCCGCGTTTTTCAAAGGTATCACGCGCTTCTTGCCAAGTAACACGTTTTTTCACGACGTCATAATTGGTTTTTGCCAATTCCAACATACGTTTTTCGATTGTATCAATATCTTCTTGGGTTAAAGAGCGATCTAAATCTACATCATAATAGAAGCCATTTTCAATGGTTGGGCCAATTGCCATTTTTACATCTGGGAATAATTGTTTAATAGCGTGTCCAAGCAAGTGAGCGCAAGAATGGCGGATAATCTCTAAACCGTCTTCATCTTTTGCAGTAATAATTTCTAACGTTGCATCTTGCTCGATAATATCGCACGCATCGTGACGTTCTCCATTTACACGGCCTGCGATAGTGGCTTTAGCAAGACCCGCACCAATATCTTGTGCGACTTCAAGAACAGAAACAGGATTATCGAATTGACGTTGGGAACCGTCAGGTAAAGTAATAATTGGCATTGTTTTTTCCTTATACAGTGGTCACCCATACGAAAGGTGACGTGTTCGTTTAAAATTCTATAAAAATTAACCGCACTTTTGCCCTACTTGGCTTCATTCCTACCATTGAACGAGCGAAATTAGGCAAAAAATGCGTGGCGAATTCTATCACTTTCTTAAGGTATTGTTAAATAAATGCACATATTTTACAGAAAGGAAATAATGTTTTTCTGACTAGGGGCTTTATATCCTAAAAATAAAGGCTAGAATAACCGCACTTTTAAATACACTGTTAAGGAATAAAAATGAGCAACGTATTAGTATTAAAATCTAGCATTTCAGGAAATAACTCTCAGACTAATCAATTAGTTGATTACGCTGTCGAAAAATTACAAGGTAATAACATTATCGTACGCGATTTATCTCAACAACCGCTTCCATATTTTGATACCGCAGCTGCAATTGCTGTGCGTGGGGAACCAAAAACAATAGAAGAAAAACAACTTCTGGCGTTGTCTGATGAATTAATCGAAGAATTAAAAAACGCACAGACATTAATAATTGGTGCGCCAATGTATAATTTAAACATTCCAACACAATTAAAAAGCTATTTTGATTTTATCGCACGTCCGCGCGTTACTTTCCAATATACAGCAAAGGGTCCTGAAGGTTTGTTGAAAGGCAAAAAAGTCATTGTGTTATGTGCATTTGGTGGGTTGTATGATGAAGAAAATTTAGTAACACAATATATGAAATCAATTTTAGGTTTTATCGGTATCACAGATGTGCAATTTGTTTATGCACAAGGCATTGGATTGGGTGCTGAAGCCATTGAAAAAGCACAATCATCTGCGAAAAATAAAATTAATGAACTTATCACAAGCCTTTAATCTTCAGATAATCTAAAAAATTTATTACAAACAAAAAAGTGCGGTAATTTACCGCACTTTTCTTGTTATTTTTTTCGTTCAACCCATTTTCCGTTGGTGAAATCAACAATCCATTTAGTCGCTTTTCCCTCTTTTTCAGAAGTCACATATTGCTTTTTCTCTTTACGACTAAAACGAACAATCGCTTCGTTCCCTTCAGGATCTTTTTGTGGTGCATCCGCTAAATAAGCTAATTTTTCAGGTAAACGCTCGCGATATTGCACAAGTTCTGAGATTTTAACTGGGCGTGTTTCGCGGGATTTCGGGAAGTTATGGGCTGACATAAACACGCCACTTGCACCATCACGCAATACAAAGTACGCATCAGATTTTTCACATTTTAGCTCAGGGAAATGTACTGGCTCTTCTTTCGGTGGTGCAACTTCGCCATTTTTCAAAATTTTGCGCGTGTTATCACAATTTGTACATCCCATATACTTGCCAAAACGACCAAGTTTTAAATGCATATCTGCACCGCATTTATCACACTCAACAACAGGGCCATCATAACCTTTAATTTTGAATGAGCCTTCTTCAATTAAATATCCATCACAATTTGGATTATTACCACAAATATGGATTTTACGATGGGCATCGATTACATAACTGTCCATTGCCGTTCCACATTTTGTACAACGTTTACGATCCATTAATGCTTTAGTTTCTGAAGATTCATCTAAAACATTCAATAATTCCGCTTCAGGAATTAAATTAATCGTTGTTTTGCACCGTTCTTTTGACGATAACGCATACCCAGTGCATCCTAAAAACACCCCTGTACTTGCCGTGCGAATTGCCATTTTTCTACCACAAGTTGGGCATTTAATATCGGTTTCCACAAGGCTATTTGGGCGCATACCGCCTTCAAGTTCATCTAATTCAGCTTTAGAAAGTTGGCTAGAAAAATCTTTGAAGAATTGATTCAATTCAGTTTTCCAATTTACTGAACCAGAGGCAATTTTATCTAAAGTATCTTCCATATTCGCGGTAAAATCGTAATTCATTAATTCCCCGAAAGATTCATTGAGGCGATCAGTTACAATTTCGCCCATTTTTTCTGCATAGAAACGACGATTTTCAGTACGAACATATCCACGTTCTTGAATAGTAGAAATAATTGCCGCATAGGTGGAAGGTCTGCCAATACCACGTTTTTCCAATTCTTTTACTAAAGCCGCTTCAGTAAAACGAGCAGGTGGTTTAGTAAAGTGTTGTGTTGGTTGCACTTCTTTTAAAGCAAGTTTTTCTGAAACAGCAACTACAGGCAATTCTTGATCTTCAGGATTTTTACCTATTTGTGGCAATACTTTTGTCCAACCATCAAAACGTAAAATTCTGCCTTTTGCTTTTAAGGTATAATCGCCTGCTGAAACAGTCAATGTACTACTATCATATTGTGCTGGTGGCATTTGACAGGCTAAGAATTGACGCCAAATTAAATCATAAAGACGTACTGCATCTTTTTCCATTCCCTCTAAGGATTCAGGCAATGCGCGAATATCTGAGGGGCGAATAGCCTCATGCGCCTCTTGCGCATTTTCTTTACTAGAATAGAAATTTGGTTTTTCTGGTAAATATTGCGCCCCAAAATGATTTTCAATATAGCTACGTGCCATATTTAGCGCATCTTGACTTAAATTGGTTGAGTCCGTACGCATATAAGTAATATAACCTGCTTCATATAAACGTTGGGCTAACATCATTGTCTTCTTAACGCCAAATCCTAAACGAGTACTTGCCGTTTGTTGAAGTGTTGATGTAATAAATGGCGCACGAGGGCGAGAACTTGTTGGCTTAGTGTCTAAATTTGTGACAACGTAATCAGAAACATTAAGAAAATCTACCGCACTTTGTGCCTCTTTTTGATTCTTTGGATCAAATTTCTTGCCTTTATAATCCGTGACATCCAAACGTATGGCTTGTTTATTTTGATTGTTCGTAAGGACGGCAACTTCCCAATATTCTTCAGGCTGGAACGCTTTAATTTCACGCTCGCGTTCTACTAATAATTTAACCGCAACCGATTGAACTCGACCAGCAGAAAGCCCGCGCGCAACTTTTTTCCAAAGTAACGGAGACACCATAAAGCCCACTACTCTATCTAAAAAACGACGAGTTTGTTGGGCATTAACGCGGTCCATATTTAATTGTTCAGGCTTTTCAAAAGCTTGTTTTATTGCATTTTTAGTGATTTCGTTAAACACCACGCGACTAAAACGATCATCATCTCCACCAATCACTTCACGTAAATGCCATGCAATCGCTTCCCCTTCTCTATCCAAGTCGGTTGCGAGATAAATATGATCTGCTTTTTTAGCAAGCGATTTTAATTCGGAAACTACTTTTTCTTTCCCTGGCAAAATCTGATAATTTGCTTTCCAATCGTGATAAGGATCAATCCCCATACGTTTAACTAAGGCGTTACGTTCCTTTTCTGCTTTAATTTTTGCTTTTTCTTCGGCATCCATACCTTTAGTTGAAATTGGTTTAGCTTTTTCGCCTGTACTAGAACCTACAGTTGGTAAATCACGAATATGTCCGACGCTCGATTTAACCACATATTGGCTACCTAAATACTTATTAATAGTTTTTGCTTTTGCTGGCGAC
Organism: Haemophilus sp. HN_Hi16; assembly: GCF_049823435.1. NCBI lineage: Bacteria > Pseudomonadati > Pseudomonadota > Gammaproteobacteria > Pasteurellales > Pasteurellaceae > Haemophilus > Haemophilus sp. HN_Hi16. Next base: position 1,402,878 of record NZ_CP187500.1, read on the forward strand.
TCCACAATCACTAAGGATTTACTCATTTGATTACCTAATATTACTAGAATTTTATAAAATTGCGGGTATAGTGCAAAGTTATGTAGGCAAAATCAAGCATTTTTTCAAAAAAGGTCTATAAATGGATAAACTCAATGCGATTTCTATTTTCTGTAAAATCATTGAAACCCAAAGTTTTACATTGGCAGCAAAGCAGCAAAATATTTCTGTAGCGATGGCAAGTAAATTAGTTTCACAATTAGAAGAACATTTAAAAATACGATTATTACAACGTACCACCAGAAAAATTATGCCTACCGAAGCAGGAATGATGTATTACCAACGCTGCCAAGGCATTTTGCTTGATTTAGATGAAGCAGATTCCAGCATTACTCAGCTTACCAGTTCATTACAAGGAAATTTACTGATTTCTGTTCCTCGGGATTTTGGTTTACTTTTTATTGCACCAAATTTACCCACTTTTATGGCTAAGCATCCTCATTTGCATATTGAAGTCGAATTTAATGATAAGAAAATCGATTTATTATCCGAAAGCTATGATCTTGCTCTTCGTATTGGTTATATGGAAGATAGCTCGTTGGTTTCACGTAAAATAGGAACTACTACTGTTCATTTTGTAGCATCGCCTAATTATCTTGAAGCGAATGGTATTCCACAAACGCCTGATGATTTAGAACATCATAATGGCTTACTTTATAAAAATTCAATGAATCAGGTAAATTGGGTTGGTTCACGGATAAATCAAACCCAACGTTTCAAAATCCAATCCAAAGTGGTAAGCAATAGCGGTTTTGCCTTATTAAATATGGCAAAAGCGGGATTGGGTATTGCTAATTTACCAAAATTTATTTTAGGTAGCGCCTTTGAAAAAGGCGAGCTTATCGAATTATTGCCAGAATATAAGCAACAAAAATTAGAAATTCATGTGCTCTATCCAAACAGAAGACATTTGCCAATAAAAGTACGGGCATTTATTGAATTTTTATCTGGATTGGGCTTGTGTTCAGAAATTTTGGAATATCCTGAAGATAGTCACTAAATACCATAAAAAAATACCGCACTTAAGCAACCCAAAGTGCGGTTATTTTTATACGTGTTTTTTTATAATGCTTTTAAGATGTCTTCAACACGATCTTTTGCATCACCAAAGAGCATTTGCGTATTCTCTTTGAAGAATAATGGATTTTGTACGCCTGCATAACCTACAGCCATTGAACGTTTGAACACAATCACATTTTGTGCTTTCCATACTTCTAACACTGGCATTCCTGCGATTGGGCTATTTGGATCTTCCATCGCAGCTGGGTTTACCGTATCGTTCGCACCGATAACCAATACCACATCGGTATCAGCGAAATCGTCGTTGATTTCATCCATTTCAAGTACCACATCGTAAGGCACTTTTGCTTCGGCTAACAGCACGTTCATATGACCGGGTAAACGTCCTGCAACAGGATGAATACCAAAACGAACGTTCACACCACGTTCACGCAATTTTGCCGTAATATCAGCGACTGGATATTGTGCTTGTGCCACAGCCATACCATATCCTGGCGTGATAATTACAGAACTTGCATTTTTCAACAATTCAGCCACTTCTTCTGCCGTAGTTTCACGGTGTTCGCCTTGTTCTTCGCTTGAAGAAACTTGAACATCGTTACCAAAACCACCCGCAATTACGCTCACAAATGAACGATTCATTGCTTTACACATAATATAAGAAAGAATTGCACCAGAAGAACCAACAAGCGCACCTGTAACGATGAGCAAATCATTATTCAACATAAAACCTGCTGCAGCCGCTGCCCAACCTGAATAAGAGTTAAGCATTGATACCACAACTGGCATATCTGCCCCACCGATTGATGCCACTAAGTGCCATCCAAATGCAAGCGCAATCGCTGTCATTAATAACACAGGGAAAATGCTTTCTGGATTATTCAAGAATGCAACCATCAATAATGCAGATACCACAAGTGCGGCTAAATTTAATTTATGGCGATGCGGTAACATTAATGCTTTTGAATTAATTTTTCCGCTCAATTTACCAAATGCGACAACTGAACCAGTGAAAGTTACTGCACCGATAAAGATACCTAAAAATACTTCGACATTATGAATATTCGTTAATACCGCTTGCTCTGCCACAAATGCGGCTTGTGCTGCTGCATCTAATCCTTCAGGCATTAATGCCTCATGGTGTAAACCATAGCTATTAAAGCCTACGAGTACAGCCGCTAAACCGACAAAACTGTGAAGAATCGCCACAAGTTCTGGCATTTCAGTCATTTCTACTTTTAATGCACGTTGAACACCGATTGCACCACCGATGATCATTGCAATAATGATCCAAAATGTTCCTTCAGAATGAGGTCCAAAAATGGTTGCGATAAGGGCAATTGTCATACCAACAATACCGAACCAACAACCCGCTTTAGCAGTTTCATGTTTAGAAAGTCCTGCCAAGCTCATAATGAAAAGTAATGCTGCTAAAATATACGCAGCCTGTACTAAACCTTCAGACATTGTGCGCTCCTTAACCTTTTCTAAACATTGCTAACATACGTTGTGTGACACGGAAACCACCAAAAATATTGATGCTTGCCACCAAAATCGCCACAAAAGCTAACGCATCGATAAATAGATTGCCTGTTGGCTGACGAATTTGTAATAACGCCCCAACAATAATAATGCCTGAAATTGCATTTGTTACTGCCATTAATGGTGTGTGAAGTGCATGGCTAACATTCCAAACCACGTAATAACCCACCACGCAAGCTAAAACAAATACAGTGAAATGTGATAAAAATGCAGCTGGTGCTACAGAAGCTAACCAAAGGAATAACACACCAACACCTGCCATCACACCATATTTCATACGAGGATCTGTTGGTTTAGATTCTTTTTTCTCTGCCACTGGTGCAGCTTTGGTCTCTTGTTTTGGTTGTGCAGACACTTGAATTTGTGCTGGTGGAATTTCTTCTCCATCACGAACAACGGTTACACCGCGAAGAACCACATCTTCAAAATCAATATTGATATTGCCATCTTTCTCTTTACACAAAAGTTTTAATAAATTGACTAAGTTTGTGCCATAAAGTTGAGACGATTGCGTTGGTAAACGGCTTGGAAAATCTGTATAACCAATCACTTTCACTTGGTTTTCAGTTGTAACAACTTTCCCTGCTTGCGTATATTCACAGTTACCACCAGTTGCAGCGGCTAAATCCACAATTACCGAACCTGGTTTCATTGAATCCACCATTTCTTTGGTAATCAAACGAGGTGCTGGTTTACCTGGAATGGCTGCCGTAGTAATAATAATATCGACTTCTTTAGCTTGTTCTGCGTAAAGCTCCATCGCACGACGGTTAAATTCTTCCGACATCACTTTCGCATAACCATCACCACTGCCGCCTTCTTCTTTGAAATCAATTTCTAAGAAGCTCGCACCCATACTCTGAACTTGCTCTTTCACTTCAGGACGAGAGTCAAAAGCACGAACAATCGCCCCAAGGCTATTTGCCGCACCAATTGCCGCCAAACCAGCTACACCAGCACCAATTACCAACACTTTTGCTGGTGGAACTTTACCAGCAGCAGTAATTTGTCCAGTAAAAAAACTACCAAATTCATGCGCAGCTTCAATGACAGCACGATAACCAGAAATATTCGCCATAGAAGAAAGTGCATCCAATGCTTGCGCACGAGAAATACGAGGCACTGCATCCATGGCTAACACATTAATTTTCTTCGCTGTGAGTTTTTCCATTAACTCAGGATTTTGCATACGCCAAATAAAGCTCACAAGCGTTGCGCCTTCCTTCATTTGAGCGATTTCTTCATCTGTCGGTGCATTTACTTTGAAGATAATATCCGATTGCCAAATTTCAGCCGACGAACCGATCTTCGCGCCTGCCTCTAAAAATGCTTGATCTTCAAAACTAGCTTTAAAACCTGCATCGTGTTCCACGATCACGTCAAAGCCCAATTTCAATATTTGTTGAACCGTTTTCGGCGTTGCCGCCACACGGTTCTCATTCTCAAGCAGCTCTCTAGGTACACCAATTAACATACTGTTTCCCTCTGATTGATGATTGGGTTGATGAGATTAATGAACAAACTTTCGTCTATTCATCGTTAAAATGACAAAAAGTCAAACAGATACAACTGTATCATTGATTGAATGAAAATAGGTAACGTTTTTAAGTGGTTTTACAAGATATTGTGATAGGGATCACGAAAAATCTCTATTTATAATTTTCTATAAAAAATCAAAAAATAATAGATCTATATATCCTAAGTAATAATATTAGACACTGTAGTGGATTAACATCAATACCAAGCCACAAAAAAGAAAATGACACATTATAAATAAAAAATGCTTGAAAAATCTTATTAAATTTTTGTTGCTAAAGTTAGCTCAAGAACTACTGCAGATTTGCTTAATATTCAACCTAATACATACAGCAATTCTGTTTTATCCAAATTAGCTTTTTATTGAGTGCTATTTAGTACTTGAAGCTCACGGACTTGACAGCATTAAGATTAATGAAAATTACCTAAAGGAAAAAAGACATATAAACAACATAGGAAATTTTTAGAATTAAGGTAAAGCTTGTACTCTCAAAAATATAATGGAATTGATCTAAAATACTTTTCTTTATTCTTAAAGGATATGGATTTAAGCTTAATTTGGGTATATGGAAGGGCAATTGAAAATACTGAAAAATGATGCAAGATTTAGAACCGATCTACTATAGTCCAAAAATAAATTTATCCAAATTAATCTTGTACCTTGCCATTCTTGCTATTCTTTTTTATCCTATGCTCCAATTTTGGAGGCTATTATGAAATTTAAAAATATTCTCGTTGTACTTAATCCCAGTAATGAAAAACAGTACGCCCTAGCTCGTGCAGTGCGTTTAGTTGAAGAACAAAAAAATGAAACTAAGGTAAAAATCACCGCACTTTTATCAGTCTATGATTTATCTTATGAAATGTCAGCTTTACTTTCTTCTGAAGAACGTTCAGAAATGCATCAACAAGTAATAGAAAAACACCGTCACGCTGTTCAATATTACTTAGATAAATATGCAAATCCAGAAATTGAATTACAATCTCATATTGTGTGGAATAGTAATGAAGCTGATGCAATTAACGAAGAAGTAGAAAATAATAATTACGATCTAGTCGTAAAATATACCAAAGACGAAGAAAAACTTACGTCTCTAATCTTTACTCCCATTGATTGGCAACTTCTTCGTAAATGCCCTATTCCTGTCTTAATGGTTCGTGATGGCGATTGGAAACATCAACGCCGTATTCTTGTGGCTGTTAATGTATCTGGAGAGCAAGAATATCAAGATGAATTTAATCAAGAGCTGGTAGAAACTGGTATTTCACTCGCGGAAAATCTAAATCGTGGTAATGTCCATTTGGTGGCAGCCTACCCTTCCGCGCCAATTAATATGGCGATTGATTTGCCTGAATTTAATACTTCAGGTTATGAAAACGGTATTCGAGGTCAGCATCTCATTAATATGAAAGCGTTACGTCAGAAGTTTGGGATTGATGAAGATCATACTCACGTACGTGAAGGTTTCCCAGAGGAAGTTATTCCTGAAGTGGCGAAAGAAATTGAAGCTGAATTAGTGATTTTAGGCACAGTGGGACGCACAGGTTTATCTGCCGCATTATTAGGCAATACTGCAGAACATGTAATTAGTAAATTAAGTTGTAATTTATTAGGCATTAAACCATCGAAAAAAGACGATTAAAACATTTTCCTCAATTTATAAGACGCCCTAAATATTTTGTATTTAGGGCATTTTTATACTATTTCTTATGGTATTTTTCATTTTGTGATCTCGATCACAAATCTTAAAATTTTATTTAAATAGCTATTTAAATGATAGCTATTTTCATTTAGTATTTTGCACTCATTTTTTAACTCCCCCATTCTTATTAAGGAAATATATGAAAAAGACATTAATTACAAGCTTATTGGTTTTATCTGGCATAGCACAAGCTCACGAAGTTTGGGTTCAAGCACCGACGAAATTAGCATCAGGTTCTGTATTAAAAGCAGAATTAGCTTATGGGGATTACCCTTATGTAGAAAAAATTCCTGAAGCACGTTTAAAAATTTTTGCACCAATGGAAATTATTCATCAAAATGGAGAAAAACAAACCTTAATCCAAAAAGGCGAAAACTATCAATATCAATCAGAGAACGCATTGTCTGATGGTTCTTATTGGATAACAGCCACTTATAAACCAACATTTTGGTCACAAAATGCTGAAGGTTGGAAAATGGATAATTTGAAAGGATTAGAAAACCCAACTTATTGCGAACAAACTCAAATGTTTGGCAAAAGTCTCGTTACCGTTGGTAAAAAACCATTAAATGCAGAAATGGCAATGACAAGAGTTGGTTTACCGCTAGAAATTGTTCCTTTGCGTGATCCAAGCAAAGCGAAATCAGGCGAACCGTTCCCTGTTCAAATTTTCTACCAAGATCAACCATTAGCAGGCGAAACTGTCATCGCAACCGCTGATACTATTATCGTGAAAGATCTTGAAGCAAGTACAGGTCATCGTGAACCACAAGGTTTTTCAGGTAAAACAGATAGTCAAGGACGTGTGAATATCATTCCATTAATTGATGGAATTTGGAAAATTAAAGTTATTCATAAAACACCATTTGCAGATCAACAAACTTGTCAGCAATCTGCAAGCTATAGCACATTAATTTTACCGGTTGGTAAAGGATTAGCTAAATTACCACCAAAACCAGAACACCATCATCATTAACCTTGAAAGTGCGGTGGAATTTCACCGCACTTTTGCATCCTAATTAAATAAAAAATACAGAAATAGTCTGCCTAAATCCTAAGTTATTCATCTGCATATCCAGATTTTGGCAAGGGTTTCCCATCTAAATATGCCAAATTATCTTTAAGTCTTAACCGACCTTCGGTAAACCATTTAATCACAAGCGGATAAATTTGATATTCTTGCTCACGGGTTCTAGCTTCCACTTCTTCTATGCTATCTTCGGGGAAGATTGGCACTTTTGCTTGTAAGACAATCGCACCACCATCTACTTCTTCATTGACAAAATGGACGGTTGTGCCGTGTTCATTGTCGCCTGCTTCAAGCGCACGTTGGTAGGTGTTTAAGCCTGCGTATTTAGGAAGAAGAGAAGGATGGATATTTAAAATTTTCCCTGCAAAACGTTGAGTAAATTTTGGGGTAAGAATTTTCATATAACCAGCAAGGACGATCAAATCTACTGCTAGGCTTTGCAAATAATCGCCAATGGCATCGTCCATTTCGAGGTTATTGGCAAAATTTTTGCGAAGAAAGACCGCTTGCGGAATCTGTGCTTGTTTGGCTCGAACTAATCCGTAAGCATCAGCTTTGTTACTTACCACACAAGCAATTTTGGCGGGAATATCGCCTGAATGGCAGGCATCAATAATAGTTTGTAAATTCGTTCCTTGACCAGAAATAAGGACGGCAATTTTTTTCATTTTCTTCCTTATAGAAATCAGCTTAAAAGGGCTGAATTGAAATTTAAGATTTTATTATTGAATCTCAACCTGTGCTTCGTCTTCGCCAAGAGGTGCAATTTTGCCTATAACCCACGCTTTTTCGCCCGCTTGTTCAAGCAATGCGATAGCGGTTTCAACCTCTTTTTCTGGTAATGCAATTACCATACCTACGCCACAGTTAAAAGTGCGGTACATTTCATAACGACTAATATTGCCTTTTTCTTGTAACCAGTTGAAGATCGCAGGCCATTGCCAGCTTGATTCATCAATCACTGCTTTGGTGTTGTCAGGTAATACACGCGGGATATTTTCCCAGAAACCGCCGCCTGTTAAGTGAGCAATGGCGTGAACTTCGGTCTGCTTGATCAGCTGTAAAATCGATTTTACATAGATTTTGGTTGGTGCTAAAAGGTGTTCGCTAAGCGGTTTGCTTTCTAATAAATCCGCTGGATTTGCACCGCTCACTTCAAGCACTTTGCGAATAAGTGAATAGCCGTTTGAGTGAGCACCACTTGAGCCGAGTGCGATAAGCGTGTCGCCCGTTTTTACTGCTGTGCCGTCAATAATCTCTGATTTTTCTACCACGCCCACGCAGAAACCTGCCAAATCATAGTCGCCTTCGTGGTACATTCCAGGCATTTCAGCAGTTTCGCCACCGACTAACGCACAGCCAGACATTTCGCAACCGTCAGCAATACCTTTGATCACATTTGCTGCCACATCAACGTCTAATTTACCTGTTGCATAGTAATCTAAGAAGAAAAGCGGTTCTGCCCCTTGTACGATTAAGTCGTTTACACACATTGCCACTAAATCCTGACCAATGGTATCGTGTTTTTTCAAGTCAATCGCCAGGCGTAATTTTGTGCCCACGCCATCTGTACCAGAAACTAAAATTGGCTCTTTATATTTAGTTGGTAAAGCACATAATGCACCGAAACCACCCAATCTGCCCAAGACTTCAGAGCGGCGAGTGCGTTTTACATCGCCTTTGATACGTTCGACTAATTCATTCCCAGCGTGAATATCTACGCCAGCATCTTTGTAGCTAAGTTGTGTGTTGCTCACGATTAACCTCAATCAGTAGAAATAAAAATTAGGCAGATTATATCATTAAGCAAACGTTTGCGGTATTGTTAAATTAATTCATTTAATGGCATTTTTAAAATTAAAATGAAATTGCTTGCAATCAAAATCCATTTGTACTACTTTAATAGTACAAATAAGCTCAGGATTTAGGAGAAAAAATGAAAACCACAACCGCATTAGTTACAGGCGCAACTGCAGGCTTTGGCTTGGCAATCTGTAAAAAATTGATCGAAGCTGGCTATAAAGTAATTGGCACGGGCAGACGTGCAGATCGATTAGCAGAAATCCATTCACAATTAGGCAATAATTTTCTACCGCTTGCCTTTGACATTCGTGATGAACAAGCCACAATTAACGCTCTAAGCACCCTTCCTGAAGGTTGGCAAGCGGTCGATTTATTAGTGAATAATGCAGGTTTAGCCTTGGGATTAGAGCCAGCACATAAAGCGGATTTACAAGATTGGTATCAGATGATCGATACCAACATCAAAGGATTGGTTACTATCACTCGCCTTGTGTTGCCAAATATGGTGACTCGTAATCACGGGCAGATTATCAATTTGAGTTCAATTGCAGGTACTTATCCTTATGCTGGCAGTAATGTATATGGTGGAAGTAAAGCTTTTGTCACACAATTTAGCTTAAATTTACGAGCCGATCTGGCAGGCACAAAAATTCGAGTAAGCAATGTTGAACCCGGTTTATGTGGCGGTACGGAGTTCTCTAATGTGCGTTTTCACGGCGATGATGAAAGAGCGGCAAAAGTGTATGAAAACGTGCAATCGGTTCAGCCTGAAGATATTGCTAACATTGTATTATGGCTTCATCAACAACCTGAACACGTGAACATTAATCGCATTGAAGTAATGCCAACCGCACAATCATTTGCGGGAATGAGCGTTGCAAAAGATAACTAAAAAATAATAGGAAAAAAATATGTCAGACACACTTCTTAACCCTTATTTTGGCGAATTTGGCGGAATGTATGTACCCGAAATTTTAGTGCCTGTTTTAAAGCAATTAGAACAAGCCTTTGTGGAGGCTCAAAATGATCCTACATTCCAAGCAGAATTTGCCGATTTACTCAAAAATTATGCAGGCAGACCGACCGCACTTACCCTTTGTCGTAACTTAACCAAAGGTACAAAAACTAAACTTTATCTTAAACGTGAAGATTTATTACATGGGGGTGCCCATAAAACTAACCAAGTATTAGGGCAAATTTTGCTTGCTAAACGTATGGGCAAAACGCGTATTATTGCCGAAACTGGTGCAGGTCAGCACGGTGTTGCGACCGCCCTAGCTTGTGCCATGTTAGATATGCCGTGCCGTGTTTATATGGGCGCAAAAGATGTTGAACGCCAATCGCCAAATGTGTTCCGTATGCGTTTGATGGGTGCGGAAGTGATTCCTGTACAAAAAGGCTCTTGCTCTTTAAAAGACGCTTGTTGTGAAGCAATGCGTGATTGGTCAGCAAACTATGAAACCACTCATTATTTACTTGGCACCGCGGCAGGCCCCCATCCATTCCCGACTATCGTGCGTGAATTTCAAAAAATGATTGGGATTGAGACGAAACGTCAAATTCTCGAACGGGAAGCTCGTTTACCTGATGCAGTGATTGCTGCTGTTGGTGGTGGCTCGAATGCAATTGGTATGTTTGCGGATTTCATTGAAGAAACCGCTGTGAAACTCATCGGCGTAGAACCTGCGGGTAAAGGTATTGAAAGCGGTGAACATGGCGCACCGCTCAAGCACGGCACAACAGGCATCTACTTCGGAATGAAATCGCCAATTATGCAAGATAAAGATGGACAAATTGAGGAATCCTATTCCATTTCTGCAGGGTTAGATTTTCCCTCTGTTGGGCCACAACATGCTTATTTAAATGCGATTGGTCGTGCTGATTATGTATCGATTACCGATGAAGAAGCCCTCAACGCATTCCAAGAATTAGCAAAACACGAAGGCATTATTCCTGCATTAGAAAGCTCACACGCCTTGGCTTATGCCTTGAAATTGATTAAACAAAATCCTGAAAAAGAACAACTTTTAGTGGTTAATCTTTCAGGACGAGGCGATAAAGATATTTTTACCGTTGATAAAATTTTAAATGGAGGAACGAACTAATGAGCCGTTTTGAAACGCAATTTGCGACACTTAACGTAAAAAATGAAGGTGCTTTCGTGCCGTTCGTTACCCTTTGCGACCCTACTTTCGACCGCTCTTTTAAGATCATTTGCACACTTGTCGATAACGGTGCGGATGCTTTAGAACTCGGTTTTCCTTTTTCCGATCCACTCCTTGATGGCCCAGTTATTCAATCGGCGAATAATCGTGCTTTAACTGCAGGTCATAGCAGTGAAGATAGCTTTAAACTATTGGAAAAAGTGCGGTCAAAATATCCAGAGATTCCGATTAGTTTATTACTTTGTGCCAATTTAATTTTTGCCAAAGGTCTAGATGCTTTTTATCAACGTTGCGCAGAAGTCGGTGTTGATGCTGTACTTGTAGCAGATATTCCGTTACTCGCAAAAGAAGATTATGTACAAGCGGCTAAAAAACACGGCATTCAACCCGTCTTTATTTGCCCACCAAATGCGGACGAGAAAACGATCCAAGGTGTAGCGGAAAATAGCGAAGGCTATACTTATTTAGTTTCTCGTGCTGGCGTAACCAGCGCTGAAAATCAAGCTCACGCAGCAAATTTGGACACCCTTGTAGAACAGCTTAAAGCCCATAATGCCCCACCAATTTTACAAGGCTTTGGCATTGCTCAACCAGAGCAAGTTAAAGAAGCGTTGTCTTTGGGTGCTGCGGGTGCAATTTCAGGTTCGGCAACAGTAAAAATTATTGAGCGAAATTTAGATAATCATGAGCAATGTTTAGTTGAATTAGCTGAATTTGTTCAAGCAATGAAAGCAGCAACAAAATAAGCAAAAAAGAACCCGCACTTGTGGTGGGTTTCTTTTATCTACCGAGAAAATTAAAAATTTAATACTTTATCGGCTTCCATCGTCCAGTCTGCCAGCTCTGCTAACGTGCCGATTTCCACACCGTCCGCCAACGGTAATTCAGTGATACCACGAGCATTTGTACAGGTTTTACAAAGTTTAATTGTCGCCCTTTGCGCTGTTAAAATTTCCAACATTTGTTGTAAATGATACCCTTCTGCTGGATTTTGTTTTGCTAAACCGCCAGTTACCGCATCAGACATTAAAAATACTTTTAAATTAACCGCACTTTTATGTTGCTCTTGCAACTGTAACGCCAAACGTAATGCACTAAAAAAATGCTCGTCACCATAAGGGGATGAATGGATAATAAATAGAATATTTTGCATACTCTTCTCTTTAATTTCCTTGGTATTAATAACCTTGCTGATAAATTCCTTCCAACAATTTCACTGAAAGTAAGGCGAGATTAAAGCGTTGTTCATCTGCCACAGACCAAAATTCTACGCCATTTTCTACCGCACTTATTTGACTTAAATGAAGTTTTACTGATTCTTCGCCATTTTCTTGTTCTCCATTAAGAACAGGCGTAATTAAGTCTTCTTCTAAAGCGATAAGATCACTATTTTGAGGCTGATAGTCGAAATCATAGTCTGAAAGTGCGGTAACTTTTTGTGCCAATCCATAAAATACAGGCACTTGGATTGAGTGGAATGTAGCACGATCTAATTGAGGAAAAATTCGTTGTAATTGAGTGGATAAATTAGATGTTTGATGCGGATAAACATCAAATGCTAATCTAGTTTTTCCTTCATCTAATGGAATACCATTTAATAAACGGGCTGTTTGTCCCGCAAGTTTCGTCACGGTTTCTGCATCCGTATAAGAAGCCGGCAATAAAGAGGTGACAAACACTTGATTGAGATTAGTCTCTTGTAAAATCGGGGCAAGCGTTAAGGCAAGTTGGCTTACTTGTGGATCAGGCAAGCTAACAATGTTACGTTGTCTCAGTTCAAATAATTGTGATTCATTTACGGTTGGAACAACAACTGGCACATCTGAAAGTGCACTACAAACGCCTAACATATCAATGACAATACAGCCCTGCTCTGCTGCTTGCGCAATATGGGAAACTTGCTCAAGTTTTCCAGCAAAAAAGACATAATTAAAATCAACCCATTCAACTTCATTTGGAGAAAGCTGTTCAACGCCTTTATTGCGAAAACGAATATTTTGTTCTTCTTCAAAAGGTATCATTTCAACAATAGAAACGTTACTAATTTCAAGCTCACTTTGTTCTAAACGCTCTACAATTTTTTCACTTAATTCAAATTCTGCTGCTATCGCAATATTTAAGGTTGCGTCCATTTTTCTCTCCGCTGTAAAATAATCGGCATTATTTTACACCAAAACCAGGAACGAAATAATGACACCTGCAATTGATTTACTTAAAAAACAAAAAATTCCTTTTACCTTGCACACTTATGATCATGATCCAAACAATCAACATTTTGGTGATGAAGCCGCAGAAAAATTAGGCATTGATCCTAACCGCTCTTTTAAAACCTTACTTGTGGCGGAAAATGGCGATCAGAAAAAACTCGCTTGTTTTGTGCTTGCAACGGCCAATATGCTGAATTTAAAGAAAGCGGCAAAATCTATCGGTGTGAAAAAAGTCGAAATGGCAGATAAAGATGCGGCGCAAAAAAGTACAGGTTATCTTGTGGGGGGAATTAGCCCGCTCGGTCAAAAGAAACGCGTTAAAACCGTGATAAATTCAACCGCACTTGAGTTTCAAACGATTTATGTTTCAGGCGGAAAACGGGGGCTAAGCGTAGAAATTGCGCCACAAGATTTAGCAAAAGTATTAGGTGCAGAATTTACTGATATCGTTGATGAATAAGTGATTAATTTACAAATTTAAAGGCGGATTTATTCCGCCTTTTGACTACTTTAACTCTTCCAATAATTTACCCAATCCACTCTGGCGTCTCACTGTTTGGCGAATTGCTGTTTTCCATATTTTTTCATCGGCAAATACAGTGAGTTCTTTTTTTGCACGAGTCACGCCCGTGAAAACTAATTCTCGCGACAATACTGGATTCACTTCTGTTGGAAGCACCATGACGGTATGTTCAAATTCGGAACCTTGAGATTTATGAATCGTCATCATAAAAGCAGGTTCATGTGCTGGAATTCGACTTGTCAGCACTTCTCGATTGCCAAACCATACTTTACCATTTGCCAAGCAAAGTCCAATATCGCCGTTATAAAGGCGAACATTATGATCGTTTTCAGTAATCATAATTGGCTTGCCGATATACCAATCTTGTTCATTACGGAACCAGAGCAATTTTTCCTCTCGCAACGCTAATGCAATTTCTTTATTGAGATTTTCAACTCCTAAATTGTTATTACGAAGTGCGGTTAAAAATCTCACAGAATTAAATTGCGCTTGAATAGCCTCGGCATAGGAAATGCCTTGTTCATTTTTAGCGTTAGGATCAATTTTTTGTTTACGTAAATCGTCCAACATTTTTAAGAAAGTGCGGTAATTTTCCACCGCACTTTTCACCACTTGATTCACCGCATTGCTTTCATCATTTAAGGCATTAAAGTGCAATTCTTGCGGATAATGTTCAAATAACCCAAGGCTATCGTCTGCTTTACCTTTTTGAATGAATTCAGCCAACTTGCCAATACCTGAATCTTTATCAAAACGACGGCTTTCTGTTAGATGGCATAAACAATCTCGTATTGGATTTGAACAATCAGAACCTTCCACTTTATAGCCTGTTGTCACTTGTAAATACGCAGCTTGTTCATGACTATAAGGTTGAGTAACAAATTGAGCTAATTCTCCCAATACTGCCCCCGCCTCAACAGAGGCTAATTGCGCCTGATCGCCTAATAAAATTAATCGAGTTTCAGGCTTTAAGGCATTGATAAGTTTTGCCATCATCGGCAAATCAATCATTGATGTTTCATCGACAACTAACACATCTAACTGCAAAGGATTATGACTGTTATAGCGCGTGTAATCATTAAAGGCATTCACACCTAGTAAACTATGCAAAGTGCTGGCTTTTTGTGGAATCGCATTGAAAAGTGAATCGGATAAATTCATTTTTTCTTGCATAAAACCTAACGCATTTTTAATCGACTCTTCCAAACGAGAGGCAGCTTTGCCAGTCGGCGCAACTAATTTGATATGTAATTTACAATCAAATAAGTCTTGTAGAACGAGCAATAAACGCGTAACTGTCGTGGTTTTTCCTGTTCCTGGGCCGCCTGTAATAATCGAAAATAGATTTTTAATCGCCGTTGCCACTGCCACTTTTTGCCAATCTGTTTTTTCCTGTTTTTCAGGGAAATATTTATCTAATTTTTGACGAATTTCATCATAAGAAAAGGCTAAAGTGCGGTTATTTTTTAAGGTGTTTTTTATATATTGTGCGATACGGTATTCATCTTGCCAAGCGCGATAGAAATACAGCACACCAAATTGAAATGCCATTGGTGCAATTTGATTGACGGGATCTTGCGTAAATGCCATATGCCCGCACAACGTATTTTGCCAATCTTCTACAGGTACATAACCAATTTTTTCACGAATTTCAGCTAAATAATCTTTTTCCGTTGTACGATAAGCCAAGCCAAATAAATTATGTTCTAAATAGCGATCTAATTGGCTACAAGTATTTCCCTGCGTATAACGCCAGCTACAAAGCGCGGCTAATAATATGGCTAAATTTTTGACTGGTTCTGCATAATCCGTATGGCATTGTTTATCAGCTATCAACTTAGCAAAATAATAATCACCTTGAGAAAGAATGCCCTGCTCTTTAAGTTTTTGTAATACGGATAACATTAAAACACCCCGTCTAATTCTGTGATTAATTCAACGCTTGGACGATCATAAAATACGCCAGATTGTGGCTCACCATTCATTCCACGTAAGAAAAGATAAAATACCCCGCCGAAATCTCGCGCATAATCATACTTAGGCACAACGCTTTGCAAATAACGATGTAATGCCAGCGTATAAATTAAATATTGCCAATCATAGTGACTGTGTAACATTTCTTTTTTCAATTCCTCTTGATTGTAATCAGCAAGGGTTGAACCTAAGAAATTAGATTTATAATCAACAAGATAATACTTTCCATTATGGCGGAAAACTAAGTCAATTGAACCTCTCACCATGCCCTGAATTTGTTCAAATTGAAGTGGTTCGCTTGGCAAATGATGATGGGCTTTTAACGTGCGATTAAACGCTTCAACATCAAAATGTTCCCAAATAGCCAGATAAAATGGCATTTCTTTAATGCAATCTTTATTTGCCAAATCAGCTAATGCTATTCCTATTTCATTAGAAAGTGGCGTATGTGAAATCTGTTGTAGCCAATTTTGTAGCGGTTCTGTAAAGGTTTCATCTAACTGTAAGGATTGTCTTAATTTGTCAATTTCTTCTGTATTTGCCAAGTCAGAAAAATAGCAATTTTCAAAATGGCGATGCAATGCCGTCCCGACTTGTTTACCTCGTGGTAAATCTAAAATGTTTGATTTATTTTCGTTTAAAAGTGCGGTAGACATTTCAATAGCATTTTGGCTATCGTAATCTTTTGCGTCATCAAAAACAACGTGTTTTTTACCCGCACTTTCAGTGAAATAATGCTGGCGGCGATGTGCTTGTTCAATTGAAGTAAAACTGGTTATTCGCCAATCTTGCTCAATATTGCCCGTAAATTCTGCGGCTTTAAGATCATCATTTTTTGTATTGGTTGATAAAGCCGGCAAAGCCTCTAGGTTTGGCTTAGTGCAGATTTCCACATTATCTTGCATTTTTTCTTTAAAGGTTTGCAACAACGTCTCGGTATTTTTAGAATCTGACAAATTTATTTCTTTGCCTATTTCGCCTTGGCTTAATACATAATGTAAGGCATTCCATTTTTTATCAAATTGACTAGGCAAAGCGAACGCCATTTGATATTTGGCACGGGTTAAAGCCACATAAAGTAAACGTAACTCCTCCGCAAACGTTTCTTCATAAAGTGCGTTTAAATTACGATTTTCCATATCCCATAAGGTTTCATCTCGTTCTTTAGAATAATAAATATTGATGTCTTTTTTACTTGGATCTTTGCTCGGCACAGCTAAAAATGGTAGCCAAACTAAATCGTATTCTAAGCCTTTAGATTTATGGATTGTCACAATTTTTACCAACTGGCGTTCGCTTTCTAAACGAATTTGAGCCTCTTGACGACCTTCGCCTTGAATTTGCTTTTCAAACCAACTGAGCAATGCCGCTTCAGTTTCGTGTAACGTGGCTGCTTGTTGTAAAATTTCTGCCAAATGTAGGAAATCCGTTAAATCTCGCTCGCCCGTTGCTTGGCTTAATAAGCGTTCTGAAATGCCTTGTTCCAATAAAATTTGGTGTAGCATTGCCAATATTCCTTGGCGTTGCCAAGTTTGTTGATATTGAGCAAAGCTATCAGCCCAACGTTGCCAGTCTGCCTCATTTTGCTGAATTTGATGAATATCCGCTGCATTTAAGCCAAAAAGTGCGGTCGCAATTGCGTTCAAAATTGGGCGTTCTGCCACATTCAAACAGGCTTTAAGCACCCAAGCTAATTCTTTCGCAACATTGCTATCAAATACGCTATTTTGATCAGAAAGATAAACCGACGCTATCCCTAATTTTTGCAATTCATTTTTTACTAAAGCCGCTTCATTTTTATCACGCACTAATACGGCAATATTCGCCGCTTGCAATGTTTTACAAGTATCTTCATTTTGAAAAACTGCCTGATTTTCTACCGCACTTTTTAGCCAATGTTGAATAGAAATAGCACATATTTTTGCCATTTCAGTTTTATTCACTTTGTCACTTTCTGTCAGATAAAAACGATAAGCTGGTTCGGCTTTACCGTTTAAATAACATCGCAGATGATCATCACGAGAATCAACAACAGTAAAGTTAATATTTTGATAAATAAATGGCGATTGAGGAAAATCGAATAAAGCATTTACGCCATCAACCAAATGCTTCTCTGAACGATAATTTTTAGTGAGTTCAAAGCGAGATTGGGCTTCGTCCGATGCTTTTAAATAAGTAAAAATATCTGCGCCACGGAAACGATAAATCGCCTGCTTCGGATCGCCAATCATAATAAAACCAGTATTTTTTTCTGGATTATCACGATAAATTTTTGAAAAAATAGCGTATTGTTGTGAATCCGTATCCTGAAATTCATCAATCATCGCGAAAGGATATTGGAAACGAATCATTTCCGCTAATTCATCTCCTTGCGCACCTTGCAAGGCTTCGCAAAGCAAACGCAATAAATCATCAAAGGATTTTTCTTGATGATTAAGTTTATAGTCTAAAAGTTTTTGTTGTAGGCCTTGGCGATAATGATAAAGAGTGAGTTTACTTAGTAAATCTGGTGTCATTAAGGCATTAACGCGCTTTTCAAGCTCTGCAAAAATCGGGGCATAAAAAGGCGTTGCGGGTTTTTTATCTTTATTTTTATCCGTTGATTCTTCGCAATTTTTCTCAATGGATGATTGTAGGAAATAGTCTTTCAATGTGGTATTAATTTGATAATCTCTAGGATTATTTGACCATTGATTGATTTTATTAATCCAATCCCCTAAACGCTTTACTTGGTACTTTTTACGATTTAACGATTTTAACTGATTTTTTGGATAATCTTTCTCCAGTTCATTGGTAATAATCGCTGAAATTTCATCCGCACTTTCTAACCAAAATGCCTTTAATTCATTCAACGCCTTTTGATACCCCCCCAGATATTGCTGTAAAAAGATTTGTATTGGTACAGATAACGCCTGTTTATTTTCAATCTCCACCTGCAAATCTTTACCTAAATCCGCTTTCAACAAAGACAACACATTTGCTGGTGATACTAATTCTGTCGCGATAAAATTCGCAGATTCAAAATCCAACGGATAAAAATGCTCTCGCCAAAATTCATTAGAAAAACGAACCAACAAATCAGATTGATCTTTTATTAATTCTAAATTGAAGTGAATGCCAGAATGGAAAGCATATTGCATCAACATACGGCGACAAAAACCGTGAATGGTATAAATCGCCGCCAGATCCATATTTTGTTCAGCTAACTTTAAGCGATGAATTGCCTCAAAAATATCTAAATTATCACAAAGTGCGGTAAGAAATTCATCATTTTTAAATGAGGATTTATCTTTGGTTTCTGCAAAGGCTGTGAGTTTATTAATCGCATCTGTTATACGCTCACGAATTTTTTTCTTGAGTTCTTCTGTTGCCATTTCCGTAAAGGTTACCACCAGAATTTCTTCCACATTTAACGGACGAGAAAAGTTATTTTCTCCCGCCTTTAATAAAAGTCGGAGATATAAAGAACCAATAGTATATGTTTTTCCCGTACCAGCAGATGCTTCGATTAAGCTAATTTGATTTAAAGGCAGCGTGATGGGATTCAGTGGGATTGTTTCGGCCATAGATTTTAACAGATGAGAACTAATGGCATTATTTTACAAAATTTGCAGTTAAAAATGCAAAAAAAGGACGCTTTTCAGCGTCCTAATTCTTCTTTATCTAAACTTTAAAAAATTAAAGTGCAGATTTTGCTTTTTCAACTAATGCAGCGAACGCTACTTTGTCGAATACAGCGATATCAGCAAGAATCTTACGGTCGATTTCAACAGATGCTTTTTTCAAGCCGTTGATAAATTTGCTGTAAGATAAACCGTTTTGACGCGCTGCAGCGTTGATACGTGCAATCCATAATTGACGGAATTGACGTTTACGCTGACGACGGTCACGATATGCGTATTGACCAGCTTTGATCACCGCTTGGAAAGCAACGCGATACACGCGTGAACGTGCACCATAATAACCTTTAGCAGCCTTAAGAACTTTCTTATGGCGTGCTCTTGCAATAACACCACGTTTTACACGAGCCATTATTTAATCTCCTATGTAATATTTTTCTAAAATGAACTAATCGTACGTTTTGCTTAAATAACGGCTTATGCGTATGGTAAGCAAGCTACTACTAAAACTTGATCTGCTTTCGCAACCATTGATTTATGACGTAAATGACGTTTACGTTTAGTTGTTTTTTTAGTCAAAATATGACGTAAGTGAGATTGTTTACGCTTGAAACCACCAGAAGCAGTTTTTTTGAAGCGCTTTGCTGCGCCGCGTACTGTTTTGATTTTAGGCATTGTTAAAATAACTCCGCATTTTTCGTTTAAAACAACATAATCAGGCGAACTTAAAAAGTTACTTGGAAGCACTGATCATTTCCATCATAAGGCAAATTAAATTGCCTTTTCAAAAGCAGTTAGGCTGCGTAGTGTGCCCAACATGCAGTTGTCTTTTCATTTAAGTCAAACTTAAACAAAAAGATTTGCTGAGAAATCTCAGCAAAATTCTTATTTTTTCTTCGGAGCTAACACCATTACAGCCTGACGGCCTTCTAATTTACCTGGTGCAGATTCAACGACAGAAATTTCAGCTAAATCATTTTTTACGCGCTCTAGGACATCAAAGCCAATGTCTTGGTGAGCCATTTCACGACCACGGAAACGCACGGTAATTTTTGCTTTGTCACCGTCTTCTAAGAAACGGATTAAGCTACGTAATTTAACTTGATAGTCACCTTCGTCTGTGCCTGGGCGGAATTTAATTTCCTTAACTTGCACAACTTTTTGTTTTTTCTTTTGTTCTTTAGCGGTTTTACTTTTTTCGTAAAGGAATTTACCGTAATTCATAATACGGCAAACAGGCGGTTCAGCATTTGGGCTAATTTCAACAAGATCAAGTTCTGCTTGCTCTGCCATTTCTAGGGCTTGTTGAATAGAAACAATCCCTGCTTGTTCACCATCTTGGTCAATTAAACGAACTTCTTTTACACGAATCTCTTCATTGATACGGTTTGGGCGATTTACTGCCGGCGCTTTTTTTACGGTTTTAATAATCGTATTCCTTCTATTGGTTAATAGTAAAAATCTTTTCGCTAAAAATAAAAGATTTCAAATTTGTTGCCCGCAAGGAACGAGCAAAATCTTGCGAATTCTATAGTATTCACACCACTTATGCAACAAAATTTAGCCTTTAAGCAAAATTTCTACGCTTAAACTTTCGCCAAATTCAAGCAAGTGATGAATGCGAGCAGTTTCTAAACATAACATTGTTTGATAGCCTGTTTCAGTCATTCCACTCGTTTTCTTGTGCCAAGGATTCCAAAGGACAAATTGGCTTGCATTATGATGATGCAGTGCAATCGTACGATTGAAACTTTTATCTAGGATTTGATTCTGCATTTTTTCTGCGGAATAAATGCAATCAACATTTTCAGAAATGTGACGCGGTGACGGAACGTTTTCTTGTTGTTGGTTTAAGCTATTAAAACAAGTTTCAGGTAAACCTTGTACTTCCACTTGATTAATATCCCCAATATTGAAATAGGTATGCAACGCTACTTGTGCAGGTTCTTCGCCATAATGTGTGAAAGTTAAATGACATTTATCTGTGAACACCATTACAATTTTAGCTTCGATAATATTTAAATCAGAAAACAAGTCAAATTCTAACCGCACTTTATGTGCTGAAATATCGTAATGACTCAATTGCCATAAACGAATACGAGCTGTACCGTGCACAGGTTGTTTTACGCCACCAAACCAAGGATAACAAATCGGTACACCACCACGAATAGCATTGCCATTTTCGAATGGTTCTACTTCACTTAACCATAATATATCTTGCTTCGCATTTTGTGGTTGCCAGCTAAGAAGTTGTGCGCCTTGTAAGGAAATTTTTGCTGAGCCAACAGCGTGTTTTAAATGAAGAACTGGAATATTATTATGTTGAACAAGATGAAGTTCTGGTGTCAGTGTTTTTAGTAATGTTGTTTTCATATTTATTCCTATAATTTTAAAGGTTCAGAGATAACAAAGGGCGTATTAGATACGCCCTTAATCTACGACTTTGGTTAAATTTCGTCAATAATTCGATAAACCCAATTTTCCAGTGGGTCATTCAGACGTTTCATCTCAGCATGCATTTCTTCCAACATCTCTTTTTTGATGCTGTTATATTGTGAATCATAGAATAAATTATGCATTTCTTCTGGATCGTTACGGATGTCATAAAGTTCACACACATCGGTCGCATTAAATACGAGTTTGTAATCTTTACGACGCCACATACGTTGTTCAAAATACACAAAATGCCCCGCAAGCTGACCAAGTACACCTTTTCGTTGGTTATCTTGGTGTTGACGCATAATCGGAAGAACGCTCTGCCCTTCAAAACTTTCTGGCACTTTTTGATTGGCTAAATCGAACACCGTTGAAGTTAAATCGTGAAGATAAACAAGGTTATCATCTTCTTGATTTACACGATTAGAGTTTGGATCTTTGATAATCATCGGAATATTGTAGGTGGTATCAAACATAAACTCCCCTTTTTCAATCATTCGATGTGCGCCCATTGCATCGCCATGATCTGCCGTAGCCACCAAGAAAGTGCGGTCATAAATTCCGCATTTTTGAAGATAATTGAATAATTCACCGATCGCATCATCAATTAAGGTAATATAACCCCAGAATTTTATGATGACTTCTTTCCAATGATCTTCGCTCGCCTCCCACATTCCCCACATTTTTGAAATTGTGCGGAAATGCCCTGGTTTGCCCTCTAACGGTGTAAAGAAACTCTTATCAAGCACCACATCTTCTTTTCGATACATTGAATAATAAGGTTCTGGCACGATACAAGGCGTGTGTGGCCCCCAGAAGTTTATCCATGCAAAGAATGGTTTGCCTTCATCTAATGATTCTTGAATATATTTTTTCGCTTCATCAATGATGAAATAAGGGATGGTTTGCTCTTTCGTGCCTGAAAGTAAACCGCAAAGTTCTTGTACTCGTAAATGTGGGTTATCACCAAAGTAGGCACGACTTACTTCTGGGATGTCATACCCCTTTTCTTCTAACCATTTTTTATAACGATTGGAATGTGTTGGCGGTTGGTTGAAGACTAAATTTTTATATACGCCACTACCAGGATAGCCATAACCATCAAAGTTATGCCCTTTAATCCCATAATCTTCAGGTACAGATTTCGTACCTACGTGCCACTTTCCTACAACATAAGTATTATAGCCAGCCAATTTACCGATATTCGGTTTTTCTTGGCTAATTTCGCCTATACCGCCCTTTTCCCCATTTTTAATAATGCCGTGAGAAGACGGCATTAATCCAGTAAAAAGTGAAGTGCGAGCAGGACCACAAACAGAAGCTGGCGTGAAAGCATTATTAAAGCGAACGCCCTCTTTTGCCAATCGATCTAAATTCTGGGTTTTCACAATTTGGTGACCATAAGCCCCCAACATATCTTTACGAATTTGGTCTAATAAAATGTAAATAATGTTCATTATTTCGCCTCTTTATTTCGTACAACAAATAACAGGATAATTTGTAACACCGCCCATACGCCAAGAACCATTGATGGATTACCATTTTCTGATGCCATACCAAGTGGCGAAAGGAATGTGTAAAGTGCGATTAAGCCTAAAATCAAGGATACGCTAGTCACTTTTAAATATTTCCAGTTGGTTAAATCTACGTCGCCTAAGTTTTCTTTGTTTTCAATGTAAGGTTCGCGGCGTAAGAATTGTCCTAAGATGAGCATTAATACAACATCAAATACGAATAATCCGCCCATAACATACACAAAGTTGATTTTGACATTAAACACCCAAACAATGCTGAAATACAAGATAACATGAGCAAGTAAAGCAATACGTGCCGCTTTGCCAGATACGGTTTTGTTAAACATACCCACGGCAAATAAAGCAACGATTGGAATATTCACAAATCCTGCAAAACGTTTAGTGATTAAGAAGATGCCATCTGTACCAAACATGAGTAACGGTGCGAAAATCATAGTGACAATTGCCATAATGGTAGACACTTTTTTCGCGTAAGAAATTAATTCTGCTTCTGACCGCACTTTTTTACTGATAAATGGCAATAAATCTTTGCAGTAAATGGTTGCTGCTGAATTTAAGAATGAGTTAAAGGTACTTAAAATTGCGCCAAATAATGCAGCAATAAAGAAACCTTGTAACCAAGTTGGCAATACTTTGTTTATGAGTAATGGATAAGACGCATCAATTGGATTGATACCTTCGCCTAAAATATGGAAACTCAATAAACCTGGAAGATTTAAAATAATCGGTAAAGTTAATAAAAATAATGCGGCGATCAAAATCCCTTTTTGACCAGATTTTAAGTCTTTTGCACCTAAACAACGTTGTACGATGGCTTGGTTCGTTGTCCAATAGAAAAAGTGAACCACCATAATACCGGTGAAAATCGTTGGCCAAGGTGTAGCGTCGGTTTCACTACCAATCGCATTCCATTTTTCAATATGCGTTGTTGTAATTGTATGTAAGCCTTCAGAAAAACTGCCATCGCCTAAATACATCAAGGAAAAGAATGGGACAAGCAATGCGCCAATGACTAAAATAATCGCGTTAATAGTGTCAGATACTGCCACCGCTTTTAAACCACCCAAAATTGCATAAATCGCCCCAACAACGCCAATGGCAACAACTGTGTAAGTTATTGCAGCACCATAACTTAAACCAAATGCAGTTTCTAAGTTGAAGATTTTATTGAAAGCGATTGCACCTGTGTAAAGTGCGGTTGGAATTACGATGAAAAGATAAAATACTAAGAAAAGCGTGGACATAATCAAGCGAGTTTGACGGTCGAAACGGCTTTCAAAAAACTCCGGCACAGTGGTGTAACCGTTACGCAAATATTTCGGCAGCATATAAAGAGCCAAGAAACAAAGCGGAATAACCGTTGGAACTGTCCAAGCAATCACGGAAAAATTACCTTTATAGGACACCGCATTGACACCGATAAGTTGTTCAGTTGAAAGCGATGTCAGCACCATTGAGCAGCCAATTACTAAACCGCTTAACCCACGCCCTGCCAAAAAATACCCTTTTGAAGATTTTAAATCATCCCCTTTTGTTTTTAACCAAGAAACATACGCAACCACAGTGGTTACAATGAGGAAGCTGAGTATCGTCATAAGCATATATTATTCTCCCATATCGACTAACACAGCATAAAGATAATATAACGCTCTCTAAAGGGTTATGATAATTGTCATATTAAGATTGTGAGGTGGATCACAGAAATCATAATTGAAGATAAATTCAATGGTTTTTATTTTCTGGCAGTTGAAAAAACAATAAAAAATGCGGTCAAAAAACCATAAAAATTATGACCGCACTTTGATCTGCACCCCAAAACCTAGACACCTAATTTGAGGTGCAGATCAAAGTGCGGTGTGTTTTTGTGGCATTTTTACCGCTTTACATTGGGCATAATAAGCACTTTTAGACACCTCAAAAAGCGCACAAAGTCGTTTGATCCAGCGCGATTTTAACGTCGTGACGGCTTGGTATTTTGCCTCTCGAGAGACATTAAAATCGCAATAGCTTTTTTAGAATTAGCTTGTATTCTTCCAATTCTTTGATGCGTTTTCCAACTCGTAAATGCGCTGTTGTTCGAGGGAAATCGGTTTACTGCGGGGTAAGATATAACCTTGATTCTTCGCTTCAATTTGGCTTATCCAACGATGCAATGCTGTTTCACCGATGTCTAATTCTCGACAGGCTTGCGAAACCGAATAACCACGTTCTTGAATCAATCTAACCGCTTCAGCTTTGAACTCCGGTCTGAAAAAACGTCTTGCTCTTTTCATTGTAAAATCCTCTTGTTGAGGATAGTTTTCCACCTATTGAGGACAGTGGGATTAGTATACCACTACACTTCCACCTCCTAATGGGTATAAGAAAAGCCCTGAAGGTTTCCCTTCAAGGCTTATATTATATTTCTTGCTGATTATATAGTACCACAGACTATAGATGGACATTCTAGAACATATATCTGATCTAGCATTTTGTAAATTAACACTACTTGATTGTTGTTAGCAGTTTTAACTCATATTCAACGATTAAATTTATTTTCCATAGAATTGGCAAACTTTACCAAGGATAACATAACAGGAACCTCAACCAGAACACCTACTACAGTTGTTAGCGTAGATCCTGATACTAGCCCAAATAGAGATATAGAAACTGCAACAGACAGTTCAAAAAAGTTAGATGCACCAATCATGCCACATGGAGCTGCAATTGAATATGGTAGCTTTGCTAAATATGCTATGAAAAATGTTATTGCAAATATAAACAAAGTTTGAATTATCAAAGGTATTGCAATAAGGATAATATTTAGTGGCTGATCCAATATCTTCTGTCCTTGAAATGAAAATATTATAATTAACGTCAACAATAATCCCATCATAGTGTATTTATCAAATGCAGGGATAAAAGTTTTATTTAGGTAGTCTTCCCCTTTATTTTTTATGATTATACTTCTAGTTACCATGCTTAAAATAAGAGGAACAACAATAAATAATACAATGGACAATAAAAGTGTTCCCCATGGAATATTTATATCCCCAACCTTTAATAAGAAGCTCACAATTGGTATATATGCAATCAAAATAATTAAGTCGTTACTCGCTACCTGTACTAAGGTATAACCACTATCACCTCTTGTTAACTTGCTCCATACAAATACCATTGCTGTACATGGTGCAGCGCCGAGTAAAACCGCCCCAGCTAAATATTCTGATGCCAATTCCTTATTAATAAATCCTTTATAAATAATAAAGAAAAATAAGGAAGCGATTAAATACATGGTAAGTGGCTTAATGATCCAATTTATAAACCATGTAATAAATAGACCTTTAGGATTTTTTCCTATGTCTTTTATACTCTTAAAATCAATTTTCAACATCATTGGATAAATCATTATCCAAAGTAAAATTGTTGTTGGTATAGACACGTTGTAGAACTCAAATTTTCCTAACCAATCTGGAATAGAAGGAAAATATTTCCCAATAAATATGCCTATTACCATACAAATTAACACCCAAAAAGTCAGGTTTTTCCCAAAAAAACCAATTCCATTTATTTTCTTCATTCCTAAATCTCCTCAACTTTCTCAATTAATTTATGAACCTTACTTTCAATCTCCTTAATGGTTTTTATAAACTCTTCATCATTTTTTCCCCTCTATATCTGATAAAGTCTATCACCACAAAGGTATTCTTTTGTCCATTCAATGACGGCTAGTTTTCCTGAAGTATGATCTAATATCTTGTTAATCCACTTAACTTCTTCATTTGCTTTAGCAGATAACATCTTGTTACTAGGATTTGCTTTATACAAGGATGAATTAACAATCCACCAATTTGTATGAATTGATGCCCTTGTTAGATCTTCTTCTAATCGATATGCCTCATAAAATGGGGTAGCCTCCGCCAAGCTAACGATTAATACTTCTGTCTCCTCTCCCCTTAATCTAGGTAACAAGTTTTTTACAGATTCAGGTACCTGTCCTTGTGTTCTTTGAACTTCTTGATGATAACTTAAAGTTGAGTCTAACAATAACAAGGTATGACCCGTAGGAGCTGTATCAATCACCACTATTTCATCGTCTGCTTTTTCCACGAGCTCTGCAAAAGCTCTAAATACAGCTATTTCCTGTGTACATGGTGATCTTAAATCTTCCTCAATGTAAGCGACATCATCCTCACTCATTGTTTTTCTTGCATTTCCAAGTACTTCATCTTGATATTTTTTTAATTCTTCTTTTTCATCAATATGACTCATAGATATTCCACTTGAACTATCTATCATAAATTTTATATGGTCAGCGGGATCTGTTGTAGCCAGGTGTACCTTTTTACCAAGTTTGCTTAGCTTGAGGGCAACAGAAGATGCAATAGTAGTCTTTCCTACACCGCCCTTGCCCATAGTAAAGATTACTTTTCTATTATTTTTTATAAGATCACTAACAACATCATCTAAATTAAAGAGTTTGCCTTTTACTTCCACTTTTTGTTCATTTATTTGATCTTTCTTAAGGAGATTTCTTATAGAGTCAATTCCAGTGATGTTGTATGATCTCAGGGCAATTGTGTAGGTATCAAACTCAGTTAACATCTCTGGCATATTTTCAAGGGCTAACTTTTGTTTGTTAAATATACTTTCAGATAAGTCATCATCATAATTTTCTAAGACACAATTAATCACTAATATTTGATTTTTTATTCCAATCTCAGATAGCTCCTTTGATGCTCTGGCTACCTCATTAAGTGGTGTTTTATCAGGCCTTGTAACTAATACTAGGGTTGTTAAACTCTTATCTGATAAATTTTCAACTGCCTTTTTATAGGTTTCTTTTTTAGTCTCTAATCCTGATAACTGCCCTAAACAGGATGCTCCATGCGTACTTTCACTGATAAAATCACTCCAAGCAGAAGGAAGCTGTAACATTCTAAGGGTATGACCTGTAGGTGCTGTATCAAATATAATATGGTTATAGTCTGTATTGAGCTTAGAATTTGTAATGAAATTAGAAAACTCATTAAAGGCAGCAATCTCTACTGTACAAGATCCAGATAGCTGTTCTTCCATATTCTCAATAACAGAATCAGGCAATTTGCCCCTAAAAGGTCCGACTACACTTTCTTTATAGTTATGTGCCGCTTCCAATGGATCTAGATTGATTACTTCTAAATTATCTACTCCTTTAATTGGCTTTGCTTTACCGTCTAATTCTGTTTCAAAAACATCTTGAAGATTTGAAGCAGGGTCTGTACTAATAAGTAGTACTTTCTTTCCTTCATCTGCTAAAGCCACTGCTGTTGCACAAGCTGTAGATGTTTTACCAACACCTCCCTTGCCTGTGAAAAATAGATATTTAGTTAATTTAATATTTGCAAGATTAAATTCCTTCATAATAAATCCCACCTTAGCAACAAGAGCTATTATTTCCACAGCACCCTTGATTTGGTTCTTCATCTTCACTACAGCAAGAATCATTACCTGAAGAACAACAGCTATTTTGGTTACTACTTTCAAGATAATCTTTAGCGATTTGTAAAAGTTCCATTATTTCTTCATTCTTTGGATATCTGCCTTCTATGACTATATCGTCGTCCACAAGGATTAATGGCAGCCTATCGATTCCATTTTTATCCAAAGCATCTTTTACCTTGTTATTATTGATAAATGCC
Source organism: Haemophilus sp. HN_Hi16 (assembly GCF_049823435.1). Classification (NCBI taxonomy): domain Bacteria; kingdom Pseudomonadati; phylum Pseudomonadota; class Gammaproteobacteria; order Pasteurellales; family Pasteurellaceae; genus Haemophilus; species Haemophilus sp. HN_Hi16. The sequence continues at coordinate 1,431,671 of NZ_CP187500.1, forward strand.
ATTGGTTCACTTGATAAATTGTATCTTTCAATAGTGATACCATTTTTCTTCAAGTTGTTAATTACTGTTGAAATACGTACGAGTTCAGGATCGACATTAACTCCGCAAACACCTGTATCACAACACATAGCTGGTTCATAAATTGACATTCTTTTCATTTTTTACCCCTTTCTTCAATTTTTTGAATTAAACATTATTAATGCATCAACTTTTTTTGATGTGAAGAGTATTTTTTTAGTTACCCTTAAAGGTAACTAATTTCTTGCTGTAGATGATAAAAACATCTGTATTATTTTTTGTCTTCCTTGTTCAGATATCGTGTAGTAAACCCACTTGCCTTCTTCTCTTGCTGTAACAATTCCTGACTCTATCAATATTTTCATGTGGTATGACAAGCCTGATTGCGTTAAATCTAGTTTTTCTAGTAAAACACAGGCACATTCTTCCCCATTTTTTAATAAATCTAATATCTCTAGGCGAATCGCCACTGAAAAGGCTTTAAATATCTTTGCAGTTTTTACTAAATCTCTGTTCATAAAAGCTCTCATATCAAATTATTTTGATGTGTTTGTTGTATCACTAATTGTTCTTATTGACAAGTCTTATTTCGTGAGATATTAAAAATGCTTCAGGATAATCTTGTCATCTTATATTATTGTAATTATCGTAGATCGTTTGGCGACTTAGGCTTTCCATTTTGCTTAATAATTGCATTACTAACTTGTTCGCTTTTTCAGGTCGGTTGCTATTGGAAATACCATCTGCCACGCCCACAATAAAGTGCGGTCGGTTTTCAAGACGTTTTTCAGTCGTTTTGAGTTTATATTGAAACACCGCCTCACCATTAAAAAGGACATCTTGGTTGTGTCGCTTGTTGCTACCAATTTGTTGGCAGAAGGTAATTTCGCAAAAATTTTCCATTATTCAACCGCTTGTTGAGAAGGATTTAGAAGACAATCAATCGCTTTTAGCGCATCTAACGCTTTCATTTCGAGACTTAAAAAGTACATTTTCGGCACGCCTGCATCTTGTGGGTTAATACGGATAAATCCCCCTTTTTTTGCTTTCGCCGTACGCTCAGAAAATCGACGCACAGTTGGAATGGCTTTCCCAGCTCCCAGTTCGATGACGACGAGATTTTGCACTTCTTTTAACCACGATTCTAACCGCACTTTTTTAAAATCCTGATATTGGCTTGCATAACTCCAATCATTAAACATTAATACATTTTGACGAGCAAAGCCCCCACAATAAGGACAAGGTGGTTTTTCACTGGTTAAACATAAGTTTTCATTATCCACGATAGGTTGAAAACTTGATGCAGACCAACTTAATCCTCGACAATTATTGACACACTGGAGACGATCCAAAGTACCGTGTACTTCATAAACATGGCTATCATCAAAACCAGCCTTTTGAAAATGCCCATCCACATTACAGGTAAAAACAAAATATCCATGAGATTTAGCTCCCGCCCAGCGTTTTAAAATCTGATACCCTTCGTGAGGAATAGTATTTCGGTATTGAACTAATCGATGTCCATAAAACCAATAGGCAAGTTCCTGATTATGCTTATAAGCTAGTGGTGTCGCGATGTCTTCAAAAGATATATTATGTTCTTTAAACATAGGATAAGTATTCCAAAATCCACCAACGCTGCGGAAATCGGGCAGCCCAGAATCCACGCTCATACCCGCACCAGCTGTAATTAAAATGCCATCCGCTTTGCGAATAAGTTCTACTGCATAATTTAAATCATTTTTCATAATACTTTTCTCTGTCCATTTTTCATTGGTGAAATAATACCCGCTTGTTCCAACTGTTCTAAAATTTGTTCAGCTCGATTAAAACCCAACATAAATCTGCGTTGAATCATCGAGCAAGATGCAACTTTTTGTTGTTGCACATATTTTTTTACATTCTCAAAAAGTGGATCTCTTGCCATAATTACTTTCATTGCCATTATTTGCTCCTTTTTCTTAATTAAAAGCTTTATAAATATGTAAGAAGTAAAGAATTTCTCTTTATGGAGAAATTATATGAAAGGAAGCGACAATTTGTGTCGTTTGCGAATGTTGAAAGCTGTTATTTTTAAAAGATCTTTTACAAATAAGATTATCCTTATTGCAATATGTATATTTATCTGGTTATATATACATGCAACTTTATTAAGGAAAAGAATATGAATCATCAAAATCCGATTGAAATTTACCAAGCTCAAGATGGCACAACGCAAGTAGAAGTGAGATTTGAAAATGACACCGTTTGGCTAAGTTTACAGCAAATGGCTGATTTATTTGGGCGAGATAAGTCAGTTATTTCACGTCACTTACGAAATATCTATACTGATGGTGAGTTAAATAGAGAAGCAACTGTTGCAAAAAATGCAACAGTTCAAATTGAAGGCAAAAGACAAATTAATCGAACAATCGAATACTATAATCTTGATGTAATTATATCTGTCGGTTATAGAGTTAATTCTATTTTAGGTACTAAATTTAGAATTTGGGCAACTGCACGTTTAAAAGAATATCTGACTCAAGGCTATGCCATTAACCAAAAACGTTTACAGCAAAATGCTCACGAATTAGAACAAGCACTTGCACTTATTCAAAAAACGGCAAATTCAGCGGAATTAACGCTAGAAAGTGGTCGTGGATTAGTGGATATTGTCAGCCGTTATACGCATACGTTTTTATGGCTACAACAATATGATGAAGGTTTACTTGCCGAACCACAAACACAGCAAGGCGGTACATTACCGACTTATGCTGAGGCTTGTTCTGCACTAGCAGAGTTAAAATCACAGCTGATGGCAAAAGGTGAAGCAAGTGATCTCTTTGGACGTGAACGAGATAACGGCTTATCTGCGGTTTTAGGCAATTTAGATCAAAGTGTATTTGGTGAACCCGCTTATCCAAGCATTGAATCAAAAGCGGCACATTTACTTTATTTTGTCGTCAAGAACCATCCTTTTTCAGATGGTAATAAACGTAGCGGCGCATTTTTATTTGTGGATTTCTTGCATAGAAATGGGCGTTTGTTGGATCCGAATGGGCATCCAGTTATCAATGATACAGGGCTTGCAGCACTCACTTTATTAGTTGCTGAATCAGATCCGAAACAAAAAGAAACACTCATTAGGCTTATTATGCATATGCTTAAACATAAGCAAGATCAGCAATGATAAATAGCGACCGAAGTCGCTATTTATTTAAAAAGTGCGGTTGTTTTTCTATAATTTTTTAATTTTCTCCAATAACTCGGCGACCACTTTCGGTACGCCCTCACCTGCTTTTTCTTTTATTGCAATCACTTTCTTACGGACAAATCCTGTATTGGGATTAGGATCGATCAAATAGATAAATGAACCATATGGAGTAAGATTTACCAATCCATTAGCTGGATAAACCTGTAATGACGTGCCAATAACAATCACAATATCTGCCTTTTTCACTAACTTTTCTGCTTTAGGAAACATGGGTACATTTTCCCCAAAAAAGACTATATGTGGACGCATTGGATGACCGTGATTATCCTTATCCTCTAATAGTTGATCACCCAAACATGGAACAATGTAATCGGTATTAAAACTACTGCGAGCTTTGTTCAGTTCACCATGTAAATGGAGTACGTTAGTACTTCCCGCTCGCTCATGTAAATCATCCACATTTTGAGTGATTATATGAACTTCATAAAACTCTTCCAACTCAACCAAAGCCAAATGTGCTGTATTAGGCTCTGCAGCTTGAGCATTACGACGTCGTTCATTATAAAACTCCAATACTTTTGCACGGTTTTTCTTTAAGGCTTCAGGCGTGCAAACTTCTTCTATTTTATGTCCTGCCCACAAGCCATCTTCTGCTCTAAAAGTAGGAATGCCACTTTCAGCACTAATGCCTGCGCCAGTTAATACCACGCAAATTGGTTTATTTTTTACCGTCATTTTTCACGCTCCTTTTTGTCCTAAAATTTCATCAATCTGTCTATCTCTAGTCATCATGCCAGATATATTCCCCGCTTTATAAAGGGGTTGATAAGTATAGCTTTCAATATGCAAGAATGGCTTCTCTGAAAGGCATTGGAAATATTGTTTTAGCAGTGATTTTGAGCGTAATAACACGTCATTCCGCTTGAATATGAGCACTCATTGCTTCAATACGTATTTTAAATTCATCACTGAGATAAGGACTGATAATTAAATAGACTGTTTTCTGTTCGGTTGTTGTTTCATTCGCATAAACACATGCCAAATTAAACACTTGCCATTTATAGCGATCTGCAAAAGCACCAATGACTCGGCTTTGCTCCTCATTTTCAACTTGCACAAGGGCGGCTGACTTTTTCAAACAATCTTGCAAAATATCACTTGGTGTAAAAGGCCCACAGCCTAAGTAAGATAAAACGCAATTCCAATTAGTAAATTGTTCTGTACCAAAATGAACATGTTCGCCTTGAAATTTGCCAGCACCATTTTTAGTGCGATCATCAATTAAATAATCGCCTTGGTTGAGATTTTTATGATGGGATAAAATCAATCGTTTGTATAAGGCTGAACCTTTTTCTTCACCGAAATAATGTTGAATCCATTTTACTTTATCACTCCACGCCGATGGATTATGCCAAGGGGCGGTAGAAAGTGCGTAAATATGATATTTCTTCATCAATTTATGCACACATTCGGCATTGGCTCCATTAAGCTAAAAATGCCCTCAACTTCATCATATCGCCCCTCATACTCTTGCTTGGTTTTTTCATCTAATTTTGCAATACCAGACGGAAAATCAACCATCACATTATCCATATCAATGTACACAATCTGGTTCATTTGAATGTCCTCTCTTCAGATAGATTTATCATAAAGCGCAAAGCGACAATTTATGTCGTTATACTGTTTCTTCTAAATATACACGCTCAATTTCTTGATAATTTTCACCAAAGTGAGCTATCCACCACTCCAGCATTTGACTTTCGATCACTGTTGCTGAAATTTCATAATTATCCCCAGAATCTTTCACAGTTTGCTCCGTTGATAATGGTGTTTCTGTTAAAAATCCACCAATATCCTTATTAATGCGGAAAGTTAATCGGATTTTTCGACCATAGGTAAAACCAAACTTTTGGCTTTCTACATAAGATTTCAAATTAAAATCAGGGCGTTCAAATATCATTGTACTCACTGTTACCTTAAGCAAACGATGCAAAGCCAAGTGTAAAATATCGCCATTCTCATATTGTGCAACTAAATAGCTACTTGGTCCTTGTTGTACCAAAGCCAATGGCTTGACCTGTGCCTTATGTTCTTTACCGTGAATACTCCGATAATGCACCTGTAAAAATCGATTTTGATAAAGTGCGGTGCTAATTTGAGAAAAAATTTCTGAATTGATTTTGGCAGGTAATAACGGCTGACTAGTTGGTGCAATAGCAACTTTATTAAGCCATTCTGCCCCTGATTTTTTATGGCTGTCATAAACTAAATTATATTCGGCCTGTTGAAAGAACGCTTCCATTGAGCTCATAATGCTAGAAGGCAAAATGCCATTGAGATATTGTTTAGCAAGCATAAGCACAAGTGATTGCTGTTCATTTAAAATCGGTAAATCCAAGCCTTTAGCATTTGATTTCCATCGATATCCATAAGGTTTATCACGCATATCACGTTCAATTTCAAACTGTTGAGACAAACTTTCTAGCTGGCGTTGGATTGAACGAATATCACGTTGAACACCAATATCAGCAAGTTTTTGTAAGATTTCTTCGGCGGTAATGAAACGTGTTTTTGGAATAAGGCGTAAAATTTCAAGTTGAATTTGAAGTGCGGTTAAGTTTGAGGACATTTTATCTCCCAAATTTGAAAAAAATCATTATAAAAAATGCTGGAAAATTCCAGCATTATACTTTCTAAATCCGTCTGACTTGCCAGAAGGCTTTCGACCAATAAGGGTTATTCATTGAAGAATAGACAACTCCCCCTCTGGTGGAAGCGTGCAGGAATTTGCCTTCTTTTACATAAATTCCCACATGATAGCCATTAGGGCCTCGGCCAGTTTTAAAGAAAATTAAATCACCTGTTTGAATATCTTCTTTGCGTACATGTTTACCATAATTGGCTTGTTCAGTTGTGCTTCTTGGCAAACGAAGATTAAAACGATCGAAAAAAGTTTTCTGCACAAAACCAGAACAATCTACCCCACGACGTGAAACACCGCCGAGCACATAAGGCGTTCCCGCCCATTCATGTTGTTGTTCGCTCAACATGGCTATAGCCATAATAGGATCGCCGATTTGACCTTTATAGTTCATCGCATAATCATCGTTTTGAAAACTGGAACAAGCGAATAAAAACAGAGAGGCAGTAGCGATTAAAAATGATTTATATACTTTCATACCTTTTCATATGAAAAGTGCGGTAGAAATTCACCGCACTTTTTGTTCCTTGCTATTTAGTTTTTTCTACACGAGCACGTAACTTTTGCCCTGGTTTAAATGTCACCACTCGGCGAGCAGAAACTGGCACAACATCACCAGTTTTCGGGTTACGACCTGGGCGAGATGACTTATCACGTAGTTCAAAATTACCAAATCCTGATAACTTCACATCATGACCAGATTCTAGCGATGAACGAATCTCTTCTAAAAAGTTCTCCACCACATTTTTCGTATCTTGTTTAGATAACTGATATTTATCACTTAAATATTCAATAATATCAATTTTGGTTATCGTAGCCATATTAATCCCTTAATTCAGCATTAAAGCGTTGTTTTACCTCCGCTAATACAGCTGAAATCACTGCATTAATTTCTTCATCTTCAAGTGTTTTTTCATTATCTTGGACAGTCAAGCTAATCGCTAAACTCTTATAGCCTTCAGCGACGCCCACACCTTGATATACATCGAACAAGTTCACTTGCACCAATTTTTCGCCGCCTGCTTGTTTACATGCTGCGATCAATTCCCCTGCTGGTACGCTATCTGCTAGGACTAAAGCTAAATCACGACGGTTTGCTGGGAATTTAGAAATTTCTTTTGCTTGCACCACATTACGTGCTGCAATTGCATTCCAAAGAATTTCAAATACAAAAGTTTTGCCATTTAAGCCAAGTTTTTGGCTAATAGATGGATGAATTGCACCAATAAAACCAATTTCTTGGCCATCTAATTCAATAGCAGCAGATTGACCAGGATGTAATGCATCAAATTGTTTTGCAACAAAACGAACTCTATTCCCCCCCTCTGTTAAAGAAAGTACTGATTCTAAATCGCCTTTAAGATCAAAGAAATCAACAGATTCTACTTTACCTGCCCAATGTTCAGATTTTGCCGTTCCAGTAATCACCGCACTTAAAACAAATTCTTGACGCACGCCAAATTCTGCATTGGCATCTGGTACAAAACGTAATCCAGTTTCAAATAAACGAACACGGGATTGTTGGCGATTTTGGTTATAAAGCACAGCACCTAATAAACCACTCATTAAAGACACGCGCATTGCGGACATTTCCACAGAAATAGGATTTGGCAATACAAGTGCTTCTTGATGTGGATGTAATAAACTTTGAATTTTTGGATCCACAAAGCTATAAGTAATGGCTTCTTGATAATCTGCATCTACAAGTGCGGTCTTAATTCGAGCTAAATCTAAATCAGATTCTTTGTGCTCACGCATGCGGAGATGCGCTAATGGCGCATTGTTTGGAATGCAGTTATAACCATAAATACGCGCTACTTCCTCAATTAAATCTTCTTCGATTTCAATATCAAAACGCCAGCTTGCAGAAGTTACCGTCCAAATATCATTTGCATAAGTAACATCGAAACCAAGACGGTGGAAAATTTCTGTTACGCTTTCTGTTTCAATATGATGACCTAAAAGTGCATCTAATTTACTACGGCGAAGTTGAACTGTATTGACTTTAGGAAGATGAGTTTCATTGCTTGCTTCGCAAATTCCCCCTGCTTCACCACCACAGATTTCAAGCAATAATGCGGTTGCTCGTTCCATTGCTTTACGGGCTAATTCAAAATCCACACCACGTTCAAAACGGTGTGATGCATCAGTATGTAAACCATATTGTCTTGCACGGCCTGCAATAGCTAATGGTGCAAAAAATGCGGATTCTAAAATCACATCTTTCGTTTCACTATTCACGCCACTTTCAGCACCACCAAAGATCCCTGCCATTGCTAAAGGCCCATTTTGGTCGGCAATTAATAAAGTATTTGATTGAAGTTTTGCAGTTGAACCATCTAATAATACTAATTCTTCACCTTCTTTTGCTAAGCGAACTTGAACAGGTTGTGCAACTTTGGCCGCATCAAACGCGTGCATTGGCTGACCAAGCTCAAGCAAAATATAGTTAGTAATATCAACAATAGGATCAATAGAACGAATACCACAACGACGCAATTTTTCTTGCATCCACATTGGCGATAGTGCTTTTACATTGACGTTCTTTATCACACGTAATAAATAACGCGGGCAGGCATCTGGTGCTTGTAAATCAATTTGAACTTTATCAGAAATTGTTGCTGGCATCGCTTCAAAGTGCGGTTGATTTACTGGCTGTTTATTTACCACACCAATTTCACGCGCAATACCCGCAATGCTCAAACAATCCGCACGATTTGGCGTTAAGCTAATTTCGATGGCATTATCATTTAAACCCAAATATTCACGTAAATCAGTGCCGATTGGTGCATCAACTGGCAATTCAATAATACCGTCCGCTTCAACATCAATACCTAATTCAGAAAATGAACAAAGCATTCCTTCTGATGGTTGACCGCGTAATTTGGTTTTCTTAATTTTGAAATCACCAGGTAATACCGCACCTTCTGTTGCACAAGCAACTTTTAAGCCTTTACGGCAATTTGGTGCGCCACACACGATATCCAATAAACGATCACCGCCTACATTCACTTTAGTTACACGTAATTTATCCGCATCTGGATGTTGTGCACATTCCACCACTTCACCCACAACGACACCATTAAATTTACCCGCAACGGCTTCTACACCATCCACTTCTAAGCCAAGCATGGTAATTTGCTCGCATAATTGCTCGGTGGACACCGCAGGGTTCACCCATTCTCTTACCCACTGTTCACTAAATTTCATTTGTTGTTATCCTTTTAATTCTAATCCGAGAAATTACTTAAATTGTTTTAAAAAACGTAAGTCGTTTTCAAAGAACGAACGTAAATCTGTGACGTTATAACGTAACATTGTTAAACGCTCAACGCCCATTCCCACGGCAAAACCAGAATATTCATTCGGATCAATACCAACGTTACGCAACACATTTGGGTGCACCATACCACAGCCCAACACTTCTAACCATTTACCGTTTTTACCCATCACATCCACTTCGGCTGAAGGTTCAGTAAACGGGAAATAAGATGGACGGAAACGCACTTGTAAATCTTCTTCAAAGAAAGCGCGTAAGAAATCGTGTAATAAGCCTTTCAATTCTGTGAAATTTGCTTTTTTATCCACATAAAGTAGTTCAATTTGGTGGAACATTGGCGTGTGGGTTTGATCGTAGTCATTACGATATACACGTCCCGGAGCCATAATGCGAATTGGTGGCTGCATTTTTTCCATAGTACGAATTTGCACGCCAGAAGTTTGGGTGCGAAGTAATAATTCTGGATTAAACCAGAAAGTATCGTGATCGGCACGTGCTGGGTGATGTTTAGGAATATTTAACGCATCGAAGTTGTAATAATCACTTTCAATTTCAGGGCCATTTTCAACTGAAAAGCCAAGTTCTGAGAAAAATTTTGTTACACGATTAATCGTCATAGTAACTGGGTGTAAGCCACCAGTTTCAACTTTGCGACCAGGTAAACTGACATCAACACGTTCTTTTTCTAATTTTGCGTTAAGTTCAGCCTGTTCCCACTCCGTTTTTTTTGCATTTAAAAATTCTAACGCAGCTTGTTTTGCTTCGTTAATTTTTGCGCCCATAGCCGGACGTTCTTCTGCTGACACATTACGCAATTCTTGCATTAATTGAGTAAAATGCCCTTTCTTACCAAAATATTCGACACGGATTTCATCCAAAGCCGTTAAACTTTTATCCTGAATGGATTCAATCGCTAATTTCGCTTTCTCAACAAGCTCGTTCAGATGTTGCATAGTTTCCCCTGCTTCTCTTTTCTCTATAAAATAAAAAAACCGAGTAATGATAATACCAAGTCCTTAAAAAGTAAAAGAATAATACGAAAAATCATTGGTTTATCAAAAATAAAAATGGAATAACCTTATCGCTATTCCATTTTGTCTTGTTACCAACAAAATCGTTCATTCACAAAATTTTCTGACCGCTCTTTTTGCCATTTTTCTTTATTTTTTGGATTGCCAAAAAAACGTGCTTGTTCCTGTAAACGTTGAACTAATTTTTCCTCAGCTTCTTTTAATGCTTTTCTACGATCTGCAAATTTTGAGGGCAATGCTGGTAAGAAAATCACTTCATAAGGATGAGTAATTGTCCATTTCACCGCATTTCCTGCAGCACGACTTTGTTTATCAAAATCACAAAACGCATAAGCATTAACAAACTGCCCTACTACGTGGCTGAATCCTGTATTATCCTGTACCGTTTGTTTTGGTAAATCCAATACATAAAGTGCGGTGATCAAACGGTTTTGTCCACGATAAAACCAAGTAACCGCTTCATCTCTTAAGCCAAAATCATAAGCCCGAGCGGCTAATGTGAACATTGTGATTGGGGAAATACGAGCAGGATTTTCTTCTACAAATTTTACCGCACTTTTATAACCTTTTAGCGTATTTTCACGTAACATAGGATCGATTTCTTTATGTACAAATACATTTTCTGCTTTTCCATTTTCAGCAGAATAATAAGGTTTGATATAAACATCCACAGATTTCACTGGAGTTTTACTGATAGAGCTACAAGCCGTAATAAAAAGTGCGGTTATAAAACATAGCATTTTAACAAAATTCAAACAAATCCACTGACTAAGTGAAGTTTTTATCAATAATTTCATATTTTCCTTATATAATGGCACGACAAATTTCAACATATCGTTATTATGAAAATCCACCTTATCCGCCATAACACCACATTAGAATTTAATAATGAAACAAGTTTACTCGATCATCTCGAGAAAAATAATATTCATCATGAATATCAATGCCGCAGTGGCTATTGTGGTTCTTGTCGTGTGAAGATTAAAAAAGGCAAGGTGTCTTATAAAGAAATGCCCCTTGCCTTTCTACAACCCGATGAAATTCTACTTTGTTGCTGTCAAGTAGAAAGCGATATTGAACTTGATTTATAAATTATTTAAATCTAATACATCGGTCATATCAAATAAGCCATTCGCCTTATTTTCTAACCATTTACCAGCACGCACTGCGCCATTAGCGAAAGTCATACGGCTTGATGCTTTATGGGAAATTTCTACACGCTCGCCAATATCAGCAAACCAAACCGTGTGTTCCCCCACCACATCCGAAGCACGAATAGTTGAAAAACCAATTTCATCACGTTTACGTTCGCCTGTAATTCCTTCACGGCAGAACACTCCGTGAGTTTTTAAATCACGACCTAAGGTTTTCGCGATATGTTCCCCCATAGAAAGTGCGGTGCCAGAAGGTGCGTCCACTTTGTGGCGATGATGTGCTTCGATCACTTCAATATCGCAATAATCCCCCATCACTTTTGCCGCTTTTTCTAAAAGCTTGAAGACTAAATTCACACCAACACTGAAATTTGATGCAAACACAATAGCAATTTTATCTGAAGCTGCTTTAATCGCTACTTTACCATTTTCATCAAAACCAGTTGTACCGATCACCATTTTTTTATTATTCGCTACACAAAATGCAATATGTTCAAGGGTGCCTTCTGGGCGAGTAAAATCTATTAATAAATCGAATTTATTTTTTTGGCATTCAAGATCGTCCGAAACTATTACACCAATTTGACCAATTCCTGCCAATTCTCCCGCATCTGTTCCGACTAAAGATGATCCTTTGCGTTCAAAAGCCGCTCCTAGTTCTACGCTTTCCGCAGAATGAACCGCTTGAATTAATTGACGCCCCATTCTTCCGCCAGCACCAGCGATTGCAATTTTTAATGTCATGTTACTTCCTTTTTTATTAATGAATTATTTCGTTGATGCCATTATAGACAAGCACACAACCAAAAAATAAAAATACAATACCCGCCATATTATCAATATAACGGCTGTATTGACTATATAAACGCTTGGCAATATTACGTGAAAAAATCAATGAAATCACATAAAAATAACAAAATGTTTCAACCACAATTACCATAAAAGCCAAGATAATTTGCCACATTTCAGTGATATTTACTAAGACAAGCGACATCACGCTACTAAAATACACCACGACTTTTGCATTGGATAAATTCACTAAAAGCCCTTTCACAATTTCTTTTTTGATCGTGGTTTGTTGATTGAATTCTGTTGTAGAGTGCGGTTCAAATTGAGCGTGTTTTTTACTGCGAGCCATTAAAAAACCGAGATATGCTAAGTAACTACCACCTAGAAACATAATCACGCCATGTAATGCTGGAATGGTAACGAACAACACCGCCAATCCCAACATAGAAAGCATTCCCCAAAAAGCGACGCCAAGCGTTATGCCTAAAATACCACAAACTGTATTACGACGAGAGTTACTTGCCGCCATTCGGCTTACATAGAAGAAATCAGGGCCTGGCGTCATTAAGCCAAATAAATGCACTATGATTAAATTTAGCATCACAACATCCAATACTGAATTGCAAATACGACAATCACGGCATAAATTGCCGCTAATACATCATCGACCATAATGCCAAAACCACTTTCGAGTTTTTCGTCAAAATAACGAATTGGGAACGGTTTTAAAATATCGAAAAAACGAAATAACGCAAAAGCAGCCAAAATCCATTGCCAAGATAATGACGGGATCGCCGTTAATACAATAAATACACCGACAAATTCATCCCAGACGATAGAACCATGATCATGCACACCCATATCTGCTGCGGTTTTTTGACAAAGGTAGCAACCGAGTAGAAAACAAAGTGCGGTAAAAATTAAAAAGGTTTTTAAGCCTAATAAGGAAAGTAAAATCACGCCTAAAATTGTTCCGGCTAAACTCCCCCACGTGCCTGGAGCAGGATGAATTAAGCCCGATCCAAAACCAACGGCAAGCAAATGAATAGGATTTAAAAGAGAGATTTTTTTAAGAGGATTATTTTCTGTCATTTTGATTCCTTAAAATGATCGAAACCACTTGAAAAAGTTATATTCACAGGTTTTCCATCACGTAAAAAACGAGGCGAAAAGTCGCCGCACTTTTCTGTGATCTTGCCAATGCAAGTACAAGACACATTCAGTTTTTTCAAGCGTAATTCTAATTCATCTTTAGATTCTGTCGGAATAGTAAAACAAAGTTCATAATCTTCTCCGCCAGTTAAGGCAAATTGTTCCGCTTGAACGCGATCATATTTATTCAAAATCGCTGATGAAAGAGGTAATGAAGAAAGTTCAACTTCGGCACTACATTGGCTTCGTTCAAGAATATGCCCTAAATCAGAGATTAACCCATCGGAAAGATCAATGGCTGCATGGGCAATATCAATTAACACCCGTCCAAGTTCAATTCTAGGTGTGGGTCTAAGATGTCGTTGTTGCAAAAAAACATCATCAGAATCAACCGCACTTTTGCCCGATAAAATTTGTGTTAAACCTGCTGCGCTATCGCCTAAAGTACCTGAAACATAAATTAAATCGCCGATTTGTGCTTTATGCCGACAAATCGCCTTCCCTTTTTCAACAAGACCTTGTGCTGTAATGGTAATAGATAAGTTACCTTTTGTAGTATCGCCACCAATTAATGTGACGTTGTATTGTTTTAATGTATGCAATAAACTTTGGCTAAATGTTGAAAGCCAATTTTCATCTACATTTGGCAAAGTTAATGCCAGAGAAACCCATTTTGGCAAAGCCCCCATTGCAGCAAGATCGCTTAAATTTGTTGCAACGGCTTTGTAAGCTAAATCTTCAGGAGAAATACTTGGTAAAAAATGCGTATTTTCCACCATTGTATCCGTCGTAATGGCAAGCTGATAATTCTCAGGAATAGAAACCAGCGCACAATCGTCGCCAATAGACAATTGTACAAAATCATCAACTAATATTTGTTGCTGAAAATATCCTTTAATTAAATCAAATTCACCCATTGCCATTTTTCACCTATCTTATTAAAGAAAAGGCACGCGTTAAAAACGCGTGCCATTTTCAGTTTAAAAGGATTATTTACGCCCTAATGCGGGTGCGATTTTATCAAGTACGCCATTGATATATTTATGGCTTTCATCTGCACCGAAGACTTTTGCCACTTCAATCGCTTCATTGATAACCACTTTATATGGCACATCTAACTCGAAGCGCAATTCATAAACGGCTAAACGCAAAATTGCCGTTTCAATAGGATCAAGCTCATCAAAAGCGCGGTCAGTATAAGGCGAAATTGAAAAATCAACGGTTTCAATATTTTCTACTGTTTGACGAAATAATTTACGGAAGTAAGGTTTATCTACCCCATCCATATCTTGATCTAACACAAAGGCTAATTCCACTTGTTCTACAGTATTGCCGGATATTGCCCAAGAATACAAGGCTTGAACAGTACATTCACGCGCACGACGACGAGCAGAAGGCTTTTTCACTTGTTTTTGTTCTGTCATGGTTTATGCCGCATCAATTTGTTGAATAAGATTAACCATTTCAAGTGCTGTTAAGGCTGCTTCTGCACCTTTATTACCTGCTTTAGTGCCAGCACGTTCAATTGCTTGCTCAATATTTTCTGTGGTTAATACGCCAAAAGCGACTGGGATTTCAGCATCCATTGCAACTTTTCCTAAACCGTTGCTTGCTTCCCCTGCTACATATTCAAAGTGTGCTGTACCACCACGGATAACTGTACCTAATGCCACAATCGCATCAAATTTTTTACTTTCGGCTAAACGACGAGCAACTAATGGCAATTCATAGGCACCAGGAGCACGCACGATAGTGATATTTTCATCTTTCACTTGGCCGATACGTTTTAATGCATCAATTGCACCTTCTAATAAACTTTCATTAATAAAACTGTTAAAACGAGCAATTGCTACTGCAACTTTTGCATTAGGTGCTGCGACTGAGCCTTCTAAAACTTTCATATTTTTTCCTATTATTAGCCATAATGATTTTGACCCGAGATTTTAGCATAAAATCGCATATATTCAATATTAATAAGGCTTTACCCTATTTTATTTAGGGCTCATTTTTAAGGCTATTTTATTGTTCATAGACCGCACCAATACTATATTTTTATGGAAAATTTCCTTTATTAAGGTAAACTATCGGTCATTTTAAATGAATTACATTTAGTTACAGAGGTTTAATATGTCTAAAGTGGCATCGATTGTTGATGTATTACGAGGAAAAGTGGCGATTGGCGAAACCGTCACTGTACGTGGTTGGGTGCGTACCCGCCGCGATTCTAAAGCAGGCTTATCTTTCTTAGCAGTTTATGACGGTTCTTGTTTTGATCCAATTCAAGCGATTATTAATAACGATATTGAAAATTACGAAAACGAAATTTTACGTTTAACAACAGGCTGTTCTGTGATTATAACAGGTAAAATCGTTGAATCTCCTGCAGAAGGACAAGCGGTTGAATTACAAGCAGAAAAAGTGGAAGTGACAGGGTTTGTTGAAGATCCAGATACTTACCCAATGGCAGCAAAACGCCACTCTATTGAATATTTACGCGAAGTAGCTCACTTACGCCCTCGTACCAATATTATTGGTGCAGTTGCGCGTGTTCGCCATTGCTTATCTCAAGCAATTCATCGTTTCTTCCACGAACAAGGTTTCTACTGGGTGGCAACTCCATTAATTACTGCATCAGATACTGAAGGTGCGGGTGAAATGTTCCGTGTTTCAACACTAGATTTAGAAAATCTTCCACGTGATGAAAATGGAAAAGTGGATTTCAGCCAAGATTTCTTCGGTAAAGAATCATTTTTAACGGTTTCAGGTCAGTTAAATGGCGAAACCTATGCTTGTGCATTAAGTAAAATTTATACTTTTGGCCCAACATTCCGTGCGGAAAACTCGAATACCACCCGTCACTTAGCTGAATTCTGGATGGTTGAACCCGAAGTAGCATTTGCAACGTTAGAGGATAACGCAAAACTTGCCGAAGATATGTTGAAATACGTATTCCGTGCAGTGTTAGCAGAGCGTAAAGACGACTTACAATTCTTTGAAAAACATGTAGATAAAGATGTTATTACGCGTCTAGAAAACTTTGTAAACTCAGATTTTGCACAAATTGACTATACTGATGCCATTGATGTGTTATTAAAATCTGGTAAAAAATTTGAATTCCCTGTTTCTTGGGGTATCGATCTTTCTTCTGAACACGAACGTTTCTTGGCGGAAGAATATTTCAAATCACCGGTTGTGGTGAAAAACTATCCAAAAGACATTAAAGCATTCTATATGCGTTTAAATAACGATGGAAAAACGGTGGCAGCAATGGACGTGTTAGCACCGGGAATTGGTGAAATCATCGGTGGTTCACAACGTGAAGAACGTTTAGAGGT
This sequence comes from Haemophilus sp. HN_Hi16, assembly GCF_049823435.1. Classification (NCBI taxonomy): domain Bacteria; kingdom Pseudomonadati; phylum Pseudomonadota; class Gammaproteobacteria; order Pasteurellales; family Pasteurellaceae; genus Haemophilus; species Haemophilus sp. HN_Hi16. Next base: position 1,448,324 of record NZ_CP187500.1, read on the forward strand.
GCTTGATAAACGTATGGAAGAAATGGGATTAAATCCAGATGATTATTGGTGGTATCGCGATCTTCGTAAATATGGTAGCGTTCCACATTCTGGTTTTGGTCTTGGTTTTGAACGCCTAATCGTCTATGTAACTGGCGTGCAAAACATTCGTGATGTAATTCCATTCCCACGTGCACCAAGAAATGCGAATTTCTAATTCAATTTAACGTTAATATTGACCGCACTTACGCCAAAGTGCGGTCAATTTTTTCAGAATTTTAAGGAAAGCAAAATGGATAAAATTAAACAACTCTTTGCCAACAATTATAGTTGGGCGAAAAGAATGAAAGAAGAAAATTCGACTTACTTCAAAGAGCTTGCGGATCATCAAACGCCACATTACCTTTGGATTGGTTGCTCTGATAGCCGTGTGCCTGCTGAAAAATTGACAAATCTTGAACCGGGCGAGCTTTTTGTTCACCGTAATGTTGCTAACCAAGTAATTCACACAGATTTTAATTGCCTTTCTGTTGTGCAATATGCCGTCGATGTACTTAAAATCGAACATATTATTATCTGTGGTCACACCAACTGCGGGGGAATTCACGCTGCTATGGCAGATAAAGATTTAGGGCTTATCAACAACTGGCTCCTTCATATTCGCGATATTTGGTTTAAACACGGACATCTTCTCGGTAAACTTTCCCCAGAAAAACGTGCCGATATGCTAACTAAAATTAACGTAGCGGAACAGGTTTACAATCTAGGTCGCACATCAATTGTCAAAAGTGCTTGGGAACGAGGACAAAAACTCTCATTGCACGGCTGGGTATATGACGTAAATGATGGATTTTTAGTGGATCAAGGTGTAATGGCAACCAGTAGAGAAACCCTTGAAATTTCCTATCGAAACGCTATCGCTCGTTTATCCATACTTGATGAAGAAAATATTTTGAAAAAAGATCATATTGAACCAACAGCAAATTGATACTTGCAATATTTCCACTAGAATTTCATTTATCTATTGTAGAATTTTATTGCTTGTAATGTCTTTTTATTTCAGCAGATTTTATAAGTTTAGGTCGAGAAAAACGATAGTGGATAAAATAAAAAAGAAGCTAATTTTCCCGAAAATTTGCAAACCATATCAGAAATAAAAAACATTTGAGCGTTTTTGCACAATTTTAGTTAATAAGATTTCCTATACTGATACCTCATGTACATCAGAAAAGGGAAAATTATGAAAAAAATGATCTCAAGCGTATTTTGTTCGCTTATTGCTGGTACATCTTATGGTTTTGGTTGCAATGGAGGAAATCTGTCACCAGCAATTTCTTGGGCGAATGCCCCGAAAGGGACGAAAAGTTTTGTAGTAACGATCTATGATAAAGATGCACCAACAGGCATTGGCTGGATGCATTGGGTCGTTGCAAATATTCCAGCAAATACGACTACTCTTCCTGAAGGTATTAAAGCTGATGGTACTAATTTACCACAAGATGCACTACAAACCCGCACTGATTTTGGCGTACCAGGCTTTGGCGGAGCTTGTCCACCCGAAGGACAAAAACATCGTTACGAAATTAAAGTCACAGCGGTAAGTGTAGAAACCCTGCCAAATGTGGCGGCAGATACACCAGCTTGGATAATTTTCTCTCCATTTATCCAACGCAAAATTTTTCTACCACGCCTAACCCAAATAACGGCAGGTTGCGTAAAATAGGATTTATCTAGTTTCAATTTATGTCTTTGTATAATGGTATTTTTTTCAGCAAGATTAGGACGAATGGGCATAAAAATTCCTTGTAAAAGTGCGGTCATTTTAAGTAATTTTTTATGAGTGTTCTAAATTATGCTAAACACTCTCCCAATTTTTAAATGAAGGAGCATTTAGAATAATCTGCTACCTATACAGATAAAATTATCGTTCAGTTATGTAATCAAATAATAGATGGAGAAGATTGCGAAGAATTTAACTGATTTATAGCTTTTGATATGATTATTTATAATAAAAAGAGCAGTTAAAAATTATGATATTTTTAACCGCCCTTTGTTTTGTTAAAGGTTAGATTGAACGCTTAACCTCAACCACTTCAAACACCTCGATTTGGTCGCCGACTTTTACATCGTTGTAGTTTTTCACGCCGATACCACATTCCATACCGTTACGAACTTCAGATACATCATCTTTGAAACGACGAAGAGATTCTAATTCCCCTTCAAAGATAACGACGTTGTCACGTAATACACGGATTGGGTTGTTACGTTTCACTACCCCCTCGGTTACCATACAGCCTGCGATTGCACCAAATTTCGGATGACGGAATACATCACGAACTTCAGCTAAGCCAATAATTTCTTGTTTAAATTCAGGCTCTAACATACCGCTCATTGCGGCTTTAATTTCATTCAACAATTCATAAATGATTGAGTAGTAATGTAAATCAATGTTTTCTGCCTCAATGACACGACGAGCTGTTGCATCCGCACGAACATTAAAGCCAACAATGATGGCATTAGATGCTGCCGCTAAAGTTGCATCAGTTTCAGTAATACCACCTACACCTGAACCAACAACTTTAACTTTTACTTCATTAGTAGAAAGTTCATTTAATGCTTGAACAATCGCTTCTACAGAGCCTTGTACGTCGGCTTTCACAATGACGTTCAATTCAGCCACATCGCCTTCAGACATATTGCTAAACATATTTTCAAGTTTCGCTTTTTGCTGACGAGCTAATTTAACTTCACGGAATTTACCTTGACGATATAACGCCACTTCACGTGCTTTTTTCTCATCACGTACAACGGTTGTTTCATCCCCCGCTGCAGGCACACCTGAAAGACCTAATAATTCAACTGGAATTGAAGGACCAGCTTCATCAACTTCTTTTCCGTTTTCATCACGCATTGCACGTACACGGCCGTATTCAAAACCACAAAGTACGATGTCGCCTTTACGTAGCGTACCTGATTGAACCAAGATAGTTGCCACGGGGCCACGACCTTTATCCAAATAAGATTCAATGACTACACCACTTGCCATGCCGTCTTTTACAGCAGTCAATTCAAGCACTTCTGATTGAAGTAGGATAGCATCTAATAAATCATCAACTCCTGTACCTTTCTTCGCAGATACTGGGACAAATTGCACATCGCCACCGAATTTTTCAGAAATGACATCATGTTGTAATAATTCTTGCTCAACACGGTCTGGATTTGCTTCTGGTTTATCGATTTTATTTACTGCAACCACTAAAGGCGCACCTGCTGCTTTTGCGTGTTGAATCGCTTCGATAGTTTGAGGCATCACACCATCATCGGCAGCAACAACAAGAACAACAATATCTGTTGCTTTTGCACCACGCGCACGCATAGAAGTAAAGGCAGCATGTCCTGGAGTATCCAAGAAAGTGATCATTTTGCCATCATCCATTTCTACGTGATACGCACCGATATGTTGAGTAATACCACCTGCTTCGCCTGCAGCCACTTTCGCTTTACGAATATAGTCGAGTAAAGAAGTTTTACCGTGATCAACGTGTCCCATAATAGTTACAACTGGCGCACGCGTTACTTTTTCCGCATTTACATCGCGATCACCTAATACCGCTTCTTCAAGCTCATTTTCATTGCGAAGAATTACTTTATGACCAAGTTCTTCCGCTACTAATTGAGCGGCTTCTTGATCGATAACTTGGTTGATGGTGACCATTTCACCCATTTTCATCATCACTTTAATAATTTCTGTCGCTTTCACCGACATTTTGTTCGCAAGTTCTGCAACGGTAATGGTTTCGCCAATCACAACATCTGCTTTTACTACTTGAACTGGTTTAGTAAAGGCTTGTTGAAGTGCGGTGCCTTTTTTTCCATTTTTACCTTTACCAAACTTAGCATCTTTTTGATTTTTACGATTAGATTCGCGCTCGTTTTTCGAGTTTTTGCTATTTTCATCGTCACGACCGCCTTTTTTTGCTTTTGCTACTTTATTTTTACCTCGACCACGATTTTCATTACGACGATCTTCTTCATCTTCTGCTTCAAGTGCATATCTTGAACTTAAATTGTAATCAGAATAGTCTTCTGAAGAAGATTCATTGTCTGAATCATCTGCTTCAGCATAACGTTTAGCTTCTTCTGCTGCACGACGAGCTTGTTCTTCTGCTTTTTGACGAGCCACTTCTTCAGCTTTACGGCGAAGTTCAGCTTCTTCTGCTTTACGTTTCTCTTTTTCAGGATCAACAAATTTAGCTTTAGAATCTACCGCACTTTTTGCTGGCTTAGCGGTTTCTGCTTTCGCTTTTTCAGCTTTTGATTTTTCATCAGCTTCTTTCTTAGTTGCCGCTTTTTCAGCTTCTAAACGAGCTTTTTCTTCTGCCGCTTTTTGTTCAGCAATTTTTTTCGCTTCCGCTTCTTGCTGTGCTTTTAATTTTGCTTCTTCTTGTTGAGCAATATCGGTTTTTACTGTGCGTTTTTTACGTACTTCTACTTGTACAGCTTTACTTTTTCCACTCGTTGTTGTACCACTCACTGTAGTTTTTGTTCTGCGTTGAATGCTTAATTTTTTTGGCACATCAGCCTTTACATCTTCAGTCATTACAGCTCTCCTTATTCTTCTTCGCCAAACCAACAAATATTACGTGCAGCCATAATTAAATCTGCGGCCTCTTCTGCGGTTAATTCTTCAATATCAGTTAAATCATCAACGCCTTGTTCTGCGAGTTCTTCAAGGGTGGTAATTTGTTTTTCTGCTAGTTTGATCGCAACGTGACGATTCATTCCCTCTAAATTCAATAAACGATCTTCAACATTCGCTTTTTTCAGAGCTTCTTCTTCAGCTACTGCTGCGGCTGTAATCGCATTTTTAGCACGGGTTTGAAGTTCTTCAACAAGATCTTCATCTTCTAAACCATCAATTGCTGTCAATTCATTCATTGGCACATAAGCAATTTCTTCTAAACTTGTGAAACCTTCTTCCACAAGGATTTGAGCAAATTCTTCATCAAGTTCTAAGGCATTCATAAATAAGTTTAACACTTTGTTATCTTCTGCTTGATGTTTTGTGTTTAACTCATCGGTCGTCATTACGTTTAGTGTCCAACCCGTTAATTGTGTTGCTAAACGCACGTTTTGACCATTACGACCAATTGCTTGCGCAAGGTTAGCTGCTTCAACGGCAATATCCATAGAATGATTATCTTCATCAACAATAATAGAAGACACATCCGCAGGTGCCATTGCATTGATCACAAATTGCGCTGGATTATCATCCCAAAGTACAATATCAACTCGTTCACCGCCAAGTTCATTGGTAATTGCCTGAACACGTGCACCACGCATTCCTACACAAGCACCAACAGGATCGATACGTTTATCATTTGATTTTACCGCGATTTTAGCACGAGAACCCGCATCACGAGCTGCACCACGAATTTCAATCATTTCTTCGCCAATTTCAGGCACTTCAATACGGAATAATTCGATCAACATTTCTGGTTTAGAACGTGTCACAAATAATTGTGCAGTTTTGCCTTCAGGATTCACTTTATAAAGTACCCCACGAACACGATCTCCCGGACGGAAGTTTTCACGTGGTAACATATCTTCACGTGCAATCATCGCTTCCGCTTTATTGCCAAGGTCTAAAATAATACTGTCTCGACTTACTTTTTTTACGGTGCCTGTTACAATTTTTCCTTCTTCTTCACGAAATTGTTCAACCACTTTTGCACGTTCAGCTTCACGAATTTTAGTGCTAATAACTTGACGTGCCGTTTGCATTGCAATACGGTCAAACGCAATAGATTCAATTTGATCTTCTACATACTCTCCAAGTTGCAAATTTGGATCATCAAATTGCGCCGCTTCCAAAGTAATTTCCTTCGTTGGTACTTTTACTTCATCTACGACTAACCAACGGCGAAAAGTATCAAATTCCCCTGTTTTTGGATTAATTGAAACGCGAATATCGGTTTCATATTCAAACTTCTTCTTAGTAGAAATCGCAATCGCACTCTCCAATGCTTCAAAAATTTTCTCACGTGGTAATAATTTTTCATTGGATACAGCTTCTGCCGCTAGTAAAATTTCTTTACTCATTTCTCTTTTTCTCCTTTTAAAATTTTGCAACAACATTCGCTTTTTGAATGTTTCCAAAGACTAAAATTTGTTCTTGATCATCAACGATTAAAGTAATCATATCCTTTTCAATACGCTCTAACTTACCTTGCCATTTACGGCGTTCCATCACTGGAATTCGCAAATGTACTGCGATATCTTGCCCAATATAACGTTCAAATTGTAGTAAGGTAAATAGCGGACGATCTAAACCTGGTGACGACACTTCTAGATTGTATTTATCCGCAATTGGATCTTCCACGTCTAAAATCGCACTCACTTGACGACTTATATCAGCACAATCATCAACCGTCACACCATCATCTTTATCTATAAATAAACGCACCGTCATAAAACGCCCCGCACGCTGACACTCAATTCCCCACAATTCACAGCCTAAATCTTCTACTGCATCTTGTAGCATTTCTTGTAAATTTTGTTCTAACGTAGCCAATTTCTACTCCTATATAAGGTGCAATTCATTGCACTATATCATAACCTTATGAAACCTTATCCTAAACAATACTTATCTCCTCTATTTTAGTAATAGTAAGAAGATAGTTTATTAAATCTCAGGCATAAAAAAAGGGTTAGGTTCATAAGAACCTAAGCCCAGTTACTAAATTTCTTATAGAAAAAAACCCCAAAACTGGGGTTCTTTTACTGAACTTATTATTGGTTGCGGGGGCTGGATTTGAACCAACGACCTTCGGGTTATGAGCCCGACGAGCTACCAAGCTGCTCCACCCCGCGTCCGAAACATGTGCGACATTATAGTGATAAAAATTTAATATGCAAGGAATTTTGTAAAATCATTGGGATAACAATTTAATAAAATTAACAATATATCTCCTAAAAGTAATCTTTTTTATATAAAAGAAAATACTGGTTAGAAAAATTTATATCATTAACACAAATTAAAATAGTCAATATAAATTCTAATTATTCAATAATTTAATTTTCTCAATCATGTTTGTTGTTGAACAACCATTTTCAAAGTTTAGCACTTTAACATCGCCACCGTTTGCCCAAACTTCTTTTGAGCCAGCAATCTCTTCGGGTTTGTAATCTCCGCCTTTGACTAAAAGATCTGGTAGAATGTCACCGATTAAACGCTGTGGTGTGTCTTCGATGAATGGCACCAACCAGTCCACAGATGCCAAACCAGCCAATACCGCCATACGAGTTTCAAGATTGTTAATTGGGCGATTTTCGCCTTTTAAGCGTTTAACAGAATCGTCGCTATTTACTGCGACAATTAAACGATCGCCTAATTTACGTGCATTTTCTAAATAAGAAACATGGCCTGGATGCAAAATATCGAAACAGCCATTAGTCATCACAATTTTTTCGCCTCGCGCTTTAGCTTGTGCGACTGCATCTTTTAATTCTGCTTCGCTCATAATGCCAAATCCAGTGTCAGGGCGAGCATGAATCGCATTTTCAAGTTCCACGGTCGAAACCGTTGAAGTACCCAATTTACCCACCACAATTCCTGCGGCAACATTGGCTAAATAACAAGATTCTTCGAAAGAACGTCCATCTGCTAATGCGGTTGCTAATACACTAATGACAGTATCACCGGCTCCCGTCACATCAAAGACTTCTTTTGCGACAGTTGGCAAATGATAAGGCTCTTGATTTGGGCGTAATAATGTCATTCCTTTTTCAGAACGCGTCACCAAAAGTGCGGTTAATTCAATATCAGAAATTAATTTTAAACCTTTTTCAATAATCTCTTCTTCTGTATTGCATTTGCCCACAACGGCTTCAAACTCAGACATATTTGGTGTCAATAATGTTGCACCACGATAACGTTCAAAATCAGTTCCCTTTGGATCGATTAACACGGGAACATCCGCTTTGCGTGCAATTTGAATCATTTTCTGAACATCTTTAAGCGTGCCTTTACCGTAATCAGAAAGAATCAAAGCACCGTAATTTTTTACCGCACTTTCTAACTTCGCTAATAAATCCTTGCAATCTACATTATTGAAATCTTCTTCAAAATCAAGGCGGAGCAACTGTTGATGACGAGATAAAATACGTAATTTAGTAATGGTTGGATGGGTCTCTAATGCAACAAAATTACAATCGATTTTTTGTTTTTCTAATAAATGGGAAAGCGCAGAACCAGTTTCATCTTGTCCAATCAATCCCATTAACTGAACGGGTACATTGAGTGAAGCAATATTCATTGCCACATTTGCTGCACCACCCGCGCGCTCTTCATTTTCCTGTACTCGAACCACTGGCACAGGTGCTTCTGGTGAAATACGGTTGGTTGCGCCGAACCAATAACGATCAAGCATCACATCGCCTAATACAAGTACTTTTGCTTGCTTAAATTCTGCTGAATATTGAGCCATTTTAAAATCTCTCTATTTGAATAACCAAAATTGCGGCGATTTTACCACAACTCAAATTTACGATAAACTACGCCCCTAACTTACGTGGAAAGAACAATGAAAAACGAAAAACTCCCTCAATTTCAACCGCACTTTTTAGCCCCAAAATACTGGCTGTTTTGGCTAGGCGTGGTAATTTGGCGAAGTATTTTATGTCTTCCCTACCCTATTTTGCGCCATATTGGTAATGGTCTCGGTTGGCTGTTTTCACATTTAAAAGTGGGTAAACGTCGAGCTGCTATTGCACGCCGCAATCTTGAACTTTGTTTCCCTAACATGCCAGAGAATAAACGTGAAGCTATTTTGCAAAAAAATCTTCGTTCAGTAGGCATGGCAATTATCGAAACAGGCATGGCTTGGTTTTGGTCGGATTCACGTATCAAAAAATGGTCAAAAGTTGAAGGCTTACATTATCTAAAAGAAAATCAAAAAGATGGAATTATTCTCGTCGGTGTTCATTTCTTAACACTAGAACTTGGTGCGCGTATCATTGGTTTACATCATCCTGGTATTGGAGTTTACCGCCCAAATGACGATCCAGCATTTGATTGGCTACAAATTCAAGGACGTTTAAAATCAAATAAAAATTTACTAAATCGTAAAGATTTACGCGGAATGATCAAAGCCCTCCGTCACGAAGAAACCATTTGGTATGCACCAGATCACGATTACGGCAGAAAAAATGCTGTTTTTGTACCATTTTTTGCAGTGCCCGATGCTTGCACAACCACTGGTAGTTATTATTTATTGAAATCCTCACAAAACAGCAAAGTGATTCCATTTGCGCCATTACGCAATAAAGATGGTTCAGGCTATACCGTGAGTATTTCAGCACCTGTTGATTTTATGGATTTACAGGATGAAACGGCGATTGCTACGCGAATGAATCAAATCGTTGAAAAGGAAATCATGAAGGGCATATCACAATATATGTGGCTACATCGTCGTTTTAAAACACGCCCCGATGAAAATACGCCTAGTTTATACGATTAAAAGTGCGGTCGAATATCACCGCACTTTTTGATAGAATTTTCTCAAATTTAAAAATTAACGACTCATCTAACCATGACAACCAATTATTCAGCTCAAGAAATTACCGTTCTTAAAGATCTCGAACCAGTGCAAATTCGCCCTGGTATGTATACAGACACAACTCGTCCTAATCATTTAGCACAAGAAGTTATTGATAACAGCGTAGATGAAGCCCTTGCGGGTTTTGCCACAAAAATTGAAGTAATTTTACACCCTGATCAATCCATTGAAGTCACAGACAATGGTCGCGGTATGCCTGTGGATATTCATCCTACGGAAGGCGTTTCCGGCGTAGAGGTGATCCTGACTAAACTGCATGCGGGTGGTAAATTCTCCAATAAAAATTATGAATTTGCCGGTGGTTTACACGGTGTTGGGATTTCTGTGGTCAATGCGCTTTCTGAACGCGTAGATATTCAAGTCAAACGCAATGGGGAAGTGTATAAAATTGCCTTTGAAAACGGCAGTAAAGTAGAAGAATTGGAAGTTATCGGGACTTGTGGCAGACGCACAACGGGAACAAGCGTTCACTTCAAACCAAATCCAAAATATTTTGACAACGCAAAATTTTCCGTTAGTCGCCTACGTCATTTATTAAGAGCGAAAGCAGTCCTTTGCTCAGGACTTGAAATCAAATTTCTTGATAAAGTAAACAATACTCAAGATATTTGGTTATATGAAGACGGGCTTTCCGATTACCTTATCGAAGCAGTAAATGGCTTTGAAACGCTGCCCGAAAAACCATTTGTTGGCGAATTTAAAGGAACAAATGAAGCCGTTAGCTGGGCATTACTTTGGTTGCCAGAAGGTGGCGAACTGATTGGCGAAAGCTACGTAAACTTAATTCCGACTATTCAAGGTGGAACACATGTTAATGGTCTAAGACAAGGCTTGTTAGATGCCATTCGTGAATTTTGCGAATTTAGAAATTTATTACCACGCGGGGTAAAACTTACCGCTGATGATATTTGGGAGCGTTGTTCTTACATTCTTTCCCTTAAAATGCAAGATGCGCAATTCGCAGGGCAAACTAAAGAACGCTTATCATCACGCCAAAGTGCGGTGTTTGTCAGCGGTGTTTTAAAAGATGCGTTCAGTTTATGGCTAAACCAAAATGTACAAGATGCTGAAAAATTAGCAGAAATTGTCATTAGTTCTGCACAACGCCGATTACGTGCGGCCAAAAAAGTCGTACGTAAAAAACTTGTTAGCGGCCCAGCATTACCAGGAAAATTAGCAGATTGCGGCTCACAGGATTTAGAAAAAACAGAATTATTTTTAGTGGAGGGCGACTCTGCGGGCGGTTCAGCAAAACAAGCACGTGATCGCGAATATCAAGCGATTTTGCCGTTACGTGGGAAAATCTTAAACACATGGGAAGTTTCGCCTGATCAAGTATTAGGTTCAACAGAAATTCACGATATCGCTGTGGCTCTAGGGATCGATCCTGATAACAATGATTTATCACAACTTCGCTATGGTAAAGTGTGCATTCTCGCCGATGCTGACTCCGATGGACTTCACATTGCCACCCTACTCTGCGCCCTGTTCTTACGCCATTTTCCGAAATTGGTACAAGACGGCCACGTTTACGTCGCAATGCCACCACTTTATCGTATTGACTTAAATAAAGAAGTCTTCTACGCATTAGATGAAAACGAAAAAGAGGCAATTTTAGATCGGTTGAAAAATAAAAAAGGCAAACCAAATGTTCAACGTTTTAAAGGTTTAGGTGAAATGAATCCATCACAATTACGTGAAACAACAATGGATCCTAACACTCGTCGCCTTGTTCAATTAACTTATGATTTAGGGGAAGATCAAGGCTCAGATACATTAGAACTGATGGATATGTTATTAGCGAAAAAACGTTCCGAAGACCGTAAAAATTGGTTGCAAGCGAAAGGCGATCAGGTTGATTTATCTGTTTAGACTAAATTAATCTCAGCAAATCCGAATTTTAATAAATTAAAAATATATCAATTAACAGAAACAAAAATGACAAATATCAACTATGAAGGCATTGAGCAAATGCCTCTACGTACTTTCACTGAAAAGGCTTATCTCAACTATTCTATGTATGTCATCATGGATCGTGCGCTGCCTTTTATCGGCGATGGTTTAAAACCCGTTCAACGCCGTATTGTATATGCGATGTCTGAACTTGGCTTAAATGCCACAGCAAAATACAAAAAATCTGCCCGAACCGTCGGTGATGTACTCGGTAAATTCCATCCACATGGCGACAGTGCTTGTTATGAAGCCATGGTATTAATGGCACAACCATTCTCTTATCGTTATCCGCTGGTAGATGGTCAAGGTAACTGGGGCGCGCCAGATGATCCAAAATCTTTCGCTGCAATGCGTTATACGGAATCACGCCTCTCTAAAATCGCTGAAATCTTGCTGAGTGAACTAGGACAAGGAACGGTAGATTATCAGCCAAACTTTGATGGAACCTTGGCTGAACCACAATATTTACCTGCTCGTTTACCTCATATTTTATTGAACGGTACAACAGGTATTGCAGTGGGTATGGCGACAGATATTCCACCACACAATATTAACGAAATCGCTGATGCGGCAGTGATGTTGTTAGATAATCCTAAAGCGGGATTAGATGATGTACTTGAAATTGTTCAAGGCCCAGATTTTCCAACAGAAGCGGAAATTATTTCGCCAAAAGCAGAAATTCGTAAAATTTACGAGCAAGGTCGTGGCTCAATAAAAATGCGTGCGACTTGGAAAAAAGAAGATGGCGAAATCATTATTTCTGCGCTTCCACATCAAGCTTCTCCCTCAAAAGTTATTGCACAAATAGCCGATCAAATGACGGCAAAAAAACTACCAATGCTAGAAGATATTCGAGATGAAGCCGATCACGAAAATCCAATTCGTATTGTGCTAGTTCCTCGCTCAAATCGCGTCGATACTGATGCCTTAATGGCACATTTATTTGCGACTACAGATCTTGAAAAAAGCTATCGTGTAAATATGAATATGATTGGGCTTGATCATAAACCAGCGGTAAAAGGCTTATTAGAAATCTTAAATGAATGGCTCACTTTCCGTCGCACAACAGTTACTCGTCGCCTACAATACCGTTTGGATAAAGTACTCTCTCGCTTACATATTTTAGAAGGTTTGATGATAGCCTTTTTAAATATTGATGAGGTTATCGAAATTATACGCCACGAAGACGATCCAAAAGCAGAGCTTATGGTACGCTTTAATTTAAGCGATGAACAAGCTGATGCCATTTTAAATTTACGCTTACGTCATTTAGCGAAATTAGAAGAAAACCAGCTGAAAGCTGAACAAGATGAACTTGAAAAAGAGCGGTTAAATTTAGAAGCAATTTTAGGATCAGAACGCCGTTTGAATACGCTTATCAAAAAAGAAATTCAAGAAGATGCGAAAAAATATGCGAGTCCACGTATGTCTCAACTGGTTGAACGTGAAGAAGCCAAAATGATCTCTGAAAGTGAGATGACGCCAGCAGAACCAGTTACTGTCATCTTATCAGAAATGGGCTGGGTACGTTGCGCCAAAGGACACGATATCGATCCTAAATCATTAAGCTACAAAGCTGGCGATAGCTATCTAGCTCACGCTTGTGGCAAAAGTAATCAAGCCGTTGTATTCATTGATAGTACGGGGCGGAGTTATGCACTCGATCCGCTTTCCTTACCTTCCGCCCGCTCCCAAGGCGAACCACTTACAGGTAAACTCAATTTACCCACTGGTGCGACCATTGAATATGTTGTAATGGCAGGCGAACAACAAGAATTATTGATGGCTTCTGATGCGGGATATGGTTTTATTTGTAAATTTGAAGATTTAATTGCACGTAACAAGGCTGGAAAAGCCTTGATTTCTTTACCAGAAAATGCCAAAGTGTTGAAGCCTAAAAAACTGATAAATTCTACCGCATTTGTTGTCGCGATCACATCAGCAGGCAGAATGTTGATTTTTCCAGCACAAGATTTACCGGTATTATCAAAAGGTAAAGGCAATAAAATTATCACTATTCCCGCAGCGAATGCAAAAGATCGTAGCGAGTTATTGACAAAATTATTGCTTATTTCAGATCAAGCAAGTCTTGAATTTTATTCTGGAAAACGAAAAATTGTATTAAAACCAGAAGATCTGCAAAAGTTCCGCGCAGAACGAGGCAGAAAAGGTTCGACATTACCACGTGGATTACATACCAATCTTGAAATTATGGTAGTCGAGCCGTAACACAACACATCACTTAAACATAACTTAGGGAGATCCAATTTATGAGCTATACTTTTAGCACGTATGAAACCCTTGCATTAGCAAGCTTAGTTTTGCTATTGGGCTATTTTTTGGTTAAACGCATTAATGTATTAAAAACATTTAACATTCCAGAGCCAGTTGTTGGCGGCTTTATTGTTGCCATTGGTCTTTTAATTTGGCACAAAATTGATGGAACATCCTTTAACTTCGATAAAAATCTACAAACCACAATGATGTTAGTGTTTTTTACTTCTATCGGTTTAAGTGCCAACTTTTCCCGTCTAATTAAAGGCGGAAAGCCACTCGTTGTATTTCTATTCATTGCTGCATTATTAATTTTAGGACAAAACGTTATTGGCATTGCAAGTTCAATGGCATTAGGAATCCATCCCGCTTATGGTTTACTTGCAGGTTCAGTAACCTTAACAGGTGGTCACGGCACTGGAGCTGCTTGGGCGGATACATTTGCACATCAATTTAATCTACAAGGTGCAACTGAAATTGCCATTGCCTGTGCAACTTTCGGTTTAGTATTCGGTGGTATCATCGGTGGTCCTGTCGCTCGTTTCTTATTAAATCGCCAAAAACAAGGCGAAAATCCTGAAAATGATGAAGTTGATGACATTCAAGAAGCATTTGAACACCCAACTTATAAACGTAAAATTACTGCACGTTCATTAATTGAAACAATTGCAATGATTTCAGTATGTTTATTAATTGGTCAATATTTAGATGTACAAACAAAAGGTACTGCACTCCAATTACCAACTTTCGTATGGTGTTTATTCACTGGTGTTATTGTCCGCAATATTTTAACCAACATTTTCCGTTTCCAAGTAGCAGAATCCGCTATTGACGTATTAGGTAGCGTAGGCTTATCCATCTTTTTAGCAATTGCTTTAATGTCATTAAGACTTTGGGAACTTGCAGGTTTAGCAATTGACGTATTAATTGTTCTGGCTATTCAAGTCGCATTTATGGCTGCCTTTGCAATCTTCATTACTTATCGAGCAATGGGTAAAGATTACGATGCCGTCGTATTAAGTGCTGGACACTGTGGTTTTGGTTTAGGCGCAACCCCAACAGCAATCGCTAATATGCAAGCTGTTACCAGCCGTTTTGGACCATCACACAAAGCATTTTTAATCGTTCCAATGGTCGGTGCATTCTTTATCGACTTAATCAACGCAGCATTATTGAAAGTCTCATTTGCCGTTGTAAATATGCTCGCGTAAAGTGCGGTTGAAATTGACAATATTTTAAAAAATGCCTTTATCTTAAATTGATAAAGGCATTTATTTCAATATAATCAATTATTTCAGCTGCAATATCAACCCCACTTGTTTTTTCAATCATTTCTAAGCCTGGGCTTGCATTTACTTCTAAAACCAATAATCCATTTTTTGAACGAATTAAATCCACACCAGCCACATCTAAACCGATGGCTTTTGTTGCTCTAATGGCTATCTGTTTCTCGTCATCGCTTAGTATAATTTTTTCAGTTTTTCCACCACGATGACAATTCGCTCGAAACTCGCCATCTTGTCCGATTCGTTGCATCGTTGCTACAACTTGATCACCAATCACAAAACAACGAATATCCGCATTGCCCGCTTCTTCGATAAAATCTTGCTGCAACATAGATATATTAGTTTGCTTAAAAGCTTCCATAATGCTCACCGCACTTTGTGGCTTTTCAGCTAAAATTACCCCAATTCCTTGTGAACCATTTAGCATTTTTAAAATTGTCGGCGAACTGATATGAGGTATCGTCGCCTGAGCTTGCACTTCACAGCCACTTAAAAGTGAATTGGGAACAGGAACACCAGTCTTCAGCAAAAGTTGCAAACTTTTCCACTTATCACGTGCATTTAAAAATGCCTGAGATGAATTTAAACAAAAAATCCCTTTGCCTTCAAAATTCTGCAAGACTGAACATCCCATTTGCGTACTTGTTGTGCCAAATCGAGGCAAAACAGCATCATAATCAGGCAATAAATAAGGTTTAGACCCTGAATTTTCTTGATAAAAAATCTGAAAGTGCGGTGGATTTTGTGAGAGTTTTAAGAGGCAACGATTCGGATCTAAAATATCCATCTCATGCCCTTGACGTTTAGCTGCTTCTTTTAAGCGTTGGCAACTATAAAGACGAGGTTCGCGGCAAAGCATTAATAATTTCATAACATTTAATTTATTATCTACAATGTTCCGTATATTACACGAATAAAAACACTTTATGTAGACGATAAAAATCAGGTAGAATTGCCTGGAATGTTTAACTCAAAAAAGGAAATCTTATGTTCGTTGTTATTTTTGGTCGTCCTGGCTGCCCTTACTGTGTGCGTGCAAAAAACCTTGCTGAAAAATTAAAAGGCGAAGTTGCTGATTTTGGCTATCGTTATGTGGATATTCATGCAGAAGGCATTACTAAAGAAGATTTATCAAAATCAGTTGGTAAACCAGTAGAAACCGTACCACAAATCTTTATTGATGAAAAACCAATTGGTGGTTGCACTGACTTTGAAGCATTAATGAAAGAACAATTTGGTATCGTTGCTTAATTTTTCTTTTAATTTACAAAAAAGCCACTTTCAATCGAAAGTGGCTTTTTCATAGAATCGTTTTAACCGTTATAACGTTTAAAAATTAATGTCGCATTTGTACCACCAAAACCAAAGCTATTTGACATGACAGTTTGTAATCCTGCATTTTCTTTCGTCTCAGTAACGATGTTGCAACCTTCAGCGGCTTCATCTAAGGTTTCGATATTAATACTTGGCGCAATAAAATCATTATCCAACATTAATAACGTGTAGATTGCTTCGTGTGCACCCGCCGCCCCTAAAGAGTGACCTGTCATTGATTTAGTTGAAGAAATCGCTGGGATTTTATCGCCAAATACATTTTTGATTGCACCTAATTCTTTCACGTCACCAACTGGTGTAGATGTACCGTGTACGTTGATATAATCAATTGGGGTATCAACAGTTGCCATTGCCTGTTTCATACAACGCTCTGCACCTTCGCCACTCGGTGCAACCATATCGTAACCGTCAGAAGTTGCGCCATAGCCGACAATTTCCGCGTAGATTTTTGCACCACGAGCAAGTGCGTGTTCTAATTCTTCCACAACCACAACAGCACCACCACCTGCAATAACGAAACCATCGCGGTTTGCATCATAAGCACGAGATGCTTTTTCTGGCGTTTCATTGTATTTAGTTGAAACGGCACCCATCGCATCAAATTCAGTTGCACATTCCCAAGATAATTCTTCCGCACCACCTGCAAAAACCACATCTTGTTTGCCTAATTGAATTAACTCAACCGCATGACCGATACAATGTGCAGAGGTTGCACAAGCAGAACTCATTGAATAGTTCACACCACGGATTTTATAAGGAGTAGCTAAACAGGCAGAAACACTTGATGCCATTGTTTTCGTTACTGCGTAAGGACCAATCGCCTTTACACCTCTAGGACCACGCACCGCATCACAAGCCACTAACTGGTTATGTGCAGAACCCGTACCCGCACCAATCACTAAACCAGTACGATCATTAGAAACTTGATCTTCTGTTAAGCCAGCATCCTCAATCGCTTCACGCATAGAAAGATAAGCATAAGCCGCTGCATCACCCATAAAACGGAACACTTTACGATCAATGTGCTCGCTTGGGTTTAATTTGATTGTTCCGGCAACATGGCTACGCATATTCATTTCAACAAACTCAGGCACAACTTCAATACCTGATTTCCCTTCTTTTAATGAAGCCAATACTTCTTCTTTGTTGTTACCGATACTTGAAATAATCCCAAAGCCTGTAATTACAGCTCTTCTCATTGCTTCTTCCTTATTGTTTTATATGTAAAAATAACGGCACAAAATTACTACGAAATAAAAATATTTCAAGCAATAATTCATTTGTTCGACCAGTTCAGAAAATTGCGTTATTATACGCAAATTTCATTAGGCAAGAAAGAAATAAAAATGACCTTTAGCGTGCAACATGCTGAGATTCACTTCAATCGAAACCATATTCCCGTCTCAGATCAATTCAATGATGTCTATTTTTCTAACGAAAATGGATTAGCCGAAACAGATTATGTTTTTCTACAAGGTAATCAACTTTGGGAACGTTGGATAAGCCACAACGAGGCTAATTTTGTCATTGCTGAAACAGGATTTGGTACAGGATTAAATTTCTTCGCGGTAACCCAATTATTCCGTGAATTTCGCCAGCAACACGAGAATCATCCTTTAAAACGCCTTAATTTTATTTCCTTTGAAAAATATCCGCTAAAAATCACCGCACTTTCGCAAGCGCACCTTGCCTATCCGCAGTTTGAAGATTTAAGCGCTCATTTGCAACGTTATTGGCCTTCATTGATTCTAGGTTGTCATCGTATTCATTTTGGAGAGACAACGTTAGATTTATGGCTTGGTAATGTATCAGAAAACTTGCCACAACTTGGCGATTATATGAATGAACGTATTGATGCTTGGTTTTTAGATGGTTTTGCGCCGAGCAAAAATCCTGGAATGTGGAATGATGATCTCTATAATCTGATGTTTCGTTTCACAAAACCCAATGGTTCTTTTGCCACTTTCACCGCAGCAAGTGCGGTCAGAAAAGGACTTGAATCCGCAGGCTTTAATGTGACAAAACGTAAAGGCTTCGGCAAAAAACGAGAATGTTTAAGTGGGCTAAAAACACAATCAAAATCTACCGTACTTTCCACACCTTGGTATCTTGCTCAGCCTGCGAAAATGGAAAAACAAGATGTCGCTATTATCGGCGGTGGTATTGCTTCTCTTTGTGCTGCCATTTCCTTAGTAAAGCGTGGGGCAAAAGTCACTATTTATTGTGAGGATGACGCGCTCGCACTCAATGCCTCAGGTAATAAACAAGGTGCATTTTATCCACAACTTAGCGATGATAATGCGCTCACCGTTGATTTTTACCTGCACGCGTTCAGTTACGGTCGCCAATTACTTGATTGGGCAATCGCACAAAACATAGCGTTTGAACACGAATTTTGCGGCGTAGCACTATGTGCTTACAACGAAAAAAGTGCGGTTAAATTAACAAAGATTTCTCAACTTGGTTTACCGAACGAAATCTTCCAAATGCTGGATGCTGAACAACTCAGTGAAAAAGTGGGATTACCACTTAATTGCGAAGGCGGTTGGATTGAACAAGGGGCTTGGCTTGCACCAAGACAATTTGTTCAAAATGCCTTTTCATTTCTTGAAAAGCAAGGTGTAATCATTAAAACCTCACAAAAAATTACCGCACTTTCTCAACAAGAAAAAGGTTGGGAACTAGAAAATACGCAAGGTCAAAAATACTGCCATGAAGTCGTCATTCTTGCGAACGGATATAAAATTACTGATTTTATTCAAACAGAAAAGCTACCGCTCTACCCTATCCGCGGGCAAGTTAGCCAAATTCCAACATCAGAAAACTTACTCAAACTGAAATCTGTGCTTTGTTATGATGGCTATCTCACTCCAGCCGATCAATTAAAAACCTCACATTGCATCGGCGCAAGCCATATTCGTGATAATGTTGATCGCCATTTTAGCGAACAAGAACAACAAGAAAATCAACAAAAACTCCAGCAAAATATCATGCAGAATTGGACAAAGGACGTGGATACTTCTGGAAATTTGGCTCGAGTGGGCATTCGCTGCTCTGTAAGAGATCTTGCCCCAATGGTTGGAAACGTCCCGAATTTTGAACAGCAACAAGCGGATTATTACAATCTATTCAACCTCCGCCGCCGTAAACAACCTATTCAAAGTGCGGCCAATTTTCAGAATCTTTTCTTAATCGCAGCCTTAGGTTCTCGCGGGCTTACCTCCGCTCCACTCTTAGGCGAAACCTTAGCTTCAATCATTTATGGCGAGCCATTACCAATAAGCGAAGCCATATTACATAACCTTTCAGCTAACCGAGCTTGGGCGAGAAAGTGGTTGAAAGGTTCAAAAGTTGAATAAATCCATAAGATTCAGAACCTTACAAAAATAACTTTGACGTGTTAAAATCAAACAAAATTTAAATATAAAAATGAATACAAAAATGCTATGCAATCAATCAATCAATCAATCAATCAATCAATCAATCAATCAATCAATCAATCAATCAATCAATCAATCAATCAATCAAATTGTAGGATTTGTTAAAACTTGCTGCAAGCCTGAGGAAGTATTTCATTTTCTTCATCAGCATTCCATTCCTTTTTCCCCCATTGGAGGAATGACCAATCAAAATGTTCTACTTAATATTTCTGGAGTTAAGTTTGTATTACGGATCCCTAATGCCGTAAATTTGTCACTTATAAATCGAGAATATGAGGCATTCAATAATGCACAGGCATATCGTGCTGGTTTGAATGTAGAAACTCCCGTATTAGATGCCAAAAGTGGCGTAAAACTGACTCGTTATTTAGAAAATAGTAAGCCGTTAAGCCAGATACAATTAAACGAACAAAGTTGTTTGTCTCAAGTTGCGAATAATTTATGTCGTTTACACAACAGTGAATTTTTTTTCGCAATGTATTTAGCGTATTCGATGAGTTCCGCCAGTATTTTTCATTGTTAGAAAACAAATCCGCTTTTTATCAAGCAGATCCTAGAATGGATAAACTTTCAGCTGTATTTTGGAAATTTGAAGAAATCAATAAAGAGATAATTTTACGTCCGTGCCACAATGATTTAGTCCCTGAAAATATGCTATTGCAAAACAACCGGTTATTTTTTATCGACTGGGAATATTCAGGCTTAAATGATCCATTATTTGATATAGCGACGATCATTGAGGAAGCTCATTTATCGAAAGAAGCTGCTGATTTTCTATTAGAAACCTATTGCAATCAGACAAATAAATATCACAAGACAGAATTTCAAATCGCTCACAAACGGTTAAAAATCCATCGTTTTTGCCAAAATGTATTGTGGTTTTTATGGACAAAAGTAAAAGAAGAACACGGCGAGAATTTTGGCGATTATGCGTTAAAACGCTTAGACGCAGCATTTAAACTATTAGAGGAATTGCCATAATGCGTGGCTATCTCTTTGGCATACTATCCGCTGTATTTTGGGCATTATCTGGATTGTTATATAATGAATTGCCATTAAGTGAATATGATGCATTAGGGAAAATAATTTCATTGCTTTTTTTAATTGATTTTTGCTCGTTATTAGTTATCGGCATAACATTATGGCGAAAAAGTGCGGTAGATTTTCAAGGCGTTTTTTGGCAACCTGCGTTATCTGGCGTATTAGGTGGGCCAATAGGAATGTCTGCCTATTTATTAAGCATTCATTATTTAACGATCTATTATGCGGCACCGCTTTCATCTCTCTTTCCTGTTTTCGCTGCGTTAATGTCTTATTGGATTCTAAAAGAAAAAATCTCTAGAACAGCGCAGTTTGGATTTGGATTGGCGGTTATTGCTTCTGCATTGTTGGCTATTGAAGTCGGGCAAAAAGCAAACTTCAATACAAGCGGTCTCATTTTTTTAGCCATTTGCATATTAGGGTGGTCATCTGAAATAGTGATATCCTCCTATACAATGCGTTCTCTCTCTGGACTTCAAGTGTATTTTTTAAGACTATGTGGTTCAACTATTGGTTATTTATTGATTCTATTTATTCTTTCCTTGAAAGATTTCTCACTAGATATACTTAGTTTTAATTATGTACAAATTGCTGGCGTAATAATCTTTGGGGCATTATCTTACGTCTGCTATTACCAAGCGATTTATCTGTTAAAACCAATCAAAGCAATGGCATTAAATATCACATATTCTCTATGGGCAATTGGACTTGGTTATCTGCTCTATAAACAGCCAATTAAGCCCATTACCTTACTACTCACCTTATTATTAAGTGCAGGAGTGATCGTTACACTTTATTACAAAGGGGAACAAAAATGAATGCAATTATTTTGGCTGCAGGCCTAGGCAGTCGTTTTAAAGACATCACACAAACCACTCATAAAGCCCTATTAGATATTCATGGAACACCTAACTTAGAACGGACACTCGCTTTTCTACGTCAAGCAAATATCGACAATATTGTCATTGTTACAGGGTATTTACACGAACAATTCGAGTATCTAAAGAAAAAATATGACTGCAGCTTGATTTACAACGAAAAATATCGTGAATATAACAGCATTTATTCCTTTTCTCTGGCACAAGACTTCTTTAGTGATTGTTATGTTATTGATGCGGATGTTGTGCTCAATCGTAATATTTTTCTAACGAAGCCACCACACAGTAAATATTTCACAGTCATCCGTTCTAAAACGTACAATGAATGGCTACCGATTTTAAATAGTAATGGGCAAGTAATACGTATTGAGATTGGATCATTAAACCAGCCCAGCTTGTCAGGGGTATCTTATTGGACAACTCGGGATTGCAATATTATTCTAAATTTGCTCAAAGAATATACAAATGAAGTGCAATTAAAAAATCCCGCACTTTATTGGGACACCATTCCGATGGAATATATAGATAAATTAAATGTTCATACAGAGCAACTTAACCGTGATGATATATTTGAGATGGATAACCTTGATGATTATCAGCATATTTTACAAAAATTGACACCAAACAAGGAAAAATAATGAAAAAATTGACTCTCAGAGAACAACAACTCGTTTGTCTCGATATCTTAGATTATTTCCACGCTCTATGTGAGAAACACCAAATTCACTATTCTCTTGGTGGTGGAACATTAATAGGCGCAATACGCCACAAAGGCTTTATCCCTTGGGATGATGATATTGATGTTTATATGCACCGCGATGAATATCAAAAATTTGTTGATGTTTGGTTTCAAGAAACTCACGAATACTACAATATGGAAACGGCAGAAGATATACTTGCTCAATATACCGGTGAAATGGCAAAAATTTTCGATTGTCGCACTCAAATAACAGATGCTAAGGGAAGAAAAAGCCCGATGTTTATGGATATATTTATCTACGATGGTGTACCGAATGAACCAAAGATCATTTACCCACTGATGAAAAAGCACCGAAGAATTAAACTTCGATTTTCTTCTTGTAAGAAAAGATGGTTAAGATCAAAAGAAAATACTTTGCAAAGAACGATACTTGGTAAATTAAGCCACTTTTTATTTTCCAAAATGCAAAAAAATTTAGCACAATTCCAAATAAAATATCCAATAAAACAATGCGATTATATTGGTCTTGTATTATCTGACTACGGTGGTTGGCAAAAATCTTATATGCCGAAAGAATATTTTAATCACATTGTTTATAAAGAATTTGAGGGGCGACAATTTCAAGTAATGAATGGATATCACGAACACTTAACGCAATATTATGGAGATTATATGAAGCTTCCACCAGAAGAAAACCAAAAGCCACATCATATTCAAGAAGCGTATATTTTGTAAGCGAAAGGGCAGATTTAATTCTGCCCTTTTTCAATTATTACTGAACCTTCCCACAATTCAAACAATACAAATATTGACCTTTAGGATCATTAAATTTAGTTAATACATTCAATTCTTTTTGTAATTTTTGAATTGGAGCTGGCAGACCAAGCCATTTAACTAACTGCTCTTGCGTACCTTTTTTAGTATCGCGCAATAAAGCACTAATTAAACTAAGGTTATCATCTGTAAACCATTCCACGCTAAAATCTTGTACGGCAGTATCTTGGCGTTGATTCACTAATTGCTCTGCTTTATTGACCGCTTCATTAAAAGAACCTATCTCATCCACCAAACCATTTTGGAATGCATCACTGCCTAACCAAACCTGACCTTGAGCAAGTTTATCTACTTGTGTTTTAGAAAGCTGGCGACCTTTGCTGACAATTTCTAAAAATCGGTCATAACCATGCTCAATTTCTGTTTGATAAATATCTTGTACGGGTTTTGCTAATGGAGAAAACGCTGATGTATTAGCTAATTCAGTGGTTGAAACACCATCTGAACTCACTCCGATTTTCTTTATGCTATTTTCAAAAGTCGGGAACATCGCGAAAATACCGATAGAGCCTGTAATAGTGTTTTCATCGGCAATAATATAATCTGCAGTGGATGAAATCCAATAACCGCCAGACGCTGCCATTGCGCCCATAGATACGATGACAGGCTTACCGATTTTCTGTAAGTTTTCTGTTTCTTGACGAATAATTTCAGAAGCAAAAGCACTACCACCTGGTGAATTAACTCGTAAAACAACGGCTTTCACTGAGTTATCATCTTGAGCTTTACGGAGAATTCGCGCAATGGTGTCGCCACCTACATTTTCTTCATCACTTTCCCCATCGATAATCGCTCCCTCCACATTCACAACCGCAATTTTATTCGGTACGTTGTAATGTTCTAAGCGATCAGGCAGTTGAGTCAAATAATCATCAAATTCGATAAGGTTCGCTTTTCCATCGCTTCCTTTGCCAAAAAGTGCGGTGAGTTTTTTATCTAAATCCAAACGAGTTACAACATCGGTTACTAATCCACGTTGTTGGGCATAAGCAGTACTATTGCCTTTTAACGCTTTAAGATCCGATAAATATTGTTTCGCATTCGGCAAAACGTTATCTTTCTTAATATTACGATTTTCGCTGACGGATAAAACATAATTATTCCACATTTCGCCTAACCAACGTTGCATATTTGCTTTTGCCTCAGCCGACATATCGTTGCGTAAAAATGGTTCAACTGCTGATTTATAAGTCCCTACGCGGAAAATATGTGGTGTAACGGCTAATTTGTCTAGCATCTCTTTAAAATACAAATTCTCTTGCGATAAACCGTGAATATCCACGCTTCCAATTGAATTTAAATAAATTTCATCAGCAAAGCTCGCTAAATAATATTGTCCTTGTGAATAATTATCTGCATAGGCGATCACTGGTTTCCCTGCATCTTTAAAGTGACTGATAGCACCACCAATAAAATCTAATGCGGGTAAATCCGCCCCTTCAAAATAATTAAGATCGAGCACTAATCCTTTAATTTTAGGATCATCTTCCGCTTGTTGAATGGCAAATACCACATCAAAAGTCGAAATTTTTCGAGGGACGTGCTCGCCATTCAATTCGCTTAACGCATCTTGCCAACGAAGTGTTTCATCACGGTTGTCCGCTAGATAGCCATCTAAATTAACTAATAATGCGCCTTCCCCTGTTAATGTTGTAGATTTTTTTCCACCGCTTGAAAAGCTAATTACCGCCACTAGCAATAGTACAAAACCTAAAAACACGACATTCATCACAAGATCACGAATGAAACAAAGTGCTTTCCAACAAAATTTTAATACTCGAAACATACAAATTACCTTTAAAAAAATTTGCCCTAGCGTATCACAAAGCCTTGCCAAAAACTATGTTATAATCTACCGCACTTTTATTCATAGGGAATAATAAAATGGATGCACTTACACTTTTAACCACAAGAAAATCAAATAAAAAATTAACCACACCTGCACCTAATGCAGAACAGCTTGAGCGTATTTTCGAAGCAGCAATGCGTTCGCCAGATCACGGAAAATTACATCCCTATCATTTTATTGTAATGGAAAACGAGAGCTTAAATAAATTGGAAACGTTACTTAAAGCTGCCGTTGTAGAATTTGATTTGGGTGAAGAAAAATTGATGAAAGCTGAAAACCTAGCACATCGCGCACCTATGGTTATTGGTGTGGTAGCAAAAATCAATCCAACTATCGTTAAAGTGCCAGATTGGGAACAAATGCTAAGTGCGGGCTGTGCAACTTACGGAATACAACTGGCTGCTCAAGCACAAGGATTTGATAACGTGTGGATTTCAGGAAAATGGGTTGAGGGAAGTGCATTACGAGAAGCTTTCGGATGTCGTGAACAAGATCGTGTGATTGCCTTAGTTATGATTGGCACAAGCATAGAAAAAGCAGAACGTGAATACCGTATTATCGATACAAAAGATTTTGTAACCTATCTATAAAATATTGCTTTCCTCAAGACTTAGAGGAAAGCAAAATATTGCATTACTCTTCTTCCAATTCATCCGCCATCGCTGCCAATATTTCTCGTGTAAGAATTGCTAATGCACGATAAAAAGGCAAGGTTGCTTGCATTTCTACTTGAGTTAAAAACTTCGCTGCACAAGGCAATAAAAAGGTTTCAAAGAATTCTTGCTGAGCGACTAAAGAATCCAAATTATCTTCAAGCCAAGAGGCTGTAAGCAATAATAAAGCAAAATGATCCGCACTTTCCACCTCTGGCATATTGTGTACAAGGCGAAAATTCATAAATTCTTCAACATCAATGCCATAAGCTGAAATAGCCGTTATCACTTTTCCATTCGCAGCAAATAATTTTTGATACTCTTGGTTCAATAAATTGAGATCAATTTTAGCTTGTAGGCTATTCAGTGCTAATTCACTTTCTTTATCAGTATTTAATGCCCAAACTTGACTCAAACCTTTTTGTTGTAACCAAACAAATGCG
Organism: Haemophilus sp. HN_Hi16; assembly: GCF_049823435.1. Taxonomy (NCBI): domain Bacteria; kingdom Pseudomonadati; phylum Pseudomonadota; class Gammaproteobacteria; order Pasteurellales; family Pasteurellaceae; genus Haemophilus; species Haemophilus sp. HN_Hi16. The sequence continues at coordinate 1,474,609 of NZ_CP187500.1, forward strand.
TTAGCGAGTACTTTATCTGTTGGAGAACGATAAAAAAGATTACCGAATAATCGACTAATTAATGAAAAATTATTAATTTGTTTTTCAGACATTACGCTTTTTCCTTTAAAAGTGCGGTCAATTTTTCTTGAGTTTTTTGAGCAGCAAGTTCAATCATTGCTTCACGAGCCTTATCATCAATTAAATGAATATCTCCAAATAATTCAAACTCGACATTTTCAATGCCACAGTAATTAAACAATCCATTAATCAAACAATGATTAAGCGATTTATCCACACCAAATTCTTTATATTTATCAACATTACTGCCAATAGTAATAAATTGCTGCATTTGCTTATTTTTGAGCAAACCCACTGATTCGCCGTTTTCTGTTTTATAGGCAAAGCCATGGCTTAATACGCGATCTAAATAGCCTTTCAAAATTGACGGAAATCCCATCCACCAAAGGGGATAAACCAACGTAATTAAATCCGCTTGAAGGATAAAATCGTGCTCTTGCTGAATATCTTCTGGAATAATACCTTTGTTAGCATTTTGCAATTCTTCATGAGATAAAATTGGATTGAAATTCATTTCATAAAGATCACGAAAAAATACATTTACACCATTTTCTTGACTAATTTGCTCAATACGATTAGCAATTGCTCGCCCAAAACTATGCTCTGAATTAGGATGAGCAAAAATAATTAAGTGATTCATTTTTCTTACCTATTTGTAGGGAAATAAAACGTGGCAAAAGTCTATCAAAATAGACCGCACTTTGCATATAAAATCATATAAAAAAAGCGGGCATAGCCCGCTCTCTTATTTGCATCATAATTATGCTGCATTTTTACGTTCTTCTTCCATACATACTGCCGCAGTAAATAATACGTCAGTTGATGAGTTTAATGCAGTTTCAGTTGAGTCTTGTAAAATACCAATAATGAAACCAACACCGATCATTTGTGCTGCTACATCATCAGAAATACCAAATAAGCTACATGCTAATGGGATTAGTAATAATGAACCGCCTGCTACACCAGATGCACCACAAGCACAAAGTGCTGCAACAATACTTAATAAAAGTGCACTAACGAAAGAAACTTCTAAGCCAAGTGTATGAACTGCAGCTAAAGTTAAGATAGTAATAGTAATCGCCGCACCCGCCATATTAATGTTCGCACCCAATGGAATAGAAACAGAATAAGTTTCTTCATCAAGGTTTAAACGTTTTGCTAATTCAATATTCACTGGAATATTTGCTGCGGAACTACGTGTGAAGAATGCAGTTACACCACTTTCGCGTACACAAGTCCACACTAATGGGTAAGGATTGCGACGGATTTTCCAGTAAACCAAAATAGGGTTTACAACAAAAGCAGTAAATAACATCGTACCGATTAATACTGCAAGTAATTGCACATAACCGCCTAATGCAACTAAACCTTTATCAGATAAGGTTTCAGCCACTAAACCGAATACACCAAATGGCGCAAAAGAAATAATCACATGAACAATTTTCGATACGCCTTCTGCAAAATCTGATAACACATTTTTAGTTGCATCAGATGCATGACGTAAAGCCAAACCTAAACCAATAGACCAAGCTAATACACCAATAAAGTTTGCTTTGAAAATCGCATTTAATGGATTATCTACCACATTCAAAATTAATGTTAGCAACACTTGACCAACAGCTTGAGGTGCAGAACTTGAATCTTCTTTCGCAGCCAATACCACTTCCGTTGGGAATGCGAAACCAGCAATAACAGCAACAAATGCAGCTAAGAATGTGCCTAAAAGGTAAAGCACAATGATTTCTTTCATATTACTTTTCGTGCCAATTTTACGGTTTGCAAGGGCAGCCATAACAAGAAAGAAAATTAAAATTGGTGCAACGGCACGCAGAGCCTTTACAAAAATCGTACCTAATACGCCAACTTTTTCAGCAAGATTAAAACCAATGGTTTCTTGTAATGGTGCTGAAATCAATGCAACAATAATACCAAGAACCAAGCCAGCGGCAATTCGTTTTACCAAACTACCGTGAAATAACAGACTAAATAGACGTGATGTGTTCATATTTTTATCTTTCTTTTAGTAAATTTAACTTCAGATTGTTACCAATCCACCTATGGGGAATTAAAGATAGCGTAAAATTTTAATGAAAGAAAATATTTTTTATTATTTTTCACTCTAAAAGTGAACTTTTTTCTAAAGTTGTTAGATATTCTCTAAAAACATACTTATAAAAAAATTTTTTATTTAACCTATTGACACCCTGTATGAAACATCAGTAAAATTTAACTGTACAAAAAAACAAGATAAAAGGTTATTTATCCATATTATTTAACGGGAGACAAGAGAATGAACAACCAAACTTTGGCTACACAATATGAAATGGATTTTTCTTATAATCCACTGCCTTTTTTCAGTGATATAGAAGATAACCTTAAATTCAACAAAAAATTAGACTTAAATCTTTACTGTATCAAACGTCCAAAACAAACTTGTTTTATTCATATAACCAACCCAAATATGTTAGCTTGGGGAATTGAAAGTGGCGATATGTTAGTCGTCGAAAAAAATGACGATCTTTATTCAGGTGATCTTGTGGTACTTGAAGAAAATAACGAATTTCATGTCTATGAATTTATGGCACATAACGGTAATTACCTTTTCATGGCATTGGATTCCACAACACCTAATTTAAATGTAAAAGATTGGTCAAATTTGCCTATTGTCGGCACCGTAACCAACACTATCCATCAAATGAAACGTCGCGATAAAATGAAATGGGCAGCCTAGTTGGAATAACTAAAGACAAATAAAAAAGTGCGGTAAAAATCCACCGCACTTTTATCTAGTATCTAGATTATATTTCAATTAATTACTCGTCACTTTACGTCTCGCAATCACTGCATCAGAAAGTTGTTGTAATAATCTTTCAGAATCTTCCCATCCAATACACGCATCCGTAATGCTTTGTCCGTAAGTCTGTGCTTTGCCATCAACTAAATCTTGACGACCTTCCACTAAATGACTTTCCACCATTACACCAAAGATTTGTTTAGAACCAGATGCGATTTGATGACACACATCTTGGCAAACCTCCATTTGTTTTTTATATTGTTTACTGCTGTTTGCATGGCTAAAATCAACCATAACGTGTGGAATACGCCCTGTTTTTTCAATATCAGCACAAACTTTTTCTACATCTTCAGCACTATAGTTAGGGCCTTTGTCTCCGCCACGTAAAATAATATGGCAATCCTCATTCCCTTTTGTAGAAACAATGGCAGAATGACCAAATTTAGTGACAGATAAGAAATAGTGGGGAGCTTCCGCCGCACCAATTGCATCTAAAGCAACCTTTACTCCGCCATTAGTGGCATTTTTAAAACCAACCGCACAAGATAAACCTGAAGCCAACTCACGATGAACTTGTGATTCTGTTGTTCTAGCCCCAATCGCCCCCCAGCTCATAAAATCAGCCAAATACTGAGGTGTAATCATATCTAAAAACTCGCCCGCAGCAGGCACACCAAGATCATTAATATCTGAAAGTAATTTCCGTGCAATACGTAAACCATCATTTAAACGATAAGTATCATTTAAATACGGATCATTAATTAAACCTTTCCAGCCCACAGTTGTACGCGGTTTCTCAAAGTACACACGCATAATAATTTCGAGGCTATCTTTATATTTATCACGTAATGGTTTTAAACGAGTCGCATATTCAATGGCAGCTTTCGGATCGTGAATGGAGCAAGGTCCAATTACAACTAATAAACGCTCATCTTTAGCCTGAATAATATTATGTGCCTCATGACGAGTTTGCTTCACTAATGCCGCAGCATATTCACTCGCTGGATATTTTTCTAATAAGGCAATCGGTGGTAACACCTGATCGACTTTTTCAATTCGCGTATCATCGTTTGCCACGACAATTTCAATTTTCTCTTTAGCCATACATCACTCTCTTGCTTTCAAATGTTGTATTTAAATTATGTAGCTAATCTACACTTATTTCTTGTACTAGTAAACTAGTTCGTTATGTTTTTAGAATAAAATCTACGAAGTTCCTATTAAACTATCTTTACAACCTGCTTGCAAGCTGAATAAACCGAAATAATTAAGTAAATAAAAGATAAAAAAATACCGCACTTTTGTACGGTACTCACAGAATTAATGACTACTTAATACTTGTGCAGGTTGTAATTTAGCGGCTCGGCTTGCTGGATAAAGGCTCGCAATTAAACTCAAGGCAAGTGCAGCGATTAAAACCATCAAAACATCCAACCAATGTAACTCGCTTGGCAAAAAATCCACAAAATACACATCGCCCGATAATAATTTCTTACCGATAATCCACTCAATACCTTGAATAAAAGTGGTAAGATTTAATGCAAGTATAATGCCTAGCACAATTCCAATTAAGCAACCTTTCATTCCTGCCTGTAAGCCATACCAAATAAAAATACATTTGATGAAAGCGTTATTCGCTCCAAGCGTACGCATAATGGCTATATCGCCTTGCTTATCTTTTACTGCCATAATCAGTGTAGAAACAATATTAAAACACGCCACACCAATCACAAGCACCATTGCGATGTACATCACAGTTCGAATAAGCTGAATATCTCGATACATATAACCAAATTTACTAATCCAATTTTGCATATATAGCATCTGCGGATAATCATTAAGCATTGATAAATCCAGATTTCTCACAGAAAAAGGATCATCTAATTTCAATTCAACACCTGTAATTTGATCTGGTTGATAAGTTAAAAACGTTTGTGCTTGAGCAAGCGGCAATAAGGCATAACTATAATCAAGCTGACCATCTAAGCGTAAAATAGCGGTAACTTGCACTGGCTCACGAGTTGGTTGAGTAAATTGTTCATCGCCGTTTTGCTGAGAAATAAGTAAGGTAATCCAATCCCCTACTTTTACATCAAGTTCTTTAGCGATACCCGATCCCAAGACTAATCCGCCTTCTTTCTCAAATTTGTTCCAACCTTGCTCTTGTACAAAATTACCAATTGAACTTACCTTATCTTCTGCTTGTTTTTCAACACCTTTGACCTGAACAACTTTCAATTTCGAGCCATTTTCTACTAATGCAGTAAAACTCACAAAAGGAGAAATGCCTTTAATTTGTGGATTTTGTTGTAAGCGTTTTTCTAAATTTTGCCAATGATGAATTGTGGGATCTTTCGCTTGAGGCGCAGAAAAAATCTCAATATGCGGCACGACTGCCAAAATCCGTTGATTAAGCTCACGCTCAAACCCATTCATCGCACTTAAGCCAACAATTAAAACTGCAACGCCCAGTGCAATACCAATTGCAGAAAATTTTGCAATTAACGCAACCAAAGGATTTTTTTGCTTGCCACGTTGATAACGCCAGCTAATAAAAAACGGCGTATTCATCATGCACCTTCCTTCAAAAGACCATCTTGCATAACCAAACGGCGTGATAATTTTTCCGCAAGCCCCATATCGTGAGTGACTAATAAAAAGGCGATATTTTGTTCTTGATTAAGTTGTTGAATCAGCTCAAAAATGCTTTCAGTGGTCTTGTGATCGAGATTCCCTGTTGGCTCATCCGCCAAAACTAACGATGGATTATTCACTAAAGCACGTGCAATCGCCACACGCTGACGTTCCCCACCAGAAAGTGCAGAAGGACGATGGGTAATTCTATGGCTTAATCCCACCGCACTTAGCATTTTTTCGGCACGATCTTTTGCTTCTGTTTTATTTTGATGACCAATCAACATCGGCATCATCACATTTTCAAGTGCGGTAAAATCCGCCATTAAATGATGGAATTGATACACAAATCCTAAATAACGATTACGCAAAGCAGCTAATTCATTAGCCGATGCTTTTTGCAAAGATTGTCCATTAATAAACACTTCCCCACTACTTGGCTGATCAAGTCCCCCTAAAGTATGCAATAAAGTACTTTTCCCTGAACCTGAGCTTCCTACAATCGCAACCAACTCTGCAGGTTCCATAGAAAAAGAAACACCTTTTAACACTTGCGTTTGATTTTCGCCCTCTTGATAAAATTTATTGATGTTTTCGCATTTTAATAAATAGTTATTCATTTTTTACTCGTTTTAACCGCACTTTAGCGGCAGATAATCCCATCAAAAACTTGCGCGAGTCTATCACACTTTTCCTTGAGCTTAAATTTCAATACACCCAAAGCATTCAAATCCTGTTTCAGAAAAATGTTTTTCAAGATAACCTTTTAAATAGCGTTGGGTTTCTTGACTAATAATAGGATCATATTCTGGGTAACCGTTATACATTACACTTAATACTGAAATACCACGAGTACGACAAGCCTCTAAACTTAATAATGTGTGGTTTATACTGCCTAATTTTCCCGATGTGACTAAAATCAAAGGGTAATTATTTGACTGAATATAATCTAGCGTCGTCGCTTCCTCGCAATAGGGAACCATTAACCCACCAGCGCCCTCCAGCAACACATAATCATATTTTTCTGCCAAAAGTGCGGTGGATCTTTCAATGATTTTTGCATCAATTTTTCTACTTTCTCGCTTTGCAGCTAAATGTGGCGAACAAGGATATTCAAAAACATAAGGGCAGGTTTTGCCTTGTAAATCTTCTTCCGTTAAATCAATCCCTTGAATCTTTCGATGCACAAGCAAATCATCAGCGATATTTTTACAACCTGTTTGAATCATTTTTTGTGTAATCACGGAAAAGCCTTGTTCCATCAACTTTTTAGCATAAATCCCTGTTGCCACTGTTTTACCCACATCAGTATCAATCCCCGATATAAAAATAACTTTGCCCATAAGCTGCCTTATTGTCTGTCCGCCGCAGAATAGCGTGCGATAAAAAATAACGGATGATAAGTCAGGCGCACTTTGCCCGACGGCATACTGAACGCCGACAAGTAATCGTCAATAAATCCATTGAGATTTTTTCTTGTCCAATTTTTTTGGTTCGTGGCTGTTACGCCTGTATATTTAAGGTGTTTGAGTACATCTAACGGCGTATCAAAGTCTAGTATTACCTTAAAATCCTCACACCATAAAAGCTCAAAATCTTTGGCTAACCAAGCCTGCCATTGGGATAAAGTCGGGTAATTTAAGCCTATATTTGTGATTTGGCGGACTTCTTTTAAATTGTCTTCGCCAAAGGTCGCAACCGCCAATAATCCGTTTGCTTTCAAGCCTGTTTTGCAATGGGGGATAAAAGCCTCGGGTTGATGAAACCATTGCACGGCAGATGCGCTTGCGATTAAGTCAAATTGTCGTTGAAAAGGAAAGTTTTCCGCATCACCGCAATAAAAATCAAAGGATTGCGGCAGTTTTTCAGCCAATTGGGTCTGCACATCGCACAAATCATTAAATAACCAATAATCCGCTGAAATCTGTTTTTGCAGCAAGGCACTCAACATTCCTGAACCGCAGCCCAATTCCAATACGTTTTCCAATGGCATATCCGGCAAATAATCTTGCAAATGCGCCATTAAATTAATCGTCATTTTTTGTTGGATTAAGGCGTGCCGGTCATAATCGTTTAATGCTTTTTGGAAAGCCTGCCGAATGCGCGATTTATTTATGGCAGTCAGTGATTCCATAGTGCCGACCAATGGGTGAATCTTGAAAACAGGTAATGTCCGCCGTCAATTTCCCGAACGGTGCAACGCGGTGTCCAATATCGGTGCTGATTGGCAGGCATAAAAATTTTATCGCCCGATCCGACCAAGGCATTTGTCCAGCGGATAAGATCTGTACGTCTATCTTGCCCGATCATCGCAAAAAGTGTGGTAAGTTCTTGATGAATTTCGTCAAACGGACGGGCGGAAAATTGTTGGTAATCTTCAAAAGATGCTTTATCGCCACAGATTCTGCGTTCAAATTTTAAACGGGTATTTTCCGTGAGGTTCTCCAATGTGCCTTTAAAAACGGCATAAGGAATGCCAAAATTGTCATCACAAGGCAAGCCCGTGCCATTCACTGCCGTTGCGGATTTTAATCTTATTCCTTGCAATGCCCTCTCTACCGCCCAAACGCCCATTGACCATGCCACTACACGAATTTGCTGATAGGCAGAAAAATCAAAATCTAACTTCAAATCTTGATAATCGTAGCAAATTAATAAATCATGATCTGTTGGCAAAATCAAATGAGCCACCGCATCAAGAGGTGTCCCCCAGCCAGCAAAATAAACTATTAAATGCTCACCTTGATGATCATAAAATTTCGTTTTCACATTATTTCCTTATAAGCATGCCACAAACTGTTTTACTTCATCTATTGTCATATCTGCCGTCAAAGATAATCGTATTCTGGATGTACCTTTTGGTACTGTCGGTGGTCTAATTGGCAAGCAATAATAACCTTGCTCTTGCAGAGTTTTCGCCTTAGCAAGGGTTACTTCGTTCTCGCCTAAAATATAAGGAACGATGCAAGTTTGGCTTGGCATTATTTGCGTTCTATGCTCCACTTCTTGGCGTAAAAATGCACTTAACTGCTCAAGATGAGTTCTTTCTTTTGAAAATTGTGGTAATCGTTCAAAAATAAAATGAGTCCAAGCCACATTAAACGGCGGCAATGCGGTTGAAAAAATCAATGGGCGCATTTGATTAATCAAACATTCTTTCAATACTTGGTTGCAGACGGCATACGCCCCCACCGAGGCTAATGCTTTACCGAAAGTGCCGACCAATAAATCAATCTCGGCAATCAGATTATCCCGTTCGGCAATCCCCAATCCGTTTTGCCCATAAACACCGATTGCGTGGGCTTCATCCACATAAAGATAAGTATTGGGAAACTGTTTTTTTAATTGAACAAGATAATTCAAATCAGCTATATCGCCATCCATACTAAAAACAGATTCCGTCACAATAAAAGTGCGGTCAAATTTTCCAGCATTTTTTTCGAGCAGATTCTTTAGATGTTCATAATCATTATGACGATAACGAAAGAATTCACATTGGCTTAAACGAATGCCGTCAATCATACTGGCGTGAACGAATTTATCTGCCAAAATCAAACTTTTCGTCGTCGTCAAAGCAGGCAAAATACCGAGATTGGCGTGATAGCCGCTGTTGAACAATAAGGCACTTTCTCGTTGGAAACGTTGTGCGACAAGCTCTTCCAAATCGGTATAAATAGGAAAGTTGCCCGTTAATAAACGCGATGAAGAACTGGTAAAAGAGGGAAAATTACCGCCGTATTGCTGCAAAAAAGACCGGCGTAAGTTTTCATCTGATGCCAAACCCAAATAATCATTAGACGACATATTTAGCATTTTGCGGTTTTCCCGCGTAATATATCGTCCTTGATGAACTAAGTCTGGAATCGAGCGATATTGATTTTGCGCACTAAGCTTTTCCAGTTGCTGTTTAAAAGCATCCATTTTTCATCCTAATGTTCATATTCCTGTGTTAAAGCCAGAATCATGCCTTTTGTTAATTTCTGAAGTTCATCATCTTTAATCACAAAAGGCGGCATAACATAAATCAATTTTCCGAAAGGTCTAATCCAAACACCTTGTTCCACAAAACGCGGAACTAAAGTTTTCATATTTACCGTACTTTTCATTTCAACCACCCCAATCGCCCCTAATACGCGAATTTCTTTGACATAATCTTTTTCAGCTAAAGGCAAAAGCTGTTGTTTTAAGAAATGCTCAATTCGCTGAATATTTTGCTGCCAAGGGCTTTCTAACAATAAACAAATAGATTCCGCTGCAATTGCACAAGCCAACGGATTTGCCATAAAGGTGGGTCCGTGCATAAAGCATTTAGCCTCACCGCTACAAATAGTTTGCGCAATTTCAGTGGTCGTAATGGTTGCCGATAAAGTTAAATAACCACCCGTTAATGCTTTACCGATACACATAATATCTGGCGAAATCCCAGCATGCTCGGCTGCAAATAATTTCCCTGTACGGCCAAAACCTGTGGCAATTTCATCAAAAATTAGCAATATACCATATTGTTTACAAAGCGCTTGCGCTTTCACTAAATAAGTTGGCGAATAAAAATACATACCGCCCGCACCTTGCACAACAGGTTCTAAAATCAGTGCGGCGATTTCGCTACCTTTTTTCTTAAGTAAATCAGCTAAAGGTTCAATGACACAATCATTCCAAGATTCATTAAATGAAATATTGGGTTGAGGAAGAAAATACTGCACGGGTAAGCTATGATGAAATAAATGATGCATCCCTGTGGTTGGATCACAAACTGACATTGCATTCCAAGTATCGCCGTGATAACCAGAACGAATAGTGGCGAATTTTTGTCGTTGCACTTCTCCTTTAGCGTGCTGATATTGAATAGCCATTTTCATCGCTACTTCCACTGCAACAGAACCACTATCAGCAAAAAAGATCTTATCTAATCCATTGGGCAAAATTTGTACCAATAATTGAGCTAATTCCACCGCAGGGTCATGGGTAAATCCGCCAAACATAATATGGCTCATTTTTGCCAACTGATTCTGTGCAGCCGCATTTAAACGAGGATGATTATAACCATGCAACGCCGCCCACCAAGAGGACATACCATCAATCAAACGACGACCATCTTTTAAAGTTATCATCACGCCATCGGCACGTTCCACCGCATAAAGCGGCATATCAGAAGAAACTGAAGAATAAGGATGCCAAATATGTTGTGTATCAAAAGCTAAAAGTGATTGTTCATCCATCATTTATTTACCATTAAAAACTTATTCGTATCGCAAGGTAGCGGCAGGTTCTACTTTCGCAGCTCGATAAGCAGGATAAAGGGTTGAAAGCAAGGAAAGTAACAGCGAAAATCCAATGACAAAAATCATTTGAACAAAGGATAATTCTGTCGGTAAAAAAACACCTTGAGGATTTACCGCACTTACAATCTCTGTTAAGTTCAAGGTAACTAAAACACCCAAAATAGCACCGAGCAATGTGCCAACAAATCCCACCAGTAATCCTTGATAAATAAACACCGAACGAACTTGGGATTTTGTTAAGCCCTGAGTTTGCAAAATCGCAATTTCCCCTTGTTTATCCACCACCATCAAACTTAAAGAGGTGACAATATTGGAAATCGCCACGATAATAATCAAACTAATCAGCAAACCCATCATATTTTTTTCCATTCTCACTGCTTGGAAAAATTCGCCTTTTTGCACACGCCAATCTGTGATTTTTTGTGTCGGGAAATGTTGTGGGAGTTCTGTAATTTGGAACGGATCATTCAGAAATAAACGATATCCCTGCGCTTGCTGAGGTTGAATACGCATTAAGCGACCAATATCTGTAATATTAGCAAAGGCTTCGTAACCAGATGCTTCGCCATAATCATAATAAATATCGCTAACCGTAAATAAACGCTGCATTGGCACCCGACCGAATGGTGTATATTGGCTATTTTCCGTAATCATCAAACGGATTTTATCCCCAACATTCACGCCCAGTTTTTGTGCCAGTTGATCGCCAATGACCAGTTTAAACTCTCCACTAGGCAAAATTTCATTAAATTTAGCCTGATCAAAAGAATCAACCAAAGGATCATCAGAAAATGATTGAATACCTATAATTTGTCCTGCGCTCACGCCTTTTGTCGTTTGATAAATCACATTTGTTGTATTGATCGGCACGGCTTTTTGGACAAAGTGCGGTAAATTTTCTAGCGTTTTTTCCGTAGAAATAGGCTGATCTTCACTGACAATTGCGTGAGGAATGGAAGATAACACCTGTTGTTTTTGGTAATTCTCTAAACCATTCATCACAGAAAGCACAATGATCAACGCCATAACTCCCAGCACAATCCCCAAACTTGCAAGATTTGTGACTAATCGCCCAAAACGATCCGCACTTTTCGCACGCCAATAACGTAGCGCAATATAAAAGGAAATAGGGAAATTCATTATTTTTGATTTAATTGCAGTACAAATTCTTCAATGTTTTGCATTACTTTGCCAACTAATGTTGTTACCGCACTATCACTCGCCCAAGCAATATGTGGTGTGATAATTAAATTAGGCATTGTTTTTGCGGCTAAAATTAACGGATTATCTTTTTCTGGTGGCTCTTTTACCATTACATCCAAAGCCGCTCCGCCTAAATGCCTCGTTTTTAACGCATCAACTAAAGCAACTTCATCAATCAAAGGCCCACGCCCTGTATTAATCAAAAATGCACCTTTTTTCATTTTAGATAAGGTTTCTGCATTAATTAAATCCTTTGTTGTTTCCGTTAATGGGCAATGCAACGTCACAATATCCGCTTGTTTTAATACTTCATCAAAGGGCGTATAACCTTCACGGCAAACAGTAGCATCCTTATGTTCTGCATAAAGTACTTTTATTCCCACGGCATTCGCCAAACGCCCAACTTCTGTCCCCAAACAACCTTTACCAAATACGCCCAATGTTGAACCACGCACATCTGTAATGGGATAATCAAAATAACAAAATTGTTTACTTTCCGACCATTTTGCTTCCCTTTGATCGCGTAACCAACCAGCTAAACTATGTTTTAAAGCGAAAATTAATCCCATAACATGTTCTGGTACTGTCGTGCTGGAATAACCTGTCACATTACGCACAGCAATGCCCATTTCTTCGGCAGCCACAAGATCAACATTATTTGTACCTGTTGCAGTAATCGCAATTAACTTTAACTTGGGTAATTGTTTTAACGTTTCTCGATCAAAAATGACTTTGCTGGTAATAACAATGTCCGCATCTTTCGATCGTTCAATGGTTTCGGCAGAAGACGTATGATCATATTCAGTCCAAGTATGTTCAAAACTTGGGCGAGGAATTGAAATATGTTTAGGAATAGCCGTGCTATCTAAAAATACGATTTTCATTAATTGCTCCTTTTTATATACAAAGTGCGGTCAAAATTAACCGCACTTTTGATGAAATTTAAATTGAAGTATCCAATTCTGGGAAAGATTTTACTAAATCGTCAATGGCTTTCATTTGAGACACAAAACCTTCAAGAGCAGAAAGTGGTAACGCTGATGGGCCATCACATTTCGCTTGATTTGGATTTGGATGCGCTTCTAAGAATAAACCTGCAATGCCGACAGCTAAACCTGAACGTGCGAGTTCCGTTACTTGCGCACGACGACCACTTGATGCTGCCCCAAATGGATCACGGCATTGAAGTGAATGGGTTACATCAAAAATAACAGGGCTACCCTTAGAGGCTTTTTTCATTACGCTAAAGCCAAGCATATCCACAATTAAATTATCGTAACCAAAATTTGTACCACGATCACAAAGAATAATTTTATCGTTACCACATTCTTCGATTTTTTCCACAATATTACCCATTTGACCAGGGCTTAAAAATTGTGGTTTTTTCACATTAATTACAGCGCCTGTTTTTGCCATCGCTTCAACGAGATCTGTTTGACGCGCCAAAAAGGCGGGAAGTTGAATAATATCTACAACATCAGCAACAGGCTGACATTGATAGATTTCGTGTACATCGGTAATAATTTTTACCCCGAACGTATCTTTTAATTCTTGGAAAATTTTTAAGCCTTCTTCCATTCCTGGGCCACGGTAAGAATGAATAGACGAACGATTCGCTTTGTCAAAAGAAGCTTTAAATACATAAGGCACGCCAAGTTTCTCTGTCACTTTCACATAAGCTTCGCACACTTGCATTGCCATATCACGGCTTTCAAGGACATTCATTCCGCCAAAAAGCACGAAAGGTTTGTCGTTTGCAACATCAATATTACCAATTTTTACAATTTTATTTTGCATAAATTTTCCTTAAATCAATGGAGGGGAAAAGTATCTTTATTAATTTCGCCTTTAAGTTCTAAAAGTTGCGTGCGGATAAATGCCGCCGTTGGATCTTTTGGACAATGTTCCACAAAAAATTCTAAATCTTTCAATGCTGAAGGATAAGCCCCCATCTGAGCTAAAACCAAACCGCGGTCACGGATATGATAAGGATTTTCAGCATCAGTAATCATTAAATTCTTAATATAGTAGTATGCCATATCGTTATGCTCTTCACGAATAAGCGCATTTTTCGCCAGTTGCTCAAAGCGAGAATAAAGTAAAGAAAGATCGGCTCTATCAAGTTCTTCGGGTTGAATTTTCGCCCCAAACCCAAATGCACCTTCATAAAGTTGTTGCAATTTTTCTTGTGAGATATAAGTGCCATCCCAAGGATCAATAAAAGCCACTTCATCTCTGACCTCAGCACGTAGAATTAGCTGTGTTGGGAAATTTACTGGATAAATAGGTAAATCCAATGCCTCAGCTAAATAAAGCACAATTGCCCCAAGAGTCACTGGCATTCCTTGACGATACTCGAGGACATAGGGCAAATATAAATTACGTGCATAGAAATACGCTTCTGGATCGCAACAAAAGCCCCAATCGCCGTAAAATAGTTGTAGCAAATGATGAATCTGCTCTTCTTTCGACCAATCTGGCGAAATTTCTTTACGTGCTTTACGCACAAGCCCACCCATTTTTCCCCGAAGTTGTGCTTCTAAACTGCCATCATCAGAGATAACAAGATAAAAATGCACAAATTTATCGTATAACGCACGTCGATAATATTTCATTACTTCTTCCAAAAACCTAAAGTGACGCGCTCATTGTCGCCATAATCACGCACGGTTTCAACCATTTCCCAATGATTTTCTTGGAAAATTGACCGCACTTTTTCGCCTTGTTGCCATCCGTGTTCAAGCAATAATGCTCCATTAAAATTCAAATAATTCGGTGCTGATTCAATAATATAACGTAAATCAGCATAACCCGCATTATTGGCAACTAATGCAGAAAGAGGTTCAAAACGCACATCGCCTTGACATAAATGTTCATCTTGAGCATCAATATAAGGTGGGTTGCTGACGATAAGATCAAACTGCCCTGTTATATTTTCAAACCAACGGCTCTGCAAAAATTCTACATTTAGCTGATTTCTTTCCGCATTAGATTTGGCTAACGCCACAACATCGGGCATAAGATCCACACCAATGATTTCTAATGAAATTTGTCGTTTTTGACAAATAGAGGAAAGCTCCGAGGCTAATGCTAACGCGATAGCGCCTGTGCCTGTTCCAAGATCAAGAATACGAAAGTGCGGTGGATTTTGTTCCAGTTTTTCCAAAGAAATTTGTAATGCCTTTTCCACCAATACTTCTGTATCTGGTCGTGGAATTAAGGTGCTTTTTGAGACATTTAATGGCAATGACCAAAATTCTTTTTCGCCAAGAATGTAGGCAATAGGTTCTCCGTTTAAACGGCGATCTAAAAGTGCGGTCAATTTTAACCGCACTTTTTCATCAATCTCAGTATCATCAAAAGCAAGGATTTGCGTACGCGGTTTGCCAGTAGCATATTGAAGAAGCACAAGCACATCAATTTTACTATTTTCAGAGGGATTTTTTTGAGCTAAATCCGCCTTCGCTTGTGCCAGCCATTCTTTATAATTCATTAATTTTCGTCTTTTAACACAATCGTGCCAACCACTAAATCAGTTAAAGAACGGCGGTCATCTCGCACCAGTGCAACAATACCGCTAATAATCAATAAGAAACTCGTCCACGCCAATAAAATATCAATAATTTCGCGACCGATGTATTTACCAAATTCAACAGGCTGATTGGTATGATAATTAAATACACGCAAGCCTAACCAGCGTTTTGCCATTGTTTGACCATAAGTTTTCATGAAATATAACTGAAAACCAGCATATACAATCGTTCCGACAACACCGGCAAAATCCCCCAATGCAAAACCGAGACCAACCATCACCCAAAGCACAAGCCCATTAATCATACTCGCAAGCCAGCGTTTAAAACGGCTGGCTTGAGTGGGTTGAGATGGCTGGAAAGCAGAAGAAAACTCCGCATCTTTTTGATTTTCAATAATCATTTTATTTTCCTTTAAAGTTAAAGGGGGCATCTGAGACCAGACTCCCCCTATCATTCATTAATTCTGTTCAGACAATGCCGCCAATTGATCCGCTTGATATTCGGTAATAATCGGCTGAATCAATTCATCAATTTTACCATTCATTACTTCATCTAAACGGTAAATAGTGAGATTAATACGATGATCAGTCACTCGACCTTGCGGATAATTATATGTACGAATTTTATCAGAACGATCGCCCGAACCTAATAAGTTACGACGCATATCTGTTTGTTCTGCAGCTTGGCGTTCTTGCTCTGCCTGAACAATACGTGACGCTAATACTGACATTGCTTTCGCTTTATTTTTGTGCTGTGAACGTTCATCCTGACATTCCACCACAATACCTGTTGGAATGTGTGTAATACGCACTGCTGAATCCGTTGTATTTACGTGCTGACCACCAGCGCCTGATGAGCGATAAGTATCAATACGCAAATCCGCAGGATTAATTTCTGGCATTTCAGATTCCGGCAATTCTGGCATTACCGCAACGGTACAAGCAGAAGTGTGGATACGACCTTGTGATTCTGTTTTTGGTACGCGTTGCACACGATGACCGCCAGACTCAAACTTTAACTGACCATACACACCTTCGCCACTTACTTTTACGATCACCTCTTTATAACCGCCTTGCTCACTTTCGTTAGCACTGAGCATTTCTACACGCCAGCGTTTACTTTCTGCATAACGGCTATACATACGGAATAAATCACCAGAAAAAATACCCGCTTCATCACCGCCAGTTCCCGCACGGATTTCTAAATAGCAGTTATATTCATCATTAGGATCTTTCGGCAATAAAAGAATTTGAAGTTGCTGTTCCACTTCTTCAATTTCCGCTTTGGATTCTTCGAGTTCCATTTGCGCCATTTCTTTCATTTCAGGATCGTCGAGCAATATTTCAGCCTCTTCAATATTTTGATTTAATTGCGTCCAACGATTAAAACATTTCACGACTTCTTCAAGTTGCGAATATTCTTTAGAATACGCACGGAATTTATCCTGATCACTAATTACAGAAACATCGCCTAATAAGGCTTCTAGCTCCTCATAACGTTCTTTTAAACTTTCTAATTTTGCAATAATGGAATCTTTCATCATTTATAAGTCACCGAAAATAAAATCGGCGTATTCTAGCCGATTTTAGGGAAAATTGACAGTGTTAAAAGCGCAGTTAAAAATCTCCGTTTTTTAAATACGCGTCACATCAAATTTACTTAAATCAATACGATCTTCTGTAGCATAAAACATAGCAAGAGCATAGCGTAATGTTTCCGCTCGTTTTGGTAAGCCTTTTTCTACATACGTTTTCACTTGCTCATACACGGCTTGTTTAAAAGGCTGTGTATCGCCCGGATTGCCATTCAAATTATCCGCACTGACAAAATAACGAAAACCAGCCGCAGTCGCCAAAATCCACTCTAATGCTTGCGGTTTCACTTCAACTTTTTCAAAATCACGCTGACGTTCTTCTGAACGTCCATCTGGCTCATACCAATAACCAAAATCTTCTAGTTTACGGCGTTCTTTGCCTGCCACTAACCAATGGGCAATTTCGTGCAATGCACTGCAGTAAAAGCCTCGCGCAAAATAAATCGCGTTATAAGGCACGTCATCATTTGCGGGTAAATAAATGGGTTCTTCACCGCCTTTGACTAAGCGAGTGTTGTATTCATCTTCAAAACATTGATTAAAAATTGCAATAATATCTTCTAATTTATGTTCCATTCTATCGACTCCTAAAAAACTGTGAGATTATATCACCAGAGGCTCATTTGTTCTTGTTTATTTTCTTCGGGTAAATTGACATGTAACCCAATCAAACGAATCGATCGCCCTTTTGCTCGCATAAAAATTTGGGGAAGTAATTGCTGAAAACTCTCCAAAGAAAGGGGCAAACCTGTTTTCTCCAAAGTTGTTACTTGAAAATCTTCAAATTTAAGCTTTACGCCAATTTTACGAAATGCAGATAAGGGTATATTACGGCTAACACGCTCAAGGCGACGAATTAGCTCTTGATAAAGATTATTCAATAAGGCTGAAGCTTGCTCAATTGTGTGAATATTTTTAATCAACGTCTGTTCTACGCCGACTGATTTACATTCACGATGGGCCTGTACTTCACGATCATCAATGCCGTGGCTAAAATCCCAAATACGTTTACCCGCTTTACCAAATTGGTTTAATAAGACAATTTGATCAAAATTTTGAATGTCAGCACAAGTTTCTAATCCCATATCGAGTAATCGTTGTGATGTTACTTTACCTACGCTAGGAATTTTCTTTAAAGGTAAGGTTTTAATAAATTCCTCGACTTCATTCGGCTTAATCACAAATTGCCCATTAGGTTTGTTCATATCCGAAGCAATTTTGGCAAGGAATTTTAAAGGCGCCACACCTGCGGAGGCAGTTAAATTCAACTCATAAAAAATTGCTTGGCGGATTTCTTGTGCGATCCAAGTCGCAGAGCCTGAACATTTTTGGCAGTGCGTGACATCTAAATAAGCTTCATCTAAAGAAAGTGGTTCAATAATATCGGTATAACGCTGGAAGATTTGATGAATTTGTGCCGAAACTTGTTTATACAACGTCATATTCACAGGCACAAGAATGAGATTAGGACACTTTTTTATGGCTTGAGCCGTAGGCATTGCGCTATGCAAACCAAATTTTCTCGCCTCATAATTACAAGTTGTTAATACACCACGCTGACGAGAAGAACCACCTACAGCAACAGGCTTTCCCAGCAAATTAGGATTTTCACGAATCTCAATCGATGCGTAAAAACAATCCATATCAATGTGAATAATTTTTTTATCTTGCAACATAAAAAGTGCGGTTAAATTTTTTCTAATATTAATCAAGCAAACAACTGTTTAAATATACATTAAAATTAATAACCTAGCAATTTAATCTTTTATAAATGCCCTTTAACGCAGCAATTCAATCAATCTCAACTTTCCCTACCTTTCTTTTTTTGTTAGACTAGGGCACGATTTTGGGGCTGATTCTGGATTCGACGGGATTAGCGAAGCCCAAGGTGCACGTCGAGGTGCGGTAGGCCTCGTAAATAAACCGCAAAAAAATAGTCGCAAACGACGAACAATACGCTTTAGCAGCTTAATAACCTGCATTTAGCCTTCGCGCCCTAGCTTCCGCTCGTAAGACGGGGATAACGCGGAGTCAAACCAAAACGAGATCGTGTGGAAGCCACCGTTTGAGGATCGAAGCACTAAATTGAATCAAACTAGCTTAAGTTTAGCGTGTCTGTCCGCATGCTTAAGTGAAATTAAAGACGAGACTAAACGTGTAGTACTGAAGGTAGAGTAATTTCGGACGGGGGTTCAACTCCCCCCAGCTCCACCAAATAACAATCCAAAGCAAACTTATCAAATCCTAAAAGCCCTTGAGAATATTGACTTCAAGGGCTTTTTTATATCCTAAGCGCAAGAGCAATTAGAGAGGAGTATTTATCTTTACTTGCGCAGAATATCGATCCGGCAATCTATCGCCAACAGCAAGAACAAGCGAAACAAAATGAGTTGAATAATACCTATGAGGCGGTGGCGTGGGCGTGGCTTGAGTATCGCAAAACCAAAAAGAACTTTTCAGATAATTATCAAAAAGACGTTATAAGTCTGATCAATCGTTGCTTATTGCCGCACTTTGGCCATTTGCCTATTTCCCAAATTACCGCGTCAATGGCATTAAAGGCATTTAAGCAGTATCAAGACGAAGGGCATTTAGAAAAACTCAAACGGACGATTCAGAAGCATAACGAAATCATCACTTATGCCCTACACTGAGAATTGATCTCTTTTAATCCAACGGCAAATATCGCAAAGGAATTTGACAGCCCAACGGTTGAACATTTTAAAACCCTTAAGCCTGAGGATTTAAGCGAATTTATGTTCACGCTACAAAACGCTCAGATTCACTTACAGACGCGTTATTTGATTTTATGGCAACTGCTCACCATGACAAGACCGAACGAAGCGGCTACGGCGAAATGGGCGGATATTGACGAGAAAAACAGAATATGGACGATTCCGGCAGAGCAAATGAAGCGCGGCATTGAACATAGAATCACGTTATCACGGCAAGCCTTAGCCCTGTTAGGACAAATTAAAAAATTGAGTGGCGGAAAAACTTACCTATTCCCCAGTGTAAAGAACCCGCAATCCCACGTTAATACGCAAACGGCAAATGCCGCGATTAAGCGAATGGGTTATGCCGGTAAATTGGTAGCGCACGGTTTACGCAGTATCGCTAGCACCTATTTAAACGATCAGGGCTTTAATAGTGATTTGATTGAAGTGGCACTATCGCACCTCAATTCAGACCGAGTAAAAACTGCCTATGACAGAGGGGAGAAATTAGAACAGCGATTTAAGCTATTACAGGCATGGGCGGATTTTGTAGAACAATCCTCACAAGGCACTTTGCCGCAATTTCACTTGAAGATTGTGGCTTAGAGACTGATAAAACATGAAGTAAAGTGCGGTCGATTTTGACGGCGTTTTACTGTTTGATAATTTAAAGAATTGGTGCGACTAGGTGCGGCGTAATTAACCGAACCGAAAGATAGTAACCCTTATTGCTATTTGTCGCACTTCTACTAATAAGGGCAACGTTAAGGGACGTTAAAAAATGGCTAAAACCCAACAATATTATAATTCTCGTCCTGAATGTTCTATTATTGATTATGAAGTTATCCCATTACCAGAAGCGGCTCTATTATGGTGTGGTGTAAAATTTGAAGATTTATCAGAAGAAGTTAATTTACTATCAAGAATATCTCAAAGTATTTATTCTCACCCTTATATACCTTGCTTAGAGAAAAAAACAAGAATAATTAACCGTGCAATTAATGAAGGTCGATTAAGAGCAGTTAGAGAGCACGGAGAAGGTGGAGAGGTCGTTATTGATCATCTAGGCAATGTTAAAAAGAATACTAACGGAAGCCCAATTATAGATCACGTTGCTTATGATCGTAGGCACTTTTGGATAGCTGATTTAAAAAATTTTATTTCTGAAAACTATCCAAACGATCGACCTAAAACAATTTTTCACGATGAGGAATTAAAAAATGTAGTAAATTTAGAAGAATATGAACGAATGAGCAAAGAATATCAAAAATTCCTAGCTGAAAATACGAATCTACAAGCAAAAGTGAATGAACTACATACAAAATTATCATCTAAAGAAAGTCAAATTAGAGATCAAGATTTAGCAATGCAATCTTTATCTATTCAACTGCAACAGTCTAAAGCAAGCCAACAAGACGCTGAAGAACGATTAGAAAAAGGTCGTAATGCGTATAGAGAATTGCTAAATAAGCACAATGCGTTATCTGCCAATCCTAACAATAAACTAACCTTAGATAACGCACTTTATTTATTAGGTGAAGTTCTTCTTGCGGTTAAAAATGATAGAAGAAAATGGACGCAAAACGAAATTACCGACAAGATTCTAGAACAACACAAGGTTTAGAGCAACGCACAATTGAAGAGTATTTTGCTAATGCCAACAAGCGAATAAAACCATAATCCACCAACGCCCATTTCAGGGCGTTTTTCATATCTGCTAAAAATCCTTAAAAATCAATCCTATTTTTCGTAACGAAAATATCTTTTTCGTTGCGATGATTCAATATTTTCACTTTTCTACAATCCACTCCGACACAACGAAACCCGAAACGGCTTTAACCATCCCAACCAGTACGGAGTAAACACAATGAATCAATCAGATCGCATTATCCGCCGCCTTGAGACCATGAAAATGTTAGGCGTAAGCAAATCCACCTTTGCCGATTGGCAAAACCCTAAATAGAAGCATTATCGTCCTAACTTTCCAAAGAAAATTCAATTAGAGGTTAATTCAGTCGGTTATCTAGAAAGTGAAATCAACTCTTACATTGCCAAACTGGCAGAAGCAAGAACATAGGAGGGCATTAATGATTATTTCCACCACCAGTAAAAATCGGTCGTTCTTCACGTTGGCGTTATGCCGATGTGATGGCATGGCTTGGTAGTTTCAAACCTGCAGCATAAGGCGGAATTATGGCAATCAATACAACTAGCGTTTATGAACAACAGAAGTTCATTCTACAGTGCTTACATGCACGCCCACATAGTACTAACGAACTACGGGAGCTGGGAATTTACTTCCCACCTGCACGAATTAAGGAACTTAGAGATAAAGGCTTTCATATTGATACTTTTTACCGCAAAGAAAGCGACAGCACTGGCTTACCCCACCGCGTTGGCGTGTATGTACTTCACGAAAATTGAGATATTATAACTAAATCTTTTCTAAATCAACATGTGATTTAAAAAAGATTTAAAAAAATCTTATGAGGAAATCAAAAATGAAAGAATGGTACTCGGCAAAAGAGTTAGAAGGGCTAGATGGATTGCCTGCTCAAGCAACAAATATCACTCGCAAGGCAAAAAATGAAAATTGGAAAATGCGCGAAGCCAAAGGTATAAAAGGCGGTGCGTTTGAATATCATATAAGTTCATTTCCTGATGTAACGAAAAATGCATTGGGCTTTACTAACGACACGGTGCGCGTCGTTAATCTGCATGAACCTTTGGAAAAAAAGACTATCCGAGTAGAAATTTTGGATATTGAAGCCAGTGCAGGAAATGGTACGTTTTTAACCCGTACAGAACAGGGCTTATTGGCGCAAGAGTTCGACTTGGATTTCTTCCGTCGCCAATTTGGGCGCACCGATACTAAAAATTTAAAAATTATTGCGGTGAAAGGCGATAGCATGGCGCCGACATTGGAAAGCGGCGATTTACTTTATGTCGATGTATCAGAAAATTATTTCAGTGCCGATGGGCTTTATGTGTTCACGTTTGATGATCACACATTCATTAAACGCTTGCAAAAACGTGGTCGTGAAATGTGGGCGATTTCTGATAATAAAGAAGAGTATAAAGAGTGGGAGATAAAACAGGATGATCCTGTCTATATTCACGGACGCGTGGTGTTTAGTTTGCCGATGAAGATGAAGAAGTGGTGATAAAATGACGGGATTTCTAGCATTTTTAGTTTTTGTAGCAGCGACTTACGGCTTTTATTATATTTTCCGCCTAAAAGCCGAATGAACTCGATTGGCTTCAGCGCCTCCTGCGGTGATTCTTGGTTGGTTAGCCACGGGGTTGTTTTATGCCTTAGCCACAACAGAGCATTATTTTAGGGGCTGACGTAGATTAGCAAGTGTGCTAGTCTATAAAAATGAATATAACTCATTGTAAATTAAAGAAATTTATACAAAATAAGCTCCTTGAGTTTTTTGTATTAGAAATTACAGCCTGAGCAGCGGCTGATTTACTCGGTATCCAAGCCAATTCAGCGATTTTTTTTACAGAAAAATTCGTGAAGTCATTAGCTATCATTTAGCCCTTGAAGCCGATGAGGTTGTTGATGGTCAAATTGAGCTTGATGAAAGCTATTTTGGCAGTCATCGTAAAGGAAAACGAGGTCGAGGCACAGCAGGAAAAGTTGCTGTATTCGGTTTGTTAAAGCGACAAGGAAAAGTATTTACGGTGGTGGTAGAAAATACCAGAACAGAGACATTAATGCCTGTTATTGTTAGAAAAATCAAGCCTGATAGCAGGGTTTATACCGATACTTATCGAAGCTATGATGCTCTTGATGTTGGCAATTCATTGATACTTAAACCATCTTTTACAAAGTAGCGTCCGCATCCATATGTGTACCGCAATGATTTGGTATTTTAGAGATAAAACTGCTAAATGGTATTATCTCATTTATATCAGTACAACGTATTACTTCAACGACAGGTTCGTCAGGTCAATCTAAATCATTTGGATCTAATGGGTGTGATAAATATATAAACATCATTGATTTCCTTATCTACGTTTTTGGTGTAATAACCATTGTATCACTTCAGGGCTGTTAAATACCGCATCCCATGTATTATGCGCATTATCATTTGCAATACCATTGTCACCCACTTTTTCTGTAGTAAATTCAGTATATTTGACATTTGGTGCATGAAGCTCTTTCAGGATGTTTACGTTAATTCGTGAGCCTTCAACTGGAGAGATTTTATCTTCTTTGCTGTGGAAGAACCACATAGGGATATCCTTAATGGAAGAAAGATTTTCTTTTGTTGCATTACCATCGACCCATTCATACGTATAAGCTTCACGCCCACTCATTAATAATGCACCAGCAAAAAAGTGCGGTCGAGTTAATAAGAGTTTTACTGCACCTTCAGAACCACGAGATAATCCCACTAAATAAATACGTGTTTTATCAATTTGTGGATATTGCATTAAAGTTTCATCAATTATTTTTAATACAAGATCTCGACGGTTTTCCGTTTGCCAATGGATACCACCTTGATGCCCTTTTGTAATATCATCAAAAGGATCAAAAACACTTTGATATTGCGGTGCTAACACGACACCTTCTTCATATTGTAAGGTTGAAATAGCGCCCTTACTTGAAAGCAAATGTGCTATATTATCCGCCCCTACTTGCCCTGAACCATGAAGAAAAATGGTTAAAGGATAAGTTTTTCCTGTTTCAAAATGTGGTGTAAAAATTCTGTAATTTAGAAAATTAGCTTTATCTTTCAAATAAACACTTTTCACTGCAAATTGATCAAGCCAAGGTGTTTTAACATGCTCCAAAATAGCAGGTTGCATTAGCTGGATTTTATCTAAGGTTTTACCATTAGTCAGTTTCAAATACCCAATTTGATTAATTTGATAAATTAACTTTTCACCATAATATTGAGGGACTTTGTTGATTTGTTTTTTCTCAATCACAATCACATTACCATCTTTATCTCTTCCTTTGAATTGCATAGATTGATTATTTTCAGTCTTAAGGCTATAAAGATCGGCATTCTTGTCTTGATTATCTAATTCAATAATGACAAATTTACCTATTTTAGGTTGAGCAGATAATGTTGGTTCATTATTTACATAAGCACGTAAAATAGTACGTGGTATAAATTCTTCTCCATTAAGTGCGGTAGAAATTTGATAAGTTTTTCGAAGATCAGAACCTGAAAGTATATTATCTTCATATTCTAATGCTACAGCATTAACCTTTTGACCTTGTGCGGTGATTTCAGCTAAAAGTGTTACTTGAATTGGTTTTATATTTTTAAAAACCTTATCTTGAGCCAAAACATGAAATGCTGCTAGAAGAGAAAGTAGAATGCATATTTTTTTTAACATCATATTCTCCTTAAAATGAAATCCCCATAATATTTTTATCATGGGGATATTTTCTGGCTTAGAGATTTTTATTCTGAAGTTTGATATAGAATAAAATGCTGGCTAACACGACAACAGGGAAAAGTAGATCAAATACAGAGCCATCGTTGCCAAAAATCAAGTTAGCAAGAATTACTGAAATACCACCAATCCCCCAAGCAATCGTGGTTGGTACAGACCAAACGACCATTTGTTTTTTCACATCATTAATTCCCATCATACGGTTAACCACCCAGAATAAACTATCATTGAAATAACCAAAGAAAAGCGATCCCATGGTAGCAGCTTGAGCGGCCAATAGCATATTGACACCGGGTATTTGCGTAAGGATTGGGGCTGAAATTGAAGCAGCGGTAATCATTGCAACCGTACCTGAACCTTGAATAAAACGCACTAAAGTCGATACGATAAATGGAATTAAAATTGGTGAAATAGGTAAGTTTGCGATCTGTTCTGCTAATTGTTTTCCAGCACCACTATCGCGTAATACCGCACCTAATGCACCACCCGCACCTGTTACTAATAAGATAATACCAGCTGTTTTAACACCTTCTTCAAGATGAAGTGCAGTCGTATTTTTATCGGCTTTTGGTAATAATGTGTAAACAGAAATTAATACGCTTAATGCTAAAGCAATAACAGGGTGACCAAGGAATGAAACGATTTGATAAGGTATACTTGTCAATGCTTCAGGTACATCTTTAACGAATAAATGTACAACTGCTTTAATAAAGATTAATATTATTGGTAATACAATTGGTAGTAAAGAAAGCCCTAAACTAGGAAGTTCTTTTTTCTCACGACTTTCAATATAACTATCATATTTTTGTTTTAATTCTTCTTCCGTGAACACTTCTTGATTAAAGTTAGGGTATTTTTTATCTAACCATTTAGCATACAGAACTATTCCTACAACAGGCAAGACAGCCATACACACTCCAGTGAGTAACATTGCACCAATATCTACACCAAATAACCCAGCTACTCCCAATGGACCTGGTGTTGGTGGAACGGTGTGGTGTGTCACAACCAAGCCACCAGCCAAAGCAACGCCTAGAGTTAATAATGAGCGTTTACCATTTTTTGCGAGAGCTTTTGCTACTGGATAAAGGATAACAAATGCAGAATCTACGAAAATTGGAATACTCACTACGTAACCTGTAATGGCTAATGCCCATTCTTCTTTTTTCTGACCTAGCATTTTGATAAAACTATATGCCATTTTTTCTGCCGCACCAGAAACTTCTAAGACGCTACCCATCATTACACCAAGTCCGATAACAATCCCAATACTACCTAGTGTGCCACCAAATCCTTTTGTGATGGAATTTAAGGTTTCATCAGCTGACATACCACCTACTAAACCCGCAATTGAAGCTGCAATTAGCATTGCGATGAAAGCATGAACTCGCGTTCTTAAGACGAGAAAAACGAGAACAAATACAGCGATTAATAATCCAATAATTGGAATAGGTAAGCCAAACATAGTGCCTCCTACATATCATATTCAATAAACTGTTGGATAACATTTTGGAAATTGCTATCCACTTTGAAACCAAGAGCTAATGCCTGGGTGTTATCAATTCTTGCAGGCCAACTAGCAACGATATTGTTAATGCTTTCATCAAACTCAAATTTAATATGTTCTAAAATTGCTTCACCTTTTACTTGAGTGAGATCAGATAACATTTGTTTTACGGTAACACTAAACCCTGGAAGATTAATAGTATGCCAACTACGCAATGGAAGTGATGGAAGTTGTAAAGCATGAATAAAGTTTGCAACTACTGTATTTGGGCTAGATAACCATAAACGTAATTCTTCCGATACGGGACACACAGCATCCTCCCCATGTAGAGGTTCACGCATAATACTGCTAACAAATGAGGATGCAGCTTTGTTTGGTTTGCCTGGTCGAATACAAATGGTTGGTAAACGAATAACAATACCATCTACAAAACCTTTTCGTGAGTAATCATTAATCAGCAATTCACACATTGCTTTTTGTGTACCATAGGTAGATTGCGGTGTGAATGCTGTACTGTCTAAAATAGTTTCAGGTAGTTCTCCACCAAATATGGCTAAAGAACTAGAGAAAATAAACCGCACTTTAGGATTATTTTTGCGACAAATTTCAAGGATATTTCGTGTTGCTAAGAAATTAATTTCATAACCTAAATCAGGATCTTGTTCTGCATGACTACTTACGATAGCTGCTAAATGAAAAATAGCATCCGTTTCTTCAGTAATTAATTCATCTAATCCTGTTGGATAACGTAAATCCATTTCATAACATCGAACACGAGGATCATTATTTGGCGCAATAGGCTTAACAACATCAATTAAAATTAAATCATCAATATGAACATCATTCTGGGCTAATAGCGTTTTGGCTAAACGTTGTCCTAAGAACCCTTGTCCACCAGTAATTACAACTTTCATTGTATCCTCCTTAGATAATATATGTTTTTAAAACCGCAGTTAAATTTAAGAATATTTATTTATACTTCTGAAACCAATCCAATCCCGCTACGGTTTCACCACGTGGTTTATATTCACAGCCAACATAGCCTGTATAACCGATTTCATCTAGTTTATCGAAGATATATTGGTAGTTAATTTCACCTTCGTCTGGTTCGTGGCGTGCTGGTACGGAAGCGATTTGTACATGGGCAAATTTACCGTTTAACTTATCGGTTAAACGAGAGAGATTACCGTCAACATTTTGGGCATGGAAGTAATCCAGTTGAACAAAAACGTTATCGCGATCTACCAATTCTACGATGTCCAACGTGTCATATTGGCTTTTTAAGAAATAGTTAGGTTTAACTTCAGGACTTAACGCTTCCAAACAAATATTAATACCGTGTGGTTTGAATTTTTCAGCAGCATAACGAATGTTTTCTACAAAGGTCTGTTTGTAATCTTCACGATTTGCACCTTCGGGAACAACTGCCGCCATAATATGAACTGTTGGGCAGTTTAAAGTAATGGCATACTCAAGGGCTTGATCAATATGTTGACGAGCTTCAGCTTCGCGTCCGGGAGTCGCCGCAATGCCCCATTCGCCTTTGGTCACATCGCCTGCAGAAGTATTAAATAATACTTGGGTCAAACCATATTGATCGAGTTTGGCTTTTAATTCTTTAGCGGGGTAATCATAAGGCCATAAATATTCCACGTATTTAAATCCAGCGTTAGCAGCAACTTCAAATCGCTCTAAAAATGGTACTTCATTAAACATCATGGTTAAATTAGCTGCAAATTTAGGCATAATTATTTTCCTCTGTGTTCCAAATCTTTAATTTCGTCATCTGTGAGATAACGGATTTTTTGTCCTTTCAATATGAAGAATAATTTTGCGGTTTCTTCTAACTCTTCTGTATTATCTGCCGCATCAAGCAAGTCTGAGCCAGTGACAACAACACCATGATTAGCGAGTAAGAAGGCTTTGCCTGTTAAAGCTCTGTTACTTAATTCTTCTGCAATCTTTGGTGAACCCGGTCTATAGTAGGGAATAACTTGCATTTTTCCCACGCGCATTACGTAATATGGTGTAAATGGCTCTATAGCATTATTAGGATCCAAATTATCTAAGCAAGAAAGTGCGGTCAAATAGGTACTATGTAAATGCACAATGGCTTTGCACTCAGGATTTTTCTTGTACATAGCCAAATGAAATACTGCTTCTTTCGATGGTTTATCGCCCCCTAAAAGATTACCTTCCATATCCAATACAGATAAACGTTCTACACTTAACCGACCGAGTGAAGAACCTGTAGGGGTCACTAACACACGATTGTCATCTAAGCGAACTGATAAATTACCTGCACCGCCCACGGTGTAACCTCGCTCATAAAAAGAACGTCCGAGCTGCACCATTAATTCTTTTTGTGCTAAATCCGTCATAGGAACATTCCTTGTGCATATTCAAAAAAGTCTTCTTTGCCGAAATTGCCTGATTTAAGCGCAAGGAAAATATCTTCTTCTACCGCTTTTAACCAAGGCACACCCGGGGCAATTTGTTTACCAATATGGAACCCAGTAAAACCAAGTTCTTGCACCACAATGCTAGAAGTTTCTCCACCTGCATTAATAAAGTTTGTTACGCCATATTGTTTTAACTTCGCGGCTAATTTAGCAAACGTGTTTTCAATAGCATGGCTGGCTTGATCCACACCAAATTGATGTTGAATCGCTTTTAATGCATCTGGTGGCACTGTTGCATAGACCATAGGGGCAAATTCGCTATCGAGATTTGCTATCACCCACTGATAAAGTTGTTCTATATAATTTTCATTATGGATGGCTTGCTCAACATCGAGTTGAAAGTGCGGTGCTTTTTCACGATATTTTTCCACTTGTTTATTGGTCATTACTGAGCAAGACCCTGAAAGCACCACAGTTTTACCTTTAGTTGGCGTAAAGGCATTGGTGCCTTTTTTGCCACCACTTAAACGTGCAGCCATATAAGCTCCTAAGCCTGAACCGCCTGTCACCAATTTGAAATCCGCCACTGCTTCAGCAAGTACTTCCAACTGCGAATTATCCACGGCATCAACAACCGCATAACGGTAGCCTTGTGCTTTTAATTCCGCAAAGCGCTCTTGCACACGCGAAGCCCCTTTAATCACATCAGAATACGCCACCAAACCAGTTTTACCTTTGGCTTGTGCATCCATTAAACGCATTAAATTAGCATCAGTCATTGGCGTAATCGGATGATTTTTCATGCCTGATTCACTTAAGAGCAGATCACTTACAAATAAATAACCATTAAAAATGGTGCGACCATTCACTGGAAGTGCCGGTGTAATAACGGTGAAATCTTCATTTAATTCATCTAGTAAAGCATCCGTGACAGGACCGATATTGCCTTTCGCTGTGCTGTCAAAGGTGGAACAATATTTAAAATAAAATTGTGTACAACCATTTTCCTTTAACCATTGATAAGCCCTCAATGACTGTTCAATGGCTTGATTTACAGGGTTGGAACGTGATTTTAGACTGATCACAATGGCATCTACTTTGCTGTTTAACGATTGTGTTGGAACACCGTTCATTTGCACCGTACTTAAGCCATTTTCAACCAAAAAACTGGCGATATCGCTTGCGCCTGTAAAATCATCTGCAATAACACCTAACATCGCTACGCTCCTTTTTTCGGTAAGTTAACACCACTAAAAATTTTAATCACTGCACTATCATCTTCTTTACCATAACCCGCATTGCTTGCCTCAGTGAACATAGAATAGGCTGTGCTTGCCAAATGAAGTGGGAAATGAAGTGATTTTGCAGTGTCATTAACTAAGCCTAAATCTTTCACAAAAATATCAACCATAGAAAGCGGCGTATAGTCACCTTCTACTACGTGTTTCATCCGGTTTTCAAACATCCAAGAGTTACCAGCTGCATTGGTCACAACATCATACATAACATCAAGTGGAATACCCGCTTTTGAGGCAAGAGCCATAGCTTCCGCACCTGCTGCAATATGTACGCCGGCTAATAATTGATGGACGATTTTCACCGTTGCACCTAAACCAATTTCTTCACCAATGTTATAAACTTTTGCCGCAGTGGCATCTAAAACAGGTTGTAACAACTCAAATGCTTGTTTTGAACCCGATGCCATAACAGTCATTTCACCTTTTAATGCTTTAGCTGCACCACCAGAAACAGGTGCATCTAACATAATCAAACCTAATTCTGTTAATTTTTGTGAAATTATTTGAGCATCTTGAGCCGCCATGGTAGAAGAAACCATCACCGCTGTACCTGCTTTTAATTTTTTAGCAATACCATTTTCGCCAAATAATACTGCGTTAGCTTGGGCTGCATTAACCACTAAAATCACTACAGCATCAAGTTCGTGAGCGAAGTCATAGCCATTTGCCGCTACAGCTTTTGCACCTGCCGCTTTTAGTTTTTCAAGTGCAACTGGGTTTAAATCAATACCATAGGTCGTTAATCCTGCATTAATGCAAGATACCGCTGCGCCCATACCCATAGAACCAAGACCAATTACTGCGACTGAATAATTTTGATTTTCCATTTTTAATCTCCCAATAGCTCTTAACTAAATTTATCTGTATATTAGCCGATACAATAAATTAAATCTGAGATCTAGATCACAGAATGATAAAAAATGTTATTTTTTGTTAATTTTGGTGATAAAACGTTATGAGCTCATAATCTGATTTGAAATCAGGTATGGAGAAAAAGATGATTCCTGCTGAACGGCAAAAGACATTATTAAACTTAATTAGTAAACAAGGCGTTATTAGTATAAATAACTTAGTCAATATCTTAGGCGTATCGCATATGACCGTACGTCGTGATATACAAAAGCTCGAAGAGGATGGAAAAGTCATCTCTGTTTCGGGGGGGGTTCAATTACTTGAACGTTTATCCAGTGAACCAACACATGACGATAAATCATTACTAGCAACGACTGAAAAGACGGCTATTAGTAAAAAAGCAGTTGAGTTAATACAAGAACATTCCACTATATATCTAGATGCTGGCACGACAACACTTGAAATCGCAAAACAAATCGCTAATCGAAACGATCTACTTGTAATTACTAATGATTTTGTTATTGCCCATTATTTAATGGTCAATAGCCAATGTAATATTATGCATACTGGTGGGCTCATTAATAAATCAAATCGTTCCTCTGTGGGAGAATTTGCTGCCCAATTTCTACATCAAATTTCAGTTGACATTGCGTTCATCTCGACTTCATCTTGGAATTTAAAAGGGCTAACCACGCCTGATGAGCAAAAAATTCCTGTCAAAAAAGCTATTATCCAATTTAGTCAAAAAAATATCCTTGTTACTGATTCATCCAAATATGGCAAAGTAGCAACATTTCTACTATATCCACTTAGTTCACTAGATACGATTATCTGTGATAAAGGATTACCCGAAAATGCTCAAGCTAGAATCGCTGAAATGAATGTTGAATTATTTTTAGTATAAAATAAAGGGGCTGACGTAGATTAGCAAGTGTGCTAGTCTATAAAAATAAAGATAACTCATTGTAAATTAAAGAAATCTATACAAAATAAACTCCTTGAATTTTTTGTATTAGAAGTGACAGCCCGAGCAGCGGCTGATTTACTCGGTATCCAAGCCAATTCAGCGATTTTGTTTTACCGAAAAATTCGTGAAGTCATTAGCTATCATTTAGCCCTTGAAGCCGATGAGGTTTTTGATGGTCAAATTGAGCTTGATGAAAGCTATTTTGGCGATCATCGTAAAGGAAAACGAGGTCGAGGCGCAGCAGGAAAAATTGCCGTATTTAGTTTGTTAAAACGACAAGGAAAAGTATTTACGGTAGTGGTAGAAAATACCAAAACAGAGACATTAATGCCTGTTATTGTGAGGAAAATCAAGCCTGACAGCTGGGTTTATACCGATACTTATCGAAGCTATGATGCCCTTGATGTGAGCAAATTTCACCACGAACGAATCAATCATTCCGAACTATTTGCGGTGAAACAAAACCACATAAATGGAATAGAAAATTTCTGGAGTCAGGCGAAGAGAATCCTCCGAAAATATAATGGAATCGACCGAAAAAACTTTCCTTTATTCTTGAAGGAATGTGAATTTCGGTTTAACTTTGGATTACCAAAAGAACAGCTTAAAATATTGAGAAAATGGCGTGGTATTTAGGGCTAATCTACGTCAGCCCCTTACATTATCTTGGCAAAGGGTATCATTGGTGGGATTGAACGTTCGGTAAAATATTTAATGCCACTGCTATTTATCTTCTTAATTGGAATGGTTATTCGCAACGTAACATTACCGGGCGCAATGGAAGGCATTACATTCTATTTAAAACCAGATTTCAGCAAAATTACGCCACAATTATTTATCTTCGTTTTAGGTCAAGTCTTCTTCGCATTAAGTCTTGGTTTTGGTGTATTAATTACCCTTTCCAGTTACCTCAATAAAGAAGAAAACTTAATCCATACTGCAGTGATTACAGGTTTCACCAACACAATTATCGCCGTACTTGCTGGCTTTATGATTTTCCCCTCACTTTTCACTTTTGGAATTGAACCAAACGCAGGGCCAACATTAGTATTCCAAAGTTTACCTATCGTATTTTCTCACTTATGGGCAGGTAAATTCTTTGCGATTATCTTCTTCGGCTTATTATTAATTGCTGCTCTAACGACTTCCATCACAATTTATGAAGTAATCATCACGGCATTGCAAGAAAAACTCAGAATGCGTCGTGGTAAAGCCATTATTTTTACGCTTGGAGGGATCTTTCTATTAGGCAATATTCCAGCAATTTTAGGGGATAATCTATGGAAAAGCGTAACCATCTTCGGCAAAAGCATTTTCGATTTCTACGATTACGCCAGTGGAAATATTCTCTTTATGCTGACCGCACTTGGCTGTGCTATTTTCGTTGGTTTTGTATTAAAAGATGAAGCCAAAAAAGAACTTTCTTCAACAAAATATTCAACTTTCATCAAAATTTGGTTTAACTACGTGAAATTTGTTGTCCCCGTGATCATCTTAGTGATTTTTATTAGCAATCTGTTCTAAAAAAGAAAAAACCGAGTAAATGCTCGGTTTTATTTTTTAAAATTTCTACAAAATATTATTAGTTTTAAGCTAATTCCTTGTCTTTCTTTTATTAGCTTTTTTAACCGCACTTTATGCTTGTTTTAGCTTGGTTATTGATATAACAACATATAATTCAATGTAGGGTGGGCGTAAGCCCACGCATTTAATTCAAACAATTATCTTTAGTCATATTTAATTTTTCATGGGCTTACGCCCACGCATTTAACTCAAATAATTATCCTTAGTCATATTTAATTTTTCATAGGCTTACGCCCACGCATTTAACCCAAATAATTATCCTTGTCATATTTATTTTTTCGTGGGCTTACGCCCACCCTACGGGCTTGGTTATTGATATGACAAAGTATAAGTTGCGAGGCCTTCTAATTCTCCACCTTCGATTTTTTTGGAATTATCCAATTTAATTAACTCGGGAGTGAAAGTAATAATATACTCATTTCGTTGTGGAAACTCTCTGGTTAATTTAATTTGGTTTTGAGTGCCTTTTTTAGGGCTGTCAGGTCCAAAACTGATGTAATCACCATTTTTTTGTTTCAGTTTTATGCCAACATTGGCAGTTTGCGCACCGTTATTTTTGTAAATCATTTCAAGTGTATCACTTCTGTTGGTACGATTATTTGCATCGGTAAATACGATCCACGGGTTAATATAAGCGTTTGAACCGCAGTTTACACGAATATCTACATCACTTGTTTTAATAGGCGTGGTAATGTCTGAACTCTTTTTCGTGCCGAA
The DNA here is from genome assembly GCF_049823435.1 of Haemophilus sp. HN_Hi16. Taxonomy (NCBI): domain Bacteria; kingdom Pseudomonadati; phylum Pseudomonadota; class Gammaproteobacteria; order Pasteurellales; family Pasteurellaceae; genus Haemophilus; species Haemophilus sp. HN_Hi16. The sequence continues at coordinate 1,509,174 of NZ_CP187500.1, forward strand.
ATCTCGAGTATAATCTGCCACTCCTTTAATATTACAGGTTACTGCAGTAAGGCGTATTGTTACGTTACTGCCGTTGATTGCTGTCCCAGCATCTTCGGTAACTACTGGTTTCGGTCCTGAACGACTGTATCCATTTAAAGAAAATGCCCCGAAATACGAGTTTTGTAATTTGAGATCAATATCTCCGCTTGGAAATTGAAAGCCATGTACTAAATGACTAAGATCAATCGGTGTAATTTCCATTATCGGTGTTATACGTAACTCTGCTGTAAATCCACAACCACTTCTAAATGTATTATCATAATCCTGTATATTATGCCAACCTTGAAGCTGAGAGTTTTCCCCAACCCTTGCAGGCTGACCTGATAAGCTAGATCTAACTCTAAAAGTAAAGCCTAAATAAGGGAATTCTTTTAGCTGAAAAATAGTCTGAGATGTATTACTAATCTTATTCCAAATAGAACTATCTAAATGTAATTCAGAGGAAAAACAGGAATGACTTCTTGAGCTTGATTTTCCTGGGATCCGATAAGTTTCCATTGCAATTTCGTGTTTACCTAAAGCTTGGATCAGTTTTGTCATATCAATAGGTTTTGAAGTCAAAACAGGATTATCTCGTGGAAAAAGATAACGTTCTGTTATTACTTGTTTTTTAGGATAATGTACTACAGACTGCCCACCGGGAAAACGAATACACTGTCCTGTATTGCAATCATTATGCCACTCCCCTACCTTATCCGCCTGCACCTCTTGAGGTATAGCATTGAGAATAATAAAAAGTGCGGTCAATTTTTGAAATGTTTTTACAAATTTATTCATAGAATACCTCAAAGGTCATTTCGCTGGCGACTTTGCCAGCTTTGTCTGAAGATCCAGCGGTTAAAGCATAGAATTTGGCTGTCAGGGTAATGTCAAAAGTGTCTCCATTTGCTTTTGCCCCAAGTTGATTGCCAGTGTATCCACTACCAGTGGAAGTATCTGTCGGTAAGGGTGGTTTTATTATATTAATCACTTTTCCAGCCTCACTGCCGCTTGTGGCAAAAATTTGGATACCAACACTATTTTTATTGCCCGAATCTAGCGTATTTTTTAAATAATATTGAAAGCTTAATCCACCAGTTGTAATTACTTTAAGATCAGCATAAGGCGAAACAAAATAGTATTTCAAGCGATTTGCCTTGTTCGTATTCGGTGTTTCGCCACAATTTCTTACAGAAAGAGTAAAGTCTTTTCCACCAACAGTTGTCCCTACACCTGTAAACTGATGGCTTCTTACCCGCCCTAAATCGACGGTTTTTCCCGCGGTTTCGGTGGTAATATTACATAATCTAGCTGCAAGCACCTTGCCTGAAAAAGTCACTTTGCCTTGATTTGCAGCATAGCCTTGTGGCAAGCCGAATAGCAAAAATAGCACGCCTGCCCATAAGCTCGTTTTTCTCATTTTAACTCCTTGCTTATTCATAAAAGGCAGCAAAAATCACTTCTGCTCGCACATCGCCTGCTTTATCATTTTTGCCACCTGTAATGGCATAAAAGCGTGCTTTTAAAGGCAATTTAAAAGCGTGCTTTTTCCCTATTACAACCTCTGCCCCGAGAGTATCCCCATTCGGGCTTAAAACAAGTGTTTCAGTGGGAGATGACGAGGCATTGTATTTAATTTCAATAGGACTACCTTTTTTGGTTAATAATTGCACACCAACGCTATCTTTATTGGCACCTGTTTCAAGATTTGGTAACACACCTTTGTCTAATAAACTAGGCTTGTTTGTGGTATTCATTAACACAAATTTCAGTTTATTGGTTTCATTGATTAAATCGCCGCACTCTTCCACCCAAAGATCGAAATCTTTTTCGCCTGCGGTATTGTTGGCTGTGCTAAGTTCATTGGCATACACTGTGCCGAGATCAACTTGTTTATTTTCATAGCCACTATGCACTTGGCAAGTACCGCCATTTTTAATCGTTACAGTAAATGTTACCCTACCATCAGATGCAGAGCTAAAAGGTGCCACAAATAACAAGCTGAATAAGCCTATTATTTGGCGGAATAAACCCTGCTTTTTCAATTTTTTCATTGGTTTATCCTCCATTTATTGACACACTTTTTCATATTGTTGCATTTGGGTGGCATTCTCTAAATTCACGCTGTAATCAAAATGGCATTGGTTTTGCTCGCCATTTCCCCAGCTGACTTTGATTGTGCCTTTTGGCTGTTGTAAACCACCAGCGAACAGCACACCATTTTGCACCACATAGCCGACAAATTGCCCTTGTTCATCATAAGCTTCGGATGCCATTGGCAATAATTCGCCGTTCGTACGGGTTAAGTTAAACAATACGAGGCGATTACGTTTGGTTTCAAAATCAATCACGTGAATACTATTGGCTCGCGGAATAATTTTTTTCTCCGTACCATCAAATTCAATATTTAACGGTAAATTTTGCGGATCGATACCAATTTCATTAATGCGATAAGGCTGGGTGTAAGGCACAATGGCATTACCGAACCAATCCAACATTTGCCCTTGTCCGCTATTCACTTCTGCACCTGCTGCACCATCTGCATGCACCACCGCAAAACTGTCGCCAACAGATTCGCCAAAGGTTATTCCGTGGCGATGTGCAACCACTACACCAGATAAATTAGAACTCATTTGACGAGATCCACGATTATCTCTAGAAGCAGAAGCATCAAAGTCGAAATAAGAATTACGATAACTCATATTTGCTGACATATTGCGATATCCCTCTTGTCCTGAGTTACCATATACGCCATAACTCCATTGGCTATTTTTACCAAAACTTCCATTAATACCAATTTGGCTACTGCTATTACCTGCCGAATTACGTGCGTAATTAGACGAAAGTGAATGGTTATGACCTAACGGCACACTCATACTCAAATAAATTTGGTTATCACGTTGCCCACTTTGTCGATCAATCGTTTGTGAAAAGCCGATTTGATAACTTAGCCATTTAAAACGATTCGCATAAGAGAGTTGATATTGATGATAACTGCCTGATTTATTCCAATAATTACGTGTTGCACCAACTAAATATAAACTTCCCCATTTATCAAAATCTTGAATAATGGATAGTTGATACTGATTTTTAGGACGCGGCGATAACACAGAAAAAAAGCTTTTCCCAATGACATGATTCGCATTAATCACGTCACTTAAACTATAAAAATCACGAGAAGAATAACGATAAGCTGCTAGTGTAATATTGGTGCGAGTGCGGTTAAAATTAATACTGTAATTACCATGTAAACTATAACCTTTTCGCACGCTTGGCTGAGTGTTCATTGCACCATTTTCATCCACAAGACTGTGCGGCAAAAAGGTACTACGAGTCCAAGTACTATCTACAGAAAACGCACCAATCGGGGTATTCAATCCTAACCCTAACGCACCTGACAAATAATTTTTACTATAAGTCACACCCGTATTAATAGTGATATTATTATACAAACCATATTGCAACATACTTTGTGCGACATTATCAGGATAGATTTCTTCCCCGCTGCGATAACGCCCTGCAGCGAGTTGATAGCGGAATTGTCCCATTCTAATCAGTGGGGCAACATTAGAAAACGGCACGATAAATGACCGCACTTTACCGTCTGCCTCTTTGATTTCCACCGTGAGATCGCCGTTATAGCCACTAGAATAAAGATCATCGATCACAAAAGGCCCAGGCGTGACATTAGTTTGATAAATGATATTGCCATTTTGATAAATGCTCACTACGGCATTACTATTTGCAATACCTTGCACACGAGGCGCAAAACCAAGTTGTGATGGCGAGAGCATTCGATCATCAGAAGAGATATCAATACCACGTAATGCAAACCCTTCAACAACTTGTCCAGATGTATAAAAATCGCCTAAAGTAACCAGCCCACGAATCGGTGCAAAATCTCTCTGTACATAGGTTTCGTAAGTTTGGTATGGCGTATTGTAGCTTTGACCTTCACTTTGGCTCCAACTTTTTGAACCAGAATGACGAAATGCCCAGTTACCTAAATTAACCCCTGTTCGCAAATTTAAAAACATTTGCGAAGATTGCGAACCTTGGTTTGCATAACGACTGTGGTTAATATTGTAATCAGCAAACGCTGCCACATCGCCTGTTTGCCAACGGCTTGGCGCAATGTAATCGCGAGGACGATTAATTGTTAAGGCTTGTGCAATCGTAAATTCTAAACGCTGTTGCCCTGTATTAAATACCGCTTTCCCATCAGGAATTGCTTCTTGAATAAACACGCACTCATTCTCACTTGGGGAGCGTTTGATAGCAGCTGATTCTAGATCCAACAAGGCTTCTAATTCAGGGGTAAAACAAAGCTGTGCAAAAGGCATATCTGCATTTTCATTATCACGAAAACGCAATGTCATTTCGCCTTTTTCTTTGCCATTTACCCAAACAGCAGCGGGGTATTCTCCAGGTAATACGCTGTTTTTTTGTTGAAAACGTGCAACATCAATGTTAGAACCATTACCGCCCATATTCAGAAAGCCAGCACTAAATTCCACATCTTCATCTTCTACATTCAAGCTTTCTTTTGGTGTATTTGGTACGTTTTCCGCCTTTGCATACAAGGGAAAAAAAGCCAATCCAATTAAAAAACCAATTAGACTTAAATGCGGATTAAAAGAAAATTCTCTCATAATATCTCGTTAATAATTACGTGGATTACGCTCACAATAAAATGAATATAACCAACGATAACAATTTGAATTAAACGCGTGGGCTCACGCCCACCCTACATTAGCTATCTCAGCGGTTAATTGATGGTTGATTCGCCTGCTACATCGCCGCCATAATCGTTAATTAACGACCATTTTACTTTTTGTCCGTTATTTACACCTTTTACGTCAAATTCTCCTTGGCTAAAAGGGGCAATCATCACGGCTTCAGGGGCGGATTTACCACCAACTGTGGCTTGGGTAAAGGTTAAATAATAAGGTGTTGGGTTGTCTGCCCAAAGTTTGCCACCTTTGGCAAGCCATTTGACTTTTTTGTAGGCTTCTGCTGGTGGATAAGGCAAATTGCTTGGGCGGTAAAAGAGTTTTAAACGGCTACGCACCGAAAACTGCAAATAATTCGGGTTGTCTTTTAAATAGGCTTTACTTGGCTTAGGCGGAATATCCAATAAGTTAAAATAATAAAGCGATTCGCGATCTTGTGGTAAAGCTTGTGTGCCAGTAAAGGTGATACGCAAGGTTTGCCCTTGATTACCCTCCACACGCGTGACAGGTGGCGTAATAATAAATGGCACCTGTGCTTGGCTGCCTTGTTTGTCTTCAATCCAGCTTTGCACCAAAACAGGGGAAGAATCTTGATTATTCAATTGCACATTGAGACTGCTTTGATCCCCTGGGTAAATTAAACGCGTACCAAGAATAATCACACTAGCGTGAGCAGAAAAGGTGGCAAATAAACAAGATAAAATCGCAGAAATAAAAATAGATTTTTTAGAAAAGGACAACATACATCACTCTCTTAGCATAAATAATGATACCGAAAAGCCCACCAAAAGGTGGGCAAGGGAATAAACGTAATATTTTGATTATTCGTATGCTAAGTCTAATTCAGCTTCAGCTTTTACTTTACCTGCTGTAGATTGAGCTGTTGCGTAATAGCGAGCAAGGAAGTTTATCTCTGGAGTTGTAGAAAGATTAGTTACACGTAATTTAGCATCTGTATCATTTTGTCCAAGTTTTAATCCATTGCCATTAACATCAGCAAATTGAATATTAACATTTGAAGCTGGATCATTAGTCTCAATATTTTTTAATGTAAACTGATTAGCTGTATCTACCTTTTCAGTATGGTTAAAGGTAACTGAGACTTTATTTTGAGTAGTTTGATTATCTGTACCTGTATGTGGAGTATGAACGCCATTTGTAATGGTACAGTTTTGTAAATGAATAGTAACTAATTGTTGAGCTGCCACATCACCTTTTTGTTTTAAACTATTTTTACCTACTGTATCCAACTTGACAACTTTATTTCTATCATTTGTAGAAATTTCACAAGTTTGAGTCACGACTTCGCCATTAACCGTAATTTTTGCATGAGTTGCGGGTTGGTTTTGTGTTGTTACCGCCGCTGCAAACGCACTATTAGCACCAAATACCCCTAATGCTAATAAAGCTAAGATTGTTTTTTTCATTTTAAACATCCTATATAAAAACTTTAGAATAAATTTCATCCTAGATTGGATGACCACGTTTAAACCCGATAATTTAGAGTAAAAACTTATCCATTATAAAAAAAAAAAAAAAAATGCAAGCTGGATAAATATCAGGGGAATTTGATAAATTTCTTTATTTTTTAGATGTTAAGCAAAAAAAAACGCTTGTAATATACACTACAAGCGTTTTTTATATTATGTCATATTAGTGTTTTATTCAGTAAAGCGTTTACTACATCACCGACACCGCTTTAATTTGAACATAAACATCTTGCCCAATAGAAAAACGCAGTTCATTTTGCGCCCATTTACTGATACTTGCCCAAATCTTATGTCCATCCACCAGCACCGCAATATCTACCCGAGAATCTTGTATCTCAATTTGTGTAACTTGACCACGTAAAATATTACGAATGCTTGTTTTTTCTGGCTTTTCCAGCGTGATAGAAACATCTGAACTATAAATACAAACTCGTACTCGCTCGCCTACATTTGCAGGCACTTGATGAATCCAAAGCGCTTGTTCGCCTAAGGAAAGTGCGGTCATTTTATAAGGTGGATTATGCAAATGAACTGGCAAGGCGAGCACACTACTCTGTTCGCTTTCCCCTTTCCAAGGGGCAAAAATAGGGCTATTCCAAATTTTTTCTACGCTGTCATAGGCTTTCACAATGCCGTTTTCCATCAGCACAACGCGATCAGCTAAACGCAACAGTTCGTCCAAGCTATGTGTAACATATAAAATCGGGATATTAATTTCTTTAGAAAGACGTTCCAAATATTGCATTAGCTCGCGTTTGCGGGGAACATCAAGGGCAGAAAGTGGTTCGTCCATCAGTAAAATATCAGGATCAGTCAGTAGCGCACGCCCTATTGCCACACGTTGTTTCTCTCCGCCAGAAAGCGTAAGCGGATAACGCTTTAATAAATGAGTAATGCCGAGAAGATCGACAATATAGTTAAAATCATCTTGCGAGACATTTTTCATGCCATAGCGCAAATTACCTTTCACAGTGTAGTGAGGAAATAAGCGTGCATCTTGGAACACATAGCCAATTTTACGCAAGTGGGTCGGCAATGATTCTTGCGTTTCCATATTCACTAAAGTGCGGTCATTTAAACGGATGAATCCTTCGTCTGGTTGTATCAAGCCACTGACAAGATTAATCAACGATGTTTTGCCTGAGCCAGACAAACCGAAAATGGCGGTTACGCCTTGATCTGGCACTTGTATATTCGCTTGCAAGGCAAGTTGCCCGAGCTGTTTTTTCACATTAATTTGCAACATTTCCTTGTCCTAATTTTTTCTGCACTCGCTTGCTCAACCACTCTGACAATAGCAAAGAAATCAATGAAAGAATGATAGCAAATAAACATAAGCGAGCGGTTTGTTCTTCTGCACCTGGTGTTTGAATAAAAGAATACATCGCAAGGGGAATCGTTTGAGTTTCGCCTGCAATGTTCGATACAAAGGTTATAGTCGCACCAAATTCTCCTAATGATCGAGCAAAACCAAGAACCAGCCCAGCTAAAACCCCTGGTAAAGAAAGTGGCAAGGTTATTGTAAAAAATACACGCCAAGCAGAAGCGCCCAATGTTTGCGCTGCTTGCTCCAATTTAATATCAATATTTTCTAAAGAAAGTCGAATCGCACGAACAACCAATGGAAAGGCAACCACTGCAGAGGAAAGCACCGCGCCCTTCCAACTAAAACCAAAAGATAAGCCAAACCACTGATATAAATACTTGCCAATAAAACCATTGCGCCCCATTGCCACAAGCAATAGATAACCGATAACCACAGGTGGCAACACTAAAGGCAAATGAATTACGCCAGTAATAAGGGATTTGCCATAGAAGTTTTTGCGTGCTAAAAGCCACGCAACAAAAATGGCTAACGGCAAACTCCAAAGCATGGAACTGACAGCGACACTCAGGCTTAAATTAATCGCTGAGATTTCCATTGGCGTCAAATTGAAAAATGAAAAAAATTGGGTAAGCAAAATAAATAGCCTCTGTTTAAATGCCTGATTGATAGGAAAAATCCCACATTTGCGAGAGATATAATAACGCTAATAACAAAGGGCAGAAATATCCGCCCTTAATAAATATTAAAATACCATCTTATTTTGCAGAGAAACCATATCCCACCAGCGCTTTCTTCGCTGCATCTGATTCTAAATATTTCAAGAAATCGCGAGAATCCGCATTATCATGACCTTTTACAATAGAAACAGGATAAACAACGGGTTTATGACTATCCGCTGGAAAAACCGCAACCGTTTTAACTTGTTGGCTCACTTTTGAGTCAGTACTGTACACAATACCGTAAGGTGCTTCTGCACGTTCAACTAAAGCCAATGCACCACGCACATCTTTTCCACGCGCTAAACGATCTTGCACTTTATCCCATAAATTTAATTTGGTTAATGCTTCTTCTGCGTATTGCCCCGCTGGTACGTGCGCAGGATCTCCAACAGATAAATAGCTATCTTTTAGTGCGTTAATCCATTCGCCTTTTGCAATATCCACAGAATTTACCGCACTTTTTGCTGGTGCAATTAAAACTAAATCATTACCCACTAAAACTTTTTCGGTTTCTTTCACGGTTAAATCTTTTTCAGAAAGATATTTCATCCATTTATTGCTTGCAGATACAAAAATATCCGCTGGTGCGCCTTCTTCAATTTGTTTTGCTAAAGTTGAAGAAGACGCGAAAGAAAACACTACTTCATTTTTCGGATTTTGTTTTGCGTAATCTTTTGCAACTTGTTGTAAAGCATCTGTCATTGAAGCCGCTGCAAATACAGTCACTTTAGCAGATGCCGCAAAAGAAAATCCTAATCCTACGATTAAAAGTGCGGTTGAAATTTTAGTTAATTTTTTCATAAATCATCTCCTATGATTGAACATTATATACTTAATTATATATTGAAATAAATAACAATCATATAGCAAAAGAAAAATTATTTAGTAAAATATATAACGCTTAGGCTTACCACTTAGGATTACTTAGGAACAGCAAAATGAAAAACACCGAAATTTTACTCACAATTAAACTTCAACAAGTACTTTTTATCGATCCAAAACGAGTTCGTTTACTCAAAGAAATTCAACAATGCGGTTCGATTAATCAAGCTGCGAAAAATGCAAAAGTGAGCTATAAAAGTGCGTGGGATCATTTAGAAGCCATGAATAAAATCAGCCCTCGCCCATTGCTGGAACGAAATACAGGTGGAAAAAATGGCGGAGGCACGGCACTTACCACTTATGCAGAGCGTTTGCTACAGCTTTATGATTTATTAGAACGTACGCAAGAACATGCGTTTCATATCCTACAAGATGAATCCGTGCCGTTAGATAGTTTACTCACGGCAACTGCACGTTTTTCTTTACAAAGTAGCGCACGCAATCAATTTTTTGGGCGAGTGGTACAACAACGAATCATTGACTCTCGTTGTGTCGTGGATGTGAATGTGCAAGGATTACCAACACCGTTGCAAGTTTCTATTACCACAAAAAGCTCGGCGCGTTTGAAACTGATTACAGAAAAAGAAGTGATGCTGATGTTCAAAGCTCCTTGGGTGAAAATTAGTGAACAACCATTAGCAAATCAACCTAACCAGTTCCCCGTAAATATCAAATCACTAAATGAAGAAGAAGCCATCCTTCAATTTGCTGAAAGCGATATTGAATTTTGTGCCACAGTCCACCAGCCAAATCAATGGCAAATCGGACAACAGGTTTGGATTCACATTGATCAAGAGCAAATTATATTAGCGACGCTGGGGTAATTTCAATGTATAGTTAATACTCAAATTTTAAATACCATATTTAATTTCATCGGATTTCCTATTTACGTAAAAAAGTTTGATAAAGGTTTTTCAATAACGAGGTTGGCAATAAACGAGAACCAAAACGCAATGCAAAAGTAAATAATCCAGATAACAATCCTTGAATACCCAAACGATATTTTAATTTGAACAAACGCCATTCTGCTTTGGCTTGATTGACGCCACGACGGCGGCTTACCATGCCATTTCCGACTCGTGCATAAACTAAAATATCAGGCAAATTCGCCACATATAAACCTTGTGCAACAAGTTTTATCCACAAATAATAATCTTCTTGAAGATCTTCATATCCACCACAATTAATGACCGCACTTTTTTGATATGCCACCGTCATATGATTAAACGGACAACGTTTTTGCGTAAATTTGATAATTTCTTGAGCAGACGTTGGCACATTACGATATGCCACAATATCATTTACATTTTCACCAAATTCAGCAATTTGTCCGCCAAAAATGATGGTTTCAGGATGCTGTTCAATAAACGCCACTTGCTTTTCAAAACGATCAGGCACGCAAATATCATCGGTATCCATACGGAACACCCAGTCATAAGCACAATGCAATAAACCCTCGTTTAAGGCTTTGCCTAAGCCTCGATTTTGCGGCAATTTAACTAATTTTAATGGCAGTTTTGTTTCAAATTCTGCCACAACAAATTCTAATTCTGGCGTTACTGCACCATCAAAAACCAATATAATTTCATCAGCTTGACGAGTTTGTGCCACAAGACTTTCAAAACACGCCCGCAAAAATTGAGGATTTTCCTTAATATATAAGGACATTAGGACTGAAAATTTCATTTTATTTTACTTTCCTACATAAACCGTTTTAAATTAATGGCTAATTTTGGCGAAATTAAAATAACCAAAGTAATAATCAATTGCTTAATACTTTTTGTTTTCTTAAAAATATCAAAGTAATATTTTGCCGCTTTACGCGATAAATTCATGATATGGGGATAAGCCAAAATATAGCTCGCGTTAATATCAAAATTACGAGCTTGCTCTACCGTTTTCACATAATGCTCGCGAATATAATCAATGGCTTTTTGCGTATTGGTAGTATCCGTAGAAACACTTGAACGTTTAGTATGGAAAGTACAATAAGTCAGTGGTTCATTAATTTTATAAGGGGTAAAACTCGGCTCTTGTAGTAGTTTTAATAAGAAATCATAGTCTTCCAAAGAACGAAGTGCGGTGGATAATCCGCCTATTTTTAAAAACATCTCTTTTTTAATTGCAACCATTGGCATGCCACCAATCTTATTGGCTAACAAAATACGTTCTGTCGAGATTTCTTGGGGTTCAATCGGTTGAGTCACATAACTAAACCCTTCATTGACCATTTCACACTTAGCTGGATGATAAATAAAATTAATATTCGGATTTTGCTCAATCACTTTTAGTACTTTTTCACATTTTTCTGGCATAAACCGATCATCATCATCAAGAAAAAGCAACCAATCTCCCTTTGATGCTCTCGCACCAATATTACGACTTTCTGCCGCACCTTGATTGGTTTCGTTACAGATGACCTTTACCAAAAATGGATAAGATTGTGTCACTTCAACGGGGTCTTTCGAGCAATCATCCACAATAATTACTTCAAAATTACTCGATGTTTGTTGATTTAAACTTTCTAATAAAGCAGGCACTTCTGCTTTTCGATTATAAGAAGGCACAATAATGCTTAACATAATTCCTTCCTTTAATTAGCCAAATTTTTCTTAATCGCAAAGATTTTTTTCAATGGATATTTCATTAATTTTTTAAATAAATTATTTGATAAAGATCCACGAACACTTTCTAAATTGCTTATCAATACAGGATTTTCAATAACCATAAGAGGGCGAAGCACTTTATTTCTTATATTAAAATCCTGTTCAAAGAGTAAAAAATCATCCGCTAACCAAAATGGTTTGTTTTGAGAAATTTGCTGGATAAATCTTCTTGCGGCTGATTTTTTTATAAGATAGCCCACCGTTCCTGCAAAATAACTTTTATAAGGGAAAGCGTAATTTACATCGCCTGTTTTTTTGCATAAAAAAGAAAAGGTTGTCGGATAATTAATTTCTAAATCAAAATCATTGAAATCATTAATTTTTGACTGCCCAACCAATACAATTTCAGACTCAAGTTTTTCTGATAAAAGTGCGGTTAAATTTTGCTGAAAATTTGGGTGGAATAAAGCGTCGTCTTCACAGACTAGTGCATAACTATCTTCAGCGATGTCGTTGTCTTCAACAATTTTTTGATATACCGAAAGATGGCTTAATGTACAGCCGATTTCGCCCTTAGTGACATTACGTCCATAATGCGCTTTAAATTGTTCAATATTAAAAATAGTGGCTAATTCATTACAATCTTTTTGCATGGTATTAATGGCAGAAAAAATTTGGAAATCCTCAGTATTTTTTTGAGAAAAGAATAATTCCCGACGCTGAATATCTTTATCTAAAGAGATCAAATATTTTTTTAACATAAAATTATTCCTTATAAAATCCCTTTCCATTCTTCAATAATTTTCTCAATGCCATAATCTTCACTTATTACACGAGATTTTTTTGACATTTGCTGATAAAGTTCAGGATTATTTATTAATAAATCTAAAGCATTAACCATTTCTTCAATATTATTTTTTTCACAAAGAAAACCATTTTTTTTATTTTCAACTAATTGCTTTACGCCCGATGAACAATAAAAAGCAACAATGGGCAAACCAAATGCCATTGCCTCAATAAGCACTAAAGGCAAGCCTTCTGTTTGTGAAGGTAAACAATAAATTGAACTGCTTTCATAATAAAAAGCGACATCATTGGTACGAGGAATAAAATTAACTGAATCTTCAATATCCAATTCTTTAGCAAGATTTTTTAAATTCTCTTCTTCCTCTCCAGAACCCACTATTTTTAAATTCCAATCTGGATATTTTTTTGCCAAAACTTGCCAAACTTTTAATAAATAATCAAAACCTTTATAAGAAAATAAATGACCTACAGATAAAATAGTTTTATTTTCCCATTTTGCTAATTTATTCTTTGGCAAAAGCGTATTTGGATTAGCAATACTGATTATATTGTTCGTTTTAAATTTTTCTTGCCACTGCGTTTTTTCTGCTTCTGTCAATGTAACTATTTTATCGCAAGTTGTTACAGCTAAATATTTACCGAGTGTGCGAACAAGACGATTGCCAGTAAAGTTAAAAGAATAATGCTCCCATAAAATATGCTTTATATGTAAATTGACCAACGCCAAAGCAGAAAAAAGCATAATTGCACCATCAACCACAATTAAGGTATCTAGCTGCAATTCTTTAACCAATTCTCTTAATTTTTTTGTGATAGAAAAATAGTCTTTTTTCAATGAATAGGGCAATTTATTCATTGCGTAAATATTAATTTTTTCATCGACTTGGAAAAAAGGCTTATTACCGCCAATGCTAATAAAAGAAACATCATATCCCTGTTTAACAAGAGCATTAGCAACATTAATGGAAACGCGCTCCGTTCCCCCCGCACTTTCGATATTCATAATAAAGAAACCAATTTTTTTCATCTTAAATTTCCTTATAAATCGTTAATCCAAGCTTAGGGAATGAATCGTAACAGAATTGCCATCTTGGAATACTGGTTCTAATAAAACGAATTTCTACATTAGGATGACTTAATAAATTAAATGCAACAGAACTGAAGAACGTATAAATAATTACTTTTTTATTTGATAAATGTTTAAATACGTAATCTTCAAAAATTAATTCAGATTCAACATAATTTACCCCATCCACTCGATAATCTTCTGCAGGATGGGGGAAATAATAATCAAAAGGAATTTGTTCTTTTAATTTTTTAATTAATGATATGTTTTCCTCTTTTGTATTTAATAATGGTTGTCCGATAAAAAATGAGACCTCGCCATCTATATCACTATTTACTTTATTATTCCATAAGGAAATTGCTTCAATATTAGAAACAATATTTTTGTAATTAGGATAAACCGTATAATGTTTTTTTATTTTATTAAATAACTTATTTACACTATATTTATCACCAATAAAGGCTTTAATCAGTTTATATTTAAACGTGTCAGGCTCTCTCAATAAATTGGGGTGTGGGAAAATATTATCCGAGCCATCATCAAAGGTATAAAGCTCTTTAAATGAAATATGACTAAGATAAGTTTGTAGCCATAATGAATTAAGATTGGCAAGAAAAACCTTATCAAAACCTTTGTGCGTAATTTTATTCTTAAGCTGGCGTATTAACTTGAGAGAATCGAAACCTTTTAGATCTTTTCCCGTATCAATGTTCACCGAATCACTACAAACTTCCGCTAATTTACTCGCGTACAAGGTTCTTTTTTTATCCCATACACCACCAAACATGACGCCAAAAAATTGCTCGTTAGGATGTAATTCAATGATTTTTCTCGCAATTAATACTTGCAATGGTGTGCAACAAAGAATGAGATTCATAGGGTTTTACTCACTTTAGATGTCATAAAATAAAGAATAGGAATAATGGAAAGCGAACCAATAATTCCAGCATAAGGGATATATTTAATTTCTGTAAAAGTTAAAGCCACAAGGCTCGCTACATAAATAATTGTAGATAAAACCGAACATTGGGAAATAAGTTTATTTTTTCCATAATAGAAAAGATAATTAACTAAAATCAAATAAGGAATACTTAATGTGGTCGAAATTAAAAATAAAATAAAATAATATTTCGTTCCCACAAATTGACTACCTAAAATCCAAACTAGCACATCTTCAGGAATAATCCACATTATTAAGGCAGGAATAGGTATCAGCAAAAAGGAAAATAGCGCCCATTTATGTAATTGTTGAATTACTAATTTTTTTTGTTTCAACGCTTCATAAAAATAAGGAATGATCGCTTTATTAAGTGCTTGAATAGCAATAGAGACAACTAAAGCAAGTTGAGCCCCCATGGCATAAAGCCCTAAATCTGTTTCACTGAATTTGTGATAAATAAAAATACGGTCTAACTGCCCTTTTAAGAAAAAACTTGCATAATGTAAAACAAGCGGTAATCCAAATCCTAAAATATAAAATAATGCGGATTGATAATGTTTAAATTGATATTTTTTAGATGTTGCATTCTTTCTGTAAAAAAAATAAGAAAAAAACCAAACAACTAAATTGCTTAATAAAATTGCCAAAATTCTTTTTTCAATAAGATCATTTTGATAATACTCGAGCAATGCGATGGTAAATACCGCACCAGTAACAGTGAGTGAAAATTGAATAAAAGTATAAGACCAAGCCTTTTTCTGGCATTGTCTCACGCTTAACTGAACATTTAAGAAAGACTGAAAAATTGAGGAAAGTGCGGTATAAAATAATATTTCAGACTGAGCAATCCAACAACCCATTAAAATAATACTGCCAATTATCGTGGTATAAGCATAGCCTGTATTCACCACTAAATTTAATGAACGTTTTCCGTAAAAATAAAAATAACGGGAAATTGCGCCTTCTTGAGTTAAAGAAACCACAATCAAAAATAAACTTAAAAAAGTTTGATAATAAGAAAGTGAGCCATAACCCTCTACGCCTAATTTACGCGATAAATAAGGCAAAAGTAAAAAAGGAACTAACTTTGACGATAATTCCCCAACAAGGTAAATGACACTGTCTTTAAAAACTTTCATAAATATCACCGCACTTTTGATGAATTTAGGCGTTTGTTTATCAAAAATAAGGGATTATTTTAACAAAATCAACATAGACAAGCTATGACTAATCATTATAATAAAACCGCTCTATATCAAGGATCTTATCTATGTTAGAACTAGGAAAACTTCTTACCGCACTTATCGCACCGCCTCTCAATACCTTTGTATTACTGATTATTGCAGCGATTCTTTATCTTGTTCATTTCAAAAAATTAGCCAAATTTATTGCGCTTATCAGTTTCACTTGGCTTTATGTCATGAGTGCGCCTTTGACCAGTTTATTGCTAACAGATAATGACGATTCTCCAGCCCTTACCCTAGATGACTATAAACAAGCTCAAGCCATCGTCATATTAGGCGGTGGATCTTACCCAACAAAAGAACTGTATGCAGAAACAACTTCTGGCGCACCGCAACTAGAACGTTTACGTTATGCGGCATTTTTACAAAAAGAAACGGGCTTGCCTATTTTAACTACTGGCTATTCTTTGATAGGCATTTCTGAAGGTGACTTAATGGCAAAAGAACTTAACCAATTCTTTAATGTACCAACACAATGGATCGAAAATAAAGCCCGTAATACGGAAGAAAATGCCAGTTTCACTAAAAATATTTTAGTTAAAGATCATATTCAAAAAATTATTTTAGTAACAAATCAATGGCATATGAAACGAGCCAAATATCTTTTTGAAAAACAAGGATTTGATGTACTTCCTGCTGCAGCGGCAAGCTATAGCAGCAAAGGAAATCTATCTGCACAATCTTTTGTTCCTGACTTAGGTGCGTTAAATAGCAATATGGTTTTACTAAAAGAGTGGATTGGTTATTGGAAAGCCCATTACGTAGAATAATTTACTTGTAAAATCCTCTTTTCTAAATGTAAATAAACAAAATAGACATAAAAAAGACCGCAAAGTGCGGTCAATTTTTTTAGAATTCTTTTGAAATTAAACTTTCGGCTAATTGCAAATCAAGTGTGGAATCAATATCAATGGAACGATAGGTTGGCATTAAATAAAAACGCGTTGGTGCAATAAAAAAGCGTTTTTCTTCAAAGAGACTTTGGATGTCATTAATATAAATTGCGCCATTTGCACGATAAGATTTCGGTAATTTTTGGCGAGGGGCTTCAAAATCCGTTAATTCGTGAATAGGCTGAACTTCAGTGCCTTCTAAAGTGAAGGATTTATAAGGATGATGCTCACATTCGCAAGCGGAAACCACTGATTTATATTTGCCGCCAAGGAAAATTTCCATTGCATTACGAATATCTAAAGCATTGCGCAATGGGCTAGTTGGCTGCAAAAGTACAGTCGTACCTTGTGAAATATTGAGAGTTTCTAAGCAATGCAAAATAGCATCAATGGTGCGTGTATCACTTTGCGCCAAACTTTCAGGGCGAGTCACTGCTTTTGCACCATATTTTGTGGCTTCTTTTAAAATATTTTCGCCATCTGATGTCACCACAATCTGATCAAACATACCCGATTCTTGTGCCGCTAATATCGCACGTCCCACTAAAGAAACGCCACCAACAAGCTGTAAATTTTTATCTTTAATGCCTTTAGAACCTGCTCTCGCAGGAATAATTGCAATTCTTATCATTATTTTCACCCTCTGTGATAAAAGTGCTGACCATTCTAGAATCTTTCCCTTGTTTTAGCAAAAACTAATCTTTAATATGGCACCACATTTTTGTTTAACAAAGAGGAAATAAAATGACTCAACTTACTCGTGAACAAGTTCTAGAACTCTTTCATCAACGCAGTTCAACACGTTATTACGATCCCGCAAAAAAAATCAGTGATGAAGATTTTGAATGTATTTTAGAGTGCGGTCGATTATCGCCGAGTTCTGTAGGCTCCGAGCCTTGGAAGTTTTTAGTGATTCAAAATAAAACCCTGCGCGAAAAAATGAAACCTTTTAGCTGGGGAATGATGAATCAGCTTGATAATTGCAGTCACCTTGTGGTGATTTTAGCGAAGAAAAATGCCCGTTATGACAGTCCATTTTTTGTGGATGTGATGGTTCGTAAAGGCTTGAACGCAGAGCAACAACAAGCCGCTCTCGCAAAATACAAAGCCTTGCAAGAAGAAGATATGAAATTGCTCGAAAGCGACCGCACTTTATTTGATTGGTGCAGTAAACAAACTTATATCGCTCTTGCAAATATGCTCACTGGCGCTGCCGCCCTTGGCATCGATTCTTGCCCAATTGAAGGTTTTCATTACGATAAAATGAATGAATGCCTCGCCGAAGAAGGATTATTCGATCCTCAAGAATATGCGGTTTCTGTCGCCGCAACCTTTGGCTACCGCTCACGTGATATTGCGAAAAAATCCCGTAAAGCGTTGGATGAAGTAGTGAGATGGGTGGAGTAAAAATCCCATTAAAAAAGGGCTGCAAATGCAGCCCTATCTTTTTTGACTATTTCACTTCTTTAAATAAAATCTCACTTGGGATTACAGAACCTTGCCAGTAAAGTTCTGTAGAGACTTTTTCGGCAAGTTGTAGGAACGATTGTGAAATTTCATTTTCAGGCACTCGCACAACAGTTGGATTGCCTGCATCTAAATCTTCACGGATACGAATGTGTAAAGGAAGTTGGGCTAATACTTTCACATTGTATTTTTCCGCCATTTTCTCTGCACCGCCTGTGCCAAAAATCGCTTCGTGATGACCGCACTTACTACAAATATGCATCGACATATTTTCCACAATGCCTAACACTGGTACGGATACTCGCTCAAACATTGAAATACCTTTTACTGCGTCAAGCAAAGCAATATCTTGTGGAGTTGTCACAACCACTGCGCCAGTCACAGGAATTTGTTGTGATAAGGTAAGTTGAATATCGCCAGTGCCTGGAGGCATATCGATAACAAGATAATCTAAACTATCCCATAGGGTTTCATTTAATAATTGGCTTAATGCACTGCTCGCCATTGGGCCACGCCAAATTGTTGCGCTATCTTCATTCATTAAAAAGCCAATGGAATTTGCAGATAAACCATGGGCTTTAATTGGGGTAATGTGTTGATTATCTGGCGAAGTTGGACGTTGATCCGCTGCGCCTAACATATGGGGAATAGAAGGGCCATAAATATCCGCATCTAAAATCCCAACACGTGCGCCTTGTGCTTGTAATGCTAAAGCTAGATTAACAGAAACCGATGATTTCCCTACACCGCCTTTGCCAGAACTCACAGCAATAATATTTTTCACACCTTTTACAGCAGGTTGATTATTTGCACGTTTAAGTGTAGCGATTTGATACGAGATCGCCCATTTAATTGATTTACAATCTGTTGCTTTCAACAACGCATCTGAAACCGCTTGTTTTAACTGTTCTGCACCAGAATTCCATGCAAAAGGTAATTTCAATTCAATGCGTAAAGTATCACCGCCCTTTTCCACTTTTTTCAAAGTATTAAACACAATCAGATCCTTTTGCAGGGTTGGATGCTGAAATTGTTGAATAATCTGCTGAACTTGATTTTGCTGCTCGGCAGTCAAATTATCAGAAAAGTAGGTTGCCATAATAACTTCCTGTTTAGTAGAGTAAATTTGTCGAGCATATTTAATCACGGAAAGTGCGGTATGTTAAGTTAAAGTTTTTCAAACTAGAAAAAATCCCCTATTTAAAGTAAGATAAGCACAATTTTTGTATGCTAAAAAAGAGAATAATAAATGACAACTCAACCCCGTAAAATTTTAGTCACTTGTGCCTTGCCTTATGCCAATGGGGCAATTCATTTAGGCCATATGTTAGAACATATCCAAGCGGATATTTGGGTGCGTTTTCAACGTATGCGTGGCAATAAAATCCATTTTGTCTGTGCAGATGATGCGCACGGCACACCGATTATGCTGAATGCCGATAAACTTGGCATTACACCTGAAGAATTAATTGCTAAAGCAAAAGCCGATCACCTGCGTGATTTTGCAGGGTTCAATATTAGTTTTGATAACTATCATTCCACTCACAGCGAAGAAAACAAACAACTCACTGCAGAAATTTACAATAAACTCAAAGCCAATGGCTTTATTAAGAGTAAAGTTATTTCTCAGTTATTCGACCCTGAAAAAAATATGTTCTTGCCTGATCGTTTTGTGAAAGGCACTTGCCCGAAATGTAAAGCAGAAGATCAATATGGCGATAACTGCGAAGTGTGTGCATCTACTTACAGCCCAATGGATTTAATTAATCCTCGTTCAGCTGTTTCTGGCGCAACACCTGTTGTAAAAGAATCTGAACACTTTTTCTTTGACTTACCTGTATTTGAAGGGATGTTAAAAGAATGGACATGTTCTGGCTCACTTCAATCTGAAATTGCCAACAAAATGCAAGAATGGTTTGAGAGCGGTTTACAACAATGGGATATTTCACGCGATGCGCCTTATTTCGGTTTTGAAATTCCGGGCGCAAAAGATAAATTCTTCTATGTTTGGTTAGATGCACCAATCGGCTATATGGCTTCATTCAAAAATCTATGCAATCGTGAAGGTATTGATTTCAATGAATTTTGGGCGGAAGGCAGTGATGCGGAGCTTTATCATTTCATCGGTAAAGACATCGTTTATTTCCACAGTCTATTCTGGCCTGCAATGCTTGAAGGCAGTGGCTACCGTAAACCGACTAATGTGTTCACTCACGGTTATGTCACGGTGGATGGGGCGAAAATGTCAAAATCTCGCGGGACTTTCATTCAAGCCAGCACTTATTTGAATCATATCGATCCTGAATGTTTGCGTTATTACTATGCAGCAAAATTAAATGATCGCATTGAAGATTTAGACTTTAACCTTGAAGATTTCGTACAACGTGTAAATACGGATATTGTAAACAAATTAGTGAATCTGGCTTCACGCAATGCCAGCTTTATTGCGAAACGCTTTGAAGGCAAACTTGCGGATAAACTGGAAGATGAAACATTATTTGCAGAATTTACCGCCCAAGCCGAGCAAATCGCCGCTTATTACGAAAGCCGTGAATACAATAAAGCCATTCGTGAAATTATGGCATTGACGGATAAAGCCAATAAATACATTGATGAAAAAGCCCCTTGGGTGATTGCAAAAGAAGAAGGTAAAGAGGCAGAATTGCAAACCGTATGTTCAATGGGAATTGAGCTTTTCCGCGTGTTGATGTCTTACTTAAAACCGGTTCTTCCAAAACTGGCAGAACGTGCAGAAGCCTTCTTACAAGCTGAATTACGTTGGGATAATATTCATCAACCATTACTTGGTCATACCCTTGCACCGTTCAAAGCCTTATTCTCTCGTTTAGAGAAAAAACAAATTGATGCCGTTGTGGAAGAAACCAAAGCCTTATTTGCCGCAGCCAATAAAGCAGCAGAAAAAACTGAAGCAAAACCAACCGCACTTTCTGCCGTTGAACCTATTGCGGAAACCATCACGATTGATGATTTCGCTAAACTTGATATGCGTGTAGCAAAAGTACTGAAATGCGAAGCAGTGCCAGAATCCAATAAACTTTTACGTTTTGAATTGGATCTTGGCGATCATACTCGTCAAGTCTTCTCTGGCATTAAAGCAGCTTACAATAAACCTGAAGAATTAGAAGGTCGTTTTGTGATTATGGTAGCAAACCTTGCACCACGTAAAATGAAATTCGGCGTATCTGAGGGAATGATTCTATCCGCAGGAACAGGCGGTAGTGATTTATTCTTGTTATCTGCCGATAGTGGTGTCACTGCGGGCATGCAAGTAAAATAATCAATTCAATCTAAATGAGGGCAACATCACGTTGCCCTTTTATTTTCTTGTTGAAAATAGGCGACTTATAACCTACTATAACACTCAACTATTTACCTATTTGGAGAATATTATGAAAAACGAATTAATTTGCTATAAACAAATGCCAGTGTGGACAAAAGACAAATTGCCACAAATGTTCCAAGAAAAGCACAACACAAAAGTCGGCACTTGGGGAAAATTAACTGTATTAAAAGGTAAGCTCAAATTTTATGAGCTAACCGAAAATGGCGATGTCATTGCTGAGCATATTTTCACCCCAGAAAGCGAGATTCCTTTTGTTGAACCTCAAGCATGGCATCGTGTTGAAGCGCTTTCTGATGATTTAGAATGTACCCTAGGTTTCTATTGCAAAAAAGAAGATTATTTCAGTAAAAAATACAACATGACTGCCACTCACGGTGATGTAGTGGATGCAGCAAAAATTATCTCGCCTTGTAAAGTATTAGATTTAGGTTGCGGCCAAGGGCGTAATTCACTTTATTTAAGTTTATTAGGCTATGATGTAACCTCTTGGGATCACAATGAAAACAGCATTGCCTTTTTAAATGAAACCAAAGAGAAAGAAAACCTTAATATTTCTACCGCACTTTACGACATTAACTCTGCCAACATTCAAGAAAACTATGATTTTATTGTTTCAACGGTAGTTTTTATGTTCTTAAATCGTGAACGTGTGCCGTCAATCATTAAAAATATGCAAGAACACACCAATGTTGGCGGGTATAACTTAATCGTTGCCGCTATGTCCACTGATGATATGCCTTGCCCACTTCCGTTCTCTTTCACTTTTGCTGAAAATGAATTAAAAGAATATTACAAAGATTGGGAATTCTTAGAATATAACGAAAATATAGGCGAATTACACAAAACCGATGAAAACGGCAATCGCATTAAAATGAAATTTGCCACGATGTTAGCAAAAAAGAAATAATCTGCTAATTTAAAAAATCGCCGCACTTTGTCCTCACCCAATATTAGAAAATATCTTTGGCCTTGCGAAGTGCGGTAAATTCTTCAAGTGTTTTTGCTTGTAAAAACGGATTAATTTCTCGCTCTAGTTTTAAGGTTGTTGGCAAACTAGGTTTATTTTCAGCCCGTTGTGTTTCAACAAAAATACGTTGTTTTTCCACCGCACTTTTTTCTACCGCACTTTTTTCCACCAGCACAGTTTCCGCAAATGCTAAATTTCCCAAGGTATATTCATGAGCAGGGCAAACAATCGTCTCGTCAGGCAATGCATTCAAACGCTGTAAACCTTCAAACATCTGCGCATAATTACCTGTGAAAACACGTCCGCAACCTGCAGAAAATAACGCATCGCCACAAAATAAATGATTATCCACTAAAAAACTAACGTGCTGTTTAGTGTGTCCACCCGTCGGAATGACATCAATTTGATAATGTGTGGTAAGGATCGTCCCTTCGTTCACAATTTGAGTTGCACCTTTTTTCTCACATTCTTGCGGCCCATAAATCGGCACCGTTGGATAACGTTTTTTAAATGCTGACACACCTTGTGTATGATCGTCGTGTTCGTGAGTAAGCAACACCGCTTCAACTGTTGCGTTTTGCTTATCTAGCCATGTAAACAGCTTGTCCGTTTCAGGCAAATCGACAATAATAAGAGGCTGATTTTCTCGTTGATAAAGCCAAATGTAGTTATCATTCAGCGCAGGCAAAGCAAATAACATAATCGTCCTTTTCATTTGTGATGGAGGAATAAAATGATTGTAAACTGGAATGCCAACGCGACCAAATTTTTCTTTTTTGAGTTATCCTAGATAACAACTAAAAATTTGATTTAGGCTAAAATAACCAAATGAAGAAAAGTCGCCTAAGCCACTAGAAATAAAATAAACTTATTTTACCGCAGTTAAAGCCTCGATTGCGGCTTCAGGTGCAGTTTCAACAGTATGAATTTGAAATTTAGACATTGTGTTTCTCCTAAATAAATATAAATAGATATGTTTTGTGTGAGAAATAATACGAAGGTTTTTTAATAAATAAAAAGAAATAAAATGCACTTTATAGATTAGAAAGTTATAACTAACGATCAAATTTTGCTAGAATACGGCAATTTTTAACGATATTAATAAGGTACTTTATGTCTGAACAAACATTTATCCTTGGCAAAGATGCCGCATTGGAAGATAGCATTGCAAAATTTCAGCAAAAATTGACCGCACTTGGTTTTAATATTGAAGAGGCATCTTGGCTTAATCCTGTGCCAAATGTGTGGTCTGTGCATATTCGCGATAAAGACTGCCCACAGTGTTTTTCTAATGGTAAAGGCGCAAGCAAAAAAGCGGCATTAGCTTCTGCCCTTGGCGAATATTTTGAACGTCTTTCCACTAATTATTTCTTTGCTGATTTCTATTTAGGGCAAGAGATTGCAAACGGCGATTTTGTGCATTATCCCAATGAAAAATGGTTCCCGATTGAAGATGATGCTTTACTGCCTAATGGCATTTTAGATGATTATTTATTGGATCATTTTGATCCTAATGCCGAGCTTACGCCTGAATTATTGGTAGATTTACAATCTGGCAATTATGATCGCGGGATCGTGGCGATGCCTTATGTTCGTCAGTCGGACGAACAAACCGTTTACATTCCACAAAGTATTATTGCTAACCTTTATGTCTCAAATGGCATGTCTGCTGGCAATACAAAATTTGAAGCGCACGTGCAAGGCTTGTCAGAGGTATTTGAGCGTTATGTGAAAAACAAAATTATCGCCGAAGCGATCAGTCTGCCAGAAATTCCAAAATCTATGATGGATCGCTATCCATCTATTCAGGCTTCCATTGCAAAATTAGAGGAAGAAGGCTTCCCAATTTATGCTTTTGATGCTTCACTTGGCGGAAAATACCCTGTTATTTGTGTGGTGCTACTCAATCCAAATAACGGCACTTGCTTTGCCTCTTTTGGTGCACATCCAAATTTCCAAGTGGCATTAGAACGTACGGTGACGGAACTTTTACAAGGTCGTAGCTTGAAAGATTTAGATGTTTTCTCACCGCCCTCTTTCAATAACGATGATGTGGCTGAACACGCTAATTTAGAAACCCACTTTATTGATTCGAGCGGTTTAATTTCTTGGGATTTATTCAAAGAAACGCCTGATTATGAATTTGCTGATTGGGATTTCAGTGGTACAACGCAGGAAGAATACAATAATTTAATGGCAATTTTCCGTGCCGATGAAAAAGAGGTTTACGTAATGGATTACAACCATTTGGATGTCTATGCGTGCCGTATTATTGTGCCAGGCATGTCTGATATTTATCCTGCAGACGATTTAATTTATGCCAATAACAATATGGGAATGGATTGGCGCGAAATTTTACTGGATTTACCAAACTGGCATCACGATGCAGAAACCTATCAAGAATTATTAGAAGAATTAGATGGCCAAGATATTGACGATGCGACTCGCGTGCGTGAATTTATCGGCATCGTTGCACCTAAAAATAGCGGCTGGACAACCTTACGCGTGGGTGAATTAAAATCAATGCTCCACCTTGCATTAGGCGAATTAGAACAGGCATTAGATTGGGCAAACTGGACGCTGAATATGAACAGCTCCGTATTTACCACAGAACCTGTGAATTATTACTGCGCATTAATTTCCATCATTGAATTACATTTAGATCAAAATCGTGAACCAGCGCAATATCGTGCAGTGTTTGAGAAAATGTATGGTAAAGATGCAGTTGAACAAGCTTGGGCAGCTGTCTCTGAAGGTGGCAATCCGTTCTACAATCTTCCTGCAAGTGATGAAAATTTGGAAAACTTTAAGGAACATCAGGCGTTGTTGGGGGCTTATGGGAAGTTGCAGAAAGCAAAGCGAGCACATCAAAAATAAATTAGGCTTATTTCGTACTTTCAATTCTTGAAAGTACGACCTACTTTTCTTTGCTTCGCCAAAGAAAAGTAGGCAAAAGAAAAGCGCCCCTGCTTTTCCTTATTTCCTTTGTTTCATACAATTTGCTTAACGGAAATTTTCTAAACTCGCCGCAAGCGGCTCAAACAGACGAAAATTTCCTACAAATTCTGTGAAACAAAGGCGGAAAAGAAGGGAACCCATTTAATTCTACCAACAAATAAAACGACATATAAAAACCGCTCTAAAACCAACCGCACTTTTTAAATGATCCTCCGATAAACTCGGGCCCCATATAAATCGCCTTTGCGACTTTCAATTTTTAGGCAATTTTCGTCTGTCTGAGCAACGTAGTTGCGAGTTTAGAAAATTGCCGTAAAGAAAATTGAAACAAAGCAAAGATTAGCGATTTAACTGGGGGGTACTTTTCTTTGCTTACTTTCTTTTGTACAAGCAAAAGAAAGTAAGTCGCCATCAGGCGAAATCCTAATGTAAAAAACATACCTTTATGCTATAATCCGCCACAATTTTTGATCAAAAAAGGAATACCAATGACGGATTCAATCCAATCATCTATCACCCCTGTCAATATCGAAGAAGAACTTAAATCTTCCTACCTTGACTACGCGATGTCGGTTATCGTTGGGCGTGCATTACCTGACGTTCGAGATGGTTTAAAACCTGTTCACCGCCGCGTGTTGTTCTCAATGGATCGCGAAGGCAATACCGCCAATAAAAAATACGTAAAATCAGCGCGTGTTGTGGGTGATGTAATCGGTAAATATCACCCGCATGGTGACTTAGCCGTGTACGATACCATCGTTCGTATGGCACAACCATTCTCACTTCGCTATATGTTGGTTGATGGGCAAGGTAACTTTGGTTCAATTGACGGTGATGCGCCTGCTGCAATGCGTTATACCGAAGTGCGTATGCAAAAAATTACGCAAGTATTACTCACGGATTTGGATAAAGAAACCGTCAATTTCTCGCCAAACTATGATGGCGAATTAATGATTCCAGATGTATTGCCGACTCGTATTCCAGCACTTTTAGCAAATGGTTCTTCTGGTATTGCGGTGGGGATGGCAACTAACATTCCCCCTCACAACTTAAACGAAGTATTAAATGGTTGTTTGGCTTATATTGACAACAATGAAATTACCATTGATGAATTAATGCAACATATTCCAGGGCCTGACTTCCCAACCGCTGCGTTAATTAATGGTCGTAAAGGGATTGAAGAAGCCTATCGCACTGGTCGTGGTAAAGTGTATGTTCGTGCTCGTGCAACGGTAGAAACCAACGAAAAAGGACGCGAGCAAATTATCGTGTCTGAATTGCCATACCAAGTAAATAAAGCAAAATTAGTCGAGAAAATTGCCGAATTAATTCGCGAGAAAAAAATCGAAGGCATCAGCAATATTACTGACCTTTCAAATAAAGAAGGGATCCGTATTGAAATTGATATTAAACGTGATGCAGTGGGGGAAGTGGTATTAAACCATCTTTACTCACTCACTCAAATGCAAGTGACCTTTGGTATCAATATGGTGGCATTGGATCACGGTCAGCCACGTTTATTTAATCTTAAAGAAATTATTGAAGCCTTTGTTTTACACCGCCGTGAAGTGGTTACACGTCGTTCTATCTTTGAGCTTCGCAAAGCACGTGAACGTACGCATATTTTGGAAGGTTTAGCGGTTGCTCGTTCTAATATCGATGAAATGATTGCGATCATTCGTAACTCTAAAAACCGTGAGGAAGCGGCAACAGCAATCAGTTCACGCTCTTGGACGTTACATAGCGATATTATTAATCTTCTTGATGCTTCTGCTCGTCCTGATGAGTTAGAAGAAAATCTTGGTATTCAAGGCGAACAATATTACTTATCGCCAGCGCAAGTAAACGCAATTCTAGAACTTCGTTTACACCGTTTAACGGGCATTGCGTTTGAAGAAGTTATAAAAGAATATGAAGAATTATTAGTTAAAATTGCGGATCTTCTTCATATTTTAAGTCGCGCAGAACGTTTAATGGAAGTAATTCGTGAAGAATTGGAAGAAGTAAAAGCACAATTTGGTGATGATCGTTTAACTGAAATTACCGCTGCTTCTGGCGATATTGATTTAGAAGATTTAATCGCACAAGAAGACGTGGTTGTGACGCTTTCTCACGAAGGTTATGTGAAATACCAACCACTGACTGACTATGAAGCACAACGCCGTGGCGGTAAAGGCAAATCTGCAACGAAGATGAAAGAAGAAGATTTCATCGAAAAATTACTGGTGGCAAATACTCACGATACGATCCTCTGCTTTTCTAGCCGTGGTCGTTTATATTGGTTGAAAGTATATCAACTTCCGCAAGCGAGCCGTGGCGCACGCGGTCGTCCAATTGTGAATATTCTTCCGTTACAAGAAAACGAACGTATTACTGCAATCTTGCCAGTTTCTGCTTACGAAGAAGATAAATTCGTAGTCATGGCAACTGCTGGCGGTATTGTGAAGAAAATCGCCTTAACCGAATTTAGCCGTCCACGTTCAAACGGTATCATCGCATTGAATTTACGTGACGAAGATGAATTAATCGGCGTGGATATTACTGATGGCAGCAACGAAATTATGTTGTTCTCATCGCAAGGTCGCGTGGTGCGTTTTGCTGAAAATGCCGTGCGTGCAATGGGGCGTTTAGCAACAGGTGTTCGCGGTATCAAACTGGCTTTAACAAACGATATTTCTGACGATGAAAGTGCGGTAGAAATTGAAGAAATTTCTGATGACAACGCTGAAGCATCATTAGACTTAAATATCGATAAAGTGGTTTCTCTTGTTGTACCAAAAGGCGAAGGTGCCATTTTAACCGCAACGCAAAACGGCTACGGAAAACGCACACAGTTAAGTGAATACCCAACTAAGTCACGTAATACAAAAGGTGTGATTTCGATTAAAGTGAGTGAACGCAATGGTAAAGTCGTTGCCGCAACCCAAGTAGAAGAAACAGACCAAATTATGTTGATCACTGATGCAGGAACCCTTGTTCGCACACGCGTAAGCGAAGTGGGTATCGTAGGTCGTAACACGCAAGGTGTTCGCTTAATTCGTACCGCAGATGATGAACACGTAGTAAGTTTAGAGCGTGTTTGTGATGCGGATGAAGAAGATTCTTTGGAAGAAAGTAGTTCTGAAGAATAACCTATTATAAGAGAAGAAGTGCGGTGAAATTTCACCGCACTTTTTTATGACTAATTAATTACCCGCCAAACCGTCTCTAATTCGTTTTTCAAACTGATCATAATCCACTAAAAACGCATCGTGTCCGTAATCTGATGGGAATTCATAAAAATGTAGATCGACTCCACTTTGTTCTAAAAGCTGTTTACTTTTATAAAGATCAATGGGTTTAAAAAGTTGATCCGTTGTCACTGAAACCAATGTATAGCGTGCTTTAATGCGTGACAATGCTTCTTTAACATTGTCATACCCCAAACTGGGATCATACATATCCAACGCACGTAACAAATGCAAATAACTATTTGCATCAAAACGTTCTAAAAATTTTTTACCTTGGTAAGAAAGATAAGATTCAACTTGAAAGTAATCGCCCCAAAAACTGCCATCTGATTTTGTGGCACGCCCAAAGGCTTTCGCAAGTTGTAAATCAGTGCGGTAAGTCAGCATACCTAGCATACGCGCAATAGATAGCCCTTGATCTGGCGGTGTACCATCATAGTAATCGCCACCGTTAAAATTAGGATCATTAATGACCGCTTGACGCATCACGTGGTTAAAGCCTATGGCTTCAGCACTAAAATAAATGGATGAACAAAGATTCACGATATTATCCATAAAATCAGGATAATCAATCGCCCATTGATTCGCTTGCATACCGCCAAAAGATCCGCCAATAATCGCTTTTAAATGGCTAATGCCAAGATGATCAAGCAAGGCTTTTTGTACTTTGACAATATCCTGCACAACGATATTAGGAAATTGGCTACCATAAGGTTTACCCGTCTGCGGATTAATTGATGAAGGCCCAGTTGTTCCCTTGCAACCACCTAATACATTCGAACTAATAAAGAAATAACGATCTGTGTCCAACGCTAAACCTTTGCCCATAAAATTCTGCCACCATCCATTGCGACCATCATCGAAATAAGGCTCAGCATCGCCAGTCAAAGCATGGCAAATTAATACCGCATTATTTTTTTCGGCATTGAGTGTGCCATATGTTTGATACGCGACATTAATATGGGAAAGTTTGCCGCCAAGCATCAGAGTTAAAGGCTGTGTGTCAAAAAGCACTACATTTTGCACAGACATTGAAAACCTATCGTAATAATCAGAATGGCGTTTAAACTATCAGTAAGTCGATTAGCTTGTCAAGAAATTTTAGCCGTCTAAACGGCTAAATTATCGCACATCAATGCGATTCACAAAATCCATCAAATTCCCCTTGAAGTGCGGTCGATTTTTCATTATGTTTACCGCTATGCTAGTAAAAAAATTCTCCCCAAAATTCACCGCACTTTTTCGCGCACTACTCTACGCAATCTTTGCATTGATTATACTTTGCTTGCTAGTTGATCGAGGCGTAAGTTTTTATGTTCGCGATAAAATATTCACAAATATTGATGAACTCCCCTTTCGTCCTTACGCCCTTGTGCTTGGCACATCAAAATACACCGTCAGCGGAAAACCGAACGTTTATTACGATAGTCGCTTAACCACAGCTAAAAGCCTAATCGAACAACAAAAAGTGAATTATCTTTTATTAAGTGGTGACAACCGAACTTTGCAATATAACGAACCTCGAGCAATGTTTCGCGATTTACGCAAAATGGGCGTACCAGAAACTTCAATGTTCCGTGATTTTGCAGGCTTTCGCACCCTTGATTCCGTTATCCGCGCCGATAAAATTTTCCAAGTACAAGCATTTACGATTGTCAGTCAAAAATTTCATTGCGAACGCGCACTATTAATTGCCAAAGCACATAATATTGATGCCATTTGCTTTGTGGCAAAACAGCCAGAATTACATTTTTCCACACAAATAAGAGAATTTTTTGCCCGCATAAAAGCGGTTTTTGATTTGATATTAGGGGTTGAGCCTTATTTTTTAGGAGAGCCAGAACCTTTGCCGAAGAAAAATTTTCAGTGAAATAATCGCTGAAATCTAATCAGTATTTCTACCAAAAATTTCCGCTAAAAATTTGCAAGCTTACTTAAAATTGGTTAAAATCTACACGCTTTTGCAAAGAATGTTAGGTATTACGTAAAGTCCCACGTTCAAATCCTTAAATTAGCAAAATTTATCAGGTGAATTATGAAACTCTCCCAAGCAAGCAAAATTGTAAAAAAAACTTCTTAGTATTCTAGTCTCTTCTGCGCTTTCTACTACCTATTATTCACTTAGTACAACTCCAGTCTATGCAGCTTTAACAGAAAATATTACAACAGACACCACGCTTACTGGTGAAACAGATACTCTTCCAGATAATAAACAGCTTTCTGTACAAAACGGTGCACATTTAACATTAAAAGGCGAAGAAACCATAAATGAAACAATTACAGGAGACGAGATAGTTCCCTTATATGTAGAAGGTTCCAAACTAACAGCTGAAACATTAAATATCAATGTCACCCCTAGTGACAAGGCAACAAACAATCGCCCTAAAGGAATGATTGTTCGTGGTAATTCAACTGCCGAGATCAAAAACCTTAATATCAATGTCACAAAATCCAATTGTGAGAAAAATACAAGTCAATCAGCTGATTCTGACGCAGCTTATGGGCTGGCTGTAGGGTATAACTGGAATGGGGGAGTAATACTGGTAATGCTCATGTTAATGTAGAAAACGCAAATATTACAGTAAACAACACTAAAGATACTGTCAGAGGGAATTATACTGGAATTCCTATTTCTGGTGGAAAATTTGAAACTGGCTATCAATATTCTGGTATTAGAGTATATCGTTCAACAGGTTCAACACCAGAATTTCATTCTACAGGAAAAGTAGATATTAAAGTTTCTGACGTAAGTACAAATAAAGTCGCAGATTATATGGTGGGGATTTACGTGTCAGGTAATGATGCTAAGGCTATTTTTGACGGAGATACAAATATCAGTGTCACCGCAAAGGGTATTAACTCTGCAGGTATAAAAATCGGTAAACCCGGCAATGGAGATGCGGGTAAAAATGCAACCGTAGAAGCCAATGGAAAATTAACCGTAGACACTACCGCAACGATTGGAACAACTATTGCGAAAAGAAAAACTTATCGCGGTTCAGGTGCGGTACGTTTATTTGATGAAAACTCAAAATTCACTATTACAGGTAAAAATAATACTGAAGCTTCTGAAATTCAAGCCAGTACGAATACTTTAGTTTTCGATACTATTGATTATGAGAATCTTGGGGAAGTAAAAAAATTTTTTACTTTTTACGAAATGCTTGCGAGAGGTAAAGATAATAAAAACAATCAGGTTAGCTTAGTTAATACCAAACTTTCTACTACTTCGGAAACGGATAGCCTTATTCTTGCCAATTCCCGTTTTAAAAAAGAAGGTGACTTGATGTGGGGAGCAAAGCTATTAGGTAAACAAGACGCTTTACTACGCTATTTTACTTGGGGGGCATTTAATGTAAAAAATGCAACATTTAAACTTTCAGGCGACAAATCCACAGCTACCGCTGCATCAAAGGGATGGGCTGTGTATGCTAAATCAGAAGAAATTGACGAAACCAATAAAACTGCCAAAGCCCATTCAGAACTTACCACCACCTTTAGCGAGGGTGCCCAATTAATAGGTTTAGTTCATCAAGATATTGGTTCAACCTTAACAATGAATGTGGACAAAAAAGCTGTTTGGACGTTGAAGAAAAAAGAAGATTTAGATTCAGACAAACAACGTTCTACTGCAAAATCAGTTACGTTAAGTCAAGGCGGTGTATTAGATGTGGGAAGCAATTCTGGGGAATACATCGTTAAAATATCATCAAATGGTGTAGATAATGACGGAACGTTTACCAACGATCACGGCATCATTACCCTCGCCAATCAATCCTATGAAGATAAACTTACCATTGAAGGGAATTATGATGGTAAAGACGGTGTGTTAAAAGTGAATACAGAATGGAACTCGCCGGGCGATGATCAAGGAGGGAATTCTAAATCTGATTTACTTGAGATCACAGGCAATGCATTAATTGGTCGTGACAAATTAACCGAGAAATTTGACCGCACTTGGTGGGAATTAGGCTTAGGTTCTCAATTCTCCTTAAGTGAAAACACTTACCTTTATGCAGATGCTCGCTACGAAAAATCTTCGATAACAACAGACATAAAGGCTACCAAGGCACTGTGGGTGTGAAATATTCTTGGAAATAATCTTATAAAATAAGGGCTGATTTTAAAGATCAGCCCTTTGTTTTAATGGTAAATTTTATTCCAATACCGCCCAAAATTCAGCAACGGTGTGGAAAGATCCAAAGACTAAAACAACATCATTTTTTACCGCACTTTTGAGCGCTGTACGCACACCATCCATAACAGAATTATCTGATGTAGCTTGAACGTGTGGGAAATGACTTTTCAGTTTATCAGCTAATTCATCGCCTGACTGCCTGCGATAGCCGCCTAAGGTTACACAATGCCATTCATTAATAATAGGCGTTAAATGTGCAAATACCCCATTTGCATCTTTATCTTTTAGCATTCCACATACGGCAATTATTTTGCCCTCAATGTTGCATTTAAGTGCGGTTAATTTTTCAGATAAATATTTTGCAGCGTGAGGATTATGCCCCACATCAACGATAATTGTTGGTAAGGTTTCAACTGATACGCCAAGATAATCCGCTAATTTTTTACGTCTATCTGCTTTTATTGCTTGAAAACGACCAACCAACTCCACCTCTTGCAGAGATTTTCGCAAAGTCTGTTCAGAAATATCAAAAGGTAAACATTGAACAGCAGCAAGAGCCGTTGCGGCATTCGCCAATGGAATCTGACAAAACGGCAAATTTTCTAACCGCACTTTTTTATTTTGCCATTGCCAATTTTCAGCATTTTGCTCAAATGACCAATCCACATCACGACGAGAAACTTGGCAATATAATTTTTCAGCCTGATCTAACATTGTTTGAGGAACATTAGGTTCGCCAATCACGACAGGGCAATTTTCGCGGAAAATTCCTGCTTTTTCAAAAGCAATAGCCTCTCTGGTATTCCCAAGAAAATCGGTATGATCAATATCGATGCTAGTAATCACAGCAAGATGGCTATCCACAATATTGGTCGCATCTAAACGACCACCCAACCCCACTTCTAAAATCACCACATCTAACTTTGCTTGCTTAAATAAATGCAATGCAGAAAGGGTGCTAAATTCAAAATAAGTCAGCGATTCTGTTTTGTTTTCATCAATAAAAGCAAAAGAGGCTGTATGTGCTTCATCGGGCAAATCTTGATTTTGAATGCGTACTCGCTCGTTATAACGCAACAAATGGGGCGAAGAATACACACCCACACGTAATCCGTGATTAAGCAAAATCGTTTCTAATAAGCGGCAAGTGGTGCCTTTACCATTCGTCCCTCCCACTGTTATCACATAAGGGGCTGGATGAAGTAAATCCAATTTTTCTGCCACAGATTTAATACGATCTAAACCGAGATCAATGGGTTTAAAATGACTTTTTTCTAAATAAGAAAGCCACTCAGCGAGTGGCGAAGTGGCTTTAAGTTGCATATTATTCATCTTCTGAAATGAGTTCAGGTTCTACAAAAGGAGAAGGTTGATTCGTTAATTTACTCAGTACACTTGCCAAAGTTTTACGCATTTCTGAACGTTTCACGATCATATCAATTGCCCCTTTCTCAAGTAAAAACTCACTGCGTTGGAAACCTTCTGGTAATTTTTCACGTACGGTTTGTTCAATAACACGAGGGCCAGCAAACCCAATTAAGGCTTTTGGCTCGGCAATATTTAAATCCCCTAACATCGCAAAACTGGCTGATACGCCACCTAAAGTTGGATCCGTTAATACTGAAATAAACGGCACACCTTTTTCACGCATTTGGGCAAGCACCGCACTAGTTTTTGCCATTTGCATTAAAGAAAACAAGGCTTCTTGCATACGCGCACCGCCACTTGCAGAGAAACATACAAAGGGACAATTAATTTCCATTGCTTTTTCAGCCGCTTTAACAAATTTTGCCCCAACTACAGAACCCATTGAACCGCCCATAAAAGCAAAGTTTGATGCAGCCACAACAATTGGCATATTATAAAGTGTACCTGTCATGGTAATTAATGCATCTTTTTCACCCGTTTCTTTTTGTGCCGCACTGATACGATCTTTATATTTCTTTAAATCTTTAAATTTTAAAATATCTTTTGGTTCTAAATCTGCCGCAATTTCTTGGCTTGAATCTTCGTCCAATAAGTTTAATAAACGCTCACGGGCATCAATACGCATATGATGACCGCATTTAGGGCAAACATACAGATTACGTTTGAGTTCTTCACTATAAAGTACTTGTTCACAAGCAGTGCATTTTGTCCATACGCCTTCTGGCACATTGGCTTTTCGAGTGGAAGAAGAAGGACTTTTACTAAAAATTCGGTTAATCCAGCTCATTTTTTGACCTTTTTATTGACTAGAAAATTGCGCGTATTAGAACATAAATTTATAGAATTTGCTACTTGTAAGGCCGTTTTTATACTGCTCCGATTTCCTTTTTAACAAGATAATTTGCTCTCCTCTTATTGAACATTTTTTCTATTTTTTTGTCTTATAGACCACGTTGTCTGAAATCTATTTTGGAGTATTTTATGAAAAAAACACGTTTTGTATTAAATAGTATTGCACTTGGATTAAGTGTATTAAGCACATCATTTGTTGCTCAAGCCACTTTGCCAAGTTTTATTTCGGAACAAAACAGTCTTGCACCAATGTTAGAAAAAGTTCAACCTGCCGTTGTCACTCTTTCCGTTGAAGGAAAAGCTAAAGGAGATTCTCGTTCTCCTTTCCTAGACGATATTCCTGAAGAATTTAAATTTTTCTTCGGCGATCGTTTTGCGGAACAATTTGGTGGACGCGGAGAGTCAAAGCGTAACTTCCGTGGTTTAGGTTCTGGTGTCATTATTAATGCAAGCAAAGGCTATGTTTTAACCAATAATCATGTTATTGATGGGGCTGATAAAATTACCGTGCAATTACAAGATGGTCGTGAATTTAAAGCAAAATTAGTGGGTAAAGATGAGCAATCAGATATTGCGTTAGTTCAACTTGAAAAACCAAGTAATTTAACAGAAATCAAATTTGCTGATTCCGACAAATTACGCGTAGGCGATTTTACTGTTGCAATTGGTAATCCATTTGGTTTAGGTCAAACTGTGACATCAGGTGTTGTTTCTGCATTGGGTCGTTCAACAGGCTCTGATAGCGGTACTTATGAAAACTACATTCAAACCGATGCAGCCGTAAACCGCGGTAATTCGGGTGGTGCGTTGGTAAATTTAAATGGCGAACTTATTGGCATTAATACCGCAATTATTTCTCCAAGCGGTGGCAATGCAGGAATTGCCTTTGCGATTCCAAGTAATCAAGCAAGCAATTTAGTGCAACAAATTTTAGAATTTGGTCAAGTACGTCGCGGATTGCTTGGTATTAAAGGGGGCGAACTCAATGCTGATTTAGCCAAAGCCTTTAATGTGAGTGCGCAACAAGGCGCATTTGTGAGCGAAGTTTTACCGAAATCTGCTGCTGAAAAAGCAGGTCTTAAAGCGGGCGATATTATCACGGCGATGAACGGTCAAAAAATCTCAAGTTTTGCTGAAATGCGTGCAAAAATTGCCACCACTGGTGCAGGCAAAGAGATTAGCTTGACTTACTTACGAGACGGCAAATCCCACGATGTTAAAGTGAAATTACAAGCGGATGATGGTAGCCAACTTTCCTCTAAAACTGAATTACTCGCATTAGATGGCGCAACATTGAAAGACTACGATACAAAAGGCGTTAAAGGCATTGAAATCACAAAAATTCAACCTAATTCGCTGGCTGCACAACGTGGTTTAAAAGCGGGCGATATTATTATTGGTATTAATCGTCAAATGATCGAAAACATTCGTGAATTAAATAAAGTGCTTGAAACTGAGCCATCAGCAGTTGCACTTAATATTTTACGAGGTAACAGTAATTTCTATTTATTAGTGCAATAATCTGCTTGATATATTTAAGAAAAAAGTCCGATCACAATGATCGGACTTCTTTTTATGCAGCAATCGTTCTTAACAAATCCACCACAAATTCTAACCGCACTTTGTTATCGGATAGATCTTTCATAAACTTAAATTTTAATGGACCATCAAATCGATACACAATAGGTTCTTTTTGAATTAATTGAATAAATTTATCTGGATTCACTTGTGCTTTTGCTGAAAACTCAATAAAACCGCCTTGTGTTCCAGCATCAATTCGCACAACTTTTAACGGCTCAACCAATAAACGCAACTCTGCAATTTGTAATAAGTTTTTCGTTGCATCAGGCAATAATCCAAATCTGTCAATCAACTCGACTTTTAATTCATCTAATTCTGCTTTACTCTCTGCTGCAGCAATGCGTTTATAAAAGGATAAACGCATATTCACGTCTCCTAGATAATCATCAGGCAGTAAAGCAGGAACGCGCAATTCAATATCCGCTTGTTGTTGCGTCAGTTCTTCTAAGGATGGTTCTCGCCCTTCTTTTAACGCTTTAACCGCCGCATCCAATAATTCCATATAAAGCGAAAAACCGATGCTTTCGATTTGTCCGCTTTGTTCATTTCCGAGTAATTCGCCTGCACCACGAATCTCTAAATCGTGGGTTGCCAAGATAAAACCAGCCCCAAGGTTATCAAGATTTTCTAACGCATCTAGACGGCGTTCAGCATCTTTTGTCATCATTTTTGGCGGTGGCGTAAGCAAATAAGCATAAGCCTGATGATGTGAACGCCCGACTCGTCCACGTAATTGATGAAGCTGAGCCAAGCCAAAATGATCCGCTCGTTCAATAATAATGGTATTTGCTGTTGGCACATCAATACCTGTTTCGATAATGGTTGAACAAACTAAAACGTTATAACGCTGATGATAAAAATCACTCATCACACGTTCTAGCTCACGTTCTCGCATCTGTCCATGCCCCACAATCACTCGTGCTTCAGGCACAAGTGCGGTGAGTTTTTCCGCTGTATTTTCAATACTTGCAACATCGTTATGAAGATAATAAACCTGTCCGCCACGCAAGATTTCACGCAAAATCGCTTCTCGTACAACAAGATCATCATTCTGGCGGACGAAGGTTTTAATACTTAATCGGCGAGCAGGAGGTGTGGAAATAATGGACAGATCACGAATACCATTCATCGCCATATTAAGCGTACGCGGAATTGGCGTTGCCGTTAGGGTAAGAATATCGATATTCGCACGAAGCTGTTTGATTTTCTCTTTTTGCCCTACACCAAAACGGTGTTCTTCATCAATAATCAACAATCCAAGATCGTTAAATTTGACATCTGATTGAATTAATTTATGGGTGCCAATCAATATATCGACTTTTCCTTCTGCGAGATTTTCCAGAATTTGTTTTTGTTCTTTTGCAGTTTTGAAACGCGATAACACTTCTACGTTCACAGGCAAATTCGCAAAACGATCTTTAAAATTCTCGTAATGCTGTTGGGCTAACAGTGTAGTTGGCACTAGTACTGCTACTTGCTTATGATTCATCACAGCCAAAAATGCGGCACGCATTGCCACTTCAGTTTTACCAAAACCCACATCACCACAAACAAGGCGATCCATTGCCTTAGGCTGGCACATATCCGAAATTACCGCATTAATTGCCATTTCCTGATCGTAGGTTTCTTCAAAAGGAAAGGTTGCGGCAAATTGTTGAAATTCTTCACGATCATATTTAAAGGCAAAGCCTTTTTTCGCTTCACGTTGTGCGTAAACATCTAATAACTCGGCCGCCACATCACGAATTTTCTCCGCTGCTTTTTGGCGTGATTTAGCCCAAGCCTCGTTACCCAATTTATGTAATGGCGCACTTTCATCAGAACCACCCACATAACGGCTAATCAAATGTAATGAAGTCACTGGGACATAAAGTTTTGATTCATTGGCATAATTTAACAGCAAATATTCTGCTTTAATGCCGCCTGTATCTAAGGTGACCAAACCACCATAACGCCCCACACCGTGATCAAGATGCACAACTGGCTGCCCTATTTTCAGTTCGGCAAGATTGCGTACAAGCGTGTCAGGATTAATTGTTTTACGTTTGTCTCTAGAACGTTGTTGAACGCGCTCGCCAAGTAAATTAGCTTCGCCAATAATCGCAACAGGAAGCGATTGTTCAATAATAAAACCTTGTTCAAGAGAGCTGACTAACAAGCTAAATTTTTCATTTTCAGCCTGTTCCAAGGATTGAATTTGTTTTGGTTTAAGTTTTAACGCTGAAAGCAAATCAAGCAAAGTCTCTCGGCGACCTTCCGTCTCCACAGAAAACAGTATATTTCCTTTAAAATGCTCAATAAATTGGCGTAATTGCCCCAATGGTTCTTTTTGCTGGGATTGAATGGTCACTTCTGGTAAAGCGGCAACAGGTAAATTTTTCTGGCGTACCGATGACCGCACTTTTTCCGCTTTAAATGTAATGCGTGGATAAGATTTCAATCGGCGATTAACTTCATCTACATTAAGCCATAATTTTTCAGGCGATAAAAGCGGACGCATCGGATCCACTTTACGTTGTTCATAACGCTGTTTGGCATCTTGATAAAAACGCTCGCCTTGCATTTGGTTGTTTTCCATATCCACAAACAGCGTTTGTTCTGGCAAATAATCAAACAACGTCGCCATTTCAGAAAAGAAAAGAGGCTGCCAATATTCAATGCCAGAAATCAAAGTACCTTTACTGATTTGCTGATAAATATGTTCGGGATCTCGACGAATCTCCCCAAAGGTTTCACGAAATTGCGCACGGAAAAATTCAATCCCTTTGTCATCTGTTGGAAATTCGTGCGCCGGTAAAAGATTAATTGATGTAATTTCATCAAGAGTACGTTGCGTGTCCACATCAAAAGTGCGAATGGAATCAATTTCATCATCAAAAAAATCAAGACGAAAAGGCATCGCACTTCCCATTGGGAAAAGATCCAACAAAGCTCCACGAACAGCATATTCACCATGTTCTAATACTTGCTCCACAGCACGATAGCCCGCGGCTTCTAATTGTAAGCGTATTTTATCGATGACCAAACGATCGCCTTTTTTAATCAGAAGCACATTGTGTTGTAAATATTGTGGCGGGCAAAGGCGTTGCATTAACGTCGAAATCGGCAATAAGAAAATGCCTTTTTTCGCATTTTGTAAATGGAAAAGCGCACTTAAACGAGAGGAAATAATTTCTTGATGGGGAGAAAAGGTATCGTAAGGTAAGGTTTCCCAATCAGGAAAAAGACATACATTTTGGCTGCTTAATTCCGATAAAATCCGTGATAAACGTACCGCACTTCGTGTATCTGGTGTGACTACTACAGTTAAATTTTGATTTTGCTCTGCAATTTCACTAATCGCCAGTGCATCAGCACCTTGTAAGACATTGCCTAAAATTTTATGATCATTAGGTTGGGTTGGAATATCAGGTTGGAAAAAAGCCGTTTTCATAAATATAAATAATGTGTCAATCTTGTATAAAAATTGACGAATAGTGTACTGGAATTTGACCTATCTTTCAATAAATTTACTGTTTAAAAAACCAGTTAATATTTATTTCTTTAAAGAAGATTCTTCTTTCTTCAAATTACCATTTTCATCTTCTGTTGCTGACATAGGCACGCAGCTACAATTAGGTTGATCTAACCCCCATTCTTTAATGAAGTTGTCATATTTTTCAAGTGCGCGTTTAAACCAGCCTTTTGGTTTTGCGGTTTGCTCTGTCATAAAGTTCCTCGCGCTAAATATTGTTTAATTTCTAAACGCAAACATTCTACGCCTTTTTTCTTGTTAATGGGAAGTTGTTTTTTTGTTAAATAAGCGGAAATTAATGGGAAGTTTTCTTTGCCCGCTAATTTTAATAAACGCCTTATCGCAGGAATGCTCGAAAATAAAGTGCGGTGAAAATTAGCGAAGTTTTTTAAGCTCAGCCAATCGAACTCATCAAGCTGCCAATCAAACTGATTTTGCTCAAAATTTATGGCGAACGGATGAAAAGATAAAGGGATATTACGCTGAAATTGTTTGTGTGCAGTATCAACTAAAGCCAAGCCTTCTTTGGAAAGACCTTTAAGAGCAATCGCTGAATAACAACCACTACTCGCTTCTTGATGTTCGCCTAAATGCACCAAAACAAAACCGCACTTTTGCCAAAATTTTGCCAATTCGTCAGTGTAACCAAAACTTACCGAAAGAAAATCCACTTCTGAATTTTCCATAAATTTCATTAGATTTTGACCAATGCCCTTTTGCTGCCAATTTGGTTGCACGGCGATACGTGAAATGCGGAGTGAACGCAGTTTACAGGCTTGGGAAAGATTTTCGTGGAAACACAAGGCTTGTGGCACAAGATTCCCTTTCGGGCGGCGCTTGCCTTGTTGAATTTGAATAATCAATTCGTCATCCGACATATTTCCTTCTTCTAACGCCCAAATTGCACCGAGCAAATTCTGTT
Source organism: Haemophilus sp. HN_Hi16 (assembly GCF_049823435.1). Taxonomy (NCBI): domain Bacteria; kingdom Pseudomonadati; phylum Pseudomonadota; class Gammaproteobacteria; order Pasteurellales; family Pasteurellaceae; genus Haemophilus; species Haemophilus sp. HN_Hi16. Next base: position 1,550,323 of record NZ_CP187500.1, read on the forward strand.
GATATTCAGCAAAATAAAAACGTTGATTTTCCCCATCCAGTAAACGACGAAGATCGAGTGGCGATGTGCGGTAGTGAGCAATCGTCATTAGCCCATAAAAATCTCGAAAGAAAAATTGATGACTATATTCCTCTTGGCTGCCCTTGCTTGTGAGGGGTGCTACCGAAGGCTGAGGGGAGCTGGCTATATCTAAGTCCCCCTTCCGCCCTACGGGCACCTTCCCCCGCAAGCAGGGGAAGGAAAGGTTTTTAGCGTTTTTCTCAATGTTATAAGTAATATCGCTATAGTCGAAGTGCTGAAAATCATCTTCGGCATTTAGTAACAAAAGATCATCAATAAAATGTTCTAATGGATCATTTTCTTGCCAACGTAGGGGCTGTTTAAGCTCAAAATGCTGAAAAGTGCGGTGAATTTTCCGTTTAAATTTTAATTCGAAACCACGCCCCGTTCCTTCATAGCTATGAATTGTTGTGCTGAAGACAATATGTTGAAAATATTGAGAATATTGTTGCAATAATGGCAATGGGATCATCGCTGCTTCATCTACGAGCAACCAAGCAGATTGACTAAATTCTGGTTCATTTTGTAACCGAATAGTCAGTTCATCGGGCGCAATAAATTCTATCTCTCGTTCTGAAAATTCAATAACCGAATGTACCGCACTTTTATTTGGTGCAGTGAGATAAACTGGCGCTTGAATTTGGTTAGCAAGCATCCCCAATAATGCGGATTTTCCTCTTCCTCGCTTGGCGGTTAGAAAATAAATATCCTGCTCAGTTTGTAAAATAGTCTCCATAATTTGTTGTTGAGCTAACGTGGCATTTTTGTGATGCTCGTTAGAATAAAAAATGGGAGGAAATTCAACCGCACTTTCCTCTCTGAAAATGGGGAAATGATAGCGTTCAATGCACTGTTTGAAATGATCAATAAAATTAGGCGTGGCGATTGCTGACTGATTTCCATTCCAACGTAAACTATCTTGATCAGTCTGCTGAGATAAATTTTCCCAATCGGATAAGACTAAACAAAATGTACCGCCCATTTTTAGTGTTCCAGCTGCAATAGCCAGCGCTTCAAGATGAATGCCATTTCGTCCATCAAATAAAATATGTTCAAATTCTTGTCCAAGCAAATTTGTTGCTTTAGAAAAAGCAATGCCACTTTCGCCGATAATCAAAACGTTATCAGGCACAAGTGGCAAGGTTTTGCAGATTAAAATTTGAAGATGGCGAGATGGCATCGTGTTATTTTAAATAGGCAATTAATATCGCACCAATAAAACTTACGCAAGCAAGCCAAAAGAAAATGCTTTTGGGTTGAGAAACTTTTTTACTGAAAAATTTTGCAGCAAACAGGATATACAAAATCAGTAATGCAAATTTAGCCACTAACCATAATTCAATATCAAAAGCGAAGAGATATAAAATGACGACACCAGACACAATCAGCAAGGTATCTGATAAGTGCGGTAAAATTTTTAATAATTTTATCGAACGCCAATTTTTACCATTAAGCTGCATTGCACCACGAATTACTAACAATGCCAAACTTACAAAGGCGAAAAAAATATGTAAATGAACTAACATAATCACTCCCAAAAAAGTAAGAAAAGTGCGGTCAAAATCCACCGCACTTTCTCAATCTAAATTACTTCGCAATACGTTTATATTTAATACGATGTGGCTGAGTAGCGGCATCGCCTAAGGTTTTCTTTTTCCACTCTTCGTAGTCTGAGAAGTTACCTTCATAGAACGTGACTTTACCTTCATCGCCGTAGTCTAAAATATGCGTTGCGATACGGTCTAAAAACCAGCGGTCGTGGGAAATAACCATTGCACAGCCTGGGAATTCTAAGATCGCATTTTCTAAGGCACGCAAGGTTTCAACATCTAAGTCATTGGTTGGTTCGTCCAGTAATAGCACGTTACCACCACGTTGTAGAAGTTTAGCTAAGTGTAAACGACCACGTTCCCCACCCGATAATTCGCCTACTCGTTTTTGTTGGTCCACACCTTTGAAGTTGAAACGCCCCACATAAGCACGGCTTGGAATTTCAAAGTTGCCGATAGTGAGAATGTCTTGTCCATTAGACACTTCTTCCCACACGGTTTTCTTGTCATCCATAGCGTCACGGAACTGATCCACCGAAGCAAGTACAACGGTTTCGCCCATCGTAATAGATCCATTATCTGGTTGTTCTTGACCTGAAAGCATACGAAATAAAGTTGATTTACCCGCACCATTTGCCCCGATAATACCAACGATTGCGCCTTTTGGAATACTGAATGATAAATCATCAATCAAAGTGCGGTCGCCATAAGACTTGGTTAAGTTTTGCACTTCAATCACTTTATCGCCTAAGCGTGGACCTGGTGGAATAAAGAGTTCATTCGTCTCGTTTCGTTTTTGATATTCGCCAGAGTTCAATTCATCAAAGCGAGCCATACGTGCTTTGCTTTTCGCTTGACGACCTTTTGGATTTTGTCGAACCCATTCCAATTCTTTCGCAATGGATTTTTGACGCGCATTTTCAGCTGCTTGTTCTTGTTCTAAACGTTTCTCTTTTTGCTCTAACCAAGAAGAATAGTTACCTTCCCAAGGAATACCCTCGCCACGATCAAGCTCTAAGATCCAACCTGCTACATTATCTAAGAAATAACGGTCGTGGGTAATTGCCACAACAGTGCCTTCGTAGTCATGTAAGAATCGTTCTAACCACGCCACAGATTCCGCATCTAAGTGGTTAGTTGGTTCATCTAATAAAAGCATGTCTGGTTTTTCAAGTAATAAGCGGCAAAGTGCCACACGGCGACGCTCTCCCCCTGATAAATGCTCAATTTTCGCATCCCAATCTGGTAAACGTAACGCATCTGCGGCACGCTCTAATTGGTTATCTAAATTATGCCCATCGTGCGCTTGAATAATGGCTTCAAGATTGGCTTGTTCAGCCGCCAGTTTATCGAAATCAGCATCGGGATCCGCATAAAGTGCATACACTTCATCTAAACGAGTCAGTGCATTTTTCACTTCAAAAACTGCTTCTTCCACAGCCTCACGCACGGTTTGTTGCGGTTCTAATTTGGGTTCTTGCGGAAGATAACCAATTTTAATTCCTGGTTGCGGACGAGCCTCCCCTTCAAACTCTTTATCTACGCCTGCCATAATGCGTAAAAGGGTCGATTTCCCCGCACCATTTAAGCCCAATACCCCGATTTTCGCACCTGGGAAGAAGCTCAAAGAAATATCTTTCAAAATATGACGCTTCGGCGGCACCACTTTGCCGACACGGTGCATCGTATATACAAATTGAGATGACATTAATAATTCCTCACAAAAAAATTCGCCCTATTCTACTGGAAAATAGGGCGAAAATATAGAATACCAAGAACAAGATTTACTTAAATTCTTACCATTAACCAAAAATTTCTGAATGAGTATTAAGACGAGCTAGTCTTATTTCATCCCCCACAATTTTATAAATAAGCACGAGATCATTCTTAATATGGCAATCTCGCCAACCTTTCCAATTGCCAGTTAAAGCGTGATCTTTATATTTTTCTGGCAATGGTAAGCTATTCAAAAGACAATACATAACTTCAATATATTCTGGACTATTTATAATAAGAGGAATATGTTTTTTAAATTCTCTTTTATATTCCCCACTCACTGAAATCATGATTTCATCTCCGATAGCATCGCTTGATGGAATTCCTCCAATGTTTTGTATTCACGCCCATTATGATTATCCAACTCTGCCATAGCCATTATCGTTTTTGAGTTAGGCATCTGTTCAGTTTGATAATCTAATGATACTGGAATCGCTTTCGTTTTAGCTATTTGAGCTAAAAACATATTAAGTGCTTGAGTTGGGGAAAGACCATAACTTTTAATCACTTCAAACGCTATATTTTTAGTTTCATCAGGTACTCGAAAGCTAACTGCAGCCATATTATTTTCTCCTTATCAATGATGCTTAACATACACAATAACATACAATGAAATACAATTAAAACACAAAAGATATACAAAAATGCGTTCCTAATAAATTTTAGATAAAAAAAACCACCCGAAACGGGTGGCAGGAAAGTAGTTTAGCTATATTTATGATTATTTTATTTAGGAACTTTATGAATATCAAGCAATTACTTGACGGGAGCAATGTTACTGAATATTCAGAGACGAGGGAAATGCTATTGAGAGTTTTTTTGATTTACATCAATATTTTTGACCGAAAAATTCATTTTTGCGTGTAGAATAAACAACTTCTAATGCTAACGTTCAAAATAATTAGGATTTTTTGTGAAAACGTATTCATTATTACTCGGTCTATTCTTTAGTTGCAGTGCTTTATCTCACCCCCATGCATTTATTGATATACAAAGCACGCCCATTATAGAAAATAATCAACTTACTGGTTTTTCAATGAAATGGACATTAGATGAACCAAGTTCGTCTGCAGTTATTTATGATATGAAACAAGCTAGAACTAAATCGGAGAAACAAAAACTTCTTGATGACGTCATGGGAAATATCGTCAGTGAACATTATTTCAGCTATTTATATGACAAGCAAAATAATAAAATCAAATATTCCCCTCGCCCAAAAAATTACGGCATTAACGTTCAAGGTTTACAACTGCAATATTATTTTGATGTACCACTCGCCCATTCTCAAAAGTTAGAAAAAAACACATTTAGCTTACAAACTTACGATTCCACTTATTATGTGGCGATGACTTACGCCTCAAAAAGTGCGGTAGATTTTTCCGCACTTCCGAAAAATTGCCAAGGAAAATTAATTGAACCTAATGTGGATGAAAAAATCCAAGCCTACGCATCTTCACTTGATAAATCCCAAAAGAACGAAGATGATTCCTTAGGCGTAATGTTCGCACAAAAAATAATAATTCAATGTGAGTAGAAATGAAAAAATATAAAACTGGGCTCGTGTTATTAGTGATTGCACTTTCCTTACTTGTCTATTTTTCCCCTTGGTTTTTCTTACATATTGCTGCATGGCAAAAAGATTTTAATCAACTTATTTCGGAAAATTTACATCAAATTCAAAATAATAGCATCAAGGCAGGCATCACGCTTATTTTCGCCAGCTTTATTTATGGCGTACTCCATGCCCTCGGGCCAGGACACGGCAAATTTATTATTGCCAGCTATCTTTCCACGCATGAAAGCCAATTAAAACAAAGCACTATCTTGAGCTTACTTTCATCCTTAATGCAAGGCATTGTCGCGATTACAGCAACAACATTGCTTGTTGTAGTGCTAAATCTTTCATCACGTTATTTCAAATTAAGTCAGCTTTGGTTAGAACGAACTGCCTTGCTATTATTGGTATTTCTCGGCTGTTATTGGATTTGGCAAGGTTTACGTGCCTATCGTAAAAAAGCTAAATTAACCATTAAATCCCTAAATCCCCTCTCCCTACACGAAAAAAGTGCGGTGAAAAATAACCGCACTTTTCAGCCAAACACATGTAGTTGTGGACACCAACATTTACCAAGCCCCACACAAACTGCACAAGCAACCAATCTAAAATCACAATTTCTAGTCATTTTAACAATTGGTATGCGACCATGTAGTGGTGCAATTTTCGTTTTATTTTTAGCTTATATGCTTGATCTTTATGGCTGGGGAATCTTAGCTGTATTAGCTATGTCTTTCGGCACGGGGCTTATGTTGTCAGCCTTCGCAGGAATTGTACGTTATGCACGAAATACCGCAATTCACTTAGGGCGTTGGTATAGTTCAAAAAATACGAAAGGAAAAAGCGAAAGCATCGTGAAATTAATAGCAGGTGGAATAATGCTATTTTTTGCCTTGAGTTTGTTGTATGGAACGCTAAACCCAGTAAATGGAGGCACTATTTTATTTGGAAATTAATAAGCTATTAAGGCTATTTTATTATCAAGAGATAATAAGTTGCATTGATATTTTATTAAATTATAAAAAACGGTCAGATATAAATCTTATTAGAAAATACCTCTTAATCCACACATCAACAGAATATATTGAACATATTGAATTAATTTGGTACTTCAAACAATAAAAAACTCTCTCAAAAACATTTTTCGTCAGTTGCTTTGATTACAGAATAAAGCTGTGAACCAGTAATAGCATCACTAGAATTTTCAGAGATCTCGCCTGCACCAACGTTTTGGATTTGTCGTTTAACATTGTTATTACCAAAACTTACTGTGCCATTATCGGTTGCGGCAACACCTTTAGATAGCGTAGTGTCTCCGATTTTCATATCACTTACTGCATGTTTAGTAGATGTACTTGAAAATTGACCAATAGCAATTCCATTTAAAGCTTCACGATATTGATCTCCCCAATAATTATTAACATTTGCACGAGAACCAATAGCAATGGAATCCGTCGCTAATGCGTTGGCATATACGCCGACAGTAACTGAACCTTCAAGAGCAACATTTTTCAGAATTTCACTATTAGGATCTGATACGACTGCAACACCTTATTTAGAAATATCATTGTAATTAATAGTGGCAGCATTGCTAACTGAAGCTAGCAATGTTGATGTTATAAGAACTGTAAGAATAGATATGATAAATTGTTTTGTGGCTTTTTGAGTATTATTAGAAGCAAAACTTGCTTTTGCACTACTTTTCGCTAATTCTGAAACAACCTCTTGTCTCTGCGTTGTTTTGTTCCAAATAATTTTAAATACACGATTCATAAATAAATAACCTTCATTTCAGGGGTATAGATAGCCCACATATTTTTTAACACATTTTCTAGATAGTGACGTTTAAATAAGCGTGAGATAAAGGTTGGCGATTATATATATCAATATGATTAATGCTTGTTTTTTGTAAAGATTTGTAAAGAAAGAAGATATTCAAATTAACTTCATAAACATAATGTGGCAACTAATTATCAATTCAATAAATAAAATGTAAATTAAATTTACATTTTTATACATTTTGATTGACAAGGAATGAGCTCCTTATTAAAATGCGCGCCCTATTCCTTGTGATACAAAGTTTATTCCTCCTTAGTTCAGTCGGTAGAACGGTGGACTGTTAATCCATATGTCGCTGGTTCAAGTCCAGCAGGAGGAGCCAATTTTTCTTTTGGTTTAGAGTTTGTTTGTCTCCTTTTACAAATTTCTAAATTAGCAACCAAAAGATTTTAAGTCCATCCTGTTGATGGGCTTTATTTTTATCAATATCATCTCTTTTTTCTATCCACAGAGCCTGTGGATAACTTTGTGGATTAACTTTTTAAAATTTTGCGGATCCCTTGTTCTTACAAGGATTATTCGATCTTGATTACAGATTAGCCTAAATTTAAATTATCATTTAAAATCAATAAGTTAAGTTTTGTCTAGCAAAAAATTAAAGTTTTTTTTATGAATTTGTGAGATCTTCCTCTTGACATCACTAAGTCTGTGTAAAACTTAGATTTTTGCCTAATCAATTTTCCCCGTTAAATATGCTAAAATAGGCATTATTCAAAATTATCAAAAAATCAACCGCACTTTATGTCTGAAAAAATCAACACAAAACCATTCATTCTTCATTCCGACTTTCGCCCCTCTGGCGATCAGCCACAAGCTATCGAAAAATTGGCTGAAAATTTAACGGATGGATTGGCACATCAAACTTTGCTCGGAGTAACAGGCTCGGGGAAGACGTTTACTATCGCCAACGTAATCGCTCAATTAAATCGCCCCGCAATGTTACTTGCACCGAATAAAACCCTTGCCGCTCAACTTTATGCAGAAATGAAAGCCTTTTTTCCAGAAAATGCGGTGGAATATTTTGTGTCTTACTATGATTATTATCAGCCAGAAGCCTATGTGCCTAGCAGTGATACTTTCATTGAAAAAGATGCTTCTATTAATGATCAAATCGAACAAATGCGACTTTCTGCGACAAAATCTTTTTTAGAACGTCGAGATACCATCGTAGTGGCTTCCGTTTCTGCAATTTATGGTTTGGGCGATCCTGATAGCTACTTACAAATGATGTTGCATTTACAACAAGGTGCCATTATAGATCAACGCCAAATTTTAGCGAAGTTAGCGGAATTGCAATATACCCGCAATGATCAAGCATTTCAGCGTGGAACTTTCCGTGTTCGTGGGGAAATTATTGATATTTTCCCTGCAGAATCCGATGATCGTGCGGTGCGTATTGAATTATTTGATGATGAAATTGAACGATTAAGTTTATTTGATCCGCTCACTGGCAGTAGTTTTGGTGCTGTTCCACGTTTTACGATCTATCCTAAAACGCACTATGTTACGCCAAGAGAACGCATTTTAGATGCGATAGAAAACATCAAAAAAGAACTCGTATCACGCCGTGAATACTTCATTAAAGAACATAAACTTTTAGAAGAACAACGAATTAGCCAACGAACCCAATTTGATATTGAAATGATGAATGAATTGGGCTATTGCTCGGGTATTGAAAACTACTCTCGCTATTTGTCAGGCAGAAATGAAGGCGAGCCACCCCCAACATTATTTGATTATATGCCCTCTGATGCCATTTTAATTATTGATGAATCTCATGTGACCGTGCCTCAAATTGGTGGAATGTATCGTGGTGACCGTTCGCGCAAAGAAACCTTGGTTGAATATGGTTTCCGTTTACCGTCCGCATTGGATAATCGTCCGTTACGCTTTGAGGAATTTGAACGCTTAGCCCCACAAACCATCTATGTTTCCGCAACACCAGGGCCCTATGAATTAGAAAAATCAGGCAGTGAAATCATCGATCAAGTGGTTCGCCCGACTGGTTTACTTGATCCGCTTATTGAAATTCGTCCAGTCTCAATTCAAGTGGATGATTTACTTTCGGAAGCTCGCCAAAGAGCGGATAAAAATGAGCGCGTTTTAGTGACAACACTCACTAAAAAAATGGCGGAAGATTTAACGGATTATTTAGATGAACATGGGATCCGAGTACGTTATCTACATTCTGATATTGATACGGTGGAACGTGTGGAAATTATCCGTGATTTGCGTTTAGGAGAATTCGATGTGTTAGTCGGCATCAACTTGCTACGTGAGGGATTGGATATTCCAGAAGTGTCTCTTGTGGCGATTTTAGATGCGGACAAAGAAGGATTTTTACGCTCCGAACGCTCTTTAATCCAAACCATCGGCCGTGCTGCACGAAACTTAAATGGTAAAGCGATTTTATATGCGGATAGCATCACAAAATCGATGGAAAAAGCTATTACGGAAACTAATCGTCGTCGTGAAAAACAAACAAAATATAATGAAGAACATGGCATTGTGCCACAAGCATTGAATAAGAAAGTTGGGGAATTGTTAGATATTGGGCAAGGTGCAAACCAAAAAGCGAAAGCCAATAAACAACGTGGAAAAATGGCGGCAGAACCAACCGCACTTTATAATGCACCGAAAAATGCCAAAGAATATCAACAACAAATCAAAAAATTGGAACAACAAATGTATAAATTTGCACAAGATTTGGAATTTGAAAAAGCCGCGGCAATTCGCGATCAATTACATCAATTGCGTGAACAGTTTGTTTTTGAAAACTAAAAGAAACGCCAGCTTAAGCTGGCGTTCCGTTTATTTATTTTCATCTGAAGAATACAAGCGATTCTTATATAAATAACTGCCTAATAAAGCGTGAGCTAATGCCTCTTTTTTCATTGCATCAGGCACCTCTTTTGGCGTTAAAGTGTCTGTTGATTTATCATAACGATAACCTTGCGCTGCTTTATTTGGCATTTGAATCACCACATCATTATTGCCTTTCATCATTGCTTGAGTTTGATCGTATTGCATAAAGGCACGATCTGGGTTTACATCTTGCGTTAAATCAAAACCAATCATTGGATAATTACCACTTACACCTGCTAAAGAAAGTAACGTGGTTGGCATATCAATTTGGCTCACAAGACGGCTGTCACGACGTGGCATAATGCCCTCCCCGATAATCAAAGCTGGAATATGGAAATGCTTAATTGGCACAAGGCTTGCTCCACCTACACGAGAATCGTGATCCGCAACAATTAAGAAAATCGTATCTTTCCAATAATTAGACTGTTTTGCCATTTTAAAGAAATGACCTAAGGCATAATCCGCATATTTTGCTGCATTATTACGAGTGGCTTTTGGTTGTTCATAAAGCTCAATCCTGCCATCTGGATATTCAAATGGATCATGATTGCTAGAGCTAAACACTAAACTAAAAAACGGTTTACCTTCATTTTGTAATTTCGTGAAAGTTTCATTGGCTTTATCAAATAAATCCTCGTCACTCACGCCCCAAGTGCCAGTAAATTTTGGATTCTGGTAATCTTGTTGATCCCAAATATCTTTAAAGCCATTACCGTAGAAAAAGCTCGCCATATTGTCGAAGTGCTTTTCTCCGCCATAAATAAAGGAAGTGTTATAACCTTGTTTATGTAATAAATCCGCAATAGTAAAGAAACCACTTTGAGCATTATTAAGTTTTACAACTGCACGAGCTGGCGTTGGCGTAAAACCTGCGGTTGTTGCTTCAATACCGCGTACTGAACGTGTGCCTGTTGCATAAAGATTTTCAAATAACCACCCTTCTTTTGCAAGCTGATCCACATTTGGAGAAAGTGGTTTGCCACCGAGCGTTCCAATAAATTGAGCACCGAGACTCTCTTGTAACAAAATCACGATATTTTTAGGTTTACCCTGATAAGTCGCGACATTTTTCGTTAAAGTTGGGTATTTATCTGAAATGTAATCGCTGTCTGGGCGGCCTCGACTTGCTTTAACAATACGAAACATTTCGTCTACATCCATTTTTCCGTACATTTCTGAAGATTTTTCTTCATCTTTAAATTGCTGTGCGGCATAAATCACGGAATAGCCCGAATTAAGCACCAAAGAATTCACTAACGCATCAGAGGAAAATGCCACCATGGCGGGATTAATTCCGCGGTGTTGAAAACTTGAACGCGCCCCAAGGAAGCTCACGACAATAACAAGCAAAGCAATCACAGGGCGAAGTTTCCAACTTATTGAACGTAAATTTTTGACTGCCCAACCAGAAATTTTCCAATAAATCACGGCAGATAAAACTGTGAAAACAAGGCTAAAAATCACCGCACTTAAATGCCCTTCAGCAAGCATTAAAAAAACTTCTTTCGGATAAATCAGGTATTCGATAAATAAACGATTTGGACGGTAATCGTAGGTTTCAATAAAGGCAGGTGTGGCAATTTCCATAAAGATAATAAACACACTACCAAGGGTTAGCCAAAGGCGTAAAATTTTTACCCAAACTTTGCTACTATGGAACAATGTTGTGAGCAATGCAGGTACACCAAATAAATAACAAAGTGCCACAATATCCATTCGTACGCCTTGCAAAAATAATTGCAACCAGCCATCTACGGCGGATACACGTTCTGATTGCCATACAGCTAGTCCCAAACGGGATAAAGAAAGGATGATGAGATTAATCAACACGAATGTGAAGATGGGGAATAAAGGGGAATACGCTTTTTTCATTGTAAAAATCATTAACAAAACGGCATTCAAGCCGTATTAAATTGAAGAAATATAGGTTACTGCCTATCAGCTCCTTTTCGACAAGATAAAAGCCTTAAAGTGCGGTAAATTTTTACATAATTTTCGTTAATCTTAATGTAAACAATATGCCAAATTCTGTGTGGTACATTTTAGCTAATAACATTCAATAGAATGATAAAAATAAAGCCTCGAAAAAAATCGAGGCTTCATTAAATAAACGACAGAAATTTACCGCACTTTTTTCAATTACTCTTGTTGTGCTTTCACTGCTGCATAGGCAATCATATTGATAATACGACGAACAGATGCACCTGGATTAAGAATATGCGCAGATTTATTCATACCCATTAAGATCGGGCCAACGGTAATTGCGGTGGTTGTTCCACGTAATAAGCTATAACTAATACGTGATGAGCTCAAATCAGGGAACACTAATAAATTTGCACATCCTTTCAGTGGGCTATCAGGCATTAATTCTTTTCTGTGTGCTTCGTTCATCGCTAAATCTCCACGCATTTCCCCATCGATCATTAAGTGCGGATTACGCTCTTTGACGATCTGTAATACTTCACGCATTTTTGGTGCACCGAGTGAATCAGAGGAACCAAAATTAGAGTGAGAAAGTAATGCTACTGCAGGTTCAATACCAAAACGATGAATTTCTTCTGCTGCCATTAAGGTAATTTCAGCTAATTCTTCTGCTGTAGGATTACTGTTTACGTGAGTATCTGTTAAGAATACGTTACCAGTCGGTAATACAAGACTATTTAAAGCAGCAGCAGTTTTCACGCCATCTTTTAAGCCAATAATATCGCGAATCGATGCAAGGTGTTTTCCGTATGAACCAAATAAACCACATACTAAAGCATCGCCATAGCCTAAGCTCAGTAACGTAGAAGCTAATACGGTAGTGTTAGAACGCACAACACGTTTTGCGATTGCAGGTGTAATGCCTTTACGTTTGGTAAGTTCGTAATAGTGTTTCCAACATTCTTCATAGCGAGGATTATCTTCGTTATCCACAATTTCAAAATCCACACCTGCAGTTAAACGTAAACCAAGTTTTTTAATTTTTTCTTCAATCACGCTGCGGCGACCAATTAAAATTGGATTTGCCAAGCCCATTGAAATCACTTCTTGGGTGGCGTGTAATGCTTTATTTTCTTCCCCTTCCGCTAAAATAATGCGTTGTTTTACCGCTTTTGCTTGGCTAAAAATAGGGCGCATAAACAAATTAGTTTTGTAAACAAACTGAGTAAGTTGGTCAATATAAATATCCCAATTTTGAATTGGACGAGTTGCCACACCAGATTCCATTGCAGCTTTTGCTACCGCTGGTGCGATACGCACAATCAAGCGTGGATCGAATGGACGAGGAATCACATAATCTGCACCAAAAGTCGCCCCTTCACCACCGTAAGCAGAAGTTACCACTTCGTTTTGCTCTTCTAATGCAAGGTCAGCAATGGCATAAACTGCCGCACGTTTCATTTCTTCATTAATAGTGGTTGCACCCACATCTAATGCACCACGGAAAATGAATGGAAAACAAAGCACGTTATTTACTTGATTTGGATAATCAGAACGGCCTGTACATACAATCGCATCAGGGCGAACCGCTTTCGCTTCTGGCGGGGTAATTTCAGGATTTGGGTTAGCTAAAGCAAGAATAATTGGATGTGCAGCCATACTTTTAACCATATCTTGTGTAAGCGCACCCGCCGCAGAACAACCTAAGAAAATATCTGCATTTGGCATCGCATCGCCAAGTGTACGCCAGCCATTATCTTCAATTGCATAATCTTTTTTGGTTTGATCCATTTTGTCATCGCGACCTTTATATACCACACCTTTCGAGTCGCAAACTGTGATGTTTTCACGTTTCATACCTAAAGAAAGTAATAAGTTCAAGCACGCAATAGATGCAGCCCCCGCACCAGATGCCACAAGTCGAACATCTTCAATTTTTTTACCTACAATACGAAGAGAATTGATGATCGCGGCAGCACTGATGATCGCCGTACCATGTTGGTCATCATGGAATACAGGAATGTTCATTCTCTCACGCAATTTTTGTTCAATATAGAAACATTCTGGTGCTTTAATATCTTCAAGGTTTACCCCACCGAAAGTTGGCTCTAACGAGGCAATAATATCAACAAGTTTATCGGGATCATGTTCATTCACTTCAATATCAAATACGTTGATGCCCGCAAATTTTTTGAACAATACGCCCTTTCCCTCCATTACAGGTTTGCCCGCTAGTGCGCCAATATTGCCAAGTCCAAGCACCGCTGTACCATTAGAAATAACAGCAACTAAATTTCCACGTGCTGTATATTTGTAAGAGGCGGCAGGATCTTTTTCAATTTCTAAACAAGGCTCTGCCACACCTGGCGAATAAGCTAAGGCTAAATCGCGTTGTGTTGCGAGTGATTTTGTTGGAGTAACTTCAATTTTTCCAGGAATTGGAAATTCGTGGAAATCTAAGGCTGCTTGACGTAATTGTTCGGTCATAATAAATGCTCCATTTTCTTGAAACAGGATTGAAATATTGCGTCGATTATATCTGTTTTTTATTCAAAAAATTGTGACGAACTGCAAACTTTTACAACTTTATAACAAAATTTTTTTGATGCGAAGCATTAGCTAGACTTTTCATTTTTCAGCAAAAAAGGTAGGATTTTCGCAACAAAAGCATAAAGGATAAGAAAATGAATCCATTTCAAAAAATTAAAAGTGCGGTGAATAAATGTCAAAGATTTTTCATTAATCGCACTCTGCAACATAAACTAATAAATCAAGGTATGACTGTCATTTCTGCCAATTGCGTGGGGGCTTTTATCTTGCACGATTTACATCAGCCGTTTAATTCGCCTTTTGTAAATCTCTATCTCTCGCCACAAGATTTTTTGCGTTATTTACAAAATATGGATTTCTATCTCAATCAACCTCTCACATTTGTGCAAACAGAAAAAAATTATCCAGTAGGAAAACTTGCCGATCTTGAAATTCATTTTATGCACTATCACAGTGAGCAAGAAGCTAATGAAAAATGGCAACGTCGCACGTCACGCATCAATTTAGACAATCTTTTTATTATGATGGCAGATCGAGATGGCGTGACCGAAAAAGACATTCAACTTTTTGATCAACTCCCTTTTAAAAATAAAGTGATTTTTACTCACAAGCCCTACCCTGCTTTTAAATCAGCTTATTATATAAAAGGCTTTGAGAAGCAAAATCAGGTGGGCGATATTTTTGAATTTTCAGGCTGGAATGGAAAAAAATATTACGATCAATTTGATTACGTGAAGTGGTTTAATCAAGCTTAATCAATAAAGGCTGCAGATTAAATGCAGCCTTTTTTGTTTCGTTATAAAAGCAAAAACCTGTACAATACCCAGCGAATTTTAACAAGAGAAAACATAATGAGATTAGATAAATTTATTGCTGAAAATACGGGCTTAACGCGTTCTCAAGCAACGAAAGCAATCCGTCAAAGTGCGGTAAAAATTAATGGCGAAATTGTCAAAAGTGGCTCGGTACAAATTTCACAAGAAGACAAAATTTATTTTGAAGATGAATTATTAACTTGGGTGGAAGAAGGTCAGTATTTTATGTTAAATAAACCACAAGGTTGTGTTTGTTCTAATGATGACGGCGACTATCCAACAATTTATCAATTTTTTGATTACCCTTTAGCGGGCAAATTACATAGCGCGGGTCGCTTAGATGTGGATACAACAGGTCTCGTCTTGCTTACCGATGATGGACAATGGTCACATCGCATCACTTCGCCAAAGCATCATTGTGAAAAAACCTATTTGGTAACTTTAGCTGATCCCGTAGAAGAAAATTATGCCACAGCTTGTGCGGAAGGCATTTTATTACGCGGAGAAAAAGAACCCACTAAACCAGCAAAATTAGAAATTTTAGATGATTACAATGTAAATCTAACCATTTCTGAAGGCCGCTATCATCAAGTAAAACGTATGTTTGCCGCACTTGGGAATAAAGTCGTCGGATTACATCGCTGGAAAATTGGTAATGTAGTGTTGGATCAATCCTTAGATGAAGGGGAATACCGCCCATTAACTCAAAGTGAAATTGAAAGATTAGTGAAATAATATGAATCAACAAAAATCGACTTTCATCTTTATTCTTACCCTCGGTATTCTCTCTATGCTACCGCCTTTTGGCGTGGATATGTATTTGCCGTCTTTTTTAGAAATTGCAAAGGATCTCGACGTAAGTCCAGAACAAGTACAACATACGCTAACCTCTTTTGCCTACGGTATGGCATTTGGTCAGCTTTTCTGGGGGCCTTTTGGCGATAGCTTTGGACGAAAACCGATCATTTTGCTCGGTGTCATTGTAGGCGCGCTAACAGCTTTGGTGCTTACCGAAATAAATTCAGTCGGAAATTTCACCGCACTTCGTTTCGTACAAGGTTTCTTTGGTGCCGCACCAGTTGTGCTTTCAGGCGCATTATTACGTGATTTATTTAGTAAAGATCAGCTATCTAAAGTGATGTCTACCATCACGTTAGTGTTTATGCTTGCGCCTTTAGTTGCACCAATTATTGGGGGTTACATCGTTAAATTTTTCCACTGGCATGCGATTTTTTACGTTATTTCGCTGGTGGGATTGCTAGCCGCTACATTGGTCTTTTTCATCATTCCAGAAACCCATAAAAAAGAAAATCGCATTCCTCTGCGATTAAATATTATCGCTCGCAATTTCCTTCTGCTTTGGAAACAAAAAGAAGTGCTAGGTTATATGTTTGCCACCTCCTTTGGCTTTGGCGGATTATTTACCTTTGTCACCGCAGGCTCGATTGTATATATCGGCATTTATGGGATTCCTGTCGAACAGTTCGGTTACTTCTTTATGATGAATATCATTACGATGATCTTTGCTTCCTTTTTGAATACCCGATTTGTCACCAAAATTGGTGCAGAAACAATGCTACGTATAGCCCTCGCAATTCAATTTATTTCAGGAATGTGGCTAATTTTGACCGCACTTTTAGATCTCGGCTTTTGGTCAATGGCAATTGGCGTTGCCCTTTTCATCGGTCCAAACCCTGTGATTTCATCAAATGCAATGGCATCAGCTTTAGAAAGATGTCCTCAAATGGCGGGGACTACAAATTCTTTGATTGGTAGCGTGCGTTTTGCAGTGGGTGCAATGATGGGAAGTTTAGTTGCGTCAATGAAAATGGATACTGCTGCCCCAATGCTCTTTACTATGGGAGCATGTGTCGCGATTTCCGTATTATCCTATTATTTTCTAACCAGCCGAAATCTAAAAAGCCGTGGATAAATATCCCCACGGCTCAATGATTGTTTTCTTTATTAAACAAATACCATCCATAACGGCAAGCAAGCAGCAATAAATAATAGGATAAATAAGCTATTGGCAGATAATTTCCACTTTTGGAAACCATGCAGAATCAGAATAGCCGCAATAACAAAATGGCAAACAAAATAAATGATGTAGGCAAAAACACTCTCAGAATTAACCGCACTTTCCATGCCATTTAAAAGTAAAAATAAAAACATTGCCAAGGCATTTAAAGCAAGCAATATAATCATGGCTAAGGGCAACAATGCGATAAAACCGTCCAAACGACTACGTGCAATCACAAGCGAAAGATTTGCTAAAATCACACCAGATAAAATCGGTGCAAAAGGGTTATATTCAGCAAAATCACTCGCAGGAAGCACGGTAAAAATCATTAAATAACTCAAGCAACCTAAACCCGCAATTAATGCAGCCATCAATAAAAAGCTGTTACGGATTTTTTCAGTTTTTGGTTGTTTCCAAATAAAATACACGACAGAAAGACCACATACGCTCATCACGTTAGTAAGCGTGTGATTATTTTGTAATAGGCTTATCAGCAACCAAACCGCCCAATAAATGGCAAAAGTGAGATTAACTTTGATTAAACGACCACGTTGTCCTGGGCAAATTTCGCCGCGATAAAATACCAACAAAGAAATTAACTGTGCAACTAACACGCCTACACCTAAATTAGGCATTGTTTGCTTTTCAGATTGCAAAGAAAAAATAAATAGATCGATGCCAAGCACCATTGAGATCGATAATACCGCAAGCAATGCTGCGATATATTTAGAAGATTGTTCTGACATAATTTTGACGTCTGAAAAAAATAATGCGCCATTATGCTAAAAATTCATTAAATTTTAAAGTAGAATGAAACCAATTATAACCGCACTTAGGTACATGAATGTTACTTAGTATTTTATATATCATCGGTATCACTGCTGAAGGAATGACAGGCGCACTTGCGGCTGGTCGTGAAAAAATGGATATTTTTGGCGTGATAATTATCGCATCCGTCACTGCCATTGGCGGCGGCTCAGTGCGTGATGTACTGCTTGGGCATTATCCTCTCGGCTGGGTTAAGCACCCAGAATATTTTTTAATGGTGGCAAGTGCGGCAGTAATTACCGTATATGTTGCACCGTTCATCAATCATTTTATGCGCTACTTTCGCACTATTTTCTTGGTGCTCGATGCGATGGGTTTAGTGGTGTATTCCATTATTGGCGCACAAATTGCGATGGATATGGGACATAGTCTCACTATTGTTTGTATTGCAGGCTGTATTACGGGTGCCTTTGGCGGAGTTCTACGCGATATGCTATGCAATCGAATTCCTCTCGTATTCCAAAAAGAACTCTATGCCAGCATTGCACTATTTGCCACGCTGACTTATTACGCATTAAGCACAATTCAAGTAGAACATACGCTTGCCGTGTTACTCACACTTATTAGCAGCTTTACTTTACGTATTTTAGCTATTCATTTCGAATGGGGGTTGCCAGTATTTAATTACCAAGAACTCACATCGGAAGAACAAGATAAGCTGCCAAATAAAAAGAAATAAATACAATAAAGGGAATAACTATGTTAGAACAAATGGGTAAACAAGCCAAAGATGCAGCATTTATCTTGGCTCAACTCACCACTGCTGAAAAAAATCGTGCATTATCCATTATAGCAGAACAACTCGAACAACAAGCACCGCTTATCTTAGCCGAAAACGCAAAAGATATTGAACTTGCCAAACAAAATGGATTGTCTGATGCCTTGATTGATCGCCTACTGCTCACGCAAGAACGTTTGCAAGGCATTGCTAATGATATACGCCACGTTATTTCTCTAGCAGATCCCGTGGGGAAAATCATAGATGGCGGTACATTGGATAGCGGACTTAAAATCGAACGCGTACGCACGCCGCTCGGCGTCATTGGCACAATTTATGAAGCTCGCCCAAATGTAACCATTGATGTGGCAAGTCTTTGCCTTAAAACAGGTAATGCAGTGATTTTACGCGGCGGTAAAGAAACACAGTTTTCTAACAAGATTCTAATCGAAGTTGTGCAAAATGCTTTAGAGCAAGCAAACTTACCAAAATTTGCAGTGCAAGCTATTACTGATCCAAACCGTGAACTCGTTATGCAATTATTAAAACTAGATCGCTATGTGGATATGATTATTCCTCGTGGTGGTGCGGGTTTACATGAATTGTGTAAACAACATTCAACTATTCCTGTTATTGTAGGTGGCGTGGGTGTTTGCCATACTTTCGTTGAAGAAAGTGCGGATCAAAATAAAGCAATTTTTGTTATTGATAACGCTAAAACACAGCGTCCAAGCACCTGTAACACATTAGAGACGTTGTTAGTACAACGTTCTATTGCTGAAGAATTTTTACCCAAACTCGTCTCTCATCTCGCTGCCAAAAACGTAAAATATCACGCAAAATCCACCGCACTTAATATATTGAAACAAGTGGGTGCGAATGTCTGCGAAGTGACAGAAAAAGAATTGCACGAAGAATGGGGATCATTGGATTTGAATGTGGTTGTTGTGGAAGATATTCATGCAGCTATTGAGCATATCCGCCAATATGGTACGCAACATTCTGAAAGTATTTTAACGTCCTCACAAAACCTAGCCCGTCAATTTATCAATCAAGTTGATGCCGCTGCCGTTTATGTGAATGCAAGCACACGCTTTACTGATGGCGGACAATTTGGATTAGGCGCAGAAGTCGCCGTAAGCACCCAAAAACTTCACGCTCGTGGCCCAATGGGATTAGAAGCATTAACGAGCTATAAATGGGTTTGCGAAGGCGAATACACCGTCCGCAGATAGTGTTATTGAACAAAAAGTGCGGTAATTTTTGAAAGAGATTATTCGCATATAAAAAAGTCCGCAAAAGCGGACTTTTTTATTATCTTTATTTGTCAGATTTACCCAAGTTATCAAAGAATTTTTTCACACCGTCCAAAAATCCTGAAGATTTTGGTGCATGTTTACTTAAATCTTTACCTTGTAAACTTTCTTCAAGTTTTTGAAGTAATTCTTTTTGTTCGCTGGTTAAATTAACTGGCGTTTCTACCACAATACGGCAAATCAAATCGCCCGCGTAGCCACTACGTGTAGATGCGACACCTTTGCCTCGCATACGGAATAATTTTCCAGTTTGGGTTTCTGCAGGAATTTTAAGCTTTACTCTGCCATCTAAAGTTGGCACTTCAATTTCCCCACCTAATGCCGCAATTGCAAAGCTAATTGGTACTTCGCAGTAAAGATTAGAACCATCACGTTCAAAAATATGATGTTCTCTTACGTGAATGACCACATATAAATCGCCAGCTGGTGCACCATTTTCGCCCACTGCGCCTTTTCCAGCTAAACGAAGTTGATTGCCCGTATCTACGCCTGCAGGAATTTTTACTGAAAGATTTTCTTTCTTATGAACGCGTCCTTCTCCATGACAGCTGCGACAAGGTTTTTCAATTTTCTTACCGCTACCATGACAACTTGGACAAATACTTTCAGATACGAAGAAACCTTGCTGACGACGAATTCGACCAGAACCGTGGCAATGCGGACAAGTTTCCACTTTAGAACCTTTTTCAGCCCCTGAACCACCACAGCTATCACAATGTGCAAGGGTATTGATTTGAATATCTTTGGTTGTACCTTTTACAGCTTCTTCTAAAGTGATTTCTAAGTCATAGCGTAAGTCTTCGCCACGAACAACGCGCTGACGACCACGTCCACCGCCACCGAAAATATCGCCAAAAATATCGCCGAACATATCGCCGAAATCAGCACCACCAAAGCCGCCACCGAAACCACCAGCTCCCCCACCTTGTTCAAAGGCTGCGTGGCCATATTGATCGTAGGCTGCGCGTTTTTGATCGTCGCCTAATACTTCATAAGCTTCATTAATTTCTTTGAATTTTTCTTCTGCTTCTTTACTGCCTTGGTTTTTATCAGGGTGATGTTTAGACGCTAAACGTTTATAAGCACGTTTAATATCGTTCTCACTCGCCCCTTTTTGTAGGCCAAGGACTTCGTAGTAATCTTTTTTTGCCATAGTGTTTCGTTTGTAAATTTTATAGAAATTTGACCGCTTGTAACATACTCCCCTCTTTAGCAAAGAGGGGTGGGGGGAGATTTGGCAGAAGTAAATTTAGCTCATAAGAAAATTTGATATCGCTATCAAATCTCCCCTAACCCCTCTTTTCTAAAGAGGGGGATCATTTATATACACCAAAAGGGCGTGTTTCCACGCCCTTTGTTTATGTTAAGAAGAGCGGTGAATTATTTATTATCTTTCACTTCTTCAAATTCAGCATCTACCACACCATCATCTTTTGCTGATGATTGTTGTGGTTGCTCGCCACCAGCTTGTTGAGCTTTTGCTTGCGCTGCTTGCATTAACGGTTCAGAGGCTTTAATTACAGCTTCAATTTTCGCTTCAATTTCTGCTTTATCTTCGCCTTTTGCTGCTGTTTCAAGCTCAGCGATTGCAGCTTCAATTTTCTCTTTATCTGCAGCACTCAATGCGTCGCCAGCTTCTGCAATTTGTTTACGTGTTGCGTGAGCAATGCCATCTGCTTGATTACGCGCTTGAACAACTTCTTCAAATTTACGGTCTGCATCAGCATTTGCTTCTGCATCACGCACCATTTGTTGAATTTCTTCATCAGATAAACCAGATGATGCTTGAATACGAATTTGTTGCTCTTTACCCGTATTTTTATCTTTTGCAGATACGTTGATTACGCCGTTTGCATCGATATCAAATGTTACTTCAATTTGTGGCATACCACGCGGTGCAGGATTAATACCTTCTAGGTTGAATTGACCTAAAGATTTATTGTCTGCCGCACGTTTACGTTCACCTTGAAGAACGTGAATGGTTACCGCACTTTGATTATCTTCTGCTGTTGAGAATACTTGCGATTTTTTGGTTGGAATCGTTGTATTTTTCTCAATTAAAGTGGTCATCACGCCGCCCATGGTTTCGATACCAAGTGATAATGGAGTAACATCTAATAAAAGAATGTCTTTCACATCGCCTTTTAATACACCACCTTGTACTGCCGCACCGATTGCCACCGCTTCATCAGGGTTTACATCTTTACGTGCTTCTTTGCCGAAGAACTCAGCCACTTTTTGTTGTACAAGTGGCATACGAGTTTGGCCACCCACAAGAATAATATCGTGGATTTCACTTACACCTTTACCAGCATCTTTTAATACAGTTTTGAGTGACTCAATTGAGCTTGCCACTAAATCTTCTACCAATGCTTCTAATTTTGCACGAGTGATATTTAATGCTAAGTGTTTAGGGCCAGTCGCATCTGCAGTGATGTAAGGTAAATTGACTTCGGTAGATTGAGCTGATGAAAGTTCAATTTTTGCTTTCTCTGCCGCTTCTTTCACACGTTGTAATGCCATCGCATCATTACGTAAATCGATGTTTTGTTCTTTTTTGAATTCATCAATGATGTAATCAATTACACGGTTATCAAAGTCTTCCCCGCCTAAGTGAGTGTTACCTCCCGTTGCTAATACTTCGAAAGTTTGTTCGCCATCAAAGTTATCAATTTCGATGATTGAAATATCGAATGTACCACCACCTAAGTCGTAAACTGCGATCACTTGATTCTCTTTACTTGAACCTAAACCGAACGCTAACGCAGCCGCTGTTGGTTCATTAATGATACGTTTAACGTCTAAACCAGCGATCTTACCTGCATCAATCGTTGCTTGACGTTGTGCATCATTAAAGTATGCAGGAACAGTAATTACTGCTTCTGTTACAGATTCACCCAAGAAATCTTCTGCAGTTTTTTTCATTTTTTTCAATACTTCGGCAGAGATTTGCGGTGGTGCTAACTTATCACCTTTTACGTTTACCCAAGCATCGCCATTGTCAGCACGAGTAATTTCAAAAGGCATAATTTTAATATCGCGTTGAACTTCTTCGCTTTCAAAACGACGACCAATTAAACGTTTAATCGCAAACAATGTATTTTTCGGGTTAGTGATTGCTTGACGTTTTGCTGGCTGACCCACTAAAGTTTCATTATCTGTATAAGCAATAATTGAAGGGGTTGTACGCGCACCCTCTGCATTTTCAATTACGCGAGCTTTGTCGCCGTCCATTACTGCTACACAAGAGTTTGTTGTACCTAAGTCAATACCAATAATTTTTCCCATTTTGTACTCCTAGTAAAAATTTTAAAATTCGGGGTAATTTATTACGAGTTTTAAGATGTGGATATTCCTTCGCATTTCAAGAGAAAATTTTAAAAATTTTTTATTTCTTAAAGTGCGGTAATTTCCGTTCTTGTTTTTCAAAATAAGTCTCAAATGATGAACTTCAAGGGGAAAACAAAAATTTTCAGGCAAGAAAAAGGGATTTGTGATAAATTTGGCGAAAATTTTTACTTTAAAATAGGAAAGAAATAAATGAAAAAATCAAAAATTGCTGCAGGCGTAGTCGTTGCGCTTGCTGCCGTTTGGTGTACCAGTGCATGGTTTACAGGGAAAAAGGCTGAAGAAGAATATTTACATCAACTAAAACAATTAAATCAACTATTTGCCAAAACTGAGGCATTAGAAGAAAGTAAAATTTTTTATAAAAATATAAAATATGACAGAGGATTATTTGCGTCTCATATTCAAGATCAAATTGAAATTCATAAAGCAAATGAAACGATCATTATTCCTTTATCATCAATACTTTATCACGGGCCTTTGCCGCTTGATCGTGTGGCAAAACTGAATTTCGTTCCAACCATTTTCTCAAGCCAAACCTTGTTAGGAAAAAATGCAACAACTCAGGCACTTTTTGACGTCACAAAATCAGAAAAACCGCTACAACTGAATTTTGCAATGAATTATGCCTTAAACGGTAATGCGGAATTAAAACTTGCATCGGGGCAATATCACAATGAACAATCTAAGGCTGAGCTTGATTGGTCAAATGTCGTATTAAATGTTGATTTAGACAAAAATGAACCCAGCCATTATACGCTATCTGTAGATGCATTTAATTCAAATGTCCCTAATCATACAGCTTCAACCGCTTCATCAATTAAAATAAAAGATCTTGTCGTACAAGGCTCACTACAAAGCACAAAATGGCCATTTATTTATAGTGGAAATATCAATAGTAAAATAGGCTATTTTGAGCAAAATACCGAATCTGCAGAGACTGGCGGAAAATTCTCTCTTATTCAGAAAAACAGCCAAACAAATTTAACTACACAAGTTGAGGGTGATACAGTAAATATCATCAATAAAACAAATCTGGATGAATTACATATTAACGGTAACAACTTAGGTAAAGTGACCAACAATGTAGAATTCAACCATATTGATGGCAATGCATTACAAGAGCTTTTAAACATTTTAGTAGCAATAGGCAAGGCTGATTCAGATATGCCGTTACCTAAACCATCGGTGCAAAAATTACAACAAGCAGGTATGGAAATTGCGAATAATCAGCCTCAAATTAAGTTTTCCCCTCTTTCTATTTCTGATGAAAAAGGCAAAGTGGCATTGGATCTGAATATTGCTTTAGTGCCAAATCCTAAATTTGATTTAATGCGTAGTGGCTTATACAAACAATTCAAAGATTTTTCCATCAATTTTGATGTGAATAAAGAAACTACAATTTCATTGTTATCTAAATTCACACCAGAAAACCAAAAGCAAGATTTAGTTTACAGAATAGATGAATTAGTTGCTGAAGGCGAAGCAAATGGCATTATCGTAAACACCGATAAAACCGTCACATTAACGCTTGCTTTAGAGAATAACGAATTGAAACTAAACGGCAAGCCAATCCCAGAAGAACAATTGAAAATGATCCTCTTCATTCTTGTAATGGGAGGATTTGGGAGATAACTAAAACAGGGCGATAAATTTTGTTCGCGTTTTTCAGTATCGTAGGGTGGGCTTCAGCCCACCGTTTTTATTCATTTTTTATGGTTAATTGGTGGGCTAAAGCCCACCCTACAACTATAAAGTGCGGTAAATTTTCGTTGCAGTTTAAGCTAAACGCTCTTTTAAATACCCTTCATAATCTGGCACGTCAATTTCCACATCTTGTTCAAATAAAACTGAAGTTAAAAGAAAATCTGCAGAACTTTGATTAATAGCAACAGGGATATTCCACACTGTTGCAATACGCATGAGGGCTTTTACATCAGGATCGTGTGGTGCGGCATTCATTGGATCCCAAAAGAAGATCATCATGTCAATTTTCTTTTCTGCGATTAATCCACCAAGTTGTTGGTCGCCGCCCATCGGACCACTTAATAAAGATTGAATGCTTAAACCTGTTTCTCGTTCTAAAATATGTCCAGTCGTACCTGTTGCATAAAGTATATGTGGCTTAAGAGCCTCTTTGTGTTTTTGCGTCCAATTCAGTAAATTTTTTTTGCAGCTATCATGAGCCACTAGTGCAATACGTTTGTGTTGAGTGAGGGTTCGTGTGGTTGTATGCATTGCTGAGTCCTTTTTGAAAAAAATTTGAAAAAACTTTAAAACAAAGCCCAATGGAATGCAATATTTTACGGGTTATTTTAGCGAACAAAAAAACACGAAAAAATTACCGCACTTTCAAATAATTATTTATGCCAAAGCTGATTTGATATGATGATTTGATGAAAATTCACTATCTTTATCTCAAAAAATCTTCTAAAATTTACAAGATTTGTTAAATGTTTGTGAAAAGCAAATGTTGCCGTATTCGTGTTTAGCCTTGTCTAAACTAATATTCACTCAAAACAGATTAAGGAAAACCTATGTCTGAGATTTTAAAAAATGACGTTGATCCAATCGAAACACAAGATTGGTTGCAATCATTAGATTCATTAATTCGTGAAGAGGGCGTTGAACGTGCTCAATATATCGTTGAGCAAGTTATTGGTCAAGCACGCACAAGTGGTGTTTCATTGCCAACAGGGGTAACCACTGATTACGTGAATACTATTCCTGTGGCTGAACAACCTGCTTATCCAGGTGATCACGCCATCGAACGTCGTATTCGTTCAGCAGTACGTTGGAATGCGATCGCAATGGTTTTACGCAGTCAGAAGAAAGATCTTGATTTAGGTGGGCATATTTCCACTTTCCAATCTGCAGCAACAATGTATGAAGTGTGTTATAACCACTTCTTCAAAGCTGCAACAGAGAAAAACGGTGGCGACTTAATTTTCTTCCAAGGCCATGCAGCACCAGGTATGTATGCGCGTGCATTCTTAGAAGGTCGTTTAACTGAAGAACAAATGGATAACTTCCGTCAAGAAGCCTTTACGGACGGTTTATCTTCATATCCACACCCTAAATTAATGCCTGAATTTTGGCAATTCTCTACGGTTTCTATGGGTTTAGGCCCTGTAAACGCCATCTATCAAGCGCGTTTCTTAAAATACTTAGATAACCGTGGCTTAAAAGATACCAAAGATCAAAAAGTTTATGCGTTCTTAGGCGATGGCGAGATGGATGAAATTGAGTCTAAAGGAGCATTAACTTTCGCAGCACGTGAAAAATTAGATAACTTAATTTTCACTATTAGCTGTAACTTACAACGTTTAGATGGCCCTGTGAATGGTAATGGTAAAATCGTTCAAGAATTAGAAGGATTATTTACTGGTGCTGGCTGGGAAGTCATTAAAGTTTTATGGGGCAGCGATTGGGATAAATTATTCGCTAAAGATACTTCAGGTAAATTAACTCAGTTAATGATGGAAGTGGTTGATGGCGACTATTTAACCTTTAAATCTAAAGATGGTGCGTATATTCGTGAACACTTCTTCGGTCGTTACCCAGAAACTGCGGCATTAGTAGCAGATATGACCGATGATGAAATTTGGGCATTACGCCGTGGTGCACACGATAGCGAAAAATTATATGCAGCCTATGTAAAAGCACAAAATGCAACGAAACCAGTTGTAATTTTAGCCCATCAAGTTAAAGGTTATAAAATTCCTGAAGCGGAAAGTAAAAATACCGCTCACCAATCTAAAAAAATGTCTTACGAAAGCCTTAAAGGTTTCCGTGACTTCTTTGAACTACCATTAACCGATGAACAAGTAGAAAAATTAGAATACATTAAATTTGCTGAAGGCACACCTGAGTATGAATATTTACATGGTCATCGTAAAGCATTAAACGGTTATGTTCCTGCTCGTCGTACTAAATTTGATGTTGAATATAAAGTTCCTGCATTAGAAGAGTTTAAAGCATTATTAGAAGAACAACCACGTGGTATTTCAACCACTATGGCGTTTACTCGTGCATTAAACATCTTATTAAAAGATAAAAACATTGGTAAAACTATCGTTCCGATGATTGCGGATGAAGCGCGTACATTCGGTATGGAAGGTTTATTCCGTCAAGTAGGAATTTATAATCCTCACGGTCAAAACTATGTGCCTTCAGATCGTGACTTAGTTGCTTACTACCGCGAAGCAAAAGATGGTCAAGTTCTACAAGAAGGTATCAATGAATTAGGTGCAACCGCATCTTGGTTAGCTGCAGCAAATTCATATTCTGTCAATAACCAACCGATGATCCCATTCTTTATTTATTACTCAATGTTTGGTTTCCAACGCGTAGGCGATTTAATGTGGGCAGCGGGAGACCAATTAGCGCGTGGCTTTATGGTAGGGGGTACTTCTGGTCGTACAACCTTAAATGGCGAAGGTTTACAACACGAAGATGGTCACAGCCATATTCAAGCTGGCGTTATTCCTAATTGCGTTACTTACGATCCATCATTCGCATTTGAAGTCGCTGTAATTATGCAAGACGGTATTAACCGTATGTACGGCGAAAAACAAGAAGATGTGTTCTATTATATGACTACATTAAATGAAGTGATGGATCAACCTGCAATGCCAGCTGGTGCGGAAGAAGGTATCCGCAAAGGTTTATATAAATTTGAAACAGTGGAAGGCAAAAAAGGCAAAGGTCACGTTCAATTGTTAGGTTCTGGTGCGATTATGCGTCACGTGCGTGAAGCAGCACAAATTCTTGCAAAAGATTATGGCGTTACATCAGATGTATTCTCTGCCCCATCTTTCAATGAATTGGCTCGTGAAGGTCACGATGTGGCACGTTGGAACTTATTACACCCAACAGAGACACAACGTGTGCCTTATGTTACTCAAGTATTAGCTGATTTACCAACAGTTGCTTCAACTGACTATGTGAAAGGTTACGCTGATCAAATTCGTGCGTTCGTTCCAAATCGTCACTATCACGTATTAGGTACAGATGGTTTCGGTCGTTCAGATAGCCGTGCAAACTTACGTGAACACTTTGAAGTCGATGCTCGTTATGTGGTGGTTGCAGCACTTTCACAATTAGCAAAAGAAGGTACAGTTACTAATAAAGTAGTGGCTGATGCGATTGTAAAATTTGGCTTAAATGTAGATCGTATCAATCCGCTTTATGCGTAATTGATAAGAACGCGGTTAAAATTTTGGTAAATTTTGACCGCACTTTAAAAGGAACAAACAAATGTCAAAACAAATTAATATTCCAGATATTGGTAGCGATGAAGTTACCGTAACAGAAGTGATGGTAAATGTGGGAGATACTATTTCTGTTGATCAATCCATTATTAACGTTGAGGGCGATAAAGCTTCAATGGAAGTCCCTGTACCAGAAGCTGGTGTTGTAAAAGAAGTTTTAGTCAAAGTGGGCGATAAAGTTTCAACTGGTACTCCAATGCTTGTATTAGAAGCGGCAGGTGCTGCACCAGCAGCTGATGCACCTACTGCACCAGTGGTTGCTACCGCACCAACAGCTTCAGCTATTGTGGAAGTAAATGTGCCAGATATTGGATCTGATGAAGTCAATGTTACTGAAATTATGGTTAAAGTGGGCGATAGCGTTGAAGTTGATCAATCGATCATTAATGTTGAAGGCGATAAAGCTTCAATGGAAGTTCCTGCTCCAATCGCAGGTGTGGTAAAAGAAATTTTAATCAATGTCGGTGATCAAGTTTCAACTGGCAAATTGATTATGAAATTTGAAACCGCATCAGCTGCTCCAGTTGCTGCAACAGCACCTGCTCAAACTGCTGAGCCTGTAGTTGCTACAACATCTGCAATCAAAGATGTGAATGTGCCAGATATTGGTGGCGATGAAGTCAATGTAACCGAAATTATGGTCGCAGTTGGCGATACAATCACTGAAGAACAATCTTTAATTACCGTTGAAGGCGATAAAGCCTCAATGGAAGTTCCTGCTCCATTCGGCGGTGTGGTAAAAGAAATTCTAGTGAAATCAGGCGATAAAGTTTCAACTGGTTCATTAATTATGCGTTTTGAAGTAGCAGGTACAGCTCCAGCAGCAGCAACATCAGCATCAGCACCACAGGCAGCAGCTCCTGCACCTACTGCACAAGCACCTCAATCAAATAACAACGTATCTGGATTAAGCCAAGAACAAGTAGAAGCAAGTACAGGCTATGCACACGCAACACCTGTAATTCGTCGTTTAGCACGTGAATTTGGCGTAAACTTAGATAAAGTAAAAGGTACAGGTCGTAAAGGTCGTATCGTTAAAGAAGATATCGAAGCTTATGTGAAGACCGCAGTTAAAGCCTATGAAAGCGGTGCAACAGCCCAAGCATCAGGCAATGGCGTAGCAAACGGTGCTGGCTTAGGCTTATTGCCGTGGCCAAAAGTTGATTTCAGTAAATTTGGTGAAATTGAAGAAGTTGAATTAAGTCGTATCAACAAAATTTCAGGTGCTAACTTACATCGTAACTGGGTAATAATTCCACACGTTACTCACTTCGATAAAGCAGATATCACTGATTTAGAAGCCTTCCGTAAAGAACAAAATGTATTAGCAGAAAAACAAAAACTTGGTGTAAAAATCACGCCAGTTGTGTTTATTATGAAAGCAGCGGCAAAAGCATTAGAAGCCTACCCTCGTTTCAACAGCTCAATTACCGAAGATGCACAACGTTTAATCTTGAAAAAATACATTAATATTGGTGTTGCTGTAGATACTCCAAATGGCTTAGTCGTTCCAGTATTCAAAGATGTAAACAAGAAAGGCATCATTGAACTTTCACGTGAATTAATGGAAGTGTCGAAAAAAGCACGTGAAGGCAAATTGACTGCATCAGATATGCAAGGCGGCTGTTTTACTATTTCAAGTCTTGGTGGTATTGGTACAACTCACTTTGCGCCAATCGTAAATGCGCCAGAAGTAGCTATCCTCGGTGTGTCTAAATCATCAATGGAGCCAGTATGGAACGGTAAAGAATTTGCGCCACGCTTAATTCTTCCGATGTCATTATCATTTGACCACCGTGTCATTGATGGTGCAGATGGTGCTCGTTTCATTAGCTATCTTGGCTCTGTTTTAGCAGATTTACGCCGCTTAGTAATGTAATCCGTAGGTGGGTTCAGCCCACCTATTAATGAGATCTATTAGAAATCTTTGGTGGGCTGAAGCCCACCCTACAAAGACTACAAAGACCGTAAAAGTGCGGTCAATATTTTTAACGTTTTTACGAGGTAAAAATGAGTAAAGAAATTAAAACCCAAGTCGTTGTACTTGGTGCAGGTCCTGCAGGTTATTCAGCCGCATTCCGTTGTGCGGATTTAGGATTAGAAACTGTTATTGTTGAGCGTTATTCAACCTTAGGTGGGGTGTGTTTAAACGTAGGTTGTATTCCATCTAAAGCGTTATTACACGTTGCAAAAGTAATTGAAGAAGCAAAGCATGCTAATAAAAATGGTATTTACTTTAGTGAACCACGCATTGATCTAGATGAAGTGCGTGCAGGTAAAGAAGCCGTTGTTGCTAAATTAACAGGCGGTTTAGCGGGAATGGCAAAAGCACGTAAAGTGACTGTTGTTGAGGGTTTAGCGACTTTTACCGATTCTCACACATTAGTTGCGCGTGATCGCGATGGAAACCCAACGACTGTTAAATTCGACAATGCCATTATTGCGGCAGGTTCTCGTCCAGTTCAATTACCCTTTATCCCACACGAAGATCCACGTATTTGGGATTCAACAGATGCGCTTAAATTAAAAGAAGTACCGAAAAAACTACTTATTATGGGCGGTGGTATCATCGGCTTAGAAATGGGTACTGTATACAATGCTTTAGGTTCTGAAGTTGAAGTTGTTGAAATGTTCGACCAAGTGATTCCTGCAGCAGATAAAGATGTTGTTGGTATTTACACTAAACAAGTTGAGAAAAAATTTAAGTTAATGCTTGAAACCAAAGTGACGGCAGTTGCAGCAAAAGATGACGGCATCTATGTTTCAATGGAAGGCAAAGCATGCAATGACACCAAACGTTATGATGCGGTGCTTGTCGCTATCGGTCGTGTACCAAATGGTAAATTAATTGATGCAGGTAAAGCAGGTGTTGAAGTGGATGATCGTGGTTTTATTCACGTTGATAAACAAATGCGTACCAACGTGCCACATATCTACGCAATTGGGGATATTGTAGGTCAGCCAATGTTAGCACATAAAGGTGTTCACGAAGGTCACGTTGCCGCAGAAGTCATTGCGGGACAAAAACACTACTTCGATCCTAAAGTGATTCCATCCATAGCTTATACTGAACCAGAAGTAGCTTGGGTAGGTAAAACTGAGAAAGAATGTAAACAAGAAGGTTTAAACTACGAAGTCGCTAAATTCCCTTGGGCTGCATCAGGCCGCGCGATTGCTTCTGAATGTTCAGAAGGTATGACGAAGTTAATCTTTGATAAAGATACACATCGTGTACTGGGCGGTGCAATCGTTGGTTCTAATGGTGGCGAATTATTAGGAGAAATTGGTTTGGCAATTGAAATGGGTTGCGATGCAGAAGATATTGCATTAACTATCCACGCTCACCCAACTTTACACGAGTCTGTTGGTTTAGCCGCGGAAGTATTTGAAGGCTCAATCACTGACCTTCCAAATGCAAAAGCGAAGAAAAAATAATTTCTATTTAAGAAGTTTTAATTAATCTTAAATTGTAAATTCAAACTTAAATAAAAATCCCCAATAGGGGATTTTTATTTTCCTATATTTTTGTTTTTTTATGATAAAATACCGTCCTAAAAACGTTTATTTTTTTACCGCACTTTTGAGCATTATTTATGACTACACAACTTGATTTAATTAAATCTTCTATCAAATCAATTCCTAACTATCCAAAAGAAGGCATTATCTTCCGCGACATTACTACCCTTTTAGAAGTTCCAGCAGCTTTTAAAGCAACAATAGATCTTATTGTGGAACAATATCGAGACAAAGGAATCACAAAAGTACTTGGAACTGAATCTCGTGGTTTTATTTTTGGCGCACCGGTAGCTTTAGCCTTAGGATTGCCTTTTGAATTAGTACGTAAACCTAAAAAATTACCACGTGAGACTATTTCGCAATCTTATCAATTAGAATATGGTCAAGATACTTTAGAAATGCACGTTGATGCAATTTCACAAGGAGATAATGTTTTAATTATTGATGATTTATTAGCAACAGGTGGCACCGTTGAAGCAACGGTAAAATTAGTCCAACGTTTAGGTGGAACTGTAAAACACGCTGCATTTGTGATTAATTTACCTGAATTAGGTGGCGAAAAACGCTTAAATCATTTAGGTGTTGATTGCCATACACTCGTCAATTTTGAAGGTCACTAATTAAGGATTCGATGAGCTATCAAGTCTTAGCCAGAAAATGGCGACCAAAAACATTTGCTGATGTCGTTGGGCAAGAACACATTATCACGGCATTAGCAAATGGATTAAAAGATAATCGACTACATCACGCCTATCTCTTTTCTGGTACGCGTGGTGTAGGAAAAACCTCTATTGCTAGATTATTCGCAAAAGGATTAAATTGTGTTCACGGCGTAACAGCAACCCCTTGTGGAGAATGTGAAAATTGTAAAGCGATCGAGCAAGGCAATTTCATTGATTTAATTGAAATTGATGCGGCATCTCGCACAAAAGTTGAAGACACGCGTGAATTATTGGATAACGTGCAATATAAACCTGTTGTGGGAAGATTTAAGGTTTACTTAATCGATGAAGTCCATATGCTATCCCGTCATTCATTTAATGCGTTGCTCAAGACTTTGGAAGAACCGCCCGAATACGTAAAATTCTTACTCGCGACAACGGATCCACAAAAATTACCTGTAACTATTCTTTCTCGCTGTTTACAATTTCATCTTAAAGCATTAGATGAAACCCAAATCTCCCAGCATCTTGCCCATATTCTGACGCAAGAAAATATTCCTTTTGAAGAACCTGCATTAGTTAAACTTGCAAAAGCGGCGCAAGGAAGTATTCGTGATAGCTTAAGTTTAACGGATCAGGCCATTGCAATGGGCGACCGACAAGTTACAAATAGTGTTGTAAGCAATATGTTAGGGTTGCTTGATGATAACTATTCTGTTGATATTTTATACGCCTTACACCAAGGCAATGGCGAACTCTTAATGCGAACACTGCAAAGAGTTGCAGATGCAGCAGGTGATTGGGATAAATTACTTGGCGAATGTGCAGAAAAATTGCATCAAATTGCACTCATGCAACTTCTTCCACAAAAATCTTCAGATAACAATGAACATTTTTCATTTTTAGCCAAACATATCTCTCCAGAAGATGTTCAGTTTTTTTATCAAGTGATCATTTCTGGTAGAAAAGATTTATCAAATGCGCCAAATCGTCGTATTGGAGCAGAAATGACATTATTGAGGGCATTGGCATTCCACCCAAAGTTCCTTACGGCAGTACCAAAGGCTAACACTACAATTACTCCACCGCCATCAACGCCAAGTGCGGTTGAAAATACTGGTAATTATGTAGATGTGCCAGTACTGTCGCAAAGTATAAAATCAGCTTATTCTCAAGCAAAACCAAATAAAACGAGCATTCCAAATTTGGCAAGCCTTTCCGCTTTAGATGCGCTGGAACATTTAACACAACTCGAAAACCAAGAACGTCAAGAACACAAAGCTGAATCATTAGCTGCAGTAAGTGAGACTTTACATCACATCCAAGAACTGGACGAAGAAAAATCTCATAAAAAAATGACCGCACTTCCCGTGCGAGAAATGACTGAACCAAAGCCCAAGCACATAGAAAAACCAACATCACCACCAAATGCCACACAAGCTCCACAAGAAAATAGCACAGAAGAAAATTCAAGTGATGATAATGCAGAAGTTGCTCAAGATGAACAAGAAATCTTGAGTGCTGACACCTATCGTTGGGAATGGAGCAATCCAGAACTTGCTAAAGCCGATACAGGCGTTCGTCCTTCTGATATAAAACAGGCGATTTTAAAAGATATTACGCCTGAATTACGTTCAAAAATCATTACCCAAACTCAACAACAAGATGAGTGGGCAGATATAGTTGAACGTTCTGGCGTAACAGGATTTAGCAAAGAATTAGCGTTAAATTGTTTCTTACAAAGCAAAACCGATGATGAAATCAATCTTGGACTACATTCAGAAAAATCTCATTTACGCCAAGACAGAAGTATAAAAAATTTGGTTGAAGCTTTAAGTAAATTGCAAGGTAAAGATATTCGATTAACAATCAATCTTGATGATAGCAATGTCACGACGCCAATTGAATATCGCCGTAATATTTACCAAGCATTGCGGGAAAAAGCTCAAAATGAGTTGCAAAAAGATAACAAACTACAAATATTACTCAATGAGTTCGATGCAAAATTAGACGTAGAGAGTATTCGACCAGTTTAAAAATATTGTGTTTTCCCCTCACAATTTCCCTATCAAATTTATAAAACCATCAGAATATTTTTATTAAACTCTACCATTTTGTATGTTTTTAATCTAAAATTCGTCAATTTGTTTTTTAAGAGTCAAAAGGAGAGTGAAAATGAAACTAGTTGAAGTAAAACACCCACTTGTAAAACACAAACTAGGTGTGATGCGTGAAGCTGAGATTGATACAAAAAAATTCCGTGAACTGGCAACAGAAATTGGTAGCCTATTAACCTATGAAGCAACCTCTAATTTAGAAACTGAAAAAGTAACGATCAACAGTTGGAATGGCCCTGTAGAAATTGATCGAATTAAAGGTAAAAAAGTAACGGTTGTGCCAATTTTACGTGCTGGTTTAGGTATGATGGATGGTGTACTTGAACATGTACCAAGCGCACGTATCAGTGTAGTGGGAATCTACCGTAATGAAGAAACCCTTAAGCCAGTCCCTTATTTTCAAAAATTAGCCAGCGATTTAGAAGAACGTCTTGCAATTGTTGTCGATCCAATGCTTGCAACAGGCGGTTCTATGATTGCCACCCTCGATCTTTTAAAAGCAAAAGGTTGTAAACATATCAAAGTATTAGTATTGGTCGCTGCGCCAGAAGGAATTAAAGCTCTTGAGGCTGCGCACCCTGACATTGAACTCTACTGCGCTTCTATTGATAGCCATTTAAATGAACAAGGTTACATTATTCCGGGTCTTGGTGACGCGGGCGATAAAATTTTTGGGACAAAATAATCCCCAAAACAAGACGGCATTTAAGCCGTCTTTTTTCCGTGCGTGAAACACAAGAAAAACTGACCGCACTTTTAAGTTAATTCAAACAGAGAGTTGAAACTAAATGACAAACCAAACTTCTTCTTTTCCTTCGGAAAATCAAAGCAAATTAAAACAATCTTTCGTTGGCCTACAAATGCTCTTCGTCGCATTTGGTGCGCTTGTTCTTGTACCATTAATTACAGGCCTTGATTCCAATACGGCATTATTAACAGCAGGCGTTGGCACTCTACTTTTCCAATTTTGTACAGGCAAACAAGTGCCTATTTTCTTGGCATCATCTTTTGCCTTTATCGCGCCCATTCAATATGGTGTTCAAACTTGGGGTATTGCGACTACGATGGGCGGTTTAGCGTTTACTGGGCTTGTTTATTTCGCCTTGAGTACGTTAGTAAAATTACGGGGAGCAGAAGCACTACAACGTTTTTTCCCACCAGTGGTTGTTGGGCCAGTAATTATTATCATTGGCATGGGGCTTGCACCTATTGCGGTGGATATGTCCTTAGGCAAAAACAGTGCTTATGCGTATAACGATGCGGTATTAGTTTCAATGGTAACGCTTCTTACCACTTTATCTGTGGCAGTATTTGCCAAAGGATTGATGAAACTTATTCCAATAATGTTCGGTATTACCGCAGGCTATATTTTGTGTTTGTTTCTGGGTTTAATTAATTTCCAACCAGTGATTGATGCACCTTGGTTCAGTTTGCCAAAATTAACGACACCTGAATTTAACCTAGAAGCTATTCTTTATATGTTACCAATTGCTATTGCCCCTGCCGTAGAACACGTTGGTGGTATTATGGCGATTAGCTCTGTGACAGGTAAAGATTTTCTAAAAAAACCAGGATTACACCGCACTTTATTAGGCGATGGCGTCGCTACTGCTGCAGCTTCTTTAGTGGGCGGTCCGCCTAATACGACTTATGCGGAAGTTACTGGTGCTGTGATGCTAACACGCAACTTTAACCCCAATATTATGACTTGGGCTGCTGTTTGGGCTATTGCGATTTCATTCTGTGGAAAAGTAGGCGCATTCCTATCAACCATTCCAACGATTGTAATGGGTGGAATTATGATGCTTGTTTTCGGTTCAATCGCAGTCGTGGGCATTAGCACCTTAATTCGTGGCAAAGTTGATGTTACCGAAGCGCGTAATCTATGTATTATTTCTGTCGTAATGACATTTGGTATCGGCAATATGTTTGTAGATGTGGGTAACGTATCACTAAAAGGTATCAGCTTATGTGCGATTGTTGCTATCATCTTAAACCTTGTTTTACCGAAAGCAAAAAATGAAGTAGAATAATCCTCATTTCAAAGGGTTAAATTATCATTTAGCCCTTTCTTACTTAATCTGTACTACATAAACATTTGAATAAACAGCTTCCCTTACCCATTCATCAAATTGATGATGCCACATTAGAAAACTTTTACGGCGATAATAATCTTTTATTGCTTGATTCTTTACGCAAAAATTCATCTGATTTAAAACAACCGTTTTTCTACATTTGGGGAGATAAAGGCTCTGGTAAAACCCATTTACTTAGAGCATTCAGTAACGAATATTTAATCAATCAACGTACTGCTATTTATGTACCCCTTAGCAAATCTCAATATTTTTCTACCGCAGTTCTTGAAAATTTAGAACAGCAAGAATTGGTATGCTTAGATGATTTACAAAGCGTCATAGGAAATGATGAATGGGAATTAGCTATTTTTGATCTATTCAATCGAATTAAAGCAAGCGGAAAAACGCTGTTACTAATTAGTGCAGATAAATCTCCCTCCGCACTTTCTGTAAAATTACCTGATTTAAACTCTCGCTTGACTTGGGGGGAAATTTATCAATTAAATTCATTAACAGATGAACAAAAAGTCGAAGTACTACAGCATACAGCTTACCAACGAGGATTCCAATTATCTGACGAAACTGCAAATTTTTTAATTACACGACTAGCACGAGATATGCATACTTTATTTGAAGCACTTGATCTACTAGATAAAGCATCATTGCAAGCACAACGAAATCTCACAATTCCTTTTGTCAAAGAAATTTTAAACCTATAACAAAAAAGGCACTAATGTTGCCTTCTTAATCATCCACCTGATAATTTAACTTTAAACCCTTTTTGCTCTAATAATTGCTTGAGCAAATCTCGTTTTTCCCCTTGAATTTCAATAATACCATTTTTAACTGATCCGCCACATCCACAACGTTTCTTTAATTCTACAGCTAATTTTTTCAAATCCTCGTCAGATAAATCTAAACCAGTTATAACCGATACGCCCGCACCTTTCCTACCACTTGTTTGTTTTTGGATACGTACAACACCGTCTCCTTTTGGGCGAACTACAGAAGCCTTTTCCTCTTTAATTCGCCCCACATCTGTAGAATACACTAAAACAGAATCTGACATTTATGATTACCCAATAGATACATTAATAGAACGGAGAACCTCCGCAGGATTATCCGCTTGAGTTATAGGGCGTCCAATAACTAAATAATCTGAACCTGCACGAATTGCTGCAGTAGGCGTCATCACACGTCGTTGATCACCAAAATCAGTTCCTATTGGACGAATCCCCGGTGTAACTAATTTAAACTCTTTACCACAAGTATTACGTAAAATTTCAACTTCTTGAGGGGAACAGACTACACCATCTAAACCCGCCCGTTGGGTTAAATGAGCTAAGCGTAAAACTTGTTCCATTGGCGATGCATTAATCCCAATTTGTAATAAATCCAAATCTTCCATACTGGTTAATACCGTCACGGCAATAAGCAATGGTGCATCTTTCCCATAAGGTTCAAGAATTTTCTTCGCCTCTTCCATCATACGCAAGCCACCACTTGCGTGTAAATCCACCATCCATACGCCTAAATCAGCAGCAGAACGAACTGCTCTTGCTACCGTATTTGGAATATCGTGATATTTAAGATCCAAAAAAACATCAAAGTTACGTTGATGTAATTGTTTTACAAAATTAATACCAAGTGTAGTAAACATTTCTTTACCCACTTTTAATCGACACAAACTTGGATCAATTTGATCAACTAAAGCAAGAGCCTCTGCTTCTTTCTCATAATCCAATGCCACAATAATTTTGCTTGTCATAATATTACCTCACTGAGTATCAATTAATTATGTTCTTGATTTGAAACCGGTTTAATACTTTCCCATTGACGGCAAGATGGGCAATTCCACAATAGCTTATGAATTTGATAACCACAATTTGTACAACGATAAGGCGATGTTTGCTTAATCCTTTCGCCAACCATTTTATGTAATAAAATTAAGCTTTCTTTTCCCCGCCCGTCTTCTGCATC
Source organism: Haemophilus sp. HN_Hi16 (assembly GCF_049823435.1). NCBI lineage: Bacteria > Pseudomonadati > Pseudomonadota > Gammaproteobacteria > Pasteurellales > Pasteurellaceae > Haemophilus > Haemophilus sp. HN_Hi16. The sequence continues at coordinate 1,589,109 of NZ_CP187500.1, forward strand.
ATCAATTTGATACTGCATAAAACGATGGAAAATTAAAGTACTTGGATTTTTTGTAAGTTGTTGATAAAGCTTAGCTTGCGCAGCAGACTTACCATCTTTTTCTTCAATTAATTTGACTAGAGCTAGTTCTACTTCATCATTATTAATAATTTGACCTGCACGAATTAAAAATAACTCAAAATTATCTAACTGATTTAATTCTTCATAACAATGTTTTAAAGGTGACAAAATTTCACCCGTATAATCTGGATTTTGCTCCAAAACATTTTCTAAAATTTCTACTGCTTGTTGATATTGACCGTCAAGCATTGCTAAATTTGCAAGCAATAAAGAAGCGCGAACACAAGTCGGAGAAACCGACAAAGCCTTTTGTAAAACACTGCGTTTTTCAACCGCACTTTCAGGCTCTAAACTTTGTGAATATTCACAATAACATTGCGCAAGTTCAATATTATTCTCTTGTGGCTTTATTTTAGCGAGTTTTTCAGCAATATTGACTGCTTTTTTCCATTCTTTTGTTTTTTGATAAATCACTAAAAGTTGCTGTAAAGCATTTTCTGCAAATTCAGGTTCATCTACTAGTAAAATATAAAGATTCTCAGCACGGTCAAAAAAACCAACCACCATAAAATCTCGAGCAAGCTGTTGTTTTGCAAGTAATTTTTGTTCAAAAGTATAATTAGGACTAAGATCTAAAGCTTGATGAATACGCAATGCACGATCAACTTCGCCTCGAGAACGAAACAGATTACCAAGTGTAAGCTCGGCTTCAAATTGGGAGTGGCTTTCGATTTCATTTTCGATTTCTTGCTTTTGCAACATATCTAAAAACAAATCTACAGCTTTATCAGTTTGATTAGAAAGTAAAAAATTCACTCCCGTAACATAATCTCGGGAGAGTTTATTACTTATGTCATCTTGATCTTTCTTCGCACTACGCCGTCCCATATACCAGCCATAGGCAGCAGCAATAGGCAATAATAGAAAGAGTAATTCTATCATTAAGCGACCTTATCGCGCGTAGTCGTCAATTCATTGATTTGTAAAGTCTGACGTTTCACTTGACGAGCTAGTGCCATATTTTTTAATTTTAACTTAATATAGAAAAAAGCAGTAATTAGCCAACCAAGAATTAAACCTAACCCAAATAAAATAGCAACGAGGCTTGAAAGCTGAAACTGACTTTCTGCCACAATATAATTAAATGTAATAATCTGATCGTTATTCGCACCAATAGTAATTGCAACTAACACAATCGCAATAAAGATCACAATGCCTAAAATATATTTAATCATTTCATTTCCTTTAAAATATTTGTAACCCAAAATAAACTTTTTAATCAAAAATATTTTATATTAAATTTTAATCAATTAAGCCTGAACATCCACTCTAGCTTTTAATTCTTTACCCGCTTTAAAATATGGAACAGACTTAGCTGATAAGTTTACTGAATCGCCTGTTTTCGGATTTCTTCCCAAACGTGGTTGCCGATGATGTAAAGAAAAGCTACCAAAACCTCGAATTTCAACACGATCACCATTTTCAAGAGATTGAGAAATAAACTCTAAAATATCTTTTACCATATTTTCAATTTCTTTTGCAGGTAAAGTCGGCTGTTTTGCTAACAATTTTTCTATAAGTTCTGACTTAGTCATCGTCTATGCTTCCTTAATATTATTTAAATTAAGATCTATTGATAATAAATTACACAAATATATTAGCAATAACTCCTAACAAATAAGGCTGGACATCAGCCCAGCCTTATTACGTGAATTAATTATTCACCTTTAGCTGCTTTAAATGCTTCAGCCATTGCATTTGGAATAACAACATCTTCTTGTTTGTTATTTACGCTTGCAACTGCCGCAGCTTCTTCAGCTTGATCTTTTGCTTTCACTGATAAGTGAACAATACGAGATTTACGATCTACCCCAGTATATTTCGCTTCAACAACATCGCCAACAGCTACTTCATTTGTTAAATCAGCAGAACGGATATAACCTTCAACACCACCTGCTAATTCAACTTTAGCACCTTTAGCATCTGCTTCAACAATAGTTGCAGATACTACCGCACCTTTTTTGTTGATTGCGACGAAGTTATTGAATGGATCTTCTTCAAGTTGTTTAATACCTAAAGAGATACGTTCTTTTACTGCATCAACAGCTAATACAACAGCTGACACTTCGTCACCTTTTTTGTATTGACGAACAGCTTCTTCGCCTGAAATACTCCAAGAAATATCAGATAAGTGAACTAAACCATCGATACCACCTTCAAGACCGATGAAGATACCGAAATCAGTGATAGACTTGATTTTACCCGTTACTTTATCGCCTTTGTTGTGAGTATCAGCAAATTGAGTCCAAGGGTTAGCTTTACATTGTTTTAAGCCTAAAGAAATACGACGACGTTCTTCATCAATTTCTAATACCATTACTTCTACAGTATCGCCTAAGCTAACCACTTTAGATGGGTGGATATTTTTATTAGTCCAATCCATTTCAGAAACGTGAACTAAACCTTCAACGCCATCTAAGATTTCAACGAAACAGCCATAGTCAGTTAAGTTAGTTACTTTACCTGTTAATTTGCTGTTTACTGGATGATTTTCAGCAATTGCTGCCCATGGATCTTGACCTAATTGTTTTAAGCCTAAAGATACACGAGTACGATCTTTATCGAATTTTAATACTTTAACAGTTACTTCATCGCCAACATTTACGATTTCACTTGGGTGTTTAACACGTTTCCAAGCCATATCTGTGATGTGTAATAAACCATCAACACCACCAAGATCAACGAATGCACCGTACTCAGTTAAGTTTTTAACGATACCTTTAACTTCTGAACCTTCAACAAGATTTTCTAATACTTGTTCACGTTCTTGGCTGTTTTCAGATTCAATTACTGCACGACGAGAAACAACAACGTTGTTACGTTTTTGATCTAATTTGATTACTTTGAATTCTAATTCTTTACCAAGTAAGTGATCTGCTTCACGCGCTGGACGAGTATCAACTAAAGAACCTGGTAAGAATGCACGAACACCGTTTAACTCAACTGTGAAGCCACCTTTCACTTTGCCGTTGATTAAACCGATAACGGTCGCTTTTTCTTCGTAAGCTTTTTCTAATTCAATCCAAGATTCGTGACGAACAGCTTTCTCACGAGAAAGTTTAGTTTCGCCGAAACCATCTTCAACTGCATCTAAAGCAACATTTACAGTATCGCCAACTTGGATTTCAAGTTCGCCTTGTGCATTTAAAAATTCAGCAACTGGAATTGCAGACTCAGATTTTAAACCTGCATCAACAAGCACAAAGCCTTTTTGGATAGCTACTACAGTACCGCCAACGATTGAACCTTGACGAGTTTCAAGGCCTTTTAATGATTCTTCAAAAAGTTGAGCAAAAGATTCTGACATATAAATAATCTTCTTAATTTAAGTTAATAACATCCACATTAAAATCCATAAAATGCGGGGTTGAGGATAAATGCTTATTCTTCCTTGAACAAACAGTTAAATCTAAACTAATACCTTTTCTTGAATATAAGCTAACGCCTTATCGATCACTTCATCGATACTCAAGCTTGTGCTATCCAATAATAAAGCATCATCTGCTGGTTTTAGCGGCGCAACTTCACGATTTCTATCACGAAAATCACGCTCTTTTATCTCGGCTAAAATCTGTGCAAAGTTACCATTTATTCCTTTATTTTGCAACTGTTTATAGCGTCTTTTTGCACGTTCTTCAGCACTTGCATCTAAAAATAATTTTACTTGTGCATTTGGGAATACAACTGTTCCCATATCTCTACCATCCGCAATTAATCCATCATTTTTCGCAAAATCTTGCTGAAGTTGTAATAAAGCTGACCGCACTTTTTGAAAAACTGCTACTTTTGACGCAGCATCTGCCACTTCTTGCGTGCGAATTAAACGGCTCACATCCATTCCTGCAAGCAAAATGTTTACCTCGCCATTTTGAGGAATAAATTGAATATCTAAATGACGTGCTAATTCTGCTAAATCTGTTTCATTTGTTAGATCAGTTTTACGTTGCAACGCTGCCAATGCAGTAACGCGATAAATCGCCCCACTATCCAACAGTGCATAGCCCAACTTTTCAGCCAACGCGTAACAAAGCGTCCCTTTCCCAGCACCACTAGGCCCATCAACAGTAATAATCATTCCCATACAAATTATCCTTTCATTATCAAAATTTTGCGCATTATAGAGACAATTTCCCCTCATTACCATCCTAGAGATTATTACTAGCTTTTCAAACTTGTTCTAAAGACTTTTCTACATTACAATAAAAAACGTAGCTATCAATACAAATAATCAAATAATGAGGACAAAGAAATGGCTGAAAATCGTTATGAACTAAATAAAAACTTAGCACAGATGCTCAAAGGTGGAGTTATCATGGATGTTCAAAACCCTGAGCAAGCTCGCATTGCAGAAGCTGCTGGTGCAGCTGCAGTGATGGCTTTGGAACGAATTCCTGCAGATATTCGTGCTGTTGGAGGTGTCTCTCGCATGAGCGATCCTAAGATGATCAAGGAAATCCAAGGAGCAGTTAGCATTCCAGTTATGGCAAAAGTTAGAATTGGACATTTCGTTGAAGCTCAGATTTTGGAAGCCATTGAAATTGACTATATCGATGAAAGTGAAGTGCTTTCTCCAGCTGACAACCGTTTCCATGTGGACAAGAAAGAATTCCAAGTACCTTTTGTATGTGGTGCCAAAGATTTGGGCGAGGCCTTGCGTCGTATCGCTGAAGGGGCTTCAATGATTCGTACAAAAGGAGAACCAGGAACAGGGGATATCGTCCAAGCTGTTCGCCATATGCGCATGATGAATCAAGAAATTCGGCGCATTCAAAATTTACGTGAGGACGAACTCTATGTTGCGGCCAAAGATTTACAAGTTCCTGTAGAATTGGTTCAATACGTCCATAACCATGGGAAATTGCCAGTTGTCAACTTCGCAGCTGGAGGAATTGCAACTCCAGCAGATGCAGCCTTGATGATGCAACTTGGCGCAGAGGGTGTCTTTGTTGGTTCAGGTATTTTTAAGTCAGGAGATCCTATAAAACGTGCGAGCGCTATTGTCAAAGCTGTAACTAACTATCAAAATCCACAAATCCTAGCACAAATCTCCGAAGATTTAGGTGAAGCCATGGTTGGTATCAATGAAAATGAAATCCAAATTCTCATGGCTGAGCGAGGAAAATAAATGAAAATCGGAATATTAGCTCTACAAGGTGCCTTTGCGGAACATGCACGAATGCTAGAAAAATTAGGAATTGAAAGTGTCGAACTGAGAAATTTAAAAAATTTTCAACAATATTACAGTGATTTATCAGGTTTGATTCTGCCTGGCGGTGAGTCAACCGCCATAGGAAAACTTTTAAGAGAGCTGCATATGCTGGAACCGATGAAACAAGCTATCTCTTCTGGCTTTCCTGTCTTTGGAACTTGTGCTGGTTTGATTCTGTTGGCTAAAGAGATTACTTCTCAGAAAGAGAGTCATTTTGGAACGATGGACATTGTAGTTGAGAGGAATGCCTATGGACGCCAATTAGGAAGTTTCTATACAGAAGCAGATTGCAAAGGGGTTGGTAAAATTCCTATGACTTTTATCAGAGGACCTGTTATCAGTAGTGTTGGTAAAAAAGTCAATATTCTTGCAACGGTAAATAATAAAATCGTTGCAGCTCAAGAAAAGAATATGCTGGTAACATCATTTCATCCTGAATTAACAAATAACATGAGTTTGCATAAGTACTTTATTGATATATGTAAAGTAACAAGTTGAGAAAATATTTTCTCAATTTGTTACTTGGATAGTATTGAAATTATCTCTGCCACTCTACACCTTTCTCCAAGTCTCGGCTAGTTTCTCCTTGTTTTGATTATTACCACTATCCTTGGCTTATTCGGTACGTATATTTTTATATAATATGTATTCGATTCTGTGAATCTTTTATCTATCCATCTAATCAATATTTCATTTTATTCTATTAATTATCGGATAAATAAAAATTAGTAATAAAAATGTAAAAAATGAAAAAAAAATGTTAAATTTTATGAGATATTGATCACATTTTCTTAAAATAGGTATATGATTTTTTTATATAAATCCATAAAATCATCACATCTTTTACTCTAACTTTGAGGATATTTTATGCTGTCTTTTATTCTAAGTATTTTTCCTATCGTTTTACTGATTTATCTTATGGTAAAAAGAAACGCGCTACCTTCTTATGTTGCCTTACCTTGGATTGCGACATTAGTTATGGGCGTTCATCTTTTACACTTTAATACAGATATTGTTACTATTAGTGCAAATGTTGTTTCTGCAATTGTTGCGGTACAAACTCCTATTACAGTAATTTTTGGTGCGATTCTCTTTAACCGTTTCTCTGAAATTTCAGGCGCAACAAATATTATGCGAAAATGGCTAGGAAATATTAATCCAAATCCTGTTGCACAATTAATGATTATTGGTTGGGCATTTGCCTTTATGATCGAAGGGGCAAGTGGTTTTGGTACACCAGCAGCAATTGCTGCACCTATTTTAGTGGGATTAGGTTTTCATCCATTAAAAGTGGCGATGTTGGCACTGATTATGAACTCAGTTCCCGTATCCTTTGGTGCGGTAGGTACACCAACTTGGTTTGGTTTTGGTGCTTTAAAATTATCAGAAAATATGATTTTAGAAATTGGGTCTATTACAGCATTTATACACTCCGTTGCTGCACTTCTTATCCCATTATTAGCACTTCGTATCTTAGTAAGTTGGGATGATATTCGTAAAAACATCGTATTTATCTATATTAGCGTACTGGGTTGCGTAGTACCTTATTTCTTGATTGCTCAAGTCAATTACGAATTTCCATCACTCGTTGGGGGTGCAATCGGCTTATTTATTTCTGTATGGGCTGCTAATCGCAATATTGGTTTAGCAAAAGTAACAAATAACCTTGATAATAATGCGGTAAGTACGGGAGAAGTAGTTAAAGCATTATTCCCTACAGGTTTACTTATTGCATTTTTAATTGTAACTCGTATTCATCAATTACCATTCAAAGCAATGATGAATGACGCAACTATTTGGTTCTCAACCACATTAGGTTCGTTAGGATTATTTGAAATTAGTAAAGGTTTAATCTTTAGCTTAAAAAATATTTTTGGCTCAAATGTTTCATCAAGCTATAAACTTCTTTATGTACCTGCATTGATTCCATTTGTCATTACAGTACTAATTGCGATTCCTTTCTTTAAAATTTCCAGTTCAAATGTTAAACAGATTTTTGTATCAAGTTTACAACAATCTAAAAATCCATTTATTGCCTTAATTGGTGCCTTAGTGATGGTAAACCTAATGTTAGTGGGTGGCGAACATTCTATGGTAAAAATTATAGGTAGAACTTTTGCTGAAATTTCTGGTAGTAACTGGACTATTTTCTCCTCTTTCTTAGGTGCGATTGGATCGTTTTTCTCGGGTTCAAATACCGTATCCAACCTAACATTTGGTAGTGTTCAACTTTCTACCGCAGAAACCACAGGCATTTCTGTCGCACTTGTTCTTGCTTTACAATCTGTCGGTGGGGCAATGGGGAATATGGTATGTATCAATAACATTGTAGCGGTAAGTTCTGTGTTAAATATTTCAAACCAAGAAGGCACAATTATTAAGAAAACCATTATACCTATGATCATTTACGGTATCATTGCCGCACTTGGTGCACTGTTCTTAGTACCTTTATTTTATAATCTATAAAATTTACGCCAAAAATGACCGCACTTTTGCGGTCATTTCCTATTTTTCTCTTTTATATTTCTACTATCAAAAATGACCTTTAACCCATTAAAGTGCGGTTGATTTAGCGAATGAATTTGCCCATTTAGCAAAAACCAAACTTTCTTTTTCTTTATCTTCTCAACATATTTCCTCTCTAAAAATTAATTTTTTTCATTATTTTTAGGTATTTTCATTAAATCATTCCTTGAAATCCCTCTTATAAAATGGATAATCGTAATCCTTCTCAAAAATAAATAGGAACGATAATGAAGAAAGCTATAAAATTAAATTTAATTACACTTGGCCTAATTAATACGATCGGTATAACGATTACACAAGCTCAAGCCGAAGAAACATTAGGACAAATTGATGTCGTAGAAAAAGTGATATCAAACGATAAAAAACCTTTCACTGAAGCCAAAGCCAAAAGTACGCGTGAAAATGTCTTTAAGGAAACCCAAACCATTGACCAAGTCATTCGGAGCATTCCTGGGGCATTTACTCAACAAGATAAAGGCTCGGGTGTGGTTTCTGTAAATATTCGTGGCGAAAATGGATTAGGTCGTGTCAATACGATGGTTGATGGTGTAACCCAAACCTTCTATTCTACAGCCTTAGACTCTGGTCAATCAGGCGGAAGTTCTCAATTTGGTGCGGCAATCGATCCTAATTTTATTGCAGGTGTAGATGTTAATAAAAGTAACTTTTCGGGAGCAAGCGGTATAAATGCGTTAGCAGGCAGTGCTAATTTTAGAACATTAAGCGTTAATGATGTGATTACTGATGACAAACCATTCGGCATTATTCTGAAAGGAATGACAGGGAGCAATGCCACTAAATCCAATTTTATGACGACGGCTGCAGGCAGAAAATGGCTTGATAACGGTGGCTATGTAGGCGTGGTGTATGGTTATAGCCAACGTGAAGTTTCACAAGATTATCGTATTGGTGGCGGAGAACGATTAGCATCATTAGGGCAAGATATTCTTGCTAAAGAAAAAGAAGCCTATTTCCGCAATGCAGGTTATGTTTTAAACCAAGCTGGACAGTGGACTCCTGATTTATCTAAAGCCCATTGGTCTTGTAACCTAAGTAAGCCTGAATATTTAGGAAGTCAAGATCCTATTGTCACAAAAAATGAACTTACACAAGAAACAGAGACACGCTACACTGATGCGAATTGTAATGTACACATAAACTCAAACAACTATGGAAATGTTTACAAAGATGAAACAAGAAAGAAAATTTTAGAACAACTTATTAAAGAGAACAAAGATCCATCAAAAATTAAAGAATTACAAGAAGGTGCTGATGGAATTAAAAAAACTGATGAAAGCTTTGAACGCAATAAAGAGCAATATAGTGTTGCACCTATTGAACCAGGCAGTTTGCAATCACGCTCGCGTAGCCATTTATTAAAATTTGAATATGGCGATGATCACCATACGCTAGGGGCACAAATACGTACCCTTGATAATAAAATTGGTTCTCGCAAAATTGAAAACCGTAATTACCAAGCCAATTATAACTTCAATAATAACAGCTATCTTGATCTTAATTTAATGGCTGCACATAACATTGGCAAAACTATTTATCCTAAAGGCGGTTTTTTTGCTGGCTGGCAAGTGGCAGATAAACTTATCACAAAAAATGTAGCGAATATTGTTGATATTAACAACAGCCATACTTTCTTACTGCCAAAAGAAATTGATTTAAAAACCACATTAGGGTTTAACTATTTTACCAATGAATACAGTAAAAACCGTTTTCCAGAAGAATTAAGTTTGTTTTATAACGATGCTTCACATGATCAAGGCTTATATTCACACAGTCAAAGAGGGCGATATTCTGGCACAAAAAGTTTATTACCACAACGTTCAGTAATCTTACAACCTTCTGGCAAGCAAAAATTTAAAACAGTGTATTTTGATACCGCACTTTCTAAAGGTATTTATCATTTAAATTACAGCGTGAATTTTACCCATTATGCCTTTAATGGTGAATATGTCGGGTATGAAAGTACGCAAACACAAATTAATGAACCTATTTTGCATAAATCAGGTCATAAAAAGGCATTCAATCATTCTGCCACATTAAGTGCAGAACTGAGTGATTATTTTATGCCATTTTTTACTTATTCACGCACTCACAGAATGCCGAATATTCAAGAGATGTTTTTCTCTCAAGTGTCTAATGCAGGGGTAAACACAGCATTAAAACCTGAACAATCTGACACCTATCAACTAGGCTTTAATACTTATAAAAAAGGTCTATTCACTCAAGACGATGTATTAGGCGTCAAATTAGTGGGCTATCGTAGTTTTATTAAAAACTATATCCATAATGTTTACGGTGTTTGGTGGAGAGATGGCGTACCTACGTGGGCAGACAGTAATGGTTTTCGCTTTACTATCGCACATCAAAATTATAAGCCTATTGTGAAAAAGAGCGGTGCTGAGTTAGAAATTAACTATGACATGGGACGTTTTTTTGCGAATGTCTCTTATGCATATCAACGTACTAATCAGCCAACCAATTATGCCGATGCCAGCCCACGTCCGAATAATGCTTCACAAGAAGACATTTTGAAACAAGGTTATGGCTTATCTCGTGTTTCAATGCTACCAAAAGACTACGGCAGATTAGAGCTTGGCACACGTTGGTTTGATCAAAAATTAACCTTAGGTCTGGCAGCTCGTTATTATGGAAAAAGTAAACGTGCGACAATTGAAGAAGAATATATCAATGGATCTCACTATGAACAAAAGACTTCAGGTTCTCGTACTTACTATGCCGTGAAAAAAACGGAAGAGATTAAAAAACAACCGATTATTTTAGATTTACACGTCAGCTATGAACCAATCAAAGATTTGATTATTAAAGCGGAAGTACAAAATCTATTAGATAAACGTTATGTTGATCCGTTAGATGCTGGAAATGATGCGGCTTCGCAAAGATATTATTCAAGCTTAAATGATTCAATTTGTAGTAAAAAAAATAATGCTTGTGAAGATGGAGGAAAAGATAAATCTGTACTTTATAACTTTGCACGTGGAAGAACTTATATTCTGAGTTTAAACTATAAATTCTAATAGGTTCATATAAAAAGGCATAGCTAATAGCTATGCCTTTTCAATAATGTTTATGAAATTTGTGATCTTATGAAAAGATTATGGCTACAGTCTATCTATCATCTCTAACACTAATGCGGAAGACTGCTTCGCCGCCAATGGTAAAAACTCTTCAAAAGACATACTTGCTTTGCCATCGCCGCCATCAGAAATAGCACGAACCACCACAAAAGGCACATTAAACGCATAGCAAACTTGTGCAATCGCTGTGGCTTCCATTTCAACCCCCGTCACATTCGGGAAATCTGCTTTTATTTGTGTAATTTTGTCTTCGCTATTAATAAAACTATCGCCAGAGCAAATTAAACCACGTTTTACCGATTGCCCTTGCTTTTCTGCAATTTCTTGAGCGAGATCTGCCAATTTTTTATCCGATAAAAATGCAGCAGGATTAGCAGGTAACTGCCCTTTTTCATAGCCAAAAGCGGTCACATCTGCATCGTGGTAGCGTGTTTCATCAGAAATTACAAGATCCCCGACTTTCAAGCCTTTTGCTACCCCACCTGCAGAACCAGTATTGATCACACAATCTGGCTTGGCTAATTGCAATAACGCCGTCGTGCCAATGGCAGCTGCCACTTTGCCAATGCCTGATTGTAATAATACAACATCTTTACCATTAATTTTGCCTTCAAAAATGACCGCACTTGCTACTCGAGTTTCCGTTCTATCAGCCATTAAATTTTTTAAAATTTCGACTTCTTGTGCCATTGCACCAACAATTCCTATTTTCATTGTTTTTGTTCCTGTTCTATTTTATTTACCAAAAAATCTAACACTGCTACGCTATAATCATCGTTATAAAGCGTACTCGCAGTGAGTACATATCTTCCACCAATGACAACGTAAGGATAGGTAAAAACACCATATTCTTCCGTCAATTCAATCGCATTTTGGATCTGTTCTTTTACGCTTTGTGAATTTTCAGTTTGAATAAATAACTGTTTATCTAGCCCTTGTTCTTCCGCCCATTGTTGAATTTTATTTGTCGCAGACAATTCTGTATAACGGGATTTTTCTGAAGTTTCAAATAACAAAACATTGGATAATTCGCTCGCACTTAATGCTTGCAAAGTATAAAAAATACGTGCGCTAAACTGGCTATCGGCAGTTGCAATAGGATATTCTTCCAACGCAACTTTATATGTGCGTATTTGGCTATAAAGTTCTAAAATATCCTGCGCTGAAGAACACACTCGACAATCATAATCAAAAAAGAATTGAATGCGGATTTTTTTATCGGTTCGAGACGCTTGTTCAATAGGTTCTTTATAAGAAAAATAATCCCGTCCATCTTCAAAATAAATTGTGTCCCTTGATGGCAAGTGCGGAGAATTTTGCACTGAAAATTCTTTCTGATTGACTTCTGCTAAAACAAACGACGATAAAAAAAGCAAACAAAATGCCAATATTCCCTTTAATTTCATTCTATCACTCATCTATCGGCTCAATATAATCTACCAATAATTGTAGGCTACGATTGCCACGAAATTCGTTAATATCTAATTTATAGGCTAAACGAGCCTGTTTAATTGAAAGATCAGGATACAATCTTGTATCAATATTAAACGCAATGGCATCTAATAAAACCCCGCCCTGTTTCGGTTCTAGCAACATTTTTAGATGATTTTTATTTTGCCCAATTGCACGCTGGTCTAAAATTTTAAATTCGCCATCAAAGCAAGGCTCAGGAAACCCTTGCCCCCAAGTGCCTACCGATTTTATCAGCTCTGCCGTTTCAAGATTAAATTCATTTGAATTCAGTTCGCCATCTGTCCAAATTACGCCTTGCAGATGTTCTTCATCAAACCAATCGGCAACGGTTTGATTAAAAATATGTTGGAAATCGTCAAAATGTTCTTCGCGAATACTCAAGCCTGCCGCCATTGCGTGTCCACCAAATTTTAAAATCATATTAGGATGTTGCGAATGAATACGCTCCAGAACATCACGCATATGTAACCCCTCAATAGAACGAGCAGAACCTTTCAAAATTCCCTCACTATCTTGTGCAAAGGCAATCACTGGACGATGATATTGATCCTTAATCCTTGATGACACAATGCCTAATACGCCTTGATGCCAATCTGGTTGATAAAGTGTAATCCCCGAAGGTAACTCTTTAAAAAGTGCGGTAAGATTTTGACAAATTTTTATTGCCTCAAGCTTCATACCCGCTTCAATTTCTTTACGAGTTTGATTGAGCTGATCGAGATCTAAAGCTAATTCTCTGGCTTTTGACATTTCGTTCGCCAGCAAAAGTTCTACACCAATCGACATATTATCTAAACGCCCTGCTGCATTTAAACGCGGTCCGATACAAAAACCGAGATCACTTGAAGTAAACTGCTCTACATTACGGTTAGCCACTTCAGCCAACGCAATAATACCAAGACGGCAGTGTCTAGCACGGATACGCATTAAACCTTGATAAGCAAGGATACGATTATTTTGATCTAAAGGCACAACATCAGCGATGGTGCCAAGTGCCACCAGATCGAGCAAATCAGTAAAATTAGGTTGTGTTTCTGCCGTAAAAATACCGAGTTCACGAAATTTTGCTCGTACGGCTAACATCAAATAAAATGCCACACCAACACCAGCTAAAGATTTTGAAGGGAAATGACACTGAGTTAAATTAGGATTAACAATCGCATCGGCTGGCGGCAAAGTTTCGGGGGGTAAATGATGATCCGTGACTAAAACTCGAATGCCTTTGTCTTTCAAAAATGCCACACCGTCAAAAGACGAAACGCCGTTATCCACCGTCATTAAAAGCTGAACGCCCTTTTCAATTGCCATTTCAGCCACGGGAATACTCAAGCCATAACCCTGTTCAAATCGATTTGGCACAAGGTAATCCACATCAGAAAAGCCAAGTTGTCTTAAAGCCAGCACACTCAATGCTGTGCTGGTTGCACCATCAGCATCAAAATCCCCAACAATCACAATTTTTTGCTGTTGTTGATAGGCTTCCACTAATAAATTTACAGCTTGATCAATGCCATATAATTGATTTGGATTAAGCATTGATTTCAAAGTGCGGTCTAATTCTTTGGTGTTTTGAATACGACGAGCGCGATAAAGGCGATCTAATAACGGATGGGTTGAAACAGAATTTCCAACTGGAATTTCACGGCGTTTGATAAGTTTTTTCACTGGATATTAATTCATACCTAAAAGCAAAAAGCTGTTGAAATCAACAGCTCTTTTATCTATACTTTTTCCTGTCGGTCAGGGCTTTTAACCCTGAATGCTGACAGGGGTTAAAAGCCCTGCTGACCATTAGTCTAACTATTGTGTCAGCTAAGGATTTTAATGATGCCTAAATTATGTATTTATATCATAATTTTTGTGTTGTTAATGCTTTTAAGCTCCCCAGCATATTAAGCATTACCGACTATTAAAACACAAGGGGTAGGCAACTGCCCCTTGCTCTTTATTATAAAATTATTGTGCCGTTTCTTCAAGAGCTCTTAATAAATCAGCTGGTTTTAAATAACCGCCAATAACTTCTCCCGTTGAAGTCACAATACTTGGTGTTCCTCGTACACCAAATTGAATACCTAATTCATAATGTTTTTTCACGATATTTGGCGTTTTAACTTCTTTTGGTAGATTACCGTTTTCAGCTTCGTTTAAAGCAAAAACGGGATCTTTCGCCGTCCAAATCGCTTCCATTTGTTTCGCCGTTTGATTATTCATACCTGCGCGAGGGAAAGCTAAATAACGTACAGTAATACCAAGATCGTTATATTCTTTTAATTGCTGATGTAACAAATGGCAATAATGGCAGGTAATATCCATAAATACTGTTACTACGTGTTTTTCATTTTTCGCAGGATAAACAATCATCTCGTTTTTGTAAGAATTAAGTTTATCTACTAAAATTTTACCTGCGACATCAACAGGGCCATTATTTGTGAGTTCATAAAGTTTACCTTCAAAAAGATATTTTCCATCTTCGCTCACATAGAGTATACCTTGATCCGTGACAGCCGTTTTAATGCCTGAAATCGGCGAAGATTTAATAACAATATTTGATATATTAAAAGACTGTAATTTGCGTTTAATTGCCGCATCATCTGCCATTGCATTAGCCGCAGCCACGCACAAAAGTGCGGTAAAAATTTTCTTCATTTTTTGTTCCTAAATTAGCTTGAGTGAGAAAGCCTGAAATTATAGAGAGATTGCTAATTTCTGCAAGGTCAAACTATCCAAAAATCAGAAAATAGCATATAATTCCACACTTTATCACACAGTGAATTTATTATGTTTGAAATCAATCCTGTAAAAAATAAAATCATCGATTTATCTGACCGCACTTCGGTGCTTCGGGGGTATCTTTGACTTTGATGCCAAAGTTGAGCGTTTAGAAGAAGTCAATGCCGAACTAGAACAGCCAGATGTTTGGAATGATCCAGATAAAGCTCAAACGCTTGGTAAAGAACGGGTTTCTTTAGAACAAGTTGTAA
This sequence comes from Haemophilus sp. HN_Hi16, assembly GCF_049823435.1. Classification (NCBI taxonomy): domain Bacteria; kingdom Pseudomonadati; phylum Pseudomonadota; class Gammaproteobacteria; order Pasteurellales; family Pasteurellaceae; genus Haemophilus; species Haemophilus sp. HN_Hi16. Next base: position 1,604,531 of record NZ_CP187500.1, read on the forward strand.
ATACCATCAAAAAGTTAGAACAAGGTTTAGAAGATGTCGATGGGTTGTTAGAACTCGCTATTGAAGCAGAAGACGAAGACACTTTCAATGAAGCAGTTGCTGAATTAGATGAACTCGAACAACAACTCGAAAAATTAGAGTTCCGTCGAATGTTTAGTGGCGAACATGATGCTTGCGATTGCTATGTGGATTTACAAGCTGGTTCTGGCGGTACGGAAGCTCAAGATTGGACAGAAATGTTGCTCCGTATGTATCTTCGTTGGGCTGAAAGCAAAGGTTTTAAAACAGAACTGATGGAAGTATCTGACGGTGATGTAGCTGGATTGAAATCGGCAACCATTAAAGTGAGCGGAGAATATGCCTTTGGTTGGTTACGAACAGAAACGGGCATTCATCGTTTAGTGCGTAAAAGTCCATTTGATTCCAATAACCGTCGTCACACATCATTCAGTGCAGCATTTGTCTATCCTGAAATTGATGACGATATTGATATTGAAATCAATCCAGCTGATTTACGTATTGATGTTTATCGTGCATCAGGGGCAGGTGGTCAGCACGTAAACAAAACTGAAAGTGCGGTGCGAATTACCCATATACCAAGTGGTATTGTAGTGCAATGTCAAAACGACCGTTCACAGCACAAGAACAAAGATCAAGCGATGAAACAATTAAAAGCGAAATTGTATGAGCTTGAATTACAAAAGAAAAATGCGGATAAGCAAGCAATGGAAGATAATAAATCCGACATTGGTTGGGGAAGCCAAATTCGCTCTTACGTATTAGACGATTCACGTATTAAAGATTTACGTACTGGCGTGGAAAACCGTAATACGCAAGCCGTATTAGACGGGGATTTAGATCGATTTATTGAAGCGAGTTTAAAAGCTGGCTTGTAAAAATTTCTTGCCTTCCCCTGTTTACGGGGGAAGGTGGCGCGAAGCGACGGAAGGGGGCTTTCGATAATATATTTCCTTTAGTCTTCAACAGCTCCTAAAGTAAACAAAGAAAATAAAAATTTCTTATTAATTTATAAAACAAGGTAAACAATATGTCAGAACAAGAAGTTAAAGAATTAGATCTCAATGGCGAAATGCTCGTTCGTCGTGAAAAATTAGCCGCATTACGTGCAAAAGGTAATGCCTTTCCAAACAAGTTTCGTCGTGATGCGCTCGCACAAGATTTGCACAATCAATATGATGCAGAAGATGGGGAAATCTTAAAAGAGAAAGGCATTGAAGTACAAGTTGCTGGTCGTATTATGACTCGCCGTGCAATGGGTAAAGCAACGTTTATCACTATTCAAGATATGAGCGGTAAAATCCAGCTTTATGTTGCACGCGATAATTTGCCTGAAGGTGTTTATAAAGATGACGTTGGTACTTGGGATTTAGGCGACATCGTTGGCGTTAAAGGCACTTTATTTAAAACAAAAACCGATGAACTCACTGTAAAAACCACTGAAGTTCAACTTTTAACTAAAGCACTTCGCCCATTACCAGATAAATTCCACGGTTTAACCGACCAAGAAGTTCGTTATCGCCAACGTTATTTAGATTTAATTTCTAACGAAGAATCTCGCCGCACTTTTATTATTCGTTCTAAAGTTGTCGCGGGTATTCGTGAATATTTCATTTCTAAAGGCTTTATGGAAGTGGAAACGCCAATGTTACAAGTTATTCCAGGCGGTGCATCTGCGCGTCCTTTCGTAACCCATCACAATGCATTAGATGTGGATATGTATTTACGTATCGCACCTGAACTTTATTTAAAACGCTTAGTAGTGGGTGGCTTTGAACGAGTATTTGAATTAAACCGTAACTTCCGTAATGAAGGGGTTTCTGTTCGTCATAATCCAGAATTTACTATGCTTGAATATTATCAAGCCTATGCGGATTACCATGATTTAATGGATAACACCGAAGAACTTCTGCGTAAATTAGCGATTGATATTCTTGGTACTACTATTGTGAAATACGGCGAATACGAATTTGATTTTGGTAAACCATTTGAACGTATTACATTACACGATGCAACCATTAAATACGGAGCAGACAAAGGTATCGTAAAAGAAGATTTATATGACTTTGATCGTGCAAAAGCCACGGCGGAACGCTTAGGTATTGAGGTGCAAAAATCTTGGGGTTTAGGCAGCATTGTCAATGCAATTTTTGAAGAAGTGGCTGAACATCACTTAATTCAACCAACCTTCTTAATGGCTCATCCTGCGGAAATTTCTCCACTTGCACGTCGTAATGATGAAAATCCAGATGTAACAGATCGTTTTGAGCTCTTTATCGGTGGTCGTGAAATCGGTAATGGTTTCTCAGAATTAAATGACGCAGAAGATCAAAATGAACGTTTTGATGCACAAGTGGCTGCAAAAGAAGCTGGCGATGATGAAGCGATGTTTAAAGATGAAGACTTTGTTGTTGCATTAGAGCACGGCTTACCACCAACAGCTGGGGAAGGTTTAGGTATCGACCGCCTAGCAATGCTTTATGCAAATGCACCATCAATTCGTGATGTGATCTTATTCCCTGCAATGCGTCAGAAATAATAAAGATACAAACAAAAGCCACCATTTGGTGGCTTTTTTATTTTAATAAAAAGAGAATTTTATATTCCCTTCTTATTGTTTAACGATTAACCATTAATAAATTTTTCGCCTAATTCAATATCTGCACGTAAAGTTGGCAACATATTTTCTAAAGCTTGTTGTTCAAAATTGCTTAATGGGCCAATTGGTAAAATTTCTTCTACACCCTCTTTGCCTAAACGAACGGGTTGAGAGAAGAAACGAGCATATTTGCCATCGCCTTCAACATAAGTACATTCAACCACTGTCTCGCCACTTAATCCTTTCACTAAAGAACGAGCAAAACGTGCCGCAGCTTGCGCCATTGAAAGCGTTGCAGAACCGCCACCTGCTTTTGCATTGACCACTTCTGTACCTGCATTTTGGATACGTTTTGTTAATGGTTCGATTTCTTCTTCGTTCCATTTTGCATATTGAACTTGAGAAAGTAATGGAAGAATAGTCACACCTGAGTGACCACCAATAACAGGAACGCTCGTACGAGAAACATTTAAACCTTTTAATTCAGCCACAAAAGTTTCAGAACGTAACACGTCTAAAGTTGTCACACCAAATAATTTACGTTTGTCGTAAACACCTGCTTTTTTCAACACTTCAGCCGCAATCGCAACAGTAGTATTTACTGGGTTAGTGATGATACCAACACAAGCTTTTGGGCAAGTAATCGCGACTTTCTCAATTAAACCACGCACGATACCTGCATTAATATTGAATAAATCTGAACGATCCATACCAGGTTTACGCGCAACACCAGCAGAAATTAATACAACATCCGCACCTTCAAGTGCTGGTGTTGGATCTTCACCAGAAAAACCTTTCACATTCACTGCCGTTGGAATATGGCTAACATCCACTGCAACACCTGGTGTTACTGGGGCAATATCATACAATGCTAAGTCGGTGCCTGCTGGCAACTGAAGTTTTAGTAATAACGCTAATGCTTGACCAATACCACCTGCGGCACCTAATACAGCAACTTTCATAAATACTCCTTATGTGTTAGTTAATTTAAAACAGCCTGATTTTAAAATGTTCATCTTACAATTACAAATAGAGAAATATCATTCTATGATCTAGTTCACATTTCTGAGATAAATATTTTCTTCTCTTTATTCTTATTCATATTTCAGTTGATGAAAGTGAATTTTTATGCAATTCTTATGCAAATTTTGACTATTAAAAAATAAAGATGACTGACAATTTAACTCGTGCTTTTAAAGAATTACTCAATCAAGAACGCTTTGGTTCTCAAAATGAAATTGTCGATGCCTTAAAAAAACAAGGCTTTACTGGTATTAATCAATCAAAAATATCGAGAATGCTCAGCAAATTTGGTGCGGTTCGCACTCGTAATACCAAAATGGAAATGGTCTATTGCTTACCAAATGAATTAAGTGTTCCCAATACCAGTAGTCCATTAAAAAATCTTGTCTTAGATGTTGATCACAATTCGATGTTAATCGTAATAAAAACGACGCCCGGTGCTGCTCAATTAATTGCACGATTACTTGATTCCATTGGAAAATCGGAAGGCATTTTAGGCACTATCGCAGGCGATGATACTATTTTTGTCACGCCCACAAGCGATAAACCTATCGACGAATTATTGCAAAATATCCAACGCTTATTTGAAAACGCATTGTAATGAATATTCTATTAACAGGAGGAACAGGACTTATCGGCAAAGCACTTGTCGAACAACTCTGCTTACGCAATGAACAAGTGACGATCTTAACGCGCTCAAGTTCGCCGCACACTTTCTCAAAGCAAAAAAACATCAAATTTATTACCGCACTTTCAGAACTCGATTTACAAGAACAGTTTGATGCCATCATCAATCTTGCTGGCGAACCAATTTTTCATAAAGTTTGGTCGAAAAATCAGAAATCTATTTTACGAGAAAGTCGTTTAAGCCTTACCACTCAACTGGTTGAATTCATCAATCAGTATCAGCAATACCCAATTTTTATATCAGGTTCAGCGACTGGAATTTACGGCGATCAAGACGAACAAACAATTACTGAAACAAGCAAAACAGCAAAAACCTTTACCGCACAATTATGCCAAGATTGGGAAAATATCGCGCGACAAGCTAATGCGAGAGTTTGTTTGATTAGAACAGGAATAGTCTTTTCTAAGAAAGGAGGCGCGCTTGCAAAAATGTTGCCTTTATACAAATGGGGACTTGGCGGTAATCTGGGCAAGGGAGAGCAATATTTCCCTTGGATTGCTTTAGAAGATATTGTAAACGGCATTTTATTTTTACTCGATCATTCAGAATGTAGAGGGGCATTTAACTTCTCAGCCCCGAATCCCATAAAACAGCATAAATTTAACCGCACTTTGGCTGGAATATTAAAACGTCCTGCCTTTGCAACCATTCCCAAATGGATATTACATTTCATGCTTGGCGAACGAGCGAATCTATTACTAGAAAGCCAAAATGTTGTGCCTGAAAAATTACTCAACGCTGGATTCCAATTTCAATATTCTGATTGCGAAAACTATCTAGAAGAAATCCTAAAAAACAAATAAAAAAATCACCGCACTTTTTTAATGCGGTGATTTTTATCGGACTAAATATCTCGCCTTATCGCAATTTATTGTTCATTATAAATTTCAAGATTGGATGCTTGTTTTTCACGTTTTTTCTTTGCACTATCATTGCGTTGAGTTGCGATTTTATTAAGATATTCAGGGCTAATATCGCCTGTAATATATTCGCCTGTGAAAACAGAACAATCAAAACCTTGAATGGCTGGGTTTTCCAATTGAACAGATTCAGTAAGTGCGGTCAGATCTTGGAAAATTAATTTATCTACGCCGATCAAATGTGCAATTTCCTCAACATTTCGACCGTAAGCGATCAGTTCATCACAACTCGGCATATCAATACCATATACATTCGGATAACGAATTTCAGGAGCAGCAGAGGCAAAGTAAATTTTCTTCGCACCAGCTGAGCGAGCCATTTCAACAATTTGCTCAGAGGTTGTGCCACGAACGATAGAATCGTCCACCAATAACACATTTTTATCTTTAAATTCAGCTTTAATGGTATTCAATTTGCGACGAACAGAACTAATACGCTGTGCTTGTCCTGGCATAATAAAGGTACGACCAACATAGCGATTTTTCACAAATCCTTGGCGATAAGGTTTCCCTAGTACACGAGCTATTTGTAACGCAATATCTGTGGAGGTTTCAGGAATAGGAATGACCACATCAATATTATCAATTTCATCCGCCCATTCTTTTGCAATTTTTTTCCCGAGTTTTTCCCCCATATGAACACGTGCCGCATAAACAGAGACGCCATCAATCGTTGAATCTGGGCGTGCAAAATAAACATACTCAAAAATACAAGGATTTAACACCGCACTTTCGGTACATTGTTGTGAATAAAGCTCGCCATCAAACGTTACATAAACGGCTTCGCCCGCAGCAATATCACGTACAAACTCGAAACCGACAATATCTAAAGCCACTGTTTCAGAGGCGAACATATAATCAGTTTTGCCATTTTCTTCACGTTTACCCAACACCAAAGGACGAATACCAAAAGGATCTCTAAATGCAACCATCCCATGTCCAATAATCATCGCTACGCAGGCATAAGCACCACGAATATCATTGTGAGTTTTACGAACGGCATAAAAAATATCTTGTGGATCAAGATGGTTTTGAGGAATGTGATCAAGATGATTAGCGAGAATATTAAGAAGAAGTTCAGAATCTGAATTAGTGTTTACGTGACGGCGGGCAGTTTTAAAGACTTTTTCTTTTAACTCCACTGAGTTGGTTAAATTGCCGTTATGCACCAAAGTGACACCATAGGGAGAATTTACATAAAAAGGTTGTGCCTCTGAGACGCTAGAACTTCCTGCCGTAGGATAGCGAATATGCCCTAATCCAGCATTTCCTTGCAAGCGTAGCATATGCTCTTGACGGAACACATCGCTGACTAAGCCATTAGCTTTACGTAAGCGGAAACGGTTTTCATCATCAACCGTTACAATACCCGCCGCATCTTGTCCACGATGTTGCAAAAGAGTTAATGCTGCATAAATAGATTCATTAACCGGACTTTGGCTAACAATACCGACAATACCACACATTTTGTGTTCCTTATTGATTAAGCGTTGGATTTAAAAAACTTGAACTTGACTGAAGCTGTTGAAAGAACCATTCAATAATAAAACCAAAGTGCGGTATTAATTGAGATTCTTTCCACCAATCAGTTTGTTCAAAATTGGTAAAAGTATCCATAAAAAATAACAACGCAGCCACAATCAATGCACCGCGCACTAAACCGAAAGCTGCACCTAATACGCGATCAGTGCCGCTTAAACCCGTCTTATCTACTAATTGACTAATCACATAATTTACTATTGCGCCCACGATTAAAGTCAGAACAAACAGAATGGCGATTGCAGTTCCATTACGCACATACATTGATTCAATTTGCGTAAGATAAGTGGCAAGATAAGGATAGAACTGGCTTGCTACGATAAATGCCACAACCCAGCTACCAAGTGAAAGTACTTCGCGTACAAAACCACGTAATAAACTGACAAGAATGGAAAAAGCGATAATGCCAATAATAATGTAATCGATCATTAAAAAATCTCTCAATGAAAAACGGCCGTTTAAAACGACCGAGGTATTCTACAAAAATACAGCCAAAAAGAAAACGTTTGCGTAAACTAAATTTCCTGCCAAAAAGCACGTTCAAATTTGCTTTGAGCTTTCCTTAAGACCTCTGCTAAATGTTGATATGTCGGTTTTTCTTGCACAAAAGGCAAGGGTTCATTTTGTTGTTTTAAGCGTTCGCAAATATCGTAAAACCATACCGCACTTTGATTTTCTAATGGCGAATTTGCACGCTTACCAAGCCAATAAAGCCCTTGAAAAGGAATAAGCAAGGTAAAAAGTGCGGTCAAAATTGCGATAGAAAATGCCATTAAATCATTTTTTGCATAAATCTGTTGCCACAGTATTGCAAATACAGCAACAAAAGGCATAAATTTTTGTGCAAAACTCGTGGCTTTCATAATACGGTTTTCAGGGAAAATAATCCCTAACTTCGCCTCCTGCGGCCAAGTATTAAGATAAATTTGTCCCTGTTTAAAAATGGAAAAAAACGCCATAAAAAACACCTCAAAAAATTGACCGCACTTATCATACGCTATTTTAAGTCTATTTTTAGTAAAAATAGTTTAATTTTTCAAAAAATACGATAAAGTTTGTATTTTTTCCTTACCGATGAATTTATTTTATTCATCAAAAGGTGTATCCTATACCTAATTTTTCAAACCATCTTAAATGATGGATTTTTATTAACCTCAATCAAATATAGGGTTCCTATGTCAAAACTTGTTCTTATCCTTAACTGCGGTAGTTCTTCACTAAAATTTGCAATTCTTGATCCAGCAACAGGGGAAGAAAAATTATCTGGCTTAGCCGAAGCATTTTTCTTACCAGAAGCACGTATCAAATGGAAACTCAATGGAGAGAAAGGTAACGCAGATTTAGGCGCAGGCGCAGCGCATACTGAAGCGCTTAATTTTATTGCATCTAACATTCTGACTGATGAACTAAAAAATTCTATCGCAGCAATTGGTCACCGTATCGTTCACGGTGGCGAAAAATACACCCAATCTGTTATCGTAACTGATGAAGTTGTTAAAGGTATTGAAGATGCTGCACAATTTGCGCCACTTCACAACCCTGCTCACTTAATTGGTATTCGCGAAGCATTTAACGCATTCCCACACTTAAAAGATAAAAACGTGGTAGTTTTTGATACAGCATTCCACCAAACTATGTCTGAAGAAGCCTTCCTTTATGCCCTTCCATACTCTTTATATAAAGAGCACGGCGTACGTCGCTATGGTGCACACGGCACAAGTCACTACTTCATTTCTCGTGAAGTCGCCGAATATGTAGGCAAACCCGCAGACCAAGTCAATGCTATTATTTGTCACTTAGGTAATGGTGGTTCTGTTTCTGTTGTGCGTAACGGTCAATGTATCGATACGTCAATGGGTTTAACTCCGCTAGAAGGTTTGGTAATGGGTACACGTTGTGGCGATATTGACCCTGCAATCATATTCTATCTATACAAAACTTTAGGTATGTCTATGGAACAAATCGAAGAGACTTTAGTGAAAAAATCTGGTCTTTTAGGCTTAACTGAAGTAACCAGCGACTGCCGTTATGCTGAAGATAACTACGATAATGCATCTAAACCAGAAGCAAAACGCGCTTTAAATGTTTATAGCTATCGTTTAGCGAAATACATTGGTGCTTATATGGCTGTGTTGGGCGATGATCACTTAGATGCGATTGCATTCACTGGTGGTATTGGCGAAAACTCAGCGCACGTTCGTGAATTAGCATTGAATCACTTAAAATTATTTGGCATTCAAATCGATAATGAACGAAATCTTGCCGCACGTTTTGGTAAAGATGGCGTAATCACGACTGATGATTCCGCATTTAAAGCGATTGTTCTTCCAACTAACGAAGAATTGGTTATCGCACAAGATACCGCAAGACTTTGTTTCTAATTCAACAACAAACTGCCGAATTTTTCGGCAGTTTTTATTTATAACATATACATATTAAGGTTTAACTATGTCTCGCACGATTATTCTTATCCCTGTAAGTACAGGCGTGGGTTTAACTAGCATTAGTCTTGGATTAATCCACTCTCTCGAACAAAAAGGCACGAAAGTTGCTTTTATGAAACCCGTTTCTCAACCAAGCACTGGCGAAGATAAATTGGATCGCACAACCTCTATTATTCGCACTAGCACTAGCCTTGAAACTGCCGAACCCTTTATGTTAAGCGTGGCAGAATCATTAATTGGTCAAAATCAGTCTGACGTATTGTTAGAAAAAATTGTAGCTAACCACCAACAATTAACCAAAAATAATGACATTGTTGTAGTTGAAGGTTTAATTCCAACAAGAAAACACGGTTATGCAAATAATATCAACTATGAAATTGCACAAGCATTAGATGCAGAAATCGTATTAGTTGCAGCACCAGCAACTGAAACCCCAACCGAATTAAAAGATCGTGTAGAAGCAGCAGCCTCTTTATTTGGTGGTAAAAACAATCCAAATCTTTTAGGCGTAGTTGTAAACAAATTCAATGCACCTGTTGATGAATCTGGTCGTACACGCCCCGATCTTGCTGAAATCTTTGATTCATTCCAACACAATCATATTAGCGAAACAGAAGTAAACAAATTATTTGCAGGTAGTGCCATCAAGTTATTAGCTTGTGTGCCTTGGAATGCAAATTTAATCGCTACACGAGCAATCGACTTAGTCAAGCATTTAGGTGCATCAATCATTAATGAGGGGGAAATCAATCGCCGTATTCGTGGTATCACTTTCTGCGCAAGAAGTTTACCAAATATGGTTGAGCATTTCCGTGCAGGCAGTTTATTAGTCGCTTCAGCAGATCGTCCAGATGTGCTTGTAGCAGCCGCTCTCGCAGCGTCAAATGGTATTGAAATCGGCGGTATTTTATTAACAGGCGGTTATAAAATTGATGCTCAAATTAATAAACTTTGCCAACCTACTTTTGAAAAAGCGAAATTGCCGATCTTCCGTATTGAAGGCAATACTTGGCAAACGGCATTAAGTTTACAAAGCTTTAATCTTGAAGTCCCTGTTGATGACAAAGAACGTATTGAAAATATTAAACAATACATTAGCCAACACTTTAATGCTGACTTTATCAATAATTTAGTTGCAGATTCTAGCCGTTTACCTCGCTTATCCCCACCTGCATTCCGTTTCCAATTAACTGAACTTGCTCGTGCGGCGAAAAAACGTATTGTGCTTCCTGAAGGCGATGAACCTCGTACAATCAAAGCAGCCGTACTTTGCGCAGAACGTGGCATTGCGGAATGTGTGCTTTTAGCAGATCCTGCATCCGTTCAACGTGTTGCAGAAGCACAAGGTGTTAAATTAGGTAAGGGTATTACAATCATCAATCCTGCTGACGTTCGTGAAAACTATGTTGATCGTTTAGTTGAATTACGTAAAGCGAAAGGTATGACTGAAACCGCAGCTCGTGAACAATTAGAGGATACCGTAGTGCTTGGTACTATGATGTTAGAAGCAAATGAAGTAGATGGTTTAGTATCTGGTGCCGTTCACACGACTGCAAACACCATTCGCCCACCAATGCAGATCATAAAAACTGCACCAGGTAGTTCAATCGTTTCTTCTATCTTCTTTATGTTATTACCAGATCAAGTGCTTGTTTATGGCGACTGCGCGGTAAACCCAGATCCAACAGCAGAACAACTTGCGGAAATCGCAATTCAATCTGCGGATTCTGCGAAAGCATTTGGTATTGATCCAAAAGTCGCAATGATCTCTTACTCAACAGGTACATCTGGTAGCGGTGCTGATGTGGAAAAAGTGAAAGAAGCAACCCGTATTGCGAAAGAAAAACGCCCTGATTTATTAATCGATGGCCCATTACAATATGATGCAGCTGTGATGGAAGACGTGGCTCGCTCTAAAGCACCAAATTCACCAGTAGCAGGTAAAGCAACAGTATTCGTATTCCCTGACTTAAATACGGGTAACACCACTTACAAAGCAGTACAACGTTCTGCAGATTTAGTGTCTATTGGCCCAATGCTTCAAGGTATGCGTAAGCCAGTCAATGACTTGTCTCGTGGTGCTTTAGTTGATGATATTGTATACACAATTGCCTTAACCGCAATTCAAGCGACACAATAGTTCATACAAAACTGTAAAAGAAAATACCGCACTTTGCCCTAGCAGTAAAAGTGCGGTATTTTTTTATAACGTTTTTTTACAAATCAACTAAAATCAAAATTGCGGCTTCGCCACCCCATTCTCTTGGTGCTTGATGTAATGCCCGCACTTTAGGATGTTGTACTAGCCAACGTGGAATTTGTTTTTTCAATGTAAAGGTGCCATAGCCCGTCATGATACTGGCACAATCAATATGCTCATTTTCACAAGCCAGTAAAAGTGCGGCTAATTCTTGCTTAGCTTGTTCACGGGTTAAACCGTGTAAATCTAAAAACAATTCTGGCGAAAAATCTCCACGACGAAGTTGTTTTAATAAATGGGAATCTTCCCCATCACGTAAATATTTCACAACACCATCATGCTCATTCAGTAACGGCTCATATTCATCAGAAAAATAAAATAACGTATCTTCTTTCGCTCGTAATTCTTTCAATTCTATTTTTTTCTGATCACGTTTTTGGTGAGGGGCAACAAAAGTATCTTGTTTCATTGGCTTAATGCCTTTGGTTTCCGCACGGAATAAATCAAATTCGTCTTGCATTTTTTTCTCATTAATTTCAAATTTTGCGTATCATATCATAGTTCTACATTCTCATCTGTGGTATAACTACGCCAAATTTTCATACCGAATTTTATGCTAACTTTTCTACTCACTTTTATGGAGAAATGCGATGGAAACTTCACATAACCAAGAATTAGTTGCAACTATCTTGGAAGATAATGTTGCAAACGAACTGCAAACCATCCAAGATTTTCTGCGTTGGACGTATAGCATTCTCAATCGTTCTGATATTTACTTCGGGCAAGGGCACGATAATCCTTGGGATGAAAGCCTGCAACTCGTTTTAAGTGGCTTACATTTACCCATTGATTTACCTACCGAATTATTTAACAGTCGATTAACCCCATCTGAAAAAGAAACCTTAGTTCAACTTGCATTAACCCGAATCGAACAACGTGTGCCAGTGGCATATTTAACAAATAGTGCTTGGTTCTGCGGTCACGAATTTTATGTCGATGAACGAACCATTATTCCACGTTCTCCAATTAGTGCGTTAATTCAAGATCGCTTTGAAAATTTAATTTCACAAGAACCTCATCATATTCTCGATCTATGCACAGGCAGCGGTTGTATTGCCATTGCTTGTGCTTATGCTTTCCCAAATGCGGAAGTAGATGCTATCGATTTATCGGTTGATGCACTTAATGTGGCGGAGATCAATATTTCACGCCATCAATTAGAACATCGCGTATTCCCGATTCAATCAAACTTATTTACAAATATTTTAGGACAAAAATACGATCTTATCGTGACCAATCCACCTTATGTGGATGAAGAAGATCTCGCCGATATGCCAGAAGAATTCCATTTTGAGCCAGAGTTAGCCTTAGGCTCTGGCAGTGATGGCTTAAACATTACCAAACAAATTTTAAAACAAGCACCAAATTACTTAACCGAAAATGGCGTATTGGTGTGTGAAGTGGGCAATAGTATGGTGAGCTTAATTGAGCAATATCCAGATGTGCCATTTGAATGGGTAGAACTTAAAAATGGCGGGCTAGGCGTATTTGCTATTCAGCGTAAAGATTTAGTGAAATATCACGATCTCTTTTAATCTTTTAAGTGCGGTTGAAATTCTTATTAAATTTCAACCGCACTTCATTTATACATTGTTATCTTGTTTCTAATTCAATGCCTTCAAATAATTTTTTCACTGAATTGTTATCACGCAAACGCTCGGCTTTTTCTACGACACTACGAGTTAAGTGCGGCGAAAAATATTCCATAAAATCATACATATAATTACGTAAGAACGTGCTATGTTTAAATGCAATATTCGTCATACTTGGGCGGAACAAATGGCTTGCATCAATCAGTACAAGATCCGTATCTAGTGCCGTATGTGCCATAGATGCCATAATGCCCACCCCTAACCCCAAGCGCACATAAGTTTTAATAACATCAGCATCGGTAGCCGTAAAGACTATATTCGGTAAAATACCGGCACTATTAAATGCGTAATCTAAATCAGAAACACCCGTAAAACCAAATGTGTAAGTCACAAGTGGGTATTTTCCTAATTCCTCAATGGTCAGTTCTTTCACTTTAGCAAGTGGATGATCGGGCGTAACAATCACGGCACGATTCCACCAATAGCATGGAATTTGAACTAAATCATCAAATAAATAAGGTGCTTCAGTGGTAATTACCAAATCCACTTCGCCTGACATTAAAGCATCGTGAATTTGTGTTGGAGAACCTTGATGAATATGCAAACTCACATCAGGATATTTTTTAGAAAAACGTTCAATCACGCTTGGCAACATATAACGTGCCTGAGTGTTTGTCGTCGCAATACGTAATACACCGTGATTTGGCTGAGTATATTCATCGGCAACGGCACGGATACCTTGCGCTTTAACAAGTAACTCGCGTGCAATCGAAATAATTTTTTTCCCTGCTGGTGTAATTGATTTTATATGCTTACCATGACGCTCAAAAATTTCCAGACCTAATTCATCTTCTAAGAGGCGAACTTGTTTACTGATACCCGGCTGCGATGTGTAAAGTGCATTTGCAGCTTCTGTAACATTCAAATTTTGGTTTACAATCTCAACGATATAACGCAATTGCTGCATTTTCATAAAAAAGTCCTTATTTTTTATAACGTTTATTCATCTCCGAATAACGTTTCACCGCTTTACGAATTTGCCCAGATTTTGGACGACGACTTGCCTGTTTTACATCTAATTTCGTTTCGGTTTCAGCAGGTAATCCCACCAATTCACGCAAATAATTGACGTTTTCAAGATCCATTTCTTCCCAGCCACCACGAGGCAAACCTTTCATTAATTTGATATTTCCATAACGAATACGAATTAATCGGCTAACTTGAATACCTTGGGATTCCCACAAACGACGCACCTCACGATTACGTCCTTCCATCAAGGTTACATCATACCATTGGTTAATACCCACACCGCCTGTAAATTTAATTTCTTTAAAATTGGCAGGGCCATCTTCAAGCTGAACGCCTTTGCGTAAACGTGCTAACATCGCATCATCCACTTGACCAAATACACGCACAGAATATTCACGTTCCACTTCACGGCTTGGGTGCATTAAACGATTTGCTAATTCTCCATCAGTGGTAAAAAGCAATAAACCCGATGTATTAATATCTAAACGCCCTACTGCAATCCAACGAGACCCCGTTAAACGTGGCAAACGATCAAACACTGTGGCACGCCCTTCTGGGTCGCTACGAGTACAAAGTTCCCCTTCAGGTTTGTAATACATTAACACTCGACAAATTTCTTTTTGTGCGTGGCTAAGATTAATGATTTGACCATCAATACGCACTTTCACGCCAGAATGTACGTCAATACGATCGCCTAAAGTCGCAATTTTACCCTCTACGCTCACTCGACCGGAGGCAATCATCGTTTCAATTTCACGACGAGAGCCTTGTCCAGCGCGCGCTAAAACTTTCTGTAATTTTTCGCCCTCTATTTTAGGTTGATTCGAGGCTTTTACAACAGGTTTCGCTTTTGGCTTAGATAAAAATTTGTTATCAGAATTAACCGCACTTTTCTTCGTATTTGCCGTTTCTACGCGTGCAGTACGAGAGACTGAACGTCTATCATTTTTAACTGAAAAATCACTTTTCTTTGCTGAATCTTTGGAAAAGTGCGGTTGTCTTTGAGTTTGTTTTTGACTAGGTTTCATTGTTTTCCTTGAATAATGGAAAGGTCGCTTTCACAAGCGTCTATCTGTTACATAATATGTATTAAATAAAAGGATCAGTGCTTCCACTTCCCTCGCGTAAAATCACTGGCGATTCTTCCGTTAAATCCACCACTGTTGTAGGCTCTTGCCCTAAATATCCACCATGGATAATTAAATCCACTTGATGTTCTAAACGATCACGAATTTCTTCAGGATCGGATTGTGTAGTATGTTCTTCATTAGGCAACATTAACGAACAAGATAAAATAGGCTCGCCTAAAGCTGAAAGTAAATCTAAAGCGATCTTATTATCTGGTACGCGTAAACCAATAGTTTTACGTTTTGATGTCATTAAACGACGCGGTAATTCTTTCGTTGCTGTAAGAATAAAAGTATAACGCCCTGGCGTATTATTTTTAATCAAACGATAAGCAATATTATTTACCGTTGAGTAAGTTGAAAGCTCCGACAAATCACTACACACCAAGGTAAAATTATGTCCTTCAGGCAATTTACGAATTGCTACAATACGATCCATTGCATGTTTATCGCCCATCATACAGCCTAAGGCATATCCCGAATCCGTTGGATACACAATTACACCGCCTTTTTGTAAAATCTCTACAGCTTGATTAATCAAGCGCGCTTGGGGATTTTCAGGGTGGATATAAAAAAATTGGCTCATGTATTTCTTCCTTAAAAAGTGTGCGCTGATTATAGCAGTTTTGCGTTCACTTTATAATGGCGAGCATATAAAAATAAAGGCGTAGAGAGTCAATCTACGCCCTTGTTAAACTAAAGTGCGGTTAATTTTTAGATGATTTTAATACCTTTCTCAAGGCTGAACCAATTTCAGCGAGACTTTTTACACAGGTCACACCAGCGGCGTCTAACGCTGCAATTTTTTCTGCGGCAGTGCCTTTTCCGCCACTAATAATCGCCCCTGCATGCCCCATCCGTTTGCCTTTTGGCGCAGTGATACCCGCAATATAGGCAACCACTGGTTTAGTGACATTATCTTTAATGAAGATTGCCGCCTCTTCCTCTGCGGAACCACCGATCTCGCCAATCATCACAATAGCTTCAGTTTCGGGATCTTGTTGAAATCTTTCGAGAATATCAATAAAACTAGAGCCAGGAATAGGATCTCCCCCAATACCCACACAAGTCGATTGTCCAAAGCCTTCATCTGTAGTTTGTTTTACCGCTTCATAAGTTAAAGTACCAGAACGAGAAACAATCCCCACTTTACCTTTTTTATGTATGTGAGCGGGCATAATGCCGATTTTACATTCATCAGGCGTAATCACACCTGGGCAATTTGGTCCAATCATCACTACGCCCGTTTCATTTAATTTTTGTTTCACTTTAAGCATATCCAATGTAGGTATGCCCTCAGTAATACAGACAATTAACTTAATCCCTGCATCAATAGCTTCAATTATGGCATCTTTACAAAATGGTGCTGGCACATAAATGACCGTCGCTGTTGCCCCCGTATTTTCGACAGCTTCACGAACTGTATTAAATACAGGCAAACCAAGATGACTACTGCCACCTTTATTTAGCGATACGCCACCAACTAATTGCGTTCCATAGGCTAATGCTTGTTCAGAATGAAAAGTCCCTTGTCCACCAGTAAAACCTTGGCAAATCACTTTAGTATTTTTATCAATTAAAATCGCCATTAGTGTTCTCCTTTTGCTGCATTCACAGCTAATTCTGCAGCTTGTTGTAAATTCTGTGCGGTAAGGATATTAACATCGCTTTGCGTTAAAATTTGGCGACCGATTTCAGCGTTCGTTCCTTCTAATCGAACAACCACAGGCACTCTCACGCCCACTTCATTTACTGCAGCAATGACGCCTTCAGCAATCAAATCACAACGAACAATGCCACCAAAAATATTCACTAAAATAACCTTCACGGAAGGATCGGTTAAAATGATTTTGAACGCTTCAGCAACCCGATCTTTCGTTGCACCACCACCCACATCAAGAAAATTCGCAGGCTTCCCACCATAGAGTTTCACAATATCCATGGTTCCCATTGCAAGCCCAGCCCCGTTTACCATACAACCAATATCGCCCTCTAAAGCCACATAGTTTAACTGGAATTTTTCAGCTTCTGCTTCACGAGCATCATTTTGAGTTAAATCTTGAAGTGCTAAGAGATCTTTATGACGAAATAAAGCGTTATCATCAACAGATATTTTGGCATCGAGACAAACCAAATTCCCTTGTTTAGTGAGAACAAGCGGATTGACTTCCAGTAAAGATAAATCTTTTTCTAAAAACAAACGAGATAACCCCATAAAAATATCGGTAAACTGTTTGTTTTGCACACCACTTAACCCTAATTTAAACGCCAATTCACGCCCTTGATAAGGCAATCCTCCAAATAAAGGATCAATGGTAACTTTGTGGAGTAAGTGCGGTGAATTTTGCGCGATTTCTTCAATATTCATTCCACCTGCAGAGGAAGCAATAAACACCACTTTTTGAGAGGCGCGATCAACAACCGCACTTAAGTAAAATTCTTTATCAATATCGCAAGTTTCTTCAAAATAAATCTGGTTTACTGGCTGCCCCAATTTATCCGTTTGAAAAGTGACTAAACGTTGTCCTAGCCATTTTTCTGCAAAAGATCTTGCTTCCTCTACATCCTGTACCAATTTAACGCCACCTGCTTTGCCACGCCCACCCGCATGAACTTGGCATTTCGCTGCCCACTTATCGCCTGAAAGTTGAGCCAGTACCAAATCTACTTCATCAACAGATTGACAGACTGCCCCATTTTTTACGGGTAATCCATAATGCTCAAATAGTTGTTTTGCTTGGTATTCGTGTAAATTCATTCGCGACGTCCTTTTTGGTTATGAAAACAATTCACTCAAGGTTTTAATGCTATATGTACCGTGATTTCTTCACGATCGTGATATAAATGTTTTGCTTGAATCGCAAAATTCAAATTCTGCTCCGCCAACATAACAGCCAAGTTTTCTAAACATAATATCACTTCTTGATAACGTTTTTTCATGGGTAATTTTAAATTAAAGATGGTTTCTCGGCACCAACCATTCAACAACCATTTGCCAATTAATAAAGAAATACGACTTGGTTGTTCCACCATATCACAGACTAACCAATCCACTTTTTTCCTTTTGGGAGGCTGAAATTTAAAGCCATCTTCCACGCAATGTTCAATGCGACCTGTATCATGCAAACTCGTCGCCATTTTTCCGTGATCAACCGCATAAACAAATAAACCACGTTTGACTAATTGATATGTCCAACCCCCAGGGCAAGCCCCTAAATCAACGCCAATCATATTTTCATTTAAACGTTTATTCTCTTCTTTACGCGGAATAAAAGTCAAAATAGCTTCTTCTAGTTTTAACGTAGATCGACTCGGCGCATCTGCTGGAAATTTTAAACGAGGGATTCCCATAAAATGGGGGGAATGATTATCTACATAAGAATATCCCACATAACAGCAATTCGATTTTACAAAAAAACAATGTAAAAATTGACCGCACTTTTGACTCGCTTTTGCAGAAAGCCAGCCTTGTTTTTTCAATGCCTGACGTAAAGGCACGGTAAATTTACGGCAAAAAGTGGAAAGCTCTTTCGCTTCATTGGTATCTGCAGTTTCGACAAAAAGCTCGCTAGATTGAGCAAAATTAACTTGTTGCGATAATGCTTCAAACACCGCCACAATGGGACTAATACGATCAGTGGGATCTAAATCTTCCAATAAATCGGAAATAACTATCATCTGACGAGCAAAAATCAAACGATTAAAAGGAATGTCTCGGGCAAGGCGATCTGCCTCATCAGGTTGATAACATTCAAAAATCACATAGCCCGAATTATCTTGTACTCGTGCAAAACCAAATACTCCTAAATGACTTGCTTGATCAGTAATCTCTGCGGCGACTTCTTTCTCAAAACCTGGGCGACAATATAATGCGAGTTTATTCATTTTCTTCTCGTTTAATTGAGTTAATAATCCATTGGCGGAATGCTTGAATTTTTTGGTCATCAAGGCGATCAAGATGATTGACCACATAAAATGATTTTGGATCAGGCAAATTGGTTGGCAACACCGCTTGCAATGATCCATTTTCAATTTCTTGCAAAGCTAATAAGCGATTAGCTAATACAATGCCTTGCCCGTGAATAGCCGCCTGTAACGCCATAAATGTATGGCTAAATAACGGCCCTTGCTGAATATTTAAATCATCTAACTGTAAATGATTTGCCATCGCTTGCCAATTATCACGGGTATGAATATGAATTAATGTGTGTTTTTTTAAATCTTCAGGCTGAATAATTGGATTTTTATCTAGTAATTCAGGCGACGCAAAAATCAATAAATTTTCTTCGCCAAGACGATCTACTTGAAGATTCTGCCAATTTCCCAAGCCATAATAAATAGCAAGATCAATTTCTTTATTTAACAAGCCTTCATCTTGATCCACGCCTGTTAAACGCACCTCAATTTGCGGATAAAGCTGATTAAATTCACTCAAATGTGGAACTAGCCATTGAATACCAAAAGTTTGTGGCACGCTAATATTTAAATGCGGGTCCGTTTTTAACGTTAATAATCGCTCTGTTGCTTCATTTAAACGACGTAGAATTTTATTAATATCAACAAAATAAGCTTTACCAAGCTCCGTTAATTCTAAAGAACGATTCTTTCGCTTAAATAATTCAATTCCTAAAAATTCTTCTAATAATTTAATTTGATGACTAACCGCCGCTTGTGTCACACAAAGCTCATCTGCAGCTTTAGTAAAACTTAAATAACGAGCAGCAGACTCAAAAGATTTTAGCGAATTCAATGGGGGCAAACGTTTATACATAAGTATTTCCATTCATAAATTTTATGTCTATAATGGACAAGATTTATTTCAAATTAGTTTTTCTAATACCTCAAATAAAAAAACGTCGCTTGTCCTTTCTTGCCCTTTTTTCTTAAAATATCGCCATACTTAATGATTGGTAATTCCTTACTAGTTAATGAGTTTCAGACTTAAGTATGATGTTGTGTTTGCATATAGTTCGGGAAACCGAACTTGAGTAACAATTTGTTACTCATTTACTTCCTGTATATTATTAAACCGATTTGGTTAAATCGCCGCTCCATTGAGCGGCGTTTTTTTCATCCTAATTCTATCACAATTACATATTGATTTCCTGATCCACTTCACAATTTTGACAATTCCTTGTTGATTTCTTGAAATTTGAGCGATTTTGAAAATCTATTATTTTAATCAAAGAGAGAATATTGTAGATTAAGCAACACTTTCACAAAAATATATCACCGTGGGTAAACATACCCACGGCTAATTATAGTAATAATGGTTCCCCTTTGGGGAACATCCTATCTCCCCCAAAGGGGTAGTATTAAAACTAGCCTAGGGTATACTTACCCTAGGCGACATAACTTCATAAAAAAAGGAAGCAAAATGAAAAACTTAGACTGGAATAACCTTGGTTTTAGTTATATTAAAACAGATTACCGTTTCATCGCTCACTGGAAAGAGGGCAAATGGAACGAAGGAAAACTCACGACAGATAGCACATTACATATTCACGAAGGTTCTACCGCACTTCACTACGGTCAGCAATGTTTTGAAGGCTTAAAGGCTTACCGCTGCAAAGATGGTTCAATCAACTTATTCCATCCACAAGCCAATGCAGAACGTATGCAACGTACCGCAGACCGTCTTTTAATGCCACGCGTACCAACTGAATTATTCGTACGTGCGTGTAAAGAAGTGGTTAAAGCTAACCAAGATTGGTTGGGCCCTTACGGCTCTGGTGCAACCTTATACTTACGTCCATTTTTAATTGGCGTAGGCGAAAACATCGGTGTGAAAGCGGCACCAGAGTTTATTTTCTCTGTTTTCTGTTGCCCAGTGGGTGCTTACTTCAAAGGTGGTTTGGCTCCATCAAACTTCATCACGACCGATTACGACCGTGCAGCACCAATGGGAACCGGTGGCGTAAAAGTGGGCGGAAACTACGCAGCAAGCTTACTTCCGCACGAATTAGCAGCAGAACAAGGCACACCAGAACGTAAATTTGCGGATGCTATTTATTTAGATCCAAAAACTCACACCAAAATTGAAGAAGTCGGTGCGGCAAACTTTTTTGGGATCACAAAAGACAATAAATTTATCACGCCAAAATCAGAATCAATTTTACCAAGTATTACCAAATACTCTCTTTTACATATCGCAAAAGAGCGTTTAGGAATGGAAACAATCGAGGGCGATGTGTATATCGATCAGCTAGATCAATTTGCTGAAGCTGGTGCCTGTGGTACAGCAGCAGTAATTACCCCTGTAGGCGGCATTCAACACAACGGCAACTTCCACGTATTCTATTCAGAAACTGAAGTAGGCCCTGTTACCCGTCGTCTTTACGATGAACTAACAGGCATCCAATTCGGTGATGTCGAAGCACCTGAAGGCTGGATTGTGAAAGTAGAATAATTTCTAGCAATATAAAAACCAAAAGAGTGGTTGAAATTAACCGCTCTTTTTTATTGATTCAATCCCCATTGGCGAGAATCTTTATCAAATTTAACACCTGAATGCGAACCTTCTGCGCCGTTAAAATACACATCTTTATTCGCGCAAGCTGAAATAATCAATGTGCCAGCGATAATGAATAACCATTTTTTCATAAATAAACCTTTTTGCTAAATTAAAAACCTGTGAATTGTAGCACAACGACTTCACATCCCAACGAAATATTTCACTTGTCTTGCTAAAATAGAACTTCCCCACTAGAATACCCCCCCGTAGTTCGCAAACCTCCTACAATAAAAAACTAGGTAGAATATGAATATTTTCAATCCAAACCACGATCGTAAAGCGATTGTCATCTTTTCAGGTGGACAAGATTCCACAACTTGTTTATTCCAAGCTATTGCTAAATACGGCAAAGAAAACGTAGAAGCCATTACCTTTCAATATGGACAGCGTCATGCTATTGAGTTAGAAAAGGCGCGCGCCATTGCGCAAAATTTAGGCATTAAACAAACCTTGATTGATACATCTGTTATGAAAGCTATCACGCATAATGCCTTAATGGATGAACAGTCGCATATTGAGCAAAAAGAGAATGAATTACCAAACACTTTTGTTGATGGTCGCAACGCTCTATTTTTACTTTATGCAGCGATTTATGCGAAAGGTCAAGGCATTCAAGATATTATCACTGGCGTATGTGAAACAGATTTCAGCGGTTATCCCGATTGCCGAGATGTGTTTATCAAGTCTATGAATGTTACATTAAATTTGGCTATGGATTATCAATTCAATATCAAAACACCATTAATGTATCTCACTAAAGCCCAAACTTGGCAACTTGCTGATGAATTAGGCGTATTAGATTATGTACAAAAACATACGCACACTTGCTATGAAGGGATTGAAGAGGGATGCGGAAAATGCCCAAGCTGTATTCTTCGCAATAAAGGCTTACAAGAATATTTAGCACAAAAGTGCGGTAAAAAAACACAAGGAATTTAAACCGCACTTTAAATAAAATAAAAAATTTCTTATTTCCCCTTGATCGCTATAAATTTATGTATATAATGAATCCTGTTTTAGATACTAGATAGTAATTTAATAGTAATGAAACTTGGCTAGTGCATTCCCCCACTCCTTCGCACTAGCCATTTTTTTTGGAATTTTGTACCATATCTCAACTTTTTCCAATCAACGATCCATTATGAATAATCTCGAACTTGAACAACTCATTAACCAAAAACTTTCTTCCGATAAAATCAATGACTATGCCCCAAACGGTTTACAAGTCGAAGGTAAAACAGAAATCAAAAAAATCATTACAGGCGTAACAGCGAGTCTGGCTCTAATTGATTACGCAATCAGTCAAAACGCCGATGCGATTTTGGTTCATCACGGATATTTTTGGAAAAGTGAAAACCCTTGTATCCGAGGAATGAAAGGCAAGCGAATTAAAGCACTTTTAGTAAACGACATTAATTTATATGGCTATCATTTGCCATTAGATGTGCACCCAGAATTAGGCAATAATGCACAATTAGCCAAACTGCTCGACATTAAAAATTTACAACCATTAGAAAAAGGTGCTGTAAGTATTCCTGTTTGGGGCGAATTAAAAGAACCGATGACAGGTAAAGACTTTGCAGAAAAAATAGAAAAAGTGTTAAATCGAAAACCGTTAATTTGCATTGAAAACGGACCGCACTTAATCCGAAAAATTGGTATCTGCACCGGTGGCGGACAAGGTTATATTGATCTTGCGGCAGAACAAGGCTGCGATGCGTTTATTACTGGAGAAGTGTCAGAACAAACGATTCATTCTGCCCGTGAGCAAGGATTACATTTCTTCTCTGCAGGTCATCACGCAACAGAACGATATGGCATCAAGGCATTAGGCGAATGGTTGGCGAAAGAATATGGTTTTGATGTAGAATTTAAAGATATAGATAATCCAGCGTAAAATGCAAAAGTGCGGTAAAAATATTTCTTTTTAACCGCACTTTTATCTTCTGAAATTATCGTTTAAACATTCCGCCTAAACCGCCAAGACCGCCTAAGCCTCCGCCCATTAAGCCTTGCATTCCACGCATCATTTTAGCCATACCGCCTTTACGCATTTTCTTCATCATACGTTGCATTTCATCGAATTGTTTAAGTAATTTATTAACATCTTGCACTTGAGTGCCAGAGCCTAATGCAATGCGACGACGGCGAGATCCTTTGATAATATCTGGGTTCGCACGTTCTTTTAGGGTCATGGAGTTAATGATCGCTTCCATTTTGATAAACATTTTGTCATCTACTTGATTTTTAACGTGATCAGGCAAATTTTTTGCACCTGGTAATTTATCAAGCATAGACATCATACCGCCCATTTTTTTCATCTCGATAAGCTGCTCGCGGAAATCATCTAAAGTGAAATCATCGCCTTTCTTGAATTTCTGCGCCATTTTTTCGGCTTTTTCACGGTCAACAGAACGTTCAAGATCTTCAATCAACGAAAGCACATCGCCCATGCCCAAAATACGGGAAGCGACACGGTCTGGATGGAACGGCTCAAGTGCTTCTGTTTTCTCACCTACCCCCAAGAATTTGATTGGTTTACCTGTGATTTGACGAATTGATAAGGCTGCACCACCACGCGCATCACCGTCCACTTTTGTCAAAATAACACCTGTAAGCGGCAATGCTTCATTAAAGGCTTTTGCCGTATTGGCTGCATCTTGACCAGTCATCGCATCAACAGTGAAAAGGGTTTCGATTGGATTTAACGCTGCATTGACTTGCTTGATTTCATCCATCATTTCTGTATCAACATGCAAACGACCTGCCGTATCCACAATCAACACATCGTAGAATTTCAGTTTTGCATCAGCAAGTGCCGCTTTAGCAATATCAACTGGATTTTGTTTGACATCCGATGGGAAAAAATCCACGCCAACAGATTGAGCCAAAGTTTCAAGTTGCTTAATCGCAGCAGGGCGATATACGTCGGCAGAAACCACTAACACTTTCTTTTTATGGCGTTCACGCAAAAATTTTGCCAATTTACCCACACTGGTGGTTTTACCCGCACCTTGTAAACCTGCCATTAAGATAACTGCTGGTGGTTGGGTTGCGAGATTTAAACTCTCATTGGCTTCGCCCATAGCTTTTTCAAGCTCACGCTGAACGATTTTTAAGAACTCTTGCCCCGGCGTTAAACTTTTATTGACTTCTTCCCCAAGCGCGCTTTCTTTTACTTTTGCGATAAATTCACGCACCACAGGTAAAGCAACATCGGCTTCAAGTAATGCCATACGCACTTCGCGTAAGGTTTCTTTAATATTATCTTCCGTTAAACGACCTTTTCCTGTGATATTACGTAAGGTTTTGGAAAGGCGATCCGATAAATTCTCAAACATGGCTAACAATCCTGTTTTTCTTAAAAAATTAAGCTGATTATACCGAAATTTAGGCGTTTTTCATCATTTCAAATGAAAATGGATTTTTGAGTAGGCGATTTCATGAAGAAAGTATAGGACATAAGGAAAAAGAATGATTATTTAGCCAATTTCAGGTATTATTCTGCCCACTCTTGGCTATTTGAGCAGCTATTTGATTTAGCAAAATCAAATAACAGGTAAAAAGTGCGGTGAAAAATGACCGCACTTTTTGTTGATTAACGAACAAAAGGATTTTCCCTTGGATAGCATTCCCCTTAGTACTTTATTTATTATTCTTATTATCTGTTTAGTTTTATCAGCCTATTTTTCTGGTTCTGAAACTGGACTACTCTCCCTCAATAAATATCGTCTTCGTTTTCTATCTGAACAAGGCAATAAAGGCGCGAAAAAAGCGGAAAAACTGCTAGAAAAGCCAGATACCTTGTTAAGTTTTATTCTTATTTTTAATAACCTTGTGAATATCAGCGCATCTGCAATTGCAACAGTAATTGGTATGCGTTTATATGGCGATGCCGGCGTGGCGATTGCAACGGGTTTGCTCACTTTCGTAATGCTCGTATTTTCTGAAATATTCCCCAAAACGGTGGCTGCAATGCACGCAGAAAAAGTGAGTTTTTTTTCAAGTCATATTTTAACTTCATTGCTTAAAATCTTTTATCCGCTCGTTTGGTTAATGAATATTTTTACTAAATCCTTGATGCAAATAGTAGGGTTAAAACTTGATATGCAAAAACAAGTAATTAGTAGTGAAGAACTGCGTAGTATTGTGTCAGAAGCGGGCGAAGCAACACCAAATGAACAACATCCACAAATGTTGCTGTCTATTTTGGATATGGAGACAGTCACTGTTGATGACATTATGGTTCCCCGCAACGAAATCGGCGGTATAAATATTGATGATGATTGGAGAGCTATTATGCGCCAGCTCAATCACGCCGCACACAATCGTGTTGTACTTTATAAAAGTAGCCTTGATGAACAAGTACTTGGCATTTTGCGCGTGCGTGAAGCATTCCGCTTGCTCCTTGAAAAAAATGAATTTACCAAAGAAACCTTAATTCGTGCCGCTGATGAAGTGTATTTCATTCCTGAAAGCACGCCATTAAAAACGCAACTTGCGAATTTCCGTGCAAATAAAGAGCGCATTGGCTTAGTTGTAGATGAATACGGCGATATTAAAGGGCTTGTGACGTTGGAAGATATTTTGGAAGAAATTGTTGGGGATTTTACCACTTCCACCGCCCCAAGCATTGACAAAGAAGTAATTCAACAGTCTGATGGTTCAATGATTATCGATGGCTCCGCTAATCTACGCGATCTCAACAAAATGTTTAACTGGGAATTAGATACAGAAGATGCTCGTACTTTTAATGGTTTAATCTTAGAACACTTAGAGGAAATACCCGATGAAGGCACGATTTGCGAAATTGATGGTTTGCTAATCACTATTCTTGAAGTGGGCGATAATATGATAAAACAGGCGAAAGTCGTCAAACTTTAATCATAAAAAACTCCGCCAAATTGAACCGCACTTTTGACTTGGATCATAAGTGCGGTTCTTTTTTTGCGCATTTTTTAGAAAAGATTTTTATAATTCTTTCTAGGTATATTTTGATAGAGAACAAAGATATGGAACACGAATATCAACGGGCGGTGACTCGCGTGTGCGTACAAACGGCACTGCTCTTGTTACAACATGGGGCAGAAAGTACCGTGGTGGTACAAATGGCGCAGCGTTTAGGCGTAGCACTTGGCGTAGAAAGTGTAGAATGTGCACTTACGGCAAATGCAGTTGTGCTGACGACCTTATCAGATAATCATTGCATTACTACCGCACGAAAAAATACAGATAAAGGCATTAATATGCAAATGGTCACGGATGTTCAACGCATTGTGATTGCCGTTGAGCATCATTTGTATGAGTTAGAGATCGCACAAAGAAAACTGGATCAATTAAAACCGCTTAAATATAACCGATGGTTAGTTGTATTCATGATTGGCTTATCTTGTGCAGCATTCGCCCATTTATCTGGCGGCGACTGGATAATTTGCGGCATTACCTTTGTGGCAGCCGCCATTGCCATGTTTGTGCGACAAGAATTTTCTAAACGGCACTATAATCCTCTTATCGTCTTTTCCATCACCTCTTTCGTCGCCTCTCTGATTTCTGGCGTGAGCTTAAAATATAACTTAGGTAACGATCCTCAAATTGCCTTAGCATCTAGTGTGTTATTACTTGTGCCAGGGTTTCCGCTGATTAATTCTTTGGCGGATATATTAAAAGGTTATGTGAATATGGGATTAGGCCGTTGGACGATTGCAACTATTCTCACTTTTGGTGCATGTCTTGGTATTGTATTCGCTTTAAGCCTATTACATATTACAACTTGGGGGCATTAAAATGTTATTAGACATCACAATATTTATCTTGAAATTACTCGATGATATGCTATTTGCTGCGATTCCAGCGGTGGGCTTTGCTTTAGTATTTAATGTACCGCCCAAAGCCTTAAAATATTGTGCAATTTTAGCCGCACTTGGGCATGTTACACGCACATTATTACTGCATATTAATATGCCTATTGTATTTGCTACATTCTTTGCCACTTGTGTGATTGGATTTTTAGGCGTGCATCTTTCCCATCGTTATTTAGCCCATCCCAAAGCCTTCACCGTTGCCGCAATTATCCCCATGATTCCCGGTGTTCATGCTTATAAAGCAATGATTTCAATGGTACAAATTCATCATTTTGGCTTTTCTGATGCTTTATTTGAACAGATGATTAGTTCCTTTATTAATACCAGTTTTATCCTAGGCGCAATAGTATTTGGATTGGCTTTACCGGGCTTATTGTTTTATCGACAAAAACCTGTGGTGTAACACTAAAAACAGTGCAACAAAAAAGCCGACATTTGTCGGCTTTCTACTATTCTTGTGATTTTTTCTTGAGGTATTCATAAAGCTCATCTTTAATCCGTAATTTTTCTTTTTTCAAAGCCTCAATTTCCATGTGAGTGGCGAGCTGAATGTTTTCCTGCATATTCTTAATTTCATGATCTAATTCGTTATGCTTTTCAAAAAGACGATCAAAATAAGCATCATTACTTTTAAGCTGGGTAATTAAGTCTCGATATTCGGGAAACATAGCATTGCTCCTATAGTGGTTTTAACTGGTTTCAGTTTACTACATTCACCCCAAATAAACAGAACAGGATCTTAAAAATTTGACAACGATCACAAAAATTTATTTATCGCAAATAATTCTTTATTCTTTTGCTTTTTTATTTCTTCCTGCACCTAAAATCATCATCGCTAACAAACTAAGAATAATTCCAAAGCCAGCACCAATACCCGTTGAGATAACATAAGGTTTCTCTGCCATCACAAGATTAGGCTGTTGAACAAAATGAAATGCCACCAAATTATTATCTAATGGTTGAATAGATTGCATCATCTTCAATTTATTTTGTGAGATGAAAACACTTCCTCGCAAAACCAGTCCGCCACCGATAAGCATAAACAGAAAAGAAAGAATAAATTTTCTCATAATTTACCTAAAATTCAGACTAAATGGGGCTGGGTTCTAACACAAAGTGCGGTCAATTTTTCTTTATTTTTATCCGCTGGCTTTTAAACTGGTTTATTTAAAGAAAGCACGCTAGAATAAGGCTATTTTCATTTCAACGAAAAAAGTAAGGAAATTCTATGATCGATCCAAATTTGCTCCGTAATAATTTATCCGAAGTCGCAGAAAAATTAAAAGTAAAACGCAACTTTATTCTTGATACAGAAAAACTCACTTCATTAGAAGAACAACGCAAGAACTTACAAGTCACTACTGAAAATTTACAAGCGGAACGTAACTCGCGTTCCAAAGCGATAGGTGCAGCCAAAGCGCGTGGTGAAAATATCGAACCATTATTGGCTGAAGTAGATAATATGGGCAACCAATTGACTGAAGCAAAAGCACAATTAGATGCGGTACTTGCGGAAATCAATCAAATTGCATTAAGTATTCCAAATCTACCTGCAGACGAAGTGCCATTAGGCAAAGATGACACCGAAAATAAAGAAATCTTACGTTGGGGCACGCCACGTACATTTGATTTTGAAGTAAAAGATCATGTGGCTTTAGGCGAAGAAGCAAATGGCTTAGATTTTGCCGCAGGAGCTAAATTAGCTGGTGCGCGTTTTGCCGTAATGAAAGGTCAAATCGCTAAAATGCACCGTGCATTAGCGCAATTTATGTTAGATCTTCATACTGAACAGCACGGCTATTTAGAAACCTATGTGCCTTATTTAGTGAATCACGCCACACTTTATGGCACTGGGCAATTACCAAAATTTGGGGAAGATTTATTCCATACGCTTGCTTTAGAAGGCGAACAACCTTACGCATTAATTCCAACCGCAGAAGTGCCAGTCACTAATTTAGTGCGTGATGTAATTATTGATGAAGCAGAATTGCCAATAAAAATGACCGCACATACACCATGTTTCCGTTCAGAAGCAGGCTCTTACGGTCGTGATACTCGCGGTTTAATTCGTATGCACCAATTTGATAAAGTGGAAATGGTACAAATCGTTGATCCAGATAAATCAATGGAAGCACTTGAAGAATTAACAGGTCATGCGGAAAAAGTATTGCAATTATTAAATTTACCATACCGTAAAGTTTTACTTTGCACAGGCGATATGGGCTTTGGTTCTTGCAAAACTTACGACTTAGAAGTGTGGGTGCCTGCACAAAATACTTATCGTGAAATTTCTTCTTGCTCAAATATGTGGGATTTCCAAGCTCGCCGTATGCAAGCACGTTGTAAAGCAAAAGGCGATAAGAAAACGCGCTTAGTGCATACCTTAAATGGTTCTGGCTTGGCTGTTGGTCGTACTTTAGTGGCTGTGCTTGAAAACTATCAAAATGCAGATGGTTCAATCACCGTGCCAGAAGTGCTACGTCCGTATATGGGCGGATTAGAAATTATTGGAAAATAATCCTTCTATAAATAAAAAAGCGTGGATTTTAAAATTTCCACGCTTTTTTATTAAGCTATTTCAACAGCGACATCGGATTCTGATTTAGATTTTAATTCACCTACTTCATATAAATCAATGCCCGCATCTTTGGCTATTTCAATGACCGTTTGAACGCTATTAGGCTCAACTGCCACTAATAAACCGCCTGATGTTTGAGGATCGCACAAAATCGCTTTTTGTTCTTCCGTTAATAAACCCACTTTATGCCCATAACTTTCAAAATTACGCCCTGTTCCTCCGGGGACGCAACCTTGAGCAATATAATCTTTTACGCCGTCCAAGGTTTTAATTTTGTCCGCAAAAACTACCGCACTTAGATTTGAACCTTCACAGATTTCAATTAAATGACCAAGTAAACCAAATCCTGTGACATCCGTCATTGCTGTTACGCCATCCACTTGGGAAAATTGGCTACCAATGGAATTCATTTGGAACATAGCGGCAGTGGCTAAACCTTGATGTTCTGGCTTAAGTTTTCCTTTTTTCTCCGCCGTCGTCAAAATACCGATACCAAGCGGTTTCGTCATATAAAGCTTACAACCTGATTTTGCAGAAGCATTACGTTTCACTTTTTCAGTGTCAATCACGCCTGTCACCGCTAAACCAAAAATAGGTTCGGGTGAATCAATGGAATGTCCACCTGCCAAAGCAATACCCGCTTGATGGCAAGCAAAGCGACCGCCATCAACAATTTTCTGTGCAACTTCTGCAGGTAATACATTAGTTGGAAAACCTAAAATAGCGATTCCCATAATCGGCTTACCGCCCATAGAAAAAATATCACTGATGGCATTGGTTGCGGCAATTCGTCCAAAATCAAAAGGATCATCTACAATCGGCATGAAAAAGTCTGTGGTACTGATAATCGCAGTTCCATTCCCAAGATCATACACCGCTGCATCGTCTGCGGTTTCATTGCCGACGAGCAGATTTGGATCATAAAATTTTTCCAGTTCTGAATGTAAAATTGTCCCTAACACCTTAGGCGAAATTTTACAGCCTCAACCTGCACCATGGCTGTATTGCGTCAGCCGAATTTTTTCTTCCATTTCTTATTTACCTTGTTGAATATTCGTTTTCGAGAATATGACGTTTAAACCTATTCTTAATCATAAAGATCTTCGCCATCTTTCCTTGTACGCAATAATTGCAAAATCCAAACATATTGCTCTGGCGTTGGCGTAACAAAAGATTCTATTTCTTCGTTCATTGCTCGGGCTGATTGTTCAGGATCATCGCTTAAATTCATTGCAGGATGAATTTCCATTTCATATTTGCCGGTTTCAGCGTTATAACGAGGAAACATTGGAATAACAACGGCTTTAGAAAGTTTTGCCATTTTATTTAATCCCGGTAATGTTGCTTTATAAGTCCCAAAGAAATCAACAAATACGCTTTGCTCCGCACCAAAATCTTCATCCGGTAAGTAATAACCCATTTCGCCTTTACGAACATGATTTAAAAAGGGTTTAATACCATTTTGGCGAGCATGCATTTTTCCGCCAAAACGTTGGCGTATAATTGTCCAAAGCCAATCCACCAGTGGATTACGATGTGGATTATACATAGAAGTCATTGGCATGCCTTGAGTGTGCAAAATAATGCCAGACGCATCAATCGCCCAGCCATGTGGCACCATAAGAATAATATTCTTGCATTCAGCTTTTGCCTGTT
Organism: Haemophilus sp. HN_Hi16; assembly: GCF_049823435.1. Lineage (NCBI taxonomy): Bacteria > Pseudomonadati > Pseudomonadota > Gammaproteobacteria > Pasteurellales > Pasteurellaceae > Haemophilus > Haemophilus sp. HN_Hi16. The sequence goes on from NZ_CP187500.1 coordinate 1,636,379, forward strand.
CGATATGTTTAAGACCGATAAATTCACTGCGTTTTTGCAAATGTTTCTTTGAACGGATGGCAATCTCACCAATACCAAACATAACCTGAGCGACAACCGCAAACATTTTATCAATGACTTGCTCACGTTGTTGTTCAGTCCAATGAGGAAAGCAATATTGCAAGTTAGTTTGCGCGCGCGTACGCTGTTTCTTTGCTTTATGCCCAATCCAAATACCTAATTTTCCCGCCAATTTATCGCGCAGACGAAAAGGCACAAATGCTAACAACAATAAAAAGAAAATACCGAGCCAAATTCCCCAATATTGAGGCTTTAAATACGACCATGAAAAGTGCGCTTCATAGCCCACTCTCGCCGTCAGACGTAAATTTTGTTGATTATCCGACATAATAAAATGAAATTAATTTTAACCGCACTTTTGTGCGCTTTCCGAATTAAAAATGAAACCAGCCCTGATCGTAAACCATTTTGGCCGTCATCATAAAAGACATGATAACAACCATCGGTCGAATCAAGGTTTTACCTTTCGTCATCACCATTTTGGCGCCTAAATTTGCACCTAAAATGCTCCCAGCCATCATCACGAACCCCACTTTCCAAAGAATTTGTCCGCCCAATAAGAAAAGTGCAAAAGAAGCAAGGTTCGAAGTGAAGTTCATCACTTTTGCATGTGCTGTCGCTTTCGGGAGATTAAATCCTAGCAAAGTAACACAGGCCAAACTCATAATTGAGCCCGTTCCTGGGCCAAAGAAGCCATCATAAAAACCTAAAAATGGGCTAATTAAAAGACCAAATAACAGATAATTTAATCGTTGTTTCCGATCTTCATCACCTAATTTAGGGGTAAATAAAAAATACAGACCAATGACTAAAATCAGAAAAGGCAGAATTTTTCTGAAAATCGCCACGTCAATTGATTGAATTAATAATGTACCTAGGGCAGAACCTAAGAAAACCCAAATCAAAATAAACCAAATATCGCGTAAATTGACCGCTCTTTTTCGCAAGAAATAAAGACTTGCGGATAATGCACCGCCCATAGCTTGCAATTTGTTAGTGCCTAACGCCATTGCTGGTGGCATACCAGTCATGAGCAACGCTGGAATGGTGATTAATCCCCCACCACCAGCAATTGCATCGATAAATGATGCGACAAAACCAACACAAAACAATATTGCTAAAAGATCAATTCCGATATCCATATTGATTTACCTTAATTCTATTCTAACCATTCATTTCGATTCGGGGAATTTAAAATTTGTTGGCACAAAAACGGCTCAGGTGGTGTAACTTTAGGTTTGCTCACTGAAGCACCTGGTTTTGGTGGCTCAAACCAAGAATATAATTCGTCTCCACAACCATCACTGGGAGGAACGGGTGCTTGATTTTCACAATAAGACGCATCTGCTGGGCAAGTTAAACGAACATGAAAATGAGAGTCGTGTCCATACCAAGGACGAACTTTGTGTAACCAGCCGCGATCATTGCCAGCAGTTTGACATAATTTTACCTTAATCGCAGGATTAACAAAAATACGTGCCACATTTGGATCTTTCGCGGCTAATTTGATTAACGTCGCATGATTGCTATTCCATACGCGTTCATCCACTCGTTGCGCCTTTCTATCTACAACTAATAAACCTTTACCATCAGAATTCAGCGCATCGGCGTCCGACATTTCGCCCATTCTTAACCAAATATCCGCATCTAATCCCATCTGATGGCTAGCATGACCCGTTAAAAATCGTCCACCACCTGGCATGGCAATATCGCCCACTAACATCGTTGGTAACCCAGCAGCTTTAGCACGTTGTCCCAAACGTTCAAGATACTGAATCATATTTGGATGACCATAATAACGATTGCGATTCATACGAATAACTTGGTAACCGTCTCCTTTCGGCGGTAGTGCTTGCGCCCCAATAATACATCCATTGGTATAACTACCAATAGGTTTTGCTTTCCCATCGCCACTTGGTATTGGACGTTTCACTTTTTGCCAATCTAGAGGAGACGCAGCAACGTTCAGAGAGAAAAGTGCGGTAAAAATTATGGTTTTTTTTAATAAAATTTTATTCATTCTAAAGTTTTGCTATGGGTAAGCATATCTTAGATTTTGCCGTGGGTAAGTATATCCTAGGTCTTGCCGTGGGTAAGTATATCCTAGGTTTTACCGTGGGTAAGTATATCCTAGGTTTTGCCGTGGGTAAGTATACCCACGGTTAGAAAAATAGTTCCCCTTTGGGGAACTTTACACTTACCCCAAAGGGGTAATATCAAACTAACCTAGGGTATACCTACCCTAGGCACAGACTCCCATCTTATACTAAGATTATTTACACTGCGCCTTAAAACGTAATAGATGATCTAATAAGACAATCGCCATCATGGCTTCTGCGATGGGTACAGCACGAATACCCACACAAGGATCGTGACGACCTTTTGTCACAACTTCTACTGGCTCGCCATTAAGATTAATTGAACGACCAGAAATTGTAATACTTGAAGTTGGTTTTAACGCAATCGTGGCGATAATTGGCTGTCCTGAACTAATTCCGCCTAAAATGCCGCCTGCGTGATTACTTTCAAAGCCATTAGGTGTCATTTCATCACGATGTTCCGAACCACGTTGTTCAACCACTGCAAAACCATCACCAATTTCGACGCCTTTTACTGCATTAATTCCCATTAATGCGTGAGCAAGATCTGCATCTAAACGGTCAAATACTGGCTCGCCCAATCCTACTGGCACATTTTCTGCAATAACGGTAAGTTTTGCGCCAATAGAATCCCCTTCTTTTTTAAGTTCACGGATCAATTCATCAAATTTTTCTACCGCACTTTCATCAGGGCAAAAGAATGGATTGCTGTTTACCTTTTCCCAATCAATTTCTCCGATGGTCTGTGGCAAAATTTTCACATGACCGATTTGACTTAAAAAACCGCGCACCTCAATGCCAAAATATTCGCGTAAATATTTTTTTGCAATCGCTCCCGCTGCAACTCGCATCGCTGTTTCACGCGCTGAAGAACGCCCACCGCCACGGTAATCACGAATGCCATATTTTTGCTGATAGGTAAAGTCTGCATGACCAGGGCGAAAACGATCTTTAATCTCGCCATAATCTTGAGAACGCTGATCAGCATTTTTAATGATCATTCCAATACTTGTGCCTGTGGTTTTTCCTTCAAACACACCAGATAAAATTTGAACTTCATCATCCTCACGACGCGGCGTGGTATATCGTGATGTCCCAGGTTTACGACGATCTAAATCTGGCTGAATATCTTGCTCAGATAATTCAAGATTTGGCGGTACCCCATCAACGATACAGCCTAATGCAATCCCATGTGACTCCCCAAAGGTCGTCACACGAAAAAGTTGTCCAATTGTATTACCTGCCATAATTTCCCCTTATTTTTTTACATCAACAAAGGGAATTTCTTCGCCAGTGTCATTATTTTTGATAAATACATCTAATTGATTAAAGGCAATATCAATATTATGTTCTGCAAATAATTCATTAATACGGCGATTAATAGCATCTGTAGTACTGGTACGATCTCCAACTTGTTCTACATAAACACGTAATTCGTGATCCAAAGTACTTGCACCAAAAGTTAAAAAATAAGCAGATGGTTTAGGATCGCGTAAAACAGTCGGCTGTTCATCAGCTGCTTGAAGTAATAATTGGCGTACGAGTGTTAAATCAGAACCATAAGCAACACCAACGCTAATCACTAAACGTGTCATCGTGTTAGATAATGCCCAGTTGGTTACTTGACCTGTTACAAAAGATTTATTTGGCACAATCACTTCTTTGCGATCAAAATCAATCAATGTAATTGCACGAATGCGAATTTTCGCTACAGTACCACTTACACCATTAATGGTTACGACATCGCCAACTCGGATTGGGCGTTCAAATAACAAAATAATGCCCGACACAAAGTTTGCAAAAATCTCTTGCATACCAAAACCAAGACCAACAGAAAGTGCGGCGAATAACCATTGTAATTTTGACCAAGACATCCCTAAGGTTGCAAATGCCCACGCACCACCAATGGCGATAAAAATATAAGTGAGCAATGTCGTAATCGTATAAGGCGTACCTTGTGAAAGATTCACTCGAGAGAAAATTAATACTTCCAAAATGCCTGAAATATTACGAACCAACACATAAGTAATTCCTACGATAACTAAAGCAACAAGAAGATTAAATAAAGTAATGCTTTCCACTACAGTGCCAGCATCGGTTGTCGTGGTTTGTTGCCAAAGTGTAATTTCACGTAAATAGCTCACTACTGTGACTAAATCTGACCATACGTAGTAGAAAATCCCCAATAATGCTGTCCAAATAAAGAGATCTACAAAACGTAATAATTGGCTACGCACATCATTTAACGCCAAACTTTCCTCTGGCTCTCCCACTGCAACCACATCATCAGAGGATATATTTTCATAATTATTTTCAAGTGCTTTTTGACGACGTTTTTCTGCTAAACGGCGATGTGCTAAACGACGAGAAGAAACCGTAATACCACGGTAAATCGTATTGCGTACTAACCACCATACACACCAAGCAATATAAGAATGAATAAAATGCTCAATTAAATTTAAAGCGGTGTAGTAATAGCCTAAAACAATAAGTACGATTAATCCCACAGGAATTAATCTCAAACCAATTTGTACAATTCTTATTAACCAATGATGTTTATTTGTTTCAGGTTCATAAGAGCGAAGTACTCGATTAAAACGAGGGGCAATAATCGCCGCACAGAAAATTAGAGCTGTAATAGTATTAATTTGACCTAACACATCATTAGCTAAACCTGCATCAGTGACATTGCTAAACACAGAAGTATTTAAAAGCAATACAATCACAATAATAATGCGTTGGATAACACCACGAAAACGTTGTGCATTCTCTTTTGAAGATTCAAAATGATTAACAAAAATACCATTTGGACGGAACAATGAAATCCAAAATGTAAAGAACCACCAATAACCCGCCATACTAAATGACCAATGCCAAAATTCTTCTGGATTTTTGAAGAAAAAGAAGCCGATCATTTGGCAAACTGCTAAAAACCAAAGTGTACTAGAAAGCGTTAAAAACGCAGTTAATAACAGGGCAAGTGGCGTACTCCACTGACTATCTGTATCTAAGCGATGTATTTCACGATTAATTTTGTTTAATTGTTGTTTAATACGATTTTTAAATTTAAAAATTGCACCGCCTACAATAAATAACCCTAAGAAATACATAAGTAAATAAGGTAAATTGTCATAATTAGTTGGAAAACCTAATTTTTTCAACATACCATTAAACTGTTCAATTAAAGCTCTTGGCAGCATTTTTATCCAATCTAAATTAATGGGATTATTACTTTTCACCCAAAAACTTTGCTGCTCTAATTTAGATTGAATTTGATCACTGATTTGTGTAATTTGCTGCTGTGTTAATTCCAAAGAAATCGCGAGATTTAATTGATTATTTAAGGATTTAATCAGATCAGATGTCATTTTCCGACGCTCAGTTAATAGCGTTTTAACTTGCGTTCTTTCTGCCTCAGTAAATTGTTTTCCATCTTCACTTTCAACTTTATTAATATAGTTATTTAGATCATAAAGTTCATTGCGTTTTTGAGTAATGTCAAAAATATGCACACGCAAATCGGCAATTTGTTTTGATAAACCTTGAATATTTAAGTTAGTCGGTAATTTTTGTTTTTGTTGCTGGATAATACGTGAAAGAACTAACGTGCCTTGTAATGCACTAATTTGTTCATCAATAGTATGTTGAGTTTGAGTGAGGCTATCTAAAATATTCCGCATTCTTAACTCATCTTGAGTTAATGAATTCGCTTTTTCTGTTTGTTGTAATAGATACTGACCAAGCTGTGCATTGCGATCAAGTTCTTTTTGAATGTAATCATTTTGCACAGTTTTTTGCTGTTGCTGCTGAGCTTGTTCTAGTTGATTTTGTGATTGCTGAAGATTTTTTTGATTAATGACTTCTTGAATCGCAATAATATTTTGTTGTTGCACCTGCAAACGTAAATTCAATAGGTCGTAACGACTTTGATAAAGTAAAGAAAGCTGATCATTATTTTTTAATAAATTTTGATTATAACTATTCTTTAAATCAATCAGTTGTAATTCAACCTGATATTGTTTTCGTAATGAGCTACCAATATCATTATTGGCCAATTGTTGATTAATTTGCTGTGTGCGTACAACATTTTCCGTTAATGCTGCTTGAGCTCGTTCAGAAATAGAATTTTGCCCTGCCAATTGTGCATTTGCCGCGCCTAATGCGTTTTGCGTATCTTGTAATTGATCATTTAACTTAGCGAGACTATTTTGTAAATAGTCCTGTGACTGTGCATTATAATCAGTACTTGTTGCTGTTTCTTGTTGTTTTTTTAATGCTTGAATTTCTGCATTATTCTTTCTAATTTCACTCTCTGAATGGCTTAATGTTGTTTGCAATGCATCATTGATTTTTTGTTGAGCTTGAATTTGCTGCAATAAATCAATTGATGTTTGTAATTCTGCTAACAACGTATTTTTTGCTTCCCCCTCACTCATTTTTTGAGCGTTAGCCAAATCGGCTTTAAGCGATTGCTCCGTTGGTAATACATTTGTTGAATTTGCCCCTAATGCCCCTTGTGAAACACTAAGGGTAAACATTGCCGAGGCAAAAAGTGCGGTAAAAAATGGAGGTGTTTTCATAAGTTTCCTAATCATTATTTTTTCCTAATCTAAATGGTAAAATTAATTTATCTTATCTTGCTTTGCCAGCCAATCGGCAAGCTGTTTACGTGAGATCTTAATGCCTTTCCCAAGCATCAGTGGTAAAGGATAATATGCAATAGGTTGTTTAAAACGTGCGAGTTTATCTTGTAAAAAAAACATTAAATTTTCAACCGCACTTTTGCTAAAGGATTCATTAAAATCCACTAAAGCGACAGGACGCTGACCAAATTCTTTGTTTTTTTGTGGTAAAACAAACACTTGATTAACTGAAGAATGTTGAATAATCACTTGTTCAATTTCTTCTGGCTGAATATTTTCGCCACCAGAAATAAACATATTATCAAGTCGTCCGATAATAACAAGTTCGCCCTCTTGCAAAACACCTTTATCTTTTGTCTGAAGCCAACCTTGGTTATTCGTTAATGAAACAATTTGTCGATCCTTCCAATAACCCATCGCCAAACCTGCACCTTTCAGCCAAATTTCATCATTTACTAAGCAATATTCTCTGCCTAATAGCGGTTGCCCCACACCTTGTTTTTCATCAGATTTTTTGGCAAAAACTGTCGAAGCCATTTCCGTCATTCCGTAGCCAGAATAAGTTTCAATACCATATTTCACTATTTTTTTCGTGAGTTCAGCAGGAATATGCGTACCACCAAGTAAAATATGACGTGTAGAAAATGAAATAATCGAATTTTCCTGTAAATAATCTAACAAACGTTGTAATTGCGTTGGCACAAGAGAAACGTGGGTAGTTTCTAATAATGAAGCATAAAAATCATCTTTTGGGAAATGTAATTGCGCACCACAATATAACCAACGCCAAACAATACCTTGCCCTGAAACGTGATATAAGGGTAATGAAAGTAACCAAGATTGATTACAATCAAACTTCATTAAGTTACATACCCCTTTTGCATTATCCAAATGCGCTTGGACATTATGCACAACTGCTTTTGGTAAGCCTGTAGAACCAGAGGTTAGCGTCATCGTCGCAGGACGAAAAAAATCAGCTTTTTGTGTAAAAACATCAATTTCTTGCAAATTCAGCAAATCTTTATCATAAAAACAAAAATCAATTTGATAAAACTCACATAATTCTGCAATTTTTTCTTGTGGAAAAGCAGGATTGATACCTAAAACTTTTGCACCAAGCTGAATTGTAGCTAGATATAAAAATAAAATTTTCTCTGAATTTTTTCCCACAAAAGCAACCGCACTTTCCGCATTTACTCCTTTTTTTTGTAAAAAAGCCACCGTTTGGTTAATCTTTGTAGTTAATTCTATCCAAGTAAGTGCATCGCTCTGCTTAGTACGTAAAGCGATTTTATCTGAGAAATCAGGTTGAATAGCAAAATGTTGCCAAGGATACATTATTAATTTACCGTGAAATATGATCGTACTTCATCAATCAATGTTTCAGGTAATTCCATAGATTGCATTGCGCCTTCTAGCATTAACATTTTTCGTCCACTATTTGTATTGGTAATAACCCAATAAGGCGTATCTGGAATTTGTTTTGGTTTTGTATGATTGCCAGCCATTAATAATGTCGCTTCATCACGAGCAAAATAAACCCGTGTACGTCCCTGTAAAGATTCTGTGGCTTGAGCAAAACTTTCAGGATTTGTACGATAAAGCACACGTAAAATCGCTAAGAAACGCACCACCGCCTTACTTTCTTCTTTGAATTCATCTGAATTTAATAAAGTTTGGACTTTTTCTACTATCTGATTAATTGCGTTTATTGATTGCTTTTTTGTTGTTTTGATATTTACTTCTTTCACATTAATAGCCTGTTCTGGCTTTTGATCTGCGGATTTGTTAGTTTCTGCTGAAGTAAGAACTAAATCATCAACACTTGAAGTATGCACAGGTAAACTAAGCAAACGACGTAAAATATCCGAAGCACTTTCCCCAATAGAGCGGGTTTGGCTCGCAATATATTGGTATAATTCTTCATCTACTTCAATGATCTTCATTTTTATCTCTCTGTTTGCTAAAATTTTTTCAATTATAACGACTTCTTTACAAATTCTCACGTAAAAATTATGGTAAAATCATTACTCAATTATCAATTTCATCAAGTAAAACAAACGATTAATACGCCTGTTTTAATTTTTATTCACGGTTTATTCGGCGATATGGATAATCTCGGCGTTATCGCGAGAGCTTTTAGTGAACATTACAATATTTTACGTATTGATCTACGCAATCACGGTCATAGTTTTCATTCGGAGAAAATGAATTATCAACTGATGGCTGAAGATGTTATCGAGGTAATCCGCCACTTAAGTTTATCCAAAGTGATATTAATTGGTCATTCTATGGGTGGAAAAACCGCCATGAAAATCACCGCACTTTGCCCAGAATTAGTCGAAAAATTAATCGTAATTGATATGTCCCCTCTGCCTTATAAAGGATTTGGTCATAAAGATGTGTTTAATGGCCTATTTGCGGTAAAAAATGCAAAGCCTGAAAATCGTCAGCAAGCCAAACCGATTTTAAAACAAGAAATTAATGATGAAGACGTTGTACAATTTATGTTGAAATCTTTTGATGTTAATTCAGCTGATTGTTTTCGTTTTAATCTTACCGCGCTTTTTAACAATTATGCCGATATTATGGATTGGGAAAAGGTACGTGTATTTACGCCAACTCTTTTTATTAAGGGTGGAAATTCCTCTTATATAAAAATAGAAAATAGCGAAAAAATTCTAGAACAATTTCCTAATGCAACTGCCTTTACGATTAATGGGAGTGGACACTGGGTTCACGCCGAAAAACCTGATTTTGTTATTCGTGCAATTAAACGATTTCTAAATAAGAATTAAGTGGTTTAAGTGAGAATGCTTTTATGATATAGTTCGCCGAATTTGGATAAGTCTTATAATCAATAGATTAAATTTAATATAAAAGGAAATAAAAATGGCAATAGTTGGTCTTTTTTATGGTAGTGATACTGGAAATACTGAAAACATCGCAAAACAAATCCAAAAACAATTAGGTAGCGATTTAATTGATATTCGTGATATTGCCAAAAGTAGCAAAGAAGATATTGAAGCATACGATTTCTTGCTTTTCGGTATCCCAACTTGGTATTACGGCGAAGCACAAGCAGACTGGGATGATTTTTTTCCAACACTCGAAGAAATCGATTTTACAGATAAACTTGTAGGTATTTTTGGCTGTGGCGATCAAGAAGATTATGCGGATTATTTCTGTGATGCTATTGGAACTGTGCGCGATATTATAGAGCCACACGGTGCAATTGTGGTAGGAAATTGGCCAACAGAAGGCTATAATTTTGAAGCTTCAAAAGCCTTATTGGAAGATGGCACTTTCATCGGATTATGTATTGATGAAGATCGCCAGCCAGAGCTTACCGCAGAGCGTGTAGAAAAATGGTGTAAACAAATTTATGATGAAATGTGTTTAGCTGAATTGGCTTAACATTTTTGCATAATAGGAAGAAAAATTATGTCTGAAGAAAATATTAAATTACTCAAAAAAGCAGGATTAAAAATTACAGAGCCTCGCTTAACTATTCTCGCTTTAATGCAAAATCATAAAAATGAACATTTTTCTGCAGAAGATGTTTATAAAATTTTGCTGGAACAAGGTAGTGAAATTGGATTAGCCACAGTTTATCGTGTGCTTAATCAATTTGATGAAGCGCATATTGTAATCCGTCATAATTTTGAGGGAAATAAATCCGTTTTTGAGCTTGCTCCAACAGAACATCACGATCATATTATTTGTGAAGATTGCGGCAAAGTATTTGAATTTACTGATAACATTATTGAACAACGTCAGCGTGAAATCAGCGAAAAATACGGCATAAAATTAAAAACGCATAACGTATATCTTTACGGAAAATGCAGTGATATTAATCATTGTGATGAAAACAATTCAAAATAAATTAATATCTAAGGCGACAAAATGTCGCCTTTCTTATATTCAAATTTTATCCGAAAAAATAACCGCACTTTATTACAGTGCGGTTATTTAATTTAACTTTTTTATCTGTTAATAAACGCCTTGAGCCAACATAGCATCAGCTACTTTAACAAAGCCTGCTACATTTGCACCAACAACATAGTTAATGTTTTCTTGACCTTCAATTGTGCCGTATTTTTTACAGTTTGTGTGAATATCTAACATAATGCGATGTAATTGAGCGTCCACTTCTTCCGCTGTCCAATATAAACGTTGTGAACTTTGTGCCATTTCTAAACCAGAAGTGGCAACACCACCAGCGTTGGCAGCTTTACCCGGCCCAAATAATACATTTGCAGCGAGTAATGCTTCTGTTGCTTCAATTGTTGTTGGCATATTGGCACCTTCAGCCACTAATTTCACACCATTTTTAATTAAAAGTTGTGCATCAGAAAGTTCTAACTCATTTTGAGTTGCACAAGGAAGCGCGATATCAACTTTCACTTCCCAAGGGCGTTTACCTTCAAAATATTGTAAACCAAACTGCTCCGCATAATCTTTCACACGCCCACGTTTTGTATTTTTAATTTCGAAAAGTGCGGCTAATTTTTCAGTAGTAAATCCATTTGGATCATAAACATAACCCGATGAATCAGAACAAGTTACTACTTTTGCACCAAGCGATAATGCTTTTTCAATCGCGTATTGTGCTACATTACCAGAACCAGAAACTGAAACTACTTTACCTGCAAAACTATCGCCTTTTTCAGCAAGCATTGCTTGAGCAAAATAAACTAAGCCATATCCCGTTGCTTCCGGACGAATTAAACTACCACCGAAAGAAAGACCGCGACCAGTGAAAACACAAGCTGATTGGTTTGATAATTTTTTCATATAGCCCGCTAAATAGCCAACTTCGCGCCCGCCAACACCTATATCGCCAGCAGGAACATCTGTATCAGCTCCTACGTGACGATAAAGTTCAGCCATTAATGCTTGGCAAAAACGCATAACTTCAGTATCAGATTTGCCTTTTGGATCAAAGTCCGAACCGCCTTTTGCTCCGCCCATAGGCAATGTTGTTAAAGCATTTTTAAAGATTTGCTCAAAACCTAAGAATTTTAAGATAGATAAATTTACTGATGGATGGAAACGCATTCCCCCTTTAAATGGGCCTATGGCACTATTAAATTGTACACGAAATGCTCGGTTTACTTGCACTTGCCCTTTATCATCAGTCCACGCCACACGGAATTGAAATGCACGTTCTGGTTCAACTAAACGTTCTAATAATGCTTCTGAACGATATTTAGGATTGGCTTCTAAAAAAGGCCAAATTGATGTGAATACCTCGCGAACCGCTTGTAAAAATTCAGGTTGATGACCATCGCGTTGAACAACTTTTGTTAAAAATGCGTCTAAGGAAGCAACTTTTGACATAATGAATTTCCCTCTTTGTTGATGTTGTGTATATTGTATTTTTATTGTCTTCGCCTCGTGAGGCGCATAGACAATATGCAATGGCTAATTTAATCTTGCAACCATTTTTATAAAGGAAATTTAAAGAAAAGGAAAAAGTAAAGAAATTATCTAAAAAAATATCGTATTCATTAGATAAAAAATAAAAAACGACAGAAAACCATCAGGTAATGATATTTTCAATAAAAATATAGAACAGACTACAAATCATATTTCTAGTAAATCACTACGAAAATATGTTTTATGAAAAAAACAAAATTAGGGTTATATCAATATAATAAAAACGGGGGCAAAGCCCCCATACTATTAACAACTCAATTCATCATTGTGTTTTTTCTGATTCATCATTATTTTCAACCGCACTTTCATCGTCTTTTGGTTGATAAAATCGAGCAACCAATAGACCTAGCTCAAACAGCAAGCACATCGGTACGGCAAGCAAAGTTTGTGAAAAAACATCAGGAGGCGTTAAAAGCATTCCAATAAAAAATGCCACAACAATAATATAAGGGCGTTTTTCGGAAAGAGCCTTTACAGTGGTAACACCAGTCCAGCAAAGTAGAATAATCGCAATTGGCACTTCAAAACAAACGCCAAAAGCTAAAAATAACGCCAAAGCAAAATCTAAATAACTACTAATATCTGTTGCGATGGCAACACCTTCTGGGGCTGTTTGTGTAAAGAAGCTGAATACAAAAGGAAAGACGACATAGTAAGCAAAAGCAACACCGCAATAAAATAAAATCGTACTAGAAAATAACAACGGATAAATCATCCGTTTTTCGTGCTGATATAAAGCAGGTGCAATAAAAGCCCAAATTTGATAAAGCAAATAAGGAACAGAAATAAAAATTGCAACAATCACAGTTAATTTAATTGGCGTAAAGAAAGGAGTTTGAATATTGGTTGCAATCATTGTTGCGCCTTTTGGCATAACAGCCGTTAAAGGTGCTGCAACAAAATGATAAATATCATTGGAAAAATACACCAAAGCAACAAAAGCCAATACCACACAAATTACACAGCGTAATAAACGGTTTCTTAGCTCAACAAGGTGCGTAATTAAAGGTTGAGATTCATCCACATTACTCATAAAAACTCGCTATGATTTAGTTTTTGAAGATTGAGATTTTGACGCTGGAGCGATTTCAATATCATCAGGAGGATAATAGCTAGATAAATGTGTGTTCAGTTCTGCTTTCTCGTGAGTTTCAAGTGCGGTCAAATCTGTAGGTGTTTTTTCTGCTTCAGATAAAGTTTCTGCAGCCTCCTCAACTGAGATTGCATTTTGAGGCTTTTCTGCATTTTCAGCCGCACTTTTGATTTCTTTGATTTGATCTTCCACCGTTGTACCAGCTTGAACCGCTTTATCTTCTAGCTCCGCTTTCATCTTATCTGCTCGAGCTTTTAATTCTTCCACCGTTTTACTCAATTCTGGTGAAAGGGCTTGCAAGTTAAGGGATTCCGCTTTTTTAATACTATCTTGTAATTCTTGCAATTTTAGCTCTTGTTTCAACTCATTTTGAACGTTAGCAGCTAAACCACGAATCGTTTTTACCCAATCCATTACAGTGCGAATTGCTATAGGCAAACGTTTCGGGCCTAATACAACTAATCCCAAAATCATTAGCAAAATAAGTTCTGAAAAACCAATATCAAACACGGATTAAGCCTGTTCTTTCTCTTTTATACTTTCTTTTTTTGCAGAAGCTGTTTCATTATCTATAGACTGAAATTCTGCATCTTTTACTTTTTCATCTTCTTTCATCGCTTTTTTGAAACCCTTCACTGCTGCGCCAAGATCTGAGCCGGCATTTCTTAATTTTTTCGTGCCAAAAATCAATAAAATAACGACTAATAAAATAATCAGTTGAGCGGGGGACAAACCAAACATAATAAACTCCGTTCTGTAAAAAAGAAAAAATTTGGCTCGGAATATACTCTTTTTAGCCATTTAGAACAATAGCTATCGGAGATTATTTTTATGTTATCCTGATCTTAATCATAAAAGTTGATTTTTAACTTATTTATGTAATAAAAAAGTTAAAATTTATCTATCTCTAAAAATTGTATTTTTCTTCTAACTCTGTGATTTAACCACTTTTATCCTTTTAGCTTGTTTCAGGAATCTGCGGTAAATTCACGGCTTCCACCGAGCCTAATGCTTTCGCTTTTTGATAAAATGCTAACTTATATTCCAGTAAGTCTAAATAGCGTTTTAATTCGGCAATTTGACACTTCACATTTTCTGTTTGATTTTCAAATAAGGACAGGCGTTCTTCAATAGTATCGTCGCCAATGATAGTACATTCCGCAAAGCGTTTGATATCTTTTAAGCTCATTCCCGTATTTTTCAAGCATTGTAATAAACTTAACCATTGCAAATCCTTATCGGTAAAACGGCGATTACCGTATTCATCACGTCCGACATTAGGTAACAAGCCTTCTTTGTCATAAAAGCGTAAGGTGTAGGCGGAAATGCCTATTTTTTCAGCAGCTTTAGCGGTGGTGTAAGTCACTTTTTATTCCCTTTAAACAAAAAATGGTAAAAAACACTTGCTTTAGAGTGAACTCTAAAGTGTAAACTGTTGCTATCTTGCTTAGGCAAGGCACCTTTGTCAATGAATTAAGAGGAAAACAATGGAAATTAAACAAATCAACTCAACCATCAAATCTCGTGCGGCGGTGGCATTCTCACCAAACCAACCCTTACAAATTGTGGAAATTGACGTAGAAATGCCACGCAAAGGTGAAGTGTTAATCCGCAACACTCACACGGGCGTGTGCCATACTGATGCATTTACGTTATCAGGAAGCGATCCTGAAGGGGTATTCCCAGTGGTGCTAGGACACGAAGGTGCGGGTGTTGTTGTTGCGGTTGGCGAAGGTGTGTTAAGCGTAAAACCGGGTGATCACGTCATTCCTCTTTACACGGCTGAATGTGGCGAATGTGAATTTTGCCGCTCGGGTAAAACCAACTTATGCGTCTCAGTACGTGATACGCAAGGTAAAGGTTTAATGCCAGATGGTACGACGCGTTTTTCTTATCAAGGTCAGTCTATCTATCACTATATGGGCTGTTCAACTTTCAGTGAATATTCTGTTGTTGCAGAAGTTTCACTGGCAAAAATCAACCCAGAAGCGAACCATGAACAAGTATGTTTGCTCGGCTGCGGCGTTACTACAGGTATTGGTGCGGTACATAACACAGCAAAAGTGCAAGAAGGCGACTCAGTGGCAGTGTTTGGCTTGGGAGCGATTGGTTTAGCTGTGGTGCAAGGTGCACGTCAAGCCAAAGCGGGGCGTATTATTGCTATTGATACAAATCCTGCAAAATTCGATTTGGCAAAACAGTTTGGTGCAACGGATTGTTTAAACCCGAACGATTACGATAAGCCGATCAAAGATGTGCTGTTAGACATCAACAAATGGGGCATTGACCATACCTTTGAATGTATAGGCAACGTAAACGTAATGCGTCAAGCATTAGAAAGTGCTCACCGTGGCTGGGGGCAATCTATCATCATCGGCGTAGCGGGTGCAGGACAAGAAATTTCAACGCGTCCGTTCCAATTGGTAACAGGCCGTGTGTGGAAAGGCAGTGCATTTGGTGGTGTGAAAGGTCGCTCTGAACTTCCGCAAATGGTGGAAGATTCAATGAAAGGCGACATTCAGTTAGAACCGTTTGTGACTCACACAATGCCACTCGATCAAATCAATGAAGCCTTTGAGTTAATGCACGAAGGTAAATCGATCCGCACAGTTATTCATTACTAAGGTACGTTATGAAACTGATTGAACAACATCAAATTTTTGGCGGTTCACAGCAAGTTTGGGCGCATAATGCCCAAATGTTGCAATGCGAAATGAAATTTGCCGTCTATTTGCCAAATAATCCAGAAAATCGACCGCTTGGCGTAATTTATTGGCTTTCAGGCTTAACTTGCTCTGAACAAAATTTCATTACCAAATCAGGCTTTCAGCGTTATGCCTCAGAACATCAAGTGATTGTGGTTGCCCCCGATACCAGCCCTCGCGGAGAGCAAGTGCCGAACGATGTGGCTTACGATTTAGGGCAGGGTGCAGGCTTTTATCTGAATGCGACCGAGCAGCCTTGGGCGACGAATTATCAAATGTATGATTATATTTTGAACGAGTTGCCTGATTTGATTGAAGCAAATTTCCCTACCAATGGCAAACGTTCCATTATGGGGCATTCAATGGGCGGACACGGTGCATTGGTATTGGCACTGAAAAACCGAGAACGTTATCAAAGTGTTTCTGCTTTTTCGCCTATTTTATCGCCAAGCCTCGTGCCTTGGGGAGAAAAAGCCTTTACTGCTTATTTAGGGGAAGATCGCGAAAAATGGCAGCAATATGATGCCAGCTCGCTTATTCAACAAGACTATAAAGTGCAAGGTATGCGTATTGATCAGGGCTTGGAAGATGAGTTTTTGCCGACACAATTGCGTACCGAAGATTTTATCGAAACCTGTCGTGCGACAAATCAACCTATAGATGTGCGTTTCCATAAAGGATACGATCACAGCTATTACTTTATCGCCAGTTTTATTGGCGAGCATATTGCCTATCACGCCGCATTTTTGAAGTAAGTCAAAGAGCGGTCAGTTTTCAACGCAGTTTGGAATAGCCGGCACGAGGGCGGTAAAAAGTGCCGGCAAAAGTTTATTTAATCTAAACTAAAAAGACCAAGCCTGAAACAATATCAAAAATATTTCTTTAAATAAGAATCTAATCCTTTGGAAAGACAGAGCATTTCTTTGTAGCCATTTTATCTTTATTTCCAAATGCGGGAATCAAATATTTTCTTACGCAATTCAGGGTGGTCGTCAATCTTAAACTCTGGTGTTTTTCCTTCTTTAAGCTGGCGTTGATAATCCTTCATTAATTTCCATACGATTGGCGACAACATCAAAATTGCGATCAAGTTAATGATTGCCATGACTGCCATTACCGTATCTGCAAAATTCCACACCACATTACCAGAGCGAACCGCACCGAAATACACGAAAAATAGCACCATTAAACGGAACAACAAGACAAACCAAGGTTTATTTTTGATAAAACGGATATTGCTTTCCGCATAAGCATAGTTACCAATAATAGAAGAATAAGCGAATAACAATAAGATAAACGCCAGGAAATGCACCCCAAATTCACCTATGTGGTATTGCAAAGCATTTTGCGTAAGTGAGATACTTTTGAGCGTTTCGCTACCATAATTATTGGAAAGCAAAATAATAACGGCAGTACAAGTACAAACGATCATTGTATCAACAAACACACCGAGCATTTGCACTAAACCTTGGCTAACTGGATGCTTAACGTGAGCTGCTGCAGCCGAATTAGGCGCAGATCCCATCCCCGCTTCGTTTGAGAATAAACCACGTTTAATCCCCATCATCATTGCTTTCGATACCAATGCACCAAACATTCCGCCAGCGGCAGCATCAAAACTAAATGCACTTTGAACAATACGATGAATCACGGAAGGGATCATATCAATATGCATACCAAGAATAATCACCGCCATAATCAAATAGAAAAGTGCCATCATTGGTACAAGGTTGCTTGAAATAATCGCAATACGCTTAACGCCACCGAAAATAATAAGTGCGGTCAAAATTACTAATGAAATGCCGACATATTCTCCTTTCCAATTCCACGCATTGCTCGTCGCTTCAACAATAGAGTTCGCCTGCACAGAATTAAATGCGAAACCAAATGTAAAAATTAATGCAAGCGCAAAAGCCACTGCCATACAACGTGATTTTAAACCTTGTACAATATAATAAGCAGGGCCGCCACGGAATGATCCATCTTTATCTTGAATTTTAAATAATTGAGCAAGGGTCGATTCAGCGAAAGCACTCGACATACCAATAAATGCCGTTACCCACATCCAAAACACTGCGCCTTCGCCCCCTAAGGCTATTGCCGTTGCAACCCCACCAATGTTACCCACACCAACGCGGCTCGCAAGACCTGTTGTAAACGCTTGGAAAGGTGTTAATGAACTCCCCTCCACCGAACGACCAAACCACATTTCACGAAGGCTTGCAGGGAATAAACGGAACTGCACAAATCCTGTTGTAATGGTAAAAAATAGACCAGTCCCAAGCAAAATAATAATGGTGGCATCCCATAAAGGTCCATCAAGGTGTGCGACTATCCAAGTTAGCACTTCTTCTAACATTTTTGAAAATTCAAATTCCATAATCATCCCTCAAGCGATAAATAATTTGATTGTATGGCTTTTCAATGAAAAGGCGAGATTTTTTAATAATTTCTCTAGAGAAAAGAAACACAAACAAGAAAAAATCTAATAAATTCACAATATTCTAAATATTTTCCAAAATAAAGGGCGTATTATTTGAATACACCCACTAGTTTGTTGAATTATTTGGTTAAAAACAACGCTGCCGCACCACGCACACCACCAGAATCGCCGTGTTTCGCTTTTTTAATTGGCGGAACTTTTGCGGTTCGCATCAAATGAGGCGGAAGCGCTTTTGGTAAAGCCTCATAAAGATAATCAAAATTAGATAATCCACCACCTAACACAATCATATGAGGATCAAATGCCGTAATGATATTGCCAATAGAAATCGCCGCCAACTCAACAAAAAGATTCACAAAATCTACCGCACTTTCATTGCTTTGATAGAACAAATCAATAATTTTACGAGCAGATAATGTTTCGCCTTTCAAATCTTGATAAAGCATTTCAAAACCGCGACCAGACAGATAATTATCCAAACAAGCCTTGTTACCACAACCGCATTGATAAATTGGGGCGTTATCCCATCCCAATAATTTCAAAGCATGATAATTTAATTGTAAATGACCAAGCTCTCCCGCCATTCCCACTTGACCTGAATGAACTTTACCGTTTAAGACAAAGCCACCACCAAAACCAGTCCCAAGAATTAAACCAAGTACAGTTGAATATTGCTGATTTTCCGTATCCCATGCTTCAGATAACGCAAAACAATTTGCGTCATTTTCTGCCCGCACTTCACGGCCCAAACGCGCAGACAAATCGCATAAAATTGGTTTATTATCTGCCACACGAATATTGGCAATTTCGGCTAATCCAGTTTGTTGATTAACAAAACCAGGTACGCCCAAACCTACGGTGCCCACCTCACCAAACTTTTCATCAGCACGATTCACTAAATCCACAATCGTGTTAAGCCATTCTTCATAGTCGGTTTTAGGTGTTGGTACCCGTTCAGAATATAATTTTTCTAATTTTTCATTGAATACGGCAAGCTCTATTTTCGTGCCACCAATATCTAAACCATAATACATAATCTGCTCCTGTATAAAGAAGTGCGGTTAAAATTAGGCAAAATTTTAACCGCACTTAAATCATTATTTTATGACAAAGATCGCCTTTTTCTTCAAAAAGATCAAAATAATGCTATTAATTACTCAAAATAGCAAGTCTCAAATCTAAAAGATATTATGAATATAAGCATTCAACCTTTTTATATCGCAGGCTTTTTGTTTCCAACTTTGGCATTCCCCAAAATCTCCGCTAAAATAACCGCACTTTTATCGTATCTTCAAGGAAAGCAATATGTCAGATATTCTCAATAACCTTATTCATCTTCTTAAACTTGAAAAAATTGATGATTTAATCTTTCGTGGAGAAAGCCAAAATTTAGGTTTTCGCCAAGTATTTGGTGGGCAAGTTGTAGCTCAAGCATTATCAGCGGCAATGCAGGTCGCGCCAGAAGATCGTATTTTACATTCTTGTCATGCCTATTTTCTTGCTCCGGGAGACAGTCAATATCCGATTATTTACGATGTAGAAACCTTGCGTGAAGGGCGTAACTTTTCTGCATTATGCGTAAAAGCCATTCAACATAAAAATACCATTTGTCATGTAACCGCTTCTTTCCAAGTGCCTGAAAAAGGTTTTGAACATCAAAATA
The DNA here is from genome assembly GCF_049823435.1 of Haemophilus sp. HN_Hi16. Classification (NCBI taxonomy): domain Bacteria; kingdom Pseudomonadati; phylum Pseudomonadota; class Gammaproteobacteria; order Pasteurellales; family Pasteurellaceae; genus Haemophilus; species Haemophilus sp. HN_Hi16. The sequence continues at coordinate 1,656,527 of NZ_CP187500.1, forward strand.
CAATGCCAAATGTTGGTGAGCCTGAAGACTTTGCGGATGAAAATGTGATGCTACAAAAAGTAGCTCAAACCTTGCCAGAACCACTCAATGAAAAATTTGCAGCAGAGCGTCCATTTGAGGTGAGAACAAAATATTTGAATAACCCATTTAACGGGACAAAATTGCCAGCCGAGCAATATTCTTGGTTTAAAACCAATGGTGAAACGCCGCTTGATATAAAAATTCAGCAATGTTTATTGGCTTATTTTTCCGATTTTCACTGTATTTTGACCGCACTTCATCCGCACGAAAAAGGCTTTTTACAAAAAGGAATGAAAGTGGCAACCATTGATCATAGTATTTGGTTCCATCGTCCGTTTGATTTAAATCACTGGCATTTGCACGCAATTGAAAGCAATAATGCCTTTGGAGGTCGTGGTTTGGCTCAAGGGCAGATTTTCTCGCGAGATGGTCAATTAATCGCAACAACACAACAAGAAGGCTTGATCCGTTTTAGCGAATAAGAGAGAAAAAATGACCGCACTTATTACACAATTTTGGCAACAAGTTGAAACTGCGCTGAAAACAGCAAATCCACAAGAAAAATGTCGTTTAGTCAATGATCTCTACGATAATCTTCTGCCACAAATTCAGTTGATTAAATTAGAAGATTTTCCCGAAGTCGTGCCGCAAGATAATATTGCCGCTTTTCCTGAAAAACCGCTCTTAGTTGCACCGAAAGATGTGCCAAAACGTTCTTTTGCCACAGAAGAAGGCTATGCAGCCACATTGCACGCTATCGCACATATTGAGTTTAATGCGATTAATTTAGGTTTAGATGCAGCTTGGCGATTCGGGCGGAATGCACAAGAAGAACTTGGCAATGGTTTGGCTTTTGTGAAAGATTGGCTGCGTGTCGCTCGTGAAGAAAGCACGCATTTTTCCTTAGTCAATGAACATTTGAAAACATTGGGTTATCAATATGGGGATTTTGAAGCCCATGCTGGATTATGGGAAATGGCGCAAGCCACTGCACACGATATTTGGGAACGAATGGCGTTAGTTCCTCGTGTATTAGAAGCAAGAGGCCTCGATGCAACACCTGTTCTGCAAGAGAAAATCGCACAACGTAAAGATTTTGCCGCAGTGAACATTTTGGATATTATTTTGCGTGATGAAATTGGCCATGTGTATATCGGCAATCATTGGTATCACGCCCTTTCTAAAAAACGGGGTTTAGATGCGATGAAATGCTTTACTGAACTGTTACACAAATATCGTATTGTAATTTTTAAAGGTGTCATTAATACCGATGCTCGTATTCAAGCGGGTTTCACGCAGCATGAGTTGGATTGGATTTATGAAGTGGAACAAACATTGAAATCCTATATTAAGAAATGATGAAAAATAAAAAGACTAAGTTCTATTACATTCTGAACTTAGTCTTTTTAATGAAAGTGATTTAACGTTTGAATTTATTGCTTACGCCAAGTTGTTCCATTCGCACCATCTTCCAATACGATGCCCATAGCGGTAAGCTCATTACGCGCAGCATCTGCAGCGGCCCAATCTTTAGCAGCGCGGGCTTCATTGCGTTGTTTAATCAGTGCTTCAATTTTTGCCACTTCATCATCGTTAGAACCTGCTTGTAAGAATTTCTCTGGTTCTTGTTGAAGTAATCCTAAAATCGCCCCCAATTCACGCAAACGCGCGGCAAGTCCATTGGCTTTCTCAACATCTTCTGTTTTTAACTTATTAATTTCACGCACCATTTCGAATAAAACAGAAAGTGCATTTGGCGTATTAAAATCATCATCCATTGCTTCACGGAAAGTTTCTACAAAATGTTCTCCGCCAAAAGCAACCGCACTTTGATCTGTTCCGCGTAAAGCCGTGTATAAACGTTCCAACGCACCTTGTGCTAAATTCAAGTTTTCTTCGCTATAATTGAGCTGGCTACGATAATGTGCCGTTAATAAGAAATAACGTACAGCCTCTGCATTATAGTGATTTAATACATCACGAATTGTGAAGAAATTGCCGAGGGATTTCGACATTTTTTCTTTATCCACCATAATCATGCCGGAATGGATCCAATAATTCACATATTGGCCACCATGCGCACAGCAAGATTGTGCAATTTCATTTTCGTGATGTGGGAACATTAAATCAGAGCCACCACCGTGAATATCAAAATGTTCGCCAAGCTGTTTGCAGTTCATCGCTGAACATTCAATATGCCAACCTGGACGACCAGCACCCCAAGGAGAAGACCAACTTGGCTCGTTTTCTTTTGACATTTTCCAAAGCACGAAATCCATTGGATTTTTCTTGATTTCATTGATTTCAATACGTGCACCAGCTTGTAATTGCTCAAGATCTTGACGGGATAATTTGCCGTACTCTTTGAAGCTTTCTACATCAAACATCACGTCCCCATTATCCGCAACATAAGCATGTCCGCGTTTAATTAATTTTTCCACAATTTCAATAATTTCTGGAATATGATGCGTCGCACGAGGTTCAAAATCAGGGCGTAATACATTAAGTGCATCAAAATCTTTATACATTTCCTGCACCATGCGATCCACTAACTGATCGCAGGTTTCTTTGTTTTCTAACGCACGTTTAATAATTTTGTCATCTACGTCCGTAATATTACGTACATAAGTTAAATCGTAACCCAAAGAACGCAAATAACGGGCAATCACATCAAAACACACAAAAGTGCGTCCATGACCGATATGGCATAAATCATAAACAGTGACACCACAAACATACATTCCCACTTTATTTTCGTGGATAGGTTTAAAGATTTCTTTTTCTCTCGTTAAGGTATTGAAAATTTTTAGCATTTTTAAGCTCGTAAAATGAAATAAAAACAAACCGCACTTTTATAGCACTTTTACCTCGATTGTGGAATAATACAGCCCTTAATTTTTTAGAAGGAAAACAAAATGGTTACATTACACACAAATTTTGGCGACATTAAAATTAAATTGGATTTTGATAAAGCTCCAGTTACAGCAGAAAACTTCTTAAATTACTGCAAAGACGGTTTTTATAATAACACAATTTTTCATCGTGTTATTGATGGCTTTATGATTCAAGGTGGCGGTATGGAAAGCGGTATGCGCGAAAAAGCAACCAAAGCACCAATTCAAAATGAAGCGAACAATCGTTTAAGTAACAAACGTGGAACCATTGCAATGGCACGCACTTCAGATCCACATTCAGCGACCGCACAATTTTTCATTAACGTGGCAGACAATGATTTCTTAAATTATCGTTCAAAAGAAATGTTTGGTCGTGAAGTCGTTCAAGAATGGGGCTATGCAGTATTTGGCGAAGTGGTTGAAGGGATGGATGTTGTTGATAAAATCAAAAAAGTGAAAACAGGCAACAAAGGCTTTCATCAAGATGTTCCAACTGAAGATGTAGTGATTACATCGGTTTCAGTAGAATAATGGCAAATGGCGGATGAATTCCGCCATTTTTTATCGACCTAAAGGAAAATGCCCATGCCTTTCTTCGACACTCACACGCATCTCGATTATCTCCAACAGTTTACTGAGGAACCTTTGTCACAGCTTATTGATAATGCTAAGCAAGCCGATGTGCAAAAAATACTGATTGTGGCGGTGAAAGAAGCTGATTTTAAAACAATCCAAAATATGACCGCACTTTTTCCTGATAATTTGCACTATGGGCTTGGGCTACATCCTCTTTATATTAAAGAACACGCCGAAAATGATTTGATGCTGTTAGAACAAGCCTTAAAAAATCGTGATACAAATTGCACGGCGGTGGCAGAAATTGGTTTGGAACGTGCGATTCCCGATTTGCTCACCGATGAACTTTGGGCAAAACAATGTCATTTTTTTGAAAGCCAACTTTATTTGGCAAAACAATTTAATTTACCCGTCAATATTCACAGTCGAAAAACCCATGATCAAATTTTTACTTTTTTAAAACGTATTCCATTATCTAAACTTGGCGTGGTACACGGTTTTTCAGGAAGCTACGATCAAGCAAAACGCTTTGTTGATTTAGGCTATAAAATCGGAGTTGGCGGCACCATCACTTATGAACGAGCCAATAAAACTCGTCAAGCGATTGCAAAACTACCACTTGACGCCTTAGTGTTGGAAACAGACAGTCCAGATATGCCTGTATTTGGTTTTCAAGGCCAACCTAATCGACCAGAACGTATTGTGGAAAGTTTCAAAGCCCTTTGTGTCTTAAGAAATGAACCTGCTGAATTGATTAAAAAAGTCACGTGGGAAAATGCTTGCCAGATTTTTTCTTGATCCACGTCACATTACTGAAATTACTTTGAATTAAATACTAGAAAAAAGAAACTGAGCATAATAATATCCGCCTCGTAGAAAGTTTTTCTCAACACACAATAAGGATATATTATGTCGCAAATCTATACTCAGGTGAGAAAGTTAGCGGAACTACAATTTGCAAAACGTTTAATTACTCAAATCTTTGAGTATGCAAGAAATAAAAATATCAAAACCGCATTACATGTATGCCGTGGCAACTGGAGCAAAGATGAAAGCGTATTACTGCGCGAGCCTTATACATCACTAGTGGATTTATTTGAATCGGCACCTGATATTTTAATGCTCGAATTTTCTACGCCAAGAGCGGGAGAATTAAGTTCGTTGTTAGAAAGTGAAATCTTAAGACAAAAATGTATTTTAGGCTTAGGCGTCATCAATCCTCGTTCTGATGAGGTAGAAACCGTAGATCAGATTGTTCAACGAGCAGAAAAAGCCTTAAATTACCTTCCACCAGAGCAAATTTGGCTAAATCCAGATTGTGGATTTGCCACTTTTTCTAACCGCCCTTTAAATGGTTTTGACATTATTGAAGCCAAACTTAACACATTAAATGAGGCAAAATCAATATTGAGGGAACGTTATGTATAACGTACCTGAAAGTGAATGTTTTACAGCGAAATATCGAGCCGTATTACGCGGAGAAGAAATTAAATTATTCACACCGAATGACAGTATTTCGCTCTATTCACAAGTCAATTTCGATAACCAATCTTTACAAAAAAGTGCGGTAGATTATTTTGCTGTTTCTATTTTAGGTGGCATTTTGAGCAGTGTAAAAGCCCATTTTGCTCAACAACGTGCTGATATTGTAGAAATGGAAGGAAAAATTTGGCTCAACCTCGCCAATCCTTTAACCCTACTTGGCGTTCGCGGCTATAGTGAGCAGCCTGTCATTAATGACGGCAAAATTAAAATTTTTATTTCATCAGATTTAACCGATGAAACCTTCACACAACTCACACAAAACGCATTACGCTATTGTTTTATTTACAATACAATAACCAAAGCCTTTCCTTTAAATATAGAATTTGAGCAAGTGCTTTGATTCTCATCAGGTCGTTCATCAAAATTTTAGACAAAAAATTGCCCCATTAAGGGGCAATCTTATCAATGCGCTAAAGTTACTTATAACTTTAAGCAACGATTAAATATGTTGGTTAATAAAGTTAGCCAATTGAGTTTTTGGTAATGCGCCAACTTGAGTTGCAATAACTTGACCATTTTTAATCAATAATAATGTTGGGATACTACGAACACCAAATTGTGCTGGGGTTGCTTGGTTGTCATCCACATTCATTTTCACGATTTTAACTTTACCTGCAAATTCAGGCGCAAGTTCATCTAACACTGGAGCAATCATTTTGCAAGGACCACACCAAGGTGCCCAAAAGTCTAATAAAACGGGGATATTTGAATTAACTACAACACTTTCAAAATCTGCGTCATTAATGTGTAATACTTCGCTCATTTTGTTTTCCTTATTTTGTGAATGGAATCCCTATATAAGGGCTTTTTTTAAACTTACAAGTGCGGTGCAGAATAACACCGTTTTAAAAAATGTAAACTAATCGTTTTAATTGCCAAAAGCTAAGACGGCAAAACAATATTTTCACACACTTTGCCCGATTTCAATTTATAAACATTTGATAAAGTCACATCCGCAATATTCGTTAGTGCCTCTTCGGTTAAAAATGCTTGGTGACCTGTTAGCAATACATTATGGCAAGAAGATAAACGGCGGAAAATATCATCTTGAATGACTTCATTAGACTTATCTTCAAAGAACAAATCTCGTTCATTCTCGTAAACATCCATACCTAACGCCCCGATTTTACGCTGTTTTAACGCATCAATTGCAGCTTGAGTATCAATCAAAGAGCCACGACTAGTATTAACTATCATCACGCCATCTTTCATTTTTGCAAAAGCCTCGCGATTTAATAAATGATAGTTTTCTGGCGTTGCTGGGCAATGGAGCGTAATCACATGAGATTTAGCATAAAGCTCATCCAATTCAACATATTGTCCACCAAAGTCTTCCACCACTGGATTTTTGAAAGGATCGTACGCCAAAATATTCATACCAAAACCTTTCAGAATTCGCATCACCGCAATCCCAATTTTACCCGTTCCGATTACGCCGACCGTGCGTCCGTGCATATTGAAACCAATTAACCCCTCAAGAGAGAAATTCGCTTCTCGGGTACGCTGATAAGCACGATGAATTCGACGGTTCAGTGTCATCATCAAACCGATGGTGTGTTCTGCCACTGCTTCAGGCGAATAAGCGGGAACCCGTACAACTTGAATGCCCAATTCTTGAGCGGCTTTTAAATCAACATTATTGAAACCCGCACAGCGCAAAGCCACGACTTTCACACCAAGTGCGGCTAATTTTTCTAATACCTTTCGGCTACCATTATCATTCACGAAAATGCATACTACTTCGCAATGCTCTGCCAAACGTGCAGTACTCTCGTTCAACATAAAATCAAAAAATTCTAAATCGAAATTATATTTCGCGTTAATGAGCTCAATATATTTTCTGTCATAGCTTTTAGTGCTATAGATTGCAATTTTCATGGTTTGCTCCAATTATTTTAAGTTTGCAAAAGCCTGTAATAAATCCGCTTTAATATCTTCTACATCTTCAATACCGACTGAAAAACGCAGCAAGGTATTAGTAATCCCACGAGCTACACGCTCGGATTCTGGAATATCCATATGGGTTTGAGTGGCAGGATAAGTAATAAAACTTTCTGTGCCGCCTAGACTTTCTGCAAAAGTAATCAATTTGATGGATTTTAAGAACGTATTAACCCAAGCTTCATCTTGCAAACGGAAAGACAACATTCCACCTTTATTCGGATAAAGCACCGATTCCACTTGTGGTTGAGCTTTTAAAAATTCCGCAATGGCTTGTGCATTTTCTTGATGGCGTTTCATACGCAAAGAAAGGGTTTTCAGACCACGAATAGTCAGCCAAGAATCAAACGGAGAAAGTACTGCACCCGCACCATTTTGAATATAAGCAATGCGATCACAAAGTTCTTGCCCTTTTGCAACAATCAACCCGACAAGTACATCATTATGACCAGCAATATATTTAGTTCCGCTGTGAATCACCACATCAGTGCCTAAATCTAATGGGCGAGAAAGCACAGGCGTTAAAAACGTATTATCCACGATCAACATTAAGTTATGTTTTTTCGCAAGTTTTGCAATTTCAACTACATCACATTCTTCCATTAAAGGATTTGATGGGGTTTCAATAAAAATCGCTTTCGTATTTGGGTTAATTGCAGCTTCAATTTCTGAAGCAGATGCTGTATTAACATAAACAGGTTTTACACTATTGTTATTTTTATAAGAGAAATCTAATAGTCGATAAGTACCACCATACACATCGCTAGAAACGATCCATTCATCTGGTGCTGTGAAAAGCGTCATCAAAACTTGAATGGCAGCCATACCAGAAGAAAACGCAAAGCCACGATCTCCATTTTCTAATTTAGCTATCGTTTCTTCTAATACTGTACGAGTTGGGTTTTTGGTACGTGTGTAATCAAATCCCGTACTTTCACCGATACCATAATGGCCATAAGCCGTAGAAAGAAAAATTGGTGTAGAAACCGCGCCCGTACGCTCATCACTGCGATTGCCTGCTTGAGCTAATAAAGTATCGATAGCATATTGTTGTGTCATAACATCCTCTAAAAATAATGAAAAAATCAACCGCACTTTACGTGCTAAAAAACGTTTAACATTTTGGCACAAAGGAAAAAGTGATAAAAGTAGAAATTAGAAAATTACATAAAATTCCATTTTTCCATCATTTTCTGTAATTTATTTAAACAAAATGAACTTTTTTTAAACGGTTAGACAATTTTTTTAAATCTGTAATTGACAGTTATCTGAATTTCCGTAAAATGCGCACCACTAACAGCGAATGCGGGAATAGCTCAGTTGGTAGAGCACGACCTTGCCAAGGTCGGGGTCGCGAGTTCGAGCCTCGTTTCCCGCTCCAATTCGTGGCGTGTTAGCAAAGCGGTTATGCACTGGATTGCAAATCCATGTAGCTCGGTTCGACTCCGGGACACGCCTCCATAATACGCAAATGTTAGTTGTCTATATGCCCGAGTGGTGGAATCGGTAGACACAAGGGATTTAAAATCCCTCGCCTTTCGAGGCGTGCCAGTTCAAGTCTGGCTTCGGGCACCATCTAATTCCAAACCAATAATCAGTACCTAGTCCAATACTTAACTTTAATTTTTAATTATCGTTAGGTGAGGAATTATGGACTTCTCTTCTATTTCTAAAAAACCTTATATTATTACTGTCGCTTGTACTAAAGGCGGTTCTGCAAAAAGTACAAATGCTGCCAATATTGGGGCGTTCTGCGCTGACCACGGTTTAAGAACTCTTCTTATTGATACTGATACTCAACCAACCTTAAGCTCTTATTATGCTTTAACTGAAGAAGCTCCCGGTGGTATTTATGAGTTTTTAACCCGTCGTGATATTGAACCTTCCCATATCATTTCAAAAACATCCATTCCAAATTTGGATTTAATTCAATCAAATGACCCATCAAACAATGTAAGTCAAACTCTACGTAATGCCCCTGATGGTGCAATTCGATTTAGTCACTTAATTAAAAACATTGATAATTATGATGTTATTGTGGTTGATACTCGAGGTACTAGAGACATTACTGTCGATATGTCTGTCTTAGCAGCTGACATCCTATTCTGCCCTATTCTTCCACACATTCTTTCTGCGAAAGAATTTATCCGTGGAACTATCGGAATGTATCAAGATTTAGAAACCTTTGAATCATTTGGTTTCAAATTACCACCTCTCAAAGCTATCGCAAATTGCGTTGATAATACTAATGACGTGAAATTTGTACTCAATCAATTACACGTACTCTTTGAAACCAATTTTGATGAAAGCAAAACCTTCCTTGATTTTTCAATCCCAGCGCATGTGGCATATAGAGAAGCTGCAACTTATTCACTGCCAGTTTATCGCCATAGCCAGGCTGAATATCCCGTTATCAAAGAACTGTGTTGCTTGTTACTCCCTCAATTCAAAACACTTTTTGATAAACCAATGAAAAAGGAAGGCTAATATGACTGATAAACTTATTGCTTCTATTGAAGCAGAAAGTGCGGTCATTGGTGCTCTCATTATTGATAATGATAAATTTGATGAGATCGCAACTTTACTGCGCTCTGATGATTTTTATGTCTCAGCTCATAAAGTATTGTTTGAAGGTGTTAGCCATCTATTAACACAAGGAAAACCCGCTGATATTTTAACTTTGGAGCGGTATTTCAAAGATAAAAAACTGATTGATCAGATAGGGGGATTAGCATATCTAGCAGAAGTTATTCACAATACTCCTTCTGCATCAAATATAACTGCGTATGCTGAGATTATTTCTCGTTATAGCAAACAACGTCGTTTTTTGACCCTGGGCCAGTTTATTGTAACTGAAATGCAATCTTCAAAAGATGAAATTGAATTAACTTCTTTTGAGGAAAGTGTTGATAAGCAATATACCAATATTGTCATCGAACAAGAGACGGATGGTGTTGCTGATCTTAATGCCAGTTTCGAGAGAATCCTTTCTCGCATGGAAACTTCCTCTATTAATGCCGATCCAGTTAGTGGAACACCAACAGGCATTATTGAATTAGATAGAGCAACAACAGGCGGTCAACCAGGAGAACTTATCATTATTGCAGCTCGTCCAGCAATGGGTAAAACAACCTTTGCACAAACGATTGCCGCAAGTACGTTAGATAAATTCCCTGACAGCCCTATCCAATTTTACAGCCAAGAAATGCCAGCTGATCAACTATTAGAGCGTTTTATGGCAATGCGCTCTCGCGTCAGCTTGCAATCTATTCGTCAAGCGACTGAGCTTGAAGAGGAAGAATGGACTCGTCTTGCTAATGCAATGGGGACAATTAAAAAAGACTGGAAAGGTCGTTTGCTAATTGATGATGAACCTTCTTTAACACCTCATCGTTTACGCGCCAAAGTACGTAAAAACACTCGTCTATACGGTAAACCTAAAGCGATTTTCATTGATTATATCCAACTAATGAGAACCGGAAATAAAACTGAAAATCGCAATTTAGAACTTGCCGAAATATCCAATGATTTAAAGAAATTAGCCAAAGAAACTGGATGCCCAATTTATGCATTATCTCAACTAAACCGAGGTTTAGAAAATCGAGCTAATAAGCGTCCAATCAATGCCGACTTACGTGACTCCGGCTCTCTTGAACAAGATGCTGATGTCATCATTCATCTTTATAGAGATGAAATTTATAACCCTGACACAGAAGATAAAGGCATTGCGGAAATCATCATTGGTAAACAGCGTAATGGCCCGTTAGCCACAGTAAAAACACTGTTTCAAGGTCAATACAGCCTTTTTGAGAATTTAACGACACAGGATAGATATTATGAATAATCCATTTATTGCTAAAAATAAAAAACAACAAAGTCAATTAGACGCGATTGCGAAAGGATTAAATGTTCAACCTATTAATAATCAGTCTGCTGCTTATCAAACAACAACAGCAACACATTATCCTGCGCAATCTAAATACATTACCGTTACGTTAGATAAATTACGCCCTTATGAACACAACCCTCGTAAGACACGTAATCCTAACTTTGAAATGATTAAAGAGTCAATTCGTCGTCGTGGTCTTGATCATAAACCAAATATCACTCAACGACCTGGTGAACCTTTTTATATCATCGCTGACGGTGGGAATACTCGTATTCAAGCATTAAAAGAACTGTTTACAGAGACTCAAGATCAACGTTTTTGGTCTATTGAATGCTTATATAAACCCTGGAAAGGTGGAAGTGCTGATAGTGTAGAAGCGGAATTAGATTTGCTTATTGGTCATTTAATTGAAAATGATACACGTGCAGACCTCACGTTTATTGAGAAAGCCTTGGGCATCCAGCAAGCGAAAGAATACTATGAGCAAAAGTTAGGAAAATCCCTTTCTTCTCGCGAGCTTTCAAGTGAGTTAGAACATGATGGATACATTATTGCTAATACAACAGTAGCAAAAATGGAACGCTGTATTAATTTCCTATACCCATACATTCCTGATGTGCTATTTAATGGGCTGGGACATGCGCCAATTGATAAATTGCTTGCGATTCGTAATAACGCCTTAGCCATTTGGCAAAATTATCAATTTGAATTAGATGTTTCTTTCGATGAAATTTGGGGAAATAGCTTATCTCGCTGTAACGACGATCAGCCATTCCATATTAAAACTTTCCAAGATTATCTTATTGATGAAATGTCATCCATGTTAGGTGATCGTGTGAGTTATGAAGTCCTTTATCTTGAAATTGATCTCGATGAGCAAAAATTCAAGAAAATGGCGCAAAAACAACACGAAATACAGCAAAGCGTACAAGAAAGCATCCAAGATGTTCAAGCGTTTAATACACCACAGCCACAAGAAACCACATTAGATACATTATCTCAACCTAGTGTAGTCACTACTCCAAAAATGACTACTACTGAAAAAAAATCAATACCTGCGCCAGTATTAAAGCAAGCAAGTGTTGAAATTTCTCCTTCATTTGAGGATGAAGCAGATAATAAAACAGAGGATGAAGAGTTTGATGAAACTAATGCTAATTCAGAAGGGCTTTCTTTTGATTTTGCTAAAAATTTAACTCAACAATTTGGCATTACTCCAGGTATGAGCATCCAAGAACAACGTCAACAACGTGCGGAAGAAAATGGATTAAGCTTTGCTTGCGTAGGCCGTCAACCAGTTGATGATATTTGGAAAATTTATCCTGGTCGTCAGCATAAAGTAGAAGCTTATTCACTAGCACTCGACATTGCGGAAAGTGTTGGATTAACTGACTACATTGAACATGTAGTAAAAGAGCCTGTTGATTACACTTACCGCGTAAAACCATTAGATAAAGATGTGAGCGGTGTAGCACAGATGTGTTATGACTTCTTAAATTTATTACAAACAGATGTGCACCCACAGACATCTTTCACCTTATTACCGGAATATTTACTCAATACTCAAGAAATTGATGATACCACGCTAGTTAAATTATTCCGTTTAATTCGCCTCGTTCGCTATATTCGTTCAGAAGGAGATGCATAATGAGCATGTTCAGCAATTTAAACCAAGTGGTATTGAATGAGATTTTGGTTAATTTACAAGAAGGCAATATCAATGTTTGCCGGAACTATGGTTTCTCAAAACAAGAATTGCAAGAAATTGAAAAACTCAGCACAGAGGAAGTTTATGAACTGGCTAACACCAAAGCTCCCTTTGCCAAAGTTGAAATTAATCACGATGCATTTTGGCGATTAGTGGCTCGAGTACGCATGTCGTCACAAGAACGTCGCCTTATTGATCGCGCATTAATGTTAGGTGCATCCATCCAAATGCTCAATTCCTACTTCGGCTTAACCACTTCAAAAGTATCTGCTCGTCGTAGCCTACTTGGAAAACAAGAACCAATGGGACGTAAGCCAGCTGCAACCGAAGAGGAAGAAAAATTAATTTGGGACTTATGGCAAGAGCATAAAGGTGATGTTCAAACAATTGAATCAACAGAAGGACTAGAGCTGTTAATTTTAATTGCGGAAGAAACCGGTATTAATTTAACTGAAATTTGGAAACTTGTTAGCCGCTGGAATGCAGCTTAAAAAACATAACGCCCAACCTAGTGCGTTACGTTAAGTTGGGCGTTATTCATATCGTTAGTAAGGAACTTGGGAAAGTTCATTGGCTATTGTAAAGATGTTTAAGCACATTGCAACAATAAAAATGAAATATTCTCAGAGAGAATTAAATTATGGAAACAAAATTACAAGAGCATGGGTTGCTCTTTTTTGGCAACCAGCATGAAACAGTTCCAACCCGTTTGCTATTTGATCCTTATTTAACATCAAGAGCAAAATTGGCATGGCAACTTATAAAATACAAAGCAAGAGAATTTCAATCAGGCATGTTCCCATCATACGAAGTGCTTGCAAAATTACTTTCAGATAAACCTTATGATGAAGCAGAACTCTCGCGTAAGCTAGTTAGCCAAACGTTGTTATTACTTAGATTAACTCGTTGGCTAACACTTTGTGAAACTGTACGTAATGAGCAAGGTCAAGTATTGGGTAATTTTTACATCCTTCATGATGAACCTATGCCAATCATTGATACGATTCAATTAAACCATGATTACATCGCACTCCTTGAAAAATCCATTCAGCATCGAGATAACTTTGTGCGAGGTGTAGCAAACCATATTGTAGAAAACCTGCTCTCGGATAATACTCAGTGGCATTATATTTCTCACATTGACTGGATGCGAGCTCGCCTTCAAGACTATCAAAAACGTCCAAAAATGGATATTTCAGAGCAAGAAGAATCAACATTTATTCAAGAAAACCTACTAAGTTCCAATAAGGAACTCTGTGAAAAAACAGGGGAACTCAGTAAAAATCACCTTAGTTCCAAAATGGAACTCAGCAAAATCAAACAGAGTTCCAAAAGGGAACTCAGTGCCCAAAATAATGATAAGTCATTGATTTCAGGCTTAGTTCCAAAAGGGAACTCAGGTTTTTCACAGTACAGTACAGGTACTAGTATTTATATAAATACGTACTGTACTGGTAATGCGGATGAAATTGACTGGCCGACTAATATTCAGTTTTCATCATTGGAAAAAACAGCAATTATGCAAGCGATGCGTGGACTTGATTTAGGAATCTGTAAAGCGATTTTATTTGAGCTTGAACAGCGTGTGATAAAAGGTGAAGTGAAAAAACCACAAGGCTATGTAGTGACATTAATCCAACGTGCACATCGTGGTGAATTTAAACCGTATTTGTATGAACAATTTTTAGCTACACAAGCGCAATCATTATCATCAAAAAATCGGTTATCACAACATGATGAAACTAGCTTAGTTAATAATGTAAAAGCAGATAACGCAATAAAGCCAATGCGAGTGCAATCTGAAGAAGAGCGAAAAGCGAGAGCTGATCGTATTCGACAATTTAAAGCTTCAATTTGCAATTGAATAAGCTGTATAAAAGCAAACTGTGTCGTGTAGAAGGGTTCTACAAAGTACAAAATTTAATCACTGTCCAGGGGCTGGACAAAGTACAAAAATTAATCACTGTGCTAGGGTTGCACAGTGAACAAAAATTAACCAGTGTGCGGGGACTGCACAGTGAACAAAAATTAACCAGTGTGCGGGGACTGCACAGTGAACAATATTTAACCAATGTAAAGGGACTTTACAAAGTGCAAATTTTAACCAAATGATAAAAGGTGACATAACATGACAACAACATACAACCAACAGCTTGGGCCGTTACGCAGTGAGATTACATTTACGCTTCATACTCAGTATGCAACACGTCTTTGGAATGGTCGTGACTTAGTTAAAAATGAAGCCGGGGAAGTCGTTACATCATCAATTCTCAGTATTCCTAATGCTCTATCTCTATTGAGTCAAATTCAGCAAGCTGCCGAACAAGATGATCCTTATGCTGATGATTATCTTCTTCGTTTTGAACAAAAAGTATTAGGGTTTCGTAAAGAGATGCAAGATATGACCTGGAGAATGGTTAATCTCTACAGTGAGAAAATCCCTGAAAACTTTCAAATTGAGCGTTGCGCCAATATTGCTCCGATTCAATACCCTATTTTTGTGAATACTCAGCTGGGTTATCAATTATTGTATCTTTTGGCTGATTTTGATTCGTTAGCTCGTACAGTGATGACCGCTTCACATATTGCATTACTTACAAAAGATGATGCGTATGATTGGCTAGAATCCGGAGCTAAATTAATTCGTCGTGCATTTGGTGTGCTTGAGAATTACCGAAATTCCGGTATTACACGCCAAGATGCGCTTGAAAATAACGCTCGCTATCAAGCTGCTGTAAAACGTATGAAATATACCTTAACGCCTGACGTGCTTTCCGGTACAACACGTGCAACATTTGCTCCAACAATTAAAAAATCATCACTTGCTGAATCAGATAATAATGGCTCTGTTGAAGTCCAAATTACAGCAAATAAAACTGAATAATGGAGATTGGGATTATGGATAACGTGCTCATTCCTTCTGATATGTATAAACAATTAGGACGCACAACCCCACTTAATGACTCGCTGAAACAGTTATTCAGTGAGTTAGACTCAGTGCAACAGTATGAATTACTAGCTGAATCCCTTGCTACAGTCCGTGAAGCTTTAATGTTGCAGCAGAATGAAATGTTGCAGAATGTCCGTAAAAGTGAACTTAGTGTATTACCTATTCACATGATCCGAGATAAAGCATCATCATCCGGTGGGACGTTTTTACGCTGGCGCAGTTTTCAAGCTTCTAAGACTGGTGATGCTGTGTTAAATCCGGTATTTAATAATCCTCAGTTATCTTCAGACTTACGACAAAAACTTGTCTCAGCTGAGAAAGAACGCATTTTGATTAATCTGCAGGTCTCCGTACTAAATTTTATGATGAGACAGGTATCAAGTGCGGTAGATAAAATTAAAGAGATAGAAGATCATTTATAACATTCACATTTGTGAACGTTGGATCTTCTAGTTTGTAATCGGCTAATTTATATAGTTTGTGATCGGCTCACTAAAAGGCCTTTTAAAGGTAAGGGGACAAGCCCCTTACCTTAACGAAAAAAAGCCTTTGCCTTTCGTGGTTGTGTTAAAAAATCTCTGTGTTTTTTACTGAATTTACCCTTAAGGATTAGATGTAAAAAATGCACAATCTTGACAGTTAATTTTGTGATTTAGGAGAAATCAATATGGCTGGAATTAATAAAGTAATTATCGTGGGACATTTAGGTAATGATCCTGAAATGCGAAGCATGCCGAATGGTGAAGCAGTTGCAAATATCAGTGTAGCAACTAGCGAAGCTTGGACGGATAAAAACACCGGTGAACGTCGTGAAGTGACTGAATGGCATCGAATCGTTTTTTATCGCAAATTAGCTGAAATTTGTGGCCAATATCTCAAGAAAGGAGCGCAAGTTTATATTGAAGGACGCTTGCGTACTCGTAAATGGCAAGATCAAAACGGGCAAGATCGTTATACCACGGAAATCCAAGGTGATGTAATGCAAATGTTAGGTACTCGCCCTCAAAGTGCAGATGGTGCAAATAATTCTCAGCCAATGCCACAACAAGATGCATCGGCAAATGCTTTTGATGATTCAATACCATTCTGAACTCAATATAATTAAGGTTAATCGTGATGAAAAAAATAATTTTTGTTTTATCTGCCGTCGCTGCTTTAAGTGGTTGTGCTGAATTAAACTCATTGAATGATGCGGTTGGTAATGTTGCAGGTCAGCTCAGCAGTGTTCTTGGCGGGGGGAATAGTTCCTCTAGTTCTTCCGGTGTGGCTTACACTCAAAGTTCTCGTTCTCATCGCTATAACGTAGAGGATTCAATTACATCATCTAAAAATATTGACTCTCTTTACGTAAAAATTAAACGTAATTTAAAATTCAAAACACGGGAGGAAGCATTAAGTGGATTATCCGGGTATGAGCGTCAACGTTACGAATCGCTTTTAGATGAAGAAGGACATGCTCATGAAGCGACTCCTGGGGTCTATTATCACATGGCAAATAGCTATGTTGGCGGTCGAAAAATTGACATAACGCTTGCAAAAGAGGATGGCAAGGTTAGAATTTCCTGGATTGCATCCTCAAATGAATCTGATTTTGCTCAATTTGTTAAATCAGAAGTGATAAAAGCAATTAAATAATACGACAACATAAACATAGTGTAGGTAATCAATACCTCATTCTCCTTTGCCCCAACCTTAGTGGGGCTTTTTTTATTTCAGTTATTTTTAAATTTCGATACCGATAATAACGATTATTTTGTATGATAGATAACGAAACAAATTTGTTTTTTGAGATCCATCCAAACTTTTCCTTTTCCTCATATTGTTTAATATCTCAAACGTTTACCCCTTGGCTACAAGGGGTATTTTTCTCCTGTAATTGCAAAAAATAAATTAAGTGGCTCAAAATGAAGTGAAGATAATGGGCTTGCATACTTTGACAGAATTTTAGCTTTCTCTTTATGGTTTCTAACCAAAATAGGAAACTCCTTTACACCATTTGCAAGCAACCAAAGCGTTCTTGTCATACCATCATTAAGACTACAGCTTATTTCTCCATCTTTAATATGAACATTTACATCTGCAAGTGGAACTGGAGAATCCATACTTTTAGCAAATCCGTTTTCAGCATGATGAAACTTATAATCTTTTCTCCATGTTGACTCATCGCCCGCACATGTATTTTTATCTACCTCATACGGTGATCGCTGCCATAAAGAAAGAAACTTTTGAGCATCTACGATGACAATCATGTTCTCTTGATTAGCCATATTTTCAATATGCTGTGGATAACGCATATACACGACTTTCTGCTCTCTCGTTTTCATTCTAAAAATAATATATCTATCTCGACCTGAATATCTAAGCGTATCAACCATCACTCCAATTGATGAAGGGGTCAGTTTTATCATGATTTACTCCTCAGTTTAAAAAGAATTCCTAATTGTGGTTTATCTTATTACATCGAAAATATCTCTCAAATATCAATGAGAGAAAACATCATGAAATTATTTTTATGTGAAAAACCATCACAAGGCAATGATATTGCAAAAGTATTAGGTGCGACAAAGCGTGGTGAGGGTTGTTTATCAACACCTGACGGTCAGCTTACAGTTACCTGGGGAATTGGTCATCTAGTAGAGCAATTTAATCCTGAAGAATATGATCCTGCCTTTAAAAAGTGGGCATTTGAGACCTTGCCAATTATCCCGGGTAAATGGGGGCTTTCACCTAAAAAAGAAACAAAAAAACAGTTCAATGTCGTCATGAAACTTATCAAACAAGCTAAACTTGTTGTCATTGCAACCGATATTGATAGAGAGGGCGAAACTATAGCAAGAGAATTGCTGGATTTGGCAGGATTTCGAGGGCAAATAAAACGCCTTTGGTTGTCCGCACTAGATGATACCAGTATTCGCAAAGCCTTGGGTGCACTTAAAAATAATGAGGAGACACTACCTCTTTACTATGCGGGGCTTGCACGTAGTCGAGCTGATTGGCTTATTGGTATGAATTTCTCTCGTCTCTATACCTTATTAGCTCAACAACAAGGGTATCAAGGGAAACCTTTAAGTGTTGGTCGGGTACAAACTCCAACATTAAGCCTGGTTGTTAATCGTGACCGTGAGATAAAAAACTTCATTCCTAAGCAACATTTTGCTTTGCAAGTAATGCTTTCTGATGGAAATCAGCATTTTGCTACGCAATATGTTATTCCGGAGCAATATTGTGATCCTGATGGACTTTGTTTGTCTGCCCAAGTTATACAAGCAGCAAATCAGCAAATTCGTCAATTGGGCCAAGCGAAAGTGGAATCAGTTGAAACTAAACGTGAAAGACAAAATGCCCCACTTTGCTTTGCATTAAGTGACTTACAATCAGAAGCTAACCGCCTTTATGGACTGGGTGCGCAAAGAGTATTGGATATAGCTCAATCACTTTATGAGACTCACAAAGCGACAACCTATCCTAGAACAGATTGTGGTTATTTACCGGAGTCTCAGTTTGCAGAAGCGCCTCAAATTATCCAATGTTTGTTGCAATCCGATAATCGATTACAACCCCTTGCAGGTATGCTAAACCTTAATCAAAAATCACGAGTTTGGAATGATAAAAAAATTACCGCTCACCATGGCATTATTCCAACTATGATTAAAGCTGATATTAGCAAAATGTCTGATGAAGAATTAAAGCTTTATGATCTCATACGTCGTCGTTATTTAGCTCAATTCTTACCTGTTTCTGAAACAGATAAAACACAAATTATTTTGAAGTGCGGTCAACATATATTAAGTGCACGTGGGAATGTGCTTATTGCTCCAGGTTGGAAAATTCTATTTGGCAAATCACTTGATGAAGATGATGACGCACCTCAAGCCTTGCCGACGTTAAAGCAAGGACAAATCTGTCAGATTTCTGATTCAGAAATAAAAACCTTACAAACATCACCACCTAATCACTTCACGGAAGGTACATTGCTCACCGCAATGAAAAATGCAGCTCGCTTTGTAACTGATGAGCGTTTAAAACAACGCTTACGAGAAACAGAAGGGCTTGGTACAGAAGCTACTCGGGCGGGAACGATTCAAGGTTTGATTGATAAAGGTTTCTTGAAAAAGAAAGGTAAATCACTATTAGCGACAGATGAAGCAATGACGCTAATTGATAATTTACCTCAGATGTTAAAAGATCCTGGTTTAACCGCACTTTGGGAGCAAGCGCTCAATCAAATTGCTGAAAGAACGCTTTCTCTAGACGTGTTTATGCAAAAACAAGAAGTCTTTGTGCGGCATTTGATGGCTGATTGCCTTAAAAAGGGAATGAGTTTGGGGAATATTGAAATTCGTAAATGCCCTAAGTGCGGTGCGCCAATGATTAAAAGAAATGGTAAAAATGGGGCTTTTTTTGGGTGTTCTGCTTATCCAAATTGCCAACATATTGAAAATATTGATAGCAAGAAGAATACGAAAAGTACAAAAAATTTAAAGAAAAAGTCGAGTAAAAGTGTGAGTGAGCAAATTTCATCTTTACGAAGCTTATTGAACTAGGATTTAAGCGCCTGTGAATGGCGAGCCCTCAAAAATAGTGCTATACTAAAGCCTTCGTAAGACCGTTCGTGAATTGTCGGTTATCAATTCACACTAGCCAAAAATGATTCCAGCACGCTGAAAGGAATTTCTCACATTGATTAACGCTCCTTGTGAGGTGTGCCACCTAGTTAATCAGAGTAATGATGGAGTAACGCCCCAATTTACTCTCGACTTTTCAAATCGCTGGCCATTGCGGATTTTTAAAGTGTATTGCAAAGTGCATTTTGAAAATTCGCAATGGCTTGCTACTTTCTCCTTACCGGAGCCCACCGGTGAAACAATGGGTGCCCTTTGTGTCAATTTGATGCCACAGATATAACCGATTGATGGCCACAAAGTAATCGGATAAGGCGAGCCGTAAAAATCCGTATATGGTAACGAACGTATCAGTATTTTTATGAATCAAATTAGTTTGGCCTACTTAATTTTTATTTAATCAATCTATAGTCAAAAACTATAAGGTCATTCAGGAAACTGGGTGACCTTTTCTTTTGACTAAAATATCTCCAAATAGAATTTTTAATTTTTTATACATTTACAGTTTGCTTTAGATTTTAATAACAACAGTTTTTAAGGTGCTGTGAAAACAGCCTTTAAGAAGTTGCATGATTCTTGAGAAGCAACGCCTTGCCTTAGTGCAAGTAGAATCATAGCCAAAATTTTTTCCAGCACACTGAAAGGAGAATCTACGAATAATTCGTAGGTGTGCCACCTTAAACTACCCTTAACCTAAAATAAGATTACTTATTCTAGTTTAATCACAATTTAACCCTTGGCGGGAAACATTTTTCCCGTGTTGGGTAAGGATGTTTCTCCGCTTTTTTACTACTTAGGAGAAACATTATGTCTACTCAAAACGCACAACCAAAATATTTCAATCTTCATACTTCTGGCATTGGTTATTTAAGCGATATTCGCGAAATCAAGCCGAAAAAAGGAGATGCATTTTGGGCTTGTCGAATTGCTGCTCTTACAGGTTCTTCCGATTCTCCGGAATATCGTTTTTTTGATATGAACGTATCCGGTGAAGAAACTGTAAATTTAATCAAACGCTGTCAAGAAGCTGTTGAAGCTAAGAAAAAAGTCTTGGTTTCCTTTGTAATGAGTGATTTGTGGTATGACACATTCACTTATTCAAAAGATAGCGAATATCACAAAAAAGGTGATACTGGCGTGTCGATTAAAGGACGACTCTATCGTATTAACTTTATTAAAGTTGATGGTGAGTTGAAATATCAAGCAAAACGCCAAGATGAGCAAGGGAATGACTAACCTATAAACTGATGAAAGCCAACAACAAGATTTGTTGGCTTTTTCTTTACCCTGAAGGGGAAACTCCCCTTATGGGTGGTTTCTCCTTTTTTATTTCTATTTGAGGAGAAACCTATGAATACTTACGCTAAATTTTGCCCTAATGTTTTTGTTGCTAAATGTCCGGATGCTCACCAAAAAGGTGACGTTATCATCTTAACCAGTAAATACGGTAAAGAGACTGAAGTGGAGATTCATAATCTCGTAAAAACCTCTGAGGATGCGTATTTTTATTCCTTCACCCGTTGTGATGGAGTGAATAGTCAAGTTCGTGCAGAACAAAAAGCTGAGCGTTATCAAAACGCAGCTAATAATGCATTAAAACGCAGTGAACAATATTGTGAAGCTGCTAATGAAGGCCGTGAATTTCTTCGCTTGGGGGAACCGATTAAAATCGGTCATCATAGCGAAAAACGTCATAGAGCCTTGATTGAACGTAATGCAAGACGCATGGATAAGTCTATTGAAGAAATGCGTAAAGCAGAAAGTTATGACGGTAAAATCGCTTATTGGGAACAGATGGCAGGGAAAATTGATTTATCCATGCCGGAAAGTCTTGAGTTCTTTAAGTTTGAATTGGAAAAAGCCAAAGAAAAACACCAAGAGCTTAAAGATAAACCTGAATTGCGAACACATGCTTTTTCTCTCACTTATGCTAAAAAAGCAGTCAATGAGCTTGAGAAAAAAGTAAAATTAGCCGAATTACTTTGGGCGTAAATGCAAGTCAGACTTTTTAAATAAAGTGGACTCTATTAAAACCATGTACCATTAAAGTGTGTGTTAATTTGACCGCACTTTCACCCATAGGGGATATATCCCTTATGGGCGATATTCCCTATTTTAGAAGGAATATCGAATGTTTAAATTAAACGAGCAACAACAAGCTATTTTAGAACAGGCACAGGTTATTTTAACTAAAGTGATGGAAGAAAAGCCCTTTTACCAAGGTGCACAGGAATTTACTGAGCCATCAATAGCTAAACTCTATTTTCAAACCATTATAGGTAATGAAGAAAGAGAAAATTTCGTGGTACTTTTCTTGGATAGAATGCACAGATTGATTAAATCTGAGGTGATGTTTCAAGGATCTGTTTCAGAAATTTCTGTGTCGATTCGGGAGATTATTCGACAGGCATTAAAGCTAAATGCATCAGCAATTATCATTGGGCACAATCATCCAACTGGAAATGTTGAGCCTAGTGATGCTGATAAATATATAACCAAGAGATTAAAGGAAGCTTGTGAATTAATGGATATTAAATTACTTGATCACTTTATCGTTTCTGGTTCTGCGTCTTTTTGCTTTACTGATAATCATCTTATGTAGCTAACAACCTTTCACCCATTGGGGGATAACACCCTCAATGGCAGTGTTATCCCCTTTACTTTTTACATTTTAAAAATTTAGGAGAAACACTTATGTGTAAGGAAAATCGTATTTTAGAACTTGGAAAAATCTTCGTCTCTCGTCGTATCTTAGCGGAATTAACTACCGAAAAGATCAATGAGGTCATCTCGTGGCATCAAAATGGCTGCATTATCATGCTGGGGAATAAAGATTGGATTGAAAAACCGCCACATCCGCTTTCAGAAATTGTCATGAATTTCTATCAAGCAGATAATGGTAAAGACACTATTCAACTCTCTACTTCAGTAGATGATGACGGGAATCGAACAACTAAGATTTCTTTTTCTGATGAAAGTGAAGATGAGCAAAGAGGACACTTTGATTGGGATATATGTCAATCAAAAAGAACACCACTTAAGTTAGGGGATGTTTCGTGTACTATCTGCGCTAAACAGTTATTGGGAATGCCAACCATTCATCGCTTAATTGAAAAACAATTAAGTTATGATTGGGGTGCTACCAGCGTTGAAGATTGGATTGAAAACGATCATGCCGTAGAGAAGGATAAACGCATTGTGAGCCAGCATTTTATTGATGGGGAAAGTGTTTTTATCATCACTGAAGCAGATCGTAGCTCTACAACGATTATGCTCGGATATGAATATTAATCTATTTACCTTGAAAGCCTATCTACATAAAGTAGATAGGCTTTTCCTTTTTAGGGTATGATAAATAAAACTCTTTTTAATAGTATAACGATGCCTTATTTAACCTCTTCTCAAACTGAATGCTTAAAATGGTTAGCTCTTATCACGATGATTATCGATCACATTGGTGTGGCTTTTTCAAATGCTTACCCTGCTCTATCCTGGTGTCGGGTGATAGGGCGATTTTCCTACGTGGCGTTTGGATTTATCATCGCACTTAATTTATCTCGAGATAAAGTGAACTTTAAAAGTTATTTCACTTGGATGATAGCAACCGCATTTTTATCTGAAATCAGTTTTACGCTTTTCGAGCCTAATTATGACCGTTTAAATGTCCTATTTCAGTTTTTATCTGTAATCGGGGTAATATGGGTATATAAAAACCGTCAAGACTTAAATAGCTGGGTCATGTTTTTTGGATTGGGCTTTTTTATTATTCTTTCCGCACTCTCTGATTATGGTTTACCTGGGCTTTTATATTGCATTGGTTGTTATCTCTTTTTGCAAACAAAAGATACTCAATATCGTCTTATTACGATGCCAACCTGTGTATTGCTCGCACTTTTCGTCAATCATAGTTTTATTGATAATTTCGGGGAAACTATTGTTGAAACAATCAGTGTTGTAACTGTTGTGGTCGGTACAATGATATTTATTCTTCACCCTAAAGGCCTTCGCCAATGTAATCTCTCAATCTCTCGAATGCCTAAGCTTTTCTTTTATCTTTTTTACCCGGTGCACTTAACAATTATTGTTGGCGTTAAATATATTTTTCTCAGCTAATTTTTCTATCTTTACTTCAAGAAGAATAAATTATTCAAATTCAGGTGAGAGTTATCCATATTAAGGCATTATTTAAATACCTTAATTGGAGCCTCATCATGAAAAAAATTCTATTAACCACTTTTGCATTG
The DNA here is from genome assembly GCF_049823435.1 of Haemophilus sp. HN_Hi16. Classification (NCBI taxonomy): domain Bacteria; kingdom Pseudomonadati; phylum Pseudomonadota; class Gammaproteobacteria; order Pasteurellales; family Pasteurellaceae; genus Haemophilus; species Haemophilus sp. HN_Hi16. Next base: position 1,680,917 of record NZ_CP187500.1, read on the forward strand.
GTTGTGCTTTCAGGTTGTGCACATAAACAACAAACAGCCGATGAGCAACAAGCACTAGAAAATCCAAATATTCAACAAGGTCAGCATCAAGTTTTACAACCGGAAGATAGAATTGTTCGTCCGGATATTTACACAGACTATCAGCCTGAACGTACAGAAGTGTTACGTGAAGGTCGATACACTTTAATTAATTTCTCTCCGGAAGAAGGTCAAAAATACCTTCTAGACCAAAGTGTCACTGTCAACATGTTAGGTAAAAAGAAACGAGCCTTAACGGCAACCGTTGAGCAGGGATTACGCACGACGTTAAAAGATACAGGCCTTTCACTTTGCCATGGCTTTGGTCAGAATGAACCAACACTTTCTACGCTTTATTCCCGTCCATTACCAAAAGTACATTATCAATTTGGCCCGATGGCTTTACGTGATGCCCTTCAAATGTTAGCAGGGCCGGCTTATGAAATTACTATCAATGACGTTTCTCGTACCGTTTGTTTTAAATTACGCCCAGCTGTACCGGAACGTGCTACAGGGGAAAAGCCGAAAGTAGAAACCACAACAACGACAACAACCACAACAGAAATCATCGAGGAATAAGCAATGAATCATGTTAAAAAAATATCCTATGTGGCGATGATATTAGGGATGTTTTCTACTGCTGTATTTGCTGATGTCACAGCAGCGAATACGCTGGCTACTCAATCCTTAAACCAGCAAAACTTGGTGACAAATAAATTAAATCAACAAGAGTTATTAGCTAAGTCTCAGGAGTGGGGTTTAACTGAGCAAGAATGGCAACGCTACCAAGAGCTTAATCAAGGTGCTCGTGGTATATGGTCGCCAGGTCTTGACCCTTTAACCTCGCTTGGTGTGGAGTCTCGAAATGAGCAGGAAAGAGAGCGTTATGCTCGACTACTGGCAAAAAAAATGCACGACCGCATGGAGCGAGAGCTGCAGTTCCAACGCACTTATGATCGCGTATTTGCTGAAATGTATCCAAATGAGCAACCATTTAAGGTTGAACCTCATATTTCAGAGCGGTTTGGACGGGTGATTTATTTTACTCGCCTAGAAAATTGTGACAAATGTGAAGCGAATGCTGATCGTGTATTGCAATATGTGAATGATAAAACGCCTATAGATATTTATTTTGTTGGCGTGAAGAATAATGAGCAAATCTATAATTGGGCGAAAAAACATAATATCGACCCAAATAAAGTGAATAGAAAATTAATTACCCTTAATCATGATAATGGAGCCTGGTTACAGTATGCAGATGGCAAAATGCCTGCTGCATTCCAAATTCAACAGGATGGGCAATGGCAACAAATCGTCTATTAAAAATCGTATTTAGCTTAATCGGTCTTGGAGTTGCGACTCACTCCGTTGCATTTAATGGCTTTGGAACTGATATTGATGGCTATATTAAAGATGCATCTAATCGCTACCAGGTCGATGAAGCGATGCTACGTGGGTTAGTAAAAATTGAAGATGGGTGGTATGGAAATGTTTCCCCAACCGGGGCAACCGGTGTGGGGCAATTTACCCGGGGTACCTGGAATTGGCTTGCCACAACAGATGAGGGGCGAGCCTTAGGTATGACTCAAATCACTCGTTACAATCGTGATACACCTTTCGACCCTAGAAAAAACAATCAACTTAACACTCTAGCAACCGCACTTTTAGCTAGATGGCATATTAATCAGTTTTTTGAGCGAGGCATAAAACCATCCCATGAAAATTTATATCTTGCTCATAATATCGGTATAGATGGGTTACATCGAGCGCTACAAGGTAGAGCAACACGTGAAGATATTCTAAATATGAAACGTAACGGGATGAAAAAAGGAATGTCGGTACAAGGCTTTCTTGTTTATCAAAGTGAGCGTTTTAATGTCAGTAAACAAATAGCTAACTTCCAGCGCCCTTCAGTATCACCACGTTATCAAATTGAGAACAAACCATTACCAGCCAATTTACATTGGGTTTCTCCAACAGAAACCGCTATGCGTTGGGTTGAGCCAGCGTCAAATCAAACAAATCAACAAGCTATTCGTTGGCAAAATCCAACCAATTAATACGAGAACAGAATTATGCAGTATAAATCCTTTTTCCTCTCTTTGGTCTGCTTAGGAGCAGTAGTTCAGGCGCAAGCTGAATTAAAAGTTATTGGTGATTTTGGCGGAGAAAGTGCAGTCCGTTTTTATGAAGCATTACAACCGGATGAATCAATGGTTCAAGCCTACCCTAATAGCGTTCCTTCAACATTGACCGAAGCGGATATTTTACCTGTTATCTCACATAGAATGACACCGGGCCAAATACAACCAGTCAGAATGAATCTTCCTGGAATGTTGCCTATTTTTCTTATTGGAACAGATAACTTATCTAAAAATTGGCTACACGCTAATTATAATTACCTTAAAAAAATTGGTGCAATGGGACTTGTAGTAAGCGTTAAAACAACAAACGAATTAAGCGAGTTACGCCAATTAGCACCTGATTTAACCTTAATGCCAACGCCAGGGGATGACTTAGCTTCAAGATTGAATCTTGCTCACTACCCTGCTTTATTGACTTCAGAAGGATTGTCGCAATGAGTCAAAAACATGTATTAGAAGGTTTACTTAGACCGCCTGTTGAATTTTTTCCAGCTGCCGTCCATGGTACTTGTGCTTTTGTTTGTTGCGGTGCGCCTTGGTCGCTCGCATTAAATCCTCTTATTGGATATGGATTAGGGGCTGCTTTCGCAGGTATGGGGGTTATGCGTTTTCGTCAAGGCATGGAAATTGTACGCTATCACCGAAATTTACGCAGACTCCCTCACTATGCTTTGACCAGTCGTCAAATTCCAGTAAGTAAAAAAGCCTTGTTCTTAGGACGAGGCTTTGAATGGGAGCCAAAGCATACGCAACGTCTTTATGACTGTTTCTCTGCAAATGGGCAAATTTATTGGAAAAATGGGAAGTGGTTTAAAGCCGCTCGTGATTATGAAAAAGTGCATGATAATTGGTTATCTAGACTCACTTCAATGGACTCTCCATTAAATCCAGTCAGACCGCTACCGCCAGTTGGCGGCATTCCGGTGATGCATGGTGTGGAGCCGAATGAACGCGATATTATGCTTCCGTTAGGCGACCGTGGCGGTCATACCTTAGTATTTGGTACAACTGGCGTAGGGAAAACTCGTTTTGCTGAAGTGCTTGTTACACAAGATATACATCGAGGTAAAACACCTGAAGAGCGTGAAGTGGTTGTCTTTTTTGATCCGAAAGGCGACCCGGATATGTTAAAACGAATGTATGCAGAAGCAAAACGTGCTGGGCGTGAAAATGAATTTTATGTATTCCATTTAGGGCATCCGGAAATTTCTGCTCGATATAACCCAGTTGGTCGCTTCGGTCGAATTTCTGAAGTGGCAGGACGTATTTCTGGGCAATTAAGTGGAGCTGGAAATAGTGCAGCATTTAAAGAGTTTGCGTGGCGTTTTGTGAATATTGTCTCCCGTGCATTGGTTGAAATGGGAAAACGCCCGGACTATGTGCAAATCTCGCGTTTTGTACAAAATATTGATGCACTTTTCTTAGACTACGCAAAACTTCATTTCGATGCCGTCGATAAGAAAATATGGCCAACGTTGGCTTCAGTTGCGGCTAACTTAGATGTAAAAAATTTACCGTTCTCGATGAAAGATAGACCGCTTATTGCTGTTATTAACCAATATATTTTAGAGAATAAAATTTTTGACCCAGTACTTGAAGGATTATCAAGTGCGGTACGTTACGACAAAACCTATTTTGATAAAATTGTGGCATCGCTTTTACCGTTACTTGAAAAACTCACTACAGGTAAAACTGCAGAGCTTCTCTCGCCTGATTACACTGATATTCATGATGAGCGCCCTATCTTTGATTGGGAATCTATTATTCGTAAAAGAGGGATTGTTTACGTTGGTTTAGACGCGCTATCTGATGCGACTGTCGCTGCAGCTGTGGGTAATAGTATGTTTGCTGATTTGGTATCAATGGCTGGTCATATTTATAAATTTGGCGTAGATGAGGGGTTGCCAGATGCATTTAAAACTAAAAGCAAACCGCCTAAAATCAACCTTCATTGCGATGAGTTTAATGAATTAATGGGGGATGAATTCATTCCACTGATCAATAAAGGTCGTGGTGCGGGAATGCAGGTAACAGCCTATACTCAAACACTTTCAGATATTGAAGCTCGTATTGGAAGTAAAGCGAAAACGGGACAAACAACAGGTAACTTCAATACACTTTTAATGTTCCGGGTAAAAGAGCCGGCCACTGCAGAGTTTTTAACGCGTCAGCTCAACGATGTCACAATTTATCAAAGCATGGTGACATCAAGTACGACAGATAACAGCAATCCGGATGATGGCAAGGCGTTTACGTCTAATACTGGTGAACGTATTTCTGAAAAAATGGTGCCAATGCTATCGCCAGCACATATTACAAATTTACCAAAAGGACAGGCATTTGCTCTTCTTGAAGGGAGTACGCTTTATAAATTAAGAATGCCTTTACCTGCGGTTGATAAAGATGATGTGATGCCGGAATCACTTCAAGAATTGACGGCTTATATGCGCAAAAACTACCATATTTCTCCAAATTGGTGGCAATCTGCATTTTCTGATTATGCGCCAAGTCAAGATATAGCAACCGCTTTTCAGTCAATGTCATTAAATCGTGCACCTTCACACGCAGGAGAAGAAATGCTTTTCGGGGATGTTGAAGCTCCAGTTGCTGAAGATATGGAAGATGAAGATATTGATCAGAATGATGATACAGATGAGGATGATTTTGATGACACAGATAATTAATCAGCCGGATATGAACTTGCTTGATATTCCGGATATGAGCGTAGATTTCAATTCAGTCACTAGCTGTTCTTGTGGGCTGGAAAACGCTGATGAATTACTTAATTACTTTTTACCTTATTTGGAAGATTGGAATAATCAGCGTTATACCACACATGAATTTGCGAAAAAGTATGCAAATAAAGGCATCTCACTTTGGACGGCTAATGATGTAAAAAAATCTGAAAATGGCATCCAGGCAATTCAAATTTTTTTAGACGGTGAAGTAAAAGGTTATCTTTTCTTTCACTGTAAATTATCTCCAGCGGGAACATTACAGTAATGGCAGAACAACAAGTCAAAAAAAAGAAAAAGGGTCTTTTTTACTACATTAATGCGGTATTAGCCGCCTTATTGGGTTCCCTGATTTTGAGCATTATTCTTGAATGGTTAGGTATTGCATTTTTATGGCCTGAAGAAGGTCATTTACACAGTCAAAAAATGATGCTAACTGAGCTTGGATGGCTTTCTGATAGTCTAACGAGAGGTCTTTTCTATCATTCTCCAAAAGAGCTGGCTGAAGGTCTTATTTTGTCATTACATGAATGGCTTTTTGTGAAAACAGGTGTAAAAGATTGGTTAGCCAACCCTCGTGAGCATAGTGGCGTAGGTTTGTGGGTGTATCATTATGGGCGAGCGTATATTGAGTCAGTGATTTATGTTTTTATCACCTTTGTTATTCGACTTGTAGTGATTGTTTTTACTTCCCCACTCTTTTTGTTAGCCGCATTTGCGGGCTTTACTGAAGGGTTAATGATGCGTGACCGTCGTAAATTTGGTGCGGGCAGAGAGTCTAGTTTTCTTTATCATCATGCACGTCGATTAATTGGCCCGATTATGTTGTCGGCATGGGTATTGTATCTTTCTATCCCAATTTCTATTTACCCGAATATAATTTTGGTGCCAGCTGCATTTCTATTTGGACTATCCATCTGTGTAACGGCAGCGAGCTTTAAAAAATACCTTTAATATTCCTCTATGTTGTCATTATGGGTGCTTATTTTTCCAAGAATAAGCGCCCTTTTTTATCACTAAAAACTGTTTTGAATTTAAAAAGAGTTTCTCATTAAATTTCCCTCTCTTCTTTGGCACTCTTTGCTTGGAATCTGTTTCAAGTAAGGAGTTCTCCGTGACTAAAAATATTTTCAGTTTATCTCTAGCAATAGGGTTATTGTTTGGCGCTATAAGTGCTCAAGCAACAGAGCAAGAGCATTTAGCGCAAGCAATTAAACAGTTGGATGCAGCAAAACTCTCATTACAGCGAGCAGCTGCAAGTGCAAAGGTTTCTGCGAAAAGTCGTGAATATTTTGATTACGCTTCAGCACATCAAGATATTGCTACGGTACAGGCAGGGATTAAGCAATATATTAACCCTTCCCGGGCAATCCCTAGAAATCCTAAAGCTATTCGTAACTTAAAAGAAGATTATCTCAATCTTCGGAGTCAATAGCAGATGAGTAACGCTAATTTCCCTTCTGTTTCACCATTAGACAGTTTTTATACTGTAAGTGGTTTAGACCCGCTAAAACTGAAAATCATGCTGGCCATTATTTTGGTTGTCGTATTACTGCTTGCGTATATGTGGGCAACTAATCATGGCTACAAAGGCATGGTGAACGACGGTGATATTTGGTCATTCTTTAAACTGATTCTATGGGGCGCAGCATTAATTATATGTGTTGTCAGCTTTTTTATTTAACAAACCATAAGGACATCTCATGAAGTTGATTAAATCCTTCTTTCAGAATGTTTCAAGTCGTTTTCTTGCGGTAGTAACTTTACTTTGGTTATCCGTTGAAAATGCATTTGCTACAGGCGGTGGTAATGGTATCAATGCCTCTAAAATCCCTGATTTTAAAATCCCAGGCGTAGATAGCAATACCAAAGACCCGATGGAAATTATCTATCTTGTTGCTAAATCATTGGCAACCCTGTTTGCAATTTTATTTGCAGCATGGTCAATCATGACAGTGGTTAAAGCATTAATTAAAACCTATAACGCAGCGACTGACGAAAATGACAAAAAAGGATGGGGCCCATTTATTATCGCTCTTATTCTTGGTTTCATTTTAATTTTCTTCAGCCTCTGGTTGGTGAAATTGGCTATCGGTCTGTTTTAATTATCTCTGTGAGGTCAAGATGTCAAGTGATAAAGAGCAAACGATCCCCTTTCTTCCTACTCGATTAAATCGTGAATCGAGTGTGTATGGCGGGTTATCTGTAAGTGAATTTATGTTGGCTGCAGCAATGGGATTTATCTTAGGTGCAGTGCTTGGCCTCCTTTGTTGTTTTGCCTTAGGCTTTGATTTTTGGTTGTTAATTCCGTCTCTCGCCATGTTGTTTTGCATTCTTTCTGTGGTGATTGGCAAAGTGATTATTGCGCGCCTTAAACGAGGTAAGCCGGAAGCCTACTTGAATCGAATGATTGAGGTTAAATTAGATGGAATATTAGGGGGGAATCGCTTTATCTCCCGTCAAGGCACTTGGTCTATTCGCCGAGTTAAAAAATAAGAGAGTTTATTATGAAAGACTTAAAAGGGATTGTTCATCAAAAAAATCGCGAAATCATGACCGGGCGAATTGCTATCGGTGCATTGCTTGTGATTTGTTTGGTGCTATGTGCCATTATTTTTACCGCGCCAAGTCGGTTAATGATTTATAACCCACCGGATTTACGTGCGGGAAGTCAACGCCCTTGGTGGGAAGTGCCAAAATCAACCGTTTATGCCTTTGCTTATCAAACCTTCCAGCAGTTAAACCGCTGGATGGAGAATGGCGAGGAAGAATACAAATTAAATATTGAAAGAAATAAAGCCTTTATTACGCCAAGTTGCCAAGAATTTTTGAAGAAAGACTACTATGACCGTTTATCTAACGGTGAATTACGGGAACGTGCACGTGGTGTTTATGAAATTGTGGGACGTGGATTTAAAGATAATAGTGTGATTGTTCATAGCCCCGATAGCTGGACGGTTAATCTTGATTTAAGTGTAGATGAGTATTTCAAAGATGAACCAGTAAAACGTGTTTTAACCCGCTTCCCGGTCAATATCGTGCGCATGGAAACAGATTTACAGAACAATCCTTGGGGATTGGGATTTAACTGCTACAGCTCAATTCCATTACGTTTAGAAGCAAAAGAATTTAGAGAAGGGGATAACCAATAATGAAAAAACTCACTTTGTTACTGAGCGCGGCTTTTATCTTTTCACCAATGACGGCATCTGCCGATGTGTTAATGAAATGGGCGCGCAAACCGTTACCTATTGACTTACAAATCGAAAAAGAACGTATTCTATTCGTAGATAAAAATGTAAAAGTAGGTTATCCACCTGAATTAGATAGCAAGCTTCGCATTCAATCAACTGGCGGTGCGGTTTATTTAAAAGCAACTGCAGATTTCCCAAAAACACGCTTACAGCTTATGGATGTTGCAACCGGAGAAATAATCTTACTTGATGTGCAAGCGAAGCATTCTGTTGCCAATGCAAGTGAGCCAATTCGTTTTGTTTATGAAAATAAAGTTGAAAAACAAACAACTGCTTATGGCCAAGATGCAAATGCATATAACGAACCAATGCCAAATGCGCGTCCGGCACTCCCCGCTCCAGCTGCATTAACACGTTATGCCGCACAAATGTTTTATGCGCCTTTACGTTCAGTTGAGCCTTTGGAAGGTGTGCGCCAAGTTTCACATCGCCTTCCTACACCGCTTAAAACGCTCTTACCTGCATTGCCTGTGCGAGCTACTCCATTACTCAGCTGGCAACTTGATGGGTATGTTGTCACTGCGGTTCGCTTGCAAAACCAGGGGCAATCTCGCATTGATTTAGATCCTCGAGAGCTTCAAGGTCGATTCTATGCAGCAACATTTCAGCATAATTGGCTTGGGGGGCATGGTACACCTGAAGATACCACAACGTTATATCTTGTGACAGAAGGTTCACCTAATCATTCTGTTATCCCTCAGTCAAATTCATACAAACCGAAAAAATTGAAAAAAGTCACCACAACAGTGACAACTCAAACGAAATAAATAAGGAGCGAACAATGCAAATGAAAGCAAATAAAGCGTTCTATGTTATTGGTGGGATTACCGCGCTTGTCGTGACGCTGATGGCTGGATTTCTTTTCTCCGGTGGTAGTTCATCTAACTCAAATACAGCAGAAACCAAGAAAGAAGATACTTTAGATATCTCTTTTAAAGATTTATCACCGGAAGAATTACGAGCAATGGGTATTGAGGGTGACACATCTAAAGATACGGTAAGAACACTTATAGGTAAAGTGAAAGAGCATAACAAGCGATTTGATGAAGTGATTTTACAAAATGAACGCTTGGTAAAAGAGAATGAGCAGTTAAAAAATCAAGCAAACAATACGGATTATCAAATTCAACAGGCGGTACAAGCAGAAACAGGGGCGTTAATTAATGAGATTAATGCGTTAAAAGATCAGGTTGTACAAGCTGGTAATCAAGTTGTAGGTAATGGAAATGCCCAGGCAAATCCCAATGCTCCTCTACCAATAAACGGAGCAACAACTGGCCCTCAGGTTGAAACTCGAGGGGGAATTAATTGGGTGAACCCTAGTGATATGCCAACTACAGACAGCCAAGGGAATGCTCTACAAGGTATTGGTGTAAATGGTGCAGGAATCGGTTTTCCCAAAACCTTCGATAACAATGTGAATGACATCCGAAAATCGAATGATGGATTGCAATCTAGTACAGGTAATAATGCAATATTTAATACCGCTACACCATTTTTCACAATTGCAGCTAACTCTACTTTAACTAATTCTGTTGCTATGACTGCGCTTGTTGGGCGTGTGCCGATTGATAATAATGTGACCGAGCCTTATCCGTTTAAATTGCTTATTGGTCGAGATAACTTAATTGCAAATGGTATTGAACTGCCGGATATTGAAGGCGCAATTGTCTCTGGAACAGCAAGCGGTGACTGGACGCTATCTTGTGTTCGTGGTGATGTGAAAAGCTTAACTTTTGTGTTTAGCGATGGACGCATTGTTTCAACGGATGATTCTAACAATAAAATTGGCTGGTTATCTGATCCACATGGTGTGCCTTGCATTCCTGGAGAACGCAGAACGAATGCTCCGGAATATCTAACGACCAACTTCTTCTTAACGGGGGCTTCAGCAGCTGCACAAGGCTTATCATCTTCTCAATCAACAACAGTGGTTGATGGCGGTGCAGTAATTGGTGCGGTAACGGGTAATAACGGTAAGTATATTCTTGGTCAAGCGTTAGGTGGCGGTTTGAGAGAAACAGCAGACTGGTTCCGTCAGCGTTATGGCCAAATGTTTGATGCGGTATATGTTCCACCGGGTAAAGAAGTGGCTGTACACATCGAAAAACAAATTGATATTGATTATGACCGCATGTCTCGAAAAGTGAAATACGGACAAGCCTCAAGACAACCTAACTTGGATTAAGGAGCAATAATGAAAGTTTTAATGATGATGGGCGTGATTTTAGCCGCAAGCAGTGTTTTGACTGGCTGCTCAACTTCTCAAGGTGATTTATTGCCAACTGGTGATGCAACAATGAAAGATATTTGGAATAAAGGTGGTAATGATAGCAATATTACATCTTATCGGACACCGAATGGCCGTCTTATTGATGCACCAAATTACGTTTCATCTCGTGAACAACAAACTTATACCCGTACAGCAGAAAACGAGGTGAAAAACCTTTTCCCTCGTTTACCAAACCCTGATTTAGTGATGTATGTTTATCCGCACTTAACTGATTCCTCAGAGCAAATGCCTGTACCAGGTTATTCTTCAGTAATTCCATTTTATGGACGTGTGCAATATGCCCAACCGGGTGAGCGTACAAGAATGTACTAGATGAGGTAAGAAACGATGGCATTATTCCAAGACGTGTTAGAGGCTTTCTTCCCTGCTAAAAAGGGTGATAAGCCTCAACCTAAAAAGGAACCTATCCTAACATCCATTGCACCGGAAGAAGCACAGCAGGATGATACCAATAACCTAGAAGAGACGATTGAAATCACTCCTGTTATGCGTAATAGAAAAATGACCAGAGAGCAACATGTTAAAATGCTTTATGGGCGCGATCCCTCTTTTATCTCCAATCTTCCTTATGCGGAATATTTGGAAGAAGAAGGCGTAATGCTTTTTGATGATGCTAAAAGTGCAGGTGCGGTATTTGATATTAAGCCTATAGGAACTGAGGGAAGAAGCAGCGACTATCTTAATCGCGTTCGCACATTGGTTAAAGATGCCTTACAGGATAGTTTCGATGAACTTGATACCAATCCTTACGTTGTACAATTCTATTGCCAGGATGACAAGGATTTAAGCGGTTATGTTGAGAATCTGAGACAGTACATTAAAACCACTTCACCTGAAGCGAGCGGTAGTGAGTTTACAGAACAGTGGCTTGGTGAAATGGAGCGTCACTTAAAAGCAGTAGGTAAACCAGGTGGGCTTTTTGTTGATGACCGGGTAACAAATACGGCATGGGCTGGAAAAGTGCGTAAAACACGCATGGTTATTTATCGTTATGCTGGAAATAATGAGACAGATACAATCGAGAAATTAAATACAGCTTGTGATCGTGTTCAAAGTGCTTTTATCACAGCAGGATTAACCATGGAACGCCAAAATGAAACTCAAATTCATCGTTGGTTATTAGAATGGTTTAATCCAAATCCATCACGCTATTTTAACGGACTCGATGATAAAGCTTGCTATGATCTTTTATCACTCTCTAAGGATGAATCTGCTCTACCATTACAAGACCAAGATTTTAGTGAAAATCTCTTTTTTACGCCACCGGAAAGTAAAAATGGCTATTGGTATTTTAATGAGCAACCTCACGAAGTCATTGTAGTTGATAATATTCGTAAGCAGCCGGATGTTGGCCACATGACAGGCGAAGTCACTCGAGGTCGTAATATTAATGCACTATTTGATTTATTGCCGGAATCAACCATTATGGCTATCACTGTAGTCATTCATCCTCAAGATAAATTACAGGCGCATTTAGACAAATTAAGTAGTCGAGCTGTCGGTAATAACTATGAGTCTATCTATTTAAAACAAGATGCCCTCACAGTAACGGAATATTTAAAAGACGGACACAAGCTTTATCAAGCTGGCATGGTTTTCTATGTAAGAGGGAAAGACGATCAAGAGCTACGCATTCGCTCAAGAGAATTAAGAACGGTTTTACTCAGTAATAATTTAGTGCCGGTAAAAGAAGGCAACGAAGTTGCGCCTCTTAATAGCTATTTACGCTGGCTACCGATGAATTTTAATCCTCAATTAGATGCAAAATCTCGTTTTTATACCAAATATTATTGGGTGCAACACATTGCGAATATGTTACCTGTATTTGGCCGTGAGACCGGAACGGGACACCCAGGAATCACCTATTTTAACCGCGGTGGAAGCCCATTAGATTTTGACCCACTAAACCCTAAAGACCGGACTAAAAATGCGCATAAGCTCATTTTAGGCCCTACAGGTTCAGGTAAATCGGCAACATTAACCGCACAAATGGCACAACTGATGGCGGTGCACCGTCCTCGCTTGTTTATTGTAGAAGCAGGTAACTCTTTTGGATTGTTTTCAGATTATGCGGAGCGTTACGGTTTAACGGTTAACCGGGTATCTCTTGAGCCAAGTAGTAACATCGCTTTACCGCTCTTCTCTGAAGCGCATCGTTTATTGGAAATGGATATCGATCTTGAAGTTCAAGATGATGACGATAATGAAGATGAAGGCGAGGAACAACGAGACTTACTTGCGGAAATGGAATTAACCGCTCGCTTAATGATCACCGGGGGAGAAGCGAAGGAAGATGAGAAAATGAGCCGTGCTGACCGCTCGGCTATTCGCCAGGCTATTTTATTAGCTGCAGAGAAAACTTCACAAGAGACCCCACCTCGTCAAGTTTTAACCGGGGATGTAAAAGCCGCACTTGAGGAGTTAAGTCGTCGCCAAGATATTCGCCCGGAACGTGCATCTCGTCTTGCAGATATGGCCGAAGCAATGGATATTTTCTGCACTGGGGTAAATGGTCGATTCTTTAACCGTGAAGGGGAAATTTGGCCTGAAGCTGATATTACACTTGTCGATTTGGCGATGTTTGCACGTGATGGCTATGAAGCTGAATTAGCGATTTCGTATATTTCCCTAATTAACCATATCAACTCATTAGGTGAAAAATATCAACACAGTTTCCGCCCTATCGTGAACATTACGGATGAGTCGCATATCATTACCGTAAATCCACTTCTAGCTAAGTTCCTGGTTAAAGGTTCTAAAATGTGGCGTAAATTGGGTATTTGGTTATGGTTAGCTACACAGAATATGGCTGACTTCCCTGATGAATCTGATAAATTACTCAGCATGGTTGAATGGTGGGAATTACTTAACCTTTCTAATGATGAAGTCGAACAGGTAAACCGTTTCCGTCGTTTATCCGAAGCTCAGAAAATGATGTTGTTATCTGCGAAAAAAGCAGATAAGAAATATACTGAAGGTGTGGTGCTCGCAACCAATATGGAAGCCTTATTCCGTGTTGTTCCACCTAGTCTTTACTTAGCACTAGGGATGACTGAAAAACACGAGAAAGCACAACGTAAACAATTAATGATGGAACATAACTGTACTGAGTTAGATGCGGCATTGATGGTTGCTAAAGACTTAGACAAAAAACGGGGGATTGCAGTCAATGACGAACTTAACTCAATCGCAGCCTAATCCTAATATGACTTTTCATCGTATTTTTGACATTGGGCCTCGCATCCAATCACTTGCTTTTACCTCTGATGAGGTGAAAGCCTACGTGCTGCATTTCATTGCAAAAATTAAGACAAAAATTGGTTCAAACTGCCAATTAAGCGCATTTCCTCAGCGTGTATTTACTCAATCAAGTTGGAAAGTACACGCTAAAGGAGATAAAGGTGAAGTGCATTTATTATTTAATATCTCCGGGCGTTTCCAATTACCTGTGTTTTCTTCCGAAAACTGGCCAGCTAGACTTAATGTGGAATTAACCGATCACGTTGATGCATATTGGTTAATTCAATATTTGCTTTGGAAATTAGCTGCAATTTGGGAATCCCCTGCTGACTTATCCCCAGTTTTTGGGGATAAGACTGTGGGTAATGAATAAGGAGTCCTGATGTCTCAAGGTAAAAAGCCACAATCAAGAGGATGGCTTAAAAATGTACTCCGTTTTATTGCTATCCTTTTATTTTTATTTTTAGCCCTTACTGCAATTGGCATCTTTGCAACTCAATATCTTCAGAATGTTGATATTCGTGCTTGGTTTATTAAAACGCAGTGGATATGGTTTGCAGTACGATTATTACTATATGGTGCGATTATGTTGATGGTCTATTCCATTTCTCGTCGCCAACCATCTTCTATGCCGGCAAAAGCAAAATGGTTAATTGCGATGATTTTAATTTTTGCTGAAGCGATTACACAGATTACTTTAGCTTAGGGGGAAATATGACATTCTCAGTTGACAGTTATCTTGAATATTTCCTGACTCTACTTGGTTGGTTGCTTAATAACGGAGTTTTTGCGTTATTTGTTGGAACAGGGTTATGGCTTCTTCCGCTTATCGGAATGATCTTTAAAATTTGGCGTGACGTAGCTAAACAAGGGGATGATGAAGGTGAGAAAGGGGATTTATTAATCCGCTGGCTCACAATCGAACTCCTTCCAGCAATGCTTATCGTTGTTTTGACATTAGCCCCTCTTATCCCGGTATCATTGAATAACCTTGAATACAATGAACGTTCATCTATTCAATGTGGCTATAAAGTTCCTGCTTCCCCGGATAAATCAGGCTATGCGCCATTTACGACAACATTTGGAGACAGACAAGCCCGAATTCCTATTTGGTGGATGTTGATGCACAAAGTGGATAAAGGTCTAACTTATGGTATGACTGCAGTATTGCCTTGCCAGCGTGATTTACGTCAGGTTAGATTTGAAGTGCAACATCAAAAAATCACTAACCCAGCATTATTAACTGAAGTGCAGCAATTTGTGCAACAATGCTATATCCCGGCTCGTCAAAAATTACAAACAAGCCAACTTGCCTTGAGTCCGGCACAAATCCGCGAAACATCCTGGTTAGGTGGTAAATTGCTTATTAATAACAGCGAGCTCTACCCTCGTTTTAGGGCTCAGCAACCTATTAGCACGTTCCCTTATGATGCAAATCGAGATGCGGCATTACCTAATTCGGGAAAAGGTGGTTTCCCAAGTTGTGATCAATGGTGGGATGAAAGTGGAGCTGGATTAAAATCTCGCTTACTTACAGATATGCGTCAAAACTTATCTGCCCAGGTGAGTGATTTCTTTAACTCTATCGACAACCAAGATGAAGCTTTATTGAGAACACTTTTACGCTCTGAAAACATAGATGTTTCAAAAGGGAAAATGTATCAAGGTTACGGTGGTAGCGTGGATGCTGGATTTTGGAATGCGGTTACTCGACTCACCTCAACTGTAGGAACGGCTGTTGGAAGTTTGGCTATATTCCCAGGCCTAGATGCAATGCGACAAGCCCTACCAATGGTTCAAGCCTTTATGATTATGGCTGTAATTATTTTAATTCCAATTATTACGATTTTAAGTGGCTTTGCTATTAAAACTGTAATGACATTAAGCTTCGTATATTTTGCACTCATTACAACCACATTTTGGTGGGAGTTAGCAAGATGGCTTGATTCATACCTAATAGAAATTATGTATAGTTCTCCATCTCATAATATGCTAAACATCCACTTTTTAGAAAATGCAGAAGATGACATTATTTCTAACTTTGTGATGGGGAGTTTATTTATAATTTTACCTGGTTTATGGTTTGGAGCAATGACCTGGGCTGGAATTCGAGTGGGTGGCGAGCTTAGCGCTGCCATTGCGAAAGGAACTGAATCATCCCAAAAATCAGGGGGGCAATTTGGAGATAAAATTAGTAAAAAAATATAACGTATAAAAAAAGTCCATCTGTTAGACAGATGGACTTTTTTATTTACGAAAATAATTAATCGTCATCATCTCCGTAAACTTTTACTCCGTTAATATAATAGCCAAACCCCTGAAAACCATAATCCCACTTTCCTTCTTCTGATGAATCATCATTTGCAAGTAATTCTGACAACAAAGATGTATCACTTACTGGCTCTTCATCTAAATATTCAATGTTTTTAGAAGGCTTGGTTTTGGAAATTATAACTCCGGCCAAAATTGGACTCGCAGCAAGAGCAGCAGCTGTCACAACAGCTTTACGAGGCTTTCCTGGGAGAAATGACAAAGTGCGGTCAATTTTCTTAAAAAATTGTCCGACAGTATGGCCAAACTTTTGAGCGTCCATATTCTCTCTCCTATTAAAATACTCTGACTTACTCTCATTGTACTCTTATTATTCTTTTATTAAAACCTCGTTTTAAGCAGGAAAAATGTGATTTTTGCGATCCACGTCGCAAATTTTACTAATTGGGGTCTGACGCTCAGTGGAACGAAAACTCACGTTAAGCAACGTTTTCTGCCTCTGACGCCTCTTTTAATGGTCTCAGATGTCCTTTGGTCACCAGTTCTGCCAGCGTGAAGGAATAATGGCCGAGCATATTGATATGTCCGTGGCAAAGCGGGGAGAGGCGTGCGATATCTTCATCATTCAGTGTTTCACCCTGCGCCCGGAGATGATCCAGGGCTGCCTGCATATAAATAGTGTTCCATAACACGACGGCGTTAGTGACCAGCCCCAGTGTGCCCAGTTGATCTTCCTGACCGTCGGTATATCGTTTTCTTATCTCACCTTTTTGACCGTGACAGATGGCTCTGGCAACGGCATGGCGACTTTCTCCCCGATTAAGCTGGGTCAGAATGCGCCGGCGGTAATCTTCATCATCAATATAATTAAGCAGATACAGCGTTTTGTTGATGCGCCCCACTTCAATGATTGCCTGAGTCAGTCCGGAAGGACGTTCACTTTTCAGCAATGAACGGACCAGCACTGAAACCTGTACTTTGCCCAGCTTCAGGGAGCCAGCGGTCCGGATCATTTCGTCCCACTGAAGGACTATTTTTCGGGGATCTGATTGCCCTCTGGCAATATCATTCAGCACGCCATAGTCGGCATCATGGTCCATTCGCCAGAAAACCGAAGCACCGGCATCAGCCAGGCGTGGAGAAAACTGGTATCCCAGCAGCCAGAAAAGGCCAAAGACAAGTTCGCTGGCACCTGCTGTATCGGTCATAATTTCGGTTGGATTCAGCCCGGTCTCCTGTTCCAGAAGACCTTCCAGCACAAAGATAGAGTCCCTCAGCGTCCCCGGTATAACGATGCCATGAAAGCCGGAATACTGATCGGACACAAAGTTGTACCAGGTGATCCCTCTGTTATTACCAAAGTATTTGCGGTTCGGTCCGGCATTGATTGTTCTGACTGGCGTAACAAAGCGCATTCCATCTGCAGATGCCACTTCTCCTCCACCCCATATCTGTGCCAGTGGCAGCGTTGCCTGAAAATCAACCAGTCTGGCATTAGCGCTGGTGATAGTTTCAGCCCGCAGATAGTTCGCTTTTGTCCAGTTCAGCCGGTGTCGGGTCAGTGCAGGAACATTTGATCTGATCAGTGGTTCCAGACCGATATTGCAGGCTTCAGCCATCAGCACGGCGCTGATGCTGACGGGCAGATCATCAACTCTGGCACTGGCTTCACTAGCATGGAAAAACTCATCAGCAAATCCGGTATGGGCGTTAATTTCGAGCAGCAACTCCGTTAAATCCACCGGAGGGAGTAGATCACTGATCATTTTGCTCAGTCGTTTCAGACTGTCCGGCTCATCAAGACTGGCGAGGGGAGAAATTGTCAACCGGGGCTTCGGGCCAGAAACATCGAGTTCGACAGCCTCATTTTCGCAAAGACGTGCAGCAACCTGTCTGTAACGACTATCAAGCTGATGACCCAGAGATTTTATTGCTTCCTGCGGGTCTGTCGGGTGCCCCAAAGAACGATAAACCTTAATCCGGTTTGCCTGCCAGTCAGCACCCTGTAGTAATCTTGCACGAGGATCTCCCCACCGGTTACTGCCGGTAACGTAGACATCCCTCCGCCTCAGACTATCCTGCAGTTTACTGAGAAAGCAGAGCGTGTATCCCCTGCGGGTGATATGTTTTTCCTTGTTAATCACCAGCCGTTTCCATGACCGACTGATAATTTCCGTTGGTGCGTCGTCAAAAAACTGCCGCCGTGAGCTGAACTCCCGGCTGAGGTAGTCACAGGCATTCAGAGTGGTAACCCCGGCAGGTGCGGATGAAAATTTAACGGTATTCAGCAGATGGGGCAGGAAACGACGAACGCGCCCGTACTGCTCCACCATTTCTTCATGAAAATTATCGTCTGAGGGCCGGGCAATTTCACGGACAAGCGTGATGATTTCAGCCAGCTTTTGCCTTGGGATGTAGCTGAACACCTCAGCACGAATCGATTCGTCCGGTGTTTCTTCTTTCAGCAGGTACGAACATGCGCTGGCGAGCGCCAATGCAGATTTATCCAGATCCTTCAGCGAGCGGAGCCGTTTTTTCTGCCCAATCTTTCTGGCGTCACGGATGATAACGGCCAGCATGGCGTCCAGAACGTCCAATGCATCATCCAGCGCCAGCGTTTCCCATGCAAGGACAAAGGCAACCAGAACCGCCATCCTTTTCTGCGGTGACATCCTGGCAATATTGAACACCGAAGTCATACCAGCATAACGTGCGAGATTTTTCAGGCGCACAGCCGGGAGTGTACTCAGGTTTTCAGCATGCAGGCCAAAATCGTTCAGAGTTTTCCAGCGTTCAATTGCTTCATTAAACGCCGGACCACTGATGGTCACAGGGCCCTTTTTCAGTGATTCCAGTAAAGACAGGCGGCTGCAATCAGTTGGCCCCAGCAGCATCTCCAGCTGTGAACGCTGTTCGGCTGACGGTATCAGTGCCAGTTTGTTCCACAGGCGCAACGTCGCCTTTTCCCTTACCTCTGAAATCAACCGGGTCAGCGTAGTGGCTCCGGGGAGAATAATACGATGTTGCATAAGCCACCCTGTCGCCAGATCGAAAAGCAGGCCAGGACGTTCGTTGCTTATCCAGCTCCGGGTATATAAAAGACGGGTAAGGCGAAATGTCCAGGGCCAGGCAAATTCACGATACTGATAGTGCTGACGTATCAGCGCTGCATGCTCACGGCGGGTATTTTCCCTCTGACCGTATTCTGCAAGAACGGTGATATCACGAATCCCGAGCTGTCTGGCGGTAAAATGCCGGACGCCGGAAGGAATATGATTCATATCGGTGAGGAAGGTGCCCAGAAAACGGACACATCCAATTTGCAGGGCAATGCCCAGACGGTTGTGATCACCTCTGCTTTTTCCGATAAATTCCTTGTCTGCTTCATCAAGGTGAAAATATCGTGCCAGCTGAAGCTCATCCGGTTCACCGGTGAATCTGCCATAGCTTTCAGTCTGCTCAGTGGTCAGAAAGTCAACGGGCATATCGGCCTCCCTGCCTGACGGGCATTTAGTAACATTTTTCCAACCGTACGAAATGTTATAAATTATCGGACATCGTAAAACTGTTACATTAATATGTCTATTAAATCGTAAATTTGTAATAATAGACATGAGTTGTCCGATATTCGATTTAAGGTACATTTTTATGCGACTTTTTGGTTACGCTCGGGTCTCAACCAGTCAGCAGTCTCTTGATCTTCAGGTCAGAGCACTCAAAGACGCAGGTGTGAAAGCAAACCGTATATTTACCGATAAGGCATCCGGCAGTTCAACAGACCGGGAAGGGCTGGATTTGCTGAGGATGAAGGTGGAGGAAGGTGATGTCATTCTGGTTAAGAAGCTCGACCGTCTTGGCCGCGACACTGCCGATATGATCCAACTGATAAAGGAATTTGACGCTCAGGGCGTGGCAGTCCGGTTCATTGATGACGGGATCAGTACCGACGGTGATATGGGGCAAATGGTGGTCACCATCCTGTCGGCTGTGGCACAGGCTGAACGCCGGAGGATCCTAGAACGCACGAATGAGGGCCGACAGGAAGCAAAGCTGAAAGGAATCAAATTTGGCCGCAGGCGTACCGTGGACAGGAACGTCGTGCTGACGCTTCATCAGAAGGGCACTGGTGCAACGGAAATTGCTCATCAGCTCAGTATTGCCCGCTCCACGGTTTATAAAATTCTTGAAGACGAAAGGGCCTCATGATACAATAACCCTGGTAAATGTTTCAATAATATTGAAAAAGGAAGAGTATGAGTATTCAACATTTTCGTGTCGCCCTTATTCCCTTTTTTGCGGCATTTTGCCTTCCTGTTTTTGCTCACCCAGAAACGCTGGTGAAAGTAAAAGATGCTGAAGATCAGTTGGGTGCACGAGTGGGTTACATCGAACTGGATCTCAACAGCGGTAAGATCCTTGAGAGTTTTCGCCCCGAAGAACGTTTTCCAATGATGAGCACTTTTAAAGTTCTGCTATGTGGTGCGGTATTATCCCGTGTTGACGCCGGGCAAGAGCAACTCGGTCGCCGCATACACT
This sequence comes from Haemophilus sp. HN_Hi16, assembly GCF_049823435.1. Lineage (NCBI taxonomy): Bacteria > Pseudomonadati > Pseudomonadota > Gammaproteobacteria > Pasteurellales > Pasteurellaceae > Haemophilus > Haemophilus sp. HN_Hi16. The sequence goes on from NZ_CP187500.1 coordinate 1,701,408, forward strand.
ATTCTCAGAATGACTTGGTTGAGTACTCACCAGTCACAGAAAAGCATCTTACGGATGGCATGACAGTAAGAGAATTATGCAGTGCTGCCATAACCATGAGTGATAACACTGCTGCCAACTTACTTCTGACAACGATCGGAGGACCGAAGGAGCTAACCGCTTTTTTGCACAACATGGGGGATCATGTAACTCGCCTTGATCGTTGGGAACCGGAGCTGAATGAAGCCATACCAAACGACGAGCGTGACACCACGATGCCTGCAGCAATGGCAACAACGTTGCGCAAACTATTAACTGGCGAACTACTTACTCTAGCTTCCCGGCAACAATTAATAGACTGGATGGAGGCGGATAAAGTTGCAGGACCACTTCTGCGCTCGGCCCTTCCGGCTGGCTGGTTTATTGCTGATAAATCTGGAGCCGGTGAGCGTGGGTCTCGCGGTATCATTGCAGCACTGGGGCCAGATGGTAAGCCCTCCCGTATCGTAGTTATCTACACGACGGGGAGTCAGGCAACTATGGATGAACGAAATAGACAGATCGCTGAGATAGGTGCCTCACTGATTAAGCATTGGTAACTGTCAGACCAAGTTTACTCATATATACTTTAGATTGATTTAAAACTTCATTTTTAATTTAAAAGGATCTAGGTGAAGATCCTTTTTGATAATCTCATGACCAAAATCCCTTAACGTGAGTTTTCGTTCCACTGAGCGTCAGACCCCTAATTTTACTGATTTATCTATCCCCTCAATGTACCTTAACACTGCAATATAAAAATAAACCGTACCAGGAGGAGATATGAAAGCTCGTTTTAAAGAATGGCTTATTAGTTTAAATGAAATAGCAATGAATGAATTAGGAATTGATGAAATGCTTACTCATCTTGATGATGAACTGAACATCATTAACGGAAATGAATGTGAACAGGAGATTTTAAATAATTTAATACAAATCTTTAAAAATAGTGAATACCACTAAAAAAATAAGCGGGAAAATCCCGCTTATTTTATCTCTATTTACGCTTATGAAGCTTTCATACTGCGACGTTCAAAGTTTTGAGTTGCACTACCCGCTTTACAGCTCACCGTATCCATTTTACTGCCATTGGTGATATAAAGCATTGGCTCTTCAATACTGTTACTATTGTGTGGTTGCACAAATTGAATCGTGTAACTTGTGCCATTATTTCTCATTTCTAATGAGCTAGTAATAAATCCTGAACCAGTAGCTACATAAGAATCCTGATTAGCAAAAACTTGTTTTACCGGATTTTTAAAAGAAACCTGGCCATAAGTGAATTCATAATCTGAACCATTTTTTGTTACAGACACCGGGCTTCCGTTCTCTGCTGTACAAGAAAAAATATTATTAGCTGCAAAAGCTGGCGTTGCAAACATAGCTACCGCTCCAATAGTGAGTAATTTTTTCATAAAAATATCCTTTATTTATTTTCCTAAAATGTAATCTGCTTCTTGGTTACGACGTTTAGCATTTACACCATTATTATTGTTTTGACGATTTCTTACTGCATTTGCTAGTGCGTTCATATCGCCTGATTGCGCAGATGCCTGGGCTGCAGCAATCACATCTTTTGTTAATGAGCCATAGTTATAGGCATAAGATGTTAATGCGGCTTGGGCATTTGGCGGTAACTTATCCCATGTTGAAGATGATACGTTATTTCTCGCTCTATTTGCAAATTCTTGTGTTCGACGTGCTAAATCACGCTCTGCGTCAGCGCGACTAACTACAGTATCTTTCGTTACTTTGACAATTGTACCATCCGCTTTTGTGATAGTATCTGAACCATATCCAGTGCGATAAGCATTGACATCCCAATATGCTTTATCACTAAACCCTTCAAATTTTTTCAACAACCCTGTAGCTTGATCAAGTGCAGTCCCTTTAATTGCTGGAACTGATGAATAAGAAGTGTTACCTCTACTATTTCCGGATGTACCGCCAGTCCCGGTGTAAGACAGGGAGTTTGACATCTGAGGCACTTCTAAAGTGACATTGTTACGAGGAATATTGATATTGTCAGCATCTGCCAATTCAGCAGCATTGCTATTCGTACCATTAGCTAAATCGCTAATCCGTTTATCTACACTGTCACGTGTAACATTTCCGGTTCCAGTGTTATATTCACGTAGCTCTTTATTTTGTAGGATTGCAACTGCGGAATTCCCGGTAAGTGATTTTTGTAGATCAATCTCCATTCTAATTTGACCTATTTCTCGGTCAATTAAAGTGAGGATCTTTTCTAACTCTTCTTGAGCATCTTTATTGTTGGCCACATTTGGCTCACGCATACCCGTTAAAACAGCTCGACGTGCAAGAAGCATTTTCTCCATTGTTTTAGCTACAGCAATTTCACTGGCTAAACGCTGCCCTAATACTTGAGCATCGGGATCTTCTCGTAAAGACTCAATTAAGCCACGAGTTACAGGAACTGTTGTAGAACTTAATTCTGCAAGTACTTCAACGGAAGGAGTGCTCATGTTAAGCGCTTTTTGTAATTGAGTTACCGTCTTAATATTTTCTTTTTCAATTTCAGGTGTTAAACCAACACCAGCTCGAGAGCTACTAGCAGTACCACAATCTGTTTTACAAGTAGTTAATTGCTTCTCACCGATCACATTCGTTAACCAATCTGTCATATCTTTAGGATTATCCCAAGTTTGACAAAGTAATCCGCTACAACTACTACCGGAGATTCGACCTGATTCTAATACATTACGCTTGTTTTGCATGTTGTAGCCAGCTTTTGCAACATCCTCAACAATTTTGATTGGTTCTTGTCCTTGGCCACCGCGTTTTTTACCCCCGACCCACTCTTTACCTTCCTTACCTTGAGATTCCTCAAGTCTCTTTTTAGCTCGAGTAGCATCTGGTTCAGTTGAAGTAATGTCTTTAAAGGATTCCATATCCGAACTTTGAGACCAACGACCATTTAAAGTTGCGTCTGCAAGCTTCTTAGACATTTCTTCACAGCTGGTTTTTAAGCTATTAAAATCAATTTTACCTTGATATAAACCATTCGTAAGAATATCGTATAACTGAGGATTTGCTCGTTGAATAACCATTGCAGGTAAACTCGCCACAGCTCCTGTGGCTGATTCGATAACGTTACTATAAAGATCTTTAAATCCTTCAGTTAAACCATTTAACTGATTTTTAATACTCGTCTTAATGTCAAAATTACCGCACATCAAGTTAGCTTTCCAACCAATCCCAAATTCAGCTGCAGGAATCGTACCTCGACTCGGGGGAGCCATATAACCTACACCGCCCCCAATTTGATAAAACACCATATCAGACAAAATAGAATCGGCTTTATTAAATCCAAACGGATTACTATTAGAAGCTGATACTGGCATGGTTGAGGATAAGATTGCGCACGATATAGCAATATAAGATGCTTTCAGTGCATGATTTAATTTCATACTCAATTCCTTTATTAATTAGACCAATCAATACTATACAAAAATGTTTGTCCGCGTTTTTTACAGCACTTGTAAGGGCGCCATAATGCCCAGGCATAACTACCATTTTCAGATAGCATACTTGGCGGGTTATCAGGGAAAATAGCACAAGACTGTGAAGTAACCGGGTGAAGCTGTTGCCATTTATGTGTCTTTTCATCCCCTTCTTTCACTGGAGGGGGAAACCACTCACCATTCGATTGATTATCTTTTTTCGCAATCGGTATATATACATGTGGTTGGAAAGTATTTGTCACAACATCCGCTACTCGATGCGCTGTTACAGCTGAAGCTTTATAGTCATGAACTTGTGTTACTGTACCCGCTCGTGGATAAATATTTCCCCAAGTGTCTCCATTTGCTCTAATTTCTCTCATACCTGGAATAAGCGCTTCAGGATAAACCATTTCCGGAACACCAAATCGCCACGCTAAAAAGTCCAAACCACTCAAGTAATAAGGCACAAAAGGCGTTGTCTGACTTTTGCAGTAATACCCTGTACTATTAAGCATTTGACTAATCGCTCCCTGCGGATGACCGATTACATCAACATTTTTAAATGTTGCTTGCGTATAGTCTTTGTGTGGTGATTGATAATCTCCACCTTTTACCCCATTGCTAAGGAAATTCATTTCCACCCAAGGATTTTGAGCCTGATGGTTATAACTTGAAACCACTACCTCGGGAATATAGTGTTTTATTTTCGTAGATGTCCGGATTTTACAGCCGAATTTTGTACAAAATAGCCAAAAACAAGTACCAACGACCTTATAATCTAAACAACTTGTCGAAGCGCTTGATGCCATAATCGATGCAGTGTTTAAAGAAGATTGACCGGACTCCGAAGCTTGTCCTGAAATACTGGTCAACGCAATTGCAATACAAAGCCCGGATAATGTCATTTTTTTCAATTTCATCTTGTCCCCTCTTTTGTAATCTCTCGTTGCCATAAACTTAATGCCTGAGCAATATTGGTTTCACCATATATGACACTATCCTCTTTTCCCGGATATTGAAATAAAACTGCAGGCACCTTCTTGATTCCATTTTGCCAACCACTTATAAGGCCCTGATAAGAACGCTTTAATTGCTCTTCAGACTGTTTCCATTCAGCAGACTGAAAAATCTGAGATGCTTGCTGAGCTGCTACACTAGGATTCGCACTCAATCGCTGACTAATCAAATTTTCCCATTGCTCAACTTGATCAAGTAAATACACCTGGCTTGCAAGCTCTGCGTGAAGAATTGGATAATCTTGTGTTGAATAAACAGTAATTATGGGATTAGGCCCCTGGGCGAACACTGATAGTGGTAACAAACCGAAAAGAAACAGTGATTTTTTTATAGACATAACCATCCCTTACGATGAAATTGGATAGTTGAAACATTAACGAAATGACAGGGGGGAATATATAAAAAATTCTTTTTGATTTTGAGATAAATTCTCCATTTCCAAAAAACAATTTTTAATAGAGATTCGACAGCCTTATTAAGTATGATTGGACTTGATAAGTCGCTGTGCAAACAGCTCTTATAAGTTGCACGATTCTTGAGAAGCAACGCCTTGCCTTAGTGCAAGTAGAATCATAGCCAAAATGTTATCCAGCATTCTGAAAGGATACTCTACGCAATCGTAGGAATGCCACCTTAAAGACCTTCCGAGGGAAAATGATTCCCTTCGGGCATGTCATTTTTCCAAGGAATTTTTTATTTCACATTAGGAGAATGACTATGTCCTCATCCACTCAATTGGAACACTATGATGTTCCATCAAGTAACCCTCTTGAAACTCCAACATTTTCATTTCGTGTGGGAAAACACTTGGGCCGTTTTTTCGTTGCAGCTAAAAACAAAGCAACCGATAAATACAAACAAGTGACATCTGGTATCAATCAAAGCATTGAAGACGAAGAAGCTCGTCGGCTTTGCGAATTACAAATGATGCTAGATAGCCAAGCGGAAGAATATGAGGCAATTATTGATGATGTGCAAAGAACGTGGTTAAAACGAACAACGTTATTTAGCATTTTATTTTTGATTGTCGGTATTGTTGGTACAGTGGGTACTCTTTACTATCTTATGCATTAACATTGCATAAGCTATTCATTTTCAACCCTAAGGGGAATTTTTACCCTTAGAGGTAAAGGTTTCCCTTGCTGTAGGAGAAAACTTATGAAAGTGACATTACATAACAGTTGTTTAGCTTATTTAGCCAAACATAATGACTCAGAATCTCTAATAGAGGAAGTTCGCACTCAAGCATTAAATGCCTGGGAAAATCGAGGAAAAGATGTATCTTCTACTCGTATTATGGTGAATATCCCTAGTCAATACGGACAGAAATATCACTTCTTTACAGTTTCGCCATACGCAAACCGTAAAGATTTGTTAAGTGTAAGGGGGTAAACATGATTAAGCGTTTACTCAAGCTTGTTAGTTCCAATTGGGACAAAAAAACAATGCTGCTGGTTTCTGAAGATTTTCGTAAAATCGGCACTTACATCTTAGGTATTGCGTTTGTCGCAATGTTTGTTCAGAATGACAATATTCCGCTACTTCTTGCCATTATCATTATGATATTTGGCGGAATAGCTTGGTTCTGTGGTGTGTTGTTAGCTAAATATTGCAACAACTTAATGGAGACAGACGGAGCGTAACGTATGAATATTACGTTAAACTGGAATGGGTTCCTCTTTGCAATTGTCTTTGTACTGTTTTTTATGGGAACAGTTGCTTTTATTGGCGTGCGATCATTAAAACGTCAACAAGAGCAAAAAGCACAAAGCAAAAAAACACATTCCATTGGTGTTAATTCATAACTGAATTAATACCTGCAACCTTTACAACAAACCTTGATCATGCCATTGGCGTGTTCAAGGTTTTCTTTTACCCGACTGGGAGCAATTTCCCATTCGGGGGGTTGTTCCCTTTTTTTATTGGAGAACAACCATGAAAAAAAGAACTCAACCTGCCAAAGATTTATATCAACAAATTACAGACCAAATCCTCGAAGCATTAGAGCAAGGTGTGATGCCATGGCAGAAACCTTGGGATAGTGGATGGCCACAAATGGCTATTCCATGCAACGGTGAAAGTGGTCGTCAATACTCCGGGATCAACGTACTTCTGCTTTGGATGAGCGCCATTAGAAAAAACTTTACTCAACGCAAGTGGGTAACTTTTCAAGGAGCAAATCATCTAGGTGGCCAAGTCCGAACAGGTGAGAAAAGTACAGTTATTATTTTCTATAAACAAAATATGTTTGAAGAAAAAGACGATAGCGGAAACATTGTACTTGATGAAAACGGTGATCCGAAAATGAAGTCATCTGTATTTATTCGTGGCCATCACGTGTTTAATATTGAACAGTGTGAAGGCTTAGAAAAATACTATGAAGAATATCCTGAACCGGAAAAATCTTCAGAAATGCAAACTCGTCCGGATTTAGATGTATTACCTAATAAAATGGGTATGCAGCTGTATAACAAGGCACAAGATCGTGCTTGTTATATGCCGAGAAAAGATTGCATTGTGATGCCGGATTTCAAAAAATTCAATACAGCTGACGACTACTATGCAACTCTACTGCATGAATGCGGTCACGCCACCGGGCATAAAGACCGGTTAAATCGTGACGGTGTAGCTAAATTTGATAAATTTGGCTCTGAACAATATGCATTTGAAGAATTAATAGCTGAACTCACAAGCGCCTTTACCTGTGCGCACGTGAATGTTTGCAATAATATTTCACAAAATGCAGCGTATATTGAACATTGGATTAACGCATTAAAAGCCGATAAAAAAGCTATTTTCCGAGCATCTTCTCAAGCACGTGAAGCAACACAATTCTTGTTAAATGCTCTCGAATTAACATCGAATGAAGAGGAAAAATTAGCGGCTTAGCCTCTATTAAACCATTCTAACGTTTTTTTGTTAGAGCTCTCATAAACCACCCTTTGGGGAGTAATCCTCAAAGGGATTGCTCCCGTTATTTTAGGAGTAATCTATGGATTTCGAGAAAAAATTCACTGCACTTTTTAAGTCGATTGCCCCACAATATCGACGTTCTGAAGTGTTTTACGACTTTATTACAATCTTTGCCCTAGAGTTCTATCTTATCCTATATGGTGCACAAGCAGACGAATCGTTGAGACAACGCTATCAGACTGCAGCTGGGCATTATAATGAGGATGAAAAACAAGCTCTCAGTCGCCTTTTCAACATTATTGTTGAAGCTTTGGAGCATAAAACCTATGATTTCCTAGGCTCTGTGTTCATGGCGTTAGATTTAGGTGATCAATATAAAGCTCAATATTTCACACCTAGTCACATTGCACACTTAATGGCAGCAGTAACTCTATCAGATTGTCATAGTTTAATTAAAAAACGTGGCTTTTTGACATTGCAAGAGCCAACTTGTGGATCGGGCGTAATGATTATTGAGGCTTATAATTATTTGCGCGAAGAGGACTTTAACCCTCAGCAACAAATGTGGGCTCAAGCAAGAGATTTGGATTTTACTGCAGCATTAATGTGTTATATACAAATGACACTCTTGCATATACCGGGAGAAGTCATTATTGGTAACACTCTTAAAGATGAGGTGAATTACCATTTATACACACCTGCTCACATAATGGGAAATTGGAACAAAAAATTGGAGAGTGCAGATTCCTATACTGAAGCAGAATATCAAGTTATTAAACCTGAACCAGTAGAAGATCCCCCGCTTGACATTGATTGGGAAAATGAACCTATGTTTCTTTGAAAAATAGGAGCAGTTCAATTGACTGTTCCTATTTTTAATATTCATAAAATCTAAAGTCTTTATACTCTTTAACAATGGAGTCGCCAACCAGAACAGACTATACTGACCAGCGACTACCTTAAATTTAATGTTTCAGATTTATTTTCTTATCTCTAATTTCATAAACTACATCTGCTACATTTTCGAGTAATCGTTTATCGTGGGTGATAAACACGATAGTTCCGGTGTACTCCTTCATTAGTATTTCCAAAGCCTCTAAACTTGGTATGTCAAGGAAGTTACTGGGTTCATCCATTATTAGGATGTTATATCTACCCATGAGCATTTTAGCAAGCAACAATTTTATAATTTCTCCACCGCTTAAAACAGATAAACTTTTTCCAATATCGTTCTGTTTGAACCCCATAGATGCTAGCACTGAACGAATTTCTGATATATTGTAGTCACAATCCTTCTGCATAAACTCCATAACATTCTGATTACTGTTGTACTTGTAACCATTCTGTGCAAAGTAACCTATTTTTGCCTTAGGCGAAATAGAAATTCCTTCTTCATGGTTTAAGATCATTTGGATTAAAGTTGTTTTTCCGATTCCATTACCACCAGTTAACGCCACTTTTGCTCCTAACGGAATTTGAAAAGATGCATTTTCAAACAGAGCCTTATCCCCAAATACTTTATTAATTTCTGCACCGACTATAGGGTATGGATTATGGAGCTCCAATGCTTTACTTTGCCTGAAACGAATTCTGCGAATGCCTTCCGGAGCTTCTACTTTTCCTAAGGCCGCAATCCTGTGCTCTAGGGTTTTAGCAGCATTATACATCTTTTTTTCCTTACTTCCTATTGATTTTTGATGAGCTAAACGCCCTCCGTCTTCAGTACTTTTTTTCTTTGAAGAACCTTTTGCCTTCTGTTCTATTTTACGAGCCTGTTTTCGCTTTTCCTCCGCAGCCCTTTCCAATCGGGCACGTTCCGCAATAAATTGTTCGTATTCTGCAGCTTGGCTCTTACGTTCTTCCTCTTTCTGACGAAGATAATCAGAATAGTTTCCCCAATACTCAGTGATTTTGCCATCTTTCAGTTCCCATATTTTATCTACTATTTCATCAAGAAAATAGCGGTCATGGCTAATAACTAACAGTGCACCTGTAAAATATTTTAGCTGTCCTATTAGAAAATCAATTCCTTCACGGTCTAAATGGCTCGTAGGTTCATCCGCTAAAATACCATGAACCTGTGCCGATAAGGCCTGTGCTATTTTAAGCCTTGTTTCTTCACCACCGCTCATAGTCTGTATATTTAATTGCTCAACACCTAGCTTGCCTACAAGTGCAAAATCTTTTTCCTCCTGCAGAGTTACTTCGTCCAACTGGGGAATATAGGCAAGTTCACCCAGACGATTCATTTTACATCCTGGGGGAGTTAATTCTCCTAAAAGTACCCTGAGTAAAGTGCTTTTTCCAGCACCATTTGCTCCTACTAAACCAATACGGTCATAATCATATACTTCTAATTCATTTATATCTAAAACATCGCGTCCTTTGAATTCCACACGAATGTCTTTTGCTTTTAATATTAATTCCATAACATTTCCTCCTGTCTATAATCGCATGCTTTCATTTGCTTGTATGCAGGGAAAACCCTGCGATTTTAGCAGGAAGAGTTACATGAAAATAAGATACATAAATATTCCTCCAATATTGTTTATTTTAAATCTAATTTTCTAACCTCAGTTATCATTTGGCAAACTATAGCAATGCCAATAATTAAAATACCTGATAGTAAAAACCAATGATTTACACCGATTTTATCAGCAAAGAATCCAGAAAGAATTAACCCAATTGGCATAGCAAGTGACATGATACTTCCGATCAAAGAAAATACACGTCCTAAATATTCAGGCTTAATTTTCTCCTGAAAAAGAGCTGTTTGCACACCGCTATAAAATGGCACCGAAAGCCCCATTATTGCACAGCAAACTACGAATATTACAAATCCATTTGGAGGAAGTATTCCCGAAACGGCTAAACTGGTCCCCATTATAAAAAATGAACTTGTTATTAGTAATACATGCTTTTCGAAGCCCCCTAATCTTCCTAATAATAAGCCTCCTGCTAGCATCCCAAATGCAAAGGAAATTTCCGTAATAGAAATATGCACAGGCGTTCCATTAAAGTGTTCCATGCTTATTAAAGGAAATAGTGCATTGATTGGCATATAAACAAAAGTATATAGTGTTCCTAAGAGTAATAAGGCAAACAATCCTTTGTTTTGTCTCAGAACCACAACTCCTTCTTTCATCTCCCTTATGAAATTTGGTTCTAAACTTTGCACTTGATTACCCAGCTTAGGTATACGTACAATTGCTACCGTAATAGATGCAATCACAGCACCCAATACGTCGATGGCAATAATAGCATTTAAATCCCAAACGGAGTATAAGAGTGCTGCAACTGCCGGACTAACAATATAGCTTATAGACTGCAAAGACTGACTATAGCCTGCGCATTTCGTTAGCTGTTCTTCTGGTACTAAAAGTGGTGTAACCGCATTGAGTGCTGGGGTATGAAAAGCTGTTCCAATGCTACGGATAAACAATACTATCATAATCATCCAGACAGGTAGCTCCATACAGAATGCAACAATAGCAAGCACTGCACCAGCTGCTGCGATAATTAAATCGGCACCAATCATTATCTTCTTCCTATCATGACGATCCACTAGCACACCAATGGCAGGTCCCAAAATCGCATAGGGTAAAAAACCTACTAATGAAGCCATAGACAAGACCATCGCAGATCCTGTTTTTTCTGTAAGGTAAAAAATAATCGCCATTTGCAGGATGGCACTAGTGATTAATGATACTGCTTGCCCTGCCCATATTGCATAAAATTTTCGTTTCCAATTGTTGTATTTTTCCATTTATATTATCTCCTGCATATTATTTTGCTTGAATTTCTATTTTGAATAGCATTCTAGGCAATAAAAAATGCAGGCCAAACCCCACAATGTGGCTTTTGGTCTGCATACATACAATTTGGAAACATTCATATTAAAGACATAGTTAAATAAAGGTATAGTTAAATAACCAATATCCTCACCGTAACTAATGAATGCTCAATATCGTATAAATAAGCACAACAAAAAAGCCTATCATCGGGTATAGATTCTGCTTTTTTTATTGCCAGCTTATCTTAAACGCATTGAGGCTGTCATAGTTTCGGTTCCTCCTACATCTTTGTTTATATCAATTTATAGTATAACACAACAAGATGATATGTTCAATATAAAAGTTATGGAATGAGACTCATACTTCCAATTCGATGCCAGATTTAAAGGATATGACGAAGTTTTCTTCATAGACTGTAACGCTCTGGATTATCTTCCTTAGTAGCAAGCGATTAGCTTTCACAAAATCTTCTGTTTGTAGTTTTAAAAATTCATCAGGATTTTCTAACTCAACCTCAAAATATTTCATTTTACATTCCCTCATTTCATTTATTGATAAATTGAGTTTGCAAAAAAGAGTGGACAATTTTTGTCTACTCTTAACCTTTAAAATAGTTTTTTTTAATCGATTTGAAGTTGCCTAAATTATTACTTATTCGGTAAAATGAAGTATTGCTTTCAACAGATTTCCTTCAACTACACTTCACTTGATTCAAACAAGGTGGGTACATTTCTATTCCCACAAACTCCTTGTCAATGGAAACAAACACGTACCCACAGGGTAAATGGAAATAGAAACTGATAATTTCTAGCTATCACTTCTACTCATTCCAAAAATTTTCTCACTCTGATACTTACCCACCATAAAGCAAAAAGCCTTGCAATCAAGGCTTTCATTATCCCTTTCGTTCAAAGGTTTCTAAGCTTTTACGAGCAGAGCGACACACTCAGCGGTTCGCTATCTCCGTTCTGTCTGCGTGCTAGCACTTGTCAATCACGGACAGCTATCGCATGGGCGGAAGTAAATGCTAATCTTCGTCGTTTTACTCCTTGACTAGCAAACTTACCGCCTCAACATGTCCTGTATGTGGAAATAAAACACGATTAAAGATAAGGGAAGATACTGAATTAAAAAAATTCCCCCTCTATTGTCCGAAATGCAGACAAGAAAATTTAATTGAAATAAAGCAGTTCAAAGTAACTGTGATTACAGAGCCAGACGCAAAGACGCAGAGCCGATAAAATGAGATTAATACAATCTCATTTTATCGGCTCTTTCCGTTATGTATGGATTCTTTTAATTAGTCTTCGATGTTTCTTGCTTCGTTGATACCGCTGGCTAAAGATTCCATTAAGGATAGTTCTTTGTCTGTAAAGCTATCCATGTATTTCTCTATCTGTAATCGTCGGGTGCTTTTTACCAAGTTATTAGCAGGTAAGAAAAATTCATCAACGGAAACATGAAGTAACGATACAAGGTCATAAAGAACTTGTATGCTGGGGTGTTGCCCTTTATTTTCAATATTAGTTAAGTACCGTGGGTCAATTTCAATCAATGCTCCCACTTGTTCACGAGTTAAACCTCGTTTCAATCGAGCTTCTTTAATGGCTAAACCAAAGGCTCTAAAATCATATTTATCTTCTTTTTTACGCATAGTAGACCACCTCTATACATTTTATTGTTCCTACTGAATTAAAAACAGGTATAGAAAAACGTGTTATATGGTTTATAGGTTTATATTTAATAAAAAGCACTACTAAACGCCAATAAAAAAACCGTTATATGGTAGTGCTATTTACGCTGTTAAAATATTGTATATTACTTCCAAATGGCGGTTTGTTGGAGGTCAACGTCGCCATGAAGTACATCATATACAATAAATTTCCTTACATTGGGTTCTTGTCAAAAAAAGTCGTCTATCTGCAATAGATAAGTACGTCCACCAATGTGGTTTTATAAATCATATAGATAGAATAACAGAAGCATGTAAACAGAGAAATAAATCTGTTTATATGCTTTTTTGGCTATTCAGAACTTTTTTACAAAGTTTATTTATCAGTAATGCAACAAATCCCCCTTTCACATTGGGACTAAGAGTGAAAGGAGATAAACGAGCAAGGCTCACTTCCTTTCCTAGACAGAAAGGGGGTGAGAAACATGAAACCATCTTCTTTTCAGACCACAATAGAAAATCAGTTTGACTATATCTGTAAACGTGCTATGGAAGACGAGCGAAAGAATTATATGCTTTATCTTTCAAGGATTGCAAAGCGTGAGGTGTCCTTTTCGGATGTTGGCGATTATCTTGTTAGCCAGTTTGCGACAACAGATAACTATTCAACTGACTTTCAGATTTTTACACTCAATGGGTTATCAGTAGGCGTTGAAAATGATTTGTTGAGTGAAGCATTACGTGAGTTGCCAGACAAGAAACGTGAAATTCTACTGCTGTTTTACTTTATGGACATGAGCGATTCAGAAATTACAGACCTGTTGAAATTGAACCGTTCTACTGTCTATCGGCATAGAACCAGTGGACTAGCCTTAATTAAAAAGTTTATGGAGGAATTTGAAGAATGAAAACACAATATCCTATGATTCCCTTTCCTCTCATTGTAAAGGCAACAGATGGCGATACCGAAGCGATTAACCAGATTCTACATCATTACAGAGGGTACATAACGAAGCGTTCCCTACGACTTATGAAAGATGAATATGGCAATCAAAGTATGGTCGTTGATGAAGTCTTACGTGGAAGAATGGAAACCAGACTGATTACAAAGATTTTGTCATTTGAAATTAAGTAATATCCTCTCTCCTTTCGTGGAAGCGTGCTAAACCATTCCACGCTTCCCGAACAGGGAGGTTTGTTATTCCACCAAAGCATATTGAGCTTTCAATGTGTTTTGATAGGCTAACGAGCCATTGTTCTTTGAAAACTGAATAAAAGTAATCGAATACGTTTCGATAAGAAAAGAGCCAACGGAACTAACCGCCATGACCTATCTTATAAAGATAGCGAGCGATTCATGTTAGTGATCCGAGAAGCAATCTTTAGCAGGATTGCCTGCAACGACATTCTTATCGTGATAATGATACTCCCATACAGTCAATAGTCCGAGCGTGATAAAACCGTCGCAGGCAATGAGTATGGCTACATGAGAACCATGCAGGGGTGGAACTCCCGTGAGCTTTGCTAAAGCTGTTCGATTGCTGGTAAAACAACTTTTATGAAATCCAAATAAGTGATTTGGAAAGGAGGATTTTATGAAGCAGACTGACATTCCTATTTGGGAACGTTATACCCTAACCATTGAAGAAGCGTCAAAATATTTTCGTATTGGCGAAAACAAGCTACGACGCTTGGCAGAGGAAAATAAAAATGCAAATTGGCTGATTATGAATGGCAATCGTATTCAGATTAAACGAAAACAATTTGAAAAAATTATAGATACATTGGACGCAATCTAGCGTCGCCAAAGGGTCTTGTATATGATAAAATAGTATTAAGTCGTATCAAGGCTCTTTCCATAAAGGAAAGGAGCAAATGCCATGTCAGAAAAAAGACGTGACAATAAAGGTCGAATCTTAAAGACTGGAGAGAGCCAACGAAAAGACGGAAGATACTTATACAAATATATAGATTCATTTGGAGAACCGCAATTTGTTTACTCGTGGAAACTTGTGGCTACAGACCGAGTACCAGCAGGAAAGCGTGATTGTATCTCACTTAGAGAGAAAATCGCAGAGTTACAGAAAGACATTCATGATGGTATTGATGTTGTAGGAAAGAAAATGACACTCTGCCAGCTTTACGCAAAACAGAACGCTCAAAGACCAAAGGTTAGAAAAAACACTGAAACTGGACGCAAATATCTTATGGATATTTTGAAGAAAGACAAGTTAGGTGTAAGAAGTATTGACAGTATTAAGCCATCAGACGCTAAAGAATGGGCTATTAGAATGAGTGAAAATGGTTATGCTTATCAAACCATCAATAACTACAAACGTTCTTTAAAGGCTTCATTCTATATTGCTATACAAGATGATTGTGTTCGGAAGAATCCATTTGACTTTCAACTGAAAGCAGTTCTTGATGATGATACTGTCCCTAAGACCGTACTAACAGAAGAACAGGAAGAAAAACTGTTAGCCTTTGCAAAAGCTGATAAAACCTACAGCAAAAATTATGATGAAATTCTGATACTCTTAAAAACAGGTCTTCGTATTTCAGAGTTTGGTGGTTTGACACTTCCAGATTTAGATTTTGAGAATCGTCTTGTCAATATAGACCATCAGCTATTGAGAGATACTGAAATTGGGTACTACATTGAAACACCAAAGACCAAAAGTGGCGAACGTCAAGTTCCTATGGTTGAAGAAGCCTATCAAGCATTTAAGCGAGTGTTAGCGAATCGAAAGAATGATAAGCGTGTTGAGATTGATGGATATAGTGATTTCCTCTTTCTTAATAGAAAGAACTATCCAAAAGTGGCAAGTGATTACAACGGCATGATGAAAGGTCTTGTTAAGAAATACAATAAGTATAACGAGGATAAATTGCCACACATCACTCCACATAGTTTGCGACATACATTCTGTACCAACTATGCAAATGCAGGAATGAATCCAAAGGCATTACAGTACATTATGGGACATGCGAATATAAACATGACGCTGAACTATTACGCACATGCTACATTCGATTCTGCTATGGCAGAGATGAACCGCTTGGAAAAAAAGAAACAGCAGGAACGTCTTGTTGCTTAGTAGTACAGATGAATTTACTACTAATTTACCACTTCTGACAGTCAATTCATGAGGAAATATATAAGGAAACGTGAAGTATCTTCCAACAGTAAAAATGCTCGAAGCCCTTTAGAATAAGGATTTGCGAGCATTTAATGAGATTTAAAAGGATAATTAGAAATCTATGTTTTGTTTTGTCTAAAAAATGCACTTACTTTTAAAGTAAGTGCATTTTTTTTATTTATACAGATTTAAGCTCTTCTTTGCTCTGCTCTTCTTTGCTTTAGGCTACTTTGGGAACTAATCTCTCAAGCTCTGTTAAACCACAACATGAAATAACAGGCTTTCCATCATCCGAACTACCTAATGGATCATCATCTGAACTACCTAATGGATGAACCCCTGCTTTAAAGTAAACCTCAATAGCCTCATTATATAAAAACTCAATATCCTCAGCAAAAATACGATTAATCTGAGATCCTTGACACTCTTTCATAAAGGTACTAAATCCATCTTTTATAAATGCATCTTGTTCCTTTGATTGTGATAGATACTTTTCTAAATAGCTAGAATCAAAATCCTTCTTATATTTCGGATCAGCAAAAAGTATTTTTTTTACATTTTTTGGGCGTAACCTATTTTTGACCTTTTTGAAATGGGATATATTATCTGCATTGACATAAACCTCTTCCCACTCAAAGCCTTGAAGTTCATCTGCATTATTTTTGATTTCTTTTTCAATATTTAGTTTAATGAAATTCGTCATGAATTTACTCCTTGTTTAAATTCTAGCTGATTAGACATTATATTTTACATTAAGTTCTTTATAAAAAAGAAATTATTAATTAATTCTTATTCTCTCTGTTATAAATACCTTTTAGTCTCGCCACCGTTGATTTAGATAAATCATATCGTTTCATTACTGTTGAAATAGAATCACCAGCTTTAAAATCCGCATAAATCTTTTTACGTATTTTATCTGTCACTTTAGGTGGACGGCCGCCTAATGCATTTTTATGACCTGAAGCAAGTTTTGTTCGCTTCCCTTCCTGAGTACGCTCGACAATAAAACTTCTTTCCAATTCAGCAAAAATACCTAACAATTGAATTAGTGCCATCCCCATAGGATTGTTTTGGGTTCGAGTATCTATTCCTTGTTGAATTGCAACAAAGCCAATATTTTTATTCTTAAATAGTTCAAGTGTATTCAAACACTGAGCAAGGCTCCTTCCTAAGCGATCAAGCTTAGTTACTGCAACGACATCACCCTCTCGAACATAATCCAGTAGTTCATCCAATTGTGCTTTATTTTTCTCAGCTTTACCGGAATGTTTACCTGAAAAAATTTTTTTACAGCCGTATTCTTTTAATGCTTGAATCTGTTCACTCAAATCCTGCTGTTGAGTTGATACTCGAGCGAATCCTATTAATGCCATCTTTTCTCTTAAAATTATTTAAAAATGTTATTAAATGACTGTTGGTTATTTCTTTTAGCTAAATTTATACCAGCTTTTAATCCCTCTCTAAATGGAGTGCTTCCAAGCGGTGTCAATGGTTGAATAGGTGCTAAAGGTAGCAATGCGGATGCTCCCATAATCATTCTATAACCTTCTTCAAAGCCTTTTTGATAATCATAGTCCATAATTAACTCCTTATTTCTTTGTTTAATACCTATTGAGTGATTTTTTGGATTATTGGATTTTCTGATATTTGACTACTAAAATAATGATAAGAGATCATCAATACTCCAAAGAGTAGAAAGAACCAAAAGAAAGAAAAAATAACCTTGATTTTTTCTTTTCCATCTTTCCCTTTTAGTCCTGACGTTAAATTTATAACCATTAAAAAAAATAATGCTCCTATTAAAGCATAATTCATAAATCGCCTCCTATGTGTGCAAAACTTAAAGCTTTCTTAATTTATCTTTTACATCGTCTAGATTCATTCTTTTTTGGATTTGTTCATATCTTCCTATATTTTTCTTGTTTTTTAGTTTTTTTCCAATAAAACGAAATAAAATAAAACAAAACATAATACAAAAAACAAGAGCGATATTGACAAATGAAAACTCCATAAGGGTATTTTTTGCCTCTTCAAAAGCCGCATCCATTTTTTACTCCTTGCTCAAAATTCAAAACTTTTTAGACTACCCATGCAGTATAGTCCCAAAACTTTAACAAAGCAAGTTTTTAGACAGTCCAAAAACATAAATCAAAGTTTCTGCACTAAATCATAGCATTTTACCTCTCGTATTCACTGACAATCTGTTTTTATTTTTAAAAGACTTTCTAAATAAAACTACTTACTAGAAAATCGGATGTTTAGAATTGGTTAAATTTTCAAATACTGCCCCAAATATGAAACGCTATCTACTCTATATCACGTGTATTATTGCAACTCGAAGCCTTGAATCTATAGCTAATATAAGAGACCCACACGAAGGAGGGATTTGTCACGTCGAAGCAGAATACTTTTATCCAGGAGTATGGGAAAAATATGGCGAAAAGGAGTTGATTTGTAACTACTGGAAATTTTTAGGTGATGAAGACCAAAGAACATTAGAATCAGAATTAAACGAAGATACAACTGAATCAGAGAATGAATCTAGCGATTATGATAGCCTGGATGAAATGTATAGTGGATAAACCTATCCATTATGAACTAATTAGTTTAAAATAAAGACTGTTTATATATTAATAACAATTTGATTTTATTATATTTATATGAGAATCCAATAAAAACTATATCTAGATATTGGGGTCGTATAAAGATAAATATACCGTATAAAAATTTATACGGGAGTTTTATCAATATGCAAATACAGAGATTTTTATCATTAATCATGACCGTTTTATCAAACTTCAATTTAGATCATTTATCTACCTTTGTAACTGAATTAACCTATCTTTCAATTGGTATTGGATTTATGTTCTTATGTATGAGTCTATTTTTATGGGTGTACAAAAAAAAATGAAATATTGGTCCAAAATGCCGAGTAGATGGGTTATTGACGGTGGTCTAAAAAAATTTAGATACTCATCTAATAACCAAAATCAAATGAATGCAGCAAATATTGCTGCATTAATGACATTTTTAATTATCGTAAGTAAGGCACAAAAAGATGAATTTAATGATGAGTTAATAACAAATTTGACTTATAAAGAATTTTCAGAGAGTCTAGGCATTAGTAGGCAATCTATAAGCATGGGGTTAAAAGTATTGGAATCCAATAATATTATTTCAATTAAGAGAATTGGAAGAACAAACCAATATATAGTGAATCAAAATGAAGATAAAACGTGGTGTAAAATCCCAATTCATGAGCTAGAAGGCATATTTTGTAGAAGCTTCTCGTTGCGTTCACAAATTGAATTGTATGCACTAAAATTATTTATTTATTTTTCTGCAATAAGAGATAAAAAGTTTAAGTATTCAATGGCATCTTATCTCAAGATAACTGAAAAAACAGGAATTCCAAAAGGGTTTATAAAAAAGACATTATCATTCATGCTGGTAAATGAACTACTCAGCAGAGTTGATAGAGGATACGATAACGTTAATGGAGAGAAGGTTAATTTACCTAACCAATATTACCTAAAAAATTATAATGAACTGATATATTCTAATAGATAAAATGATGGGGAGCTAAGCTCCCCATTGTTTCATTATTTTTCTAGCCGCTGCCTAGAACTCCCTCTACTTGCTCATTATAAGCTGGCCGAAGTTGCACTCTGCGGGTCCCTGCTATGTTTTATGACCGAGGGGACATTTGCCCTGTCAATCTAATCTCTTAGATGTGCTTAATGTTAAGTATTTACTAATTAAATGTCAATCTAATTTTAACTCTTATGATTAACTCTTATGATTAATTACAATGGCTAATCGTTACTTAAAACTCATTTAATCGGTGCAAATAATGTAACTGCTGAGATCATTTCAACTTGTTTGCAATATTGTCTAATCACTGCTGCCGCGCTTTCAAATGTTGTTCCTGAAGAAGATATATCGTCAACGAGTAATACATGTTTCGCATCAGCTGGTAATTTTACATGATCACCACAAAAAATATGTAAGTAGCATCTATTCTTCGGTGCTATGTCTTTTATTGATAATCCCCCTTCGCTTCTCTTTAATGCAGTAATTAAGGACTGTTTTTTATCTGGGGGAATTGTGTTATCACTTATAACATCCTCAATCAATGTTTTAGGCGTTTTTTTCCTGAGAAAATTATCAATAATATTTATGTTAAATTTTTTCTGTAATAAACAAGCTAAATCACGCCCAATACTATGTTTAGATGGCATGAGTATGATCACATCAAATGGTTGTTCGATATGTTCTTCAAATGGATATTCATCAATCAGCTTTTTAGCGTATTCATATACAGCATTGATAGTTTCAATATCTGTTGTTAACCCTTCAGCTCCTTTCATGGCATACAACATAGGGCAATTATCACCGATAGGTCTGCATTTCCCTCTTCGTTCTTTATAACGCCTAATTATAGAGTATATAGTTATTTCTCCATTATGTTTTAACATTGTTTCTTTGCTAGGGTAAGAAGCTATAACAACCCGGTTATCTTTAATTTCAAACTTCATATTTTTCTTCTTTTTTTGTAATTCTTATTATTGTAGCAAAAAAAACAAAAGGTTAAAGGAATCCCTAACGGGATTAAGGGTAATGTAATAAAGGTAACCTTTCCAAGGGAAAGGTCTTACCTGAAAAGGCCAAAAGGCTTTCAAAATGGCTTTAATATTTATCTCCGATTTAGAATTATTTATTTATTGAGATCGATGCATAAATCAATATTCTTTTACAAAAAAGGTTCTGAGTTATGCTTTCATCTATTTTTCATAAAATCAGAGGGAAAAAACAAGATTCCCTTAATATCACATCCTCTCTAAAAAATCTCAATTCATCAACATTCAAAGTGGATGATGAGGGATGGATAACCCCCTTTACTGCGTCAGAATTACTCAATTCTGAATTACGCCAAAAATACTTAAATTTACTTTGGCAACAAGTATCAATGACGCAAGATATGTTTAATGAGCTCTATAAAAAACCTATTGAACGTTATGCTGAAATGGTTCAATTATTACCAGCATCTGAGGCCCATCATCATAGCCATTTAGGTGGAATGTTAGATCATGGTCTAGAAGTCCTTTCATTTGCGACAAAACTCCGGCAAAGCTATGTATTACCTCAGAATGCTGCCCCTGAAGAACAATCACGGCAACGAGATGCTTGGACTGCTGCAGTTATTTATGCAGCACTTGTGCATGATATAGGTAAAGTTATTGTCGATATAGAAATTCAGTTGAAAGATGGTTCGCGTTGGTTTCCTTGGCTAGGGATACCAACGCTGCCTTATAAATTCAAATACATAAAAGGGCGTGATTATGAGCTTCATCCAGTAATGGGGAGTTATCTTGCTAGCTATTTAATACCTAAAGAGGCATTTGAATGGTTGGCTGGATATCCTGAAGCTTTTGCCTCTTTAATGTATGCCATGGCTAACCATAAGGATAAATCTGGTTTATTGTCAGAAATTGTACAAAAAGCGGACCAAAACAGCGTAACTCTCGCTTTAGGCGGTGATGTATCAAAACTGGTTCAAAAACCTGGAACTTCATTTGCGAAGCAAATTGTTATGGCATTACGTTATTTACTGGAACATAAATTTAAAATTAATACTCCAAAAGGTCCATCTGACGGTTGGTTAACAGAAGATGCACTATGGTTAATGAGCAAACCAACAGCAGATCAAATTCGTGCTTATCTTTTAGAACAGGGAATTTCAGCTCCAGCAGATAATCCTAAACTATTTAGTGAAATGCAATCCTTAGGGATTATTGAAAGTACGAATGATGGTACTGCAATTTGGCATTGTAGAATTAAAGCTGACTCCGGTTGGTGTCCGCCTAAAGCATTTTCTCTACTCAGAATAAAGCCCGAAGTAGCCTGGGAAAATTTAGCTGATAGACCTAGCGTATTTTTAGGTCGAGTTGATATTGAAGCTGAAGAAATATCAAATACAAAGATAGAGGAATCGGTATCTAATACAAATGCAGGAATAGACAATATTGATAGTGAAAATACTTCTATATCTATTTCGTTTGATAACATTTCTGAACTAAAACCAATAGAAACGGAACAAGTTCAAAAAAATGAAGATATGATGGACTTGATGATGGATTTATTCTCGCCAACAGAGAAAACACTGATTCCAGCTGATGAAAAAGAAAACAAAGAAGACGTGATTCAAAATAATCAAGTTGCAAAAGGTCTTCAAAATTCTGATGTTCCTCCCGATACTTCTACATCTAGAGATAGTAAAACCATCTCTGGTGAATCATTTGTAGAATGGTTAAAAGCCGGCATTCTAGGGAATACGCTCACAATTAATAATTCAAGTTCCAAATTACACATTGTACAAGGAAAGTTATTTTTAGTTACTCCAGGAATATTCCAGATGTATTTTAATAGTAAAGGTATTGCTAACTTTACCAAAAAAGATATAGAAAGTTTGCAATACAGCTTTCAAGATCTTAAATTACACAAGAAATACCATCAGTCGAATAAAGACAGTGTAAATTTTTGGCGCTGCAAAGTTGTTGGTCCAAGAAAAACGTCTCAGTTGATTGGGTATTTGGTTGATAAAACCGATTATTTTTTCGGTAGTAAAATTCCAATTGATAATTTGCATTTATCGCTTATTGAGGAGAATGACAATGAATAGACTTACATTTGATATGTTACTTGATAAATTTTTTTATACCGTCACCTGCGTATAGATACAATAAAGAGTTATGAAAAAGCAGTTAGACAATTGCAACATAACTGTAATTTAAAATATCCAGATGAAGTATCAAAATTATTGATACTTCAATGGCGTAAAGCAGTTGTTGGTAAATCAATTATTGAAGTAACTTGGAATAGTTATGTTCGCCAGCTAAAAACCATCTTCAAATTTGGCATTGAAAACCAGTTTCTTCCGTTCACAAAAAATCCTTTTGATGGTTTATTTATTAGGGAGGGAAAACGGAAAAGAAAGGTCTACAGCCCTTCTGATTTAGATAGGTTGAGTTTTGGTATTAAAGAATCAAAATATCTCCCCGCAATACTTCGTCCGTTATGGTTCACTAGGGCTCTAATAATGACATTTCGTTATACGGCAATTCGCCGCTCTCAATTAAATAAACTGAGAATCAGGGATATAGACTTGCTAAATCAGGTTATTCATATTTCACCAGAAATAAACAAGAACCATGAATATCACATACTTCCGATTTCTCACACACTTTATCCATACCTTGATAATCTATTAAACGAGTTGAAAAAAATGAAACAATCGGCAGATGCTCAGCTTTTTAATATAAATCTTTTTTCAAAAGCGGTTAAACGTAGAGGGAAAGAAATGACAGCAGATCAGGTAAGTTATTTGTTCAAAGTTATATCAAAGCATACAGGGGTGAATAGTTCACCTCATAGATTTAGACATACAGCTGCAACCAACTTAATGAAGAACCCAGAAAATTTATATGTTGTAAAACAACTTCTAGGGCATAAAGATATTAAGGTTACTTTGTCATATATTGAAAGTGATATAAGCTCTCTTAGAAAACATATTGATTGTTTATAACCATGAAAGTTTATGAGGTACTTTCGGACTTTTTTCGCTATAGTTATACATAGATCTCATATCATTTATACACATCTTAACTAGCATTCCAGCTTCCCCATAGGATAATGGAGCTCCTTTGTTATCATTAACAATGACTATATGAAACATATAATATAATAAATTAAAGCGATAACATGATGGGAAAGCTGGGTGTATGTGAGGTTTAAGTATTGAGAATACTCCATGAGGAGTTAGATCAACGAATACTTTTAGATGTTTGAGCGGAATATCATTAAGCAAAAAATCTTTCATTTCATTAAGAATATGCTCAGGAAACTTGATACTTTGATACATAGGCCAAGTTAAAGCACCTCTCCATAGAATGCTAATAACAAAGTACAAAAGCTTTTTCTCCCCCTCTTGATTAAGAGAATAAAAAGAATTTTTTCCTTGATATTTAGAAGCAATATCTTTTAGAAAAGGGGGAGCGTCATCATATAATAGTTCAGTTCCCATATTAATTTTATCTAGTACCTCTCTTTGAGGGAATGCATTTTGTGAAAAAAATCTTTCTCCATTTTCTGAAAAACGAGCTTCGCATTCACCGCAAAGTCTGTGGCTAGTTATTTGTTTAGATAAGGGGATCAATTTCCCACTTTCATTTTTTATCGTAATGTTTGTATCAGCCTTTTTAGTGTTATTCAAAGCTTTGTAAACAAATTTTGGAATAAAATGACTATCCCTTAATGTAGTATATTTTCCGCACAAAGCACATGTTTTATCATTCATATAGTTTCCTCCTTGGAGATTGATAAATAATTTTCAGAATAAAACATTCAGGCTTTACAAACTAGTATTTTTTATGTAAGATCTCACTTGTCTTTAATGGAGTGTATTTTCCGCACAAAGCACATGTTTTATCATTCATATAGTTTCCTCCTTGTAGATTGATAAATAATTATTCAGAATAAAACATTCAGGCTTTACAAACTAGTATTTTTTATGTAAGATCTTACTTGTCCACATAGCGTTAGTGGATCGATCGTAGTGTATTGGCTAGGTACACGAAATTGATCAGAAAATATAGTTTTAATTTTAATGATGTACACAAGGGATTTAAAATCCCTCGCCTTTCGAGGCGTGCCAGTTCAAGTCTGGCTTCGGGCACCATTTAAACACCAATCCAAAGATTTTAAAATTTACTTTAAAATCATCTAATTGGGTCGTTAGCTCAGTCGGTAGAGCAGCGGACTTTTAATCCGTTGGTCGAAGGTTCGAATCCTTCACGACCCACCACTTATTAAAATAAAGCAAGCAGCGAAACGTCTTTTTTTATCGCCTAAATTTAATACTACTTTTTCAAATCACTGTCTTATTGATAAATAGCTATTCTTTCTATTAATATAAAACTAATTAGTTAGTACATCCTTATTTTTTATCTTAATACCCTATTTTCTAAAAATAAAATAGCACCTGAAAATCAGATGCTATCCAAAACACAATAAAAATTTACCGCACTTTATGACTTCAATAAGTAAGCCCGTAGTTGTGCAAAATCATTATCCATTTCATCAGAAAGCAATGGTAGCTGATTATGTTTATCCAGTGCTTCAGGTAATGAAAGCTGAATACCAAGAATACGTTCTACGGATTCTTTAAATTTCGCTGGATGTGCTGTACATAGGAAGATTCCTGTTTCACCCGCTTTAAGTTGATCTTTCAGCACTTGGTAAGCTATCGCACCGTGAGGTTCACATAAATAACCTTTCGCCTGCATCGCTTTTAAGGTATCTTCTGTTTCACTATCACTTAGCATACCCGAACCTAAATCAGTTAAATTCCAATCATTTCGTTTAAACAATTCTTCCACTCTCGGCCAATTATTTGGGCGACTGACATCCATTGCATTAGAAAGAGTTGCAACTGTCGTTTTAGGCTCCCAATTACCCGATTTTAAATAACGTGGCACTGTATCATTTGCATTTGTTGAGGCAATAAAGCGTTTTATCGGCAAGCCTAAGGTTTTTGCAATTAACCCTGCAGTTAAGTTACCAAAATTACCACTTGGCACAGAAACCACAACATTATCACGTTTTTCTTTTGGCAATTGTGCGACAGCCTCAAAGTAATAACAAACTTGAGCTAATAAACGGCTAATATTAATAGAATTTGCAGAGTTAAGTCCGATAGCTTGGCGTAATTCAACATCATCAAAGGCTTGCTTAATTAAAGCCTGACACGCATCGAAATCAGCGTTAATAGCAACAGTACGAATATTCCCACCTAAAGTACAGAATAGCTTTTCTTGTAATGGGCTGATTTTGCCTTTTGGATAAAGGATAACTACATTAATATTTTCTAATCCATAAAACGCATGTGCTACAGCGGCTCCAGTATCGCCAGAGGTTGCCGTTAAAATAGTGATTTTGCCATCGCCACGTACTGCAGCAAGTGCTTGTGCCATAAAACGACCACCAAAGTCTTTAAATGCTAATGTGGGACCATGAAATAATTCAAGCGCATAAATATTATCTTCAACTTTTTCTAACGGTGCAGTGAAAGTGAATGCATTTTTCACCATCTCATCTAAAGTTGCTTTCGGCAATTCTTCACCGATTAATGCACCAAGAATTTTTTGGCTACGCTCAACAAGAGGTAATTCAAGTAATTCATCAATGTTATTAAGTTGCGGAATAACTTCTGGAAAGAATAAACCTTGATCCCGCCCAAGACCTTGACGAACAGCCTGAGAAAAAGTGACTTGTTCTTCTGGGTGTTTGATATTGTATAAATTCATATTTAATCCGTTTTTAATCTGATTTCATCTATTTAAATTAACTTATTTAATTTCTCTTGTGCCTTCGTTATCGACCTTACATACATGCACAAAACCTTCATTATTTTGTAAATAATGATTCTCTAAATAAGTTGAAAGTTTAATTGCAGTTTGTAAATCAGGGGCAATAGAGAAAATTGTTGGTCCAGAGCCTGAAATACCTGTGGCAAGTGCGCCTAAGTCTCGCGTAGCTTGTTTTACTTCAGCAAAATTAGGTAACAGAGATTCACGATAAGGCTCGGCAATGACATCTTTCATCATAATCGCTGCAAGGTTTTCCTGATGGGTATGGCAAGCATGCACAAAGCCACCTAAATGACGACCATGGGCAATCACGTCTTGTCGAGTATAGCTTTTCGGTAAAATTGCACGAGCTTCAGCAGTAGAAACTTCAATTCCTGGATAGGCTAATACCCAATACCAATTATCAAAAAATGGCAGTTTTTGACAAATATTGCCAAGCGATTGCACCATAAATTGCACACCGCCAAGATAGCAAGGTGCGACGTTATCATAATGGATTGAACCAGAAATACGACCTTCCAATTCTCCCATCATTTCAAGCAATTCCATTTTCGAAAAAGGTTCATTATGAAACTGATTTAATGCCACTAATGCAGCAACAATAGAACAAGCACTAGAGCCTAAACCAGAGCCAATAGGCATATTTTTTTCCAGCGTTAAACGCAAAGGTTTTACATTTGCTCCGCATAATTTTAATTGCTCACTAAATAGCACATAAGCTTGGTAAACAATATTTTTTTGCGGTTCTTTCGGTAATTTACGAACAAAATAGCCCGCACTTTCTAACTCAAAATCACTTGAAATAGATTCTATTTGAACCACATCGCCTAACAAAGAACCATCAATTGGAGAGATCGCAGCACCTAAAGTATCGAATCCTACACTAATATTTGCGCTAGATGCTGGAGCATAAATTCTTAACATCTGAAATCCTTAATGTTGTAATGTTCTTAAAATATCTGCAAAGATACCTGCCGCAGTAACTGCATTGCCTGCGCCATAACCACGTAATAAAAGTGGAATTGGTTGGTAATAACGAGTGTAAAATGCTAAGGCATTTTCGCCATCTTTTACTTTATAAAGTGGGTTATTCTGATCCACTGCAACAATAGATACTTTGCATTTACCTTCGCGAATTTTTCCAACATAACGCAATACTTTGCCTTCAGCTTTAGCGGTGGAAACACGAGCTTTAAATTCTTCATCAAGCTGTGGCAACATTGCCATAAATTCATCTGCAGATTTTCCTTCAGAAAAGCCTTTCGGCAATACACCTTCAACTTCAACATCGGAAAGTTCAAGTTCAATTCCTGCTTCACGAGCCAGAATTAATAATTTACGCGCTACATCTTGTCCTGAAAGGTCATCACGGGGATCTGGCTCAGTAAAGCCTTTTTCTCGCGCAAGTGCGGTGACTTCTGAAAGAGAAAGTCCTTCTTCTAATTTACCAAAAATAAAGGAAAGCGAGCCAGATAAAATACCTTCAAAATATTCAAGTTCATCGCCTGCGGCAAGTAAGTTTTGAAGATTTTCAATAACTGGTAAACCTGCGCCCACATTGGTTTCATACAAAAACTTATGGTGGCTTGCTTGAGCATTTTGACGTAATTCATTGTAATATGCTAATTCTCGTGTATTCGCTTTTTTATTTGGTGTAACCACATGGAAACCTTCTTTTAACGCACGAGCATAAAGCCCTGCAACAGACTCCGCCGAAGTACAATCTACAAATACAGGGTTTACCACATGATGTAATTTAATGAAAGAAAGCAATACATCAAAATCTGATGGCTGAGTCGCATTTTCTAAATCAGTTTTCCAATCCTCTAAATTTAATCCATTTTCATCAAGCAACATACGATTAGAATTTGCTATAGCGCAGACACGAATTTCAACATTCTTCTTTGCTAAATACTCCTTTTGGCTCTTTACCTGCTCTATTAATTCTCCGCCTACTCCACCAACGCCCACTAAAAACATATCCACTACTTTTTTATTATTGAAAAGTGCCTGATGGGTAGCTTTTACGGCTTCGATCGCTTTATTTTGTGACACAACTGCAGAAATTGAACGTTCACTAGAACCCTGTGCAATCGCTACAATGCTAATATTTGCCTGTGCTAATGCAGAGAAGAAACGAGCAGCAATACCTTTCGCTTGCTTCATTCCATCGCCCACAACAGAAATAATGGATAAATCTTTAATCACTTCAATTGGTTCTAATTGATGTTCATTTAATTCGTTAGCAAACTCAGTTTCTAGTACGGTTTTCGCGACTTCTGCAGATTTCACAGGCACACAGAAACTAATACTATATTCAGACGAAGACTGAGTAATTAAAATAACTGAAATACCTGCGCCTGACATAGCTGAAAATACACGAGATGCCATACCTACCATGCCTTGCATACCAGGGCCTGATACATTAAACATCGCCAAATTGTCTAAGTTAGTAATACCTTTGACTTGCAAACTTTCTGATTTCACATTGCCATCAATAATAGAACCTGGTGCAGAAGGATTTCCTGTATTTTTAATGACACAAGGAATATTTTGTGGCAACAATGGGCCAATCGTACGAGGATGAATGACTTTCGCGCCAAAATAAGAAAGTTCCATTGCTTCACGATAAGAAAGCGTTGGTAATAAACGTGCATCAGGCACTAAACGCGGATCGCAAGTATAAACGCCATCCACATCGGTCCAAATTTCGCATACGCTTGCGCCTAAACAAGCGGCTAAACAGGCTGCAGAATAGTCTGAGCCATTACGACCGAGCAGCACCAACTCACCTTTTTCATTACCCGCAGTAAAACCTGCCATCAACACCACTTTATCTTTTTCGATACTTGCTGCATCAACACGTTTTGTTGATTCTTCAATTTCAACAGAAGACTCAAGATAACCGCCTTTTGCTAATAATTGCTTGACAGGATCCACAATATGTACACTATAGCCACGCGCTTCAAACCAAGCTTTCATCATTGCGATAGAAAGTTTTTCACCACGGCAATCAATCGTCGCTTTAACTGCATCTTCTACTTTTCCTGCCTGACGAATTTCTTCTAATAATTCTTTGATTTGAGCAAATTCAGCATCAATAAGCGCCTTGATGCCATTTAAGTCGAATTGATTATTTTCGGTATGCAAGCCATTGATGATATTATAGAAAATTTCGATTGCTTCGTTGAAATGTGTATCGGTTGGTTGATTTAATGCAGCTTTTTCAGAAAGGGCGACGAGATGATTAGTTATTTTGGCTGGTGCTGATAAAACACCAGCAGCCTGCTCTTCTAAATGAGCTTGCTCGATCAATTTCGCCGCTTGGGAAAAACGTTCTGGATTTGCAAGCGAAGTGCCGCCAAATTTAAGTACGCGCATAATTGGTTCTCCTAGAGATATTGTGTTTTTAAATTTATAAAAAAACCCGCTATTCAGTTGAATTGCGGGTTTTCAGTATCCTGTTTTTTGCTGCACTAACCCGCACCATTAATTGTAATAATGGTCATCATAATAGTGGTAATTGTGCTAATGATTACGGATAAAGTGCGGTTATTTTTCATTGTTTTTTATCTTGAAAAATGAATGCGTAAAGAAATACCGAAATTTCCCGAGCTTGTCAAACAGAAAGTAACAAATTTTTCAGAAATTTTCTCAGTAAATAAATTTCGTGTAAACTAACCGCACTTTTATAAAGGAGAACCTATGGATATCCAACATAATCTCAACCTAATTCAGCAAAAAATTGAAACGGCTTGCAAAGAAGCTAAACGCAATCAAAATACCGTAAAATTACTTGCCGTATCTAAGACCAAACCTATTTCCGCGATTCTTTCGGCTTATCAAGCTGGGCAAATAGCCTTTGGGGAAAATTATGTGCAAGAAGGTGTAGAAAAGATCCAATATTTTGAATCGCAAGGTATTAACCTTGAATGGCATTTTATCGGTCCATTACAATCGAATAAAACCCGTCTCGTTGCTGAACATTTTGATTGGATGCAAACGCTTCATCGAGCAAAAATTGCAGATCGTTTAAATGAACAACGACCGACCAACAAGGCTCGATTGAATGTATTAATTCAGGTTAATATCAGCGATGAAGAAAGTAAATCGGGTATTCAACCTGAGGAAATGCTAACACTGGCAAAACACATCGAAAATTTACCGCACTTATGCCTACGTGGCTTAATGGCAATACCCGCGCCAACCGATAATATCTTTGAACAAGAAACCGTGTTCAGAAAAATGTCAGACCTATTTGAACAACTGAAACAAGCCTTACCAAATCAACAAATAGATACGCTTTCTATGGGAATGACCGATGATATGCCGAGCGCAATAAAATGCGGTTCTACAATGGTACGCATTGGCACTGCGATTTTTGGTGCGAGAAATTATTCAACATCACAAAATAAATAATCATGGAATAAGGCTCGAATTTAAAACAAGCCTTATTTATTAATGAAATTTAAATGCCAGTACTCTCGCCACATTTTGAGCGGAAGAAATTAAATTTTGTTCGCCTTGTTTGAGAATATCCGATAAATCGCCAAGTTGGTGAATAATAGGAAACACCGCATCAATACCGTGATCAAACACCACATCATAATCTTCACGCAAACACCCTGCGATGGCGATCACTGGCTTATTGAACTGTTTTGCCGTACGCGCCACACCAATTGGCGTTTTACCCATAATACTTTGTGCATCTATTCGCCCTTCACCCGTAATCACCACATCAGCATCTTTTACATAGTCGATTAAACGTAACCGGTCTAACACAATTTGTATACCTGCTTTCAGTTGTACGCTTGGTAATAATAGCAATCCACCACCCATACCACCAGCAGCACCTGCGCCAGCCTGATCACGAATTTGTTTACCGCAATCACGTTCGGCAATTTCAGCAAAATGCGAAAGTGCAGCATCAAGTTGTTTCACCATTTCAGACGTTGCACCTTTTTGTGGTCCAAAAATGGTAGATGCGCCACATTCACCACAGAGCGGATTATTCACATCGCACGCTACTTCAATGTGAACTTGTTGCAAACGTGGATCTAATTGTTGAACGTCAATCTTCACAATATTTGCTAGCTCTGCTCCACCAAAACCGATAGGCTTATCTTGCGAATCTAAACATTGCATCCCTAGTGCTTGCAACATTCCTACACCACCATCGTTGGTTGCACTACCGCCAATGCCAAGAATGAAACTCTCCACACCTAAATCTAATGCCAGTTTAATCAACTCCCCTGTGCCGTAACTGGTGGTAAGCAAGGGATTGCGTTTTTCAGGCGGAACAAGATGTAAACCAGAAGCTGCAGCCATTTCGATAATCGCAGTTTTTCCATCTCCCGATAAACCGAAGAAACTTTTCACTTTGTCGCCCAAAGGCGCGGTGACTTCACATTCAATGAGCTTGCCTTGCGTGGCATCCACAAGAGATTGAACTGTACCTTCGCCCCCATCTGCCATTGGCAATTTTACATAGTCCGCATCAGGGAATACGCGTTTGAAGCCTGTTTCAATGGCAGTAGCTACTTCAAGTGCGGTCAAACTTTCTTTAAAAGAATCAGGTGCAATCACAAATTTCATAACAACTCCTAGAATTTAAATACGCCAAAAATTAAGGTAGAAACAATGGTCATCATCAAACCGACCGCACTTTCATAAGGAATAAGTTTTAAACGTTCTTTGATATCCATATTCACACTACCGCCTGTGGCATGGAAGAAAGAACCATGTGGCATATGATCAAATACGGTCGCCCCTGCGTGAATCATTGCTGCACCAGCAAGACTGCTAATACCAAGTTCTAATAAGGTACTACTGAACACATTGGATGCCACCGCAGTACCTGCAGTGGTAGAAGCTGTCGCTAAAGACATCAACGCCCCTGAAATTGGTGCAAGAATGTATGATGGCAAACCTGAATGTTCCAAACCTTGAATCAATACTTCTTTTAAACCAGAATTAGCAATGATGCCAGCAAGCGCACCTGTACCAAGTAACATAATTGCCACGGGTGTCATTTTACTCAATCCATTGATAGCATAACTATTTATATTGCGAAGTTTGCCCATACAAAGCGCACCAATCAAACCACCTAACGGCAATGCAATTAATGGATCAACTTTAATATCAAACAATGGACGAAGTGCCAATAGCAAAATTGCCACTAAAGGTGCGACAAGTGCGGTCAGAAATGAAGGTAAATTTTGCGTTTCAAGCACGATTACCTCTTTGTCAGTTACTTTAGAACCTTTGTTGATTAAGCGTTTTGCTAAGAAGTAGGTGAGAATCAAACCAAATAGCGCGGGAATTATACCAGCCATCATCACGGAAGTGAGTGGCAAATGAAAAGTATCTGCTGCCGCAATGGCATTTGGGTTTGGCGACATAATATTACCAGCTTTACCACCGCCAATCATGGCGAGCAAAATTGCAGCTTTCGATAAATCGCTGCGACGCGCTAACGCTAAAGCAATTGGTGAAACAGTAATCACTGCTACATCCACGAACACACCTACCGCAGTTAAAATCATCGTCGCCAGTGCCAAGGCGAGTAAAGCTCGAGTTTCACCCAATTTATTAGTAATGGTTTCCGCGATGGAATTTGCTGCACCCGATTCAATCAACACGCCTGCCAACACACCAGCAGCTAAGATACGCATAACCGCAGTAGTAATACCCTGAGCACCACCGATCATTAGGCTCACTGTTTGCGATAAATCCGCACCGCCAATTAAGCCTCCAACCAAAGCTCCCACCAACATACCATAAGCTGGTGAGACTTTTTTCAAAATGAGGAAGATAGCAACGATTAACGCCACCAACGCACCTATTGCTGAGACTGTTGTCATTTTTTCTCTCCTATAAAAATTAAAACCAAGGAGATTATTTCTGTTTTATAGGGAAAATGCTTTATTAGAGCAAACAAAAAGTGCGGTTAAAAATCATCAAACTTTGTAAAGTTATACAACCTCAATGTTCTAACAACGTTCCGAGATAAAGCGTTAATTCATCATCTATCTTATTGAAAAATAAGCCAGTTATTTGCTCTATTTTGTTCAATCGATAACGCAAAGTATTCGGGTGAACAAATAATTTTTCCGCAGTGAGATAAAGATCACAATTTGATAAAAAATATTGTTGAAGGGTTTTATAAAGTGTCGCATTTTCTTCTGAGAAAAGGGGAGAAAGAGGTTTTATCAATTCGTTCCCTTGCCAAGAATGAGATAATCCAGCAAGTAGCACAGGCAATCGATGCTCATCAAACACATAAATACCTTTGCGTGGATGATGTTTTAATCCATAAGAAAGCGTGCTTTGTGCACTTTGAAAAGACAAGGGAAGTTGCTCAAAAAGCGGTAGATTTAGACAAGCACCTACAGCAATTTTATAATCTTGTTTTGAATAATCTGCAGGTAAAAGCGTTTTCATTTGAGCAGAAAGTACGGTGGAGTTTTGCCAAGTCTTTAAGACCACAACCTGATCAAGGGACAAAATTGCCACATCCTGTGCAAATTCAGACTGTTCTAAATAATTGATCAGATGCTGTAAATTATCCAGGGCTGGATTAAGTAACTTAATCAATACAACCACACGAGATTTATTTAAATCAAAAGAAAAAAATTTCGCCTGCTGTTCCATCTCTTTCCAATTCAAATTGCTGTGTAATAATTGTAAAATAAATTCTTCTTTGTAACGACGATGCCAGCTTTCTTGTTCGAGTAAAGCCTGTTGTTCCACAATAAGTTCTGCCGTCATTTTCACTAGTTCGGCATATTGTTTCACCTGCGTTGGCTCACCAGAAATCCCCACCACTCCAATATTTTTGCCTAAATAATGAATCGGTAAATTAATCCCTGGTTGCGCTTCAAAATTCCATTTTTGTGCCAACGCTTGATCAATCTCTACCACACGATTTTCCCTCAACGCCAATACCGCTCCTGTGTGCCGTTGATTCAAACGCGTTGAATTTCCCGACGCAATGATCACACCGTCGTGATCCATTACATTTACAGAGTGATGAATGATCTTCATTGCACGTTTAACAATTTTTTTGGCAGTGTATTTATCGAGTTGCATATTTGTAATAAAGAAGATAAATGAAGATAAAATATTGAGAAAAAGAAAGTTAGTCAAATATTGTTTTATCTGCAAGAAAAGACGCGAGACTATTCTCCCGCACTGCGTTTTTATCGCTATAATGTTTTATTCTGAACTTGAACATATCCCATAATTAATGCCAAAATCCCTAGTGGAAAAATAAGATCTATTACAGAACCATCATTTCCCCAAATCAAATTAGCAATAATAACGAGACTACCACTTATCGCCCAAGCAATTGTTGTAGGTATTGACCATACAATCATTTGTTTTTTTACATCATTAATCCCCATCATTCGATTCCAGAATAAATAAATTAATATAAATGATTTGCACCCCAAAACTAAACAAATAAGCTTACTCATTAAGGTGCAAATCAAAGTGCGGTTCATTTTTATATTATTTTTGACTACATACAGCAATAAAATGTAATTTATGTTCAGGATCATTAAAGGTTTTGAACATTCTTTTAAATTGCTCACGATTTTCCGCTTTCATGGCATTACGGATGATTTTTAACGTACCGAAAATTCCTTCATCATAAATCATTCCTTTTGGAGAAAGTAATGTCATCTCGCCAGAGAAAGTATCTACATATCTAAAGCCACTTTCTTGGAATATGCCTTTCCAGCCATCTTTCGTTAATGGCGTGACAGTCACATTAATCGCTTTGCGCATATTTTCTAGAATAGTTTGATGATCATTCCCCACCAGCATAACATCGTGAGTAAGCAATAAACCATTGGGTTTTAACACTCGAAAATATTCTGCAATGGCTTTTTTCTTAGCCTCCACGGGTAACATTGTGAGCATCGCTTCATTGATGACAATATCAAAACTTTCATCCTCGAAAGGCAATTTCATCGCATTCGCTCGCTGCACATGGATTTTTTCTTGCAAGCCATTTGCTTCGATATTTGCTTGTGCTTTTGCTAACGCATGTTCGTCTAAATCAACACCTTCAATATGACAACCAAATTGCTTCGCCAATCCAATGGCTGTCGTCCCCATATTACAAGCAACCTCTAACACTTTTTTATTTTGACTAAAATCGCCATTGGCAATTAACCAATCTGTTGCTTTTTTACCGCCTGGACGCAAACGAGTTTTACCTAAACGTGCAAGAAAATTATGCCCAACTTCATCTTTTGCCATATCTATCTCCTAGTAATTAACTTGGTTTTTATATTATAGATAAAAATGATAACTATTAAAATGGCAGATCAAACAAATAAGGCGGAATAATTGTTCCGCCTTTTTCTCTTATTTCTTCAATGCTTTTTTCAATTCAAGTAATTCTCGACGTAACTGTTTCAATTCGCTTTCCATTTCAGCTTGTTTATGCAGTTTTTTTCGGTTTCTACTTGTTGAGAACGCATCATCACTACTTCTTGTCTCAATTGCAAAACTTCCGCAGAATTGACCACACTTTGTGTTGAAACCGCAGGTTTGGATTTGTTACCAAATTTCCAAGAAACACCTACACCAAAAGTTTTTTCCGAACCAGAAAAACTCCCCGCTACATTAAGCAACACATTTTCAGCTGGCTTAAACACTACACCCATTGCCATCGCCTGCGCATTTTTATAGCTTCCTACACCTAAAGATAACGCAAATTTATCATCTTCGCCTAATTGTGCAGGTTTTAATGAAGCCAACGCCGCAGCACTTGCACCAACTCGGTTAATACGTAAATCTGTTCGATTTAAACGCGTATTTACGTGAGTGAATTGATTATCAATTTGTCCAAGTTTAGTTTCTGTACCATCTAAACGATTATTAACTTGTGTAAAGTTATTATTAACTTGAGTAAATTGGTTATCAATTTGACCCAGTTTATTGTCTGTATTATCTAAACGGTTATTGACTTGAGTGAATTTATTATCAACTTGAGCAAATTGATTATTCACTTGACCAATTTTAGTTTCTACCGCATTTAACTGACGAACATTTACTGCATCATTCTTCTGTGCCATCGGCGACATTAACGATTTGGCGGCGGAAATTAGTTGATGAATCACCAACAGAAACACTGTTTTCTCGATCTGCAAAGGACATATAACCTACAGCAACAGAATGTTTGGCAACAGACTTAGCATAAGCTCCTAAAGCTGTTGATTCTTTAGCATATGCTAAAGAACGATTCCCCACCGCAGTACTGTCTTCGTCTACTGCTGTACTGGAACTCCCCAAAGCCGTTGAATATCTGCCTATTGCGGTACTATATGTGCCGTAAGCAGAAGCCGTTAGTGCATGTGAAGATGAATGCATCCCAAAAGCTGTTGCAGCATAGGTTTTTCCATAAATTTTTCTAATTCTTCTGGTGTTTTTGAAAGAGTTCTTGTTGGGCTAGTAATTGAATTGGATAGAATGGCAGTACTGCCAGATTGTCTAACATAAGATTTCTTTAAGGCTTCAAGATCTATTTTTTACTATTTCCATATTCATTATTATACGCCTCAACTGTTTCAACTTTACTAAGCAGACCAACAGCAATAGAACCGTATCCGCCTAGGGCTTTGCTCTCATGTCCTAAAGCAATACTATATTCTTCATTCGCTTCAGACCATCGACCCAACGCCATACTTCGTTTTCCTAACGCTTTTGCATGCGTGCCAATAGCAATGCCTTCCCCATTAACTCCCGTTTCTGAATATGCTCCTATCGCAGTAGAATCCTTACCTAAAGATTTCGCCCCTTCTCCAATGGCAAGACTCAAATATTCGCCAGCCTTAGCACTCGCACCTATGGCAAGTGAATTTGAACCGGAAGCATTGGCTTCATTTCCTACGGCTATAGCAAGTTGTTTAATGGCTTTGGATTCACTTCCAACAGCAACAGTATCCGGTCCCGAGGCATCAGCGTTCAATCCAAATGCAACAGAACGAACGATTGCTTTTGCTCCAGAACCACAAGCGATACTATCTCCATCTTTTTTACATATTGACTGATCAATCGCAAAAAACTGAACAGGATAAAAAGAAGTAGAAAGAAGCAGGCTGATTAAAGAAAGTCGGGTTAGATTATTTTGCTTGCTTGCTTGCTTGCTTGCTTGCTTACTTAATGATTTTCATAATATTTTTCCTTTTGTCAAATAAATGATTATCGAAAGGCTTCCAAAAATTACAAAATATTAATAAAAAATCTGTGACGTATATCACAGATTTTTAAATCAATTAGCTATTTAGGCTTTTACTATTTACTCTCTTTCCACTTTCCATTTACTACTGTGCCGATCACTTTATAATCTGGCGTAAACACTGCTAAGTTTGCTATCTTACCTTTTTCTACCGAACCTAAACGATCATCTATACCAATTGCACGAGCTGGGTAAAGGTTACTCATTCTAATGGCTTCCGCAAGAGGAATTTCAACATATTCTACCGCATTTTTAATGGATTCCATCATTGTGATTGATGCCCCTGCAATCGTGCCATTCGCATCATAGCAACGCCCATCTTTGATATAAATTGTTTTTCCTACAAAGGTAAAACTTTCTAGTTCTGGCGGTGCACCTGCGGCTGCAATGGAGTCAGTCACAATACAAAGTTTGTCGCCTTTGATTTTTTTATCAATGCGAACATTGCCGTAATTCACGTGAATACCATCAACAATAATGCCTGTGTAAATATCGCTGTCTAGCACAGCTCCCACGACACCCATTGCACGCCCAGAACTAATTGGCGACATTGCATTATGCAAGTGAGTCGCAAAAGTTACACCTTTATGGAATGCGGCTTTAGCCACCTCATAGCTTGCGTTGGAATGCCCTACAGAGACAATAATGCCCGCTTCCACAAAATCGGGCGTATAGTTAATAGTTGGATTTTCTGCGGCAATGGTAATTTTTGTAATGACATCCGAATTTTCACAGAGAAAATCTTTCATTTCTGGCGTAATTTCACGAATATATTCGGGACGGTGCACGCCTTTTTTCTCAATGCTGAGATAAGGCCCTTCAATATGTAAACCAAGTGCTTGGTTTTTATGCTTGTTTAAATATTCACGCATAATTTTCACCGCACTTTTTATATTTTCATCAGGCGCAGTAATAAAAGTGGGAAGGAAACTTGTACAACCTGATTTTAAGTTAGTTTCCTGCATAATTTCCAAGGTTTCAACGCTAGTTTGGTCGTTAAACATCACGCCACCACAGCCATTTAATTGCAGATCAATAAAACCAGCAGTTAAATTATTACCTTGTAAATCAATGGTTTTGATGTCCTTTTCTAATTCAGTTTGCGGGATCACTGCTTCAATAGTCTCGCCATCAATTACTACCGCATAATCTCGTAGAATTTCATATTTAGTGTAGATCACACTGTTGGTTAATGCGTATTTCATTCTATACCTTCCAAATTTTTTAAGAAAAACGACTGATTGTAAAAATGATAGGTTATTTATCGCTGTAATAAGTCCCAGCAACCGCACCTTCTAATTCAGTAAAATATTTCACGGTTTTCACTTTTAACTCTTGTTGAGCAGCTTCATCACAAACGAGCAAGAAATGACGGTGCATTTGTAATGCACTGACTGTCCATAAATGGTTAATACTGCCTTCAACGGCAGCTTGCACTGCCAGTGCTTTTTGATGTCCTGTTGCTAAAATCATCACTTCTTCTGCATCTAATAATGTGCCAACACCAATGGTTAAAGCATATTTCGGCACTTGAGTAACATCGTTATTAAAGAAGCGTGAATTTGCAATTAATGTATCTTGTGTGAGTGTTTTAATGCGGGTGCGAGAACTTAATGAAGAGGCAGGTTCATTGAATGCAATATGTCCATCCACACCAACCCCCCCCATAAACAGATGAATTTTGCCGTAGGATTTAATTTTTTCTTCATAACGACGGCATTCTGCATTATGGTCATCGGTATTGCCGTTAAGAATATTGATATTTTCAGGTAAAATATCAATATGATTGAAAAAATTGTTATACATAAAACTGTGGTAACTTTCAGGGTGTTCCTCTGGTAAACCCACATATTCATCCATATTGAAAGTCACTACATGTTTGAAACTCACTTTGCCTGCTTGATAAAGTCGAATCAGTTCTTGATAAGTTTTTAGTGGTGTACCACCAGTAGGTAACCCCAATACAAAAGGACGCTCGGCGGTAGGTTTAAAATCATTGATACGATTGATGATATGTTGTGCAGCCCAACAACTGACTTGTTGTTCTGTTTGTAGCGGAATAAAACGCATATTAGCCTTCCTTTATTATTGACCGTAATGATCCTATTCATATCGTAGGCTGGACTGCCCCCCCTACACCAAAGGATCATTATAAGTGCGGTAATTTTCTATCTTATTTTTAAAAAGAAATTCTTTTGCTCCAATAATTTACGACAAAGCAATAGAAGTTGCCCCCTTCCGCCCTTCGGGTACCTTCCCCCGTAAACAGGGGAAGGGAAATTCTTACTGACTTGTTATTCTGTTTGTAACGGAATAAAACAGGGGGAAGGTAAGTTTTTTCTAATTTAAATATTTATGACAAAAATTTCGCTTTCAATTCTTTTGCTTTTGCAACTTGTTCTTCTGTTGCTTTTGCTGTCATTGGCTCACGGCAATAACCTGCATCCACCCCTTCTAATTTAAGCAATTCTTTGATGGTTAAATATAAACCGTTCGCTAAAATGCCTTCGATTAAATCGTTGGTTACATGTTGAATTTCTAATGCTTCAGTTAATTTACCTGCTTTGGTTAATTCAAAAATTTGACGAGCACGAACGCCGTTTACGTTAAAGGTTGAACCAATTGCACCATCCACACCAAGTGCAGCTGCAGGTAACATCATTTCATCGAAACCAGCCCAAATTAAGTGGTTTGGATAAGCTTTTTTCAAACGTTCTAATAAGTAGAAATCACCTGCTGTGAATTTTACCCCTAATACTTTCGGGTTTTTGTAAAGCTCGCCAAATTGTTCAATGCCCATATTCACGCCAGTTAAGAACGGAATAGAGTACACGATCATATTATTGCCCGTTTCAGCAATAATGGTGTCGTAATAATGTTTAATTTCAGGGAAACTAAATTTGTAGTAGAACGGAGTAACTGCAGATAAGCAATCATAGCCTAATTCTGTTGCATATTTACCTAATTCAACTGCTTCTTTTAGGTTTACGCTGCCCACTTGAGCAATTAGTGCGATTTGATCTTTTGCTTCATCTTTTGCAATGCGGAAGATTTCTTTTTTCTCTTCCGTTGAAAGCATAAAGTTTTCGCCTGTTGAACCGCCCACATATAAGCCGTCCACTTTCATTTTGTCGATGTTGTGGCGGATGATTTGGCGTAAACCTTTTTCATTAATGGTGCCATCTTCATTAAATGACACTAATAATGCACTGAAAATACCTTTTAAATCACGCATAAGTTTTCTCCTATTTTATACGTTGTTCAAGAATTACATTGAGAGTTTTTTGTTTAGTTTGAGCGGCAATTTCTTCTTCGCCCTGCACTAACAAAGCATAAATTAAATCCAATACAAAAAGCTGTGCGATCTTGGTGCCAATAGAATCGCCTTGTAACTTGCCTTGTTTATTACCATTTACCAAAACATAATCAGCATATTCTGTCACGGGGGAACGCAAACTATGCGTCAATGCCACTGTTGTTGCACCATTTTGTTTTGCAATTTTGATGGTATGTGCCGTTTCAGCAGAATAACCAGAATGGCTTAAACCAATTGCCACATCAGAAGACGTAAGTAATGCTGCCTGCATATACATAAAATGATTATTACCTGAAGCATCCACTTGAAAACCAATACGCATCAGCTTATTTTTAGCATCTTCCGCCGTTACGCCAGATGAACCCACACCAAATAAAAAAATACGACGTGCTTTTTTAAGTACTTTAACGACTTCTTCAAGCTGTTTTAAATCAAGTAAATTAATCGTTTCTTCCATTACATTAGCAACTGCGGCTTGCAATTTTTGTGCAATAGTGAGCGAATCATCACTTGGCATAATTTCTGTTTCAAGTACGCTTTCATCTTGATTATCTTTCGTCGCAAGTTCAATAGAAAGCTCTAGTTTGAAATCGCTGAAACCTTTAAAGCCAATGGTTCGACAAAAACGGACAAGCGTAGCTTCTCCAACTTCCAAATGTTTAGCGATTTCTGAAAGGGGGCATTGAGAGACCAAATCAGGCGAACGCAAAATCGTATCGGCAATTTTTTTCTCTGATTTAGTTAAGCTCTGGTAAAGCAAGCCAATTCTGTTTAACACATTTCCCGATTTAGCCATAAATTGTTCCTTCAGGCTTATCCAGTAAAACATCTTTTACCCAATAAGCTGCGCCAATTAAACCTGCATCTTGTCCAAATTTAGCGGATTCAATTTCACAACAATATATTGAAGGAAAATCTTGTAAATATTTTTCGACCAAAGGTAAATATCCCTCAGCTAATCCTACACTACCACCAATCGCGATTTTTTGAATATCTAAACTAATCACTAAATCTGCAATTAAATTAG
Organism: Haemophilus sp. HN_Hi16; assembly: GCF_049823435.1. NCBI lineage: Bacteria > Pseudomonadati > Pseudomonadota > Gammaproteobacteria > Pasteurellales > Pasteurellaceae > Haemophilus > Haemophilus sp. HN_Hi16. The sequence continues at coordinate 1,743,450 of NZ_CP187500.1, forward strand.
CAATGGCTTTCGCAGAACGCTCGACAAGTGCGGTCGCTTTTTCATCATTTTTTCTAAAACGCTCAAACACTTCTTTTGGCTCACACGGATCTTCCCATTGGGAAGAAATCGCTTCAATTGCTCGCCCTGAAGCAACCGCTTCGACACAACCACGACGCCCACAACCACAGATCACACCATTTGGATCCGCTAATGTATGACCAATATGCCCAGCAATACCACGAGAACCTGTCTGCAAAATTTGGTTCAATACAACGCCACCGCCAACTCCTGTTGAAACGGTAATAAAAACGAAATTTGATACCTGTTCAGAATTTTGCAATTGATATTCCGCATAAGTCGCAGCTTGTGCATCATTTAATAAACCAATTGGTTTATCCGTATGTTTTGCAATACTCGCTTTAAGTGGAAATTCCGCCAAGCCGCCTAAGTTTTTCGGATTTAATGCACTTAAAATACCATTATTGATGATCCCCGTAGATGCCACCGCTACATAATCAAACTGCCCTTCATAATCAGCAAGCAATTTGCCTAACGCTTGGTGCATTCCCTCCACCACATTTTCACGTGGTGTATGAATTTGCTGACGTTGCTCAATTTCGCCATTTTTTACAATCGCCGCAGCAATTTTTGTCCCACCAATGTCTAGTGCTAAACAACGCATAACTTATCCTTATAGTATAAAGTCTTTTCTCACACGTCTTACGACTATCTTGCAGATTTCACTGAATTAGCAAACCAACTCACAATATGTTCAAGACGAGTTAAGGCTGAACCTACAGTCACGCAATCTGCGCCAATTTCAATTGCCACTTTTGCTAATTCAGGCGTGTTATAACGCCCCTCAGCCATCACAAAACAACCCGCTGCTTTTAAATCTTTTACTAATTGATAATCAGGTTCTTTTGGCACTGAGCCACCTGTATAACCCGACATCGTACTACCGACAATATCAAAACCAAGTGCTTTACAATACAGGCCTTCTTCTAAATTAGAACAATCTGCCATTGCCAAACAGCCCATTTCGTGGATTTTTTTCACCGCACTTTCAATATCCACAGGACGCGGACGGCTCGTGCCATCTACTGCAATAATATCCGCGCCTGCATTGGCTAGATCTTCAATATCTTGTAAAAACGGCGTAATACGCACGGGACTATCAGGCAAATCACGTTTTACAATTCCGATAATCGGAACATTCACAAAAGGACGGGTTGCTTTAAGGTTATCAACACCCTCAATACGTAAGCCAGAAGCTCCGCCCATAACCGAAGCCTGAGCCATAGCAGAAACGATTTCAGGTTTATCCATTGGGCCATCATCGACAGGTTGGCAAGAAGAAATAAGACCATATTGAATTTGAGAAAGCACTTCTTGATAAGATAATTTAGACATATAACACCCCTCATTTAAATCTGAATAAATCACTTTAAAATTAATTTAATCCACATAAAACAATCTTTTATAAATTGTAATATGCTTATATTTTCATCATTTAACATTATTATATGAAAAAGAAATGCCATTTTAAAGAATATTTTTGAAGTGTTTTTTCACAAATGTGATCAACTTCTCATTTTTGAAATAAAACTCGTAAAACTATTTTAAATTTGTTTTTTTACTCTTAGAATTGCTCTCGAATCCTATTTTGGGGGAGAAAACATACATTTTTTGCCTGAATTGATTCTCATATTACGGGGTTAATATATAACCCTTTCCAACATAAGTTCACACAGGAGCGAATATGATGAAATTGACAAAACTTTTCCTTGCCACAGCCATTTCTTTAGGCGTATCTTCTGCTGTTCTTGCCGCTGATTATGACTTGAAATTCGGTATGAATGCTGGAACTTCATCAAATGAATATAAAGCAGCAGAAATGTTTGCCAAAGAAGTCAAAGAAAAATCACAGGGTAAAATTGAAATTTCACTTTATCCAAGTTCACAATTGGGTGATGACCGTGCAATGTTAAAACAATTAAAAGACGGTTCTCTCGACTTCACCTTTGCAGAATCTGCTCGCTTCCAGTTGTTTTACCCTGAAGCAGCAGTATTTGCCTTACCTTATGTTATTAGCAACTACAATGTTGCACAAAAAGCCTTATTCGATACAGAATTTGGTAAAGATTTAATTAAAAAAATGGATAAAGATCTTGGCGTTACTTTACTTTCCCAAGCTTATAACGGTACTCGCCAAACGACTTCAAACCGTGCAATCAACAGTATTGCAGATATGAAAGGCTTAAAACTTCGTGTGCCAAATGCTGCAACAAACTTAGCCTATGCTAAATATGTTGGTGCATCGCCAACACCAATGGCATTTTCTGAAGTTTATCTTGCGTTACAAACGAATGCCGTCGATGGTCAAGAAAATCCGTTAGCAGCAGTGCAAGCACAAAAATTCTATGAAGTGCAAAAGTTCTTAGCAATGACTAACCACATTTTGAATGACCAACTTTATTTAGTAAGCAACGAGACTTATAAAGAACTCCCTGAAGATCTTCAAAAAGTCGTAAAAGATGCTGCCGAAAATGCAGCAAAATATCACACTAAATTATTCGTAGATGGAGAAAAAGATTTAGTCACATTCTTTGAAAAACAAGGTGTGAAAATTACACATCCTGATCTTGTCCCATTTAAAGCATCAATGAAACCATATTATGCTGAGTTTGTAAAACAAACGGGTCAAAAAGGTGAAGCAGCTTTAAAACAAATTGAAGCAATCAATCCATAATCCCTCTTTAGTGTGCCGTAATGGCACACTACATTCCCTTATTCTTCATTAAACGGAGTGAAGTATGAAATATATTAATAAGCTTGAAGAATGGCTGGGTGGCACATTATTTATTGCCATTTTCGGTATTCTTATCGCTCAAATTCTTTCACGCCAAGTTTTTCATTCTCCGTTAATTTGGAGTGAAGAACTCGCCAAGCTCTTATTTGTTTACGTGGGTATGTTGGGTATCAGCGTTGCTGTGAGAAAACAAGAACACGTATTTATTGATTTTTTAACTAATCTAATGCCTGAAAAAATCAGAAAATTCACAAATACTTTTGTACAATTATTAGTCTTTGTATGTATTTTCTTATTTATTCATTTCGGTATTCGTACTTTTAACGGCGCATCATTCCCTATTGATGCCTTAGGAGGCATTTCTGAAAAATGGATTTTCGCAGCACTGCCTGTTATCGCAATATTAATGATGTTTCGCTTTATCCAAGCGCAAACCCTAAACTTTAAGACAGGGAAAAGCTATTTACCTGCGACTTTCTTTATCATAAGTGCGGTCATTTTATTTGCGATTTTATTTTTCGCACCAGATTGGTTCAAAGTATTGCGCATTAGCAATTATATAAAACTCGGTTCAAGTTCAGTCTATGTCGCCTTACTCGTTTGGCTCATCATTATGTTTATCGGTGTCCCTGTAGGTTGGTCCTTATTTATTGCTACTCTACTTTATTTTTCTATGACACGTTGGAATGTCGTAAATGCCGCAACTGAAAAATTAGTCTATAGCCTAGACAGCTTCCCATTACTTGCCGTGCCATTTTATATTTTAACGGGCATTCTAATGAATACAGGTGGGATTACCGAACGTATTTTTAATTTCGCTAAAGCCTTACTCGGTCATTACACAGGAGGAATGGGACACGTTAATATCGGCGCAAGTTTATTGTTCTCTGGTATGTCAGGTTCAGCACTTGCTGATGCGGGGGGCTTAGGTCAATTGGAAATCAAATCAATGCGTGATGCTGGTTATGACGATGATATTTGCGGAGGAATTACTGCTGCTTCTTGTATTATTGGGCCATTAGTTCCGCCAAGTATTGCAATGATTATTTACGGTGTCATTGCCAATGAATCTATCGCAAAACTCTTTATTGCAGGTTTTATTCCCGGTGTATTAATTACTTTAGCTTTAATGGCAATGAATTATCGCATTGCAAAAAAACGAGGTTATCCACGTACACCAAAAGCTACGAAAGAACAACTTTGCAGCAGCTTTAAACAATCTTTTTGGGCAATCTTAACGCCGTTATTAATTATCGGTGGTATTTTTTCAGGCTTATTCAGTCCAACAGAATCTGCCATTGTTGCAGCCGCATACTCTGTAATTATTGGTAAATTTGTGTATAAAGAATTAACCTTAAAAAGCTTATTTAATAGTTGCATAGAAGCAATGGCAATTACAGGCGTAGTCGCCTTAATGATTATGACCGTGACTTTCTTTGGCGATATGATTGCCCGTGAACAAGTCGCAATGCGTGTTGCTAATGTGTTTGTTGCCGTTGCCGATTCACCTTTAACCGTATTGGTAATGATTAACGCACTGTTACTTTTTCTTGGAATGTTCATTGATGCCCTAGCATTACAATTTTTAGTATTACCAATGCTTATTCCTATCGCGATGCAATTTAATATTGACTTAATCTTCTTTGGTGTAATGACCACATTAAATATGATGATTGGTATTCTTACCCCACCAATGGGAATGGCTCTCTTTGTTGTTGCTCGTGTAGGAAATATGTCAGTTTCCACGGTAACCAAAGGCGTATTACCGTTCTTGATTCCCGTTTTCGTCACATTAGTATTAATCACGATTTTCCCACAAATCATCACATTTGTGCCAAATCTATTGATACCATAATAAAAAGCGCGGTTGAAAAACATTAAATTTTTTAACCGCACTTTTATCTTTTTCGTAAGTTACATCTGCCGTATCTTACAATACAAAAGGGTGCAATAACTGCACTTTATCAACGCCTATTCAATGCCGTTTAATGAATAGAAAACTGTAAACACAACTCAAAATGGGGTTTATTATGAAACTAACTAAAACAGCATTATGTACCGCACTTTTTGCTACCTTTACTTTTTCAGCGAACGCACAAACTTATCCTGATTTGCCAGTGGGGATCAAAGGAGGAACAGGCGCATTAATTGGCGACACAGTTTATGTGGGATTAGGTTCTGGTGGCGATAAATTCTATACCTTAGACCTAAAAGATCCTTCAGCACAATGGAAAGAAATTGCTACATTTCCGGGTGGCGAACGCAATCAACCTGTTGCAGCCGCAGTGGATGGAAAACTTTATGTATTCGGTGGTTTACAAAAAAATGAAAAAGGCGAACTTCAACTCGTTAATGACGCTTATCGCTATAACCCAAGCGATAATACTTGGATGAAACTTCCTACTCGTTCTCCCCGTGGTTTAGTAGGATCAAGTGGTGCATCTCACGGAGATAAAGTTTATATTTTAGGCGGCTCTAATCTCTCTATATTTAATGGTTTCTTCCAAGACACTGTGGCAGCAGGAGAAGATAAAGAGAAAAAAGATGAAATCGCAGCAGCTTACTTCGATCAACGTCCAGAAGATTATTTCTTTACAACAGAATTATTGAGCTATGAACCCTCAACCAACAAATGGCACAATGAAGGTCGCATTCCATTCTCTGGTCGTGCTGGTGCAGCCTTTACAATTCAAGGTAATGATCTCGTGGTTGTCAATGGCGAAATTAAACCAGGACTTCGCACCGCTGAAACCCATCAAGGTAAATTCACTGCTAAAGGTGTGCAATGGAAAAATTTACCTGACTTGCCCGCACCAAAAGGCAAATCACAAGATGGTTTAGCTGGTGCGCTTTCAGGCTATAGTAACGGTCATTATTTAGTCACTGGTGGCGCAAATTTTCCAGGTTCAATCAAACAATTCAAAGAAGGAAAACTTCACGCACATAAAGGTTTAAGCAAAGCTTGGCATAACGAAGTTTATACTTTAAATAATGGTAAATGGAGCATCGTTGGGGAATTACCAATGAATATTGGCTATGGTTTTTCTGTATCTTACAACAATAAAGTTTTACTGATTGGCGGTGAAACTGACGGAGGTAAGGCTTTAACTAGCGTCAAAGCAATCAGCTATGATGGTAAAAAATTAACCGTCGAATAATTTATCACAGAATAATGCATAAAATTTATAATAATCAAAAGCGGCGAAATTTATCGCCGCTTTATGCAAAATAAAAGTAATTAAAGCAAAATTAACACAAATTTTGACCGCACTTTAAATGCTCTATAAAGAGCTGGCATTTTTATTAATAAGATTTAGCGATGTTATTTATTCCACCACCACTACTCTGTTTATTCATTGCCATAGCAATGTATTTTTTGCCAAAGATTGCTAGTTATTCTGTCCATTTTTCAGTGATTGTTTTTGTTATTTCCCTTTCATTTTTGATTGCTTTAAGCAGCGTTATGCAATTCTTTATATGTAAAACCTCCATTAATCCTCGTGATTTTAAAGGCACAACAAAATTAGTTTGCACAGGCATATTTCGATTTAGCCGTAACCCAATGTATTTAAGTTTGCTGTTAATTTTGCTTGCTTGGACGCTTTGGTTAGGTAATAGTTTGGCTTGGTTAGGCGTAATTATCTTTATATTAGTGATAAACCAGTTTCAAATAGCCCGAGAAGAAACCTATTTGGAAAATAAATTTGGCGATGAATATCGTCGTTACAAACAAAAAGTAAGACGTTGGCTATAAAAAAACACCTTCACGAGGAAGGTGTTTTTATCAAATTAAAATCTATTTTTTCGGTGCCTGCATAAAGCGGAAGAAATCACTATCTGGTTTTAAAATCATTATATTGTCAGAATTTGCAAAACTCGCTTCATAGGCTTTTAAGCTACGCACAAAAGTAAAGAATTGTGGTTCTTGAGCAAAAGCATCTGAATATAATTTTGCTGCAGCTGCATCGCCTGAACCTCGTAATTCTTGTGCAGTTTTATTTGCATTAGCAAGAATTAACGTTACTCTGCGATCTACATCAGCTTGAATAAATGCTGCTTTTTCTTTCCCTTGAGAACGGTGTTCACGCGCCACTGCATCACGTTCTGCACGCATACGTTGGTAAATTGAAGAAGAAACTTCATCTGGTAAATTAATTTGTTTTACACGCACATCGATCACTTCAATACCCAATTCTGCCGTACTGTCTTGTCCTGAATTTAAAGCTTTTTTTGCCCCTTCCATTAATTCCCCACGAGTACCAGAAACAATATCTTTAATCGTGCGTGAACCAATTTCAGAACGTAAACGGTCATTTACTTTACGACTTAATAAATTTGCAGCTTGAGCATAATCGCCACCGCCAGTGGATGTGTAGAATCGTCCAAAATCACTGATTTTCCATTTCACATAAGAATCCACTAGCAAATCTTTTTTCTCAACAGTAACAAAACGTGTTGCAGAGCCATCTAAAGTACGAATACGCGCATCTAAAACTTTGATGCTATCAATTAAAGGCACTTTAAAATGCAAGCCTGGTTCATAGACAACCACTTTGTTATCTGCATCACGCTGTACTTTGTTAAATCGTAACATAATGCCACGCGTACCTTCCGTTACAACGACGATACTAGAATAAACCACTGCCGCAATCACGAAAATAACAGGTAATAAAAATCTACGCATTAGTTAAATCTCCCTTGACGAATCGGCGCAACGGTGGTTGGTTGAGGCTGATAAGAATTTTGACGTTCTGGCGCAGTAAAAGCAGGCGAAGAATTAACCGCACTTGGCACACTTGTTACCGATTTTTTGCCCATAATTTGCTCTAGCGGTAGCACAGTTAAATTATTACCATTATTGCCATCAAGCATTATTTTTGGCGTATTTGCCATCACTTTTTCCATCGTCTGAATATATAAACGCTCACGCAGTAAATCTGGCGCAGCCTTAAATTCTGGCAACAAGCGTTGCAAACGTTCCACTTCACCTTTTGCATCTAACACGATACGATCTTTATAAGCTGTTGCTTCTTCAAGAATACGTTGCGCATCACCGCGTGCAATCGGTTCTTTCTCACGCGCATAGGCTTCCGCTTCACGAATAAAACGTTGTTCATCTTCCTGCGCTTTAATTGCATCATCAAACGCATCTTTTACTTCTTCAGGTGGGCGCGCAGATTGGAAGTTCACATCAATAACCTCAAGTCCCATATCATAGGATTTGATAATTTCATTCAAAGCTTTCCAAGTATTTTCACGCACGACAGAGCGACCTGTGGTTAAAATATCATTCATAGACATATGCCCAATAACATAACGTAATGCACTATCTGTCGCTTGATTCAAACTATCATCTGCATTTGTTACGCTAAAAAGATATTTTGCAGGATCTTGCACGCGATATTGCACGGTCATTTCCACTTTTACCATATTTTCATCTTGAGTCAGCATTGCACCTTGTGTACGCAACTCTTTTACTTGCTCCACATTTACTGGCAATACTTTATCTACAAATGTTGGTTTCCAGTTCAAACCGGGTTGAACAATAGAATGTAACTCGCCAAAACGAAGCACAACACCGCGTTCAGCCTCTTTAATGGTGTAAAAACCGCTTACGCCCCAAATAATCGCACCAATCGCTACAGCAAGTGGAATAACTTTGCCAAAATGAAATGGCGTATTGCCTTGAGAACTGCCATTATTTTGACCGCTCTTTTTATTTCCACCACCTAATTTTTTAAGCAGATTATTAAAAATCTCCTCAATATCTGGCGGAGATTGCTCTTGATTTCCACGATTTTGGTTATTATTCCATCCATTATTGTTGGATGAATTTCCCGGCTGTTGGTCGTTGCTCTGCCCTGGTTTACTCCAAGGATCGCGATCTGAACCGTTCTGTGACATTTCATTCTCCATTTGTCAAAAAATTGTTAAGAGTTTAGCTAAATAAATGGGGCACGTCTATGAAAATACAAGAATTTTTAGGCAATAAAAAATCCTTGATTTTACACAAGGATTTTCTTGATTAATTCACATCATAAAAAACGCATTTTTGAAGTTCTTTTATCTGTAAACTTTCCCCACTCCATTCATAAAAGTGCGGTAATTTTTCTTGATGATTGACAAAAGCAGCTAAATAAATAGGGAGTTCATCAGTAAACCACAACTGCCCCTGCGGACAATAATCCGAAAAAATTTTTTGTTGTTCAGGGAAATGACGAACATTGGATAATTTTACGATCCCAAATCCTTGAGATTTCAATACAGCTTCTCGTAAACACCAACAACGATAAAAAGCGTTCAAAGAATCCTGCTGATGATGAAACCAATCAATTTCTTCTTTTGGTGCAATATGTTCCATCAACGCCGTAAAATTTCTTATTTTAGGAAATTCAATATCAATTCCCACCGCACTTTTTTCTTCATTTCTAATATCTAATATTACCGCCACCCAATCACCAGAATGACTAATATTAAAATCTATTCGCTCATCAAGAAAATAAGGTCTGCCACTTTCAGTACGATGAATTTGAGATAAAAGTGCGGTGGATTTTCTAGATATTTTTAAAAGTTGGAAAAGTAATAAGTGAGCAAGCCGACGGCACTGATGACGCTGAAAAACACGCGAGCTATCCGTTTCAGTTTGATATAGATTTTCTGGAATCAGTTCATCGGGTAAGGATTCCAAAGAAAAAGGTTGATTTATATTGCCGTAGGCGATGTAGGTTGTCATAAAAATAAAAGCACCATTCAAAGGTGCTTTTATATTAAAAGGATTTAGTTTGTGTGTAAATTAGCGAATCACTAATTCCGCCACAGAAACACCGGCCAAGCAAGCAACAACAACCCCAATTAAACCCGGCACCATAAAACTGTGGTTAAAATAATATTTACCAATTTTTGTTGTACCCGTTACGTCAAAGTTTACTGTTGCAATGTCTGATGGATAATTTGGAATAAAGAAATAGGCATAAGTTGCAGGCATTAAACCAACCAAGATTGGTGCTGGAATACCTAAGCCAATACCCACAGGTAATAACATGACTGCAGTCGCAGCTTGGCTGTTAATTACGACAGAAACTGCAAATAATGCCAATGCGAATGTCCAAGGATAAGTTTGCACCATATCAGTAATCGCAGCTTTAAATTCTGGCATTGCATATTTGAAGTAAGTGTCGCTCATCCACGCAATACCATAAATTGCAATCGCTGCTACCATACCAGATTTAAATACCACGCCATTTGGCACAATTTGAGGATTTGTTTTCGTTGCGAGTAAAATCACACCACCAAAGCAAAGCATCATCATTTGAATGATAAGTGACATTGAAATTGCTTTTCCGCTACCGATAGTGCGAATTTCAGGAATCATCGCAATCGCAACAATCACAACTAAAGCAAGTAAAAATAGGTAAACAGATTTTTTTGCCCCTTGCGGAAGGGTTTCATTCAATGTTGTGCTTGTGGTATTTAAAATACGTTCACGCCATACGGGATCTTGTAAGCGACGTTGATATTCAGGATCTTGTTCCAACTCTTTGCCACGACGCATACTGTATAAGGAAAGCGCAATTGTACCCACTAAAGTTGCAGGAACGGTTACACAAATAATATCTAATAAACTAATATGCTCAAAAGCGGGCATTGCTGTAATTTTACCTAGATAAAATACAACAGCTGCAGAAAGTGGGCTAGATGTGATGGCTAATTGCGATGCAACCGAAGACGCTGCCATTGGGCGTTCTGGACGAATTTTATTTTTCAGTGCAACATCGCCGATGATTGGCATAATTGTGTAAACAGAGTGACCAGTACCGAGCATAAAGGTTAATAAATAGACGACTAATGGGCCAAGTAAAGTGACACGTTTTGGATTTTTACGGAGAATGCGTTCAGCAATTTGTAACATAAATTTCAAACCGCCAGCAGCTTCAAGCACCGATGCACAAGTCACTACCGCAAGAATGATAAGCATAACATCAATCGGCGCTTTCCCTACTGGCATACGAAAAACAAAGACTTCAATTGCTAATCCAATACCAGAAACCACACCCAAACCAATACCGCCGTAACGGCTACCGATATAGAGCATTAATAGTAAAAATAAAAATTCTAAGTAAAGCATAAACACCTCAAAAATGAAAAACTATGCAAATAATACTTCTTTTTAGGCATATAACTAAATAATTTTTTAAAGTTTAAACCACGATTTTAAGTAAAAGATAATTTAGATCAATTTTTATGAAAGGGAAAAATAAAAAGTGCGGTAATTTTAAAGAGGATTATTAGAAAAAAATTAGGCGACTTAAAAGTCGCCCAACTTAAAATTATTGATTGTTTTGCACGTAATCAATCGCAGATTGAACAGTGGTAATTTTTTCAGCTTCTTCATCTGGAATTTCGATATCGAATTCTTCTTCTAAAGCCATTACTAATTCAACTGTGTCTAAAGAGTCCGCACCTAAATCTTCAACGAAAGAAGCTTCAGATTTAACATCTTCTTCTTTAACACCTAATTGTTCAACGATGATTTTTTTCACGCGTTCTTCAATACTCATTTGTTTTTCCTATTTTGTTGGTTTTAACTCATAAAAGAGCGGTTAGTGTATGTATTTTTTATCAACTTGCAACTATTTTATAGGCTGGTCGCACCACAAAATGGGCAATCTGAATACACACATTAAAAATAGTTACGTACCTTTGCATACGCTCAAGGCGTAACCAAGCTACACTGCGGCTTGGATTCTAACATTATCTAAAATCTTTGGCTATGATTTTGTTATTCAAAATCTATCAACATAATGCCAAAACGACATTAACTTAAATACAAACCACCATTAACGTGTAATGTTGTTCCCGTAATGTAAGCTGCATCATCAGAAGCTAAGAAAGCAACCGCTTTAGCTATGTCTTTTGCTTCGCCTAAACGACCTGCGGGAACATTAGATAAAATGCCGGCTTTTTGTTCATCCGTAAGCACGTCTGTCATATCTGTTGCAATAAAACCAGGTGCCACCACATTTACAGTAATACCGCGCGCAGCCACTTCTTTCGCTAAAGATTTAGAAAAACCAATCACACCCGCTTTTGCCGCACAATAGTTGGTTTGACCGGGGTTCCCCATTGAACCGACCACTGAACCAATATTGATGATACGACCAAAACGTTTTTTCATCATCGAACGTAACATTGCTTTAGAAAGATGATACACCGAAGTTAAGTTAGTTTGCATAATATCAAACCACTCATCATCTTTCATACGCATCAATAAATTATCGCGAGTAATACCTGCGTTATTCACGAGAATATCAATATCGCCAAAATCATTTTTAATTTGCTCAAGTAAAGTTTCAATAGATTCTTTATCCGTTACATTTAACACTAAACCTTTACCTTTATCCCCTAAATATGCAGAAATTGTTTCTGCACCTTTTTCAGAGGTTGCAGTACCGATAACAAACGCACCTTTTGAACTAAGTTCTTCTGCAATCGCACGACCGATACCACGAGTAGCTCCAGTGACTAAAGCAATTTTACCTTGCATTTTTTTCTCCTTTTTACGCTAAAAATTCTTCTACGGCATTGAATGATGCAACATCATTTACAGATATCGCTTGTAAATCACTCACAATGCGTTTGGTTAAACCATTTAATACTTTACTCGGTCCCACTTCAACAAGCACTTGAACGCCATCTTGTGCCATTTTTTCAACTGTTTCAGTCCAACGAACTGGGCTATATAACTGACGAATAAGTGCGGTACGAATTTCTGTACCTGCAGTTTCTGCTTTCACATCAACGTTATTTAATACCGATGTTGTTGGTGTATTAATTTGAATATTCTCAAGTGTTATCGCTAATTGCTCCGCTGCTGGTTTCATCAAGGCACAGTGAGAAGGCACACTCACAGCTAATGGCAATGCACGTTTTGCCCCAGCTTCTTTACATAATGCAGCTGCACGTTCTACCGCCGCTTTCGCACCCGCAATAACGACTTGACCTGGAGAGTTGAAATTCACTGCTGATACAACTTCGCTTTCCTCTGCTTGTTTACAAGCATTAATAATCGCTTCATTATCCAAACCAATGATCGCATACATTGCACCAGTGCCTTCAGGCACAGCTTGTTGCATTAATTTTCCGCGCAATTCCACTAATTTAATCGCATCTTGGAAATCCAACACACCAGCACAAACTAGTGCGGAATATTCCCCCAAGCTATGCCCAGCCATCACTTCTGGTTTTAATTGAGGAAACTTCTCTTGCCATACGCGATAAATAGCGACTGAAGCTGCCAAAAGTGCGGGCTGAGTTTGCCAAGTTTTATTGAGTTCTTCAGCTGGGCCTTGTTGAACAAGATGCCATAAATCATAACCAAGCGCATCAGATGCTTGTTTAAATGTTTCAGTAATGATTGGATATTCGGTGGCAAGATCAGCAAGCATACCGACAGTTTGGGAGCCTTGGCCTGGGAATACCATTGCGAATTTTTTCATTATGTTTTGTCCTATTGTTTTTTAATTGAGAATTCTTCTTCGGTAATTAAAATCGGGTTTAGCCGATGGCGACTTACTTTTTCTTTGCCTCGCCAAAGAAAAAGTAAGCAAAAAGAAGGGAACCCAATTTGTTCTTTCTCCGATTTAAAGTGCGGTTAAAACTCAAAATATTTTTTGTTCTTAAAATGAATTCAAAACTAACCGCACTTTTTAAACCGCTTACATATTCTAACAAACTAATTAGAAACGCACTAATGCTGAACCCCAAGTCCAACCACCGCCAAAGGCTTCTAATAATAATAACTGCCCACGTTGAATACGGCCATCTCGAACAGCCTCATCTAAGGCAACAGGCACAGTAGCTGCACTGTTGTTAGCATATTTATCTAACGTAACCACCACTTGTGACATATCCATTTCTAACTTTTTAGCCGTTGCCGTGATAATACGTAAATTTGCTTGGTGTGGCACAAGCCAGTCTAAATCTTTTTTATCTAAATTATTGGCTAAAAGTGTTTCTTCCACCACATTTGAAAGTTCACGAACTGCCAATTTGAACGTTTCGTTACCTTGCATCTCGATATAGCCAGATTTTTCTATACCACGTTCTGGCTGAGCTAAAACAAGGGCATTATTTTTATCTGCTGAAGCGTGTAAATGGGTGGAGATAATTCCTTCTTGTTCACTCGCTTCTAAAATTACAGCACCCGCACCATCACCAAATAGCACAACAGTGCTGCGATCTGTTTCATCTAATTTACGAGAATTGAGATCTGAGCCTATCACTAAGGCTTTTTTCACTTTGCCTGCACGAATAAATTGATCAGCTACGCTCAAAGCATAGACAAAGCCTGTGCAAGCTGCGGCTAAATCAAAAGAAATCGCATCATCAATATTTAATAAACCTTGCACTTGGCAAGCCGCACTTGGATAAGCATGTGAGTGACTTGTAGTTGCAACAATAATCAGTTCAATATCTTGAGGATTAATTTGAGCAGCTTCGATCGCATTTTTTGCCGCTTCAAATCCCATTGTTGCAACAGTTTCATCTGCCGCTGCGATACGACGTTCACGGATACCAGAACGAGTGACAATCCATTCATCTGATGTATCAACCATTTTTTCTAAATCCGCATTTGTGCGAATATGACTCGGCAGATAGCTACCGGTGGATAAAATTCTACTATTCATACTCAATAAGATAAGCGATTAAAAAGGAAAAAAATCTATGGACTATCGCCAAGTAAGAGATAAGACGACACCGGATTATTTTCCGATGTTAATGGAATGCAGATAGTAATACGGGGACCAACGTCCCCGCCCATCACATCTAACGCCAAGGTTAGACGGTTCAAGTGAACACCTATAAGTAAAAAATTACTTATTGATCACTTTACGACCACGATAGTAACCGTCTGCAGTTACGTGGTGGCGTAAGTGAGTTTCACCGCTTGCTTTATCTACTGATACAGCAGCAGTTGTTAAAGCATCGTGTGAACGACGCATATCACGACGTGAACGAGATTTTTTGTTTTGTTGAACAGCCATTGGCTATACTCCTAAATTTAATTTACTTTTGCTTTAAATTAGCTAATACAGCGAACGGGTTCGGTTTTTTTGCCAATTCTTCAGGCAATTCGCCAAAAACCTGTTCCTGCGCGGACACTTCACAGTGTTCAGATGAATGCATTGGTACAAGCGGCAAAGCTAAAATTAGCTCATCTTCCACCGTGCCAATTAAATCTATTTCGCCAAACTCATTGAACTCGATTGGCTCATAAATTTCGGGCAAGTCATCAGCCTGATCCCAATTAGCCACTGGACTATAAGTAAACTCACATTCCAATGTTTGTTTGTAAGGTTCGTTACAACGCTGACATTCAAGCTCGATATCAATCTGTACTTTACCTTTCATCACCACTAATTTTTGTGGATCAACATAAAACGATAATGTTACCTGTGCATCGCTGAGCACGTTTACCACTGATTCCGCCAAACGCTCAAGCTGATTTGCCGAATAATAACCAACATAATCAAGCCGTCTTTGAGCATCTTTTACCGGATCAACGGTTAGGGGTAGTTTTACCTTTTGCATAGGGCGTGAATATTACCCGTTGTTGCGAAGATAGTCAAAGGGAAATCACATTTTTATTGGATAATAACGAGAGAAAAATTTCTAATTATCAAAAAAGTTGGCACTTTGATAAAAATTGCTATAATCACGCCTCTTTTTTTAACAAGGAAAGATAATGATGACTTCAAATTCTTATTGGCAACGCTTAAAAGTGGCATTTCAATATGTCATGCCGCAAATTTATTTAACTCAAATTGCTGGCTGGTTTGCTAAACAAAAATGGGGCAAAACAACACATTTTGTAATTAAAGCTTTTGCGAAAAAATACAACATTGATATGAGCATTGCGCAAAAAGAACAATTTTCTGATTACGCAAGCTTTAATGAATTTTTTACTCGCCCGTTAAAAGAAAACGCACGTCCAATTAATCAAAATCCAACCGCACTTTGTTTACCAGCAGACGGTCGCATTAGTGAGTGCGGTCATATTGACGATAATCTTTTATTGCAAGCTAAGGGGCATTTTTTCAGCCTAGAAGACTTATTGGCAGAAGATAAAGAATTAGTGGAAACCTTTAAAAATGGGGAATTTGCCACTACTTATCTTTCTCCTCGTGATTATCACCGAGTACATATGCCGTGCGATGGCACGCTGCGTAAGATGATTTATGTGCCAGGCGATTTATTCTCTGTGAATCCATTTTTAGCCCAACATGTACCAAATTTATTTGCGCGTAATGAACGTGTGATTTGTGTATTTGATACTGAATTTGGCACAATGGTACAAATTTTAGTGGGTGCAACCATCACTGCAAGTATTGGCACAACTTGGGCAGGCGTAATTAATCCACCACGCCACAACGAAGTGAAAACTTGGACTTATGAAGGCGAAAGTGCGGTCAAATTATTGAAAGGTCAAGAAATGGGTTGGTTCCAACTTGGTTCAACAGTAATTAATTTATTCCAAGCAAATCAAGTGCGTTTGGCTGAGCATTTAAGCGTAAATGAACCTGTTCGCATGGGCGAAATCTTGGCATATAAAAAATAAACAGGATTTATTTCCATAAATGACAGAAACAAATCCTGAAAATAGATATTTCTCACTTCTTTAAAGGCAGTATAACCTTACTGCCTTTTTCTTCTTTCATTTGAACAATTAACGCATTGTTACAAATTCTTCTGAACCTGTTGGATGAATTGCCACCGTATTGTCAAAATCAGCTTTTGTTGCGCCCATTTTGATTGCTACTGCAAATCCTTGAATCATTTCATCTACACCAAAACCAATACCATGTAAACCCACAACTTTTTCATCTTTACCCACACAAACTAATTTCATTTTGCACGGTTGGCGATGTTGAGTTACCGCAGTGTACATCGCTGTGAAAGAAGATTTATATACCTTAACATTTTCTGCGCCGTACTGCTCAATCGCTTGCGGTTCAGTTAAACCTACAGTGCCGATAGGCGGATGGCTAAATACAACGGTTGGAACTAAACTGTAATCTAAATATTCAGTCGGTTTATTATTAAATAAACGCTCAGAAAGGCGACGACCTGCTGCAACTGCAACTGGTGTTAATTCAATGCCGTTTTCAATAATATCGCCTACCGCATAAATGCCTTTCACATTAGTATTTTGATATTTATCTACTTTGACATAGCCGTGTTCATTTGTTTCTACACCTGCATTTTCTAAGCCAATTTTATCTGTCGCTGGAACACGACCTGCCGCCCAAATAGCGCAATCTACGGTAACATCAGATTGACCATCACATTTTACAGTAAGTGAACCATCTGCATTTTTTACAATTTCAGATGGGGTAGAATTGGTATGTAATTGAATTCCATCTTGTGCAAGCACTTCCACTAATGTTTCTACGATTAATGGATCCTGATTACGCATTGGCGCATGGCGACGCACTAATAAATGTGTTTCCACGCCTAAGCTGTTTAATACGCCAGAAAGTTCAACAGCAATATAGCCTGCACCAATAACAGCAGCACGTTTTGGTAATTCGGTTAATGCAAAGAAACCATCTGAATCAATGCCGTATTCTTGTCCTTTAATATTTGGACGATATGGGCGACCACCAGTTGCGATTAAAATATGATCTGCGGTTACTTGCTCTTTTGTACCATCAGCAAGTGTTACTTCAATAGTATGGGCATCGACAAATTTTCCGAAACCATTAATTACATCAATATTATTTTTCGCTAATACATTATTATAAGATGTATGGATACGACTAATATAGGCTTGGCGACTTTCAATCAGTTTTGAAAAATCAAATTTTTTCACTTCAACATCAAAACCATAATCTGGCGCATAATTGTTGATTGCTTCTGCAATGTGTGCGCCATAAAACATTACTTTTTTAGGTACGCAACCTACATTTACACAAGTGCCGCCAAGATGTTTTGCTTCAATGATTGCACATTTTTTTCCATAGCTTGCTGCTCGATTTAGAGACGCAATACCGCCACTGCCACCGCCAATAGCGATGTAATCATAATGTTTAGTCATAGTTTGATCCTTTTTTAAACTCAAAGTTTTTTGTATTCTGCCTAATTTTTATAAAGAATGCTATAAATTGATGTAATTGGTTTTATGAATATTTTTTATTCTTTTGAACAGATGATTAGTTTGAAATGATTTTATGTGAAGCCTAGTATGTAGAATAAAATAGCGTGATAGAAAAAGAGGAAGATTGTTCAATCTTCCTCACTGTAGATATGTGATTAATTAGAATATTGGTTAATCGCAGCCGCAACTTCTTGATCTTGATAAATATTGTTTACAATATCATTAAAAGTTTGAGATAGCACTTTATGAATTTCATCATTGTCCGCATTAAATACGCCCTCTTGTGAACGCGTGACATTAAATGATTTATTATACGAACCTTTCGCACCTTGTACATAAACTGTCGCTTGAATTTTAGTATTAAGTTTATAACGAAGATTACCTTGTTCTACTTGCGTACCAAATTCATGCACATCTACAGTTACCCACGCATTTGAACCATTTAATTGCCCAATTCTAAAGCCTTTACTAATTAAATTTTGCTGCATCACTTGCTGAAATAATTGTGTAACACTTGGGGATGCATTTAATTTAATCAGTTCCCCGTGTTTCGTATAACTCGCAATCTCTTGTATTGTGCGGCTATCTTTTGTTGTAACAGATACAACGGCAGCTCGATTAACATTCATTGAAGCACTTGGCGCAAGCGGTGTAAATGCTAATATATTTGATTGTGCTTGGCAGCCTGCAAGAAATAATGTAGCCGCTAGAATACCTACTGATGATAATGTTTTAATTTTGTTTACTAATGTCATAGTTTCCCCATAAATCAATTAGAATTGTGCTATTCTTACAAACTTCCTTATTAATGTATAGCGTTTCATTGTAGTTTTTGTGGAGAACTTATAATGTCAATTCAACAAATTATTGAGCAAAAAATTCAAAAAGAATTTCAACCGCACTTTTTAGCAATAGAAAATGAAAGCCATTTACATCACTCTAATCGAGGTTCTGAATCACATTTTAAATGCGTTATTGTCAGCGCAGACTTTAAAAATATTCGAAAAGTACAACGTCATCAGCGTATTTATCAATTATTGAACGAAGAATTAAATCATAGTATTCACGCATTAGCATTACATTTATTCACTCCAGAAGAATGGAAAGCACAAAATGAAACTGTACCGCACTCAACAAAATGTGCAGGTATTGGTCGTTAATTTTGTTATAAAAATGTAACATTTTTGATATATCGCAAAAAGTTCTAACAAAAAACCCTCTGTTTAAGTAGCGAAAAACAGAGATTTTCGCTAGAATAAGGCGTTTAATTTAGTCCAAATTCGATTTCTCGGTAAAATTATTAACTGTGAAATCAATCCATTTGAGTTTTTTATTTTGTGACATTAATGTTTTTTTAGCGGTTTGTCACACTCAAACGTGAGATTGCTTCTAGGGTATTTTTACTATATTAGCAATTGTATTTTTAACCTTGAAAAGTAGTGCAAATAGTATGATTACAATTAAGAAAGGTTTGGATCTCCCAATCGCGGGAAAACCAGCACAAGTAATCCATAGCGGCAACGCTGTGAATCAAGTTGCGATTCTAGGTGAGGAGTATGTGGGGATGCGTCCTTCAATGAAGGTACGCGAAGGCGATGTTGTGAAAAAAGGTCAAGTACTTTTTGAAGACAAAAAAAATCCTGGTGTAATTTTTACAGCCCCTGCAAGCGGTACCATCACTGCAATCAATCGTGGCGAAAAACGGGTATTACAATCTGTTGTTATTAATGTAGAAGGTGATGAAAAAATCACTTTTGCAAAATATAGCACAGAACAATTGAATACACTTTCTTCTGAACAAGTAAAACAAAACTTGATAGAATCTGGCTTATGGACGGCATTACGTACTCGTCCATTTAGTAAAGTTCCATCCATTGAAAGTGAAGCATCTTCTATTTTTGTAAACGCGATGGATACCAATCCATTAGCAGCCGATCCCTCTGTCGTATTAAAAGAATATTCGCAAGACTTCACTAACGGTTTAACCGTATTAAGTCGTCTATTCCCTTCAAAACCATTACACTTATGTAAAGCGGGCGATTCTAATATTCCAACTGCTGATCTTGAAAATTTACAGATTCATGATTTTACTGGTGTTCATCCAGCTGGTCTTGTAGGGACGCATATTCACTTTATTGATCCTGTCGGTATTCAAAAAACTGTATGGCATATCAATTATCAAGATGTGATCGCTGTAGGTAAATTATTTACAACAGGCGAACTTTATTCAGAACGAGTAATTTCTCTTGCAGGTCCTCAAGTGAAAGAACCTCGTTTAGTACGTACAATAATCGGTGCTAATCTTTCTCAATTAACCCAAAATGAATTAAGTGCGGGTAAAAATCGTGTAATTTCTGGCTCAGTTCTTTGTGGTCAAATAGCAAAAAATTCACATGATTATTTAGGTCGCTATGCTTTGCAAGTATCAGTAATCGCTGAAGGTAATGAAAAAGAATTTTTTGGTTGGATTATGCCACAAGCCAATAAATATTCTGTGACTCGTACCGTATTAGGCCACTTCAGTAAAAAATTGTTTAATTTTACTACTTCAGAAAATGGTGGCGAACGTGCAATGGTGCCAATCGGTAGCTATGAGCGCGTAATGCCGTTGGATATTTTACCGACATTGTTATTACGTGATTTAATCGTGGGCGATACTGATGGTGCGCAAGCATTAGGTTGTCTGGAATTAGACGAAGAAGACTTGGCGTTATGCTCTTTCGTTTGCCCAGGCAAATATGAATACGGTTCAATCTTGCGTCAAGTATTAGATAAGATTGAGAAGGAAGGTTAAAATGGGTTTGAAAAATCTTTTTGAAAAAATGGAACCCGCGTTTTTACCCGGTGGTAAATACAGCAAGCTTTATCCGATCTTTGAATCGATTTATACCTTGCTTTATACACCAGGTACGGTAACGCACAAAAACACTCACGTTCGTGATGCGTTAGATTCAAAACGTATGATGATTACGGTTTTCCTTGCTTTGTTCCCTGCTATTTTCTACGGGATGTACAATGTGGGTAACCAAGCGATCCCCGCTTTAAATCAATTAGGCAATTTAGATCAACTAATTGCTAACGATTGGCACTATGCTCTTGCTAATTCATTAGGTTTAGATTTAACTGCCAATGCAACTTGGGGCTCTAAAATGGCACTTGGAGCAATTTTCTTTTTACCAATTTACTTAGTGGTATTTACCGTTTGTACTATTTGGGAATTATTATTCTCTGTGGTTCGTGGTCACGAAGTAAATGAAGGTATGTTTGTATCAACCATTTTATTTGCATTGATCGTTCCACCAACATTGCCACTATGGCAAGCCGCATTAGGTATTACTTTTGGTATCGTTGTTGCAAAAGAAATTTTTGGTGGTGTTGGTCGTAACTTTATGAACCCTGCACTTGCGGGTCGAGCTTTCTTATTCTTCGCATATCCAGCTCAAATTTCAGGCGATACGGTTTGGACTGCCGCAGATGGTTTTTCTGGTGCAACCGCACTTTCACAGTGGTCACAAGGTGGTCAAGGTGCATTGCAACATACCGTAACAGGTGCTCCAATTACTTGGATGGATGCTTTTGTTGGCAACTTACCTGGTTCAATGGGGGAAGTTTCTACCCTTGCAATTTTAATTGGCGGTGCTGTTATTGTATTCACTCGCATTGCAGCTTGGCGCATTATTGCTGGTGTGATGATTGGTATGATTGCAACCTCAACCTTGTTTAACCTAATTGGCTCAGAGACTAACCCTATGTTCTCAATGCCTTGGCATTGGCACTTTGTTTTAGGTGGATTTGCATTGGGTATGATATTTATGGCGACCGATCCTGTTTCAGCATCTTTTACTAATACTGGTAAATGGTGGTACGGTGCATTAATTGGTGTAATGGCTGTATTAATTCGTACTATAAACCCAGCCTATCCAGAAGGAATGATGTTAGCGATTTTATTTGCAAATTTATTTGCACCGATTTTCGACTACATCGTTGTTCAAGCAAATATCAAACGTCGGAGAGCGAGAACAAATGGCTAAGTTTAATAAAGACAGCGTAGGCGGCACAATCCTTGTTGTGCTACTACTGAGTTTAGTTTGTTCCATTATTGTTGCTGGTTCCGCAGTAATGTTAAAACCTGCACAAGAAGAACAAAAATTGCTCGATAAACAAAAAAATATTTTAAATGTAGCTGGTCTTTTACAAGCAAATACGAATGTAAAAGAAACTTATGCAAAATTTATTGAGCCGCGTTTCGTTAATTTAGCAACAGGCGAATACACACAACAAGCAGATGATAGCCAACAAGCAATTCCTGCTGATGCTGATAAAGCACGTATTCGTTCTCGTAGCAAAACAACTGAAGTTTATCTTGTAAAAGATGAACAGGGTCAAACCCAACAAGTTATTTTACCAATTTATGGAACTGGCTTGTGGTCAGTGATGTATGGCTTAGTATCTGTTCAACCAGATGGTAATACTATTAATGGAATTACTTACTATCAACACGGCGAAACACCAGGATTGGGCGGAGAAATTGAAAATCCAAACTGGGCAAGTCTATTTAAAGGTAAAAAATTATTTGATGAGCAACATCAACCTGCCATTCATATTGTGAAAGGTCAAGCTCCACAAGATGAACATAGTATTGATGGTTTATCTGGTGCAACTTTAACAGGTAATGGTGTTCAAGGTACCTTTAATTATTGGTTCAGCAAAGATGGCTTTGGTCCATATCTTGAAAAACTTCATTCAGGAGCAAACTAATGTCTGGAAAAACAAGTTATAAAGATCTGTTGTTAGCGCCAATTGCTAAAAACAACCCTATTGCATTGCAAATCTTAGGGATTTGTTCTGCATTAGCTGTAACAACAAAATTAGAAACTGCTTTTGTTATGGCAATTGCAGTTACCTTAGTAACTGGATTATCAAATTTATTTGTTTCCCTAATCCGCAATTATATACCTAACAGCATTCGTATTATTGTACAGCTCGCAATCATCGCTTCGCTTGTTATCGTAGTGGATCAAATTCTAAAAGCCTATGCTTATGGTTTATCTAAACAGCTTTCGGTATTCGTTGGTTTGATTATTACTAACTGTATCGTAATGGGACGTGCCGAAGCATTTGCGATGAAATCCCCTCCCGTTGAAAGTTTTGTAGATGGTATCGGTAATGGCTTAGGTTATGGTTCGATGTTAATTATCGTAGCATTTTTCCGTGAACTTATCGGTTCAGGTAAATTATTTGGTATGACTATTTTTGAAACTATTCAAAATGGTGGTTGGTATCAAGCAAATGGTTTATTCCTACTTGCACCAAGTGCATTCTTTATCATCGGATTTGTTATCTGGGGATTAAGAACTTGGAAACCAGAGCAACAGGAGAAGTAATCAATGGAACATTATATTAGCCTATTTGTTAAGGCAGTCTTCATTGAAAATATGGCACTTTCTTTCTTCTTGGGGATGTGTACTTTCTTAGCAGTATCTAAAAAGGTATCAACTGCGTTTGGTCTTGGAATTGCGGTAACTTTCGTTCTTGGTATTGCAGTGCCAGTAAACCAATTAATTTACGCAAATGTACTAAAAGAAAATGCTTTAATTGAAGGTGTAGATTTATCATTCTTAAACTTTATCACTTTCATTGGGGTTATTGCAGGTTTAGTACAAATACTCGAAATGGTATTAGATAAATTTATGCCGTCACTTTATAACGCATTAGGGATTTTCTTACCTTTAATCGCAGTAAACTGTGCAATCTTTGGTGGCGTATCTTTCATGGTTCAACGTGATTACAATTTCCCTGAATCTATCGTGTACGGTTTCGGCTCAGGTTTAGGTTGGATGTTAGCGATTGTGGCTCTTGCTGGCTTAACGGAAAAAATGAAATACGCTGATATTCCTGCCGGATTAAAAGGTTTAGGTATTACCTTTATCTCTGTTGGTTTAATGGCACTAGGCTTTATGTCTTTCTCTGGTATTCAATTATAAGGAGTGTAATCAATGAGCGATTCAGTAATTCTTGCACTCGGTATTGCCGCATTTACAGTTATTGTATTAGTGTTAGTGGCGATCATCTTATTTGCGAAATCAAAATTAGTCGATTCTGGCGATATCACTATCGGTATCAATGACGATCCTGAAAAAGCGATCACATTACCTGCAGGTGGTAAATTATTAGGTGCTTTAGCAAGTAAAGGTATTTTCGTATCTTCTGCTTGTGGCGGTGGTGGCTCTTGTGGTCAATGTATTGTTAAAGTGAAAAATGGTGGTGGAGAAATTCTTCCCACAGAACTTTCTCACATTAACAAACGTGAAGCAAAAGAGGGCTATCGCTTAGCTTGCCAAGTTAATGTAAAAGGCAATATAGAAGTTG
The DNA here is from genome assembly GCF_049823435.1 of Haemophilus sp. HN_Hi16. Lineage (NCBI taxonomy): Bacteria > Pseudomonadati > Pseudomonadota > Gammaproteobacteria > Pasteurellales > Pasteurellaceae > Haemophilus > Haemophilus sp. HN_Hi16. The sequence goes on from NZ_CP187500.1 coordinate 1,767,770, forward strand.
AACTTCCTGAGGAAATCTTCGGCGTTAAAAAATGGGAATGCACCGTTATTTCTAATGATAACAAAGCAACCTTTATTAAAGAGCTTAAATTGGCTATTCCTGAAGGCGAGGAAGTACCTTTCCGCGCAGGTGGCTATATCCAAATCGAAGCTGATCCACATGTGGTAAACTATAAAGATTTCGATATTCCTAAAGAATACCATGAAGACTGGGATAAATATGATTTATGGCGTTATGTCTCTAAAGTGGACGAGCATATTATTCGTGCTTACTCAATGGCTTCATACCCTGAAGAGAAAGGTATCATTATGCTTAACGTGCGTATTGCGACTCCACCACCACGCCAACCTGATGCGCCTCCGGGTCAAATGTCTTCTTACATTTGGTCATTAAAAGCAGGAGATAAAGTCACAATTTCTGGCCCATTTGGGGAATTCTTTGCGAAAGAAACCGATGCAGAAATGGTATTTATCGGTGGTGGTGCGGGTATGGCACCAATGCGTTCGCATATCTTCGACCAATTAAAACGTTTACATTCTAAACGTAAAATGTCGTTCTGGTATGGTGCACGTTCTAAACGTGAAATATTCTATCAAGAAGACTTTGATCAATTACAAGCTGAAAATGATAATTTCGTATGGCATGTTGCATTATCAGATGCATTGCCTGAAGATAATTGGACTGGCTATACAGGCTTTATTCACAATGTACTTTATGAAAACTACTTGAAAAATCATGAAGCACCAGAAGACTGTGAATACTATATGTGTGGGCCTCCAGTGATGAATGCAGCTGTAATTAAAATGTTGAAAGATCTTGGTGTTGAAGATGAAAACATTTTATTAGATGACTTTGGTGGCTGATTTCAGTTAATCAATTCATCATAAAAACTGACCGCACTTTATGATAAAGTGCGGTCAAAATTTAAGATGTTTTTAGAAATTTTCTATGATTACAGGTAAGTTTTGTTGAGTTTGCCAGTAATTCACAAATTTAGGAAATCCAGATGAAAAAATTAATAAGCGGTATTATGGCTGTAGCAATGGCGTTAAGTCTTGCAGCCTGTCAAAAAGAAACAAAAGTTATCTCTTTAAGCGGTAAAACAATGGGGACAACTTATCATGTTAAATACCTTGATGATGGTTCAATAAAAGCAACATCTGAAAAGACGCATGAAGAAATTGAAGCTATCTTAAAAGATGTGAACGCGAAAATGTCCACTTACAAAAAAGATTCGGAATTGAGCCGTTTCAATCAAAATACCCAAGTGAATACACCGATTGAGATTTCAGCAGATTTTGCCAAAGTATTGGCCGAAGCGATTCGTTTAAATAAAGTGACTGAAGGTGCATTGGATGTAACTGTTGGTCCTGTCGTTAATTTATGGGGATTTGGCCCTGAAAAACGCCCAGAAAAACAACCTACACCAGAACAATTAGCTGAACGTCAAGCTTGGGTTGGCATTGATAAAATTACCCTAGATATTAACAAAGAAAAAGCTACATTAAGCAAAGCACTTCCTCAAGTTTATGTTGATTTATCATCGATTGCTAAAGGCTTTGGCGTTGATCAGGTCGCTGAAAAGTTAGAACAATTAAATGCTCAGAATTACATGGTTGAAATCGGTGGTGAAATTCGTGCAAAAGGAAAAAATATCGAAGGAAAACCTTGGCAGATCGCAATTGAAAAACCAATTACAACAGGCGAAAGAGCGGTTGAAGCTGTTATTGGATTAGACAATATGGGGATGGCAAGTTCAGGTGATTATCGTATTTACTTTGAAGAAAATGGTAAACGCTTTGCGCACGAAATTGATCCAAAAACAGGTTATCCAATTCAACATCATTTAGCCTCAATTACGGTGCTTGCACCAACTTCAATGACTGCAGATGGCTTATCTACAGGGTTATTTGTGCTGGGGGAAAACAAGGCGTTAGAAGTGGCTGAGAAAAATAATCTTGCCATTTACTTAATCATTAAAACAGATAATGGTTTTGTCACAAAATCATCCTCTGCTTTCAAAAAATTAACAAAAACAAAAGAATAGTTATGCAAACTTTATTTTTTACTTTAATCGCTTTCGTCGCAATTATATTGTTGATGTCTATCGGATTTATTATCAAAAAACAAAGTTTAAAAGGCAGCTGCGGTGGTTTATCTACCCTTGGTATTGCCAAAGCTTGCGATTGTGATAAACCTTGCGACACGCTTCAATTAAAATTAGATGCAGGCGATGAACAAGCGAAAGCTGAATATGAGCAAAAATTTGTGAAAAAAGATGATGATTCGCAATTTTATGAAGTGAAATAACTTGCTCAAAACTGACCGCTCTTTTGATGATAGGGCGTTATTAACGCCCTCTTGAGGATGAACTATGCGATCAAATAATCGTTGGCTACAACGTTTCCAAAATTATCAACGATCCCTTTTTCATTTAAAAAATGAAGTAACTCAATATGGAAATACCAATATTGATGTGATTAAAAAAGGAATTATTCAAAGTTTTGAAATCACTCACGAATTGTCGTGGAAATTGATGCAAGATATTCTTCGAGAAGAAGGAGAATCTGAGCTTTATGGATCAAAATCAGCAACTCGTTTAGCTTTTAACCGTGGACTAATTAATCAGGGAGAAATTTGGTTAGAAATGATCAAAAGCCGTAATCTAACAGTCCATACTTATGATCAGCAAATGATTAATGAAGAATTTGATAAAATTATTCATCTATATTTACCTGCATTTACTAGTTTTGAGCAAAAAGTGAGTATGATATGCAGCAATTTGGATTAAGTGATAAACAGCAGATAATTATAAAAAATATTTTAGCTCACTACCCAGAGGTTGAGCTTGCGATTATTTATGGCTCTCGTGCTCAAAACACTTTTAGAGAGGGCTCTGATATTGATTTAACACTGAAAGGTAAACATTTAACCCAAGATATTTTAGGAAAAATTTGGCTTGAACTTGATGATTCCGATTCACCCTATTTATTTGATTTATCAATTTATCAGCATTTGACTCATTCTCAACTGGCTGAAAATATAGAACGAACTGGCAAGGTTTTTTATCAACGATAATCAACTATCTTAACAACTAACCAATGTGCTTCGCCTTAACCGAAGTTACGGGAGAACTATGTTAATTTCAAATACTTATAATCAACACTTTCCTCAATTGACGCAAGAGCAGATTGCGAGCAATGCTACCAAAAAAGTGATTTGTGGTATGTCTGGCGGAGTGGATTCTTCTGTGTCAGCTTTTATTCTTCAACAGCAAGGCTATCAGGTGGAAGGCCTATTTATGAAAAACTGGGAAGAAGATGACGATACGGATTACTGTACTGCTGCAGCTGATCTTGCAGATGCTCAAGCAGTATGTGATAAATTGGGTATCAAACTACATAAAATTAATTTTGCTGCAGAATATTGGGATAATGTCTTTGAGCATTTTCTAACTGAATATAAAGCAGGGCGCACGCCGAACCCAGATATTTTGTGTAATAAAGAAATTAAATTTAAAGCATTTTTAGAATATGCAGCTGAAGATCTTGGTGCCCATTACATTGCAACAGGGCATTATGTACGTAGAGCTGGTGATGATGAAAATGCAAAATTATTACGTGGTTTAGATGCTAATAAAGATCAAAGTTATTTTCTTTATACCTTAAGCCATAAACAAGTAGGGCAAAGTTTATTCCCTGTTGGTGAAATTGAGAAGCCCATTGTTCGCTCTATTGCTGAAGATCTTGGTTTAATTACAGCGAAGAAAAAGGACTCTACCGGTATTTGTTTTATTGGTGAGCGTAAATTTAAGGATTTCTTAGCTCGTTACTTGCCAGCTCAACCGGGTAATATTCGCACTGTAGATGACGAAATTATTGGTCGTCATGATGGTTTGATGTATCACACGTTGGGACAGCGTAAAGGATTAGGCATCGGTGGTTTAAAAAATGCAGGAGATGAAGCTTGGTATGTAGTAGATAAGGATGTAGAAAATAATGAACTTATTGTTGCTCAAGGCCATGATCATCCTCGTTTATTTTCTAAAGGTTTGATTGCTAGCCAATTACATTGGGTTGATCGCGAACCAATTCGAGAGTTATTACGTTGCACGGTAAAAACGCGTTATCGCCAACAAGATATTCCTTGTGTGATTGAACCAATTGATGATGAAACCATTCGAGTGATTTTCGATGAACCCCAATCAGCAGTAACCCCAGGGCAATCTGCCGTATTTTACCTTGACGAAGTTTGTTTGGGTGGCGGTATTATCGCAGAAAGAATATAAAACAAAGATTACTAAAAGCGCATTTTATGCGCTTTTAGACTATTTATTCAAACCAAATGACACTTGCCATTCGGCCTGTTTGATTGTCCCTGCGATAAGAAAAGAACTTTTCTTTTTCGTTGAATGTACAGTGATTTCCACCATAAATTTGCGTAATGCCGAGATTATTTAATCGCTGAGTTGCGATTTGATAAAGATTACCTAGGTATTTACCTTCTTCGATTGCATCAGGTTGAAAGACAAGTTTGGCTTTTTCATCTACCGCAACAAATTGTTTTACAACATCAATTCCAACTTGAAATGCTGTTGGGCCAATTGCTGGGCCAAACCACACGATAATATCTTCAGATTTAGCTTGAAAATATTTCACTGTTTCTTCTAGTACGCCATCGCATAAACCACGCCAGCCAGCATGCACTGCAGCTACTTCATTGCCAGATGTTGTAGTGAATAGAACTGGCAAACAGTCTGCAGTCATAACAACGCAAACTTGATTGGGAACATTTGTATAAACTGCATCCGCTTCAAGATTTTCTCCTGAATAAGGTAATTGAAGTACTCTAGTGCTGTGTGTTTGCGTTAAAAATACAGGTTTTTGTGGCAAGCCAAATTTTTCGACTAATAAAGTGCGGTTGGTTTTTACCGCACTTTTGTTATCACCCACATGATCGCCTAAGTTGAAACTAAAATAAGGCTCTAGGCTCACGCCCCCTTCACGAGTGGTGGTAAAGGCATGAATATTCTTTGGAACGTTCCAATTGGGGTTAATCGCTTGCATATTAATAATCTAACTCATCTTGATGTTCTAGATAGTCGGCTTTGAGTGCATTAAGCAATTCAACGAAATCATCAGGCAATGGTGCATACCATTCCATCATCTCCCCCGTAATTGGATGGGATAAACGTAACATAACTGCATGTAAAGCTTGGCGTTTGAAATTACGCAATACTTCCATAAAGTCTTCACTTGCATTCTTGGGTGGACGAGGGCGTCCGCCATAGGTTTGATCGCCTAGTAATGGATGGGCAATATGTGCCATATGAACACGGATTTGATGTGTACGACCCGTTTCCAAACGTAAACGTAAACGGGTGTAGTTACGGTAATTCTCCATAATACGATAATGGGTCACAGCTGGTTTTCCCATTGGATGAACCGCCATTAAAGTGCGTTTGGTTGCATGACGAGCCATAGGTTGATCTACAGTGCCGCCTTTAGTCATAATGCCTGAAGCGACCGCTTCATATTCACGCGTAATTTTGCGTTTTTGTAAGTCGCGTACTAACTTAGTTTGTGCTGGAATAGTTTTCGCAACAACCATTAGGCCTGTCGTATCTTTATCTAATCGATGCACAATTCCTGCTCTAGGTACTTCTGCAATTGGCGGATAATGATAGAGTAACGCATTGAGTACGGTTCCATTTGGATTGCCAGCACCAGGGTGTACCACAAGATCTTTTGGCTTGTTAATCACAATAATATCATCATCTTCATACACGATATTCAATGGAATATTTTCTGCTTCAAAACGTGTTTCATCTTCCACTTCAACAATAATCTCTATTCTCTCTCCTCCGAGCACTTTCTCTCGTGGAATATTGGCAATGCGATCATTTAATTTTACGAGATCGGCTTCAATCCACGTTTTTAATCGGGAGCGAGAATATTCAGGGAACAACTCTGCAAGTGTTTGGTCTAAACGCTGTCCCATTTGTTCTGGCTGCACTTCAGCCGAAAGGGTAATTTGTGGCATAAATAGCTCTCAAAAATTTTAAAAGTTGGCTTATTGATTAATGTTCTATACAATAGCCAACAATTGTATCTTATTTATTGGTTTTCGTAAAAATTAAGGAAAAAACAATGCGTAAAATAAAATCTTTGGCGTTGCTTGCCGTGGCAGCATTGGTTATTGGATGTTCAAGTGGTTCAAAAGATGTTGAACAAGCATCGGTAAATGAATTATACACAAAAGGTACAACATCATTACAAGAAGGTAGCTACTCTGAAGCCATTCGCTATTTAAAAGCGACGACTGAACGTTTCCCTGGTAGTATTTATCAAGAACAAGCAATGTTAGATTTAATTTATGCAAATTATAAAACACAAGATTATACGCAAGTATTATTGACGGTAGATAGCTTTTTACATCAATTTCCACAAAGCCCAAATCAAGCCTATGCGGTATATATGGCTGGCTTAACTAATGCAGCAACAGGCGATAATGTTATCCAAGATTTTTTTGGAATTGACCGTGCAACACGTGAAACAACCTCTATGCGTACCGCTTTTTCTAATTTCCAAAACTTAGTTCGTGCATTCCCTAATAGCCCTTACTCACAAGATGCTTTAGCTCGTATGGCTTATATTAAAGATGCACTGGCTCGTCACGAATTAGAGATTGCCAAATTCTATGCAAAACGTAAAGCGTGGGTAGCAGTTGCAAATCGTGTGGTAGGAATGTTAAAACAATATCCTGATACTAAAGCAACTTATGAAGGATTATTTCTGATGCAGGAAGCTTATGAAAAAATGGGTTTGACCGCATTAGCAAATGATACTCAAAAAATTATTGATGCGAATAAAGATAAAACTTTTGCACCAATTGAAAAACCAAACGAACCAGACTTAAAAGTGCCAGCAGTTAAATAACAATAACTGCAGAAAAATCAAATACTCTCTGCACCCTAAAAGTTGAATAAAATTTAAACTAATTAAGGTGCAGATTTTTTTATTTTTTATCAACTGAAAATGCTTTACCATAATTCGCACAAATAATCTGAGCAGCATTATAAAGCGTCGTATCAGGTGTTAGACTTAACGTATGTTTCTTTTGCTTTTTAGGTGCTGCACGTAAACCCTGTCCCCAAAACTCATCATAGAAATCAGTTCGCACTTGAGTTAAATGATAATTTGCACAATTTAAAATCTTATACTGACGAACAGAACGTGCATAACGTTTAGGCTCAGGATAAACATACAATCCCTTATCTAAATTCACCACTGCATCAAAATGCACAATTTGTGGTTCTTGGTTATCCACCCAAATAGATTCACTATCGATGTAATAATTCACATTCTTCACCAAACGTACATATCCGCTTCGCACATCAGTCGGTGCTGTCAGCTTCACATCATTTTGTTCAACCTTTTGAGTTTGAGCAGAACAGGCGGTAAGTAGCCCAAGTGATAATGTTAAAATAATTTTTTTCATTATTTACTCCTTATGTTAGCTGACATTTATTTTAGAATTTTACAGTATGCCCATAACCTTCTAGGATTGTTTTAATATGCTCTAACGATTCTTTGGTTGGCGGTAATACATCTTCAAGCTCATAATCTAACCCAAGGGTTTTCCATTTATGTGCACCTAATCGATGATAAGGAAGAAGTTCAACTTTTTCAATATTGGTCATACCTTCAATAAACTGACCTAATAAATGCACATCGTGATCGCTATCGGTATAACCAGGAACAACAACATAACGAATCCATGTACGTTGATTACGTTTTTGCAAATATTTTGCGAATTCAAGGGTACGTTTATTTGGTACTCCAATAAGATTTTGATGAACTTGATCATTAAGCTCTTTTAAATCGAGTAAAACAAGATCTGTTACATCTAATAATTCATCAATAATATGATCATAATGACGTACAAAACCATTTGTATCCAAGCAAGTATTAATCCCTTCCGCTTTACAAGCACGGAACCAATCGCGTACAAACTCTGCTTGTAACATAGCCTCACCACCAGATGCAGTGACACCACCGCCAGTCGAATTCATAAAATGGCGGTAAGTCACTACTTCTTTCATTAAATCTTCGACACTGATTTCTTTGCCACCTTCAAGATCCCAAGTATCACGATTGTGACAATATTTGCAACGCATCAAGCAACCTTGCATAAATAAAATAAAACGAATACCTGGCCCATCTACAGTGCCACATGATTCAAAAGAGTGAATTCGTCCAAGAACTGACATACATAAATTTCCTAAAATTAGATATAGCTAAATTTTACCAAATATTTAGTCTATAAAAAATGAGCCTGATTGAAATCAGGCTCATACATATTATGTTTCCGCCAAAGTGCGGTCAAAAATAAAAATGTTTTTACATTGACTCTGTGAAAGTTCTAGTAATTACATCTTGTTGTTGCTCTTTAGTTAAAGAGTTGAAACGTACTGCGTAACCAGATACACGGATGGTTAATTGCGGATATTTATCCGGATTTTCCATTGCATCTAACAACATTTCACGATTTAACACGTTCACATTTAAGTGTTGGCCACCTTCAACAGTTGCTTCGTGGTGGAAGTAACCATCCATTAAGCCAGCAAGATTACGACGTTGTGCTTCTGCATCTTTACCTAACGCATTTGGTACGATTGAGAAGGTATAAGAAATACCATCTTTCGCGTAAGCAAATGGAAGTTTAGCCACAGAAGTTAATGATGCTACCGCACCTTTCTGGTCACGACCGTGCATTGGGTTCGCACCTGGTCCGAATGGTGCACCAGCACGACGACCATCTGGGGTGTTACCTGTTTTCTTACCATAAACTACGTTAGAAGTAATGGTTAATACAGATTGTGTAGGCACAGCGTTGCGGTAAGTTTTAAGTTTTTGAATTTTCTTCATGAAACGTTCAACTAAGTCACAAGCGATGTCATCAACACGGTTATCGTTGTTACCATATTGTGGATATTCACCTTCGATTTCAAAGTCGATTGCTACGTTAGTTGCAACAACATTGCCATCTTTATCTTTGATGTCGCCACGAACTGGTTTAACTTTCGCATATTTGATTGCTGAAAGTGAGTCAGCCGCAACAGAAAGACCCGCGATACCACAAGCCATGGTACGGTATACATCACGATCATGTAATGCCATTAATGCGGCTTCGTATGAATATTTATCGTGCATATAGTGGATTACGTTTAAGGCGGTCACATATTGTTTTGCCAACCAATCCATAAAGCTATCCATACGAGTCATTACTGTATCGAAATCTAATACTTCATCAGTAATTGGTGCAGTTTTCGGACCTACTTGCATACCTAATTTTTCATCGATACCGCCGTTGATTGCGTATAACAATGTTTTCGCTAAGTTTGCACGAGCGCCGAAGAACTGCATTTGTTTACCCACAACCATTGGTGATACACAACATGCGATTGCGTAGTCATCATTGTTGAAGTCTGGACGCATTAAATCATCGTTTTCATATTGAACTGATGAGGTATCAATCGATACTTTCGCACAGAAACGTTTGAAGTTTTCAGGTAATTGTTCAGACCAAAGAATGGTTAAGTTTGGTTCTGGAGAAGTACCCATGTTGTAAAGAGTGTGTAAAATACGGAATGTATTTTTGGTTACTAATGTACGACCGTCTAAACCCATACCTGCGATGGTTTCAGTTGCCCACATTGGGTCACCTGAGAATAATTGATCGTATTCAGGCGTACGTAAGAAACGAACCATACGGAGTTTCATAACTAAGTGGTCAACTAATTCTTGCGCTTCAGTTTCAGTAATTTTTCCTGCTTTTAAATCACGTTCGATATAGATATCAATGAAGGTTGCAGTACGACCGAATGACATTGCCGCACCATTTTGTGATTTGATTGCAGCAAGATAAGCAAAGTACATCCATTGAATTGCTTCTTGAGCATTAGTTGCCGGGTTAGAAATATCATAACCATAGCTTGCTGCCATTTGTTTTAATTGACCTAATGCACGGTGTTGTTCTGCGATTTCTTCACGTAAACGAATTGTTGCTTCAAGATTTACGCCATCTTCTAAATCTTTTTGTAAAGAAGAGAATTGTGCGTATTTATCTTTCATTAAGAAGTCTACACCGTAAAGTGCTACACGACGGTAGTCACCGATGATACGGCCACGACCATAAGCATCTGGAAGACCAGTTAATACACCAGATTTACGGCAACGTAAAATGTCTGGCGTATAAACATCGAATACACCTTGGTTATGCGTTTTACGATATTCAGTGAAGATTTTTTTCACTTCAGGATCAAGTTCACGACCATAAACTTTACAAGAACCTTCCACCATTTTAATACCACCGAATGGCATAATGGCACGTTTTAAAGGTTCATCAGTTTGAAGACCAACGATTTTTTCTAAATCTTTGTTAATGTAACCGGGTGCGTGGGAGATAATGGTAGATGGCGTATGTTCATCAAAATCCAATGGTGCGTGAGTACGGTTTTCAATTTTAATTCCTTCCATCACAGATTCCCAAAGCTTGGTTGTTGCTTCGGTTGGACCTGCTAAGAAAGAGTCATCGCCTTCATACGGAGTATAGTTTTTTTGGATAAAGTCACGTACATTGACATTTTCTTGCCAATCGCCACCAGCAAAACCAGCCCACGCCAATTTTTGCGCTTCATTAAGTTCTGACATAGTCATTTCCTTTGTTAATTAATAAATAAGTAAGTAAATCTTTAATGCGTTTTGGTTAAATAACGTTGGAATACACCAATACAAATTGCCCCGCCGACAATATTTCCCAACGTTACAGGGATTAAATTCTTCACAATGAAATGGTACAAATCTAAATCTGCATATTTCATCGGATCAACACCGATTTGTTGCCAAAATTCAGGTGTACTAAAATGTGCAGTAATAATTCCCATTGGAATCATAAACATATTAGCCACACAGTGTTCAAATCCTGATGCAACAAACAAACCAATCGGCATAATCATAATAAATGCTTTGTCTGTAACAGTCTTACCAGAATAAGACATCCAAACCGCCACACACACCATAATGTTACATAAAATACCTAGGTTAAAAGCTTCAAACCACGTGTGATGAATTTTATGTTGGGCGGTTGCAAGAATCGTTAAACCCCATTGGCCATTTGCTGCCATTGTTTGTCCACCAAACCAAATAACAGCGGCAATAAACAAACCACCAACGAAGTTGCCTAAATACACCACGATCCAATTTCGAATCATTTGTGTCGTAGTGATTCTACCGCCCACTCGAGCGACTAAAGTTAAAGTAGAAGAGGTGAATAATTCAGATCCTAAAATCACCACCATAATTACGCCCAAGGAGAAGACTAATCCACCTACTAACTTGGTTAATCCCCAAGGTGCACCTGCACTAGCAGTTTGTGTTGTTGTGTAAAATACAAAGGCTAAGGCAATACAAGCACCGGCACTAATGCCGGACATAAACGATAAAAATGGACGTTTATTTGCTTTATAAGTCGCTGTATTTTCTGCATAATCCGTTGCTTCAACTGGCGTGAGAGCAACAGAAGATAGTTTTTGATTTTCTGATGCCATAATCAAACTCCAACTATTGAAATTGAAAAAGTTGATGAAAATTTAATAATTTTAACAAGTTTACGGCTACAAATACTTCTATAATTGGCGTTATTTTACTCTCCTCCCCTTTCATTGCAAAGAAAAGCAAAAATTATTTCAACAAAATTTGATATTTTGCAATGTTTGTTCAATTAAACAAAAAACAAACTAAATTTTTACCGCACTTTTATATCTTAATAAATAAAAAATCTGCACTCAAATTAGTTAAATATTTTCTTTAACTAATTCAAGAGCAGATTGAAGTGCGGTTATTTTTTATATTGAATTATGGATTAAAGTTTTGCTGAAAGCATGGCTTCCAATTTTTCTTGGTCAACAGCAAATTTACGAATACCCTCTGCTAATTTTTCAACGGCCATTGCATCGCTGTTATGTTGCCAGTAGAACTCAGCTTCTGTTAATGGTTGTGGTTTCGCTTTTACTTCGCCTTTGTATTCAAGTTTGCGTACAAGTGCGGTTGAATTTTCTTGTAATTCTTTCAGTAATGCCGGTGCAATGGTTAAGCGATCGCAACCTGCAAGTTCAGTAATTTCTCCTACATTACGGAAGCTCGCGCCCATCACAACGGTGTTGTAGCCATATTCTTTGTAGTAATTATAGATTTTGGTAACAGAAATAACGCCTGGGTCTTCTGCTGGCGCATATTCTTTTTTGTCTGAATTTGCTTTGTACCAGTCTAAAATACGACCTACAAATGGAGAAATTAAGTAAACGCCTGCTTCTGCACAAGCACGAGCTTGCGCTTCAGAGAATAATAAGGTTAAGTTACAGTTAATGCCTTCTTTTTCAAGGATTTCTGCAGCTCGGATACCTTGCCATGTGGAAGCGATTTTAATCAAAATACGATCATTTGAAATGCCAACTGCATTATAAATTGCGATCAATTTACGCGCTTTTTCAACTGTTGCTTGTGTGTTGTAAGAAAGACGTGCATCCACTTCAGTAGAAATACGTCCTGGAACGATTTTTAAAATTTCTAAACCAATATTTACCGCTAATTTATCTTCTGCATCAATAAGTTGTTGTGCTTTATCATTGCTTTGAGCTTTTGCATAAGCTACCGCTTCATCAATTAATGGGGCGTATTGTGGTAATGCTGAAGCACTTAGAATTAATGATGGGTTAGTAGTCGCATCTTGTGGTTGATATTTTTTAATTGCGTCGATATCGCCAGTATCAGCTACGACGACGGTCATATTACGAAGTGAATCTAACTGTGTTGTCATTGTATTCTCCTTGAATGGACTTGTTTAAATCTAATCAGGTTACGATAGCACAATTAGCATTAAAAAGGTAATTTATGTAGGAAAATATTTACAATAGGAAAAATCAATACATCCTAGATCCCCCCTCTCATATCATCACTTTTAGCAATTTTTTTAGCGATTTATTAGACACAACTCACAAAACTCAATTTTTCTTCAAATAATTTCCTGACAAATCTTTACAAAAATGAATTTTTGAGCTAATAAGTAGAAGACTTTTTATAAAAATATCGCCTAATGACAAGGAGGCTCAAATGCAACACAAACTACTCTTCTCTGCAATCGCTCTTGCTCTTTCCTATTCTGCGCAAGCAGTTATAGTGCCTGAAGGAACACAATTAGATGAAAAACAGCATATCGTGTTCAATAATGGGGCTGAACCACAAAGTTTTGACCCACACAAAACCGAAGGTGTGCCAGAATCTAACGTTGCTTATCAATTACTTGAAGGCTTAGTCACCTCAGACTCTGAAGGTAAACTTCAACCGGGTGTGGCTGAAAGTTGGGAAAATACACCTGACTTCAAAACCTGGACATTCCATTTACGTAAAGATGCTAAATGGTCAAACGGAGATCCTGTTACTGCACACGATTTCGTGTTTGCGTGGCGTCGCTTAGTGGATCCTGCCACTGCTGCACCTTATGCGAGTTACTTAAGTTATTTACAAGTTGAAAATGCGCAAGACATTATTGACGGTAAGAAAAAACCGGCTGAATTAGGCGTGGAAGCAAAAGATGATTACACCTTTGTGGTTCATGCAACCAATCCTGTGCCTTATGCAGTCAGTTTAACGACTCACCAATCCTTATTGCCATTACCACAAAAAGTAGTCGAAAAATTGGGTGATGCATGGGTGAAAAAAGAAAACTACGTGGGTAACGGTGCGTATAAGCTGGCTAACCACATCATTAACGAAAAAATCGAATTTGAACGTAACCCACTTTATTGGAACGATAAAGAAACCGTAATCAATAGCGCGACATTCCTCGCCATTGAAAACCCAAGTACCGATGTAGCGCGTTATCGTGCGGGCGATTTAGACATGACCAGTTATGGTTTACCGCCAGAACAATTCGCTAAATTACAAAAAGAATTGCCAGGCGAAGTATACGTTACTCGTACCCTAGGAACTTATTCTTATGAATTAAACAATAAGAAAGCACCTTTTGATAACGTGAATATTCGTAAAGCCTTGAACTTATCCCTTGATCGTAATGTGATCACCGATAAAGTATTGGGCCAAGGTCAAACACCAACCTATGTGTTTACCCCAACTTACATCGAAGAAGGTCATCTCATTCAACAACCTGCTTATTCAAAAGAACCGATGGCACAACGTAATGAAGAAGCCATTAAACTCTTAGAAGAAGCTGGTTACAGTAAAGCGAATCCGTTGAAATTCAGCATTCTTTATAATACCAATGAAAACCACAAAAAAGTGGCTATTGCTGCAGCATCTATGTGGAAAGCGAACACCAAAGGTTTGATTGATGTGAAATTAGAAAACCAAGAGTGGAAAACTTACATTGATAGCCGTCGTGCAGGTCGTTACGATACGGCGCGCGCAGGATGGAGTGCGGATTACAACCAAGCAACAACATTCGGCAACTATTTCTTATCTAATTCTAGTAACAATACCGCGAAATACGCGAACCCAGAATATGATAAAGCGATGGCAGAATCTTACGCAGCAACTGATGCAGAAGGTCGTGCAAAAGCTTATGCGAAAGCCGAAGAAATTCTTGGAAAAGATTACGGTATCGTACCAATCTTTAACTATGTGAATCCACGCTTAGTGAAACCTTACGTAAAAGGTTATTCAGGCAAAGATCCACAAGATCATATTTACTTACGCAATCTTTATATTATTAAACATTAATTCGTTGCTCGTATTTAAGTGCGGTTAAAAATCGTCGTATTTTTTGACCGCACTTTTCGCCCATTTTGGTTGGAGTTGTTATGCTCAAGTTTATTTTTAAACGGCTGTTGGAAGCCTTGCCGACGCTGTTTATTTTGATTACTTTTTCTTTCTTTTTGATGCGTCTTGCCCCTGGCAGCCCGTTCACTTCTGAACGCGCTTATCCGCCAGAAGTCATGGCTAATATCGAAGCGAAGTATCATTTAAATGAACCATTATATAAACAATATTTCCTTTATTTAGAAAATCTTTCCAAAGGAGATTTTGGTCCCTCTTTTAAATATAAAGACCAATCAGTCAATGATTTAATCGCGTCAGCTTTCCCTGTTTCCATAAAATTGGGAATGGCTGCCTTCGCCTTTGCAGTCGTGCTAGGAGTAACAGCAGGTACGCTCGCCGCTCTCAATCAAAATAGCCGTTGGGATTATATTTTGATGAGTTTCTCGATGCTTGGGGTCATTATGCCAAGCTTCGTATTTGCACCTGTTTTAGTGCTAATTTTCGCCATTTATCTAGGATGGCTGCCAGCTGGCGGTTGGAACGGCGGTACCGCCATGTACATGATCTTACCTGTAGCCTCCTTAACTATCGCTTATGTTGCAGGGATTGCGCGTATCATGCGTGGTTCAATGATTGAAGTGTTACATTCCAACTTTATTCGAACCGCCAAAGCTAAAGGACTTTCCATGTCGAGAATCATTTTAAAACATGCTTTGCGTCCCGCACTTTTACCCGTGATAACCTATTTAGGACCTGCTTTCGTAGGGATTATTACCGGCTCAATGGTCATCGAAAGCGTATTTGGTTTACCTGGCATGGGATTATTATTTGTAAACGGCGCATTGAACCGCGATTACTCTTTAGTTTTGAGCCTCACCATTTTAGTGGGGACATTAACCATTTTATTTAATGCGATTGTGGATATTTTATACGCCATCATCGATCCAAAAATTCGTTATTAAGGATAAATTATGACAGATTATCGTACTCAGCCGATTAATCAGAAAAATGCGGATTTTGTGGAACAAGTGGCTGACCGTATTGAAGAAATGCAACTGGAAGGCCGCAGCCTATGGCAAGATGCGAAACGCCGTTTTTTCCGCAACAAAGCGGCCGTTGCCAGTCTGATTATTTTGGCGTTTATTATTATATTTATCACCGTAGCGCCTTGGTTCTTCCCATTTACCTATGAAGATACCGATTGGAATATGATGAGTGCCGCACCAACAATGGAAGGCTATCACTTCTTCGGTACCGACGCATCGGGTCGAGATTTATTGGTACGCACTGCTATCGGTGGACGGATTTCATTATTGGTCGGTATTGCTGGTGCTTTCATTTCCGTGACTATCGGCACAATTTATGGAGCGATTTCTGGCTATGTAGGCGGTAAAACAGATATGCTGATGATGCGCTTTTTAGAGATTCTCAGCTCATTTCCATTTATGTTTTTCGTGATTTTGTTGGTGACTCTTTTTGGCCAAAACATTTTCTTAATTTTTATCGCTATCGGGGCCATTGCTTGGCTTGGTCTTGCACGTATTGTACGCGGACAAACCCTCAGCCTAAAAAATAAAGAATTCGTCGAAGCCGCCATCGTTTGTGGCGTACCTCGTCGCCAAATCATTTTGAAACACATTATTCCGAATGTATTAGGTTTAGTGGCAGTTTATGCCTCGCTTGAAGTACCAGGACTCATTCTATTTGAATCATTCTTAAGTTTCTTAGGATTAGGAACTCAAGAACCGATGAGTAGCTGGGGTGCACTCTTAAGTGATGGTGCTGCACAAATGGAAGTGTCGCCTTGGTTATTAATTTTCCCGGCATTTTTCCTTTGCCTTACCCTATTTTGTTTTAACTTTATCGGTGACGGGTTGCGTGATGCACTCGATCCGAAAGATAGATAGGAGCGAATAATGAATCCTTTATTAGATATAAAAAATCTCTACGTTCGCTTCAAAACACCAGATGGCGTCGTTACAGCAGTGAATGACTTAAACTTCACGCTGAATGCAGGAAGCACGCTGGGCATCGTAGGCGAAAGTGGATCAGGCAAGTCACAAACAGCCTTTGCCTTAATGGGTTTATTGGCAGCCAACGGTGAAGTGGAAGGCTCTGCCATTTTTGAAGGGAAAGAATTAGTTAATTTACCGAATGCTGAATTGAATAAAATCCGCGCCGAGCAAATTTCCATGATTTTCCAAGATCCAATGACGTCGCTAAATCCTTACATGAAAATCGGTGAACAACTCATGGAAGTGCTGCAATTGCACAAGGGCTATGATAAACAAACTGCCTTTGCCGAATCCGTGAAAATGTTAGACGCAGTTAAAATGCCAGAAGCTAAAAAACGCATGGGCATGTATCCGCACGAGTTTTCTGGCGGTATGCGTCAACGGGTGATGATTGCGATGGCCTTATTATGCCGTCCCAAACTACTCATTGCAGATGAACCAACAACAGCTTTGGATGTGACCGTTCAAGCACAAATCATGACTTTATTAAATGAACTAAAACGTGAATTTAATACTGCAATTATTATGATCACTCACGATTTAGGTGTGGTAGCAGGTATTTGCGATCAAGTCATGGTGATGTATGCTGGACGAACCATGGAATACGGCACAGCGGAACAAATTTTCTATCATCCAACCCATCCCTATTCCATAGGCTTAATGGATGCGATTCCTCGCTTAGACGGCAATGAAGAACACTTGGTAACCATTCCTGGCAATCCACCGAATTTATTGCATTTGCCAAAAGGTTGTCCATTCTCACCTCGTTGCCAATTTGCTACTGAACAATGCCAAATTGCGCCAAAACTGACTACATTTAATCACGGTCAATTACGTAATTGTTGGTTACCAACGGAGAAATTTAACCTATGACAGTCTCAAACAACAAAGAATTACTCCTTGAAGTCAATCACTTAGGCGTCAGTTTTAAAATTAAAAATGATAAATCCCTTTTCTTCGCCAAACCGCAAACCTTAAAAGCGGTGAAGGATGTGTCTTTTAAACTTTACGCAGGTGAAACTCTCGGCGTAGTAGGTGAATCTGGTTGTGGTAAATCCACACTTGCACGCACTATTATCGGTTTAGTCGAAGCGAGTGAAGGGGAAATCTTGTGGCTTGGTAAACATTTACGAAAACAATCAGCGAAACAATGGAAAGAAACGCGTAAAGATATTCAAATGATTTTCCAAGACCCACTAGCCTCTCTCAATCCGCGAATGAATATTGGCGAAATCATTGCTGAGCCATTAAAGATCTACCAACCGCACTTAAGTGCCGCCGAAGTGAAAGAAAAAGTGCAAGCTATGATGTTGAAAGTTGGGCTTTTACCGAACTTGATTAACCGCTACCCACATGAATTTTCTGGTGGTCAATGTCAGCGTATCGGTATTGCTCGTGCATTAATCATTGAGCCCAAAATGATCATTTGTGATGAGCCCGTTTCAGCGTTAGATGTGTCGATTCAGGCTCAAGTGGTGAATTTATTGAAATCCCTGCAAAAAGAAATGGGGCTTTCCTTAATTTTTATCGCTCATGATTTAGCGGTGGTAAAACATATTTCTGACCGCGTATTAGTGATGTATTTAGGCAATGCAATGGAATTAGGCAGCGATGTGGAAGTATATAACGATACCAAACATCCTTATACCAAAGCTTTAATGTCTGCTGTTCCGATCCCCGATCCAAAATTGGAACGCAATAAATCCATCGAATTACTTGAAGGTGATTTGCCTTCGCCAATTAATCCACCGTCTGGTTGCGTATTTCGTACTCGCTGTCTAAAGGCTGATGAGAATTGTGCGAAACAAAAACCACCTCTCACCAGCCAAAACAACAGCCATTTTGTGGCTTGCTTGAAAGTCTTATAAAACAAAAAGTGCGGTTAAAATTCACCGCACTTTTTACTTTTACAATCCTAATTTTTCTTCAATTACTTTAGCCAAATCATCTAGCATCGCATAACGTTTACGATACATGGAACGTTTTTTACTTGGCACATCATCCAGATTTCTATCCATTTCTAAAGGCAATTCCCAGTAATCTTTTAATTCTCCGCCTGATTCGCCAAAAATCGCATCATAATCCACCGTGTATTGTTTACTTTGAATGAAACGAGATTTATTTTGGTATTTTTGCGGAATGCCAAGCAATTTATCGTAGCCTAAGATTTTCGTGAGTGATTTCATGGTTTCAACCATTAAATAGGCTGGGCGCAAACCGTGGCAAGATTTAGTTAGTTGTTTTACCATTTCCTTTGAGCCTTCAAAATTTGGCCCTTGTACAACAGCAATAAGAAGCGCATCGCCCAATTTGGCAAAGGTAAGCAAATAAACTAATTCATTTCTTGGTTTATGCCATAGCTCCAATACCCAATACCCCTCCATCGGTTGATGGGTTGTCATGCTTAATGTCATTTCAAAATCAGGAATGACTTCGCCAAAACTTAATGGTTTTTCCCATAACGGCGTAGAAAGTGCGGTAAGTTTTTTGGGTAAAAATAAAAGATTCTCACAAATGGCATTAAATCGTTGTGATGCATTGAAACGTTTATCGAGAAAACGACAAGCAACAGGATAACTATAATCCAAGTGCGTATTAAAAATATCGACGAGAAAAGGATGTTGATTGATAAATTGTTCAAAGCGACGAATTGAACCACGATTTAAAAAGCTACGTAAGTTATAACGCCAATGTTTTGGTGCATCAAAACGCCCTGGTCGATATGGATAAAGATCCTTAGATTGAGGCCATTGGTAAGTTGTTTTTGTTGTCATCTGGAGTGCCATTAGTTGATTATAATTTCGGAGAGAATTTTGACATAATTTCAGGAAATTTTCCATTTATGCTATTCTAAACACAATTTTTAAAAGGAATCCTTATGTCTGAAATTAAACTTAATTACCACAAAACCCACTTTTTAACGAGCGCGCCGAATATTCGTTCTATTCCTGAAGATACGGGCATTGAAATTGCATTTGCGGGTCGTTCAAATGCAGGAAAATCAACCGCACTTAATGCATTAACCAATCAAAAAAGTTTAGCCCGTACCTCAAAAACACCGGGGCGTACCCAACTAATCAACTTATTTGAAGTGGAACCAAATTGTAAATTGGTGGATTTACCGGGCTATGGTTATGCTGCCGTGCCAGAGCAGATGAAAATTCAATGGCAAAAATCCTTAGGCGAATATTTACAAAAACGCGAATGTTTGGCAGGGTTAGTTGTGTTGATGGATATTCGCCATCCGCTTAAAGATCTTGACCAACAAATGATTGAATGGGCGGTTTCAGCTGATTTACCAGTTCTTTTATTACTGACTAAAGCCGATAAATTAAGCCAAAGCTCACGTAGTAAACAAGTAAAAATGGTGCATGAAGCAATTCTTCCATTTCAAGGCGATATACAAGTTGAAGCTTTTTCTGCACAAAATAAAATTGGAATTGATAAACTTGCAGCGAAATTAGATTTTTGGTTTTCGCCACTTTTTGCGGAATAAAATACAAATATTGCGATCTAGATCGCAAAAAAAGCACGGGATGAATGATTTCATTACGTGCTTTTTTTATAGTGCCAAAACTATCTCCATTTTTACCACACTTTAAGGATTATAATGTCTCTTGCTATTGTTTACAGCCGTGCCTCTATGGGGGTGCAAGCGCCGCTTGTTACTATTGAGGTACATTTAAGCAACGGAAAACCCGGATTTATACTTGTTGGTTTGCCCGAAAAAACCGTGAAAGAGGCACAAGATCGGGTGCGTAGTGCATTGATGAATGCACAATTTAAATACCCAGCCAAACGCATTACCGTGAATCTCGCACCTGCGGATTTGCCTAAAGAAGGCGGACGATTTGATTTGCCTATTGCCATCGGAATTTTAGCTGCATCGGATCAGCTTGATGCGAGCTGCTTAAAGCAATTTGAATTTGTAGCGGAGCTTGCACTTACGGGGCAATTACGTGGCGTACACGGTGTAATTCCCGCTATTCTTGCAGCACAAAAATCAAAGCGAGAGTTAATCATTGCGAAGCAAAATGCCAATGAAGCCTCACTTGTTTCTGATCAAAATACTTATTTTGCGCAAACACTTTTAGATGTGGTGCAATTTCTCAATGGTCAGGAAAAATTACCTATCGCCACTGAAATTGTGAAAGAAAGTGCGGTAAATTTTTCGGGTAAAAATACATTAGATTTAACGGATATTATTGGACAACAGCACGCTAAACGTGCATTAACCATTGCCGCAGCGGGGCAGCATAATTTACTCTTTCTTGGCCCACCGGGTACAGGGAAAACCATGTTAGCCAGCCGATTAACAGGGCTTTTACCTGAAATGACTGATTTAGAAGCGATTGAAACGGCATCTGTAACGAGTTTAGTGCAAAACGAGTTAAATTTTCATAATTGGAAACAACGTCCTTTTCGCGCCCCGCACCATAGTGCATCAATGCCAGCTTTAGTTGGTGGTGGAACGATCCCAAAACCTGGTGAAATATCCTTAGCAACAAATGGGGTACTTTTTCTTGATGAACTTCCAGAGTTTGAACGAAAAGTGTTAGATGCGCTACGTCAGCCTTTGGAAAGTGGTGAGATTATTATTTCTCGTGCTAATGCAAAAATTCAATTTCCAGCTCGTTTTCAATTGGTGGCAGCGATGAATCCAAGCCCCACAGGTCATTATACTGGAACACATAACCGCACTTCACCGCAACAAATTATGCGTTATTTAAATCGACTTTCAGGGCCCTTTTTAGATCGCTTTGACTTGTCTATTGAAGTGCCTTTATTGCCACAAGGTAGCTTACAAAATACGGGCGATCGTGGCGAAACCAGCGCACAAGTTCGTAAAAAAGTGTTAAAAGTGCGAGAGATTCAAATGGAAAGAGCGGGAAAAATTAACGCTTATTTGAACAGTAAAGAGATTGAGCGTGATTGCAAGTTAAACGATAAAGATGCCTTTTTCCTTGAAAAAGCACTGAATAAACTTGGGCTTTCTGTTCGGGCTTATCATCGTATTTTGAAAGTGTCTCGAACCATTGCCGATCTACAAGGAGAACAACAAATTTCTCAACCGCACTTAGCGGAAGCCTTGGGCTATCGAGCAATGGATCGTTTGTTGCAGAAATCGTCGAATATGTAAAAACGCGTGGAAAGAATACCACGCGTGAAAGGATTAGTAAGTGCTTTGGGTATCTTGCGTACCGCTAATAATTGCAATGCCCGCACTTGCACCAATGCGAGTTGCACCCGCTTTAATCATCGCAAGTGCCGTTTCAGTATCTCGCACGCCGCCTGATGCTTTAACACCAATATTGCCGACCGTTTGTTTCATCAATGCAATATCTTCTACAGTCGCACCACCTTTATTGAAGCCTGTTGATGTTTTAACAAAAGCCACACCGATTTCTTTACAAATTTCACAGGCTTTCACTATTTCATCTTTAGTGAGCAAACAAGTTTCTAAAATCACTTTTAATGGCGTACCATCACAAGCATTAAACACCGCTTGAATATCTTGTTTTACTGCATTCCATTTTTGCGATTTTATCCAACCTACATTAATCACCATATCAATCTCATTTGCTCCCACTTTAATAGATTCTTGTGTTTCAAATGCTTTGACTGAGGTTAAATTCGCCCCCAAAGGGAAGCCAACTACGGTACAAATTTTTACATTTGAGCCAGCAAGTTTTTCTTTAGCAAGTGGAATATAACCAGAATTGATACATACAGAATAAAATCCATGTTCAATCGCTTCATTACAGAGTGTCAAAATATCTTGTTCATTTTTTTCTGCAGTCAGTGCAGTGTGATCGATATATTGAGCAAGTTGATTTGATGTCATTATTTTCCTCCTTTATTTATGTTTTACCTATTGTAGCAAAAATTCTTTATTTTTGACTGTTGTTTTATGCTCAATTACAATCATCTCAACAAGATAAGGAATAAATAAATAAAATGAAGATTAAAAAATTACTCAAGAATGGATTATCCCTCTTTTTAACTTTTATTGTGATGACTAGCATACTGGATTTTGTTCGTCGCCCTGTAGTGCCAGAGGAAATAAATAAAATCACGTTACAAGATCTTCAAGGGAATACGTTCTCTCTTGAAAGTCTTGATCAAAACAAACCCACATTACTTTATTTTTGGGGAACTTGGTGTGGCTATTGTCGTTATACTTCGCCAGCAATTAATTCTTTAACGAAAGAAGGCTATCAAGTTGTATCCGTGGCGTTACGCTCAGGCAATGAGGCGGAAGTGATTGATTATTTAAGAAAAAATGACTACCACTTCACTACAGTAAATGATCCGAAAGGCGAGCTTGCACAACAATGGCAAATTAATGTGACGCCCACAATTGTGCTGTTGAGTAAAGGCAAAATGGATCTTGTTACAACAGGCCTCACGAGTTATTGGGGATTAAAAGTGCGGTTGTTTTTCGCAGAGTTTTTTGGCTAAGCGGTAGAAAATCTATTACAATACGCAAACTTATTTTAAAGAGGACAGAATTATGATTATCGTAACAGGTGGAGCAGGTTTTATTGGCAGCAATATTGTCAAAGCATTGAATGATTTAGGGCGTAAAGATATTTTAGTGGTAGATAACTTAAAAGATGGCACTAAATTTGCCAATTTAGTTGATTTAGACATTGCAGATTATTGTGATAAAGAAGATTTCATTGCTTCTATTATTGCAGGCGACGAATTTGGCGATATTGATGCGGTATTCCACGAAGGGGCATGTTCTGCAACCACAGAATGGGATGGCAAATACATTATGCACAACAACTACGAATATTCTAAAGAGTTGTTACATTATTGCCTTGACCGAGAAATCCCTTTCTTTTATGCCTCAAGCGCAGCAACTTATGGAGACACCAAAGTATTCCGTGAAGAACGTGAATTTGAAGGTCCATTAAATGTTTATGGCTATTCTAAATTCTTGTTCGATCAATATGTGCGTAACATTTTGCCAGAAGCAAAATCGCCAGTATGTGGTTTCCGTTATTTCAATGTTTACGGGCCGCGTGAAAATCATAAAGATTCTATGGCGAGCGTGGCATTCCACTTGAATAACCAAATATTAAAAGGCGAAAATCCAAAATTATTTGCAGGCAGCGAACACTTCCGCCGTGATTTTGTTTATGTGGGCGATGTGGCTGCCGTGAATATTTGGTGCTGGCAAAATGGTATTTCAGGTATTTATAACCTTGGTACAGGAAATGCAGAAAGTTTCCGTGCAGTGGCTGATGCGGTAGTGAAATTCCACGGTAAAGGCGAGATTGAAACCATTCCATTCCCAGAACATTTGAAATCTCGTTATCAAGAATATACTCAAGCAGATTTGACTAAACTTCGTTCAACAGGCTACGATAAACCATTCAAAACAGTCGCGGAAGGCGTGGCTGAATATATGGCGTGGTTGAATAGAAAATAAATTATTAATGTAGTAAATCCCCTATAGACTCTCGGTATAGGGGATTTTATTTAGTATAATTGTGATAAATGTTTTAAATAACGCTCGTAAGAACTTTGATAATTTTTCACCTGTGATAAGTTAGGATAAGTTTTGGAGTTTTCATCTAAGTGAATGAAGGTGTCGCATAAAAATTCAAGTTCTCCTTCTCCATTTGCCCACATAGCTTGAATTGCCCCTCCTAATGCAGCAGCTTCTTCTTCCTGCAAACATACCACTTCGGTATTCATTACATCAGCAATCATTTGTCGCCAAAATAAGCTTTTCGCACCACCTCCAATTAGGCGAATTTGTGAGGTTTTGAGACCAGCTTGACGAAATAAATCTAAACCATAGCGAAGCGTAAAAGTGGCACTTTCCATCATTGCTCGACAAAGATTTTCTCGTGTGAAATTACTTGAATCTAATCCTAAAATGCTCGCTTTTGTATTGGGTAAAGGTGGAACTCTTTCACCATTAAAGAATGGTAAAATAGTGATGCCATTTGCGCCGATAGGTGCTTGTTGAGCAAGTTGATTTAATTCTTCAATATCAATATTTAGCAAATTCATTAGCTGTTTATTTGAGGAGGTTATATTCATCACACAAACTAGTGGTAACCAGCCATTATTACTTGAACAAAAATTTGCGATCATTGGTGGTAAATTAAGTAATGGCTTTTGCGTATAAGCATACAAGGTACCAGAAGTACCGAGACTCATCGTAGCAATCCCTTCTCGAATATTTCCTGTACCAATTGCTCCCATCATATTATCGCCTCCACCTGTGGAGACGATGACATTATCATTAAAACCAAATAAAGTCGCAATTTCAGGTTTAATCACACCGATTTTTTGTTCGGCAGAAAGTAATTTAGGTAACACTTCATCCATATTTAATTCTGGCGCAAGATATTTGAAGACTTCTCTTTTCCATTCTCTTTTCACAACATCGAAATAACCACTACCGGAAGCATCACCAAATTCAGTGCAGAATTTTCCTGTTAGCCAATAATTTAGATAATCGTGTGGCAGCATAATTTTGCGAATATTGGCAAATTTATCAGGATAATTTTGACGAAACCAACTCAGTTTTGAAGCCGTGTAACCAGTTTGGCAAATGATACCTAATTTTTCAAATGCGGCCGTTTGTCCGCCTAATTTTTCGATCAGTATATCATTTTCCGTAGCGGTTTCTGTATCACACCAAAGCTTAGCCTTATATAGAGGACGATCGTTTTTATCTAACATTACCAGTCCATGTTGTTGTCCTGAAATTCCTATTCCCTTCACTAAATTAGGTGAAAAGTGCGGTGAATTTTTTGCTTGTTTCAATGCAATTTGTAATGCTTGTTGTAATGCCTCAATCCACCAATTTGGTTGTTGTTCACGTCTTCCATTGGATTGTGTAATTAATCCATGTTTTGCGTAACCAACTCCAATCACTTTTTTTTGGACAGAATCAAGCACTATCGCCTTTGTTCCTTGTGTGCCACAATCAATTCCTATATACATAATGTCTCCTAAAATAAAAAAGTGCGGTGAAATACAACCGCACTTTTGCTTCATTTTTAGCTATAAATAACTTGGTTTACCAAATTTTCCAAATATTCTTGCTGACCTGAAACTGGTTTTGGCGCTAAATCTTTTTGTTGGACTAGTTGTGCAAGTGTTTCAAGTGAAGTTTTGCCTTGCAAAATATGCTGGCCAAGTTCACTATTCCAACCTGCATAGCGTTCATTAACAATTTTTTGTAAGGTTTCCTCTTGTAACATTTTTGCTGCACGTTTTAAGGATAATGCCAATACATCAATTGCACCGATATGAGCGTAAAATAAATCATAAGGATCAATACTTTGTCGGCGAATTTTCGCATCAAAATTAAAACCTCCAGTAGTAAAACCACCATGTTTTAAAATTTCATACATAACTAACGTGTTTTCTTCAACACTATTTGGGAATTGATCGGTATCCCAGCCTAATTGTGGATCGCCACGATTAGCATCAATTGAGCCAAAAATATCTAATGCACAAGCTGTTGCAATTTCATGTTGAAAGGTATGGCCAGCAAGCGTCGCGTGGTTAGCTTCAATATTAACTTTAATTTCTTTTTCTAAACCAAATTGTTTTAGGAAACCATACACTGTTGCCACATCATAATCATATTGATGTTTAGTTGGTTCTTGCGGTTTTGGCTCGATTAATAATGTACCTTTAAACCCAATTTTATGCTTATGTTCTACCACCATTTGCATAAAACGACCAATTTGTTCACGTTCACGTTTCAAATCGGTATTCAATAAAGTTTCATATCCCTCACGTCCACCCCATAATACGTAATTTTCTCCACCTAAACGTTGAGTAGCATTCATTGCATTAAACACTTGTGTTGCAGCCCAGGCAAAAACCTCAGGATTAGGATTGGTTGCTGCACCAGACATATAACGAGGATTAGTAAAACAATTTGCAGTTCCCCATAAGAGTTGTATACCCGTTTCTACTTGTTTGCGTTCTAAAATATCAACAATATGATGAAAATTTTGTACATATTCCCGCACTGAATTACCTTCAGGTGCAATATCTACATCATGAAAACAATAATAAGGTACGCCTAACTTATTCAAAAACTCAAAAGCAATATCGGCTTTTTGTTCTGCGCCAGCAAGCAAATTTGGATTTTTCTGCCAACTTCGTTCCAAAGAACCTAGCCCAAACATATCATTCCCATTCCAGCAAAAGGTATGCCAATAACACACAGCTAAGCGTAAATGTTCAGCCATAGTTTTACCTAAAATTACTTGATTAGCATCATAATGTTTAAAAGCAAAAGGATTTGTGGATTTTTCTCCCTCAAAGGAGATTTTTTCAATTTTATCGAAATAGGTTGTCATAACATTTTCCTCTCTAGATGATGAAGTTTTTCGTATTTTTGTGAAAAACTAGCTTTTCATCAATTATGTTATTTAATTTTTCTATGTTGATTATTTACAACTGTGGAGTGGATCACAGTTGTGAAAAAACGTAATAATGGAGAAAGATTTTATAATTGAAAGCCTTTTTTAAAGTGTGAAAACTAACAACTGGAGCAATAACTAGTCCTTCACTTAACTATTGAGGTATCAATATGAAAATCAAATCAGCTTTACTTACCCTTGTTGGTGCATTAACTGTATTTAGTAGTTCTGCCCATTCCAAAGATCTTAAAATTGGTTTATCCATTGATGATTTACGTTTAGAAAGATGGCAAAAAGATCGAGATATTTTCGTAAACAAAGCAGAATCAATGGGGGCAAAAGTATTTGTCCAATCTGCGAATGGTGATGATTCAGCACAAATTTCTCAAATCGAAAATATGATCAATAAAAATATTGATGTATTAGTAATTATTCCTCATAACGGTGAAGTATTAAGTAACGTTATTTCTGAAGCTAAAAAGGAAGGAATAAAAGTATTAGCGTATGACCGTTTAATCAATAATGCAGATTTAGATTTTTATGTTTCCTTTGATAATGAAAAAGTGGGTGAACTACAAGCTAAAAGTATTGTAGCTGTAAAACCAGAAGGTAATTATTTTTTAATGGGGGGATCTCCTGTAGATAATAATGCAAAATTATTTAGAAAAGGGCAAATGAAAGTATTAGATCCTTTAATTGCCAGTGGGAAAATTAAGGTTGTAGGAGATCAATGGGTTGATTCTTGGTTAGCTGAAAAAGCGTTACAAATTATGGAAAACGCATTAACAGCTAATAAAAATAATGTGGATGCTGTTGTTGCATCTAACGATGCTACTGCTGGAGGTGCGATTCAAGCCCTTAGCGCACAAGGCTTATCTGGGAAAGTCGCAATTTCTGGGCAAGATGCAGATTTAGCTGCAATTAAACGTATTGTCAATGGCTCGCAAACTATGACTGTTTATAAACCAATTACGAAACTTGCAGATAAAGCGGCAGAAATTGCGGTTAAATTAAGTAAGAATGAAAAAGTAGAAGCTAATGCAGAACTGAATAATGGCTTAAAAAATGTTCCTGCGTATTTACTTGATCCTATCGCTGTTGATAAACGTAATATTAATGAAACTGTAATTAAAGATGGTTTTCATACTAAGGAAAGTATTTATCACTAACTTTAAGAGGGAAGAGAAAACTCTTCCCTTACCTCTTAGGGAGTTACGATATGGCATTGTTGGAAATGAAACATATCACAAAAAAATTTGGTGATGTGACCGCACTTCATAATATATCTATTGAATTAGAAGCAGGGGAAATTTTATCTTTATGTGGTGAAAATGGATCTGGAAAATCTACATTAATGAAAATACTTTGCGGTATTTATCCTTGTGGAGATTACAGCGGTGATATTTACTTTTCTGAAAGTGAACTAAAAGCAAGGAATATTAGAGATACTGAAGAAAAAGGCATTTCAATTATTCATCAAGAACTTACTCTCGTAAAGAATATGTCTGTATTGGAGAATATTTTTTTGGGTAACGAAATAACTCATAAAGGTTTGACAGCAGATAATGAAATGTACTTACGTTGCAAAAATTTATTACAGCAGGTGCAATTAGATGTCGATCCCAATACACGAGTAGGAGAATTAGGTTTAGGGCAACAGCAATTAGTTGAAATAGCTAAGGCCTTAAATAAACAAGTAAGACTTCTTGTCTTAGATGAACCAACGGCTTCACTTACCGAAAAAGAAACGGAAATTTTATTAAATCTTATTAAGGATCTTAAAGCACACAATATCGCTTGTATCTATATTTCCCATAAACTCAATGAAGTTAAGGCGATATCTGACAAAATTTGCGTCATTCGTGATGGTGAACATGTTGGAACGAAAGACGCTTCAACAATGACAGAAGATGACATTATCACCATGATGGTAGGTCGGGAAATTACCTCACTTTATCCACATGAACCTCATGAAATCAAAGATGAAATTTTACGAGTAGAAAATCTTTCTGCTTGGCATCCAATCAATACACATATTAAGCGTGTTGATAACGTAAGTTTTAGTCTTCATGAGGGGGAAATTTTAGGTGTTGCAGGTTTAGTTGGTTCAGGTCGTACAGACATGGTGCAATGCTTATTTGGGTCTTATGAAGGTAAGTTTGAAGGAAATATTTTTATCAATCAAAAACAAGTAAATATCAAAAATTGTGCCCAAGCGATTGAACATAAAATTGTGATGGTTCCTGAAGATCGGAAGAAACACGGCATTGTTTCTATTATGGGAGTTGGCAAAAACATTACGCTTTCTTCTTTAAAATCTTATTGCTTCGGAAAAATGGTAGTTAATGAAGCAAAAGAAGAACAAATAATTGGCTCAGCCATCAAACGACTAAAGGTGAAAACTTTTTCACCAGATTTGCCAATAGGACAACTTAGTGGCGGTAATCAACAGAAAGCGATCCTAGCAAAATATTTATTGTTAAATCCTAAAATACTGATTTTAGATGAACCAACAAGAGGAATTGATGTTGGTGCGAAATATGAAATTTATAAGTTAATTAACCAATTAGCACAAGAAGGGATTGCGATTATTGTCATTTCATCAGAACTACCAGAAGTTTTAGGCATTAGTGATAGAGTTCTTGTTATGCACCAAGGTAAACTTAAAGCTAGTCTTATCAATACTGCTCTTACTCAAGAACAAGTTATGGAAACAGCACTTAAGGAGTAATCTATGTTTAAGTTAAAATCCGTAAATTTACAAGTTTACATTATGTTAATAGCTATTGCCGTCATTATGGCATTCTTTAGTGTTGCTACTGATGGCGCTTATTTAAGTGCAAGAAATATTTCTAACTTGTTACGCCAAACTTCAATTACTGGCATTCTTGCAATTGGAATGGTTTTTGTCATTATTTCTGCTGAAATTGACTTATCTGTTGGTTCACTTATGGGCCTACTGGGCGGATTTGCAGCTATTGCCGATGTTTGGTGGGGCTTCCCATTACCTGTAACTATTATTGCAACAATTGCTCTTGGTTTAATTTTTGGTATTTGGAATGGTTGGTGGGTGGCTTATCGCAAAGTGCCATCCTTTATTGTTACACTTGCAGGTTATCTCGCATTCCGTGGAATTTTGATTGGTTTGACTAATGGCACAACTGTATCTCCTATTAGTGGAACTATGATAGTTATTGGGCAAGGTTATTTATCAGATATTGCAGGGTTTATCTTAGGTGGTATTGCAGTTATTGGATTTGTTCTTTGGGGAAATTATCAACGTAGAAGTCGCCAGCAGCTTCAGCTGGAAGTGTCTGCATTATCAAAAGATTTTACGAAATATGCTTTGTTTGCAGTAATTGTATTAGGAGCAATTTATTTACTTAATGATTATCGTGGCATTCCATTTCCTGTTTTAGTACTGGCAGTTCTTGCAATCTTAGGGTTATTCCTCTCTCGTAAAACTTCATTCGGCCGCCACGTTTATGCGATTGGTGGCAATATTGATGCGGCAAAATTATCTGGTATCGATGTAGAGAAAACAAAACTGATTATCTTTGCAATGAATGGTGTGTTAGTTGCAATAGCAGGGTTGATTTTAAGTGCTCGTTTAGGTGCAGGCTCACCATCGGCAGGGCAAAATGCAGAACTAGATGCGATTGCAGCTTGTGTAATTGGAGGGGCAAGCTTAGCGGGAGGTGTAGGAAGTGTGTTTGGGGTTGTTATTGGCGCACTTATCATCACATCGCTTGATAATGGTATGAGTATGCTTGATGTGCCAACTTTTTGGCAATATATTGTCAAAGGTGCCATTTTGTTACTTGCTGTATGGATAGATACTAGTAATAAGAAAAAGATGTAATTATTAATTTTAAACCGTCATTTATAAAATGGCGGTTTTTTAATTTTATAGAAATGGTTACCTAACATACTGCTTTCTAGATGATGAAGTTTTTCATCTTCTTATGAAAAAACAAGTTCTTATCCGTTACATTATTTAATTTTTTATAGTGATTATTTACAATTGTGGACTAGATCACAGTTGTGAAAAAACGTAATAGATAAAGTAGTTTTAGTAATTTTAATTCTTTTCTTCTTTGACTAAAGTAAATTTGCTTTATACATCAGGAGGAATAATGAATAATTTTTATAATTTTGATGTGATTATTGATCGCCTAAATACATTTAGTGCTAAATGGAATGTAGATAATGATATTATTCCAATGTCTGTTGCGGATATGGATATTCCAGCCCCTCAGATAATGATAGATGAATTAGAAAAATTTAATCGTTTAGGAATTTATGGTTATACTGAATTACCAGCCGACTATTACAAGATAATCAGTGATTATATTTTCGAACAATATCATTATTCTGTTCTCTCTGAAAAAATTGTATTTTGCCCAAGAATAATCCAAGCCGTATCTATTTATATACGAGCATTTACAAAAGAAACTGATGGGATATGTATTCTATCACCTTCATATGGTCCAATATTAAACACGATAAAATTAAATGACAGAAAATTATATAAATGTCCTTTGGTTTATGAGAATAGAAAGTATCGTATTGATTTTAATTTATTAGAGGAATGTTTTGAACATTCTAAAGTATTTGTTTTAATTTCTCCTCATAACCCAACTGGAACGATTTGGAACAAAGAAGTCCTTATTAAAATTATAAACTTAGCTAAAAAACATAATGTATTTATCATTTCCGATGATGTCCACGCAGACTTTACACTAACAAATGACTCCCACTATTTAATATCATCATTAGATGAATGGGTAGCAAATCACTCAATGATCTGTTTATCCCCAGCAAAAACTTTTAATATTCCTGGATTGGAAATAGCTAACCTAATTATTGAGAATAAAGAGATTCGAGAAAAATTTATAAAAGAAATGATGGCATTAGGTATACATAATCCAAATTATTTCTCTATACCAGCTATTATTTCGTTATATAAATATTGTACTGACTGGGTAATCTATCTAAAAGAATACATAAAGAATAATAAGAAGATAGTAAAAGAATTTTTCAATGAGTATATTCCATTATTAGATATTACTGAAAGTGATGGAACTTATTTACTTTGGATAAACTATAAAAAGCTAAGTATAAATGAAAATGAATTAGCTTATTGGATTAATAATTTATCAAGAGTAAAAGTATCTTTGGGGAGTGAATTTAGCAAAGAGGGAGACGGTTTCTTTCGTATGAATGTCGCTATGCCTAGAGAAAAATTATTAGAAGCATTGAATCGAATCAAAAATGGGTTTTGTTTATTAAACAATAGGGAGATTTAATATGAAAACCACTCATCGCACAAGAATGCCAACAACATTAGAAGCTTTTTCACCAATCATTGTGATGCTATTACTGTTAGGGCTTGGGTATGCTTTATTTGATTTGCCAGCAGAGCCATTAATGATTATTTCAACGGTATTTGCTGGTTTTTTAGTTATTAAATTAGGTCATTGCTATTTAGATATTTTAGACGCCATTTCAGAAAAAATAGCTAAAACAATGCCTGCACTATTAATTTTAATTACTGTAGGATTATTAATTGGAACTTGGATTAGTGGAGGAACAATTCCTATGATGATCTACTACGGACTAAAAGCGATATCACCAGAATATCTTTATGTGACAGCCTTATTCCTTACTGCTATTGTTTCCATTTGTGCCGGAACCTCTTGGGGGGCAGCAGGGACTGTTGGTGTGGCATTTATGGGAGTTGCGATTGGATTAGACGCCAATTTGGCTGCTACGGCAGGTGCTGTGGTCGCTGGTGCGTATTTTGGAGATAAATTATCGCCATTATCTGATACAACCAATATTGCATCCGCAGCTGCTGGCGTAGATTTATATGAGCATATCGCTCACTTACTTTATACAACATTACCATCCTTTATTCTTTCGGCTACTGTCTATGTGGTATATGGTTTAAACTACGATTTTTCTAATGTAGCGACTCCAGAAAAAGTAAATACAATGATTCATGAGTTAGAGCAAGTTTATCATTTTAACTTTCTATTACTTATTCCAGTCGCTATTGTATTATGGGGATCTATTACTAAGAAACCGACTATTCCAGTAATGTTATTATCAGCATTTATCGCAATTATTAATGCTATCTTAATTCAAAAATTCTCTCTATCTGATGTGATTAATAGCGCAGTTAATGGATTTGATACCTCAATGATTCACCATACTTCAGTTAGCTCTGATTTAAGTCGTTTGTTGAATCGTGGTGGAATGAACTCAATGATGGGAACACTATTAATTTGTTTCTGTGCATTATCATTTGCAGGTGTATTACAATTGAGCGGTGCATTAACCGTGATTATTCAAAAATTACTCACCTTTGTTCATTCAACTCTTTCTTTGATTATTACAACGATTCTTTGCGGTTTAACAATGATTGGGGTTACTTGTAATGGGCAAATTTCTATTCTAATTCCAGAAGAAATGCTTAAAGATGCGTATGTAGAAAAAGGATTACATCCAAAAAATCTAAGTCGAACAGCAGAAGATTCCGCAACAATTATTGAACCTATTTTGCCATGGACTGCCGCAGGTGCATATATGGCAGGCACATTAGGTGTTGCAACATTGTCTTATTTACCTTGGGCAATTTTATGTTGGAGCGGTATTATCTTTGCTATTATTTATGGTGCAAGTGGAATAGGTATTGCGAAGCTAAAAAAATAAATGTGGTATTGGATATAAAAATGGCCAGTTATTCTGGCTATTTTTATCTTGAAGCTAAATATCTTTTCTATTATAACTTAAATAGCAATTTCCCATAGATAAGGATATAAAATGACGGAACAATACTACAAAATTGCCCTCTTATTTAATGCAAACAAAGTATATGATCGGCAGGTGGTGGAGGGTATTGGACAATATATTCAGGCATCGCAATGTATGTGGGATATTTTTGTAGAAGATGAATTTATCTATCATACTGATACCATTAATCAACTTTCTATTGATGGTATTATTGCAGACTTTGATGATCCAAAAACTGTTGAATTATTGCAACACACTCTTATTCCTACTATAGCAGTTGGTGGATCTTATAAACAAGCTGATTTTTATCCGCACTTTCCTTATGTAGCAACAGATAATATGGTATTGGTTGAAATGGCTTTGTCTCATTTACAGGAGAAAGGACTGTCACAGTTTGCATTTTATGGTTTGCAAGTAAATACTCATAAGCATTGGTCTATAGAACGAAGAGATGCTTTTGTAGAGTTGATGGAGAAAAATCATTACCCTATTTACCTATATGAGGGTGTGCAGGTTCATGCTCAAAATTGGTTGGAAGAGCAACAAAAGCTAATTGTCTGGTTAAAATCTCTTCCTTCTCATACTGGTATTATTGCTGTTACGGATGCGCGTGCTCGTCATTTATTGCAGGCTTGTGAGTACAGTAAAATTGCTGTACCTGAAGAGCTTTGTGTGGTTGGTATTGATAATGAAGAATTGATCCAATATTTATCGCGTGTGTCCCTTTCCTCCGTAGAACAAGGCACGAGAGAGATTGGTTATCAAGCTGCGAAATTATTACACAAATTACTCAATGGTCAAAAAGTTTCACATACCCCTATTTTAATTCCACCGATTACCGTTCACTCTAGAAATTCTACAGATTATCGATCATTAACAGATCCGCTTGTCATTCAAGCAATGCATTATATTCGTCATCGTGCCTGTCATCGAATTAAAGTAGAACAAGTTTTAGATCATCTTGAAACCTCACGTTCTAATCTTGAACAACGTTTTAAGAATGAAATGAATAAAACAATTCACCAAGTCATCCACGAAGAAAAAATTTCCCGAGCAAAGAATTTATTACAACAAACAGATATTTCTATTCAAGAAATTGCTGAGATTTGCGGCTATCCATCCATTCAATATTTTTATTCTGTTTTTAAGAAAGAATTTGAAATGACTCCTAAAGAGTTTCGACTAAATTGTTAAAGGAGCATATTTTTATTCAACTCTGTGCCATAATAACAAGTATTTTTAACCGCACTTTTATCTGAAAGACAGAAAATGAATATTCTAATTATTGGCCCATCTTGGGTTGGCGATATGATGATGTCGCACAGTTTGTACCAGCAACTGAAAATTCAATATCCAAGCTGCAATATTGATGTGATGGCACCGAATTGGTGTAAGCCTTTGCTTGCGCGTATGCCAGAGGTGCGTAAGGCGATTGAAATGCCATTAGGGCACGGGGCTTTTGAATTGGGAACACGTTATCGTTTAGGAAAATCTTTGCGTGAGCAATATGATATGGCGATTGTTTTGCCTAATTCATTGAAATCTGCGTTTGTTCCTTTCTTCGCAAAAATTGTTCATCGTCGTGGTTGGAAAGGCGAAAGCCGTTATATTTTATTGAATGATTTACGAGCCAATAAAAAAGATTATCCAATGATGGTGCAGCGTTATATTGCATTGGCTTTTGAAAAAAATGCTGTACCAAAAGCTGATGATATTCCTGTCTTGAAGCCCTATTTGACGGTTGAGCCAGCGCAACAAGCTGAAACCTTAAAAAAATTTGAAAAACAAACCGCACTTTTAGGCGAACGTCCAATTATTGGTTTTTGTCCTGGTGCAGAATTTGGCCCAGCAAAACGTTGGCCACATTATCATTATGCAAAATTAGCAGAAATGTTAATTACCCAAGGCTATGCAGTGGAGCTATTTGGTTCTGCTAAAGATGAACATGTGGGCGAGGAAATTCGTCAAGCACTGCTAGAAGAATTACGTGAGTTTTGTGTTAATTTAGCAGGAAAAACCAACTTAAATGAAGCGGTGGATTTAATTGCAAATTGTACAGCAGTCATGACAAATGACAGTGGTTTAATGCATATTGCAGCAGCAGTTAATCGCCCATTGATTGCACTTTATGGCCCAACGAGTCCGCAATACACGCCGCCGCTTTCGGATAAGGCAACGATTATTCGTTTAATTGAAGGTGGATTGATTAAAGTCCGTAAAGGCGACAAAGAGGGCGGTTATCATCAAAGTTTGATTGATATTACGCCGGAAATGGCATTAGAAAAACTGAACGAACTGTTAGCAAAATAATGAAAATTTGCTTAATGAAAATAAAACTTATAAAGATATTACTTATAAGATGACTTGTTTCATAAAAAATGCTCGCACTTGGCGAGCATTTTCATCTTTTATATTTTCTTAGTCTAAGGCTTTACCTTTTAATTCAGGGATTAAGAAAATTGTCGCTAACATATCAATTATGTAGATAATCGCAAGTAGGGCGATGGCAGTTTGGAAAGAGTAGGCGAGTACAACAGCGCCCACAACCACAGGCCCAAATCCCCCTACGGCACGACCAATATTGAAAAGTACGTTTTGTGCCGTTGCTCGAGCTTCTGTTGGGTAGGCTTCTGCCATTAATGCACCGTAACCGCCTATCATTCCGTTCACAAACATACCTAAAAATGCCCCAGCAAGAAGCATGATGTCAGGATCGGTAAGTTGTGAGTAAACCACGATACTTATCACTGCGCCTAATTGGAAAAGTAAGAAACTTGGTTTGCGTCCGATGCGGTCGGCAAGTTGT
Source organism: Haemophilus sp. HN_Hi16 (assembly GCF_049823435.1). NCBI lineage: Bacteria > Pseudomonadati > Pseudomonadota > Gammaproteobacteria > Pasteurellales > Pasteurellaceae > Haemophilus > Haemophilus sp. HN_Hi16. Next base: position 1,804,638 of record NZ_CP187500.1, read on the forward strand.
CCGAAAATCCAAATGCCAGCCATCATACCGCAGACGGTAACGGCTGTCCAAAGTCCAGATTTAGTTAAACTGAATCCAAGTTGTTTTGATAAGAAATTAGGTAACCAAATCATAATACCGTAATAACCGAAGTTTTGTACGGAAGTAAGTACGACGATACCAAGGCTAATTTTGCTCGTGTCTTTGTCTTTAATAAGAAGCTGGAATGAACGTAATTTATCAGTAAATCTGGATTGAGTTGAAAGTGCGGTTTGTTTTTGAGTAAAAATTTCAGGTTCGTGTAGATGAGAACGTAAGAACCAAGCGACAAATGCAGGGAAAATACCCACCAAGAACATTCCACGCCAGCCAATATGCGGGAGCAATAATGGTGTAAGTAATGCGGCACCTAATACACCAGCTTGCCAACCTAATGCAACATAAGATGCTGCTTTCGCTCGGTGACGTGCAGGCCATGCTTCTACTGCTAGAGCCATCCCAATTCCAAATTCACCGCCTAAGCCAATGCCAGCAATTGTGCGATAAATCAGTAAATCCCAGTAACCTTGTGCAATCGCACATAAACCAGTAAATACCGCAAAAAGAAGAATGGTCCAAGTAAGTACCCGTACACGACCGTATTTATCGCTTAATGCACCAAATAAAATACCACCAAAAACTGCACCAATAAGCGTCCATGTCACGAGAGAGCCACCTTGGGCAGGTGTCAGATTTAAGTCTGCGGAAATTGCACTAAGCATGAAACCTAAAATGAGAAGATCGAAACCGTCCATTGCATAGCCGACGGCGGAGCCAATTAAGGCTTTCCAGCCATAACTGTTTACTTTGTTTGTCATGATGTGTCCTTTTGTTACTCGCGGGTAACATTTAAAGTGAAAAGAAAGGTGATTAAAAATCGGTGGCTAGTTTACTGCATTAATAAAAAAATTCAATGAACAGAATACGAAAAGAAGAATAAAAAATTAATTTTGAATAAGAAGGAAAGGATAAGGCGATTAAATTAGGATGCTAGTGAGAAAGAACAACAATTTTAACGCTTATGCCTTGATTTTACTGGAGTTTAGTAGTGTTCGCTTATGTTTACTGAGATCAAAGATAGGGTGCAATGTAAATTAATTTGTGATTAATAACAACTAATTACGCAAGTTTAATGCGTATTCCCAAAGAGCATCGGGATCTACATTTAAAGGAATGTGAATAGCGTTTTAACAACAGTGAAACAAAATCTCAAATTTCAATTTTAAAATAATTAGTTAAAGGGAATTTGGTCTAGGTAAAAGTGCGGTGAAAATTCACCGCACTTTGTTCTTTTTTGTTTATCCTTCAATCCCTTCAAAAAGTGCTGTGCTTAAATAGCGTTCAGAAGCTGAAGGCAAAATAACAACAATGAGTTTATCAGCAAATTCTGGTAATTTAGCTAAACGATCTGCAGCCGCGACAGCTGCACCAGATGAAATACCTGCAAGAATGCCTTCTTCCGCCATTAAACGACGAGCTGTGGCAAGTGCGGTATCACTATCAACAGTTTCTACGCGATCAATAATAGATAAATCTAAATTTTTGGGAATGAAACCCGCACCGATACCTTGAATTTTGTGTGGGCCTGGTTTTACTTCTTCACCCGCTAAAGTTTGACTAATGACTGGAGATTCCACTGGCTCAACGGCAACAGAAGTGATTTGTTTACCAAAATCTAATTTAATCGCGCGAGAAATACCCGTAATCGAACCACCTGTTCCTACGCCAGCAACAACAACATCGACTTTGCCATCCGTATCTTTCCAAATTTCAGGCCCTGTTGTTTCTCGATGAATTTGTGGGTTGGCTGGATTTTCAAATTGTTTAAGCATGACATAGCGGCTTGGATCAGAAGCAACAATTTCTTCTGCTTTCGCAATAGCGCCTTTCATTCCTTTTGCGCCTTCGGTAAGCACTAAATTTACACCCAATCCGCACAATAAGCGTTTTCTTTCAAGACTCATTGTTTCTGGCATAGTGAGCGTGATTTTATAACCTCTAGCCGCCGCAACATAAGCCAAAGCGATACCTGTGTTACCACTCGTTGCATCTACAATTTCTTTTCCTTTCGTGAGCGTGCCATCTTTTTCTGCTTGCCACACCATATTCGCCCCAATACGGCATTTCACGCTGTAGCTTGGATTTCGCCCTTCAATTTTAACTACCACATTGCCGTTGTGACCAAAATGTTTTAAACGCACAAGCGGCGTATTTCCGATAGAATAAGAATTGTCTGCATAAACTGTCATAATATTTCCCTTTTGTTGGACTTCGTTAATGTTGGTTTATTTATAGTACCGTATTTTTGATTAAAAAAATAGTTATTTGATCTATTTTATAACCGCAAGCTATTTAACAATCCCTGTATTTTCTGAATGAACATCAAGCCCCGTTTGAGAGGAAAAAGGTCTATTCATATTAAAACGTAAGCCATTACGATAATTTTCTACCCACATTAGCGTCGCTCCACATACTGCAACAGGCATAATTAATAAATTAATCACAGGCACAAACGTACAGCACGTAACCAATCCTCCAAAAGTTAAATTTTGAGTTCGTTGATTGCCAAGCGCATTCTTCATTACATCAAAAGAAACTTTATGATTATCAAAAGGATAATCACAATATTGAATTGCCATCATCCAGCAAGTGAACAAGAAAGTAAGTACAGGCACGATGGTTTGCCCAACCAAAGGGATAAAACTCAGTAAAAACAAGGCGATAATTTTAGGCAGGCTATAACGTAATTTTTGCCACTCTCGAGCAAACATACGAGGCACATCTTTTATTACATCAGCAAGACCATCATCATTAATATTTTCCCCCGTCAGCATTTTTTCTACTTTTTCCGCCAATAAACCATTAAAAGGAGCAGCGATAAAGCCAGAAAGCGTGGTAAAAGTAAAATAAAAGAGCAATAAAATAGTTAAGATCGAGAATGCCAGTAAAATAAAACTGAGAAAACCAAGCCAATCAGGAATAAAATTCATTACCCAATCAATGGCACTGCTGATTTGGCTAATAAAAAGCCAAAATAAACCACAAAGCAAAACGGTATTGAGTAAAATTGGAATAATAACAAACCGACGTAAACCTTTTTGTGTGATGAAATGCCAGCCCATCACAAAATAATGGAAACCCGATTTTAATTCATTAAGATTCAACATTTTTCTTTCCTTTCAATAAAAATATACTTAAAACAGACCGCACTTTTCCTTTAAAATTCCACACCTTGAAGTATTTTTTTCACCTACTGAAATATGGTAGCATTAACACCGTTTATAGCACTCTTGCCGAACTATCGCACGTAAGGAATAAAAATGGATTTAAATACAATTTTGATTATTATGGGTATCGTGGTACTTGTCGCCTTAATCCTGCACGGATTATGGTCAAATCGTCGTGAGAAATCAAAATATTTCGATAAAGCCAATAAATTTGACCGCACTTCTCCAACATCTAAATCCCATACGCAAGAAGAAATGGTACAGCCAAACAATATTTCGCCAAATACCTATGTGGAAAATAGGCATACACCAATTACTCAACCAACCACAGAAAAAGCACCATCAGAAGCTGAATTGATCGATTATCGCCAAAGTGATAAAAGTGTGGATGACATCAAAATTTCTATTCCTAACGCGCAACCTATTTATGATATGGGCAATCATCGTTCAGAGACAACACAACCAACGCAGCCTCAATACGATATGCCGACCTCAAATAATGTCGCAAGTATGACCTTAGAACAACTTGAAGCACAAAGCCAAAATGTTGATTTTAATGGCATTAATTCATCATCGCCAGAATTAAGAGTGCAGCTTGCAGAATTATCTCACGAAGAACGTCAAATAGATTACAACGTCTCGTTTAATGAACCAAAAGCAGAAACGACAGCTCAGCCAAAACAAACAACTGGCTATATTCAACTTTATCTTATTCCAAAATCTAGCGAAGAATTTAATGGTGCTAAATTGGTGCAGGCTCTTGAAAATTTAGGTTTTATCTTGGGTAAAGATGAAATGTATCATCGCCATTTAGATTTAAGTGTGGCAAGTCCTGTGCTTTTTAGTGTGGCAAATTTAGAACAACCAGGCACATTCAATACTTATAACTTAGCAGAATTTAACACCATAGGAATTGTATTCTTTATGCAATTGCCCTCTCCGGGTAATAATCTTGCTAATTTACGTATGATGATCCGCGCTGCCCATACATTAGCCGAAGATTTACAAGGTGTTGTGCTGACTGAAGAACAAGAAGTCTTTGATGCAAATGCAGAGCAAACCTATCTTGCTCGTGTGTAAATTCATACTTTAAATTTACCGCACTTTTATTCATTGAGACAAGCTTTATGCCTGTCTATTTTCACTCTAAACAAGCAAAAAGTGCGGTCATTTTTCTCCGAGAATTTTATGACAGATATTCAAACTAAAATAAACAATCTACGCAAAACCTTGCACCAATATGAATACGAATACCACGTTCTAGATAATCCAACCGTGCCTGATAGCGAATATGATCGTCTCTTTCATCAACTAAAAGCTTTAGAACTAGAACATCCTGAATTTCTTACTTCAGATTCGCCAACTCAACGTGTGGGTGCAAAACCACTTTCTGGGTTTAGCCAAATTCGTCACGAAATTCCAATGCTCTCTTTGGATAATGCTTTTTCAGATGCAGAATTCAATGCTTTTGTAAAACGCATTGAAGATCGTTTAATTGTATTGCCTAAACCACTTACTTTCTGTTGCGAACCTAAACTTGATGGCTTAGCTGTGAGTATTTTATATGTTAATGGTGTACTTACCCAAGCTGCCACTCGTGGCGATGGCACTACAGGAGAAGATATTACGGCAAATATCCGCACCATTCGTAATATTCCGTTACAACTTTTAACAGACAATCCTCCAGCTCGTTTAGAAGTGCGAGGCGAAGTTTTTATGCCACACGCAGGCTTTGAGCGTTTAAATAAATATGCGCTAGAACATAATGAAAAAACCTTTGCTAATCCTCGCAATGCAGCGGCAGGTTCTTTACGCCAACTTGATCCTAATATTACCAGTAAACGTCCACTAGTATTAAATGCTTATAGTATTGGAATTGCTGAGGGTGTTGATCTGCCGACTACGCATTATGCTCGTTTGCAATGGCTAAAATCTATCGGTATTCCAGTAAATCCAGAAATTCGTTTATGTAACGGTGCTGATGAAGTTTTAGATTTTTATCGAGATATTCAAAATAAACGTAGCTCGTTAGGTTATGATATTGACGGAACGGTATTAAAAATCAATGATATAGCCTTACAAAATGAACTAGGATTTATTTCTAAAGCACCTCGCTGGGCGATTGCTTATAAATTCCCCGCCCAAGAAGAATTAACGGTGCTGAATGATGTTGAATTCCAAGTGGGGCGAACTGGCGCAATCACACCAGTTGCCAAATTAGAGCCAGTGTTTGTTGCAGGAGTTACAGTAAGTAATGCCACCTTACACAATGGCGATGAAATTGAACGTTTAAATATCGCTATTGGCGATACTGTTGTTATTCGTCGAGCAGGCGATGTAATTCCACAAATTATTGGCGTATTACACGAACGTCGCCCTGATAATGCTAAACCAATCATTTTCCCAACAAATTGCCCTGTGTGCGATTCTCAAATTATTCGTATTGAAGGCGAAGCGGTAGCACGTTGCACGGGAGGATTATTCTGTGCGGCACAACGTAAAGAGGCGTTAAAACATTTCGTCTCTCGTAAAGCCATGGATATTGATGGTGTAGGCGGAAAATTAATAGAACAATTAGTCGATCGAGAACTGATTCATACACCAGCCGATTTATTTAAACTCGATTTAACCACGCTCACACGCTTAGAAAGAATGGGCGTAAAATCGGCAGAAAACGCACTCAATAGTCTTGAAAAGGCAAAAAGCACGACGCTTGCTCGCTTTATTTTTGCTTTAGGCATACGTGAAGTAGGCGAAGCCACTGCATTGAATCTTGCTAATCATTTCAAAACCTTAGATGCGCTTAAAGACGCAAATCTTGAAGAACTTCAACAAGTGCCTGATGTAGGGGAAGTTGTAGCGAACCGAATTTTTATATTTTGGCGTGAAGCGCATAATGTTGCAGTCGTGGAGGATTTAATCGCACAAGGCGTACATTGGGAAACCGTGGAAGTAAAAGAAGCCAGTGAAAACTTATTTAAAGATAAGACCGTCGTCCTCACAGGCACCCTCACTCAAATGGGTCGCAACGAAGCAAAAGCATTACTACAACAGCTAGGCGCAAAAGTAAGCGGCTCAGTTTCCAACAAAACGGACTTTGTTATCGCAGGCGATGCAGCAGGCTCTAAACTTGCAAAAGCACAGGAACTAAATATTGCAGTATTAACAGAAGAAGAATTTTTAGCACAGATAACAAGATAAATTTTATCTAAAATAGTGATAATTATAATGATACCCAACGCTTGGTGTGACTGGAAGAACAGGCAATACACGTCTTGTTCTCGTTTTAACTTTATTGTCACTTTGGTTTAATTTTAAACTTGTATCAATTTGTTGCGTTATTTTATCCTTTTGAGTTTGCGTAACAGTATTACCACTAATAACTCGAGCATTATATTCTTGTACAGTTTTCATATCGTAAATAGCTTGACTACTTTGCTCTGACTGAGATGAACATCCAACCAAACTTAACATAACAACACTAATAAAAACGGAATTTTTCATTTAATATAACCTATTTACAAATTAAATCATTTAATACGGCGATGCCTTCTGAAATATGATTGATGGCAGTTTCCTTTAATTTTTTCTTTTCTTGTGCCTAAATACGCTTAGACAAATCTTTGTCTGTAATTGAATAAACAGGCACATAACTTAAATTTTGAAGATCTTTTTGGTTATAAATAGTTGCACCAGCCACACTGCCATAGAATTCTCCTCTATTGTCTAGAGAAAGATAATGGTAAGTTGAATTTGTGTAATCTACACCTCTTGTAATCTTAAATCCCTGACAAATTCCAGCTGGAGATTAATAAATACTTTCTGATGAAGTCGTTTCATCTATTTTATAAACTTTAAATTCAATACTTTGAGCTAGTTTTTGAGCATCATTATTTGAAACATCGGAATTAAATGCTTTTTTATCTTCAGAATCAATATAAGTGACTGCACTAGAATCATTTTCTGCAATCGAAAATTGTGAAGTAAATAAACTTCCAATAATGACGCAGAACAAAGAAAAAAAGTGCAATTTTTGTTATTCATTTCTCGTTCCTTTAGTACTTTATTAAATGCTAATCTGTTCGACTACGAATAATTTTTTCGCACTATATCAAAAAGTCTTATAACGTACTAGGTTATTTTTCAGGAGTGATACTTTTTGATTTTTCTTCGTTTTGAGCCTCTAAAGCATCACGTGCGGTACGAATACTTTTTTCAATTAATGGAACACGCTCATCATCTTTCGGCATTAAGCGCAACATCATTGCCCAAGTCACTGCCGCCATTTTATAATCTTCCGTTTCAAAATAACGGAATGCGAGCAGACTTAACGCTTCAATATTAGTGTGATCTTGACGAATTACCTCACGCAATAAATTGCCACCTTTAAGTTTATCAGTCGCGTCTTCAGAGAACATCAATATACGAGCATAGCCTAATTTATATTGCACATTATCTGGTTCAAGTTTATTAGCCTTTTGATAGCTATCAAATGCCAAACGTGCATCACCTAAATTCATCCCAATTTGACCGAGCATCCACCATTTTTTGGCATCAGTTGGATTTTTCTGCAAATCGATTCGAAGTGCGGTAGAAAATTGCTGCATTTCTGCATCAGAAAATGGATTTTTATCTTCATCTTTCATTCGATCATAGAAATAGGGCAATTTCGCATAAGTCTGCTCTAACATTGATTCGGCTTGCCAAGATCCCACCATAAAATAAGAAGAGCCTGCGATAATTCCTAACGCTAATACACCAGAGGCAAACCAAATTTTTCCATAAGATTTGTCAGAATAATCCACATTCTCTTGAACCTTGCTCGGCACATCATCAAGCAAAGTTTTCTGTAATTCTTGTTTGAGTTGCTCAACATTTTCAACTAAACCTTGGGAATTATCTTGTTCAATTTCTTCCAAGCGTGAGAAATATAATGCCTTATTTAAATCATCACGTTTTTGCCCATATTTCGCTTTGAATTGACACAATAAAGGATAAAAACAAATTAACGCCACAACTAAAGTGGTTAATATAAAAATTAATGCAAAATTCATCTATTTATCCTTGTTTAATAATTCTGCCAAACGCGCATTATCTTCATCAGTTAAAACATCTTGGGATTTTACCGCACTTTGAGCTTTTGGTTTACGTCTTAATAAAAATACCACGCCTAACAACACAAGCAATAATGGGGCAATCCATAGCACTAATGTACTCGCTGTCATAGGAGGATCATAGGTTACAAAATTGCCGTAACGTACCACCATATAATCCACTACATCATTTTTCGATTTGCCTTCTTGTAAAAGCTCAAATACTTTGCCACGCATATCCACAGCGATAGTCGCATTGGAATCCGCAATATTGTTATTTTGACATTGAGGACAACGCAAAGATTGTGTTAATTGATGGTAATCACTCTCTTGTTGTGGAGAACTAAAATTTAATGCGTCAATCGCTGAAAACGCCACTGTGCTAAACAAAAGAGCGGTCAAAAATAGCCATGTTTTTTTCATTATTGTTGCTCCGAGAGTTTGTCATAAATTGGTTTTAAAGTCTGAGTCCAAACTTTTTCGTTTACATCACCGGCATAACGATAATGAATCACGCCTTTTCCATCTATAATAAAAGTTTCAGGCGCACCATATACTCCTAAATCCAAACCGAAAGAACCTTTTTCATCTTTTAAAACAACTTGATAAGGATTGCCAAGATCTTTTAACCACTTCATTGCTTTAGGTGATTCATCTTTATAATCTAAACCGATAATTCGCACACCCTCTTTAGCAAGTTTGTTTAAATATTGATGTTCGGCATAACAAGTCGGGCACCAAGTCGCCCACACATTAAGCAAAACTGGCTTACCTTGTTGAAACAATTCATTCGTGTAAGCTTTATTTTCAAAAAGCTCCGTTAAATTTTTTGCTGGCACAGGCTTTCCAACCAAAGCTGACTCTAATGCTTTAATATCTTCGCCTTGTGCATTACGTTTTAATTGCACTAAAAAAGCAATTGTTATTGATAAAAAGAGAATAAGAGGAACGAGTAATTTTTTTTTCATTTTTTACCGCACTTTAAAATTGGTGCCTAGGGTAAGTATACCCTAGGCTAGTAAAAGTGTAGCCTCTTTGAGGCTAGTTGAAATTCCCCAAAGGGGAACCATTTCAATTAGCCATGGGTATACCTACCCATGGCAGTATAAATTATTTCTTCAACAACGCATTAAACCGATAGCGTCGATCGAACATACACAACAATCCACCTAACGCCATAAATAAGCCGCCAATCCAAATCCAGCGAATAAATGGCTTGTAATATAAGCGTAACGCCCAAGAATTGTCCTCAAGTTTTTCGCCAAGAGCCACATAAAGGTCACGAGTTAAACCACCAGCAATAGCGGCTTCTGTCATAGACATCCGACTTACTGTATAAAAACGTTTTTCTGCGAATAAACTTGCCTCTGGTTGCCCATTTTTCGAAATATCAATTTGAGCTTTTCCCCCAATATAGTTTGGACCATTCACATCCGTCACACCGGCAAATTTAAAATCGTAACGACCAATTTGTGCGCTCTCGCCAACTTTCATTCTCACATCACGTTCTACGCTAAAGTTTTGGCTAAACGCGATCCCCCAAACAGTCATTGCTACGCCTAAGTGAGCTAACATCATTCCCCAATGAGAACGAGATAGTTTGCGTACGCCAACAAAGAATGATTCACGATGCGTCGCACGTTGTTGCAATTCATAAAGCGCAAGTAACGCAATAATCACTGTCATCATTGAACCAAGCACTGAACTCACGGTAATTTTATCTTGCAAGAAATAAGGTAACGCAAAACCTGCAATCAGCATAACAAATACGCTGATAACAACAGGCGTGCGAATTGCAGAAAATTGGTCTCTACGCCATTTCACTAAAGGTCCAATACCAAGCAATAATGCAAATGGTGTCATAATAATTAAGAACATTTGATCAAAGAACGGTGCACCAATAGAAATAGAGCCTAAACCAAGTTGTTTGTGAACGAGTGGTAACAACGTTCCTAAGAATACAACGCAAAGTGCAGTCATTAATAAGATATTATTTAATAACAACATACTTTCACGTGAATAGCGTTCTGCATTATCACGAGAACGAATTTGACTGCCTTTATACGCATAGAGCGCAAGCGAACCGCCAATTACCACAACGAGGTAAGCCAAAATATACAAACCACGAGTTGGATCCGATGCAAATGCGTGAACTGAAACTAAGATACCAGAACGAACTAAGAATGTGCCGAGCAGACAAAGTGAAAAGGCTAAAATCGCAAGTAATACCGTCCAAGCTTTAAAAGAACCACGTTTTTCTGTCACAGAAAGGGAGTGAATCAATGCGGTACCAGCAAGCCAAGGCATAAATGATGAATTTTCCACAGGATCCCAGAACCACCAGCCGCCCCAGCCAAGCTCATAATAAGCCCACCAAGAACCGAGTACGATACCTAAAGTTAAAAACACCCAAGCAGCAAGCGTCCAAGGACGTGACCAACGCGCCCAAGCTGAATCTAATTTTCCTGTCATTAAGGATGCAATCGCAAACGCAAATGCCACAGAAAAACCAACATAGCCCATATAAAGTAATGGAGGGTGGAAAATCAAGCCTACATCTTGCAACATTGGGTTAAGTTCTTTTCCGTCCACTGGGAAATTAGGGAAGGTACGCGTAAAAGGATTTGAAGTGAACAAGACGAACAACACAAAACCGACGCTAATAATCCCCATAATACCCAGCACGCGAGCAACCGCTTCTTGAGGTAAATGTTTACTCAATAAAGCAACGGCAGATGACCAAACGGCAAGTAGCCAAATCCACAATAATAAAGATCCTTCATGAGAACCCCATACCGCAGATAAACGATAATAAATGGGTAAAGTAGTATTAGAATTATTTACAATATATTGCACGCTAAAATCATTGACTGCGAATAAATAAAATAACGCAACAAAAGCAATGCTTAAACTTGCAAATAAACCATAAGTCATTGGGCGAGCTAGTGCCATTAACTGTGCATTGCCCTTTTCAGCCCCCCACAAAGGGAAAATCGCCAACATAAGCGATACAGCTAAACTTAAAGCAAGCGCGTAATTTCCTAATTCAGCAATCATTTTGCGCCTTCTTTTTCTTGACGATCACGCGCACTTTCGCCTTTTAAGTCCGCTGCCTCAATTCCCATTGGTTTATGTACTTTTTGCATTTTTTCGCCTAATTCTGGCGGCACATAATTTTCATCGTGTTTAGCTAATACTTCTGTCGCGCTTAAAACAGTTGGCTGAGTTAATACACCTTGAGCCACAATACCTTGCCCTTCACGGAAAAGATCTGGCAAAATGCCTTCATATTCAACCGTGATCGCAGGGCCAATATCATTTAAATCAAACCGCACTTTCAAGCTTTTTGGATCACGCTCTACAGAGCCTTCAACCACCATACCGCCAACACGAATACGCTGCCCCACTTCAGGTTTTTGATTCAGATTATTATCCTTACCTTGAATCACTTCAGATGGCGTATAAAACAAGTCGATATTTTGGCGTAGTGCATATAACATTAACCCACTAGCAATAGCGATGCCTAATACAACAAAAATGACTAATTTAAATCTGGATTTACGTCTTGGATTCATAGTGTATTCCCCTTATTTGCTTGTTGTAAACGTTCTTCGCGTTGTTTCTCACGCAAGACATTTTGTAATACTGTCTTGCGTTGCTTGACACTTTGAACAATTAAGGCAATAACTGCCACTAAACTTACTGCATAGGATAACCATACGTAAAAACCGTAGCCACCCATATTAAAAAAATCACTCCAAGTTTGGAAAAACATAAAATATTCCTTATTTCTCACCCTAGGGTAGGTATACCCTAGGTTAGTAAAAGTACTACCCTTTTAGGGTAGATTCAACTTTCCCCAAAGGGGAATCATTTTATATTAACCGTGGGTATACCTACCCACGGAATTAGATACCCTCCGCAAGTGCTTTAACCCAAGGACGTTTCGCATCTTCTTTCAATAATTCCACGCGATAACGCACTAAAGTAAGCCAAATATACAAGGTTAAAAAACCGAAGATACACAAAATTAATGGAACCAACATTGGAATTGCAATGGATGGTTTTTCCAGTTTAGTGATACTCGCACCTTGATGTAACGTGTTCCACCATTCCACCGAAAAATGAATAATCGGTAAAATCACGACCGTTGTAATGCATAAAATCCCCGCTGCTTTTGCCCCTACATTACGATCTGAAAAAGCAGAATAAAGCGCTAAGATACCAAGATAAAGAAAGAATAAAATTAATTCTGCAGTTAAGCGAGCATCCCACACCCACCAAGTACCCCACATTGGTTTCCCCCAAATTGCCCCCGTAACAAGCGATAAGAAAGTAAACAATGCACCAATTGGCGCCATTGCAATCATTGCGAGATGAGCTTGCTTAATTTGCCACACAAGGGCAACCACAGCTGCAATCGCCATTGAACCGTACACGCCCATTGACCAAATCGCTGTCGGCACATGCACATACATAATTCGGAAACTATTGCCCTGTTGGTAATCAGCTGGGGCGAATGCTAACCCCCATACAATGCCGATACCGAGTAAAATAAGCGTTAAAAATGCAAATAGCGGACTCAATTTACCGCAGATACGATATTGAGTTTCAGGTTTTGCATAAGGATGTAGCCACTTCCACATAAAAAAATCCTTAAAAATTAAAGAGAAAAATTACCGCACTTTTATACGATGAAATAAAATTAATTATCTAAACTAATTCGCAGTGCCGCCGCGATGGCAAAAGGCGAAAGTGTTACTGCGCCAACCATCATTGCACCTAAAATCGCCAGTTGTCCCCCATAAGGCACATTTAATCCTGCTGCTTCTAATATTGATGAAGCAAAAATTAAAACGGGAATAAATAACGGAACAACAAGCAAACTCAACAACACACCCCCTTTTCGCAACCCCACTGTTAAAGCCACGCCAATTGCGCCAATACAGCTCAATACAGGGGTGCCAAGCAACAATGTCAAAACTAATGCCCACCAAATATTCACTTCAAGAGAAAGTAACAAAGCTGCAATAGGCGATAATAAAATAAGCGGTAAACCTGTGAGCAACCAATGTGCAACCACTTTAGCTAAAGCTATCATTGGCAAAGGCTGTGCAGTTAGCATTAATTGTTCAAGAGAACCATCAATAAAATCATCACGAAACAAACGTTCAAAAGAAAGCAATGCTGAAAGTAATGCAGCTACCCATGCGATACCCGGTGCGATACGGGAAAGTAATTTAGGCTCTGGCCCAATAACAAGCGGAAACAAAGTAATCACAAGCAAAAAGAACCATAGCGGATTTAAAATCTCCGCATTTTTGCGCATCGCAATTTGAAGTTCTCGTTTAATTATCTCTAAAAAAATCATTAAGTTATTCCGCTTTATAAGCCGCTAAATTCAATTTTTGCAGATGAGAACTTGGCACTTCTTGGTGGCTGGTCAATAACACAATACCTCCACGTTGAGCATGCTCATCAAAAAGTGCGGTTAGAATTTCCACGCCTTTTTTATCAATCGCAGTAAAGGGCTCATCTAAAATCCATAAGGGCGCTTGAGACAGCCATAAGCGACCTAACGCGATACGTTTTTGTTGTCCTGCAGAAAGTTGTGCGGCAGGCAAATCTTCACGCCCTAATAATCCCACTTTCTCAAGCAAATCCCACAACATATCGGTGTTTTGTTCAGCTTGACTAATTCGTTGATAAAACTGCAAATTTTCCCATGCGGTTAATTCTGGTTTAACACCAGAAAGATGACCTAAATAAAGCAAATTCTGATGATATTGTTCACGTTGTTTGGAAATCGCTTCAGAATCCCACCGCACTTCGCCTTCCAAAGGTTGCGCTAAACCCGCAAGAATACGTAACAAACTTGTTTTACCTATGCCGTTATGCCCTTCAATTTGTACAAAATCACCGCTATTAAAATCGCAAGTCAAAGCACGAAAAAGTACGCGCTCACCACGTTGGCAGGATAAATTTTGCAGAGATAACTTGTGTTGCTCAAACATAATTACAGAGGGAAAATAGAAAGTGGCAGTATTCTAATATTTGATGAAATTTTCGCAACTCAAACACATAACTCTTTAGAAGTAGATCGATAGGTTTATTGATTTAAAACAAAATTTAATAAATTCACTTTTTAAAAAAGGAAAAACATTTAATGATCTAAATCAATTTTTTTGCTATTATTTGCTCAATTTTGGTTATAGACCAAAACCTCAACGAAATCTGTTTTTAACAATAGAAGGAATACATTATGTCTTACACTCTCCCTGAATTAGGCTATGCCTACAATGCGTTAGAACCACATTTTGATGCGCAAACAATGGAAATCCATCATAGTAAACACCACCAAGCTTACGTAAACAATGCAAATGCTGCATTAGAAGGTTTACCCGCTGAATTAGTAGAAATGTATCCGGGTCATTTAATTTCTAACCTTGATAAAATTCCTGCAGAAAAACGTGGAGCATTACGTAATAATGCTGGTGGCCACACAAACCACAGTTTATTTTGGAAAAGCTTGAAAAAAGGCACTACTTTACAAGGCGCATTAAAAGATGCGATTGAACGTGATTTCGGTTCTGTAGATGCATTTAAAGCAGAGTTTGAAAAAGCAGCAGCAACTCGTTTCGGTTCAGGCTGGGCATGGTTAGTATTAACCGCTGAAGGTAAATTAGCCGTTGTATCAACAGCAAACCAAGATAACCCATTAATGGGTAAAGAAGTGGCTGGTTGTGAGGGTTTCCCACTTTTAGGTTTAGACGTTTGGGAACACGCTTACTACTTAAAATTCCAAAACCGCCGTCCAGACTACATTAAAGAATTCTGGAATGTGGTAAACTGGGATTTCGTTGCAGAACGTTTTGAACAAAAAAACAGCACACTGTAACTGTGCAAAATAATAAACATAGGAAAACCTAGCAAAAGTTAGGTTTTTCTGCTTTCCTCTCTATAACTTTTCTTTTGCAATCTTTTTTATCAAATCTGTATCTTTTACAGGCTTATTATTTATAGGCATTTATCAATGTTATTTTCCATAAACAAAGTATTATTAAAATTCAATAAATAATGAAGAAATGTAAAGCTTCTTTAGTGAGGTCAAAAAGAATGTTACTATGGCAAAATTTTAAGTTATTAAAAATAGAATTTATCACTATTTTTTATAACTATTTTTATGACCACATTAAAGTTAAGCCAAAAAAATGTGTTGCTATAAATAACAAAACTTAATCTTTAAATTAAACGAATCTAACTTTTTAAGGTCATATAAAACTGATTGAACTTTTTATTTATAAACGAGATTTTAATGAATCAAAATCTAATTGAAGTTAAGAATCTTACCTTTAAACGCGGTGATCGCGTGATTTACGATAACCTGAATTTGCAAGTAAAAAAGGGAAAAATCACTGCGATCATGGGGCCGTCGGGGATTGGTAAAACCACCTTACTTAAATTGATAGGTGGGCAACTAATGCCAGAGCAAGGTGAAATTTTGTTTGATGGACAAGATATTTGTCGTCTATCTAATCGTGAACTGTACGAAGTACGCAAGCGGATGGGGATGTTATTCCAATCAGGTGCACTTTTTACGGATATTTCTACTTTTGATAATGTCGCCTTTCCAATTCGTGAACATACGCATTTGCCTGAAAGTTTAATTCGTCAAATCGTGTTGATGAAATTGGAGGCGGTTGGGTTGCGAGGTGCTGCCGCATTGATGCCTTCAGAACTTTCCGGTGGTATGGCTCGTCGAGCTGCATTAGCACGAGCTATTGCACTTGACCCTGATTTAATTATGTTTGATGAGCCATTTACTGGGCAAGATCCAATCAGTATGGGCGTAATTTTGAGCCTGATTAAACGATTAAATGAAGCGTTAAATTTGACTTCTATCGTGGTGTCGCACGATGTGGAGGAAGTATTGAGTATTGCAGATTATGCCTATATTATTGCAGACCAAAAAGTCATCGCAGAAGGAACATCTGAGCAGCTTTTACAAAGCCAAGATCCGCGAGTAGTGCAATTCTTAAAAGGTGAATCTGATGGTCCTGTGCGCTTTAAGTACCCGGCGCAAGATTATGTGAAGGAATTGTTTGAATGATCATCAATTTTATTTCTGCTTTTGGAAAACAGGTGATCGACTTTTTCCGTGCCTTAGGGCGAGCAGGCTTTATGTTATTTGGCGCATTGATCGGCAAGCCACAAATTCGCAAGCATTTTCCTTTGCTTGTGAAGCAAATGCATGTTTTAGGTGTCCAATCGTTACTCATTATTTTGTTGTCCGGTTTATTTATTGGAATGGTATTAGGGCTACAAGGTTATGTCGTGTTAGTCGATTTTTCTGCTGAAACAAGTTTGGGACAGCTTGTAGCACTTTCTCTTTTACGAGAATTAGGTCCTGTTGTTACCGCACTTTTATTTGCTGGTCGAGCGGGGTCTGCATTAACGGCTGAAATAGGATTAATGAAAGCTACTGAACAACTGTCTAGTCTTGAAATGATGGCTGTTGATCCTTTACGTCGAGTGATTGCACCTCGTTTTTGGGCAGGAGTTATTTCCATGCCAATTTTGTCAATCTTGTTTATCGCGATTGGTATTTGGGGCGGTTCCTTAGTTGGTGTGGATTGGAAAGGTGTTGATTCAGGCAGCTTTTGGTCTGTTATGCAAAATTCCGTGAGTTGGAGCTATGATATTTTAAATGGCTTTATTAAAGCGGTTTTCTTTGCTGTAGCCGTAACTTGGATTGCGCTTTTTAATGGTTATGATTGTATGCCAACATCAGAAGGTATCAGTCAAGCTACAACACGAACAGTTGTGCACGCTTCACTTGTTGTTCTAGGATTAGATTTTATTTTGACTGCTATTATGTTTGGTGCAGGTTAAGGATTTTTTTATGAGACAAACAATTAAATATGAATTTTGGGTCGGATTATTTTTATTACTTGGTATTGGTGCCTTAGTTTTTTTAGGTTTACGCGTAGCTAATGTACAAGGTTTTGCTGAGACGAAATCTTATACCGTGACGGCAATTTTTAATAATATTGGCGGACTTAAAGTGCGCGCACCACTAAAAATTGGAGGCGTAGTAATTGGGCGTGTGAGTGCTATTACGCTTGATGAAAAAAGCTATTTGCCAAAAGTAAGTATTGCGATTAATCAAGAATATAATGAAATCCCAGAAAACAGTTCTTTATCAATTAAAACATCAGGTTTATTAGGTGAGCAATATATTGCCTTGACAATAGGTTTTGATGATGGAGATACAGCAATGCTTAAAAATGGTAGCCAAATTCAAGACACTACATCAGCTATGGTATTGGAAGATTTAATTGGGCAATTCTTATACGGAAGTAAAAAATCAGACGGCAATGAAAAATCAGAATCCGCAGAATAATAGGTTAAATTTTATAAATTAGGAGATTGATAATGAACCTTACTCAACTAAAAAAATGGTTTACTATTTTAACTTTCGTATTAACCGCACTTTTGGTTACACGAACAGCTATTGCAGAAACAAGTCCTTATGTTTTAATGCAGCAAGCGGCAGATAAACTATTTTCTGATATACAAGCTAATCAAAGTAAAATTAAACAAGATCCAAATTATTTACGTACTATTGTTCGTAATGATTTATTGCCTTATGTAAACTTAGAATATGCAGGTTCTAAAGTATTAGGTTCATACTACAAATCAACCTCTGCAGAACAACGCAAAAAATTTTTCAAAACTTTTGGCGAATTGATTGAGCAAAAGTATGCACAAGCATTAACAAATTATTCTAATCAAAAAATTCAAATTGAATCAGAAAAAGAATTAGGCGATAACAATTTTGTAAATATTCGCGTAAGTATTATTCAAACTAATGGCGTTGCTCCGATCCTATTAGATTTTAAATGGCGTAAAGGCAATAAAAGTGGGGAATGGAAAGCCTACGATATGGCAGCAGCAGGCGTAAGTATGCTGGAAGATACGATAAAAAATTGGGTTGGTATTTTAAACAAACAAGGTATTGATACATTAATCACAAAGATGCAGCAATCTGCCTCACAACCTATAATTTTCAATCAATAAATGAATAACTATGCTAAATTGGGATTTGCAAAAAAATAATGATAAAATAACGCTCTTTTTGTTTGGGGAACTATCTCGCAGCACGTTGTTACCAATGTGGCAGCAACGTGGCGTTTTTTTGTCAGCAAGTACACTTGATAAAACTATTGTTGAATGGAATTTGTCTGATCTTCAGCATATTGATTCTGCTGGTTTTGCAGCTCTTTGTGATTTTTTACGAGAGTGTCAAAAGCTTAATAAAACAGTGCGATTAGTTTATCCACCAAAACAATTATTAACCCTAGCAGATCTCTTTGGTTTATCTGATTGGATCGCAAATTTTACATAGCTTAACTAACCGGAAATCCGATGGAACTTCAAAAAATTGAACAAATTTTAAAAGACACACTAAATATTGCAGAAGTCTATGCACAAGGTGAAAATGCACATTTTGGTGTGATTGTTGTGAGTGATGAAATCGCTGCACTATCTCGTGTAAAACAACAACAAACGATTTATGCCCCTTTAATGCCTTATTTTAGTACTGGTGAAATTCACGCTCTAACCATCAAAACTTATACCGTAGAAAAATGGAAACGCGATCGTGCATTAAACCAGTTTAATTAAGGATTTAAAAATGGATAAATTTCGTGTTTATGGACAATCTCGTTTAAGTGGAAGTGTGAATATTTCAGGCGCAAAAAACGCCGCACTTCCAATTCTTTTTGCGGCTATTTTAGCGACAGAACCTGTTAAATTGACAAATGTTCCCGAACTTAAAGATATTGAAACTACTTTGAAAATTTTGCGTCAATTAGGCGTGGTTGTAGATCGTGATGCAACTGGTGCAGTTTTATTAGATGCCTCTAATATCAATCATTTCACTGCACCTTATGAATTGGTTAAAACTATGCGAGCTTCAATTTGGGCATTGGCACCTTTAGTCGCTCGTTTCCATCAAGGTCAAGTATCATTACCTGGAGGTTGTTCTATTGGGGCTAGACCTGTTGATCTCCATATTAGCGGTTTAGAAAAATTAGGTGCAGATATTGTTCTTGAAGAAGGATATGTAAAAGCACAAGTATCGGATCGTTTTGTGGGAACTCGTATTGTAATAGAAAAAGTAAGTGTAGGCGCCACTTTATCTATTATGATGGCAGCAACCCTTGCGAAAGGTACGACTGTTATTGAAAACGCCGCTCGTGAGCCTGAAATTGTTGATACCGCCGATTTCCTTAATAAAATGGGTGCGAAAATAACAGGTGCAGGTTCTGTTCACATCACGATTGAAGGTGTTGAACATTTAACTGGTTGTGAACATAGTGTTGTGCCAGATCGTATTGAAACGGGAACATTCTTAATTGCTGCAGCCATTTCAGGCGGTCGTGTTGTTTGTCAAAATACTAAGGCTGATACTTTAGATGCAGTAATTGATAAACTCCGTGAAGCTGGTGCGCAAGTTGATGTAACTGAAAATAGCATTACTTTAGATATGCTTGGTAATCGCCCTAAAGCAGTCAATATTCGTACCGCCCCACATCCGGGGTTCCCAACTGATATGCAAGCTCAGTTTACCTTATTAAATATGGTGGCAGAAGGTACAAGCATTATTACTGAAACGATTTTTGAAAATCGTTTTATGCATATTCCTGAATTAATTCGTATGGGGGGTAAAGCTGAAATTGAAGGGAATACAGCAGTATGTCACGGGGTTGAACAATTGTCTGGCACAGAAGTGATGGCGACAGATTTACGCGCTTCAATCAGTTTAGTGCTTGCAGGCTGTATCGCAACGGGAGAAACCATTGTAGAGCGTATTTATCATATCGATCGTGGTTATGAACATATCGAAGATAAATTACGTGGTCTAGGTGCGAAAATTGAACGTTTTTCTGAAGCATAATTAAGTATAGTTACTCGTTATATTCTTTCTATTTACAGCTATAGTACTTCGTCAAATTTCTATAAATGCCTTTCTTTATAAAGGCATTTTTGCGTTAATTGTAAAAATATAAGTCATTACGTTGTATAGATGCAAAATAATTTTCAAAAAGTGCGGTTAATTATTTTCTAGTTTTTAGAACAAAAGTTTATAAACTATAAATAAATAGTATTTTTTTTTCATAAATTTGGTTTTTATAATCGCATCTATCCAAAACACAACATAAGGAATAAAAAATGAAAAAATTACTTTTTACTACCGCACTTTTAACTGGAGTTATTGCTTTCTCAACTTTTTCTCAGGCAGGCGAAATTGCCGATCGTGTTGAAAAAACTAAAACTTTATTAGTCGGAACAGAAGGGACTTATGCACCATTTACTTTCCATGATAAAAGTGGAAAATTAACAGGTTTTGATGTAGAGGTTATTCGTAAAGTTGCTGAAAAGCTCGGTTTGAAAGTGGAATTTAAAGAAACACAATGGGATGCAATGTATGCGGGGTTAAATGCAAAACGTTTTGATGTGATAGCAAACCAAACTAACCCAAGCCCAGAGCGTTTAAAAAAATACAGTTTCACAACGCCTTATAATTATTCTGGTGGGGTGATTGTAACAAAATCATCGGATAACAGTATTAAATCATTTGAAGATTTGAAAGGTCGTAAATCTGCACAATCTGCAACAAGTAACTGGGGTAAAGATGCAAAAGCTGCAGGCGCGCAGATTCTTGTAGTGGATGGTTTAGCACAGAGCTTAGAGCTTATTAAACAAGGCCGTGCAGAAGCAACAATTAATGATAAATTGGCTGTATTAGATTATTTTAAACAACACCCAAATTCTGGTTTAAAAATTGCTTATGATCGTGGGGATAAAACTCCGACTGCCTTTGCTTTTTTACAAGGTGAAGATGCATTGATTACAAAATTTAATCAAGTACTTGAAGCACTTCGCCAAGATGGTACATTAAAACAGATTTCAATTGAATGGTTTGGTTATGATATTACTCAATAATTGGTTGGCGAGTCTTCCATTTATGAGTGCAGAACGAGCTGATTATGTAATCAGCTCGTTTTGGCCTATGTTGGAAGCAGCAATTTTATACACATTGCCATTGGCAGTCATTTCTTTCTTCTGTGGTTTGCTTATTGCAGTGATTGTTGCAGTTATTCGTACTTTGCCTAGTCCTAATTTACCCTTAAAATTGTTACAGGCTTTATGTCGAGTGTATATCTCTATAATTCGAGGTACACCGATGTTAGTACAAATTTTTATTATTTTTTATGGATTACCTGAAGTCGGTATTACTTTAGAGCCTTTTCCGACAGCGATTATTGCATTTTCTATTAATATTGGTGCTTATGCAGCAGAGACAGTTCGAGCTTCAATTATTGCTATACCTAAAGGGCAGTGGGAGGCCTCTTATGCGATAGGTATGAATTATCGACAAGCATTTATTCGTACAATTATGCCACAGGCTTTACGTATTTCAGTACCATCGCTTTCTAATACTTTTATTAGTACAGTGAAAGACACTTCATTAGCTTCTCTTGTTTTAGTGACAGAATTATTCCGTGTCGCACAGAATATTACGGCAGCAAACTATGAATTTATTTTGATTTATAGTGAGGCAGCTTTGATTTATTGGATTTTCTGTTTTGTTTTATCTTTCTTACAAGATCGTCTTGAAATTCGCTTATCTCGCCATTTATAAGGAATGTCTATGTTAAAAGTAAGTAATATTCAGAAAAATTTTAATGGCAATCATGTGTTAAAAGGCATTGATTTTGAAATTAATAAAGGTGAAGTGGTAGCAATTTTAGGTCCTTCTGGTTCTGGAAAAACCACCTTTTTACGTTGTTTAAACTTGCTTGAACGACCAGAGCAAGGCATTTTGGAATTTACTGATGGCAGTCTAAAAATTGATTTTAGCCAGAAAATTAGTAAAGCAGATGAATTGAAGTTACGCCGGCGTTCGTCAATGGTCTTTCAGCAATACAATTTATTCCCTCATCGTTCTGCCCTTGAAAATGTTATGGAGGGAATGGTTGTTGTACAAAAACAAGATAAAGCTCAAGCTCGTGAAAAAGCACTTAGTTTGCTAGAAAAAGTAGGGCTTAAAAATAAAGCGGATTTATTTCCATCCCAACTTTCTGGCGGTCAGCAACAGCGAGTGGGGATTGCTCGAGCCCTTGCGGTAAAACCTGATATTATTTTATTAGATGAACCTACATCGGCATTAGATCCTGAATTGGTGGGCGAAGTGTTACAAACACTAAAAATGCTCGCCCAAGAAGGCTGGACAATGATTATTGTTACTCACGAAATGCAGTTTGCGAAAGATGTCGCGGATCGTGTGATTTTAATGGCGGATGGATATATTGTAGAACAAAATACAGCAGATAAATTCTTCACTTGCCCACAACACGAGCGCACTAAACAGTTCTTGTTACAAGCAAAAATACCACTTGAGCTTGATTATTATATTTAAAGTGCGGTCAATTTTTAGAGCGTTTTTTGAAACAAACTCAATAATGGATAATGTAGGCTTTAATTAAAACGTGATGGATTTCACAACTTTAGAATTAAATGCTTCTACACCTTTACATTACCAATTCACTATGCAAGAATGCTCACGTTAAAATTTAAGTCAATAGGAGTAAATAATGACTTTGGCAGCACGTTTAAAACAAGAATTTGTTTCTGGTTGGAAACCTTTTGAGGTGGTTTGGCTTGTGCTTTTTATCATTGCGCAAATTTGGGCTTATGTACAAACACCTGATTCTTGGTTAGCAATGATTTCTGGTATTTCGGGTATTTTGTGTGTGGTATTGGTAAGTAAAGGTAAAATTAGTAATTATTTCTTTGGATTGATTTTTGCCTATACTTATTTTTATGTTGCTTGGGGATCGAATTTCTTAGGCGAAATGAACACCGTACTTTACGTATATTTGCCATCTCAATTTATTGGTTACTTTATGTGGAAAGCCAATATGCAAAATAGCGATGGTGGAGAAAGCGTGATTGCAAAAGCGTTAACTGTTAAAGGATGGATGACATTAATTGTTGTGACTACGGTTGGTACTTTGCTTTTTGTTCAAGCATTACAAGCTGCTGGTGGTAGTTCAACTGGTTTAGATGGACTGACTACAATTATTACGGTTGCTGCACAAATTTTAATGATTTTGCGTTATCGTGAACAATGGCTGTTATGGATTGGATTAAATGTTCTTTCTATTTTCCTTTGGGCAGAAACACCAGCCATCTACTTAATGTATTCAGCTTACTTACTTAACTCGTTATATGGTTATTATAACTGGACGAAATTAGTTAAGCGTACTAACTAAAAATATAAAAACAGTAAATAGCTTATAAAAAATCCCCGTTAAATGATGAATTTAACGGGGATTTTTTTACTTCAACAACATCAATTTATATCATAACCAATAAAAACATTTCATTTTTTTACCGCACTTATATGCAGAACCAAGAATTACTTCACAGATTTTTTGTGATTTTCATAGGCTGCTTTTACAAAGCCTGCAAACAACGGATGGCCATCACGAGGCGTAGAAGTAAATTCTGGATGGAACTGACAAGCGACAAACCAAGGATGATTTGGCACTTCGATAATTTCTACCAATTTTTTATCTGCAGATAATCCAGTTACTTTCAATCCTGCTTTTTCAATTTGTGGAAGTAAGATATTATTTACTTCATAGCGATGACGATGACGTTCTTCAATGGTTTCTTTGCCATAAAGCTCACGAGCGCGACTACCTGACACCAAATGACATTGTTGTGCGCCTAAACGCATTGTTCCACCAAGATCAGATTCATCGGTACGCACTTCTGTATTTCCATCCGCATCTTGCCATTCCGTGATTAATGCAACCACGGGTTGTTCACAATCTTTATCAAATTCAGATGAATTGGCTTTAGTTAAACCCGCTACATTGCGTGCATATTCAATCAATGCGATCTGCATACCTAAGCAAATGCCCAAATAAGGAATTTTGTTTTCTCGTGCATATTGTGCGGTACGAATTTTACCTTCCACACCACGATAACCGAATCCACCAGGAACAAGAATACCATCAATGCCTTTTAATACTTCAACACCTTTGGTTTCAACATCTTGGGAATCAATGTATTTAATGTTTACACTTAAACGGTTCGTTAAACCTGCATGTTTTAAGGCTTCATTTACCGATTTATAGGCATCGGGTAATTCAGTGTATTTACCTACCATTCCAATGGTCACTTCTCCCACTGGATTGGCTTGCTTATAAAGCACTTGCTCCCATTCAGAAAGATCTGCTTCTGGGCAAGTTAAACGAAAACGATCACAGACGAAATCATCTAAACCTTGAGATTTTAATAATGCGGGGATTTGATAAATCGAATTTACATCTTTTAATGAAATCACCGCACGCTCTTGTACGTTACAGAATAAAGCAATTTTTGCACGTTCATTTGCTGGAATCATGCGATCTGAACGGCAAATCAACACATCAGGTTGAATACCAATAGAAAGTAATTCTTTTACAGAATGTTGGGTTGGTTTAGTTTTTACTTCACCCGCCGTTGGAATGTAAGGCACTAAGGTTAAGTGCATAAATAACGTATGTTCACGACCAACTTGAACAGCTAATTGACGTAATGCTTCTAAGAATGGAAGTGATTCAATATCCCCAACAGTGCCGCCCACTTCAACAATCACAACGTCATGACCTTGAGCACCAGCAATAACGCGATCTTTAATTTCATTAGTAATGTGTGGAATCACTTGAATTGTTGCACCAAGATAATCGCCGCGACGCTCTTTACGTAATACTTCAGAATAAATTTTACCTGTAGTGAAGTTATTACGTTTAGTCATTTTAGTACGGATAAAACGCTCATAGTGACCTAAGTCTAAATCTGTTTCTGCGCCATCTTGAGTGACGAAAACTTCCCCATGTTGGGTTGGACTCATCGTACCGGGATCCACATTAATATATGGATCTAATTTCATAATGGTTACGTTTAAACCACGCGCCTCTAAAATTGCCGCCAATGATGCTGCCGCAATGCCTTTACCTAACGATGAAACCACACCGCCAGTGACGAAAATATAATTTGTAGCCATAGGGAACCTAATCTGTATTGGGATATAAATGATTATAGCTAATCATCTTACAGACAAAATCGACCAAAAGTGCGGTCAAAAATCGAAGATAATTAGCTATCAAAGACGGGACGGTAGTCTACCTTATTTGGTTAATAAACTCAATGCTAGTTTTAGCTTAATCCTTTTTATCATTGGAAATGATTAACAATCACATTACAAATGTTGAATGATAAATTAAGTACTAAATGCCACTACATACTATTCGAGTCGTTAAAAACATCAAGAAATGATGTTGGTTGAGACAAATATTAAAATATGCTCTTACACAATGAAATTAATCATCTTTAAAACAAAAATTATTGCAAAAATGTCAATTTGATCTAAGTCAATTAAATGAAATATAACAAATAAGCCCTATTTTTGTATTTATATCAAAAATGTGATCTATATAGCATTTTTTACTATTTTTTATCCTTATGTTTAGTAGTAGAATAGCCGCCAATTTGGATTATCTCTATAATAACTGGTGTTTTTTTAACCTTTAAAAATAATTATGTAGATAAGTCAATTTAAACTTAGCTGATTGGAGTTGAGTAATTAGGGATTATTTAAGGCATCGCCTTGTTAATCATTGTTGGAACTAATGTTGTTTATACAAAGGAGTTGAGAATGTTAGACGTTGTTGATCTTTCTCGCTTGCAGTTTGCTTTAACTGCGTTGTATCACTTCATTTTCGTGCCGCTAACATTGGGTTTATCCTTTATTCTTGTAATTATGGAAACTATTTATGTGGCGACAGGTAAAGAAGTTTATAAAGATATGACAAAATTTTGGGGAAAGTTATTTGGTATTAACTTTGCCCTTGGGGTGACCACCGGTATTATTATGGAATTCCAATTTGGTACTAACTGGTCTTATTATTCTCATTACGTAGGGGATATTTTTGGTGCGCCACTTGCTATTGAAGCGTTACTTGCCTTCTTCTTAGAATCCACTTTTGTGGGGTTATTTTTCTTCGGTTGGGATCGTTTATCAAAAGGAAAACACTTATTAGCAACTTATTGTGTGGCTTTCGGTTCTAATTTATCTGCTATGTGGATTTTGGTTGCAAATGGCTGGATGCAAGCACCAACAGGTTCAGAATTCAATTTTGAAACTGTACGTATGGAAATGACTAACTTCTTAGATCTTTGGTTAAACCCTGTTGCACAAAGTAAATTCTTACATACTCTTTCTGCAGGTTATGTGACAGGCGCATTTTTTGTTTTAGCCATTAGCTCATACTTTTTACTAAAAGGTCGTGATTTTGAATTTGCAAAACGTTCTTTCTCCGTAGCTGCTACTTTTGGATTTATCGCCTCTATTTCAGTGCTAATTCTTGGTGATGAATCTGGTTATGATATTGGTAAAGCACAACCAGTAAAATTAGCCGCAATGGAAGCTGAATTTGAAACTCACGCAGCACCTGCTCCATTCCTTCCAGTAGCAATTCCAAATACGGCTGAAATGAAAAATGATTTTGCGATTGAAATTCCTTATCTTGGCGGTGTAATAGCAACTCGTTCAATTGATAAAGAAATTATAGGTCTAAAAGATCTTCAAGCATTAAATGAAACTCGTGTACGTAGTGGTATCCGTGCTTATGAATTATTTACTCAACTACGCGCTGAGAAAAAAGCAAATGGTCAAGTAAATGAAGAAACCAAAGCACAATTCAATGAAGTTAAAAAAGATCTTGGTTTCGGTTTATTATTAAAACGCTATACAAACAATGTTGTTGATGCAACAGAAGAACAAATTAAACAAGCCGCTCGTGATACTATTCCAAATGTAGGCCCTAATTTTTGGGCATTTCGTGCAATGATTGCAGCTGGTGGTTTAATTGCTTTACTTACATTCGGCGCATTTGTTCAAAATTTACGTAATAAAGTCACTCAAATTCCATTATTGTTAAAAGTTCTTTTATGGGGATTGCCATTACCTTGGATTGCCATTGAGTGCGGTTGGTTCTTAGCAGAATATGGTCGTCAGCCTTGGGCTATTTACGAGATCTTACCTGTTGGCGTATCCGCTTCTAATTTAAGTACAGGCGATTTATGGTTCTCTATTGGTTTAATTTGTGCGCTTTATCTTGCGTTCATTATTGTTGAGATGTATTTGATGTTTAAATATGCGCGTTTGGGTCCAAGTGCGTTAAAAACCGGCAAATACTACTTTGAACAATCAGCTAAATAAGTAGGAGATAAATTATGATTGATTATGAATTTCTACGTTTTATTTGGTGGGTGTTAGTTATTGTATTATTGATTGGCTTCTCTGTAACTGATGGATTTGATATGGGCGTGACCGCACTTTTACCTGTAACAGGTAAAAAAGAAGTGGAACGCCGTATTATGATCAACACTATTGCTCCCCATTGGGATGGTAACCAAGTTTGGTTATTAACTGCAGGTGGTGCAATATTTGCAGCTTGGCCAATTGTATATGCAGTATCTTTCTCAGGTTTTTACATTGCATTAGTATTAGTCTTGGCAGCGTTATTCTTACGTCCATTGGGTTTTGAATATCGTGCAAAAATTGATAATCCAACTTGGCGTTCTGTTTGGGACTGGGGATTATTCGCAGGTGGTTTTGTACCAGCATTAGTATTTGGCGTGGCTTTTGGTAATTTATTACAAGGCGTTCCATTCCATTTTAACGAATTAACTCAAGTGACTTATACAGGTTCATTTTTTGAGCTATTAAATCCATTCGCATTATTATGTGGTGTTATTAGCTTATCAATGCTTGTCACTCACGGCGCAAACTGGTTACAAATGAAAACCACTGAAGTCTTACGTGATCGTGCTCGTTCAGTAAGTCAAATTGGTTCTATTGTGACTTTAATTGCATTCGTATTAGCTGGCGTATGGTTATATTCTAAAGATGGTTATGTAGTTACTAGCACTATCGATCATTTCGCTCCATCGTCTCCAATGAATAAAGAAGTTGCTGTAGAAACTGGTGCGTGGTTTAGAAATTTCAATGAAATGCCAATTCTTTGGATTTTCCCTGCGTTAGCTGTAGTTGCTGCATTATTAAATGCTGCATTTTCTAAAGCTAATCGTTGTGGTTTTGCATTTTTCTTCTCTGCATTAACAATGGCTGGTGTGATTATTACTGCAGCAGTATCAATGTTCCCATTTGTGATGCCTTCAAGTTCACATCCTGAACAAAGTTTATTAATGTGGGATTCGACTTCAAGTGAATTAACATTAACATTAATGCTGATTTTTGCAGTTGTTTTTGTGGTCATTGCTTTAGCTTATACTATTTGGTCTTACTCAAAAATGTTTGGTCGTTTAGATGCTAATTTCATTGATAAAAATAAACACTCATTATACTAAGGAGAAATAGAATGTTATATGCGATTTGGGTAGTGGGTGTATTGTTTGCAATTTGGGCTAGCGCGAAATGCACCATCAATAAAGAAAAAAAAGGTAAATTTGAAGAATAAATGATTTAAGAATTTTACCGACTAAATAAAAGGGTTCATAATGAACCCTTTTTAACTTTTCTCATTTATCTTTTTCTCAACAACAATGGAAAATAATTTTACGAATTTCTATGCTAGAATATTTACCAAAATTTCCATTTTTTTAACCGCACTTTATGACATTACAACTCAATACCATTGCTCTATTACTAGTGATACTTCTTATTCTTGGCGTATTAAGCAACAACAGCACAATTACCATTTCTGCTGCCGTATTACTTATCATGCAGCAAACTTTTTTATCTTCTCATATTCCTTTGCTCGAAAAATATGGCGTTAAAATTGGTATCATTATTTTAACCATTGGGGTTTTAAGCCCCTTAGTTTCAGGGAAAATTCAGTTGCCTAATTTATCAGGTTTTGTTAGTTGGAAAGTGGCACTTTCCATTTCTGTTGGTGTGCTTGTGGCATGGCTTGCCGGCAAAGGTGTGCCTTTAATGGGCGAACAACCGATTTTAGTCACTGGCTTGCTTATCGGCACAATTATTGGTGTAGCATTTTTAGGTGGAATTCCCGTTGGCCCACTTATTGCTGCAGGTATATTAGCTTTATTTTTAGGGAAAATTTAAATGAAAAACAAATACCTTACTCTTGTTGCTTTAAGCGGATTCTTCTGTGTCGCACTAGGCGCATTTGCAGCGCATGGTTTAAAGCACATTTTAGATGTTAAAGCATTATCATTGATTGATACGGGGTTAGAATATCAAATGTTCCATACCATTGCAGTACTTGCCGTTGCATTATCTGCTTTACGTGACAACCAATTCGCACGATTATCCATGTCTTCTTGGTTAATTGGAATCTTATTATTTAGTGGAAGTTTATACGCACTTGCTTTCGAAGCAAGCAATGTAATTGTATGGATTACGCCTATTGGCGGCACTTTATTTTTAATCGGATGGATTAGCTTAGCTTACGGAAGTTTCAAAAGTAAATCGCTATGAAAAACAGCTCGGTAAAACACACATTAACTCCCTTACAACAATCTCTTTTTTCTCAATTAAATGACATCATGCTGGTGGATCAACGTCGCTTATCCGCTGGCATTCATGGTATTGGAAAAATAAAAAGCCAAGAGGCTCAACAAGCCGTTGCAGATGAAATCCAACAGCAAATTGAACAAGCTAGATTACGTGTAGAACAACGAAAAAGTGCGGTACAAAATCCGATTGTTTTTCCAGAGAGTTTGCCCGTTAGCCAACGCAAAGTCGAAATTCAAAAACTGCTTTCTGAACATCAGGTCATCGTGGTAGCAGGGGAAACGGGATCGGGTAAAACCACCCAATTGCCGAAAATGTGTTTGGAATTAGGTTTCGGCAATTTGGGCATGATTGGTCATACTCAACCTCGTCGTATTGCTGCACGTTCGGTAGCCGCACGAATCGCGGAAGAATTACAAACAGAGCTTGGCGATTTAGTGGGGTATAAAGTTCGTTTTAACGATCAGATCAGTGATGATACACAAATCAAATTGATGACTGACGGGATTCTGCTAGCAGAAATTCAAAACGATCGTTTTCTCAATCAATATTCTTGTTTGATTATCGATGAAGCCCACGAACGTAGCCTAAATAACGATTTTATTCTCGGTTATCTGAAACAGTTGTTGCCACGTCGTCGTGATTTAAAACTTATTATCACTTCTGCAACCATTGATGTGGAACGCTTTTCTAAACACTTTAACAATGCGCCGATTATTGAAGTCTCAGGCAGAACCTATCCTGTTGAAGTACGTTATCGTCCCGTAGTGGAGGAAGATGATCAAGATCAGCTACAAGGTATTCTGAATGCGGTGGATGAATTGCAAGCAGAAGGTCGAGGCGATATCTTGATCTTTATGAATGGAGAGCGTGAAATTCGTGATACTGCCGAAGCCTTGCAAAAGCAAAATCTAAAACACACGGAAATTCTACCGCTCTTTGCTCGATTGTCTGCACAAGAACAAAATAAAATTTTCCATCCAAGCGGTTTAAATCGCATTGTATTGGCGACCAACGTCGCAGAAACCTCATTGACCGTGCCAGGCATTAAATATGTGATTGACCCAGGTACAGCACGCATTTCCCGTTATAGCTATCGCACCAAAGTACAACGTTTACCGATTGAACCTATTTCACAGGCATCCGCTAATCAGCGTAAAGGTCGTTGTGGTCGCGTAAGTGAAGGGATTTGTATTCGTTTATATTCGGAAGAGGATTTTAATTCTCGTCCAGAGTTTACCGATCCTGAAATTCTACGCACCAATTTAGCCTCCGTTATTTTGCAAATGACGGCATTGGGTTTGGATGATATTGAAGCGTTCCCTTTTGTAGATGCGCCAGATAAACGCCATATTCAAGACGGGATAAAACTGTTGGAAGAATTGGGCGCGTTTGAAATGGTTCGCACCAAAGCGGGTGAGAAACGTCAATTAACGGCTGCTGGTCGTCAATTAGCTCAACTCCCTGTGGATCCACGTTTAGCGAAAATGTTGTTGAGTGCTGTTTCACAAGGTGCGTTACATGAAGTGATGATTATTGTTGCCGCGTTATCCATTCAAGATCCGCGCGAGCGTCCACAAGAAAAGCAACAGGCTTCCGATGAAAAACATCGTCGTTTTGCCGATAAAAAATCAGATTTCTTGGCTTTCCTCAATCTTTGGCGTTATCTACAAGAACAACAAAAAGCATTGAGTAAAAACCAATTCCGTCGTCAGTGCCAAAAGGATTTCTTAAATTATTTACGCATTCGTGAATGGCAGGATATTTATCATCAAATTCGTTTAACCGTGCGTGAAATGGGCTTGCCGATTAATTCTGAAAAAGCAGAATATCAGCAAATTCATACCGCACTTTTAAGCGGTTTGCTTTCTCATATCGGTTTAAAAGAAGCGGAGAAACAACAATATCTTGGCGCACGTAATGCCCATTTTGCAATTTTCCCTAATTCTGTGCTTTTCAAAAAACAACCGAAATGGGTGATGGCGGCAGAGTTAGTGGAAACCTCCAAACTTTGGGGGCGTATGGTGGCAGAAATCGAGCCAGAATGGATTGAGCCACTTGCCGAGCATTTAACAAAAAAATCCTATTCCGAACCGCGTTGGTCGAAATCTCGTGGGGCGGTGATTGCAGATGAGAAAGTCACGCTTTACGGTGTGCCGATTGTGGCTGTGCGATCAGTGAATTACGGTGCTATTGATCCAACGGTAAGCCGTGAGATCTTTATTCAATCTGCCTTGGTGGAAGGGGGTTGGAATACCAAGCATAAATTCTTCAAAGAAAATCAAAGGCTCGTTCGAGAAGTAGAAGAATTGGAACACAAAAGCCGCCGCCGCGATATTTTGGTGGATGATCGCACATTGTTTGAATTTTACGATCAGCGTATTGGCACAGAAGTTGTCTCTCAAAAACATTTTGATACCTGGTGGAAAAAGGCACAGCAAAAAGATCCTGAATTGCTTAATTTTGAACGTTCATTTTTGATCAATGATGATGCGGAACAAGTGAGCAAGCTGGATTTCCCGAATTTCTGGCATCAAGGTAATTTAAAACTCAAATTGACTTATCAGTTTGAACCAGGTACCGATGCGGACGGCGTGACAGTACATATTCCATTGCCATTGCTCAACCAAGTGGAAATGACAGGCTTTGACTGGCAAATTCCAGGCTTGCGTGAAGAGTTGGTGATTGCGTTGATTAAATCTCTGCCGAAATCTTATCGCCGTAACTTCGTACCAGCACCTAATTATGCTCAAGCTTTTTTAAGTCGTGCGGTGCCGTTGGAAAAACCATTATTAGATACGCTGATTTATGAATTGCGTCGTATGACGGGCGTTACTGTAGAAGCAGAACATTGGAATTGGGAGCAAATTCCAAGCCATTTGAAAATGACTTTCCGTGTGGTGGATGAAAACGGTAAGAAAATTGCGGAATCCATGAATTTGGACGAGCTGAAATTCAACTTAAAAGATCGTGTGCAGGAAAGTATTTCTGCTGTGGCAGATGATGGCATTGAGCAAAGTGGGCTGCATATTTGGAGTTTTGCAGATTTACCACAATGTTACGAACAAAAACAACGTGGTTTCAGCGTCAAAGCGTTCCCCGCCATTGTAGATGAAAAAGATGCCGTAGGTATCAAACTGTTTGAAACAGAGTTTGAGCAATCGATGGCGATGCAACAAGGTTTACGTCGTTTGTTGTTACTCAATGTACCGTCACCGATTAAATATTTGCATGAAAAATTGCCGAATAAGGCTAAATTGGGTCTGTATTTTACTCCGTTCGGTCGCGTATTGGATTTGATCGATGACTGTATTGCTTGTGCCGTAGATAAGCTAATTGCCGATTTTGGCGGTTTTGTGTGGAATGAAGCAGGTTTTGAAAAATTGCGTGATTTCGTTAGAGAAAACCTTAACGAAGTGACCGTGGATATTGCGCAGAAAGTGGAGCAGATTCTTACTCTCACTTACCAACTTAACCAACGCCTTAAAGGCAAAATGGATTTCACGATGGCATTTGCATTATCCGACATCAAATCGCAACTTGCAGGTTTGGTGTATCAAGGTTTTGTGCAAAAGAGCGGTTATGATCGCCTACCAGATTTACAACGTTATCTGCAAGCCGTTGATAAACGCATTGATAAACTGGCTCAAGATGTGAACCGCGATCGTGCCGCGATGCTACGTGTAGAACAGGTGCAACAGGCTTACCAACAATTGCTCGCTAAACTGCCAAAATCTAAACCGATTTCTGATGAAGTGGCAGAAATTCGCTATATGATTGAAGAATTGCGAGTGAGTTTATTTGCACAGCAATTAGGTACGAAATATCAAATATCGGATAAAAGAATAGCAAATATTATTAGTCAATACTAATGATAATAATACTCAAAATTAAGGCGGTTTTATACCGCCTTAATTTATTTAAAACAACAATATACCTCTTTTTAAGTATTTTAAAAGATAAGCTTGATCAAGCTCAAACTTTAGCATTCTGCGAGTAGAAAAACTTTTTTCTTTTGGTATCTTACGCTTGAATGAAAATATATATCTACGTTTTGTATGGATATTAATAATAATTCTCAACTTTCTACTTAACCTTTTTATTACAAAAAATGGAGTGATTATCGTGAACGCATTCAAAAAAAGCCTTATTGTGGCAGCGTCTTTCGCGAGTTTAAGCTTATTTAACTCAGCCACTGCTGAGCTTGTATATAAGCCATTAGAACAACCTGTTGAACCCGCAAAACCTGATTTGAAAATTGAATCTGTAAATGAAAAATTTGCAGAAAAATATCCAAATCAATATAACAGCTGGCGTTCTACAGCAAACGGCGATGGCGAAAACATTATTTATGCTGATGAAGAAAATCCGCGCCTAATCGTACTTTGGGGTGGTTATGCATTTGCAAAAGAATATAACGCACCACGCGGTCACTTTTATGCGGTAACAGATGTGCGTAATATTTTACGTACAGGTGCGCCAAAAACTGCAAATGATGGCCCTCAAGCTATGGCATGTTGGACATGTAAAGGTCCTGATGTTCCACGTTTAATCGCGGAATGGGGTGAGAAAGATTATTTCAATGCGAAATGGGCAAAGGGAGGGCCTGAAATCGTGAACTCAATTGGCTGTGCTGACTGTCACGACACAACCTCTAAAGATTTTGCTGAAGGCAAACCAGCATTACGTATTGCTCGTCCACACGTATTACGCGCCCTTGATGCTTTAGAAAAAGCCACTGCTGAAAAAGATAAAGCAGAAGGTCGCCCACACAACAATTTAAGTTTCAACACGGCGGCGCGTACTGAAAAACGTGCAGAAATTTGCGCAAACTGCCACGTTGAATACTATTTTGCAGGGGACATCAAGCAAGTAACTTTCCCTTGGGATAATGGTCAAACCGTAGATGATATTGAAAAATATTATGATGATATTGGTTTCACTGACTGGACTCACTCACTTTCTAAAGCACCAATGTTAAAAGCACAACACCCTGACTTTGAAATTTGGTCTTTAGGTATGCACGGTAAAAATGGGGTAACTTGCGTAGATTGCCATATGCCAAAAGTACAAGGTGCGGACGGTAAAGTTTACACCGATCACCAAATTCAAAATCCATTTGAGGCATTTGACAGCACTTGTGCAAATTGTCACGATCAAAGCAAAGAAAAATTACGCGATATTGTTACTTCACGTAAAAAAGAAGTGAAAGATGTAATGGGTCGTTTAGAAGACCAAGTTGTCAAAGCTCACTTTGAAGCAAAAGAGGCTTGGGACGCAGGTGCGACTAAAGAAGAAATGGAAGCAGCATTAATGGATATTCGTCATGCTCAATGGCGTTGGGATTACACTGCTGCAAGCCATGGTGGTCATATGCATGCGCCTGAAGTAGTACTTCGTGTATTAGCTTCTGGCTTAGATAAAGTAGCAGACGCACGTACTAAACTTGCTGTAATCTTAACTAAACGCGGTGTGAAAACTCCAGTTCAAATCCCAGATATTTCAACTGCTGATAAAGCGTGGAAAGTAATGGGTATTGATATTGAAAAAGAACGTAAAGCGAAAGAAGAATTCTTAAAAACTGTGGTACCACAATGGGAACAACAAGCTAGAGAAAAAGGCTTATTAGTTGATCCACCAGCACAAAAATAAATGAAAAATGCACCGCACTTTTTAGTGCAAACTAGAAAGTGCGGTGATTTTCAAGGTCAAATTTGAGGTAACCCAAATGAATTTAACTTCTTTAATCAACAAATCTGCAAAAGCGTTAGCGTTAAGTGCAGCATTTGTAGCAGCGCCATTTTTGGCTCATGCGGATGATGCACAAAAACCTGCGGATCATGTTACTTATGAACCGCAATTAGATAACCAACGCGATCCTAATCAATATTGTGCTAAATGCCATAAATTCGACAAAATAGATAAAAACCAAACGTTAGATCAGTCTGGTGGCGAACTCCACTTTGGTAAATTTCACGGTGCACATTTAGATAAGAAAAATCCAAATAACGGTAAAGCTATTACTTGTGTAAGCTGTCACGGCAATATTTCCGAAAATCATCGTCGCGGTGCTAAAGATGTTATGCGTTTTGAAGGAGATATTTTCGGTAATAAAAAACCGATGTATTCCGTTCAAGAACAAAACCAAGTTTGTTTTGCTTGCCATCAACCTGACAAACTTCGTGAAAAATTATGGGCTCATGATGTACACGCAATGAAATTGCCTTGCGCAAGTTGCCATACGCTTCACCCTAAAGAAGATGCAATGAAGGGTATTCAACCAAAACAACGCGTTAAACTTTGTGTAGATTGTCATGGCGAACAACAAAAACGTAAAGCTGAACAAGATAAACTAATCGAACAAAAGGATAAACTATGACAGTCTGCTCACGCCGAAACTTTGTTTCTGGCATGGGGGCTGTGATCCTTATGACGGGGACATCTTTACCTGCTTTTGCAAAAGAAAACAAAGCAGATAAACCTAAACGTTACGCAATGATACATGATGAAAATGCGTGTATCGGTTGTACAGCCTGTATGGACTCATGTCGTGATGTAAACCAAGTGCCAGAAGGCGTTTCTCGCTTAGAGATTCTACGTAGTGAACCTTATGGGGAATTTCCAAATCAAGAATACGAGTTCTTTCGTCAATCTTGCCAACATTGTACAAATGCACCTTGTGTAGCAGTTTGTCCAACTGGTGCATCTTTTATTGATAAAGAGACTGGCATTGTAGATGTACATAAAGATTTATGCGTAGGCTGCCAATA
Source organism: Haemophilus sp. HN_Hi16 (assembly GCF_049823435.1). NCBI lineage: Bacteria > Pseudomonadati > Pseudomonadota > Gammaproteobacteria > Pasteurellales > Pasteurellaceae > Haemophilus > Haemophilus sp. HN_Hi16. The sequence goes on from NZ_CP187500.1 coordinate 1,841,371, forward strand.
CTGTATAGCAGTTTGCCCATATCGTGTACGTTTTATTCATCCAATACATCGTACCGCAGATAAATGTAACTTCTGCCGCGATACAAATTTAGCCAATGGTAAACAACCTGCTTGTGTAGAGGCTTGCCCAACCAAAGCATTAACCTTTGGGGATATGAATGATCCAACAAGTGCAGTTTCACGTAAAGTGAAAGAAAAACCGGTTTATCGCACTAAAGTGGAATTAGGTACACAACCAAACTTATATCACATTCCATTCCAACATGGGGAGCCTAGAAGATGACGTTAGATTATCCAGTTCCATTTCATACGCCTAATCTAGTGTGGGATTATACCATTGCGATCTACTTGTTCTTATTGGGGATCTCATCTGGTGCAGTACAGTTAGCAATTGCCTATAAACGCAGTAATAAACTAGAAAATCTAAGCCAAAACTGGATTATTCGATCTGGGGTAATTTTAGGGTCTGTACCAACATTAATTGGTTTAACGCTATTAATTTTCCACTTGACTCGACCTTGGACATTCTGGAAATTGATGTTTAACTATCAATTCAACTCCGTAATGTCGATGGGGGTCATGCTATTCCAAATCTATATGTTATTTTTAGTGATTTGGGGGCTAGTGATTTTCAAAAAAGAAATCGAAGCATTAATTAATCGCTTTATGCCAAAACTGCAATTTGTGATGAAACTAATCGGTATTGCAGAACGTATTGCAAGTCCAGTCGAAGTTATTCTTTTCATATTGGCTGCTGTGCTTGGAGCATACACAGGGTTCTTACTTTCTGCATTGATTAGCTATCCAATGTTAAATAACCCAGTATTACCCGCATTATTCTTAGCCTCTGGCACATCATCTGGTATTGCTGCAACCTTCTTAATTATCTTAATTGCAGGAAAACTAAAAGGTGATTCTCACGAATCGCACTTCATCCACAAATTTGAAGTGCCAATTATGGTGACAGAACTTGGTTTGCTTGTGTGTTTCTTCGTTGGATTACATTTTGGTGGCGGACAAAAAACAGTTGCCTTACATAATGCCTTATCTGGTTTTTGGGGAGCGATATTCTGGATTGGAGTATTGATTATCGGCATCTTGATCCCATTAATTGCCAATATGTTTGTAAATGACCGTTTAAAATACAATCGTAACTTTATTATCTTGGTGTCAATTTTTGACTTAATTGGGGTATTCTGTTTACGTTTCTTTGTTTTATATGCGGGACAACTCACTGTAGCCTAAACTGACTTTTTATAAAAAATTAATCTGCATTCTAAAAGTTTGATTAACTTTCTCACTTATTAGAGTGCAGATTTTTATATCTAAATAATCCAACTATGAAGACTAAACAGAATTTACGAAAACTTTCATTCCTGCCGTAATGCTTTATTTAAATTAAAAAGACTAAACTCAATGAATTAAAAGTTTAGTCCTTAATTTAATTATGTATTTTCTTTAATATTATTCTTTTCAACATTCACTAACAAATAGTGGTGCCTTCTTCAGTACCTGTCACTACTTGACGTAATGCTCCAGGTTTACCCATATTGAACACTCTAATCGGCATGCCATGATCGCGAGCTAAAGTAAACGCCGATAAGTCCATCACTTGTAATTCTTTATCGATCACTTCTGCATAAGTTAAATTTTTATAAAGTTTTGCATCAGGATTTTTCGCTGGATCACAATCATACACACCATCAACTTTAGTCGCTTTCAACACAACATCAGCTTCAATTTCAATACCACGCAAACAAGCGGTAGAATCAGTGGTAAAGAATGGATTTCCCGTTCCCGCAGAGAAAATGACTACGCGTTTTTCGCGTAACATTTTGATTGCTTCAGACCAGTTATAAGTATCGCAAATACCATTTAATTGGAAAGCGGACATTAATTTTGCGTTCACATCAGCACGGAATAAAGAATCACGCATTGCCAAACCATTCATCACCGTAGCAAGCATTCCCATATGATCGCCCACCACGCGATTCATCCCCGCTTTTGCTAGTTTTGCACCACGGAATAAGTTGCCACCACCAAGAACGACACCGACTTCCACACCCATCTCCACTAATTCTTTAATTTCAACAGCCATACGATCGAGAATCGCAGGATCGATACCAAGACCATCTTCTCCTTGTAATGCTTCACCGCTTAATTTCAATAAAATACGTTTATAAATTGGTTGGCTCATTGTTTTTTCCTTCTGGCTTAAAAAAATTGGCTTATTCTATAAAATAACCGCTCAAGAGTGAAGAAGTTAAATATGGAAATTCTGAGTGAAAGGTGGATAATAGCGATATTTTCTTTTCAGGGAAGACAATGATGAACACGAAAAAAACAAGCCAAATTTTGCCCGCACTTTTTGCGGTGATTTGTGCCGCATTCGCAGGTTATTTTATTTTAATCGGTTCTGGGATGTTTACAGAACCAACTGTAGATCTTATTCTGCTTGCGACAATAACTATTCTCTTATTAAGCAGCAGTAAAAAATCCTTCTATTTTATTTTGCTACCGCTTGCATTACTACATGCTTTTTATACGCCTACGGGGCTAAATTTTGGCCCTCCAAGCTATCAATATATCGCCTCGCTTTTCGCGACAGATATATTGGAAACGAAGGAATTTCTATTGCAAATTCCAGTGAGTAGTTACTTAATTGCTTTCGCCATTCCTATTTTGATTTTTCTTCAGTACAAAAGTACGGTGAAATTTGGCATAAAATTTTATCGTAATAAAACATTTATTGCCTTGGCGACATTGCTTTTTGCTTACAACATGCCGCTTGCTGAACCGATTAAAGAAACGGTAAGTTCCACATTAAAAATTGTAGATGAAGTGCAAAAACTAAAACAAATCTCTCAATCTGATAGCTGGGGAAAATCAACATTAGAAAATTCACGCTATGATGATTATGTAATTGTACTCGGAGAAAGTGCGCGTAAAGATTACCACCATGCCTACGGCTATCCAATTGAAAACACCCCCTTTATGTCTAACGCTAAAGGCACGTTGATTGATGGTTTTCGTTCAGCAGGAACAAATACCGTCGCCTCACTTCGTTTAATGCTAACCTTTCCTAACAAAGAAAAATGGGAACCCAATTACAGTTTGAGTTTAGTAGATCTCATCAAATCTGCAGGCGTGAAAACTTATTGGCTTTCTAATCAAGGGATGCTCGGCGAATTCGATACGCCCGTTTCATCCCTTGCATCAAAATCTGATGAAACCTTTTTCTTGAAAGAAGGCGGAAGCTTTAATTCGACTAACTTTAGTGACTTTGATTTATTACCCAAATTCGCCCAAGTATTAGAAAATTCTGTTCAAGGAAAACGTTTTATTGTTTTGCATATTTATGGTTCACACCCAATGGCTTGCGATCGTATCGAAGATTATCCAAAAATCTTTGATGATAAAGATCTTAATCCGAAATATGGTTATTTAAATTGCTATGTTTCATCTATTAAGAAAACCGATGAATTTTTAAAACGTGTATATGATCAGCTTGAAGAAAATGCGAAGAAAAATCACCGCACTTTCTCAATGATTTATTTCTCAGATCACGGTTTGTGCCACCAACAAGATGAAAAAAACAATATACTTTTGTTCAATCAAAACTGTTTCAGCCGAGAGCACCATAATATTCCGCTATTCAAAATTTCATCAGATGACACAGAACGCAAAGAATATAAGGTGTTTAAATCAGGTTTAAACTTCTTAGAAGGGATCGCAAATTGGATAGGAATTAAAAATCCTCAATTAACGCAAACAGAAGATTTATTTTCTAACGAATCCGATAAAAATGACTTTGGATTGCAAAAACGAATTGATGAAAAATATCGTAAAGATGACGATCCAGCCATTGATATTCGTCCTAAACACGGAGCATATTGAGTACGTTTTATTTTTAGCTATAAATATCGTATAATCCGACGGATTTTATTTGTTTATTTTTTATAAGGTATCAACGTGTCAGAACAACAACCAAGAGTGATCGAATCAAAAGAAATTATGACTTTATTGCCACATCGCTACCCATTTTTGTTAGTGGATCGCGTATTGGATTTTAAAGAGGGCGAATGGTTAAAAGCAATTAAAAATATTAGCGTCAATGAACCTTGTTTCACAGGTCACTTCCCGGGCGAACCCATTTTACCGGGCGTTTTAATTTTAGAAGCTTTGGCACAAGCAATGGGCATTTTAGCCTTTAAAACTCACGAATTCAAAGGCGGTGAATTATTCTATTTCGCAGGTATTGATGAAGCGCGCTTTAAACGCCCGGTGTTACCTGGAGATCAAATGGAATTAAACGTTCAAGTGATTAAAGAACGCCGTGGTATCACTTCATTTACTGGCGTTGCTACCGTAAATGGCGAAATTGCTTGTGAAGCAAAACTAATGTGTGCTCGTCGTTAATTAAGGGGTAAATATGATCCACCCAAGTGCAAAAATTCATCCAACTGCCCTCGTTGAAGAAGGGGCGGTAATTGGCGAAGACGTTTTTATTGGGCCTTTCTGTATTGTTGAGGGCAGTGTTGAAATCAAAGCTCGCACTGTATTGAAATCTCACGTTGTGGTACGTGGCGATACGGTTATTGGCGAAGATAACGAAATTTATCAATTCGCTAGCATTGGCGAAGTAAACCAAGATTTAAAATACAAAGGCGAGGCTACAAAAACCATTATTGGTAATAGCAACCGAATTCGTGAACACGTGACAATTCATCGTGGCACGATTCAAGGCTGTGGCGTAACCTCTATTGGCAATAACAATTTATTAATGGTTAATGTTCACGTTGCACACGATTGCCAAATTAAAAATAACTGTATTCTGGCAAACAATGCAACGCTTGCAGGTCACGTAGAATTAGATGATTTCGTGATTGTTGGCGGTATGTCAGCGATTCATCAATTTGTGATTGTTGGTGCACACGTTATGTTAGGCGGTGGTTCTATGGTAAGCCAAGATGTACCACCTTATGTTATGGCGCAAGGCAACCACGCCCGTCCATTTGGCGTAAACTTAGAGGGTTTGAAACGTCGTGGTTTTGATAAACCAACCATGCACACAATCCGTAACATTTATAAAATGCTCTATCGTGGCGGTAAAACACTTGAAGAAGTGTTACCAGAAATTGAGCAAATTGCGGAAACCGATTCAGCGATCAGTTTTTTTGTTGAATTTTTCAAACGTTCAACTCGCGGAATTATTCGTTAATAAAACTTCTTCATTTTCAACCGCACTTTGCACACCAAAGTGCGGTTATTTTTTAGGATAAATTTGATGAACAAAACAAATCCAACCATTGCTCTTGTTGCAGGAGAAGTATCTGGTGATATTCTCGGTGCTGGTTTAATTCGCCAGCTCAAAGCACATTATCCTAATGCGCGCTTTATTGGTATTGCAGGCACAAGAATGTTGGCTGAAGGCTGTAAAACGCTCGTCGATATGGAAGAGCTTTCAGTCATGGGATTGGCTGAAATATTAAAACATCTTCCTCGTTTGCTGAAAATTCGTAAAAATGTCATTCAAACTATGTTGCAAGAAAAACCTGATGTTTACATCGGCATTGATGCGCCTGATTTTAATTTGGATGTAGAACTCAAGCTCAAAGCTAACGGAATTAAAACCATTCATTACGTGAGCCCCTCTGTATGGGCATGGCGTCAAAATCGTATCCATAAAATTGCCAAAGCGACCCATCAAGTTCTTGCCTTTTTGCCTTTTGAGAAAGCCTTTTACGATAAATTTAATGTCCCTTGCCGTTTTATTGGACACACAATGGCAGATGCTATTCCGCTCAAACCAAACCGTGCCGAAGCCTGCCAAATGCTACAGATTGATCCCGCACAACGCTATTTAACTATCCTAGTTGGAAGTCGTGGTTCAGAAGTGGAATTTCTGGCTGAGCCTTTCTTAAAAACCGCTTTATTATTAAAAGAACAATTCCCTGATTTACAATTCCTCGTGCCTTTAGTGAACGAAAAACGACGAATTCAATTTGAAGCCATTAAAGCTAAAATTACGCCAAATCTAGACCTGCATTTAATTGATGGCAATGCACGACAAGCAATGATCGCAGCTGATGCAACATTGCTTGCTTCAGGAACAGCAGCACTTGAAGCAATGCTTTGTAAATCCCCCATGGTGGTGGGCTATCGAATGAAACCACTGACCTATTTCTTAGCAAAACGTTTAGTTAAAACCGATTATATTTCTTTACCAAACTTGCTTGCGAATGAAATGCTTGTTCCTGAAATGATTCAAGAAGAATGCACGCCAGAATTGCTTGCTGAAAAGCTATCAGTTTATCTTTCTGATGATGAAAGTGCGGTAAAAAATCGCCATGTTTTAATTCAGCACTTCACGGATTTACACCAAAAAATTCAATGCAATGCCGATAAGCAAGCGGCTCAAGCGGTCATTGATTTATTAGAAGGAAAAGAAAATGTTTGAATATCCACAAGGCTATAAATTGATCGCTGGCGTTGATGAAGTTGGGCGAGGCCCTCTAGTTGGGGCGGTTGTCACTGCTGCCGTCATTTTAGATCCTCATAATCCAATTGAAGGATTAGCTGATTCTAAAAAACTTTCAGAAAAAAAACGTTTAGCCCTTGCTGACGAAATCAAAGAAAAAGCCCTTGCTTGGGCATTAGGTCGAGCTGAAGCTAACGAAATTGACGAGATAAATATTCTGCAAGCCTCCTTATTAGCAATGACTCGAGCGGTAAAATCTTTAAAAATTCAACCGCACTTTGTGTTGGTTGATGGCAATAAGATCCCAAAAGATTTAGCTATTCCAGCGCAAGCCGTCGTAAAAGGCGATAGTATTGTGGCTGAAATCAGTGCAGCCTCTATTTTGGCGAAAGTGGCACGAGACCAAGAAATGGAAGAATTAGACAAGCAATATCCAGAATACGCTTTTGCCAAGCATAAAGGCTATCCGACCAAATTACATTTGGAAAAATTAACTGAACTTGGCGCGTTACCGCAACATCGTCGTAGCTTTGCCCCAGTGAAAAAAGCACTAGAACAGTTTTAGAATGCTAATTTGGTTTAACAAAGGCTGTGTTTTAATACTGTGTTGATGCTTCACTAAAATTTGATACATAAACAAAATTTTTTGACTTCTGTGAGTCAAAGAAAACAGGTTAAGAGAGTAATTAAACCTGTACGGTCGATAAATATACCTAAACACTCTGCTATTCCTTTGTAATAGCACATTAAAATAACTTATGAGGATTGATAACGATGAAGACAGACATTCAAACCGAATTAACCCAAGCCCTGCGATCACACGAAAAAGTATGGGAAAACGAAGAAAAAACCATTTTAGCCAAAAACATTCTGTTGGATTTGGTGGAAAAAACCGACCCGACTATTATCGAGTTGTTATTGGGGAATGATGAGTTAAAACGCCATTTCTTTGTGGAAGTGAATGGTGTTTTGGTGTTTAAATTGCAGGATTTTCGTTTTTTCTTGGACAAACACCGCATCAATAATTCCTACACAAAATACGCCAATCGCATTGGCTTGACGGACGGCAACCGCTTTTTGAAAGACAGTTCGGATATTGTGTTGGATTTTCCGTTTAAAGATTGTGTATTAAATGGCGGACAAAGCACCGAAGAAGGAGAGGAAATTTATTTTAAACGCAATAATAGCCAGCCAGCCAGCCAGCCAGCCAGCCAGCCAGCCAGCCAGCCAGCCAGCCAGCCAGCCAGCCAGCCAGCCAGCCAGCCAGCCAGCCAGCCAGCCAGCCAGCCAGCCAGCCAGCCAGCCAGCCAATTATACACTAAATTAACCCGAAAAAGACAAGAAATCTTTTTTAATCAAACGCTTGCTTTTGATGAAATTGACCGACTTTTTGATGTAAAAGCATTCTCAAAATTCTCTCGCTATACCGCAGACGGCAAACAACCCGTTGGCGAAATCAAACGCCATTCAGACGGCACGCCAGCTGAAAATCTCATTATCAAAGGCAATAATCTGATTGCCCTGCATTCGCTTGCCAAGCAGTTTAAAGGCAAAGTGAAGCTGATTTATATTGACCCGCCGTATAACACGGGCAATGACGGTTTCAAATACAACGATAAATTTAATCATTCCACTTGGCTGACTTTTATGAAAAATCGGCTGGAAATTGCGAAAACATTGCTGGCTGATGATAGCGTGATTTTTGTTCAATGTGATGATAAGGAACAAGCCTATCTTAAAATATTAATGGACGATATTTTTAAACGAGAAAATTTTATTAACACTATAGTTTGGCGAAAAGTAAAAAGTGCCAAAATACAAAGTGGAAATTTACCTAGAGTTAAAGAATATATATTGGTATATAAAAAATCAAAATTATCATTACACAATATCTTTTTACCTAGAAATAATGAAAAAGATAAAAAGTTATATCGATTTCAAGATAAAAACGGCAGAGTATATCGTTTATCTGATTTCACACAAAAAGGTCAAGGAGAAGCTAGATATTTTGGGGAAAATTTAATTGAACCACCTAAAGGGAAGCATTGGATTTGGACACAAGAGAAAATTGATGAAGGAATGAAAAATGACTTAATTGTATTTTCTAAAAATGGAATGCCTAGCGTTAAACGTTTTTTAGATGAGAAAGAAGGTATCCCTTTATCTGATTTATGGGAAGATGATTTTGTACAAATTGTTTCTTCTACTTCATCTGAAAGACAAGATTTTGATGGACAAAAACCAGAAGCACTAATCAAACGAATTATTGAATTAACAACCAATGAATCCGACATCGTCCTAGACTACCATCTTGGCAGTGGCACAACCGCTGCCGTCGCTCACAAAATGAACCGCCAATATATCGGTATTGAACAAATGGATTATATTGAAACGCTTGCCGTTGAACGTTTGAAAAAAGTGATTGAAGGCGAGCAAGGCGGTATTTCCAAAGCCGTGAATTGGCAAGGTGGTGGCGAGTTTGTTTATGCCGAACTTGCTCCATTTAACGAAACAGCAAAACAACAAATTTTGGCGTGCGAAAATTCAAACGACATCAAAACGCTGTTTAATGAATTATGCGAACGCTATTTCTTGAAATACAATGTAAGCGTGAATGAATTTAGTCAAATCATTGAAGAACCTGAATTTCAAACCTTACCACTTGACGAACAAAAACAAATGATGCTTGAAATGTTGGATTTAAATCAAATGTATGTTTCATTATCCGAAATGGACGATGAACAATTTGCAGGTTGCTTAAACGATGACGATAAAGCGTTAAGCCGTGCGTTCTATCAATCAGTAAAAAATCAAGCGGAGAAAAAAGATGGCGAATAATAAAACGTTGTTTGATTGGGTGGAAGACCGCAAATCAATGCTGGAAGAAATGGAACAGACAGATTTTTTCGCACTGCCTGAATTTGTTTCAAATAATTTGAAATATCCGTTTTTTGAATGGCAGAAATCGGCTTTAGAAAACTTTGTAATTTTTGACCGCACTCCAAAATTAAAGGACTTCCCCGATATCAAAAACCGCCCTACCCATTTGCTATTTAATATGGCAACAGGTGCAGGCAAAACGATGATGATGGCGGCATTGATTTTGTATTATTTTGAAAAAGGATATCGGCATTTTCTGTTTTTTGTGAATCAAAACAATATCGTGGATAAAACGGAAAATAATTTTATTGACCCAACGCACGCAAAATTTTTATTTACCGAGAAGATTTTGCAGGGCGATACGGTAATTCCTATTCGCAAAGTGGAAACGTTTAGCCAATATTCAGACGGCATTGAAATTAAATTTACCAGTATTCAAAAACTGTATAACGATATCCACACCGAGCGAGAAAACCAAACCACATTGGCGGATTTGCACAAATTGAACCTTGTGATGCTGGGCGATGAAGCGCACCATTTAAACGCGCAAACCAAAGGCAAAAAACAAGGCGAGTTGGATTTAGAAAAGGAAATGAACGACCGTACCAGCCATGCCGAAATTGAACGCAAAGGCTGGGAGCATATGGTTTTGGAATTGTTGCTCAATAAAAATGGCAATCCTAGCCAAAATGTGCTGTTGGAATTTACCGCCACGCTGCCTGAAAATGCTGACGTGCAACAAAAATACGCGGATAAAATCATCACAAAATTTGGCTTAAAAGAATTTTTGCAAAAAGGTTATACCAAAGAAATCAATTTGGTATCTAGTACGCTGAATAAGAAAGAGCGGGTATTGCATGCTTTATTGTTTGCCTGGTACCGCCATCAAATCGCGTTGAAATATGGCATTGCCAATTTCAAGCCTGTGATGTTGTTTAGAAGTAAGACGATTGATGAATCAAAAGCGGATTATTTGGCATTTTTAAATTGGGTAGAAAATGTGCAAGCGGATGATTTTTCGTTTTTAACGACATTTTCAACAAGCTTAAACGATAGCGATAACGCCAACGAACAAGGCAAAACCCGCACCGAACAAGCCCTAAAATTTATGCAGGAAAATGGCTTTGAGTTTGCACATTTGGCAAATTGGGTGAAACAAAATTATCAAAAACATAATGTGATTATTACCAACTCCGAGACCAACAAAACCAAAACTGAAAAAACCGACAGCGAAACCGAAAAATTGCTAAACAATCTGGAAGCGGCTGATAATCCGATCCGTGCCATTTTTACGGTGGATAGATTAACCGAAGGTTGGGATGTTCTGAATTTATTTGATATTGTGCGTTTGTATGAAGGGCAAAACGGTGGCGGTTCAAATAAAAAATCGGGTAAAACGGCTGCCGCTACCGTATCGGAAAAACAGTTGATTGGTCGTGGCGTGCGTTATTTTCCATTTTCGTTTGAAGATAAACAGCCGAATAAACGCAAATTTGACAATGACATGCAACACGAATTGCGTATTTTGGAAGAATTGTTTTATTACACGCACGATGAGCAATCTCGCTATATTACAGAACTGAAAAACGAGTTGCGAAAAGACGGTTATTTGCCTGAAAAAGACGATGATAAGGTGTTGGCAACATTTAAACTCAAATCTGAATTTGCCGATAATAAGGATTTTAGAGAGTTGTTAATTTGGGCGAATAAAAAAATCCCCAATCCCAATGCCAAAAGCAATAATGCAGACAGCCTGCAAGCCAATCCGCAAACACTTTCATTCCAAATTCACGGCAATCAATTGTTGCAGGAAATGCAATTTACAGCGGATGAAAATGATGAAACAGCCCGACAAATCGGCACACAAAATAATTTTACTCAAACCATAAAAATGAGTGAAATGGAGCGGCATATTTTCAATAAAGCATTACATATCAAAGGGAAAAATAGTCAATCTTTATTCCATTTTGACCGCCTGCAAAGCAAACTCAATATTCAAAATCGCAATGAATTGCAAAATAACTTGTTGAAAGACTGGCAGATTGAATTTTTGGGATTAGAGCAAGATAAACAGGTTCGCCCGGATGATAAACTTGCAGGCTGCCTGAAAATCTTGGAAATGGTTGAAAAACATCTGAATGAAAGTGATATACCGTTTATCGGTACAAAAGAATTTACACCTAAAAAATTGTGGGAAATTTTCGGCACGCCAAAACAAAAATGGGTCAAAAAAGATGATATAAAAACTGCTATTGCCATGCAAAATGATTGGTATGTGATGGATAATTTTGCTGGAACAAGTTTGGAAGAAGCGTTAATTCAATTTATTTCAGAGCGTTTGGGCGATTTGAAATCTAAATATGACGTTCATTTAATCCGCAATGAAGAAGTGTTTAAATTGAATAACTTTGCCGATGGTGAAGGATTTATGCCGGACTTTGTTTTATTGCTGAAAGATAAACAAAAATCTTCTTCCAATGGTGTGAACGACTTTTTGCATTACCAAATTTTCATTGAACCCAAAGGCGAACATTTAGTGGAAACTGATAGGTGGAAAGAAGCTTTTTTAAAATCAATCACAGTAGAATATGGGAAGGATAAGATCCTGCAAAAAGATACACCGCATTATCGTTTGATCGGTTTGCCGTTTTTTACTGATCATCAGAAAAATGGACAATTTACGGAGTTATTCCCTTTAGGAGAGACATAGCTTGAAAAATAGAGTGGTGTATTATTAAAACACAGCCTTAACAAAACAAGGGAGCATTAAAAAATGCTCCCTTTCTCTTAATCAACTTAACTTTATGGAATGATGAGTAATTAAGCTTTCTGTACGCTATATGCTTCTAATGCACGTAAAGAATAAGTATAAGCTGCACCTGCATTTAATGCGATAGCTGTTGCTAATGCAGCAGCAACTTCAGCTTCACTTGCACCAGCTTTTACTGCTTCTTCTGCGTGTACGCTAATGCAGCTTTCACAACGCGTTGTTACAGCAACGGCTAATGCGATAAGTTCGCGAGTTTTAGCGTCAAGCACATTGCCCTCTTCCGCGGCTGAGTCTAATGCTTGGTAAGCTTGTAACATTTTAGGGTGTTGTTTACCCAATGCGCCAAATGATTTTTTAACGTGAGATGTGTGTTCTTTCCAATCTGCAAACATAATGTTCTCCTAAATATATTGAATTAATAACCAACTGGTGTGGCAAATTATAGGCGGATTAGATTATGATACTTGCTTATTTATCTCAATTTTTATCGCTAACATCTCATTATGGACTATTTAGATAAACTTACCCATTTAGCACAAGTGCGTGGAGAAATTAATATTCGCTGTGAATTTCAAGGCGAATGGCAAATATCTCATCAAGAAAAGGATGCAGGAAAAGGCATATTCCATCTTATTGAACAAGGCGAGTGCCAGCTTACACTAAATGAAAAACAATTTCATTTAAAAGAGGGAGATATTTTTTTTCTTCCTCAAAATCAACCGCACTTTATGCATTATTCAGTAAATAAAAGGGCAGATATTCCTACAAAAAAAAGTCATCAAGGATTATTTGAGTTACATCAGATTGGACGAGGTACACCAGATTTAAAAATGTTCTGCGGTAATTTTTATTATCAACAAGATGCACTTCTTACGGCATCAATGCCTGAATATTTACATATAAATTTATGCGACACGCCCATTCATCCTTTAGTGCAGCTTTTTTTGCAAGAAGCACAAAAAAATGATGCGGGTACGAAATCGGTCGTTGATGCACTTTCAAATGTACTTTTAATTTATATTTTACGCCACGCTATTCAACAAAATTTAATTGAACAAGGTATCTTATTTGCCTTACAAGATAAGCGATTAAATACTGCACTGATAGCAATATTACAACAACCTCAAAATGATTGGCATATTGAACAATTAGCTGAACTTGCAACAATGTCTCGTGCAAACTTTATTCGTATCTTTCAACAACATATTGGTATGTCGCCGGGACGTTTTCTCACGAAAGTGCGGTTACAATCTGCGGCGTTTTTATTAAAACAATCACAACAATCTGTGCTTGCCATTGCTTTAGAAGTGGGGTATCAATCAGAAGCGCATTTTTGTAAAGTTTTTAAAAATTATTACCAACTTTCGCCAAGCCAATACAGAAAATCTGTCAGCCTATAAATTGATGCGTTTTTGTGCTATAATAATATGCACTTCTAAAAGGCAACCTGCGTTGCCTTTTCTTTTTAAGGAAAAGATATGTTTAACAAAATTTTTTCGTGGTTTGAAAACCGTTTAAATCCCTATCCAGAAAGCAATCCAACAACACCTAAAAAAGGTTTGTTCCGTTTTATTTGGTCTAGTATTGCAGGAATGAAAGGATGGATTCTTTTGCTCGCAATTTTAACCGTCGGTACAGGTGTAATGGAAGCAGTATTATTCCAATTTATGGGGACGCTTGTAGATTGGTTAGGCACATTTACACCTGAAAGATTATGGCAAGAAAAAGGTCATTTATTAATTGGAATGGCTGCTCTATTACTCATTAGTATTGTGTGGGGATTTTTAGCTTCCACCGTGCATTTACAAACCTTACAAGGCGTATTTCCAATGCGATTACGTTGGAATTTCCATCGTTTAATGCTTGGACAAAGTTTAAGTTTTTATCAAGACGAATTTGCAGGTAGAGTATCCGCAAAAGTGATGCAAACTGCCCTTGCAGTACGTGACACAGTACTTACTCTTGCAGATATGTTCGTTTATGTATTGGTATATTTTATTACCTCTGGCGTAGTTCTAGTGGCATTAGATTCTTGGTTCTTATTACCATTCATTACTTGGATTATACTCTTCGGTTTGATCCTACGAACCCTCATTCCTAAACTATCAAAAACTGCACAACGACAAGCTGATGCTCGTTCTTTAATGACGGGACGTATTACAGATGCTTATTCCAATATTGCTACAGTAAAATTATTTTCTCACGGCTCGCGTGAAGCCACTTATGCCAAGCGTTCGATGCAAGATTTTATGGTAACAGTACACGCTCAAATGCGTTTAGCAACATCACTAGATACGCTCACTTACGCTACAAATATTCTACTTACATTAAGCACCGCAATACTTGGCATTATTTTATGGAAAAATGGTCAAGTTGGTGTGGGGGCAATAGCAACGGCAACTGCAATGGCATTACGCGTAAACGGGCTTTCTCGTTGGATTATGTGGGAATCAGCCCGATTATTTGAGAATATCGGCACCGTAAACGACGGAATGAATACTTTAACTAAACCTCACACCATTGTAGATAAACCACAAGCATCGCCGTTACAAGTGAAACAAGGGGAAATTAAGTTTAACGATATTACCTTTGCTTATGATCCAACAAAACCATTACTCAATCATTTCAATCTCACTATCAAACCAGGGGAAAAGGTTGGGTTAATCGGGCGTTCTGGTGCAGGAAAATCTACGATTGTGAACTTATTGCTGCGTTTCTATGAAGCACAACAAGGCGAAATTACCATTGATGGACAAAATGTACTCAATGTGCAACAAGAAAGCTTACGTCGCCAAATCGGTTTAGTCACTCAAGACACTTCGTTGCTGCATCGTTCTGTACGTGAAAATATTATTTATGGTCGCCCGAATGCTACTGATGAAGAAATGGTTTTAGCTGCTGAACGAGCGGAAGCCGCTGATTTCATCCCATTTCTCAGTGATGCTCAAGGTAGAAAAGGCTATGATGCCCATGTGGGAGAACGCGGGGTAAAACTTTCTGGTGGTCAGCGTCAGCGTATTGCTATTGCTCGTGTCATGTTAAAAGATGCGCCAATTCTATTGTTAGATGAAGCCACAAGTGCATTGGATTCAGAAGTTGAAGTGGCAATACAAGAAAGTCTCGATAAGATGATGGAAAATAAAACTGTGATTGCCATTGCCCATCGTTTATCCACCATCGCAGCGATGGATCGCCTGATTGTGCTTGATAAAGGACAAATTGTCGAACAAGGTACGCACGCCGAATTACTAGAGCTCAATGGTCTGTACGCTAAACTTTGGAATCATCAAAGTGGCGGATTTTTAAGCGAAAGTGCTGAATAATATTGCGTTTATCATATTTAATTAATTGCACTGTAATCAAACTAATTAAAAAATTAGTCTAATTTAATAGCTAAAGAAAAGTGCGGTCAAAATTGACCGCACTTTTTTTGCTAGATATTTAGCGTTTAATTCACGACTTCAGCAGTATATTTCAGCTTGTGAATCGCATCGAATAATTGTTGGTTTGTAACTTTGGGATCCTCCACAACTGTCACTAAACCATCTTTAATAGATGCTTTTGTTGAAATAACGCCATCAATATTACGCAATTCTTTATTAACCAAATAAGCGCAAAGCTGGCAATTCATTTCTTTTACTTTTAGCACAATTTGTTTGGTTTCATTCGCATGGGCGAAAGAAATGGCAAACAGCGAAAGCAAAAGTGCGGTACATAATTTCTTCATTTTTATTCCTAATTCGCTAATTCTAAAATCCAAGGCAAAATTGTTGGATAGGTTAAGAAAAAAATCATCACGATAAATACAATCCAATAAAGTACGACAAGTTTTTTACGGGAAATATATTTGCTACAAATGATTTTTTTGGAAAACATCAACAGCCAAAATCCATAGGCAAAGGCGCATAATGAAATTATGAGCATGGGAATACGCAAATAATCATATTCGCCCAAGCCAATAAGCCTGAGTTGATTAATGAGTTTGCGGATTTGTTGGATGGGTTTGGGGAGTTGTTGAATAAGGAATTTAAGGCGTGATAGTTACCGTGGGTAGGTATACCCACGGCTAATTATAGTCATAGTCCCCTTTGGGGAACGCTAACCTACCCCATCGGGGTGCATTATGCGTAAACCAGGGTATACCTACCCTGGGTAAACAGCGGAGATATATGAAAAATAAAGAATTATTAGCAGAATTAAAAGCCTATTCGGACAGCTTGCGACAAAAAGTCGAGGCAAAGTTTGAGGGGTGGGACGATTCTCTTGCTGCCATTAGTGAGCGACGCAAAAAGGTGCTAGATCCTGTTTCGGGCTATGACTTTTTTGTGTCGAATTACTTTCCGCATTATGTGCGTTCTCGCTCTCGTTCGCAGTTGCATAACTATCTTTTTGAGCAGTTGCCACAAGTATTACAACAGCTATCATCAGTGCATTTAGCCATTGCTGCACCACGTGGTGAAGCTAAATCGACCTTGGTGTCCCAACTCTTTACGCTTTACTGTCTTGTGACACAGAAAAAACGCTATGCGTTGATTGTGATGGATAGTATCGACCAAGCCTATCCAATGTTGGAAGCCATTAAAGTAGAGTTGGAATTTAACCAACGTTTGCGCATTGATTTCCCTGAAATGGCAGGACAAGGGCGTGTGTGGCAAGCGGCAACCATTATCACAAAAGCCAATCAAAAAGTGCAAGTGGCGGGTTCCGGCAAGAAATTGCGTGGTTTACGCCATGGGGCGTATCGTCCTGATTTGGTGGTACTGGATGATATTGAAAATGACGAACAAGTGCGTAGTCCTGAACAGCGTGACAAATTGCACGATTGGTTGAAGAAAACCGTCCTTACGTTAGGGGCGGCTGGGGATAAGTTAGACGTGGTATATATCGGCACTATCCTACATTACGACAGAGTATTGAATCGCACTTTGAGCTCTAAAGCATGGAAGACAGCCAAGTTTAAAGCCTTAATTCGTCAGCCTGATGATATGAGCCTGTGGGATAAGTGGGAGGACTTCTACTTAAACGAAGGCGAAGCGGTGGCTGATGCTTTCTATACGCAAAATCAAGCGGCAATGGATAAAGGTGCGGTAGTAAGCTGGGCTGCTCGTCCTATCTTAACCTTGATGAAGATTCGCGCTCGTGATGGGCATGCCACCTTTGATTCTGAATATCAAAATGACCCGTTAAGCAGTGATGACGCGATTTTTGCCAATGCTATTAAATACTGGACGGAATTGCCGTCTGATTTGATTTATTTTGGCGCGGTTGACCCGTCATTGGGTAAAGCCGGTGCAAGCCGTGACCCATCGGCGATTTTAGTGGGCGGTTATCAGCGTGCCACAGGTAAATTGTATGTGGTCGAAGCGCAAGTGAAAAAACGTTTGCCTGATTTAATTATTGAAGATGTGATCCGTTTCCAACAGCAATACAAGTGCCACCGTTGGTTTGTTGAAACCGTGCAATTTCAGGAATTTTTAAAAGACGAACTGGTTAAGCGCTCGGCACAACGTGGCGCACCTGTACCGGCAACCGCAATTAAGCCAAACACAGACAAAATGCTTCGAATTGAATCCTTGCAACCGCACATGGTGAACGGTTTGATTTTGTTACACAGCACACAAGCGACCTTGATTGCGCAACTGCGTCACTTTCCGAAAGCTGACCACGATGACGGCCCGGATGCGCTTGAAATGTTGTGGAAGAACTCCATCACCAACGCCGCCCCGATTGAGTGGATAGGTTTAAACGATGAAAACTTGGGGCATGATGATTTTGAAGCGGAAGATGATTTATATAGCATTTGGCGAGGATAAAACATGAAAATTTGGGAAAAAATTAAAACATTGGTGGGCTCAAAAACCGAACCAATCCAAACCGATGAAGCAATGGTAACAGCTAATGGGCGCATTTTATCCGACCACCCGAGCAACCGCATTACCCCGTCAAAACTGAAAAGCATTTTAGAGGATGCGGAAAACGGCGATATTACGGCACAGCACGAGTTATTCATGGATATTGAAGAACAAGACAGTGCCATCGGTGCGAATATTCAGACGCGCAAACGGGCGATTTTGACGCTGGATTGGCGCATTGCTGAACCACGCAATGCGACACCGGCAGAAGAAAAGCTCCAAACCGAAATTGATGAGTTGTTTTACCAATATCCGAACCTTGAAAACCTGCTTATGGATATGATGGATGCAGTCGGACATGGTTTTTCTGCCCTTGAAATTGAGTGGAAATTGGAAAATGGTAAGTATATTCCGCATAACTTTATCCCACGCCCACAGTCTTGGTTTAAGTTAGATAAAAATGACAATTTATTGTTAAAAACGCCAACTAATCCCATGGGCGAGCCATTAAGACAGTTCGGCTGGGTGGTGCATTCGCATAAGTCCCGTTCCGTTCAACTGGCGCGCATGGGGTTATTCCGTACACTGGCGTGGCTTTATATGTTTAAGCATTATTCCGTGCGAGATTTTGCCGAGTTTTTGGAACTTTACGGCATGCCGATTCGCATTGGTAAATATGGCGCCGGTGCAACAAACGAGGAAAAACGCACGCTATTACGTGCCCTTGCACAAATCGGACATAACGCCGCTGGGATTATGCCCGATTCGATGAAAATCGAATTGCATAATGCCGCAAACACCGGCGCGGGGTCGGCAAATAACCCGTTCTTGCAAATGGTGGACTGGTGCGAAAAATCTATTGCCCGTTTGATTTTGGGGCAAACGCTCACATCAGGCGCGGATGGTAAAAGCTCCACCAATGCATTGGGCAATGTGCATAATGAAGTGCGTCGTGATTTGTTGGTGTCTGACGCTAAACAAGTGGCGCAGACCATCACACAGCAAATCATCCTGCCTTATTTGCAGATTAACGTTGACCCAAACATTGCTTTGCACCGCGTACCCTATTTTGAGTTTGACACCAAGAAATACGACGATTTAAGCACCTTTGCCGATGCCATCCCGAAACTAGTGGGCATTGGCGTGCAAATCCCCGAAAAATGGACGCGCGATAAGCTCGGTATTCCGGAAGCGCAAGACGGTGAAGTGGTTTTAAAAGCTGTTCAAAGCGATTTTAATCCCGATTTAAAAACACCGGGGAAATCTACCGCACTTTCAGCGCATGTGGTGGGGTGCCAGTGTGCGGGGTGTTTGGGTAAAGGCGCGCGCGTGGCGTTGTCTGCCGGCAATAATGGGGAGACAGAGCAGGATTTGTTGGATAACAGTTTAAACGAGGCGTTAAATGTGATTAACTTTAACCGCCAATTAGACCCTGTGGTGCGTCAATTAGCCGTTGTATTAACCGCATGTAATACCTATGAGGAAGCAAGTGATAAATTAGCTGAAATTTACCCGGATTTAGATAACGCAGAACATCAACGTTATTTGACACAAGCCGTCTTTTTGTCCGAATTGTTGGGAGTCAGCAATGCCAAGCGTTAATTTCGTTTTGGAGCTAGAACCGAAAAAAGCCATTGAGTTTTTAAGGGATAAAAAGGCCATATTAGGGCATTTTGACGAAGATGCCTTAATGGATAGCGCCCGAGCAAAAGCAACGCGTATCGCCAATTTATCCAGCCTTGAGATGAGTAAAGACATCTACCAGTCTTTAGTTGATGCACAGGCACAAGGCTTACCTTTTAGCGAGTGGAAAAAAGGAATTTTTGAACATTTTAAGAAAAAAGGATGGATTGCCGGGTATGACAAAGAATATTTGCTTGCAGATCCGAAAACCGGTGAATATTTTGGCTCACCACGCCGATTAGAGACGATTTATCGCACCAACATGCAATCTGCTTATTCTTCTCAGCGCTATGCCGAAATGAGAGATAACGCAGATAACCGACCTTATTGGCAATATTCGGCAGTAAATGATGATCGTACCCGCCCAAGTCATTCAGCTATGCACGGTTTGGTTTATCGCTATGATGATCCGTTTTGGGCAACATTTTACCCGCCAAACGGATTTAACTGCCGATGTTCGGTTATCGCATTAGCCGAGCGAGACATTAAACGCCGCAATCTGGTCGTTGGGGATAGCGCAGATCGTTTGATTGATTACGACCGCAAAATCAATTCCACCACAACGGAAAAAACGACCGCATTTAAATTGTCAGATGATAAATGGATTACTACGGATAGAGGCTTTGATTACAATGTCGGACGAACCGTATATAAACCTAATTTAGCACTTTATCCTGAATCATTGGCACATCAATTTGCTAAACGTGAAATGGGCGGCGAGGGCTTTAAATTTGATTTTAAACAGTTCGAAAAAGAATTCTCGCCTTATGTTGATGATTATAAAAAGCTAAAAGGCAAAAATGAGCGTGAGGCATTTTTAAACCCGATTCGAGAACGGTTTAAAATGGACTATAAATTTATTGCCGGTGTGTTAAACGAAGATACCAAGCAGCAAATTAAAACTGATTTATCTACAGTTTGGCTTTCTGACGACTCGTTAATTAAGCAAATTGCAAATCGTTACGGACAAGATTTTGATTTTGATGACTATGCACGGTTGCCAGACGTGTTATATAGCCCTGACAAAATAGAACAAGACGGTAAAAATACGTTTAAATTTTACAAAGAAGTGGATTCACGGCGATTGATAGCTGTCATTAAAGTGCTTAATGGTAGCAATGAGATTTACTTGACATCGCAACACTTAGCAAGTGATCGACAATGGCGAAAAGCGTTTAAATAGATATGTCGCCCGGTGGGACTCGAACACCCCCACACATCAATCCCTGCTCCAATAGCATTCGTTCGCAGTTTTCGAGATTCACTGCTACGGGCGACTAGAGGCACTATAACATGATAGACGTAAAAATCAACAACGAAAAAGAACTTATCCACGCATTATCACAATTGGCGCAACATGTGAAATATAATGTGCCGCTTATGCGTACGATAGCAGGTACAATGCAATCTTCAGTTGACCAAAACTTTGAAGCCGGTGGTCGTCCTGCTTGGCTTGGTGTGAAAAGTCGCCCTGACGGAAAACCATTGATTGATAGCGGTGCATTAAGAAATAGCATCCATTCGAGTTGGGATAACAACGAAGCGCAGGTTGGGACAAACCTAAAATATGCGGCTATCCATCAATTCGGCGGAAAAACCAGCCCGCATAAAATCAAACCGGTCACTAAAAAAGCCTTGGTATTCGGAGGAATTGTCAGAAAATCAGTAGATCATCCCGGAAGTGATATTCCTGCCCGTCCATTCTTGGTTTTAACCCCACAGGACGAGGATGATATTTTAGAGGACGTGCAAGCCTATTTTCGGAGTGTAGTTAAATAAAATATAAAACCGCCCTAAATCGCGCGTATTTGCATTTTTATGATTGTAGGGGTGATTTATTGAATTAAATTTTTTAAAACGATTTAAAAGGATTTAAAAAGGTTTTAAAAATAGTTTAAGATTAAATGCAACATCCAATTTCATTTTTTCAAAAATTCTAACCTAGAGGGGAGTGAGGAAGTCGCTCCCCTCTTTTCATTTTTTCCTGTCCGTTATTCTGTTATCCGCTATTAAAGAACGAGGATAACAAACGATGCACATTAAGCCGATTGCGTTAAGTTTCGCGCTTAACAAAAAAACAAATGGGCGTATTCAGTTGTTCCCCTTTGGTCGTTTTTATTCGCAAGATGGACGCACCGAAGGTGCAGGAGGCTGGTATGTAGATGACACTAACGGCTACACTTTGGCTGAAGACATTAATCAGCTAAAGATTAAGCTCATGATCGACTACGAACATCAAACCCTATTTATTGAGAAAAACGGCAAACCTAACCCTGCCGCAGGTTGGATGGAAACGGTGGAGTATATTTCTGGTGAAGGCATTTTTGTCGATGTAGATTGGACAAAAAAAGCCCATCAACAAATTCGAGATGGAGAATATCGTTACATTTCTCCTCTGTTTTTGGCTGAGCCGGACGGCAAGGTAACGAAAGTGCTGAATGCTGCATTAACCAATCGCCCTGCTTGTCATGACTTGGCGGAAGCTGTCGCCTTTTCATCCCAATTTAATCAACATCAACACAAAAAGGACAATCCCATGCTGGAGTTATTACGCCAATTATTCGGCACGCCGGATGCGACCGAATACGAAATGAAACAAAAACTGACCGCACTTTCTGCGGCTAAGGGCGACAGCCCGGTGGCACTCAGTGATGTGTACGGTAAGTTAAAAGAAAAAGACGGTGAAGTCGTCGCTTTAACTGCGAAAGTCGGCGCAGAGCCTGACCCGAGCAAATATGTGCCGTTATCGTCAATGAAAGATGTGCAAGACAAACTAAACGCGTTAAGCGCGCAAGTGCATGGCGATAAAGTCAATGACTTGATTCAAACCGCATTATCTGACGGGCGTTTATTGCCATCACAAAAAGAATGGGCGGAAAAATTAGGTAAATCCGATATTACGGCCCTTTCTGATTATTTAACTGTTGCAACGCCAAATCAAGCTTTAGCTGGCGGTCATCAAGCAAAAGAAGACCCAAATAAAGACAAACAGGTTGCATTAAGTGCAGCAGAACAAGCGGCGGCTCGTGCGTTGGGTATGACCGAAGCCGAATTTATCAAAGAGCACAAGGAGCAAAAATAATGTTTAAGAAATCCGAAGTTTTAAAAGCGATTGAAACCCAGTTTAAAAAAGACTTTGCTGCCGGTTTAGGTTTGATTAAACCGCAGTGGGATTTAATTGCGATGAAAGTGTCATCCAATACCAAAGTGAACACCTACGGCTTTTTAGGTCAATTCCCGAAAATGGTGGAATGGGTAAACAAACGTCAGCGTAAAGTAATGCAAGCCCAAGGCACCAGCATTGAAAACAAACTGTATGAAAGTACTGTGGGCATTGCGCGCACTGACATTGAAGATGACCAAGTGGGCTTATTCCGTCCGATGGTGCAGCAAGCGGCACAAAGTGCGGCTGAATTGCCTGATGATTTGGTATTTGGCTTGTTAAAAGCCGGTAAAACGACTTTGTGTTATGACGGCCAAAATTACTTTGACACCGACCACCCTGTTTTTGACAACGTGGACGGCACAGGCTCAAGCAAAGAGCAAAGTAATATCACCACCGGAACGAAAACAGAAGCACCAATGTTTTATATTTTCGACACCACCAATGCGATTAAACCGTTAATTTGGCAAGAACGCACTGCGCCAGAAATTGAAACGAAATTTGCCCCTTCCAAGTCTGACACCGTATTTAACGAAGATATTTACGAATGGGGTGTGCGTGCTCGTGGTGCAGCTGGTTTTGGTTTCTGGCAGTTAGCGCACTGTGTGGAGAAAACTGAACTTACTGCGGAAAACATAATGGATGTCATTGCCAAAATGCAATCCTTAAAAGGTGACGGTGGCAAGTTATTGAACATTCGCCCAAATGTGATTTTAGTGCCACCTGCACTTGAATTCAAAGCACGTCAAATCTGTGAAGGTGAATTAATTAACGGCACGACTAATATCTTAAAAGGTCGTTTGAAAGTGATTGTGTCTCCACAAATCATTGCGGAATAACCATCAATAAGGGCGAGCAATCGCCCTTTAGGAGCAAAAATGGCAAAGAAACAGCAAAACAAGACAGACGATGAAGTGAAAACCGATTCTGCGGAAAACACCACAGAAACCGACCGCACTTTAGACGAGTTGGATGACACGCCCAAAGGTAGTGATGTGATTCATCCTATTGCCTATGCGGTGACGTTACGTGCAATTCATCCGCAAGCCTCTTATGGTCGCTGTGGTTATCGTTTTAACAAAGAAAGTGCGGTGGAAATTCCAGTTGAAAACTTGACGGGTGAGCAAGTCATTATGCTTGCTGAAGATCCCTGGTTAGAACTTATTCCCATCTGCGATAAATAAGGATGAGTGATGCATTACGCCAGTGCAGAAGATTTTGTGTTACGCGTAGGGGAAGTGCAAGCCATTGAACTGACCGACCGTGATTTGACTGGGCAAGTTAATGACAATTTGCTTGATGTTGCATTATCTGATAGCTCAAGCCAAATTGATGGTTATTTGGCAGCACGTTATACCCTCCCTCTTGTGAGTGTGCCACAAAACTTGGTGCGACTTTGTTGTGATTTGGCACGTTATCGTTTAGCGAGTATGTCTCGTGTGACGATTCCAGAAGAAATTATTACACGCTATAAATTAAGTTTAAAAGAACTTGAGGATATCAGTGTGGGTAAGATTTCACTGGGGTTGCCGCCTACAGAGAATAATGATGCCAACGAACACGACAATGGTGTGATTTTTACTAATCCGAAAAACAGGATTTTTGCGCGTGATCACTCAAATTGAAAATGCCCTTGTAGAACGCCTACAGCGTGGCTTAGGGCGTTTAGTCAATACCGTTAAAAGCTACGGTGGCGAGCTCGATGATGAAAGTCTTGGAACATCACGTTTGCCGATGTGTTTAGTCACTTTTGGGGGCGCACGTATCGAACGTATGGGCACCAATTTGAAACGACATCAATCCACAGCAAACTTTGTCATTATCGTGGCAGTAAATAGCTTGCGTAGCAATATTGCTGCACGACAAGGTGGAGCGGATAAACGAGAGGTGGGCGTTAATCAGTTGATTACAGCCGTACGCCGTTTGTTAGATGCGCAAACCTTAGGGCAATTAGTCAAGCCATTGAAACCGACCAGGGTGCGTACGCTCTTTAATAATGCCACTTTTAAAGGCGGTGCGATAACGGCTTATGCGATTGAGTATGACGCAATCTATGACGATTTAAGCCCGTTAGAAGATGGACGTTATCCTGAAATGACACAGGATAGCAAAAATCCTGATTATTTGTTTACGCATTATCATGGTGAGCTATCGCCACCAGAGCCGATGTTAGAACGTATTGGTAACAACATTTATGACCCAATAAGCGGTGCCAAAGTGCCGTTTGAGGTGGAAACACAAAATGAAAGTGAAAGCAGCAATAGGCATTAAGGTGCCGATGGAACATCAGCCTTATACCTATATTGAACAAGTACCGGTAGAGGTAGAGCCATCGATTTATTATCAACGTCGTATTAATGATGGCGATTTGATTGTGATCACAGAAACACGTTCTCGTAAAGAAAAGGAGAAAGACAATGGCTGAAATGAATATTGATTTTGATAATATCCCGACGAGTCTTCGTAAACCGGGTGTTTATACAGAATACAACTCACGCAATGCAGTGAGTACTTTGCCAACAAATGAGCAAAACGTCTTAATTGTGGCACCAATGTTAAATGCAACAAAAGCATTTAGCGCACCGACACCGATTTATTCGGATGTAGATGCAAAAAATACATTTGGTGCTGGGTCTTGGACTCACTTAATGGCGCGTATTGCTATCCAAAATAATACCATGATCCGTTTAACGGTGATTGGTTTAAAAGAGAGTGATTCAGGTGTGGCGGCAACTGGCACCATTACGCTAACAGGCACAGCAAGCAATGCAGGGGTGCTTAAAGTTATCATTGGTGGTCTTGATTATGCGGTGGCAATCGCTAAATCGGAAACCGCCGCCAACATTGCCGCCCGTTTAAATGCAGTGATTAATGCGGGGGAATATTGTCCTGTCAGTGCAACAGTCAATGAAGGTACTGTTACGCTTACTGCGAAATGTAAAGGCGAAATTGGCAATGAGATTAGTGTCAATGCCACATTAAGCGTAAATGATATGGCAGTGAATGTTTCTGCCCTTGCAAATGGTGCCGAAAATGCCGATTTAGTAGCGGCATTAGCATCTGTAGCTGGTCAGCATTATCACGTGATTATCTCCCCTTTTGCGGATGATAAAAATGCGAAAGCCTTGCGCGAACATTTAGAGTCGGTAGCAAGTCCTGTTGAGAAAAAACCAGGTGTTGGCGTATTAGGTTTTAATGGTACGTTGGCAAGCGGTACCACTTATACCGAGAAAATTAATGCTAACCGTATTACAGTGGGTTGGTATAAAGGGGCGGTGGAATCTAATGCCTTAATCGCTGCGGGATATGGGGCGGTTATTGCAGGCGAAGAAGACCCAGCTAAACCGTTAAATACACTTGAGATTAAAGGTTTAACCCCTGTTGATGCCACTCAAACACCGTTAAAAACCGAAGTCAATCAGGCGTTATTCCACGGTTTAACCCCTATTACAGTGGTAAATAATCGTGTGCAAATTATGCGTGCAATTACGACTTATACCAAGTCACCTGCGAATGTAGATGATCCTGCGTGGTTAGACTTAACCACAATTCGCACACTTGATTATACGCGTAAAGCCATTGAACAGCGTATTGAGTTACGTTTCCCTCGTGCGAAATTATCTAATCGCACCCCACCAAAAGTGCGGTCGGAAATCCTTGATGTGCTCTATCGTTTAGAGCAACAAGAGATTTTAGAAAATGTGGATGCGAACAAGGGTAAATTGCTTGTTGTTCGCAATGGCAAAGATCCAAATCGTTTAGATACGGCAATCCCAGCCGATGTGGTAAATGGCTTGCACGTTGTCGCTAACCGAATTGATTTAATTTTATAGGGGGCGTAAATGGAAAAATATGCTGGAACGGCGGTGTTAGAAGTAAATGGCGTTGAATTTGAAATTACCGATTTAAATGTGACAAAACAAACTGGGCGTAAATTAGTCAAAACCATGAACTCTGAAGGTCGAGCACGTGGCTTTGCTAAAGGCATTACGACCTGGGAGCTGTCAGTGACTGCTGCTCTGCCGATTGATGGTTCAGAGATCGATTGGGCTGGTATCAGTGATGCAAAAATTACGGTATATCCGCTTAATCAAGAAGATAAGCGCACGTCCTATCTTGGCTGCTTTACTACGCAAGTAGGCGAGAAATACACGGTGGATAACGAAGCCGTTATTGATATCCAGATGAATGCGCTTAAAGAGGTAAAAGAATAATGCGTTTACTTCTTGGTATCTCTTATGAAGACAAGCGTTATTTTGACTTTGACGTGCGATTACTAACCTTGGGTGGCGAATGTGCTGCCCTTGAGAAAGTCGCCGAGCTTGGTTTAGATGAGAAAGAAAACCTCACGAAAGCGGAGCAAATGCTCGTGGACTTGGCTTATTTATCTGAACAGCTTGATATTATCGGTATTGCGCAAGATAAGCTCACGCCACAGTTTTTACTGGATAACCTTGCCACGGATGATTATGTGCTGATTACCCAAGCTATCGCAGAACTACGAAAAAAGCACATCGACGCTGGGGAAAACCCGAGCAAAGCCGAAACCGAATAAAACAACATTACGTTGTGTTTGATGCCGAGAAGAATTACCGAAGTGCGGTTATTTTATTGGCTAAATTTGGGTTTACTGCTGAAGAAGTACGAGCAATGTGTCATGCTGAAGTTGCTGCGTGGGTGGCAAGTTGGCAATATTCGCAAGGTATTAAAACTCAGTCAGAAAAAGGCAACACGGTGCATTACAACCTTATGCGTCGTAAAACTAAGGGGGCGTAAGCCCCTTTTTTTGTGGATTTAAAATGAGTTTAAAGAGGGTTTAAAAATGGCTGAGTTGAATTTAGCACTGACGCTAAAAGCACGAGACCAAGCAAGCCGAGTTTTTCAGCGGGCACAATCGCAGATTAAGCAAAGCACAAAAGCAATGGCAAGTGCACGCGAAACGTTGGGCGTGCGAAGTGAACATAAAATCCAACAATAAATTAATCATACCATTGCCGCTTATAACCGATTAAAACGTAGTGGCACAGCCACTAGTCGCGAATTAGCGCGTGCGGCTGAAGCGACGCTCTCAAAAATTGCTGGGCTTAATGCGGAAATGGGGAAAACCACGTGGGGGCAACGATTAGGCAATGTTGGGCGAAATATTGCGGGTGCAACGGTAGGTGTTGCTGCTGGTGCAGCGGTTGCTGTGCCAAAAATTAGAAAGGCGGCAGATTATGATCTTGAAGTGGCAAAAATTGCAAATACAGCTTATTCAGGTGCAAGTATAGAAGAAAAGACAAAAGGTAAAGAAAAAATCCATGGCGCAATTAAAGCGTCGCTAAATTATGGCGGCACAAAAGAAGATGCATTAGGGGCTGTTGGACGTTTAATTGGTGAAGGCAATGTTTCAGTTGAGGACGCATTAAAACTTTTGCCAACGATTCAAATGAACGCTACTGCAACTGGGGCAAGCACTGATGATATTGCCGCATTAGTCAATTCATTGCTGAATTTCGGCATTAAAGCTGATGATATTCAACAAGCACTTGATTATGCCAGTGCGTCGGGTAAAGCGGGCGGTTTTGAATTAAAAGATATGGCGCGTTATGCCCCTGAATTTCTTTCAGCCGCAGGCAATGCTGGCTTGGGGGGATTGGAAGACTTAAAACAGGTGTTTAAAGGTGCGCAACAAGTTTATAAGGTATCAGGTGGTACGGGGCAATCCTCAACTAACCTAGTCAATTTCTTTTCAAAACTGCGTTCTAGTGATACAGCAAAAAAATTTGAAAAATTAGAAGTTTATGATCCCAAAACTAAGAAAACCCATGGCATTGATTTTGAAAAATCCATGACCAACGAAATGAAAACAGGCAAAAATGCGATTGAAGCCTTTATGAGCATAATTGATCAGGTGCTTGCAAGCGATAGAACGTATCAAAAACTGCTAAAAAAACTTAATAACGCAAAAGACGATAAAGAAGCTCAGGCTATTGCAGAGCGTATAGCGAAATATGTGGAAACCACAAAACTTGCTGAAGTGATGCCAGATATTCAAGCAGGCACGGCAATGTTTGCAATGCGTCGGGATAAAAATACGGCTCAAAATGTAGATGAGCAATATGCCATTGCTGAAAAAGGCGACTTCAACAAAGAAGATTTTGATTTTATGCGCCAACAAAATTCAGTTCGTTTTCAGATTGCTAAAAACAAACAGGAAATGAATTCAATTGAAAACTGGAATGGTGCAAATGATAGATTAGGAAATGCCGCAGACTGGTTAAGTGAAAATATAGAAGAATTTCCAAATTTAACCAAAGCCGTTGTTGGTGCGACTGACGCGTTACAAATTTTCAGTGCAGGACTTGCTGGGTTTTCTCTAGTTGATTTATTAACAGGTGGGAAAATGGGGGGCGGTGCTTTAGGTAAAGTGACCCAAGGTGCAGCAACAACATCCGCGATTGCGAATGGAGCTGGCAAATTACTCAATATCGGCGGAAAAGCCGCTACCGCAACAGGTGCGGCAATGGGTGTAGGTGGTTTAATGATTGCTGGAGAAGAACGTACAACGGAAGAAGCAAAGGCTGAAGAAAAAGCTG
Organism: Haemophilus sp. HN_Hi16; assembly: GCF_049823435.1. NCBI lineage: Bacteria > Pseudomonadati > Pseudomonadota > Gammaproteobacteria > Pasteurellales > Pasteurellaceae > Haemophilus > Haemophilus sp. HN_Hi16. Next base: position 1,870,778 of record NZ_CP187500.1, read on the forward strand.
AGGCGAAAACTGCTCAAGAAAAACAGCTTGAAAACCAATTTTATCCCAATGCTTACGGTGGCAATAAACCGACCACAACCCATTACGCACCGCAAGGTTTCGGTTATAACAAAAATTCTGTATGGGGGACGGCTTCTCGCTCGGGCGAAGTGGCTGAAATTGCACGTAAAGATGAAGTTGCCGCTTTACGCCTTGAGCGAGGCACTCTCACTCAAGCCCAATATGATGAGCGCACGCGCCAAAGTGCGGTAAAAATTGCGGAAATTCGCAATCAGGGGAAAGGCTATTCAGGTTTATCTGTAGCAGCTAATGACACCGACTCCGCTTTAAGTCGCACACTGGGTGATTTATCTAGCTTGGCTAACTATCAAGCGGATTTTTAGCATTTTGGGCAAACCATTCGCGACGGATTAAAAACCGCCATTGAAAGCCAAAATTTTACAATTCAAAATCAAATTAAGATTGATATGGATGGGCGACCTGTTTATGAAGGGGTTGCTGAAAATATCTATCAATCAATGAAACGGGGGTAACTATGGGTTGGACAATGCCTGTACAACGTGCAAGTTTTCGCGGTGTGCGTTTTGATGTGCTTTCGGTGGATGATGATGTCTATCGCTCGACCATTGAGCATGCTTATCCTTTCGTCAATGGCGCAGACGTGGAAGATTTGGGATTAAATCCATTAACCGTGCGTATGCAAGCCGTATTTTATGGGACAGGCTATTATACGGACTTTAAGAAGTTTTTAAGCGTGTTACAAAAATCAGGGGCAGCAACATTAGTGCATCCGATTCGTGGGCGTTTGCAAAATATGATTTGCACTGGGGCGAGTTTTCACCACGAAGCAGAAATGATTGATTATGTGGCGTTAGATTTGACTTTTATTGAATCTACGCCAGCTAAACCGATTTTTGTCTTTAATTATTCCCTATTGGCAAAAATAGATGCCTTACTGACTGAATTAGAAAATTTTGTTGATGATGTGATGGCATTGTATGGCGAATTTATGGAGATTGTTGCCTTTGCCGCTAATACAAAATCACGTTTGTTGGGTGTTTATGGCGCATTATTTGGCTGTTTTGAGCAAGTGCGCGGGTTATTTGATTTTGACAAAACCAAGTATGGTGTGTCGCCTGTCGTGACACAAGATAACTTTAAAGCAAAATCTAGCCGTGCTGTGCGTGATTTGGTGACAATGATTGATTCTGGGTTGCGCCAAATTGCTTCGTGCAAGGACTTAACCCTGCGTGCAAAATTTGATGAGGTACTCCGCACAATACGTCAAATCAAGCATATTCCTGCTGATTTAGTGAGTGGTAAGAATATTAAATCTGCCAAAGAACAAGCGGCGTTGAAATCATTAACGACCTCTTTTAGTAAGGACGATACTGAATCTGTGCATTTAATGATGCAGTTAGCCTCTAGTGTTGCTTTGTTGCGTATTGCCACTGAATTGGTAGAGGACGATGATTTATTGCCACAGGATATTGATTACATCACGACTCAAGTGCGGTCACAAATTATGGATAATTTACAATTGTTACGCAAACAAGTGGACGATGAACATCGTGGGGAAAATATCACGGTATTAAGCACGCCTAATACGAGTTTTTATACTGCTGCGCACAATACGGCAGAACAATTACGCAATAAAGCGCATAAGTTTACTCAACTTGCCCTTGCGGCAATTAATCGTAAACCGCCTTTAATGGTGCGTGAGGTGCCATTTAGCGGTACTGTGCAACAAATTGCACATGCATTTTATCAGGATTACAAACGTGCAGATGAATTATTAAGATTGAATCCGCAGATCCGTTATCCGAATTTTATTGAGCGTGGGGAGTGGTTAAATAGCTATGTCAAATAATTACCCTTATGAAAATGATGTTACGGTGGAAGTGGACGATAAAGCCCACAATAGCTGGAAAAGTTATGATATTGATAGTGACTTTTTAATCCCTGCCGACGCCTTTAAATTTGATTTGGGCGTGCCTTCAAACAGCACGGTTTTACCTGATTTTTCGGGGGCTGAAGTGAAAGTGCGTATTAATGGCGAGCTGGTAATGACAGGTATCGTAGATACAACACAGCATACATACTATGAGTAAAACTAACCGCACTTATAGCCTCAATGGGCGCGACCGTGCGAGTATCCTTGTGGATTGCTCGGCACCCATTACCAATGTGAAAGGCTTGACTGTGTTGGATTCGGTAAAAAAAATTGTCGAACCCCTTGGTATTAAAAAAGTGGCGTTGCGTGCGGAAAATAACCCAACATTAGATAAAGTCGATATTGACGTGGGCGAAACAGCATGGAACGCGGCAATGCGTTGTGCGAACTCGGCAGGCTTGCACTTGTGGTTTGAACCCAATGGAGAGCTGATTGTGGGCGGTGCGGATTACAGCACGCCACCTGTGGCGACCTTGTGTTGCATGAAAGACGGCAAACGAAACAACTTTGAGCAGGCGGATTTAACGTTTGATGTATCAAATCGTTTTAGCGAAGTCACTTTTCTTGCACAAAGCCACGGCAAGCAAGGACAAGATAACAAAAACGATCTGAAATGGGTTTATCACGATCCTGAAATGACCACCTACAAGCCGAAAACCGTGGTGGTGTCTGATGTGGATAATTTGGAAGCCTTGCAAAAATGGGCGAAAAAATACATTGCGGACAGTGTGCTGGAAGGTTTTACCCTTACTATCGTTGTACCCGATCACAAAATGCAAGACGGCACATTATGGCAACCAGGGCAACGTGTACATGTAATTTGCGAAGAATATGATATTGATGCCATTTTCTTTTTAATGGGGCGTCGTTTTACGTTGAGCCGAAACGGTGGCACACAAACGGAACTACGCTTTAAACAAGATGGCATTTGGACACCAGACTCTTACAGCGCAAAAGCAGAAAAAGCTCGCAAGCGCAAAGGCAAGAAATTAATAGCTACTAACGGACATGGCAGCTGGGTGGATGCGAATTAAGGGGACAAAATGAGACGATTAAGCCAAGCCATTCAACAAAAGGCGCAAGGTGCGGTGGACGAAATCCGTCAAGCCTTTCGTGGTGTATTGCACTTGGTGAAAAGTGCGGACAATATTCAAAAAGTTCAGGCCTCAGGTCTTGCCGATGAAACCTTGCAAGATGTGGAGCTGATGCAGCAGTTTGGTTTTACCTCTGTGCCTCCCACAAATACGCAAGCGGTGATTTTACCCATTGGCGGACAAACCACCCACGGCATTGTGATTGCGACCGAGAACGGTTCTTTCCGCGTAAAAAATCTGCAAGGTGGCGAAGTGGCCGTTTATGATGAAAGTGGCTCTAGCATTGTGTTAAAAAAGGGGCGGTTAATTGAGATTGATTGTGATGTGTTAAAGATTAACGCTGCAACAAAAGTGGATATATCAAGTCCATTGGTTGAAACCGATCAGGTCTTTACTGCCCAAGGGCAAATCAATGGTAATGGTGGTATGGCTGTGCAAGGTGGCAGTGATGCAATCTTTACTGGTGATGTACAACAACGTGGTGGTAGCTTTACGACTGACGGCGACGTGACAGCTGGTGCAATTTCATTAAGGAACCATAAACATACTGGCGATAGCGGAGGCAAAACCACTAAACCTGAATAATCTAACCTTAAAGGAGATGCTGAAACCCTGCATCTCCTTTCTTTTTACCTCTTATCTTATTCTGTCAATATGGACAGAGAGATCAGCCCGTTTACTGGGGACTATACAAGTAAACAAATCAGTACCCTTGCCAACGCAGCGTATATCAGATTGACCACACCATTAGGTTCTTGGTGGGCAGATGGGCGTGTAGGCTCTCTGCTCCATCTTATTCCGCGCGAAAAAGATTTGTCGCGCATAGGTTTAATTGCACAACAATATGCCGAAGAAGCCTTGCAACCCTTGATTGATGATGGACGTGCGGACGAAATTATTGTCAATCATACCCAGCCACATAACGGTGTATTGATGTTAGATATATCCATCCGAGATAACCGGGGCGAAACCTATCATTTTAAACACCCGGTAAAAGTCATTTAAAAAGGGTTTAAACCATGTTTATTGTGCCGAGTTTAGAAGATATTCGCCAAGCGATTTTGCGCGATGTGCAGTCATTAGAGCCGAGTGCTGATGTGAGCATAGATAGTGACTATTATGCACGTGCCAGTAGCCTTGCTGCCGTAGCGGAAGGTATTTACGCTCATCAAAAATGGATTATTAAACCATTCTTTCCCGATACTGCCGACACAGATTTTCTTGAAAAACATGCTGGCTTGCGTGGTATTCGCCGTCGTAATGCGACTTATGCCAGTGGCCGTGGCGCAACTGTAACCGGTACCCCCTGATACGGTGATTAAAGCTGGATTACAAATTAAAACAGACGATAACCGATTTTATGAAACCACCGAAAGTGTAGTGATTTCTGCAAGTGGTTCTGCCGTTGTTGCCGTGCGAAGTCTTGCGACAGGTGCCAGCCAAAATATTAAAACTGCGACAAAAGCAAACTTTATGGCGGCACCTTTAGGCGTGCAATCTGATGTGGTGCTAAATGATGTAATTGGTGCAACGGATGCGGAAAGCGATGCGTCTTTGCTTGAACGTTTGCTTGAGATTATTCGCCGACCACCTGCTGGGGGCAATCGTTATGACTATCGTACATGGGCATTATCGGTGGATGGCGTGGATGCTGCTTATGTTTACCCGTTGCGTCGTGGGCTTGGTACGGTAGATATTGCGATTACATCAAATAACGATGTGCCAAGCGATGAAACAATACGTCGCTGCCAAGAATATATTGATGATGTGCGCCCAGTAACCGCGCGAGAAAGCAAAGTGGTGAAACCTGATGTAACGAAAGTCAATTTTAATATTCAGGTGAAAATCAGCGGCGTGACCTTGCCCGAAATTAAGGCAGCGATTTCCACCGCACTTGCAGATTATTTTAATACGTTAATCCCAGGCGATGATTTGATTGTGTCGCAATGTGAAGCGGTAGTAAATAACTTGGTCGGTGTGGTTGATCGTAAGTTTACGGCACCTATCACTAATCTAAAAGCGGATGTGCGTACAAAAATTGAGTGGTTTCGGTTAGGTCAAATCACCGTTACGGAGATGGCATGATGCAAACTGACCACAAAAAGGTGTTAGCAAAACTTTATCCGCCTGTTTCATACGACGTAAATGGAGAGCGTTTTTTAGCACAGTGTGAGGTGGATGGTAATGCCTTTGACCGATTACAAAAAAGTGCGGTGGATTTATTGCAAATTATTGAACCTACTACCTCCAATACAATGTTGTCCGATTGGGAACGTTTATGCGGCATAAAAACAGATTATAGCAATAACTATCAAGCACGAGTAAAACGTGTCATTGCCAAGTTAAATGCGATTGGGGGATTATCTATTCCCTATTTTAAACGGATTGCGGAAAGTATTGGATATCGCATCGAAATTAAAGAGTTTTCTCCCCTTGCTAATGATTTGCCAACGACGGGAGATTTGGTTCAATTTCGCAACGAAGAGCGTGATAACTTGATTTTTATGTGGCGAGTATCGGTGCTTAATGGCGATGACAATATTGTGTATTTTCGCGCAGGTAGTTCCTTTGCGGGTAATCATTTAGTGGAATTTGGTGACCCAATTATTGAGGAGTTCTTCCGAGATTTAAAACCCGCACACACCTACTGTTATTTTGCTTATCAAACAGGATCTTAATATATGAAAAGTTTAATGCCTCAAATTGATTCAAATGATGGCCTTTTTCACAACGGTAATCCAGCAACAGGCGAACAAGGCACACGAGTAACCGATACGTGGCTTAATAATTTGCAAGACCGAGTACGCGATGTACAAGCGGAAGTGCATTATGTGTTGCAAAAAGCGGGGTTCAAGCCCGTAGAAAATAAGCAAACTCAGCTTTATGAGGCGATTGTTAAGATTATTGATGACAACCGAAAGACGGCAAGTTTAACTCAAAAAGGCGAAACCAAACTTTACACAGGCTACGATAGCCAAAGTGAAGATTTAGCATTGACGCCTAAAACCGGTTATCAGTTAAAACAGCTTATTGACTCCAACACACGCTCGCTTGGCAATGTTATCCCCAACAGCAAAAAATCCAGTGTAGTCAACAGTAACAGCAACGATACCGTGGCAACCTCTGCAGCAGTCAAGACAGCTTACGATAAAGCAGTCTCTGCCGAAGAAAACAACCTCTATCAGAAAATCTATGTTGGTAAAGATAATTTGCAATTAGATCTAACAGATCGCCAGCAACTCATTAATCTTTTTGGCTATAGCTACCGCATTAACGGGCATTTATCATTCACCGCACATAACAATGCGCAAAGTAATATCACCGGCTTACCGTTAACCACAAAAAGCCCGATTGCTGTCACATTTTATATTATTGGTGGTTATTCGTCTGTTTATTGTCATTATCCACTTTTAGGTCGCTCATTTTTTAGTCGCATCAATTTTAATAACACGGCACTTACATATAAATGGATTGAGTTGCTTACCAACACTGGGGAACAAACCATCAATAATCAACTGGTTTTAGCAACAAGAGGTTGGAGTAAAATCAAGTTTTCAATTGATAGCGGGGGGGTATGGCGTGTTGAAATGAATCCAAACAGCGAAACTGACCCACGTTTTAATTTTGTGTACAAAATGAAAGATAACACGTCACGTTATTGCTCTTTCCCAGTATTAAGAAAAAATGAAGTCGTTGCGTATCAAGACTGGGTTAATGCACAAATAGCCGACAATTTCACGCGTGGTAAACTGACCACACAAAATCTTAATGACATTAAAGCCTACGGTATTTACGCGCAAGAGGCGAATAGAGATGCTACACCTGAGCGAAATTATCCGACCAATTTTGCCGGGACGTTGATTGTCTATCCATCGGCTTATAACGTCATGCAGAAATACATCAATTTCCGCTCGGGCGAAACCTATCAACGGAATGTCAATATTGACTTGCGCACATGGAGCGAGTGGCGGCGGATTGATGGGCTTAATAGCGTATCTCGTTCAGGTGATAAGATGACTGGCTCATTAATGATTGAGGGCAGTGCACCAGGGGGATTTGCCAATGGACTTATGCTTAAAAATAAAGCTGGGGGTCAAAATACAGGCGTATTTGTTGATTTTTATCAAACCGATAACATCCCTCGCGCATCAATGTTAATGAGGGATGCTGGTAATAATTCAACCCAAATTGAATTTCTGAACACTCCGGAAGGAGCGGATTGGTATAGAGATAGCCGACAAGGAGTGCTTACAATTTCATCGACTGGGGGGTTGTGGAGTAAATCTTACGGCTGGCTGCATGATCACTTTGCCAAACAAGATGATATTCGCAATGTTTGGAACGAATTAAACAACACCTACCGAAAAAATAGATACCGACACCAGTATTATCCGCACCATTACAACAGTGCAGAAGTGTTTGATATACCAATGGCAGATAATGGTGTAATGCGAGTAATTATTATGAATGTAACTATTAATGGCTACGCTAAAGTCAATCTACCTGAAGCATTTAATGGGAGCTGTGTGGTGCAAGCAACCGATGTTGGTGGCGGTCAAAAGCGTGTTGGTGCAAATATCCAAAATGGGAATGTTGTTGAAATCCACAATAGTGGACAAACAGACTTTCAAATTTTAGCTATAGGCTGGTATGGATGGTAAAAAATATGATGTTATTTAATATAGAAACAAGCATGTTCGCACCTGATTGTCTAGTAACAGATAATCAAAATTGGATTGAAGTGAGCGATGAAGAAATTGATGGTATTTCTGCCAGTATAACCGGCGGTGGTGCGGTTTGGGCTGAAAATGGCAAAATCAAATGCTCGGGCAAGGCACCGAGTCGATTTCATGTTTTCAACATGGCGACTAAATCCTTTGAGCTATCGGAGGAAAAACAAACCGCATTTTTAGCCGAAACCCAAACTCGCCTTATCGCCAACATCGATGAGCACGCAGCAAAAATCTACAGTACATGGACACGCTTTGAGAGTGAGTATCGTGAGCGTCAAGCCGCAGCAGAAGCCTTTAAAGCGGCAAATTATGAAGGTGATTGCAGTCGATATATCTCAGATTTTGCGCAACGTGCCAGACTGGATAATAAGACCGCTGCAAACCTGATTTTGACACAGGCAGCAGGCTTGGAAAAGTTGCAAGTTGAGTTGGCTAACCAACGTATGCGCAAGTATGAAGTCAAAGCCCCTAATCTTACGCTTGAGCAACTGCAATCAATCCATGATGACATTATCAAACAAATGGATAACTTGATGGAGGCATATCAAAATGGCTAAGGTGTATTTGGCGATGTACAAACACAAACGCGACTGGCGCAAAGAGCCATTCAAAGCGATAGCCGACCGCATTACTCGATTTTTTACCAAAGGCAACTATTCTCACTGCGAGATTGCCATTGAGCGCATTGAGTTTGGCAATGGGCATCATTATGAGCATGCGACAGTGTATGACTGCTACTCATCATCGGTACAAGACGGTGGCGTGCGTTGCAAACAGATTGATGTGTCCGATAACACCAAATGGGATTTAATCCCACATCAACGATGTCACCGAGGCGCAAATCAAAGCCTGTTTTAACCGCACTTCTGGCAAAAAATATGACTGGTGGGGAGCATTAGGCATCGTGCTTGGAACCAAACAAAAACGCTCAAAGTATTTTTGTAGTGAGTGGTGCTTCAATGCGATTTTGGGCAGTGAAGAAGGCTGGCGGTTTAGTCCAAATCAACTGGCCGTAATGTTCAATAAAAGAAGAATTTAAAAGGGGGGGGGGTTACCCTGCACAAAGTTTAATTCAGTAAAGAAAAGACGGCGATAACAACGGCACTAGGAATGCTCGTTGTTACCAGCTACGCAGAACGAACCTGCATATAGCCATATGCCGCCTACCTTGTGCAAGGCGGGCGGATTGTAACAAATCTTTTAACTAGGAGAAATATATGCAGTCAATTAAAGCAATCCGTTACACATTTTGTAACAAATTATTGGCGAAAGTGGGGATAGTTGGTTATTTAGAAATCAAATGCCCTCGTTGCAAAACCGTTAATACTACACGTTAATTTGATTTGAGTGTCAGAATGCCTTGAGCATCGGAACGCCATAGAATAGAAAGGAAAAACTATGGCAAATCAAAACACCTTTAAACAAGCTCCATTGCCGTTTATCGGACAAAAACGAATGTTTCTTAAACATTTTGAAACAGTTTTAAATAAGAATATTAAAGGTGATGGCGAAGGCTGGACGATTATTGATACATTCGACGGCTCGGGCTTATTAAGCCACGCAGCCAAAGTAATTAAAACCAAAGCACACGTAATTTACAATGATTTTGATGGATATGCGGAGCGATTGGCGCACATTGATGACATTAACAAGTTGCGTGCCGAGCTTTACTCTGTAGTTGGTAACGCTACGCAAAAAAATAAACGTATGACGAAGGATTGCAAAGCAGAATGCATCAGAATCATTCAAAACTTCAAAGGGTATAAAGATTTAAATTGCTTAGCGAGTTGGTTATTGTTCAGTGGGCAACAAGTAGCAACGCTTGATGACTTATTCCAACATGATTTCTGGCATTGTATTCGTCAGTCTGATTATCCAAAGGCAGACGGTTATTTGGACGGCGTAGAGATTGTACGTGAATCATTCCACACGTTACTACCGAAATTTGCTGATAATCCCAAAGCATTATTTGTGTTAGATCCTCCGTATCTATGCACACGCCAAGAGAGCTACAAGCAAGTAACTTACTTTGATTTAATCGACTTTCTACGTTTGATTAACATCACACGACCGCCTTATGTATTCTTTAGTTCTACTAAGAGCGAGTTTGTGCGGTTTATTGAATATATGGTCGAGGACAAAGTGGATAATTGGCAGACTTTTGACAACGCACAGCGCATTGTAGTCAATGCTTCGGCTAGTTATACAGGCAAGTATGAAGATAACATAGTTTATAAATTTTGAGTATGCTTTAGCCATTGAAAAGGCGTAAAATGATTGCGGAGTGCGGAGGAGGTAACTATGAATAAGCTCAAAATTGATAACGGCGATGAGTATATCGAAAAATTAGTAGCATTTGTATCTCAGTTTTACGCCGACAACCCAATATTTACCGAACTAAACTTAACAGATGAACAACAAAATCTTCTTATGGATAAGCTAATCATGCCAAAATTCAAAGATATTTATGATGTTTCTTATCAAGCATTAAGGCAAAGCTATTTTAAGTTGAATGGCTAATAACAGGATTTAAACGCCCTTTAAATAGTAATTAAAGGGCGTTTTTATTTGCTTTAAAGTTGTGATTCATTTTGCATAAATATTTTTTGGTTTATGCAAAATAAAAGCCTATTTTATGCAAAAAGATTCGCAAAATTATACAATTAGCTTATTTTTCATTTTTGATATTGGAGAAAATATTTGCCAAAATTGGACCCGATACATTGTGCCAGAAACTAAATAAAGCACTTGGTACCGTTGCAATTGGGTTGAAATGTGTGGCAGCCAGTGCGGCGCCTAAACCTGAGTTTTTGTTAAAAAGAATGAAAAGAGCGGTCAATTTAAAGACGTTTTTTGAGATGTCTATCCCTAACTTGTATTTATAGGTGGCTAGGAAGTGTTTATTTGCCAAGCATTTTCATCAAGCAATTGACCAAAATGACTTTCTACAAGAAGGCGAGTGATGTTATTTTGAGGATTAGTGAAGCTCTCTCTTGGTGTACCCGATTCGATAATTTCACCTTGATCCATCACCAAGACTTGATCAGCAATGTGTTTGATAATGCCTAAGTTTTGCCCTACATAAATATAGGAAAGCCCCAAATGTTCTTGTAAATCTAAAATTAAGTTAAGTAATTGAACACGTACAGAAGCATCTAATGCGCTAAGAACATCATCAATAATAATAATTTCAGGCTGAAGAATCAGTGCGCGAGCTAAGGCGATCCGCTGTTTTTGGCTCATTGAGAGATGTTTAATTTTAAGATTAGTATAATCGGGATAAAGTCCCACTAATGAAAGCGTTTCAAAGATCTTTTGATTGCGTGTTTCTTCATCCCAATCGGTAATTAATTTCAATGGTGCGTCTAAGGCTTGTCCTATATTTAAGCGAGGGTTAAATGCTGAATTCGCATCTTGGAAAACCATTCGGATATGCTGTGCTCGATTATGAAAATCTTCAAATTGTAACGGTAAATCATTGAATAATATTTTTCCTGAAGTTGGGGGGTAATCCCTGCGATCATTTTAACTAAGGTTGATTTACCCGAACCATTTTTACCAATGATCGCAAGCGTTTCTTTGCGATTAAGTGAAAAGCTTATCTCTTTTACTGCATAAAACTGCTCTGTGCCAAAAAATTTAGCCGGACCTTCAAAGGTTTTGCTAAGATTTTCCACTTGTAGTAAAGGCATTATTCACTTCCTTTTGATTCTGTATTGAGCGTAAGTGGTGACGTTGTCATTTTATCTTTAAACTGCCTTTCTCGGATATTTATTGGATGATGGCAGGAAAACTCGTGCTGTTTAATGCGATATCGGCTTGGCTTTTGAATACATTCACGTTGTGCGAAAGGACAGCGAGGCCCTAATCGACACCCCATCGGCATTTGTTCCAGAATGGGGACAATGCCTTCCAATGTTCCCAATCGGCTTTTAAAACTTAAGGGGCGACTAAAGTCGGGAACTGAGTAGAGTAATGCTTGTGTATAAGGATGATGAGGCATTTCTAATAATTGCTCGGTTGGGCCAGACTCTGTATTTTGACCACAATAAAGCACAGAAATGCTATCACACCATTCACTAATACTTTTCAGATCATTACTCGCTAATAAAATCGTTGTGCCTTGGTTTTGATTCATGCTTGAAAGTAAGCGGAAAATTTGTAATGCTGTAATTGACTCCAAAGAATTGGTGGGCTCATCCGCAATTAATAAGCGAGGCTGATTTGCAATCGCTACTGCGATCATGACTTTTTGACCTTCACCTTCTGTGAGATCGTCAGGATAATGCCATAATGTCCAGGTGATCTTTAATACCTACACGGTGTAGTAATTCAATTGCTCGACGTTTTTTCCAGCCGAACCATTGCCACCAATGACCTTTAAATGTCCAGTTCGGAATACTCTGAATAAGCTGTTTGCCGATTCTTCGGCTTGAATCTAGGTAGCTTAATGGATTTTGGAAAATCATTGAAATTTCTTTACCAACGATTTTTCGACGTTGATTCGGTGTTAGTTTAAGTAATTCAACATCATTAAAACGAAAACGGTCAGCCGTAACAATCCAGTTATCTTTAATGGAATTACTGATTATTTTAGCGATTAAACTTTTACCGGAACCGGATTCACCAACAAGTCCTAGAATTTCCCCTTCATTGACTGAAAGATTGACGCCGTCCACAATTTTTATACGGCCGTTTGGTGTTTGAATTTCAATATTAAGATTGCGAATATCTAACAGCGCCATGGGTTACTCGTAATATTTATTGATTGCTTTACACAATCCGTTAGTAAAAATAATGCTCAATAAAATGGTAAAAATAATAGCAAAACCGGGTAATAACACTGTCCATGGTGCAAGATAAATTAATTCTAATGAATCTTTAATCATTGCGCCCCATTCAGGCATTGGACGTTGTGCACCTAGAGAAATAAAGCTTAATGCTGCAATATCTAAAATAGCAACCACAAATGCACGGGCGATTTCTTGCGTATAGGCAACACTAATATTCGGCAAAATGGTGCTTTTTAATAGCTCCCAGTTTGAAATCCCATCTAATCTTAGTAAGAGAACATAGTCTTTCTTCAGCTCTTGTTGAATGGCTTGATAAATGGCATGTACAAAATACGGCAAAATAGCTAATAGAGTAGCAAATATGGCATTCATCAAGCTCGGTTCCATTAATGTTGAAATGATAATGGCAATCAACAAAATAGGAATGGATAAAAACGCATCAAAAATATGGCCTAAGACACGAAATTTAATCCCTTCTGACATGCCCGCAAGAATACCTAATGCACCACCAATAATCGCTACAGCAATGACGACTAAAAGAGATGAACCAAGGGTATAGTGCGTTCCCATGATGAGTCGACTGAATACATCACGACCGAGATCATCGGTTCCAAAGAAAAAGGCAATACGGCCTTTTTCGACCCAAGATGGCGGCATCAATTCTTCTCCCACAAATTCCATGCTTTCGTTATAAGGCATGATTAGCTTGGGAAAAAGTGCGATAAAAATAAGAAAAACAAATAAATATAAACTAAATAACGCTACACGATTTTGACGAAAAAGCAACCAAATCTGAAAAAAGGAGGTACTTTCACGAAATTCATCAGGTTCTCTATCTTGCATACCATCCCTTCTTATTAAATGGATCTAATATAAACATGAGTAATTTGGCTAAGGTATCAATAATGATTATACAAATACCAATTACCACTACACCGGCAGAAATGCTATTGTAATCTTGTTGGGTTACAGCATTTATGAGCCAAAGTCCAATACCAGGCCAGCCTAAGACTGTCTCTACTAGCATACATTGTGTTAACACTAAGGTAAATACACGAGTAAACTGTGGAATTAATAATGGAAATGTATTTCGAAAAACATAACGTCTTAAGATCATCCATTTTGACCATCCACGAGTTACTGCTGCTTTAGCATATTCTTGCTGAAGTAGATAATTTGCTCGTTGTTGAATAATACGGATAAATTCCATTGTTGGTAGAATGCAAAGCACCAATGTGGGCAAGGCTAAATGTTGTAAAACGTTCTGTACTATTTTTGTTCGGTAAGTCACATCTAAAAACCACATATCAATGATGGGAAAACCTGTTATTGGTTTGATTTCATAGAGTAAATTATATTGTCCAATTGCTGCAATTTCCCAATTTTGAATTGCTGCAACATAAAGCAAAATAGGGGCTAACCAGAAACTAGGAATCGATAAACCAACATTCGAGATACTTTGCAATGTTCGTGAAAAAGCACCTTGATTATAGACCGCACTTAATACACCCAAAGGAATACTTAAAAGACAAGCTAATAAGAGCGCAGTAAAGCAGAGTTCTAATGTGGGTGGTAAGACGGTGAAAATTAAATCTTTTAAGGATTTTCCGCCGTTATAAGTAATGCCCAAATCGCCTTGTAATAATGATGTTAAATAGTGATAGTAAGTACTATAAATATTATTGGTAATAAGAGCAGCATTAAGCGGATCACGCATTAAAATGACAAAGCTTAGCAAAGAGAGAATCAATAATAAGATAATCACCCAAACTATATGTCTAATTGCTGAAAGGAGCATTATTTTTTCTCCTTAGTTTTCATAAAATATAAAGTAGAAAAATTGATGCTACCAAATGGTGTCATTTCTATGCCTTTTACGTGCCACTTGCGACTAAAAGTCGTTGAACGTTTGCAATTGGCACAATAGGTAATTCATTTAAAATAAGTTCTTGTGCGCTATTATAAGCTTTAGAACGCTCATATAAATGATTAGTCGACAGTGCACGATCCATCATCTTATCAAATTCAGGGTTACACCAATTTGATAAATTTGTGATTTCATTTTGAGTATCACAACTTAAAATCGGGCGCATAAAACCATCAGGATCAAGGTTTCCTGCAAGCCACCCCGTTAAAATCAAATCGTAATCTTCAGTGTGATTGCGTAATTGTTCGGTTAAAAATGTACGTGTGACTGACCGCACTTTAACATCCACTCCAACCTTTGCTAAATCCCATTTGATAAGTTCAGCCATTTTAATGGGGGCAGGATTATATACTTGCTCTTCGTTTATTACCCACATTTTCAATGCTAATTTCTTATCTCGTAAGATTTTTTCCGCTTTTGAAGGCTGATAATCATAAGTAAAATCAGGTGTGTTAATCGCCGAAGCCCAAGAAATATCAGGAATAATATTATTCGCTACAGTTGCCGTGTTATGATAAATGTTTCG
The DNA here is from genome assembly GCF_049823435.1 of Haemophilus sp. HN_Hi16. NCBI lineage: Bacteria > Pseudomonadati > Pseudomonadota > Gammaproteobacteria > Pasteurellales > Pasteurellaceae > Haemophilus > Haemophilus sp. HN_Hi16. The sequence continues at coordinate 1,885,805 of NZ_CP187500.1, forward strand.
TACAATTCTAAAACGGTTTAAGCTTTGCGAAATGGCTTGACGAATAGTTTTATCCTGCATTAACGATTTTTGAAAATTGAAAGCTAAATAAGCTAAATTCATCCCTTCTGTTGATTGTAAATAATAAGAGGCATTTTTTTCACTTAACAAACCAAGTTGGCTGATTTCTGGAGAAGAAGCAATCTGACATTCATTATTAAAGAATTTTATTAAACGACCACTGCGCTCAGCTGAAAGATCTACAATAATATTTTTAATTTTGGCTTCTTTTTTCCAATACTCCTCATTACGTATTAAGCGAACATATTGATTATAAACGTAGTCTTTTACTTGGTACGGCCCCGTGCCGACAGGATGAGTATCCAATTGGGAGAGGTTATCATCAGCACTTAATTGGTATGCATATTCTTGCGAGAAAATAATAGAGTATTGACTGGCAAGATGCGACAGAATTGAGGCATCAGGTTCAAACAGTTCAATTTTGACCTGATAAGGATTCGTTGCTGTGATACTTTTAATTTTTTGATTCAGCTTAATACTTTCAAAATAGGGAAAGTGAACCTTCTTGGCTTGCTCGTGAAAGATTCTATATTGTGGATTTTTATAGGTTACTACATCGTCTGAAAGTGTCGGTAGATAAGTATCATGCCCTAAAACACGATTAATCGAAAAGACCACATCTTCTGCATTAAACTCACGTGTTGGGGTAAACCAAGGCGTACGATGGAATTTCACCCCTTGACGAAGATTAATGAGAATTTGTTTGCCATCAGATGAAATTGAATAGGATTGTGCTAACACAGGAACAAGTGCTGCACTGTGGTCTTTCATATCAAACAATTTGTTATAAATTTGCTCCGTCACCACATTCATACTGGTACCTGCGTCTGCAGTTTGCGGGTTAAAGGAAAAACCCGATGCATTTGTGCAGTATGTTAAGCCATTTTCTGTCAGCATTTTAGGTATGCGCGGGGCAGCTTGTGCCAGATTAATTAGGCTCAACCCACACAATAAAAAACAAAAAGTGACATTTCGATGTAACATAGCTTTATTATTAAAGACCGTTTTTTGATAAATTGAGTGAATTGTAAAATAATCAATCGTGGATTTGACCGCACTTTGCGCTTGGCTGTAACCGGGTTAAGTCGAAGCGGTAAAACGGCTTTTATTACGAGTTTGATTAATCAACTGTTACATATTAATCAAGAGGAAAATGCTCATCTTCCTTTATTTGAGGCTGCCCGAAATCAGTCTATTTTGGCGGTAAAACGAGTGCCTCAACAGGATTTAAGTATTCCACGTTTTGATTATGAAGCGAATCTCAATGATTTAGTGAATAATCCACCACAATGGTGCCAATCTACTCGAGGGGTGAGTGAAACACGTCTTGCTATTCGTTTTGAACGTCAATCGGGCTTACTTCGTCATTTTAAAGAACGTGGCACATTATACTTGGATATTTTCGATTATCCTGGTGAATGGCTATTGGATTTACCTTTGCTGAATCTAGATTTTCAACAATGGTCACTTGAACAAGCTAAAATTACATCGGGTATTCGCCAACAGTTTGCCCAAGAGTGGTTGGATAAACTGAAAAAGCTCGACTTAAGTGCGGTCGTCAATGAAGATGTTTTAGCGCAGATTGCAAAATCTTATACCGACTATTTACTTGCTTGCAAAGCAGAAGGAATGCAATTTATTCAACCAGGCCGATTTGTCTTGCCTGGGGAATTAGAAGTCGCACCTGTTTTGCAATTTTTCCCGTTATTGCATTTGTCGGAAGAACAATGGCAAAAACTGAAAAGAGAGGCGAAATCCAATAGCTATTTTGCCGTGTTAAATAAACGATATGATTATTATCGTAATAAGGTGGTGAAAGGCTTTTATGAAAATTATTTTTCTACTTTTGATCGCCAAGTAATTTTAGCGGATTGCTTAACGCCACTGAATCATAGCCAACAAGCCTTTATTGATATGCAAACAGGTCTTAATGAGCTTTTCAAAAATTTCCGTTATGGGAAACGCAATTTACTTAATCGCTTGTTTTCCCCGAATATTGATAAGCTCATGTTTGTGGCAACAAAAGCCGATCATATCACGACAGATCAAATTCAAAACTTAATTAGTCTGATGCGCCAATTGGTGCAAGAAGGCGGTCGTCATGTAGAATTTGAAGGGATTGATACAGAATATACGGCAATTGCTGCGATTCGAGCGACAAAACAAGTTTTAGTTAATCAAAACGGTAAACAAATCAAAGCTATTCAAGGTGTGCGTTCTTTAGATAAACAACTGATTACACTTTATCCAGGATCTGTTCCAAGTAAACTACCTAATGCTGAGTTCTGGTCAAAACAATCTTTTGACTTTGATTCCTTTGAACCTCAAGTTTTACAACAAGGTGAAAGCATCCCGCATTTAAGAATGGATGCAGTTTTACAGTTTTTATTGGCGGATAGGTTTGATTAATTTTTATCCGGATGTAAGGGAAGGATCACTCGATTATAAAAACTACCATTAATCATGGTTTTATTCAGATGATATTTGCGGTAAGCCTCAAATACAGGCATATCAGGCTTGGTTGGATTTTGCCAAAATGAAGCCAAATCCCCTTGGTGTGTAAGACCTTCAAAATGATAATTAGCACGCCCAAGCGTAATAACGGGCATTCCATGTAATAAGGCTGAAATACCACTCGTACTGTTTAATGTTACCATGCCTTTTCCATGGCGAAGTAGAACAGGCAATGACACATCGTACACATAGAATAGTCGCCCTTTTAATTGAGGATAGCGGCTTTCAAACTCTAGAATAACAGACTCATAATGAATAAAACCTCTATCCATTGGGTGGTGCTTAATGATCAAGTTTAAATGATTAGGCGCAGATGTAGCAAAAGACTGTAGTACTTCAGCTAAGAATTCACCGACGCTATTGAAGTCGCAATGTACTTTTACTTGGCTGTCATCGTAAACTTGCAGTGGTACAATAAAAAAATAACCGAGTTCTCCTTTTGTTACTTTTTTTGCAAACGAGCGATCACGCAAGTAATAACAAGTCCGCTTAATGCCTGATGTAACCCAGAGTTTTATATAGTATTTCAGATTCAGAATACGGTGGTGCTGGTATTTCGGGTAATTATCTCGCCCCAAATAAGCTTTAATATAATAAGCGATTGCCACTTTTGCCATCGGTAAAAAACCTTTGGCTAATTTAAGTGGTACAGCTGGCTCAGGTAAATTTTCGGCTTGCTCAAGATAGAAATCTGCTTGACGAGGAAGAGGAGAGAACGCATTTACCCCTTGTTTTTCGAGTGTGACGTAATCAGGACGGAAATAGCCTTCTTCAAACACCCAAAATGGAATTTTTTCATCTTGTGATATTTTTTTTGCAATTTTGTGGTATTTACGGTTGTCACCAAAGCAAACCATCGCATCAATATTGTGTTGTTTGCAAAATAGTTGCAAGTAAGGGTAGAACTCACTCACTGAGCCACGATAAGCAATCGTGTTTTCAATCGATGACGGATAAAAATGCTCATCGCCACCGTTAAAATTGATTTTATAAACGGTTTTTCCTTGTCCCACTAACCAAGCTGAAAGATCGGTAAAAAAGTGGCCGATTGGTCCTTGCAAAAGTAAAATCCGTTTCGAACTTTGGACTAATTCATCTAAATAGTGGTTCATACGAAAATGATTATTGATTATATGATTAAGACATATTGCCATAACTGCATTGTTAAGTACGCAATGTGCGCACTAAATGCTGTAATTTGCCATATTGTTTTGCCAACCAATGGCGATGAATGCCACTGTGATTAAGCGCTAAACGCTGTGCTTTTAAAATTTCAATCGCTGTTTGAGCATTGGTTAGCTCACCCGTATTCGGATTAACATATTGTGGATAATAGACCAATGTGCCAGCAATAAGTTCTAACAATGAAAGTTTTCGATTGCGGCGGTTAAAAGAGCAGTGATCAACGGTCAATCCCCAGTGGCTATAAAATGGCAAACCATAACAATGCACCGTTTTGTTTCTTAGCAAGGCTTCAAAACCTGCAAGAGATGTCATGGTGTGTAGTTCATCCACGGCATTGATGCAGTCAAGCACGTTTTCTGTTTTTGCAATTTGATCCGCTAATTTGACCGCTTGCGATTCTGCAATATGACCAATGCGATTACCACTTACAACATCCGGGTGTGCCTTATAAACGATATAAGCTTGAGGATTTGCGGCGCGTACTGTTTTTAATAAATCTAAATTAGTGCGAATATTCGGTGAGGCAGTTCGAATAGAGGCATCGTCTTCGACCTGTCCTACCACTAAAATTTTCTTTTTGACTGTATTCGGTAAAGAAAATGTTCCTTCACCGACATTATATTTACCGATATGTTGCGATACCAACACATGTTGTAGCTGACTGGCTTCGATTAAATCTGCTTCGGTAAATTGTTGATGCTGCAAAATCTCTTCTAAGCGAGAAGGACTTTCTGCATTGAAATAGATACCTAAATCGTCACACACTAAAGAAAGTGGTGCAACCAAGTTTGAGCCAAGCCCAACTGAACGAATAAACCCATCTTCCATTCTGAGCACGTTAATATTATGCGCTTTAGCATAATTTAGCGCGGCTTCTTTACCCGTTCCCCATAGTAACAAGCGGTCATTTTTTGTGAATGTTTTACCATTGAGTTTGCTCACATCTTTAACAAAATGTAGCTTGCAGCTTGGTAAACGGAAAAACGGTTTAATAACCGCACGTTTCCACAAGGATATTCCAACGCAATAGAGATTGCCTTGTAAGCGCAAGTTAAGTGCTTTGGTGTGAATGATGTGGTTAATGACATCAAAAATCGTTCCCGATTTGCCGGTATTCGGATTCAAATAACGAGTATATTGAAAATACGCCGCATAAAACAGTTGTAAAATTGACCGCACTTTACGGCGCTCACTTTGTGCTAGCGCTTTAGCATTAGGATGACGATCATCCGTTACGCCCCAGCCAGCAAACCATGGTACGCCAAAAGTCACCACTGGTTTACCCACTAATAATGCTTCAAACCCCATTTGAGAGGTAACACAATAAACTTTCTCTACGGCTTTAATTAGCGAAATCGGATTGACGGGATCACCAAAAAAATGCACGTCGCTTGGATTATTTTCATTTGGCGAAAAATAACCCTGCTTTTTACCACTTAATACATCAGGATGGGTTTTCACTAAAATTTTGGCATTGGGATTTTCTGTAATGGCAGCTTGTAACATTTGTGCAAAATGCTCAGTATCGGCTTGACCATATTTAACCGCTATATCGCCAAAGGTTTGGTCGATAACAAGCACTAATGGCTCGTCACCTTCTTTCTCATAATCCACTAATGTTTGGTTATATTTTGAAAGTTGATACGTCACAATTTGTGTCCGAGCCTTTTCCGCTAAAACCTCATCACATTCACCTGCCTGAATAAGCTGTTCCAATGTTGAGGGACGAGTCGTGTCGTAATAAATACCTAATTTATCCACGACCATAGAAAGTGGTGGATAACCATCAACCCCTAGACCAAGAGAACGTAAAAAACCGTCTTCTAAGAGCAAATAAGGCTGATGAAAAATGGTTGCAAGGAACTTAGCTCTCTTTCCACTTTTTTTATGTCCCCAGCCAATTCGAATGGCATTTTTTGTTTTTCGGTCGAAGCTAATTTTGCCTTGTAGTAATGTGGAAAAACGATGTCGATTTTTCCACAGACCGAAATCTAAGAGCGTAATAACATATTGATACACAATAATTAGTCTAATCCTATAACATCAGCAATTTGTTTTAACCGATGAGCCCAAGTATGATGATTAGCTACATAATCCGCACCGGCTTTTGCTCGTTCTAAATCTAGTGGGTTTGGGCCATATTTTAGTCGATTAAATAGTTCTAACATTTCTTCTTCAGAGTGAACAGTGTAGCAATAATCTTTAAATAAACGTTCTACGGCTAGTGATGGATTGGTTACTGAAATACCCCCGCAAGCAAGAATTTCTATCAATCTACGAGAAAACATTGTCGGTGAATCTGTAACAGTGTTGACATTTAAAGAAACTAAGTAATCCTTATAGATTTTTGCCGTATCAGGATATTTCAAAGCTGGATGAATATTAATTCCCTCTAAATTCGGATAACGATAATTTTGCGATTTTCTATCTGAATTTCGATCAAAAACAGCTAATCCCAATCCACTTATTAGCGCAGTTGAAAATAAGCTATTTTGCCATTGTCGTCTAACATCATGAATATGGTGGCTGTAACTACCTACAAAGTTTGCTTTATGATATTTAAAATTAAAACCAGTAAAAGAATGAAACTTTGGTTGCACTGCAAACATTAATGTATGGACAGAAGCATTTTCCCCCATCACTGCTTTATATTTAGGAATGCAATTTTCATCAACAGTAAACACATGATCAAAGTGCTTCGCAGAATCAATAAAGCGATCAAAATGAACAGCATCCTCTTTATTCCAAAAGACTGTTGGAATATCTTTTTCTTTTGCATTTTCAACTAATCGAACTAATTTTTCATTAGTTCGATTAGGATAATCTGGATAAGAAGCTATTTTGTATTTCCAACAGTTTCGGTAGCCTTGCCAAGCTGATTCAACGAGTAATATTGGATTATTAATTTTATTAAATAAAAACCATGATTCTCTTACCTTAGTGTCATTCTCTAAATTTAACGAATGGCTTGTAAGAGAATCACTGATTAAGTAAATTTTCATTTTTTAATAATTATAGTCCTTTCCACATTACATATAATCTTAATGCATTTGCTAGCATAGCTTCTTGTCTTTTCGGTTTATCAAAATGCAATGGTATCATAGATAAGAACAAAAGAATAGTTGCTGGCAAAATATATTTATTATTGATATTAGGAATCAAATTTTTTTCCATGAATTTATTTTGAATTAGTTTTATTCTTTCACTAATGCTAAATTTAATTTTAATGCCATTTGATTCAGAATGTTCTAGCTCAAAATAATCTGAAATAATAAAATCATATAACCCAATAAAAGAGTGACACAATTTAGCTAAATCATATGTCTGGTTGCCATAAATCGTTTTTTCTTTATTTAGGTTAATTCCTCTTGGATCAATAACTTTAATTGTATTACATCTAGAGTCGAACATAATATTACTAAAACATAAGTCACCATGAAGTATTGATGGAATGATAGGGAGTTCTAGAGTTTTATTTATACATTCTTCAGCGATTTTATATATAGATGGTAATGTCTTGCCATCGTATATAGTTTGTTTATGAATATCTAATTTAATTTTTTGGGCATATTCGTGTAATCTTTCAAACGTTTTATTTTTGTATAGCCCAATAGAATCTAAAGTAATTTTCTCTGGATCTTCATTAATTAAAAAATCTGGGGTTCTGCATTCGTTCATATATAATGAAATTGAATCGAAAATTTTTTCCCAAAACTCTGGAGGATTTGAACCGTGAACAAAAATCTCATTTAATGGAAGATAAGGTAAATATTCCGTTTCATAAAATACCAGTCCATTAACTTCACCACTTTGTAATAGCTGTGGCGTAAATCTTTTTAGATGAGGTGGTAGGGAAGCGAACCAATTTGCTTCAGCCTCTATTTTGATTGATGGAGCCCCTGACTTCCAAACAATCCCGTTAGCAATTTTTAAGTGATTAAATGCCCTTTGAGTAGTTATTTCTGAACGAGAACGGAAATATGTATTAATATGCCCAAAATCATACCAATGTTCTACTTCTTCATATACACAAGGTATTTCTAACGAGTATTTATGGATTGATTCAGTAAATTTCCCTTGTGTTTTAGCTAAACTACGAATAAATTTTTTAATAGATGAAAATGCAAAATATCCACACCAGGCTAATCTAGAGAAAGAATTATTTTGATATTCCCATTCATAGTTATCATTTGTTCTTGCTACGGCAATACAATTTTCTTTTGTCGGTATTTCACTGAGTAGTGTATCGCCGTGAAGTAAACGTAATACTTCATTATCATTATAGTCAATGGTATTTAATGCATACAGCAATGCCATTCCTAAAGATATTCCTGTAGGAATAAATATAGGGATTATGTTTAGACTACTAATAAGTTTTAATGAGTTCTTGTCTAATTCAAAATTGTCTGGTAAAGATAAATATATCCTCTCTTCGTTGAATACTTTTCTTAAATTATTCACTTGAAATGTGAAAAGTTTTTTATTCCCGATAGGTAAAAAAGAAGGTGGAATAGCACCAAACTCATTTCTAAATTCAGGAATAACATAATCAGCGGAATTAATAATGATCATTCTGAGGTATCCATTTTTGTGATTTTTCTTATTTCTTCATAAGTTAATGAAGTAAACTCATCAGGTCTAATTGCTCTATCATCAATATAGAACCCATCATGTCCACACCATGGTTTACCAATATAAATTTCATCATATGGCACATTATAGGAATTAAGCCATTGAATAATAGTTGGAAGTGTATAAATATTTATTTTTCCAATGTTTCCTTCAAAAGTTCTCATGTTTCTGCTAGAAGAAATAACTATTTCAAAACCATTTTTTTTATATTCTATTAATTTATCTATAACATCTTGAATTGGTGAGGCGCTTGCATAATTACCATCTTGGGTTAGTGTTATAGTGTTATCTAAATCAACAATTAATCTTTTCATTTTGTTTGTCACTTTTGTTTTTCTAATATATCGAGATATTCCTCTGGCGTGCCACAAAATAAAATATTCTCGATATTAATAAGATCATAGAGGATAGTATTATTTTCTCTAATTAAAGTATTGTATAAAGGTGCTATGTAAAATTCTTCTTTTACTTTTTCATTCTTTGCTTTTGCCTTTAAAAAGGCATTTTCAAATAGAGATTTTTTGCTAAAGTAATATAGTCCATCGCTACAAAAATCAGAGATTCTTTCTTTTTCTGCTGTTTTAATTACTTTCAAGGTATTTTCTTCTGCTAGTGCGAATGACCAATGATCTCCTTCACCTTTAAACACTTCTAAGTAACCATCACATGAATTAACCCATTTAGGTTTAATAAAATTAATGATTTTTGAATCAATATTGAAAATATATACTTCATCGTCAGCTTCTATATGCTTTAAGCCTTGATAAACAGTATCTGCTTGTCCCAATGTCTCTTTATCAAGGCAAACTAGATGAAAGTTTTTGATGCCTAAATGAGAAATTTCTTTCTCTATAAATTCTTTAGTATTATAAATATCTCTATATACGAAAATAAATGTATCAGTTTCAAAGTATTTCTCAAATGAACGGACTGACCACGAGAAAATACTTTCATCTTTCAGCATTAATTGATATTTAGGTTTTGTATATCCAGCTTTAAAGAAACGAGAGCTTAACCCTGCCATAGGAATAATAAATAGGCTCATATTTTCCTCATTTAATTATTTATAAATATCCATATCTCTTAAGACATTAAGAGGTATAAGTTTAGTTCCTGATAATCTAGATTTTTGCAGAGAACTAGGTGTTTCTAATAGAGATAGTGCATTTCCCCAAGCTTCTAATCCGCAGTTTATGTGTCCATGGTAAGCTCCCTTCTCTAAAGTATTGCTAGTAAACTGATATGATATTGTTGAATGATTGTGACATTTAAGTATAGGCAATATTGAATCTGGTTTACCTATCCATAATTGATCTCCCATTCCAAAGCCCCATTCTAAGAATAGATAATTTGATGTATCAGTAATTAAAGTTTTATATTCGTTTAATCTTTTATCTAAAATAAGAGGAGTACTATCTTTGAAAAAATAATCAGGTCTTATTTTGATTATAAGATCATATTGTTTAAAATATTCTTCTCCTAAAGTATTTACCCAATATGCATTATGGTAATACATTTTTTCAGAGTTAGACATCAAGTTATATGGGTACTCAGTATATTTTTTTATATTAAATTGGATAAGATTACACCATTGAAGATAGTTTGAAATATTATCTTTTATTATTGTTTCTATAGTATCATTGGAGAGATATGAATTTATCGCAGTATCAAATTTTGAGAAATCAAAAATATCTTGTTCTTTAGCAATAAAATCACAAGCCTCTTTTTCAAATATACGATAGCTATTTTGTGCATTAAATCTTGTAGAACCTATATTATCCCAAGTGCTAATATATGCATCTACGCTACCAAGAAATCTAAATTTAGAGGCAAATCTAGGAATTGCTTCTTCATATCCTCGCAATTGTCCACATATAAGCAGGGCAACTTTCATTAGTATATTTTTAGAATTGTTGTTTTTCCCTTGAGATACTTTGTTTTTTAAAGAGTTAAGACGAAACTCCAATATATCCTTATAGGTAGAATTAATTTTAGAGTTGGCTTTTATAAATAATGAGATTAAATTTATCTCATCTTTAATGCTTACGTAGTTTTTCTTCGTTAGTGCTAATAGTAAGTTTATAAAGAAGATGGGGTTTATTCTTCGTAACACAAAGATGAATAAAGGATTTTTAAATAATGTAATAAAGAAATCCATTATTTCATCTTTTACGAGTACATATACAAGTTGTTGTTGATTCAAGTTGTTAATAATATCAATTATTTCATATTCTTTTAATTTTAAGAATATACTTGGTGCAAAATAAGCAACGTTGACATTAAATGTTTCAGATGATGGTTCAAATTTCCAATCTTTCTCGCTCAAGAATTTGTTAATCATTATACTAACACGTTCCCAGCTACCCCAGCTTTTAGCGCCCATAGAATAGACATAGCGAGTATGACTAATCAAGTTACTACGATGGAATTGCTCAACTAGTTCATTAATATCAAGTAAATTATTTTCTATTAGAGATTGTATGTTTTCTTCAGAAAAAATTAATTCTTTCATTTTTTTCATCCTTTATTTTTATTTAGTCTGGGTAATATAGATATAATACTCTCTTTATCTTTTAATTCAACTTTAAATAAATTAGGGTGATTTATTTTACTCATCGGACTCCCTGTCTCAATAAGGGCAATTATATCAGATTTACTACCTAAATAATCGCTAATTTTAGATGGTAAATAAGGATTATTAACTTTTAGTCCTTCAGTTTCTGCGTCCATAACAACTAGTGCATCGAATTGGTCCGATAAATGCAGAAAGTCAAAATAAGAAACATAAGGTTGAATAATGATTAAATCATGCAATTCTTTCGGTGTAGTTTCTAGAATGCTCTCTCTATTTTGTTGAGTATAGATATAGAGTCTGAATGATTCTCTTAATTGGTTTGGTAGTTCTTTCCAAGCATCAACAAAAGGCGTAAATCCTCTATTGACATAGAATGAGCCGAAGTATGCTAAGTTTGTATAGTTGTTATCTAACTCAATTTTAGCGCAGGAAATTTCATAGAAATTTCTTGGGAGCGTTGGTTGAGGTAAGATCACAGCTTTACTTCTTATTATATCTTTATGAGACTCATCAGCATAAGAAAGCATATATTCTAATTGGTTCTCATTAGTGAAGATTAATTCATCTGCATATAAATATGGTAGTGCTTCACACCAATAAAATAAATTATTGTTAATATATGTCTCAGTTTTACCTGAGATAAATCCATGGTGAATTAACCATTCAATAGGTAATTCTTCAAATCTTGCTTTACCAGAAACGTCCATTAAAACTGGATCTGAAAATTCTGCACTCCATTTCAATTGCGGATATTTTATTTTTAATATCGCAGCTGCAAAGTGAGAGGCTGGCCACATTGCTCGGCTATAAATTGATTTATAGACCCGTCTTTTAGTAAACAATTTTGCAACTTCAACTAATGTATTAGTTGCAAATTGTTCAATAGAATGCCAGTTTGAAAACGATTGAGGGCTATTTAATTTTATTGTTTCTCCTAGATAAGGATCTGCAATGAGCATTAATTCTTCATCAATAGGCCTTACCTTATCCATATTGTTATAAATAATATCAACAGGCTTATTCATTTCTCTAATTCGTTTACTCATTACTACACCAGAGGTATCAATAAATGGTGCAAAGCAATAAGAAATAATAAGTGTATCACTAAATAGAGCATTTATATCTCGAATGATATGGTTATTTATTTTGAGATTTTGAATATCTCGTATGCATTTAGAAAAATCATCAGGATTTTTCTTGAGATATCTAGTGATAAAGCCGGATTGAGCCTTAATTTTACTCTGAATAAACTGATTAATATATTGATTATAAGTTCCTTTAATTAAATCGGAGAGTTTTTTGATAACTTCTAAACGTTGCAATACATTAAAATCATAAGATTCTTTTTGGCGAGATACGGAGTTATCCCGAACAACGCGTTTATAATTTGCATATTGATATTCAGGGACTAAGCTAACTCTTGGCATAAATTTAGCAAGTACTTCGCTCCAAAATACCACATCTTCACCACTGCGCAGATTTGAATCGTATTCTACAGATTTCACCATATATGTTGGTACAAGTTTGCAAGCATTCATAGTCAGTGTTGAAGTGACATCATTATATTGGATATCATCTTTTAGAATAGCTTTATCAAGTTGTTTAGTTATTGGACTTACAACAATTTCTTCCCCATACACATCTTCAATACCAGTTAATGTTAATGTGTTATACATAGCTTTACTGTATAAGCTAGAAAGGAATTTTGTGTCTACATAATCATCATCATCAATAAATGTAGTCCAAGAAAATTTGGCTTTCTGAATAGCGAAATTTCGAGCTTTGCTTACATTAGCTTCTTTCAAAGAATAATATCTTAAATTAAGATTAGGATTTTCCAACTTATATTGTCTTAATAACTCTTCTGTGCCATCTTTAGGACCATTCATCACAACAATAATTTCAAATAGGCTATAACTTAGGTCTTGATTATTTAAAGAATCTAAGCATTTCTTAATAGTATTAACTCCTTTATATGTTGGAAGAATGATACTAATACCATTTGTATAGTGAGATATGCCTACTTTATTATGTACAGATATTTTTCCTTTTATATCCCAAGGAACAATATCTAATTTTATATTTTCACAATCTAAAGGTGGGATAATAAATAAATTATCCTGTTGATCTTTCTCTGTATTAAGGTAGAAATAGTATTTCCCCAGTTTTTTACTTTGTGGTAATTCAATACTAGATTCTAGTGTATTATTATCTTTATCTAAGAATGTAATAGCTGCCAGTGCTTGTTTAGTCTGCTTAGGGGTTTCTTCACTATCAATGTTGATTGATAAGACAAGTTGGTCAATATTTTTGCAAGCAATAGTTTGAAAGAACCCTCTGTTTCTTAATTCAAGCCGCTCCACTGCGAAAAGCTCAATAAAATCCTTAAACTCTTTTTGAGGTAGACTTGTCCATTGAGTAATAGTACGGCGACCTTTCCAATTAATAGTTAAATAATCAGGTTTGCGAAGTGTAACTGATATTTCTGTACGTTGTTGTTTTTTAGTTCTCTTCTCAAAAGGTAGTGTGTAAAGTGTTTTAATTAAATGTTTAAAGCCTGTCCATGATTTAAAACCAAAAATGAGGGCGTATCCCAATCGAAATGACATTGAGTGCTCATAACTAAGAGCTTTTTTTTCTAATTGTTCTTTCTGTCTAGTTAAGTTAGATTTTTCTTGTAACCATTCTCTATGGACGACTTCAAATTCACGGATCGCTTTAGTTAAATTTTTCTTTTCTTCCTGTAAGAAATCAATTTTATTTTGTAATCTTTGGATTCGTTTATCTTGTTCAATAGCTGTATTGTGAAACAGCGTTAAGCTTGTATTAAACTGAAAAAATTCTTGCTGCGGTACTATTTTTTCTTCATAAGAGTGATATTTTTTTTGATTTTTTTTGATTTTTTTTCTTTTAGACATACCTATTCCTATTATTTAGGGGACAAAAGCCCCCTTATCTTTAATTACCAGATCCCTTTCATATCTACTACCACTACATTGTTACCAAAGTGCGGTTTGTTTTCAACGAATTCTTTATGGTTAACTAATAATACAGCAACATCTGCAGTTTTTAGGCTTTCTTGATAGTCTAGTAAAGTTAGTTTTTTGTCACTATGGTTTGCTTCTGCATTATAGTTTGGTTCAACCGCTTTTACTTGATTTGGATATAAATTCATTAATTTCTCAGTAATCGCTAATGCTGGACTTTCACGTAAATCATCGATATCTGGTTTGAAAGCTAATCCATAACAAACGATGTTGATTTCATTTGTTGATTTATTTGTAAGGTTTGCTGCTTTTTCTACAGCTTGTTTGACTTGCTCAATAACCCAATTAGGTTTGTTGTCATTTACTTCTCGTGCAGTACGAACTATATTTGCTAAATCGGGTGTTTTATCTACAATAAACCATGGATCAACAGCAATGCAATGACCACCGACACCACAACCGGGTTGAAGAATATTTACACGAGGATGGCGGTTAGCTAGAGCAATTAACTCCCAAACATTAATATTTAAGCGTTCAGAGATCAAAGAGAGCTCATTCGCAAAGGCGATATTTACATCACGAAAAGCATTTTCAGTAAGCTTACTCATTTCAGCCGTACGTGCATTAGTTTTCACTAGATCGCCTTTTACGAAAATTTTATAAACATCAATTGCTTTATTTGAACATTCGTCAGTAATACCACCGATAATTCGGTCATTTTCTACTAACTCGCGAATAACCTGGCCTGGTAATACGCGCTCAGGGCAATAAGCAACATAAACATCAATATCATCGATGTTACTATTTTCATGTGGGAATTTTAAATCTGGGCGTGAAGTTGACAGCCATTCAACCATTTGCTCAGTGGTACCGACCGGTGAAGTAGATTCTAGAATAACGGTATCTCCTTTTTTGAGAACAGGAGCTAATGCTTTTGATACAGCTTCAATATAGCTTACATCTGGTTCATGATCACCTTTAAATGGAGTTGGCACTGCGATTAGAAATGCATCAGCCTGCTCAGGCTTAGTAACTGCTTTTAATAATCCATCGGCTACTGCTTTTTGAACAATTTCACCTAAACCAGGTTCAACAATGTGAATTTTTCCTTGATTGATAGTATCAACAGCATGTTGGTTAACATCTACACCGATAACTTTAGTACCTTGTGCGGCGAACATTGCTGCGGCAGGTAAACCGATGTAACCTAAACCAATAACTGAGATTGTTTTGTTTTTCATATTGTTTATTTCCTATTTTATAAAAGATTATTTTTTAAAAGTGTTTCTACGATACGATGGGAAGCCATGCCGTCTCCATAAGGATTTTTTGCCATTGACATTTTTTCGTACAAATATGGATTATCTGTTAATAGAGAAAATTCTTTTACAATAGTATCTGTATCTGAACCTACAAGTTTCACAGTTCCAGCTGCTACTGCTTCAGGTCTTTCTGTTGTATCACGCATAACTAGCACTGGTTTTCCTAAGGATGGAGCCTCTTCTTGCACTCCACCTGAATCACTTAGAATAATATGAGAACATGACATTAAATAGACGAATGGCAGATATTCTTGTGGTTCAATAAGATGGACGTTCTCAATATTTGAAAGCATTTCTAGTAATGGTCTTCTTACGTTAGGATTAAGATGTAGAGGAAGTACAAATTCAAATTCAGAATATTTCTGCGCTAATTCTAATATCGCAAGCCCGATATTCTTAATACCATCACCATGATTTTCTCGACGATGAGCTGTAATTAAAATGATTTTTTTATCATATTTAGTAAATGGAAAACATTCTTCCATTTGAGTTCTTAAAATAGGATTTTTTAATTTCTCAGTTACTATTAAAAGTGCATCAATAACCGTATTCCCTGTAATAATAATGCCTTCTGGCTTTTTATTCTCTGCAATTAAATTCTTTTTTGCAGTTTCAGTTGGAGCAAAATGTAAAGATGTTAACATTGACGTTAAACAACGATTCGCTTCTTCAGGCCAAGGTGAATATATATTTTGCGTGCGCAAACCAGCTTCAACATGACCGACAGGAATTTTTTGATAAAAAGCAGCTAAACTTGCAGCAAAAGTTGTAGTTGTGTCTCCGTGAACTAAAATATAGTGAGGTTTGAATTCTTCTAAAACTGGAGTTAGTTTTTCAATAATACTCGTTGTAATTCCCTGTAGTGTTTGAGATTCTTTCATAATATTCAGATCATAGTCCGGTTCAATTTCGAATAGGGAAAGAACTTGATCTAACATTTCACGATGTTGTCCTGTTACACAGACTTTAGATATGATTTGTGGGTTTTCTCTAAGTTGATGTACTAAAGGCGCCATTTTTATTGCCTCAGGTCGTGTACCGAAAACAGTCAGTATTTTCATATATGGTTTCCTTTAAGTTAGGTTAGTAAAATGAGAAAAATTTTTACATGTAAAAGTGAGTTTACACTTTCCCCTATATCTCAATAATATCGAATGAGAAAGACAGAATATTTCATATAATTCAGCTCCTCTGCATATAATATCATAGATAACTCAGCTAAGAAAGATATGGGAGATCTAGTTGCTTTCATCAAAGAGTTTCTTGTCGTTAAATCCTTAAAACAACTATTGACATATCAGTAAATTCAATAGTATTTTTTTATTTCTAGAATAAATGGTATACTCCTAAGGTTGATTTTCGAATACGGAAGAATGAAGGAGAGAGAGCTGCGATGCATTTTTTCATCTTTTTCACAATTTATTTTCTTGTATTCATTTATATTTTTCTTAGATTTTATAGGAATGAAACATTCAATGAAAAATTATCCATTAAGAGCGGTCAGCTTTGCCTTGATATTTGGACTTTCCGCTTGTTCTTCGCTACCCACTTCAGGGCCGAGCCATTCTGCAGTGTTGGATATAAACCAAGGGGCTGATGCATCGGAATTAGCTACAAAAGTTAATGTTGTTGAGTTAAATGAATTACTTGTGCAACAAATGTATATGGCACAACAAAGTCAACGCTTTTCAGGGTTTGCAGATGTGTCTGGTAGCAGCGGTTATGCTGGTGCTGTAAATGTAGGTGATGTATTGGAGATTTCCATTTGGGAGGCGCCTCCTGCAGTATTATTTGGTACAACCTTTAGTAGTGAAGGACAGGGCAGTGGCCATGTTACGCAATTGCCTTCACAAATCGTGAATAAAAATGGTACGGTAACCGTACCATTTGTTGGAAATATCAGTGTCGTAGGTAAGACACCAGAGGTTGTTCAAGCTCAGATTGTGGCAAGCCTTAGACGTAAAGCAAATCAACCACAGGCAGTAGTTAAAATTGCTAACAATAATTCAGCAGATGTGACTGTTATTCGTCAAGGTAATACTGTGCGTATGCCATTAACTTCAAATGATGAACGTGTTTTAGATGCAGTGGCTGCAGTAGGTGGGTCAACAGAAAATATTGAAGATGTGACTGTTCAGCTTACGCGAGGAAATCAAGTGAAAACATTGGCATTTGAAACCTTAATTGCCGATCCTAAGCAAAATATTGTATTACGTGCAGGGGATGTGATTTCACTTTTAAATACGCCATATAAATTCACAGGGCTAGGCGCTGTAGGTAATAATCAACAGTTACGTTTTTCTAGCAGTGGTATTACGCTTGCTGAGGCAATTGGTAAAATGGGCGGTTTGATTGACACGCGTTCTGACCCACGAGGTGTCTTTGTATTCCGTTATACGCCGTTTGCACAATTAGACTCTAAAGCACAGCAAGAATGGGCGGCTAAGGGGTATGGTAATGGCATGGAAGTGCCAACCGTATACCGTGCGAATTTATTACAACCGGAAACCATGTTTTTATTACAACGCTTCCCTATCCAAGATAAAGATATTGTGTATGTGTCGAATGCACCGCTTTCAGAATTCCAAAAATTCTTGAGAATGATTTTCTCGATTACCTCGCCGGTAACGAGTACGACCAATACGATCAGAAGTTATTAATTTAAGGGGATAATATGACAACCGAAAACCCAGTGGCACCGAAGAAAAAGAAGAAATCACTTTGGAATAAAATGAATTCGCTTTTTGGATTAACTGTATTGATTCCAACTGCTTTTTCTGCAGTATATTTTGGTCTGTTAGCATCTGATATTTATGTTTCAGAATCTAGTTTTGTAGTACGTTCTCCTCGTAGTCAGTCTTCTTTAAGCGGAGTTGGTGCATTATTGCAAAGTACGGGTTTTTCTCGTTCACAGGATGATACTTACTCTGTGCAAGAGTATATGCGTTCACGTACAGCACTATCAGCATTAGAGCAAAGTTTGCCTCTTCGCACTTTTTATTCTGAAAAAGGCGATTTATTAAGCCGCTTTAATGGGTTTGGTTTGAATGATACACAAGAGGCATTCTATCGTTATTTTAAAGAACGTTTGAGTGTTGATGTGGATTCTATTTCTGGCATTGCAACATTGCGAGTGCATGCTTTTGATGCTGAAGAAGGTTATCAAATCAATGAGCGCTTATTGAAAGAAGGTGAATCATTAATCAATAGATTAAATGAGCGTGCAAGAAAAGATACGATTGAATTTGCTGAGCAGGCCGTAAAAGATGCAGAGAAAAATGTGAATGAAACTGCACAAGCATTGAGTCAATATCGTATTAAAAATAAAATTTTTGATTTACCGGCTCAATCTGGAGTGCAAATTTCATTAATTTCAATGTTGAAAAGTGAATTAATCCGAGTTGAAACTCAATTAGCACAATTAACTTCAATCACGCCAGATAACCCACAAGTACCCGCATTGCAAATGCGCCAGAAAAGTTTGAAAAGAGAAATTGATGAACAAACACGTCAATTATCAGGTAATGGAAATTCAGCTGCAACACAAACTGCAGATTATCAACGTTTAGTCTTAGACAATGAGCTTGCTCAACAACAATTGACCGCAGCAATGACATCTTTACAAAACACTCGCGGAGAAGCCGATCGCCAACAACTTTATTTAGAAATAATTAGTCAACCAAGTAAACCTGACTGGGCATTAGAGCCAAGTCGTATTTATAATATCATTGCGACCTTTATTGTCGGTTTAATGTTATATGGTGTATTGAGTTTACTTATCGCAAGCATAAGAGAGCATAAAAACTAATGAAATATGGTGATCAAACAACGTTTAAACAATCATTAGCGATTCAAGGGAAGGTGATTAACGCATTACTTATGCGTGAAATAATCACTCGTTATGGGCGTAAAAATATTGGCTTTCTATGGCTGTTTGTTGAGCCTTTACTCATGACTTTTTTTATTGTGATGATGTGGAAATTTATTCGTGCTGATAAATTTTCAACTTTAAATATGATTGCTTTTGTCATGACGGGCTATCCTATGGCGATGATGTGGCGCAATGCTTCGAATCGTGCAATTGGATCAATTTCAGCAAATCTTAGCTTACTTTATCATCGAAATGTTCGTGTGTTAGATACTATTTTTACACGAGTTTTACTGGAGGTGGCGGGGGCTTCTATTGCTCAAATTCTTTTTATGGTAATCCTGGTGATGATCGGTTGGATTGATGCGCCACAAGATGTGTTTTATATGCTTATTGCATGGTTTCTCATGGCTATGTTTGCTTTTAGCTTAGGCCTAATTATTTGTGCTATCGCTCAGCAATTTGAGGTTTTTGGTAAAATTTGGGGGACCTTAAGTTTCGTATTGTTACCTATTTCAGGAGCATTTTTCTTTGTACATAATCTTCCATCACAGGCTCAATCTATTGCACTTTGGCTTCCAATGATTCATGGTACGGAAATGTTTCGTCATGGTTACTTTGGGGATACGGTAGTCACTTATGAGAGCATCGGATTTTTAGTCGTAAGTGATTTGGCTTTATTGCTAATTGGCTTAGTGATGGTTAAAAATTTCAGTAAAGGGATTGAGCCGCAATGATTCGTGTGAATAAAGTGTGTAAAAAGTATCACACTAATAGTGGTTGGAAAACGGTACTAAAAGATATCAATTTTGAGTTAAAAAAAGGTGAGAAAATTGGGATCCTAGGACGAAATGGAGCAGGCAAATCAACACTTATTCGGTTGATCAGTGGAGTAGAACCCCCAACAAGCGGCACTATTGATCGTTCAATGAGTATTTCTTGGCCATTAGCTTTTAGTGGTGCATTTCAGGGAAGCTTAACCGGGATGGATAACCTGCTTTTTATCTGCCGTTTATGTGATGTTGATCCTGAATATGTGACTCGTTTTACAAAAGAGTTTTCTGAATTAGGTGATTATCTTTATGAACCAGTTAAGAAATACTCTTCAGGGATGAAAGCTCGGCTTGCATTTGCTCTTTCGCTTTCTGTTGAATTTGATTGTTACTTGATCGATGAAGTAATAGCGGTGGGAGACTCTCGATTTACAAAGAAATGCAAGTATGAATTATTTGAAAAGCGCAAAGATCGTTCAATTATTTTGGTTTCACACAGTCCAAGTGCAATGAGAGCTTATTGTGATAATGCGGTAGTATTGGAAAATGGCATCATGCATCATTTTGAAGATATGGATAAAGCATATCAATACTACAATGAAACGCAAAAATAATTAATAATCAGTAATTTAATTTACGATCAATAGGGAAATTAAGTCAATTTAATTGTCAAATATTTAATATAAACCACTATTTTTTTATTGGTATTTAAGTAGAATTAATTTGAGTCTTTCTAAAGTAAAGGAGCTTATGATGAAAATGAAAACTCTCTTAGCATTAGCAATCAGCGGAATTTGTGCTGCTGGCGTGGCAAATGCACATGACCATATGGCAAAACCAGCAGGTCCTTCAATCGAAGTAAAAGTACAACAATTAGATCCTGCAAATGGTAACAAAGATGTAGGGACTGTAACCATTACTGAATCAAATTATGGTTTAGTGTTTACACCAAATCTACAAGGTTTAGCTGAAGGTTTACATGGTTTCCATATTCATGAAAACCCAAGCTGTGAACCAAAAGAAAAAGACGGTAAATTAATAGCAGATTTAGGCGGCTGGCGGTCACTGGGATTCTAAAGGTGCAAAACAACATGGTTACCCATGGCAAGATGATGCTCACTTAGGTGACTTACCGGCTTTAACAGTATTACATGATGGTACAGCAACTAACCCTGTTTTAGCTCCACGTCTTAAAAAATTAGATGAAGTTCGTGGTCACTCTATTATGATTCACGCAGGTGGCGATAACCACTCAGATCATCCTGCTCCACTTGGCGGTGGCGGTCCACGTATGGCATGTGGCGTGATTAAATAAGTCGATTCTTAAAGATAAAAAGTGAGGTCAATTTCTAAAGAGTTTTAAAACCTCTCAAAAATCGACCGCACTTTTATTTTTTTATCACTTTATTTAATCACTTCCGTTGTATATTCCAATTTGTGAATGGCATTAATCAATTGCTCATCAACCACTTTGGGGTCTTCTACAACAGTAACGGTTCTATCTTTAATGGAGGCTTTAGTGGAAATCACGCCATCAATATTGCGTAACTCTTTATTCACTAAATAAGCACAAAGCTGGCAGTTCATTTCATTCACTTTTAGCACAACTTGCTTTGTTTCTTCCGCCTGAGCGATAAAGAAGGTGAATAATGAAAGTAAAAGTGCGATCGTTAATTTCTTCATTTTTTGTTCCTAATTAGAAAGCTCTAAAATCCACGGTAAAATGGTTGGATAAGTTAAGAAAAAGAGCATGACAATAAATACAATCCAATATAAAACAATGAGCTTTTTACGGGAAATATATTTGCTACAAATGATTTTTTTGGAAAACATCAACAGCCAAAATCCATAGGTAAAGGCACATAATGAAACGATAAGCATAGGAATACGCAAATAATCATATTCGCCCAAGCCAATCAACCATGTAGATGACACGCCAAATACTAAATAGATCAAAGGCGCAATACAGCACAACGTTGATGCCACCGCGGCACTAAGTGCGGTGGCTATGGCAATCCAAAAGGATTTATTAGAGTTTTTTAGAGACGTAGTCATATTTAAATTCTTTTGGATCAAAGGAATTTAACGGATCGCCACCCACTTCAGCATACGGATAGCCGAAGTTATTGATTGGAGCCAGTTCTGGTTGTGGATATAAATCGAAGTCACGGGCATGATTAAATCCGACCCAGTTTGCTTCCCAGTTACCAAACAAATATTTTGCTACGGCCTGTGTATCTTTATCTTCAACAGATTTTTTCTCAGCTAAACGCATTTTGGCAACGTCTGCGGAATCCACTGGTACCCAACCAAAACCAGCAAGGTAGAATTCAGCACGGCAGTGCTGACCGCCACTTACGTTTGCGATGCCTTGTTCATTCGCACTACCGAAAGCACCTTTGGAATATTTGCCCATTTTCTCTGCCGCACCTAAGCGAATACCAAAAATTTCACGGGCTGGGATGTCTGCCGCACGAGCAAGCGCCACAAATACAGAGTTAATATCGGTACATTTACCTTTTAATACGCCAGTAGTAAGAATTTTTTCTACATCGCCGTCGCCACAACCTAATACAGAATTATCACGTTCCATATTTTTTACGATCCAATGGTGAATAAGTTCTGCTTTTTTCAATGGATTAGTTTCTTTACCTACGATTTTGTCAGCAAATTCTTTCACAATGCCATCAGTTTTAATATGTGGAGTAGCTTTTAAGTACTCTTGTACATCCACTGAATACTGAATATCTTTTGGCGGAGTATAATTCTCTAAAGCACCTTTCACCATCGGTTCACGGTCTTTTGTTTCAATGACCATCGTGACTTTTAAATCACGTTTTTGTGCATCTTTATCCCAAGTGGCAAATAAGGTTTTCGCACCGTATTTATTGTTTTCTGTTATATAGGCATTCATGTAATTACCTTCAAAGTGAATCGATTTCACTTGTTGGTATTCTCCATTAAATGGCAATGGAACCCATAAATTGGTTTGTCCTTGCGAGCCTTTTGGTGCAACTAAATCGTAGGTTTGCGTGAATTCGTAAAGATGGGCGTCTGTATTGTAGTTGGGAATAATGGTGTTTGCATGGGCTAACGAGCCACACGCAGAAAACACCGCAACCGCGATAAGTTTCTTCATGAAAAGATCCTCTAGTTAATAATAGTTAAACTTAACATATTAGATAAACTAATACGCCACTATGCTAACGGATTTTTAAATCTATAGTCAATTTGTTATTCCAAAATTTATAAAAACATCAACCTACTAAAATACCCTATAAATAATGTACCTATTAATAATTAGTTGATTTGGCTCAAGTAAAACTTCTATACAAAGATTATAATTAACTCGTTTTAGTTATTACTCGATCTTACTGTGGGGGACGATATTATGAGTAACTTTAATCAAATAAGTCGCCGAGATTTTGTCAAGGCGTCATCTGCGGGAGCTGCACTGGCAGTTTCAAATCTTACTTTACCTTTCAATGTAATGGCTAAAGAGACACAATACCTCAATGAAAATAGCCAGGAACGTATTGTTTGGAGTGCTTATACAGTAAACTGTGGTAGCCGTTGTCCATTACGAATGCACGTAAAAGATAACCGAATCACTTATGTGGAAACCGATAATACGGGGACAGAAACATATAATCTTGATCATCAGGTTCGTGCTTGTCTACGTGGACGTTCTATGCGTCGTCGGGTGTATAACCCAGACCGTTTAAAATATCCAATGAAACGTATAGGTAAACGCGGAGAAGGTAAATTCAAACGAATCAGTTGGGATGAGGCTTTAACTGAAATTGCAGACGCATTGAAACGCAATATCAAAAAATATGGCAATGAATCAATTTATTTAAACTATGGTACGGGAACACTCGGTGGCACAATGGCTAAATCTTGGCCACCTGCATCCACTATGATCGCTCGTTTTATGAATTGTATTGGTGGATATTTAAACCATTATGGTGATTACAGCACCGCACAAATTGCAGTCGGTTTAGATTATACCTATGGTGGTGGTTGGGCATTGGGAAATGGAATGGCTGACATTGAAAACACCAAATTAATAGTGTTATTCGGTAATAATCCTGCAGAAACTCGTATGAGTGGAGGTGGTTTAACTTATTGTATTGAACAAGCCAAAGCTCGTTCCAATGCCAAAATGATTATTATCGATCCTCGTTATAATGATACTGGTGCAGGGCGTGAAGATGAGTGGATCCCAATTCGTCCGGGTACTGATGCAGCCCTTGTTGCTGCCCTTGCTTATGTAATGATTAAAGAAAATCTCGTGGATCAACCTTTCTTAGATAAATATTGTGTTGGTTATGATGAAAAAACATTACCCGCTGACGCCCCTAAAAATGGTCATTATAAAGCCTATATTTTAGGTTATGGTGATGATGATGGTATCGCTAAAACCCCTGAATGGGCGGCTAAAATCACTGGTATTCCAGCGGAGAGAATTATTAAACTCGCACGTGAAATTGGTAGTACAAAACCTGCCTTTATTTCCCAAGGCTGGGGGCCTCAACGTCGTAGTAATGGAGAATTAATCTCTCGTGCCATTGCGATGTTACCAATCTTAACGGGTAATGTTGGAATTCACGGCGGTAACACTGGTGCACGTGAAAGTGCGTACAGCATTCCATTTGTGCGGATGCCTACGCTGAAAAATCCCGTGAAAGCAAGCATTCCAATGTTTTTATGGACAGATGCAATTATTCGAGGCACAGAAATGACCGCACTTACAGATGGTATTCGTGGTGTTGATAAATTATCTTCCCCCATTAAAGTAATTTGGAATTACGCAAGTAACTGTTTGATTAATCAGCATGCACAAATCAATCGTACCCACGATATTTTACAAGATGATACCCAATGTGAAATGATCATTACTATTGATAATCATATGACATCTACTGCCAAATACAGTGATATTTTATTACCAGATTGTACAACTTCAGAACAAATGGATTTCGCTTTAGATGCCTTTGTATCCAATATGGCCTATGTCATTTTTGCAGATCAAGTGATCAAACCATCTTTTGAATGTAGACCTATTTACGATATGTTGAGTGATTTAGCTGAGAAAATGGGCGTAAAAGAAAAATTTACTGAAGGAAGAACACAAGAGGAATGGTTACGCCATATTTATGAGCAATCTCGAGAAAAATTACCTGAATTACCTACTTTTGAAGAATTTAGACAACAAGGTATTTTTAAAAAGGTTGATCCTAATGGCTTTAAAGTTGCATACAAAGATTTCCGTGATAATCCAGAAGCCCATCCACTTAAAACGCCATCTGGCAAAATTGAAATTTATTCTTCTCGTCTAGCTGAAATAGCAAAAACTTGGAAATTAGCAGAAGATGAAGTGATTCATCCCTTACCTATTCACGCCCAAAGTTTTGAGCATTACGGTGATCCATTAATGGAAAAATATCCGTTACAACTAAGTGGTTTTCACTATAAAGCGAGAACCCATTCAACTTATGGCAATGTGGATGTATTAAAAGCAGCTAATCCACAAGAAGTTTGGATGAATCCTATTGATGCAGAACCTCGTAATATTAAAAATGGCGATATGATTCGTATCTTTAATGATCGAGGCGAAGTACGTATTAATGTAAAAATTACCCCCCGTATTATTCCAGGGGTTGTGGCATTAAGCGAGGGGGCTTGGTATGCACCAGATAAAGATCGTATCGATCATTCAGGTTGCATTAATGTACTTACGACACAACGCCCATCACCGCTTGCGAAAGGTAATCCGCAACATTCTAATTTAGTTCAAGTGGAACGTTTGTAGGGGGATAATTATGGAACAATATGGTTTTTATTTTGATTCTGAACGCTGCACAGGCTGTAAAACTTGTGAATTAGCCTGTAAGGATTACAAAGATCTTGGCACAGAAGTCAATTTTCGTCGTATTTATGAATATACAGGTGGTCAGTGGAATCAACAAGCAGATGGATGCTGGCATCAAAATATATTTGCTTATTATATGTCTATTTCTTGTAATCACTGTGCAGATCCTGCTTGTACAAAAGTTTGCCCAACTGGTGCAATGCACAAAAATGCAGATGGTTTCGTGATCGTCAATGAAGAAATTTGTATCGGTTGTCGTTATTGCCATATGGCATGTCCTTATGATGCACCGCAATATGATGCACAAAAAGGTCATATGACAAAATGTGATGGATGTTATTCTCGCGTAAAATCAGGTCAAAAACCGATTTGTGTTGATGCCTGCCCACTACGAGCATTGGATTTCGCTCCTATTGATGAACTTCGAGCAAAATATGGCACACAAGCCTCCATCGCACCACTACCACCGGCTGATATCACTCAACCAAATTTAGTGGTAAAACCCAATAAACACGCTCGTTTAAGTGGCGATACAAGTGGGTTCTTAGGAAACCCAAGAGAGGTGTAAGATGAATACAGGATTATATGAACTGCCACTAGTATTTTTTACAGTTTTGGCACAAAGTGCGGTCGGTGCTTGGCTTGTTTTCACATTTGTACTATTTAATGAGAAAAATACAAAAAGTAGCACTTATATTCATAAAGTAATGTTTGTGATTTTGGCTTTGCTAGGTATTGGATTTATTGCTTCCATTATGCATCTTGGCTTACCTATACGTGCATTTAATTCACTTAATAGAGTCGGCTCATCAATGATGAGTAATGAAATTGCCACTGGTGCAATATTTTTCGCATTAGCAGGTTTCTACTGGCTGATTGCAATTTTAGGTAAAATGCCAGTTTCACTTGGAAATGTATGGCGAATTGTGACCGCTCTTATCGGCATACTATTTATGTATGTAATGAATCAGGTTTACCATATTACAAGCATACCAACTTGGAATAATGCATTAACCTCTTGGTCATTCTATCTTACCGTTGTATTAGGTGGATTAACATTAAGCTATGCGTTATTAATCCCTAATAAACAACGTGAATATCAGCTTCAGCATCTGCCAAGTTTATTTGCCATTGGAGTATTATTGGTCGCAATAGTAGCCATATATCAAGGCTTCAATTTACACAATATTCACAGTGCTATTCAAAATGCCGCTGACCTCGTACCAAATTATGCCATAATGACCGTAACTCGCTTATGTTTACTTTCCATTGTAGCTTTCCTCTTATTCCGAGTGAAAAACATAGGACTATTAGGTATTTCCGTTCTATTAACGTTAGTAGCTGAAGGCATCGGTCGCGTATTATTTTATGGATTACATATGACTTACGGCATGACGATTGGTGGTTAAATTATGTTGAGGCGTATAGCATACGCCTCAATTTTTAGAAACGTTAATTAGTAATATTTAACCAACCCTCATATCCCCATTCACTAACGACAAATTGTTTTCGGAGATACTATGCAAAATACTCTTCAACAAATTTCTATTTATGGGCGTTTACTCGGTGCAGTATTTTACTATGAGCCTAATGATGCACGACTTACTGATATTTTGACATTCTTTCGCCAACCAAATTGGATGCAAGAATGGGAAATTTCATTTGATGTAAAAACACATAAAAAAATCACCGCACTTATTGAAAAAGGGCTGCAACAAAATATCACTGAACAATATCAGTATTTATTTATTGGTCCAAATGAATTACCTACGCCACCTTGGGGATCCGTATATCTTGATCCTGAATGTGTTATTTTTGGTAATTCTCTCTTAGCATTACGCGATTTCTTACAACAACATCAAATCGCATTTCAAACACAACAAGATGAACCAGAAGATCATATTGGCTTAATGCTAATGCTTGCTGCATATTTAGCAGAAAATCAACCGCACTTATTAATCGAATTTCTACGTGAACACTTCTTAACTTGGGCGTATCATTTCCTTGAACAACTAAGCAAAATAGAAAATTCTGATTTTTATCAAGCTCTTGCATTACTTACCATAAAAACTTTACAACAATGGCAAGTAGATTTACATATTAATGTACCGACAGTAAGATTTTATCGATAATGAAAAACGAAGCCTATTATCAGGCTTATTTAAGCCACCATCACATTTCTCGTAGAGGACTATTGCGTCATGTATTTCCAGCTACAAAATCAACAATAGAAAAAACGCAGTTTCGTCCTCCCTTTTCAGCACGAGAAGATTTATTTTCCGCCGTCTGCAATGGTTGTGGGGAATGCGCTTCAGCTTGCCCTAATGGTTTAATTCAACTAAAACAGCAACAAGCCACCCTTGAAATTAACTACGCACCTTGTGATTTGTGTGGTAAATGCGCAGAAGTTTGTCCGACAAATGCACTACATCCTAATTTTCCAGCGGATACATTACTTCGTCCACAATTTTCCTCAGCCTGTTTAATCCTACAAAATCAAACCTGTCCAGACTGCCAAACCGCTTGCCCACAACAAGCAATCTCCAGCACTTTAGAGATTGATAATGAACGTTGCAATGGATGCGGAGAATGTAAAATTACCTGTTTTGTCGCAGCCATTACACTTAAATAAAAATCTTGAGACTGTACTAAATAACGACTAAAAATCCCATTTAGTATTCAGGCTTCTCAAACGAAATGGCAAGGTTTATACCATCGTTGTCCCTAATGCACAATCAGCGATATTATTGCCAATTATCCGAGAGAAAGTTAAGCCTGATAGCATTGTGTACACGGATACCTTTCGTAGTTATGATGTGCTTGATATCAGTGAATTTAGCCATTTTCGGCATTAATCACAGCTTGCATTTTACTGAAAATCACAACCACGTGAACGGAATTTAAAATTTTTGGAATCAAGCAAAATGCCATTGACGCAAGTTAGAAACTCAAGAACTGGAAGATTTGTCGGGCAGTCAAATAGTTTTTGTGGTTGCGGATACACTTATTAAAGAAGAATGGATTAAAACTTTTCAAGCGAATCCCAAATTGGTTGTAGCAATAGGTTGTTGCATTCCTAAAAAAATTGGGCTTGATGGCTGTTCTATCAGTGAAACACAGATACAAATATATGCAAAAACGATACTGGCAATTATGTTTAGCGTTTCATATAATTTTTTCCGTCTTGACTGGTAAAATATGAGATATGCTTTACTTCAGCAGGAGAAACAAACCAAAGCTATTTATATTGAATCTATGGAAACAACAGAACTAGCTAAATCAGCATTAAAAAAACTAGTGGATGAGAAAATACCATTAACACAGATCAAAGCAGTACTTTACTAACCTAAATGGCATTTAACCTATTCTGCCTTTGATTAGGCAAGCTTTTAATCTTGTGCCTAATTCCACTAAAACACCTCAAAAACTCACCGCACTTTATTTAATTTCCAAGGCACTAGTTAAAAAATGTGCATCAGTATAAATTTTCAATACAAAAAGTGCGGTCAAAATTTTCAAGGTTTTTGTATTTATGAATAAATTAAAGATGGCATTGTTTGTTGGGGCTCTTGTGAATTTATTTGCTTGTACCACAACACATCAGCCGAAAGAGACCATTAAATCTCGATTTTTAAAGAATAATATTAGCCAAGCTGAATTAAATATCATTATCGTTGTAATAATAAAGAAACTGGCAAAATTTCTAATTTAACGACTTATTTTCCGCTTTCTCGAGAAAGTCGTATGAAAGAGAATTTTGGTTTTTATTTTCAGTTAGATAATGGCAAGGCGATACCTTTTGATCATTCATACACACTGACACTGAATGCGCGTGGTACAAAATTTGAAGCGATTTATCGTTCGTATGATCCAATTCAAGGAAGTTATGTAGATTTAATCGTGCGATCTCAAAGTTCAATTTACTACAAGAATCAACAAGGCAAGCAAGTAACTTAGTTAAGTTGCAAAGGTGGTTAATTTTATCTAAGCAATGATTTTTTTCAAATATCAGTGGTTTTACCATTCTTTAAAAATAATAGATTAAATACGATTTCTATCATTAATATCTATACAACATAAAAATTCATTAAATCTCTCTTGATATTCTCCCTATAATGGTGTTAAATCGCTCACATATTGTGAGGTTATATCTAATTAAAATTATGTGTCAATTACTCGGAATGAATTGTAATACGCCGACGGATATTGTTTTTTCTTTTGAAGGTTTCCGTCGTCGCGCAGGTTTAACAGATTGCCATTCAGATGGCTTTGGGGTCGCTTTTTTTGAAGGACGAGGTGTACGTATTTTTCGTGATAATCAAACAGCCAGTCTTTCCCCCATCGCAGATTGTGTAAAACAATATAATATTAAATCTCTTAATGTCATTGCGCATATTCGTAAAGCAACACAAGGCGAAGTCAATATTGAAAACACCCATCCGTTCATTCGTGAAATTTGGGGACAAAACTGGGTTTTTGCACATAATGGTAATTTAAAAAACTTACCAGATATGACAGATCATTTTTTACAGCCAATAGGTTCTACAGATTCTGAAGCTGCTTTCTGTTATATGGCTGAGTATCTTAAAAATACTTTCCGCAAAAAACCAAGTGAAATGGAAATTTTTGAAGCAATTCAAAAAGTAACACAAGAACTTGCTCAACACGGTACGTTTAATTTCATTCTTTCTAATGGCGAGTGGATGATTGCACATTGCTCAACAAACTTACATTATGTTATGCGAAAAGCACCTTTTGGCAAAGCTCACCGTATTGATGATGATGGAGTAATTGATTTTAGCAATTATGCAAAAGCAGGAGATAAGGTCAATATCATCACAACATTTCCTTTAACCAAAGATGAATCTTGGACAAAAATGGAAAATGGTGGATTTGTATTTTTTAAAAATGGAGAGAAAATCGCCGAAGTTATTGGGACGCCAAAAGAAGCGATTGATGATGGTACTTTAGGTAATAGGACAATAAATTCTGCTATTTAAATATCAATATAAATAAACCCGCCCTTATTTTTATAAAAGAATTTTATATCTTTTATAAGAATTATAAAAATCAAAAACCTCTAAAAAAAAAGGTAAGAATAGAAAATACTATTCTTACCAACTAAATCTTCAATATTTTTTATAAAGCAATATTTAAATAAGGAATATGAATATCTAACCAGCGATAATCCAAAGTCCACCTAGAAGATCAAGCATAAAATTATTTAAAAATAATAAGATAAACACAACAACCATAGGAGAAAAATCAATCATTCCTAATGTAGGTAAGAATCGACGGATTGGTTTTAAAAGTGGTTCAGAAAGTTGATAAAAGGCATAACTTATAGAATTATTACCTCGATTAAACCAACTTAAAACAGCCCCAATAAAAAGCACATAGAAAATAGCTAAACCAATGCTTTTCAATACAGTTAATACGCCCAATACTAAGAGTACATTTACTGATAAACCAAAATAAATAATACCTTTCAACATACCGATAATAAATACTAACAGTAAAGCAGAAGTATCGATATTTTTCACAGTAGGCGCAATTTTACGTAGAGGTTTTAATACTGGATCAGTCATTTTGACTGCAAATGTTGAAACGGGACTGTAATAATCCACTCGAGCAAACTGTAACCAAGCTCGTAAGATCAATACAAGTGCGTAAAGATTAATAATTGATCCAATAAATAATGCGGTTTGGGATAATTCCATCATAACCATCCTTTTCTTCTAAAATAAATATATGGTGTCAGTGCGGCTGCGATCATTAATCCAATTGCCATTGGATAGCCATATTTAAAATGTAATTCAGGCATAAAATCAAAGTTCATACCATAAGTGGATGCAACTAATGTTGCAGGAAGAAACATCACAGAAACAACTGAGAAGAATTTCATAATTTTGTTCTGTTCAATATTGATATAACCCATTGCAGCTTGCATTAAAAAGTTTACTTTTTGGAACAATGATTCATTATGAGGCTGTAAAGATTCAATATCTCGTAAGATTTCTCGTGCTTGTTCTAACTGATTAGTTGGTAAGCGAGTTTTGCGAACCAAGAAACCTAATGCACGTTGGGTATCCATCAAGCACAAACGAACTTTTGAACTCGTATCTTCTTGTTCTGTGAGTGTATTTAATGCTTCATCAAAGGCTTCATCTTGTTTTCCGTTTAAAATAACACGACTCAACTCTTCCAAATCTGCATAAACATTTTCAATCACGTCCGCTAATTGCTCAATTTTCGTTTCAAATAAATCCAGCAAAACTTCATAAGAATTACATTCTAACAAACGCTGGCTACGTGAACGCATACGATATAAACGGAATGCAGGTAGCTCGCGATCACGCAACGTAAATAAACGACCATCACGAATAGTAAAAGCGACACTCGCTAAATCAGCATAATTGTCTTCATCTTCGCAATAAAAAAATGAGTGCAGGTGTAAACCATCTTCATCTTCAAAGAAACGGGCGGAAGCTTCAATATCTTCCAATTCTAGAAAAGAGGCTAAGCTCTGACCTAAGCCTTCTTGTAGTATTTCACGTTCTTCGCCTGTTGGCTCAAGTAAATCAAGCCAAATGGCAGTATTGAGATCAGTTTGGTCTTCGTCAATGCGAACCAAGCGGGAATCATTGATAGCAAACGCGTTGATCATTTCATACTCCTTGTAGGATTATGAACAGCTAACAGTGAACAAATTAAAGAAGAAACGAAAGTGCGGTGAAAAATCGCAAAGTTTTCGTTAAGAGATGCCGAAACAACGGTAAATTTACCGGCGAACGCGCACCGATAATAAAAAGGCGGGCGTCTAGAGCGATATTCGGTATCGACTATGACTGTCCAAAGTGTGTGTCCTTCTCGTTAAAAAATCGGGCGAATGTTACGCTTGAAAGTGGTGTTCGTCAAGTTTTATCAAAAAACGATGACAACATTTCGCCCTTATTTGAAAACTAATCTCTAAAATTATTAAATTGGAATGGTTGGCCTAATTCAGCGCCTTTAACAAGTTGAATGACTGCCTGTAAGTCATCGCGTGACTTACCTGTCACACGCACTTGTTCGCCCTGAATTTGAGTTTGAACTTTGATTTTAGAATCTTTTACCAATTTAGTAATTTTCTTCGCCATCTCTGTTTCAATACCCTGCTTAAGTTTGATTTCTTTACTATAAAGTTTACCGTGGTGTTCGCTTTCTGCGGGAATATCTAAGGAACTGTGCTCAATACCACGTTTAATGCAAGATCCAATTAAAATCTCAATTAATTGCTCAAGTTGGAAATCAGATTCTGTGGTAATTTTAATCGTTTCATTTTTTTCATTTAATTCAATTACCGCTTCTACACCACGAAAATCATAACGCGTGCTAAGCACACGGTTTGCATTTTCCACTGCATTACGGACTTCGTGTAAAGTGATTTCAGAAACAATATCAAAAGATGGCATAGTCTTCTCCCATTTTATTAAATTCGATCATTGGCACTTAAAAGGCATAAAAGTGCGGTTAAGTCGGCGAAGTTTACCACAATTTGCGCTTGTTGTTGCACTTTAGGTTTTGCATGGAACGCAACACCCAGCCCCGCCACATTCATCATTGCCAAGTCATTTGCACCGTCACCGATAGCAATAGAATATTGTGAATCAATACCGTATTCCTCTAACAAACGTTGTAATGTTTTAGCTTTATATTGGGCATCAACCACATCGCCTTTAACTAAGCCAGTGAGTTTTCCATCTTCAATATCAAATTGATTTGATGCAGCAAAATCAAGCTGTAATAACGCTTTCAAATAATCCGCAAAATAAGTAAATCCGCCTGAAGCAATTGCGGTTTTCCAGCCATATTTTTGTAAGGTTTGGATAGTTTCGATTAGTCCAGACATTAGCGGTAAATTCTCTCTAACTTGCTGCAAAATGCTTTCTGGCGCACCTTTTAATGTGCTAACTCGACGACGCAAACTTTGCTCGAAATCTAATTCACCTCTCATTGCGCTTTCCGTAATCGCAGAAACAAGTTCGCCAACACCCACTAGTTTCGCAATTTCATCAATACACTCAATTTGAATAGCGGTAGAATCCATATCCATCACGAGCAATCCAGCTTGAGACAATTTAGGGCTGAAATCTAATTTAGCAATATCTACTTCAACACCATTCGCAAATTTAACGAAGTCAGCAACCCATTGCCCTTTCAACAAAACCACAATATTTTGTGCTACCATCCAAACATCAAAAATCTGAAAATTTTGACCGCACTTTTGTTGAAATTTTTCTAGCGTGCTTATGTCCAATTTCGTACCGTATAAAACAAAAAAGTCCCCCCCCTGTATTAGTGCTTCATTGGCTAAAAGTGCGGTAGGAAATTGTGGGTATTTTTGTGTAATACTTTCGAAACGTTGAATTTGCATAAAAATCCTGTAAGTTGCTAAAAAATTGAATTATTCTAACTGATCGTAACAAATAATTAAGAAGATTCTATTACGTATAATTCTTCACAATAACACAGAAAGTGCAGTTAATTTTAGAATATTTTATCTGTTATTATATGACACCTATGTTAGATATTTTCATATCCCAATTCTAAAGAAATCTGTTCCGCCGTCTTCCTGATTTCTTGTAAAAAAGCATCTGTACCAAATTTATTGAGTCTATAAATAGACATTGAAACTGAGATAGCGTATTCCACTTGACCAAATGAATCAAAAATTGGGCAAGCAATACAGGTTACGCCTAGTTCATTTTCTTCTCTATCCATCGCATAAGCTGTTTGACGGATTGTTTCAAGTTCAAGTTTTATATCATCTAATTCTGTAATCGTATGACGAGTTAATTGTTTAATTTCCTTTTGATGCGATTGCCAATAATGAGAAAGATAATCTACTTTTTTTTCATACGCTAAGAAAATTTTTCCCATTGCAGAGCAATATAATTTCAAGTATTGACCAATGTAAGCTCGTGTTTTTAACATTCCATTAGTCGGCTCTAATTTATAAATCATAATAGCATGATCATCTTCCCTTTTTGAGAAATTGATAGTTTCGCCTAATTTCAGATTAAGTTGTTCTAAATAAGGTGAAGCCACGTGAATAATATTCATAGACGATAACACTTTTTGACCAATACTTAAACATTTTATGGTTAATCGATAACTACCAGCAGCATTTGCTGGTTTGACATAACCTTCATTTTGTAATCCTTGTAACAACCGATGTACGGTACTTTTATTTAAATTAGCAAGTTCAGCTAATTTAGCAAGTGGGCAACCGTTAGGATAATCACTAAGAATATCTAATAATCGTAATCCTCTGATTAAAGCTTGATTACCTAAAC
Organism: Haemophilus sp. HN_Hi16; assembly: GCF_049823435.1. Taxonomy (NCBI): domain Bacteria; kingdom Pseudomonadati; phylum Pseudomonadota; class Gammaproteobacteria; order Pasteurellales; family Pasteurellaceae; genus Haemophilus; species Haemophilus sp. HN_Hi16. Next base: position 1,920,934 of record NZ_CP187500.1, read on the forward strand.
TTTTTTCTTTTTCCATTTTTACCTCAATATTAATTTCATAATATGAAATATTATCACAAAAAAATGAGATCTAGATCGCAAAATCAGTAAAATTATTTTAACATATTGATTTATAAATAATTTATTTATTTTACATTTATTGACTGCTCTTTCTTATTTTTGTAAATTATGAAACATAGTTTTACTATATGAAATACAGGAAGGAAAAAATGAGAGTTTCTTATGATGAATTAAAAAATGAGCTTAAGCGTGTTTTATTAGATCGTCAGCTTACTGAGGAATTAGCAGAAGAATGCGCTACTGCATTTGCAGATACAACACAAGCTGGTGCTTATTCACATGGTGTAAATCGTTTTCCTCGTTTTATTCAACAACTTGAACAGGGAGATATTGTACCCAATGCAATCCCTACAAAAGTATTAAGTTTAGGTTCTATAGAACAGTGGGATGCACATCAAGCAATAGGTAATTTGACTGCCAAAAAAATGATGGATAGAGCAATAGAGTTAGCTTCACAACATGGCGTCGGTGTAATAGCGCTTCGTAATGCTAATCACTGGATGCGAGGAGGATCTTACGGTTGGCAAGCTGCTGAAAAAGGTTATATCGGGATCTGTTGGACAAATGCATTAGCGGTAATGCCCCCTTGGGGAGCTAAAGAATGCCGTATAGGGACGAATCCATTAATTATTGCAGTTCCTACCACACCAATCACTATGGTGGATATGTCTTGCTCAATGTATTCTTATGGAATGTTAGAAGTCCATCGTTTAGCAGGTCGTCAAACCTTTGTTGATGCAGGTTTTGATGATGAAGGAAATTTAACTCGTGATCCCTCTATTGTAGAAAAAAACCGTCGTTTGCTCCCTATGGGATTTTGGAAAGGTTCTGGTTTATCTATCGTGCTGGATATGATTGCAACCTTACTATCGAATGGTGAATCGACAGTTGCTGTAACTGAAGATAAAAACGATGAATACTGTGTTTCTCAAGTGTTTATCGCCATTGAAGTAGATCGCTTAATTGATGGTAAAAGCAAAGATGAAAAATTAAACCGCATTATGGATTATGTAAAAACAGCAGAACGATCTGATCCAACTCAATCTGTTCGCCTGCCTGGCCATGAATTTACCACTATTCTTTCTGATAACCAAGCTAATGGTATTCCAGTGGATGAACGAGTTTGGGCAAAATTAAAGACGTTATAACAGCAATATGTTTCCAGTAAAACGCCATAATATAAAACGAATCACATTTGTGATAATCAATTGGAGGTGTAATGATGAGATCTCTCGCCCACTTTATTAACAAAGCACTAGAGATACTTTGTATTTCTATTTTAGCCTTGATGTCCATTCTAGTGTTTTTGAATGTCGTTTTACGCTATGGATTTAATAGTGGTATTAGTATAACTGAAGAAATTTCTCGTTATCTCTTTATTTGGCTGGCATTTTTAGGTGCGGTGTTAGCTTTCAATGAGAATCAACACGTTAGTGTCACTGTTTTGGTAAACAAGCTGCCTCCATTTGGTCAAGCTATACTTAAATTTATTACAGATATGATGATGCTGATTTGTTGCTATCTCATCATTGCGGGCAGTTGGATTCAATTTCAGCTTAATCTTAATAATTTCGCTCCTATTTCTGGATTACCTCAGGGACTAACTTACTTTGCAAGTGTAATCGCAGGCATTTTAGTTAGCGCACTACTGATTACTCGCTTGATAAGCACAATATTCTTTATATTCAGAGGAGAAGTAAAATGACAGTGATTATTTTTCTTTCCGTCTTGCTTGGTACCATTATTCTTGGTGTACCTGTTGCCTTTGCCTTGCTAATTTGTGGAATAGCACTAATGATCCATCTAGACTTTTTTAATGCACAAATACTTGCACAACAACTTGTCAGTGGCGCAGATAGTTTTTCTCTAATGGCTATTCCCTTTTTTATCCTTGCTGGTGAAATAATGAATGAGGGAGGACTTTCTAAACGTATTATTGATTTACCTATGAAACTTGTAGGTCATAAACGAGGAGGGCTGGGATTTGTTGCTATTTTAAGTGCAATGATTATGGCAAGCTTATCTGGTTCGGCTGTTGCTGATACTGCTGCTGTAGCTGCTATGTTACTACCAATGATGAAAACCACAGGCTATCCAATACATCGTTCTGCAGGTTTAATCGGCACTGCTGGTATCATTGCGCCCATAATTCCTCCATCAATTCCTTTTATTGTCTTTGGCGTTGCCAGTGGTGTATCTATCACTAAATTATTTTTAGCAGGTATTTTTCCTGGCGTGATGATGGGATGTTGCTTAGCTATTTTATGGTGGTGGCAAGCTAAACGCCTTAATTTAATGACATTTTCAAAAGCGACGAAGCAAGATCTTTGCTTTTCTTTTAAAAATAGTATTTGGGCATTAATGCTACCAGTAATCATTATAGGAGGATTTCGTTCAGGTATATTTACACCTACAGAAGCTGGTGTAGTTGCGACATTTTATGCATTAATTGTTTCTCTCTTTATATATCGTGAATTGCCCTTAAAACATTTGCCAAAAGTATTGTTAGCTGCAGCAAAAACTACCGCAGTTGTTATGTTTTTGGTTGCCGCAGCCAATGTAACTGGCTACTTAATTACTGTTGCTGAACTTCCCACAATACTGACAATATTGCTTGAACCTTTAATTGAAAATCCAACTATTTTACTTTTGGTCATTATGCTTGCTGTATTTGTGATAGGAATGGTAATGGATTTAACACCAACAGTCTTAATTTTAACCCCCGTTTTAATGCCACTTGTGGAAGAAGCTGGAATTGATCCAGTTTATTTCGGCGTATTGTTTATCTTAAATACCTCAATTGGCTTAATTACACCGCCCGTGGGCAATGTGTTGAACGTTATCACTGGAGTATCAAAGCTTCCTTTTGATCAGGCTGCGAAAGGTATTATGCCCTATTTAGGGATGATGATTATGTTATTACTTACCTTTATTTTTATTCCAGAACTAATTTTAATGCCACTACAATGGATCCAGTAAAACAAATTTTCTTAACACAAGGAGACTTTTATGAAACTTTTCAACTTCAAAAAACTTAGCATGCTAATCGCTGGTTTTACGTTAGTTACTTCTCCAGCATTAGCTGAAATATCACTACGTTTTGGCTATGAAGCGCCACGCTCAGATAGCCAACATAGTGCGGCTAAAAAATTTAATGATCTTTTGATGAAAAAAACGAAAGGTGAAATCAAATTAAAATTATTTCCCGATAGTACTTTAGGCAATGCACAAACAATGATTAGTAGTGTAAGAGGAGGAACAATTGATCTCGAAATGTCTGGATCACCAAATTTTACAGGATTAGAACCTAAATTAAATGTCATTGATATTCCTTTTATTTTTAAAGATCGTGAACACGTTTATAAAGTATTAGATGGCGAAGTGGGACAGAATTTATTAAAAGACTTAGAGAAACAAGGATTAAAAGGCTTAGCATTTTGGGATGTAGGTTTCCGCGCATTTTCAAATTCTAAACAAACAGTAACAAAACCTGAACATATTAAAGGGTTAAAAGTACGGACAAATCAAAATCCGATGTACATTGAGGCATTCAAATTACTAGGAAGTAATCCTGTTCCAATGCCATTAGCAGAACTTTACACGGCATTAGAAACTCGAGCTGTAGATGCGCAAGAGCATCCGATTGGAATTTTTTGGTCTTCAAAACTCTATGAAGTACAAAAATATTTAAGTTTGACTAATCATGGCTATACACCTCTCATTGTTGTGATGAATAAAGCAAAATTTGATTCACTTTTACCAGCCTTACAAACAGCTATTATAGAAGCGGCTAAAGAAGCTGGACAATTCCAACGAGATCTGAATGTAAAAAACGAACAAAATATTATTAGTAAATTACGTAAACAAGGAGTTGAAGTCATTGAAAAAGTCAATACAGAGCCCTTTAAAACCTTGATTGAAGAAAAAGTTCGCAAAAGCTTTATTGAAAAACATGGCGATGATTTATTGAAGAAAGTGGATGCATTATCGGAATAGTCAATAGGCTGGATTTTATACAATAAAAATCCAGCCCATAAAAAACTAAGGAGAATATATGCACTACTATCTTGGTATTGATTGTGGTGGTACGTTTATAAAAGCAGCGATTTTTGATCAAAATGGTACTCTACAAAGTATTGCACGCAGAAATATTCCTATTATTAGTGAAAAACCCGGTTATGCTGAACGGGATATGGATGAATTATGGAATCTTTGCGCACAAGTTATTCAGAAAACTATAAGACAAAGTAGTATTTTGCCTCAACAAATAAAAGCTATTGGTATTTCTGCACAGGGTAAAGGCGCGTTTTTTTTAGACAAAGATAATAAACCATTAGGGCGAGCAATCTTATCATCTGACCAACGGGCACGCGAAATTGTGCAATGTTGGCAAAAAGAAAACATACTACAAAAATTTTATCCTATCACACGCCAAACTCTTTGGATGGGACATCCTGCCTCGATTTTACGCTGGATAAAAGAAAATGAACCTAGTCGATATGAGCAAATTCATACGATTTTAATGTCTCACGATTACCTTCGATTTTGTTTAACTGAAAAATTGTATTGTGAAGAAACAAACATTTCTGAATCTAATTTTTACAATATGCGAGAAGGAAAATATGACATTCAGTTAGCTAAGTTATTCGGTATAACAGAATGTATAGATAAATTACCTCCAATCATTAAATCAAATAAAATTGCAGGATATGTAACTTCCAAAGCAGCAGAACAATCTGGTTTGGTAGAAGGAATACCTGTTGTTGGAGGATTATTTGATGTGGTATCCACTGCATTATGTGCTGATTTGAAGGATGATCAACATCTTAATGTTGTATTAGGGACGTGGTCTGTTGTTAGTGGAGTGACCCATTATATTGATGATAACCAAACAATTCCTTTTGTGTATGGCAAATATGCAGAAAAAAATAAATTCATTATTCATGAAGCAAGTCCAACATCAGCAGGTAATTTAGAGTGGTTTGTAAATCAATTTAATTTGCCTAACTATGATGACATTAATCACGAAATTGCAAAACTTAAACCCGCAAGTAGCTCAGTGTTATTTGCACCTTTTTTATATGGCTCTAATGCTAAGTTAGGTATGCAAGCAGGGTTTTATGGAATTCAATCTCATCATACCCAAATACATTTACTCCAAGCAATTTATGAAGGTGTGATATTTAGCCTAATGTCTCATTTAGAAAGAATGCAAGTACGTTTTCCTAATGCAAGCACGCTTCGCGTAACTGGTGGACCAGCAAAATCAGAAGTTTGGATGCAAATGCTTGCGGATATAAGTGGTATGAGACTAGAAATCCCTAATATTGAAGAAACTGGTTGCTTAGGTGCAGCATTGATGGCGATGCAATCCGAAAGTGCGGTTGAAATTTCTCAAATATTAAATATTGATAGGAAAATATTTTTACCTGATAAAAATCAATATAGTAAATATCAGCATAAATATCATCGCTATTTAAAGTTTATTGAAGCATTAAAAAATTTAGACTAAAAAAGGAAAAGTTATGAAAAAACATAAAATCGGTATTTATGAAAAAGCATTACCGAAAAATATTACTTGGCAAGAGCGTTTATCTCTCGCTAAAGCATGTGGCTTTGAATTTATTGAAATGTCTATTGATGAAAGCGATGACAGATTATCTCGTTTAAACTGGACAAAATCAGAAAGAATAGCTCTGCATCAATCTATTATTCAAAGTGGAATAACTATCCCCTCTATGTGCTTGTCGGCTCATCGTCGCTTCCCTTTTGGCAGTAAAGACAAAAAAATTCGTCAAAAATCCTTTGAAATTATGGAAAAAGCCATTGATCTTTCGGTGAATTTAGGCATTAGAACCATACAGTTAGCAGGTTATGATGTGTATTACGAAAAACAAGATGAAGAAACAATCAAATATTTTCAGGAGGGTATTGAATTCGCTGTAACTCTTGCTGCATCAGCTCAAGTTACTCTTGCTGTCGAAATTATGGATACGCCTTTTATGAGTTCTATTTCTCGTTGGAAAAAATGGGATACCATCATTAATTCTCCGTGGTTTACCGTTTACCCAGACATAGGAAATTTAAGTGCTTGGAATAATAATATTGAAGAAGAACTTACATTAGGCATAGATAAAATATCAGCTATTCATTTAAAAGATACTTACCCCGTCACTGAAACAAGTAAAGGACAATTTAGAGATGTACCTTTTGGTCAAGGATGTGTTGATTTTGTTCATTTTTTTAGCCTATTAAAAAAATTGAATTACAGAGGTGCATTCTTAATTGAAATGTGGACAGAAAAAAATGAAGAACCCTTATTAGAAATTATTCAAGCTCGTAAGTGGATAGTTCAACAAATGGAAAAGGCAGGATTATTATGTTAGCACAATTAAAAAAAGAGGTTTTTGAAGCCAATTTAGCATTACCTAAACATCATTTAGTGACTTTTACTTGGGGTAATGTTTCAGCAATTGATCGTGAAAAAAATTTAGTCGTCATTAAACCATCTGGTGTAGATTATGATGTAATGACAGAAAACGATATGGTTGTCGTAGATTTATTTACAGGAAATATTGTTGAAGGCAATAAAAAACCTTCTTCTGACACACCAACTCATCTTGAGCTTTATCGACAATTTCCTCATATTGGTGGTATTGTTCATACACATTCTCGACATGCCACAATTTGGGCTCAGGCTGGCTTAGATATTATTGAGGTGGGAACTACACATGGCGATTATTTTTACGGCACGATTCCTTGTACTCGTCAAATGACAACAAAAGAAATAAAAGGTAACTACGAATTAGAAACAGGAAAAGTGATTGTCGAAACTTTTCTTTCGAGAGGAATTAAACCTGATAATATTCCTGCGGTATTAGTGCATAGTCATGGTCCATTTGCTTGGGGAAAAGATGCAAATAATGCGGTACATAATGCCGTTGTTTTAGAAGAAGTTGCTTATATGAACCTATTTTCTCAGCAACTTAATCCTTATCTATCTCCTATGCAAAAAGATCTATTGGATAAACATTATCTACGCAAACATGGTCAAAATGCCTATTATGGTCAATAAATTGAGGACAGAATTATACTGCCTTCCTCATATTATTTAAGGAAAAATGATGGGAAAACCTTTATTACAAATCGCTCTTGATGCTCAATATTTAGAAACTGCATTAGTTGATGTAAAACAGATTGAGCATAATATAGATATTATTGAAGTAGGAACAATTCTTGCATGTTCAGAGGGGATGCGTGCAATGCGAATATTACGTGCATTATATCCTAATCACATTCTTGTTTGCGATCTTAAAACAACAGATGCAGGTGCAACTTTAGCAAAAATGGCATTTGAAGCTGGGGCAGATTGGCTTACCGTATCAGCAGCAGCTCATCCAGCAACAAAAGCAGCTTGTCAAAAAGTAGCAGAAGAATTTAACAAAATTCAACCTAATCTTGATGTACCAAAGGAAATTCAAATTGAACTTTATGGTAATTGGAATTTTGATGAAGTAAAAAACTGGCTTCAACTTGGTATTAAACAAGCCATCTATCACCGTTCAAGAGATGCAGAATTATCTGGTTTAAGTTGGTCAAATCAAGATATTGAAAATATAGAAAAATTAGATTCATTAGGTATCGAATTATCTATTACAGGAGGTATTACTCCTGACGATCTCCATTTGTTTAAAAATACAAAAAATTTGAAAGCGTTTATTGTGGGTAGAGCATTAGTTGGTAAATCAGGTCGAGAGATAGCAGAGCAATTAAAACATAAAATAGGGCAATTTTGGATATAAAGGCAGAATAGTATAAAATAGCTGCCACCTAATTTTCACATAGTAACCTTGTAAGGTATTGTTACAAGTATTTGCACTCACTTTCTGTCAAGATTAGGAAAATAACAAAATATTCACAGGAGAACAAAATGGCAACTCGTAGACAATTAGCCAATGCAATTCGTGTCTTAGCAATGGATTCTGTACAAAAAGCGAAATCAGGTCACCCTGGAGCGCCAATGGGGATGGCGGATATTGCTGAAGTATTATGGCGCGACTTTTTAAAACACAATCCAACTAATCCTAAATGGGCTGACCGAGATCGTTTTGTACTTTCTAACGGCCATGGTTCTATGTTGATTTATAGTCTTTTACATTTAACTGGCTATGATCTTTCTATCGAAGATTTAAAACAATTCCGTCAATTACATTCTAAAACCCCTGGCCACCCAGAATATGGTTATGCGCCCGGTGTTGAAACCACGACTGGCCCTCTTGGTCAAGGTATTACCAATGCTGTTGGTATGGCAATTGCAGAAAAAACACTTGCAGGTCAATTTAACCGTGAAGGCCATGAAATTGTCGATCACCATACTTATGTGTTCTTAGGCGATGGCTGTTTAATGGAAGGAATTTCACACGAAGCTTGCTCTTTAGCAGGAACATTAGGTCTTGGTAAATTAATCGCATTCTACGATGACAATAATATTTCCATTGATGGTCATGTTGATGGTTGGTTCAGCGATGATACTGCAGCACGTTTTGAAGCTTATGGCTGGCAAGTAATTCGTAATGTAGATGGTCACGATGCAGAGCAAATTCGTGCTGCTACCATTCTTGCTCAAGCAGAAAAAGAAAAACCAACGTTAATAATTTGTAAAACCATCATTGGTTTTGGTTCTCCAAATAAATCAGGCTCTCACGATAGCCACGGTGCACCATTAGGCGATGAAGAAATCGCTTTAACTCGCAAAGCACTTGGTTGGGAATATGCGCCATTTGAAATTCCAGCTGAATACTATGCTGAATGGTCTGCAAAAGAGAAAGGCTCAGCAGCAGAAAAATCTTGGGAAGAAAAATTTGCCGCCTATGCAAAAGCCTATCCTGAATTAGCAGCAGAATTTAAACGTCGTGTAAACGGTGAATTACCAGCAAATTGGGCGGCAGAATCTAAAACGTTCATTGAAAAATTACAAGCTAACCCAGCAAGCATTGCGAGCCGTAAAGCATCACAAAATGCAATCGAGGCGTACGCTCACGTATTACCTGAATTTTTAGGTGGTTCTGCAGACTTAGCAAGCTCTAACTTAACCTTATGGAGTGGTTCTAAACCGATTCGTGCGCATGAAAACGTAGGTGGTAACTACATCAACTACGGTGTGCGTGAATTTGGTATGTCTGCCATTATGAACGGTATTGCTTTACACGGAGGTTTCATTCCTTATGGTGCAACTTTCTTAATGTTCTACGAGTATGCACACAATGCGGTACGTATGGCGGCATTAATGAAACAACGCGCTTTATTCGTTTACACTCACGACTCTATCGGTTTAGGCGAAGATGGCCCGACACACCAACCTGTAGAACAAACGACTTCACTACGCTTAATTCCAAACCTTGAAACATGGCGTCCATGTGACCAAGTGGAATCTGCTATTGCATGGCAACAAGCGGTTGAACGTCAAGATGGCCCAAGTGCGTTGATCTTTACCCGTCAAAATCTTGCTCAAATGAACCGCACTTCTGCACAATTAGATGCAGTTAAACGTGGTGCTTATGTGTTAAAAGATTGTGATGGCACACCTGAGTTAATCTTCATTGCGACAGGTTCTGAAGTGGAATTAGCAGTAAAAGCTGCAGATGTATTGAGTGCTGAAGGTAAAAAAGTGCGTGTTGTTTCTATGCCAAGCACTAATCGTTTTGATAAACAAGATGCAGCATACCGTGAAAGCGTATTGCCTGCAGCTGTAACAAAACGTGTTGCAATTGAAGCGGGTATTGCTGACTTCTGGTATAAATACGTTGGATTCAACGGTCGTGTTGTCGGTATGAATAGCTTCGGCGAATCCGCACCAGCAGATCAATTATTTAAACTCTTTGGTTTCACTGTTGAAAACGTGGTAGCGAAAGCAAAAGAAATTCTTTAAGATTCATATAATTAGCTCCTTGATATTCAAGGAGCTATTTTATTGGCTATTAAAAATTATTGTGAGATATGAAATAAAGAAAGGAATAGATGTATACTTAATTTCTCAGCTATCTAACGAAAACTACAACTTTTTATTTTCTGCAGTTTCTGGCTCTAAATCTAATTTTGCCATTAATAACTGATCGCCATCTTCTTCTGGATTATCTGTAACAAGTAATTTATCGCCATAGAAAATCGAATTTGCCCCCGCCATAAAACACATCGCTTGCATTTCTTCAGTCATACCACTGCGACCTGCAGAAAGACGAACATAACTTTTTGGCATGGTAATACGTGCAACAGCAATCGTTCGCACAAACTCCGTCCAATCTAATTCTTCCGCATCGGCTAAGGGTGTACCTTCAACCTTAACGAGTTGATTAATCGGCACTGACTCAGGTTGCGGATCAAGATTTGCAAGGCTCGCGATTAATCCTGCTCGTTCTTTACGAGTTTCATTCATCCCCACAATGCCGCCACAACACACTTTTAACCCAGCTTTGCGTACTTTTCCTAAAGTGCTAAGACGATCATCAAAACGGCGTGTACCAATCACTTCCGCATAATGTTCTGGCGCGGTATCAAGATTATGATTGTAATAATCTAATCCAGCTTCTTTTAAATCTTCTGCCATACCGTCTTGCAATAAACCAAAGGTACCGCAAGTTTCTAAACCAAGGGATTTCACTGCTTTAATAATTTCTGTGACTTTCTCAATATCTTTTGGCTTAGGGCCTCGCCAAGCTGCTCCCATACAAAAACGCCCTGCACCACGCGCTTTCGCAATTTTTGCTTTCGCAATAATTTCATTAACATCTAATAACTGTTGATTTTGTACGCCAGTATGATAACGGGCTGATTGAGGGCAATAACCACAGTCTTCTGGGCATCCACCCGTTTTGATAGACATTAACGTGGATAACTGAATCGTGCGAGGATTAAAATGCTTACGATGAATTTGCGCTGCTCGGTAAACTAATTCCAAAAATGGCGTTTCAAATAACGCCTCTACTTTGCAAACAGACCAATATTCTACACTTGGATGAGGTGTAATAGAGTTAATTTGTAATTTTTCCGCTAACATATTTTTCCTTTGAAAGTGCGGTTAAAAACACCACGCTTTTTATACTTTCTTAATTGATGAATTAGTGTATATGGTAGAAACAATCAATTCAACGTTATGAATGAAACTAATTTTACACCCCTTTTTGTAATTGACTTATCTGACCATTTTCCACCACTAACATCTGATCTATCGAACCGATTAATTCCGATGGTTGGTGGGTAACAAGTAGCAATGTTAAATCTTTCTCGTCACAAAGTTTAGCGATTAAAGCCAGCATTTCTACCCGAAGTTTCTGATCTAATGCAGAAAAAGGCTCATCTAATAACAAAATTGGCTTATCTCGCAACAAACAACGTGCCAATGCCACTCGTTGTTTTTGCCCCCCTGAAAGAGAATTCGGTAAACGCTCTAAATAATCGCCCAATCCTACGGAGCAAGCGGCCTGTTCAATTTTTTCCTGCTCAAGTGCGGTTAATTTTAAAGAGGGTTTTATTCCTAAGGCAAGATTTTGTTGTACAGTCAAATGGGGAAATAAGTTATTTTCTTGAAATAGCATAGAAACAGGACGCTCGTAAGGCGCACTACGCGTATGATTTTTATCGTTTAACCAAATTTCTCCTTGAGCAGGAAATTCAAACCCAGCAATTAAATTCAATAAAGTACTTTTCCCCGCGCCACTTTCGCCAATAATTGCAACACGTTCGCCAGCATTTACGCTCAAATTAAAGCACATCGGTAAGGTTTTATCATTCAAAATCACATTATTTAGATAAATCATCGGCATCCCTATATGTGTGAATAAAGGCAAACAATATGCCACAAAGCAATAATAAAATCCCTGCGGTTACAGCTGCATCTTGATTACGATAATTCCCTAGCTGCTGATATAACAAATGCGGTAGAGAAGTAAACTCTTGATTGCCAAATAACGCAATCGCCGTAAAATCGCCGAGAGATAACGCTAAACCTAAAGCAAAAGCATAACGCAGCGGTGCGCGCAAGGTTTTCCATTCAATCAGATAAAAACGTTGCCAACCCACAATTCCTAGACTATTACACAGATTTTCGTAATAACGCATATTGTTATGAAAAGGTGCGCTTAAAATACGTAAAACAAAAGGCATTGCACTTAAGGCATTACAAAACACAACGATGATAAACAAATCAATATTGGAAAAATCACGATCTTGTAATAATAAAAACAACCCCATCGCAAGTACTAAAATCGGGATGGCTAAAATTACCATTCCAGCATTAATAATAAATTGCGATATTTTTTGATAATTCAACCATTCTAAACGGCGTGATAAAAGCAATAAGGCAATTGCCATCGTTAATGCAAGTAATGCGGACAAGGGTGCGATAGAAAGTGAATAGCCTAAGGCACGCCATAGCTGAGAATTATGCCAAACTGTGAGTAAATTTGATGAACTCAATGCGCTAATAAGAATATTCAATACTGGAGAAAAAAGGAAAAAGACAAAAACAAGTAAAACCAAAATATGGAAAATTTTGACCGCACTTTTAGGTTTCTCAAACCAAATATTACTATTGCTCAAACCATTTTGATTAGAAGGCGAAAAACGCGATGTTAAGCTAAATAAAACCAAGCAAAATACAAATTGCAACATAGCAAAAAGTGCTGCTTTCGGCAGATCAAATTCAAATAAAATCGCTTGGTAGATTGCTGTTTCTAATGTTGTATATTGAGGCCCACCACCTAGCGTAAGAACAACGGTAAAACTGGTAAAACACAGCATAAAAATCAAGCTAAATGTGGGCAAACATTGCTGACGAAAAACAGGCCACTCCACCAATTTAACGAATTGCCAACCTTGTAAATTAAGCTGGGCTGCAAGCTGACGTTGCTGATAAGGGATACTTTGCAAACTTTGTAAGAAAAGCTGTGCTGCCAGTGGAATATTGAAAAAAAGGTGGGCAATTAAAATTCCCGACAGTCCGTAAATATGCCCCTGCCACGACATTCCAAAAAGATTAGCAAACCAAGCTAACCAACCGCTTGAACCATAAATACCGATCAAACCAAAAATTGCCACTAAAGCAGGTAAGACAAAAGTTAGCGACATTAATTTTAACAACCACTTTTTTCCAAAAAATGGCTTATAAAATAATGCCCGAGCGAGAAGTAAACCAAAGAAAATAGATAAAACGGTAGAAAGTAAAGCTTGCCCAAAACTGAAAAGAATCAGATGCTGTAGATAATCATCAGTAAACCAAGCTCGCCATTGTAATTCATCGCCCAATGTAAAGATTGAACTTAACGCACTTCCATAAAAAAGCGTAATCACGCCGATGACAACAACGCCGCCCACATAATGACGCAGGCGGAATTGTGGATGATGAAATAACGACAGCATCAAATTATTTTGTTAATGTAGTTTGCCAAGTGCTGATCCAATTTTTTAACTGCTCAGGATTCACTGTTGGATTAATTGGTGTTTGCATTTTTTGTTGAACTTTAAGCGCATCAAAGTGCGGTTCAATTTCGCCTTGAATAACTGGCAACATAATATTGGCTGTCACAATATGTTTTTGTGCTGTAGGCGAAATTAAAAATGCCATAAAATCATCCGCACATTGATTTGGATGGTTGGCAACTCTTGCCGCTAATTCTACTTGAGTAATATGCCCTTCCGCAAAATCTGTCGCCGCATAATTATCTTTTTTCTCAAAAAGTTGATGATAAAGTGGCGATGTGCTGTAACTTAATACTAAATCCGCTTCGCCTTTTAAGAATGCACCGTAAGTATCTGACCAGCCTTTACCCACTGTTACCGTATGCTTATCTAAATTTTTCCAAGCAGATTGAATTTTATCTTCAGGATAAATTACATTCATCCAAACCAATAAACCACGTCCCACACTGCTGGTGCGAGGATCTTGATAAATCACACGAAGATCTTGGCGTTCAACCAATTCTTTCAAACTTTTCGGTGGGTTTTGTAATTTGGTTTTATCATACACAAAAGCATAGTTACCGAAGTCGAAAGGCAAGAAGGTCTTATTTGTCCATTTTGTTGGTAAATCAAGCGGAGTTAAATCCACGTTATTTGGTGCAAAAATACCTGTTTTTTCAGCTTGTTCTAAAACAAAGTTATCTAAACCTAGCACAATATCCGCTTTGGTTTTCTTCCCTTCCAAACGAACACGGTTAAGTAACACACCACCGCTTTCAAAAGGCGTAAAATTAATCGCACATTGTGGATGGGCTTTTTCAAAATCTTGTTTTACTTTTGGCCCCGCACCCCATTCAGAAGTGAAAGAATCGTAGCTATATACGTTCACACTTTGCTGTGATTGTGCTAATGCTGCAGTGGAAAAAAGTGCGGTAGAAATTAAGGTTAATTTAAGAAGGTTCATTATTACATCCTTATTTATGATTAAAAGGCAGCAATAATGACGAAAAGGAGATAAGGCTATATTCCTAGTTTCCTACGTCAGTATTAACTGTTTCAGGTTCACGGGTATGATCTCAGCGTATTGCACCCCGACTAGGCTTGCTAGTGTATTAAAATTTACTCAAGTTGCCAACGGCTTTTTAATGTATTCTGTGTGTAAAGAATAAAAAAGCCCTGTGAAACAGGGCATTCATTGGAGGTTAGAAAATTAAAAGATTATACGATCACGATTTTTCTCTAGTGTTGCTTTGCCAATTCCTTGTACTTCTAAAAGCTGTTCTACATTAGTAAAATTACCGTGTTTTTCACGATATTGCACAATAGCTTCCGCTTTTTTCGCACCAATGCCAGTTAGGGATTTTTGAATTTCACTGGCAGTTGCTATGTTAATATTCAATTTATCTCCCATCATAGCTGGTGCTACTTGTGAATCCGTTTGAGTGGTCACAACAGCTTGAGTTGTTTGCTCAACCACCTTGTTTTCAGCAAAAGTGGAACCAGCTGCAAGTGACCCACACAATACAACCGAAGTGAATAATGTTTTCATTAATTTCATAGAGGTTTCCTTATAATATGAATCGTTGATCAACAATCAACACACCTATTTTTTCCTGCCTTGCAAAAACCCTCAAGAAACTGACCGCACTTTTGCGATCTCGATCGCAAAAATTCTTAATTTGAATGAAAAAACAAAGGGCTTATCATTTACGACAAGCCCTTAATATTAATTAACTTCTTTTATTCTCAGCTCTTTTGGCACCTCAAAGAACATATTTTCTTCTAAACCTTGCAGCTCTTCTATAGTATCCGCACCAAACTCTTTTAAGCGGGAAATAATCGATTGAACTAATTCTTCGGGTGCAGACGCGCCAGCTGTAATCCCTATGGTTTTTACATCATTAAACCAATCATCTTGAATATCGGAAGGATCATCAAGAAGCTGTGATTTAATCCCCATTCGAGACGCCAATTCAGCTAAACGATTTGAATTTGATGAGTTTTTAGACCCCACAACCAACACTAAATCTGATAATTTAGCCAATTCTCGCACCGCTTCTTGACGATTGGTTGTCGCATAACAAATATCGTTTTTATGTGGCCCTTGAATAGCGGGATATTTTTCCTTTAATGCAGCAATAGTTTCTGCTGTATCATCTAGCGATAAAGTGGTTTGCGTCATAAAGGTTAAATCATCATTGTCTTGCATTGGCAAACGTGCAATATCTTCTACTTTTTCAATCAAGAAAATTCCGCCATCTTCATTACTATACTGCCCCATTGTGCCTTCAACTTCAGGGTGTCCTTTATGTCCAATCAAAATCGCTTTTGTTCCCTTTCGACTTGCACGAGCAACTTGCATATGCACTTTGGTCACCAAAGGACAGGTTGCATCAAATACTTTGAGATTGCGGTCTTTCGCTTCTTGTCGAACGGCTTGAGATACACCGTGCGCAGAAAAAATCACGATCGCACCATCAGGTACCTCGCTTAATTCTTCCACGAAGATCGCACCACGATCACGCAATCCGTTCACAACAAATCGGTTATGCACCACTTCATGACGAACATAAATCGGTGCGCCATGAATTTCTAAGGCGAGTTCAACAATACTAATAGCACGGTCTACACCGGCACAGAATCCTCGTGGATTGGCTAAAATTATCTTCATTTCTGACCGCACTTTTCTACTTGTTTATCTTGTACTTTTTTCTTTTCGCTCTTAAACGCATCCAATGCTAACAACCCTGCACCAATACAAATGGCAATATCGGCGATATTAAACACTGGATAATGATAAATATCCCAATAGAAATCAAAGAAATCCACGACGAAACCATTGTAAGCGCGATCTGCCATATTCGCTAATGCACCACCAATAATCAGTGCATAAGCAGAATTTTGGATTTTTTGTTCGGCATTATTTTTTGCTAAAAAATAAACCAACATGCCTGAAATAGCCAATGCCAACAAAATAAAGAAATATTGTTGCCAGCCACTATGATCTGCCAAGAAACTAAATGCTGCGCCATAATTGCGAACATAAGTCAGGTTAAAAACAGGCAGCACATTAACACTTTCATACAAATCAAATTTTTGTACCACAATGTATTTAGTGAGCAAATCAACCACAAAAGCGACCGCACTTAACCATAAAAACGAAAGCCCTGATTTTTTGGACATACTATTTCCCTTTTAAAAAAATTCCGCTCATTCTAGCACAAGCCGATAAATGATAAAGCACGATCTCATTTACTGAACGGCTTCTGGTAATTTTGCTGGATCATCAGCCAACTCTTTAACATTTACAACGTTATTCCAATCAAATACCTTAATTTCCTGTTTTTCAGGATGGAAGAAATCCACGCCTTGTAAATGTTTTTCCTTAATTCCCATCCAATCAGCAAAACCATAAACAAAATTAAATGCCGATTGTGGCATTTTTATTTTTTCTAGCTTTTTACTATCACTCGAAAACATAACGAAAGGAATTTCATAATTTTGTTTATAAAGATTATTTGGATGCAATGATAAACCTTCAGAATCCTCATAATGAGCAAGCCCATGATCAGAAAAGTAAATCACCGAATAGGGTTCATTTTGCGATACTAACTGCGAATTTAATTTTTCTAAAAACTGATCCGTATATTTAATCGATTCTAAATAACAAGACATAGATTGATTAATAAAATAATTTTTAACCTCGTACGGAAGACGCTCACAAAAGGCTGGATGTGAGCCCATTAAATGAATCACAATTAATTTTGGATTCGTAATATTTTCTTTTAAGGCTTTATCTAATACAGGCAACATTTCATCGTCATAAACTTTTTTAGAGTTATAACCTAACGGCTTCATAAAAATCGTTTCATCTGCACTTTGACCAATACGAGAGGCCATCGTATCAAATTCCCCAATTTTGCCTTGATTAGAAATCCAATAAGTTTTCACGCCCGCTTTTTTGGCTAAAGAAATAATATTATCCGTATAAACCGTTTCCCCTTTTTCTGCTCGATATAGGGTGTGTTGTAAAGACGGTTGCGTATTCGGTGCTGCAGAATAATAATTTTCAAAAACTGTGCCTTTCACACGCTCTAAAAATGGCGTAGTTTTCAGTGGAAAGCCATATAACGACATATAATCTTTTCGCATACTTTCACCAATAATTAAAATATAATTTTTATATTTTGGCGTAAAAGATTGAATATCCCATTGAGACGGCGCATTAACGGATTGATTTAGAAAATCTCGTTGTTCTAAATACAGATCATTCATTCGATCAAATTCAGAATAAAAAAGAACGGGATAAAAACGGAATTTATAGGCGTAGTTCCAATTAGAAAATTGATTATAAGAAAAAACTAATAATAGGCTGATAACAACCATATTTAGCCATTTAAATGCTTGTTGTTTAACATAAAAACTTAATTTCATTAAAGCAACAAATAAAATGATATAACTAACTTGAAATAAAAATATCCAAAAAGGAATGGTTGTGTAATATTCTAAGGTTTCATTAATATTCGTTTCATAAACAGAAGCGATAATCCCCAAAGATGGAATTCCATAGAAAAAACCAGCAGAGCAATAAAATAGCGCACTGAGGAATAATACAGTAATTAATATTCGCCCAAGCCAAGGGGTAAAATAAAAAGAAATCGCCGTGATAACAAATAAAATTGCGTAATCTGAAACGGGAATATTCTCACTTAATACATTGCCTAATCCCATATTGGTAAATATGGAAAAGAGAAACAATAAAAAATAAAACCATATTGTTTTGGAATGAATTATTTTTTTCCCGAACATCATTAACTTCCTTTTGCACAAAAGTAAAAAAGTGCGGTGAAATTTACCGCACTTTTGAGCAAAATTTATCTCAAATTATCATTTAACCTGTTATTGTTGCACTTCATCATCTTGATTGATGAAAGAGTCATTTACCTCAATTTTCGCTCTCTCACGTAATCCCTGTATTAACTGAAGTTGTAATTCAGATTGATGACTACGCAATAATTGCATACCAAATTGCGACAATTCTTTTTCACTTAAACTGCTTTGTTCAACCTTATTCAAGGCAACAACAACCACATCGCCATTTGAATTATGCACCACTTGATAAAGAGCTTCATTTGATTTTGGTTTAGCAATTGAAAATATACCATTTGTTAAAATAGGATCTTTATTTTCACTTAACGTAAAAGTCTGCTCACTTGAGAAATTAATGCCATCTATTTTTGATTCAGGGTTTTCACTTAATTTTTTCACTGCTTGTTGTGCTTTTTCATTAAGCACATTCTCAGCTTTCTGACGTTTTAAGAAAGTTTCAATATCTATTTTAGCCTCTTCTAAACTTTTTACGCCCTCTGCTTTGCGATCTAACACACGTACAATAATTGTGTGATAATCGCCTACATTAATTGGTTCAGAATTCATACCAACATTCGTAGTATCTGATTCAAATATTGTGTAAATAACATTAGGGAAATTTAATCCAGCTGGCACATTTTGACGAGAAAAATATCCGCTCTCTTGAACCTTAACACCTGCTGCTTGTGCTGCAGTATTAAGAGACTTACTGTCTTCAAAAGCCTTATCACTCGCTTGTTTTTCTAAAGAAAAATAACGACTCTCCATCAAAGATTTACGAACTAAATCTGCAATTTGAGCTTTCACATTCTCTAAACTTTGCGCTTTACGTTCTTGTACTAACACAATATGGTAATTGCCGTCCACATTGATTGGTTGGCTATATTGCCCTACCTGCAATGCAGCTGCGGCATCTTCAAAGGCTTTTGGTAATTCATTCGCATTTACCCAGCCTAAATCCCCGCCATTCTCGCCAGAAATTTTATCCAAAGATTTCGTTTTAGCGACATCAGCGAAATTTGCCCCTTTCTGTAATTCCTCATAAGCCACTTTCGCATCTTGTTCATTTGCAAATTGAATATGTGCTAAACGCTGAGTCATAAATTGTGCTTTATTATCTTGATAATATTGTGCAATTTCTATATCTGTAACTTGAAGATTTTTACTTATGTTATCTGCAGAAAGATCAATATACTGAACTTTAACCTGCTCTGGCTGAACAAAAGATTTTTGATTAGCTTCATAATAAGTTTTGATTTCATCATCAGATACTGATTGTTTTGCCATTTCATCTGCAAGAGATAAAGTTGCTAAACGAGCTAAACGCTTTTGAAAGAAAATTTCTGCACTATTTTTTACTTGAGCAGGAACAATAAATTCACTGTTAGCAACGCCATTTTGTATTTGTTCAAGAGGTAACGAAGCACGTAAAATTGAAGCGTAACCATCTGACGTTAAATGATTTTGTTGTAATATTCGTTGATAAACAGAATTATCAAATTTACCCTTTACTTGAAAATTAGGATCAGTCACGATTGCACGTTTAATCATTTCATCACTCACGCCTAATTTTAATTCTTTAACATATTGGCGAAGTAATTCTTGATCAATCATTAGATTAACGATGTTTTGACGAAGTGCGGTAACAAATTCAGGAGAATCGGACTGACCCATAAACGCCTCTCCCTCACGTTGTGCGCGTATTTCAAATTCTTGATTATAGCGATTTAAAAAATCTTGTTGAGAAATCACTTCGCCGTTCACTTTTGCCGCATAAGTATCATTTGAGCTAAAAAGATAGCCAGACATTCCACCAACTAAAAACGATACAGTAATCAAACCTAAGATAAATTTAGAAATCTTTGAGTTTGTTAAATTGTGCATTTTTTCAATTAACATTCTATAACCCTTGTTATAAATATAAAATTTTCCCGATTATAATCTAAACGTAAAAAATTAGCATCTTAAAAAGTGAAAACACCTAGTTCGTAAAGCAAGCTAATACTAATTTCTGTCAACAAGACCCTACCAAATATTGCCGCTTTTGATTTGAATTTTTGCCCAAGAAAATGACCGCACTTTATCCTTCCTATTTTCCAATGCAGAAAGAGCTAAAAATATTACCGAGTAAATCATCAGATGTGAATTGACCCGTAATTTCACTTAAATAGCTTTGAACTAAGCGTAATTCTTCCGCTAAAAGTTCTCCCGCGTGAAATTCAGTAAGTTGAACCAAACCGATTTGTAAATGCTCTGCGGCTTTCTCAAGTGCATCTAAATGACGACGACGAGCTAAAAATCCCCCTTCGATACCTGTTTGAAAACCCATTGCTTGTTTCAAATGCTCACGTAAAAGTTTTACACCATCATGCGTTTGAGCAGAAAGACTAATAATTTGATAACCACCCTGTTCGCTTTCACTTGCTTGTTCGCCATTTAAATCAATTTTGTTTCTAACAATAGTAACTGGCAAGGTTGAGGGTAATTTTGCTAAAAATTCTGACCGCACTTTGGTTAAATCTACACTTTCAGGATCGCTACTATCTAACATCAAAATAATACGATCGGCTTGCTCAATCTCTGTCCAAGCACGAGAAATCCCAATTCGCTCCACTTCATCGGTTGCATCTCGAAGACCTGCGGTATCAATAATATGCAATGGCATACCATCAATATGAATATGCTCACGCAATACATCACGGGTTGTACCTGCAATATCCGTAACGATAGCCGCTTCGCGACCAGCAAGTGCATTAAGCAAACTCGATTTGCCTGCATTCGGACGACCGGCAATCACGACTTTCATACCTTCACGTAAAATAGAACCTTGTTTAGCTTCAGAACGAACATTTTCTAGCTGATTAATAATACCACGTAAGTTTGCTTCAATTTTTCCATCCGCCAAGAAATCAATTTCCTCATCAGGAAAATCAATGCTTGCTTCCACATAAGTACGTAAATAAATCACAGAATCAACCAATTCATTTACTTTTTTAGAAAACTCGCCTTGTAAGGATTTCAATGCTGAGCGTGCCGCTTGTTCTGATGTTGCATCAATTAAATCTGCAATGGCCTCTGCTTGGGCAAGATCAAATTTATCATTCAAAAAAGCTTGTTCAGAAAACTCGCCTGGTCTCGCCAAACGGATTCCGTCAATTTGTAAAATACGTTTGAGTAATAAATCTAATACAACCTGCCCACCGTGACCTTGCAATTCCAATACATCTTCACCAGTAAATGAATTTGGCGATTTGAAATAAAGCGCAATCCCTTGATCTAAAATAGTGCCATCAGCATCTTTAAAAGGAAGATAATCTGCCATTCTTGGCTTAGGGCATTTACCTAATATAGCTTGAGCAACTTCTGTTGCTAAAGGTCCAGAGACTCTTAAAATCCCAATACCACCACGACCTGGCGCAGTAGCTTGAGCAACGATTGTTTCTTTCATATAAAACCTATTATTGTCTGGGGAAATATGATATTACCTAGGGTAAGTATACCCTAGGTTTATCCCAGTGCTACCCCTTTGGGGTAGAGCTTGACGTTCCCCAGAGGGGAACTATTATTACTATAATTAACCGTGGGTATACTTACCCACGGTTGATTGCCTAGGGTAGGTACACTACTACTTAGGGTAGGTATACCCTAGGTATACCCTAGGTTTATCCCAGTGCTACCCCTTTGGGGTAGAGCTTAATGTTCCCCAAAGGGCAACTATTATTACTATAATCAACCGTGGGTATACTTACCCACGGTTGATTGCCTAGGGTAGGTATACCCTAGGTTTATCCCAGTGCTACCCCTTTGGGTAGAGCTTGACGTTCCCCAGAGGGGAACTACTATTACTATAATTAACCGTGGGTATACTTACCCACGGTTGATTGCTTAGGGTAGGTACACTACTACCTAGGGTAGGTACACACTACCTAGGGTAGGTATACCCACGGCAGTAAAATAAAGAAAGGCACATTCTGTGCCTTTCTTTTTGCCTGTTCGTGACTATTTCTTACGAGAATGCAACCCTTTTTTCTCTAAACCACGATAAATTAATTGCTGTTGGGCGATTGTAATTAAGTTGGAAACTAACCAATACAACACTAAACCTGCAGGGAACCACAAGAAAAAGAACATAAAAACTAATGGCATAAAATTCATTACTTTTTGTTGTGTTGGGTCAGTTACTGGTGTTGGAGACATTTTTTGCAACAAGAACATTGAGATACCCATTAAAATAGGGAAAATGTAATAAGGATCTTGTGCCGATAAGTCTTGGATCCAACCAAAGAATGGTGCATGACGTAATTCAACGGCTTCTAAGAACGTCCAGTATAATGCGATGAAAATTGGCATTTGAAGAAGAATTGGCAAACAACCACCAAGTGGATTTACTTTTTCCTCTTTATAAAGCTTCATCATTTCTTGGCTCATACGTTGGCGATCATCTCCAAAACGCTCACGCATTTCTTGAATTTTCGGTTGCAACATACGCATTTTAGCCATTGAAGTATATTGTGCTTTCGTAAGAGGATACAAAATTGCTTTCACTACAATTGTTACACAGATAATCGCTAAACCCCAGTTAGACACAATCCCTTGAATAAAGGTTAATAACCAGAATAACGGTTTAGCAATAAACCAAGCCCAACCATAATCAACAGTTAAATCTAAATTATTTGCGACAGTTGCCATTTGATTTTGAAGTTTAGGACCAGTCCACAATGAACTTGTAATCGTCTCTTGGCTACCAGCAGGAATAGTGACAACAGGACCACGATAACCAATTGATGCAACATTATTTTTACTATCTGTAATTGTGTAAAGTTGATTATTTACATCTTGATTTGGGATCCACGCAGAAACGAAATAATGTTGTAACACTGCAACCCAACCAGCTTTAGTATCAATAGAAAGATTATTATCTTGCATATCAGCAAAACTATATTTTTTATAGTTAGTTTCTGAAGAAGAATATGCACCGCCAGTATAAGTAGGCATTGCAACATTACCAGAGCTTTCAACAATAGAATGTTTCAATTGACCATAAGGCTCAACTTCAATGGCTTGACCACTTTGGTTATCAATCTTGTAATCTACGCCTAAATCGTAGCTACCACGTTTTAATACGAAGATTTTTTGATAAGTTACGCCATCTTTTTCAAAAAGAAGAGGTATAGAAAGAGATTCTTGACCCTCTGCTAATTTAAAATTATCGCCTTCAATTTGATATTGCGCACGACCAGAACGAGTATCAATACCGTTTTTACCAATTAAACCACTTTGCGCAATATAAATATGCTCTTTAGTATCTTTTAATAATTCAAACGGTGTTTTTGAATCCAATTCTGCATCATATTTTAATAATTCAGAGCTAATTACATCGCCACCCAATGTATCAATTTTCAAACGGAACACATCGTTTTCAAGAGTAATAATACGACCACGAGTTTGAGAATCAGCTATGGCTTGTGAATTAGAAGGGGAACTTGCCGGAACGTCAGAAGTGGCAGTTATTGAAGTTGTTTGTTCAGTTTGCACAGGTGGATTTTTATCCAACTGCCATTGCTGATAAACAAGGAAAGAAATAAAAATCAGTGCAAGCACTAATAGGCTACGTCTTGAGTCCATTATTTTTTCTCATCATTATTATTGGTTTTTGGTGGAACAGGATCGAATCCACCTGCGTTTAAAGGATGGCATTTTAATACACGTTTCAGCGTAAGCCAACCACCTTTTAATAATCCGTGTGTTTTTAATGCTTCAATACCATAGCAAGAACAAGTAGGCACAAACCGACAACGAGCCCCAATAAACGGACTAATCATAATTTGATAAAGACGGATAATCTTAATTAAGATTTTTGTGCCAAACGAATGTGTCTCTGCCATAATTTTTCGAGTATTTGTGCAAATGTATTATTGTCGAGTTTTCCAATACCATTTTTAGCTACAAAAACAAAATCATAAGCAGGCAAACGATGCTGTGATAAACGAAAACTTTCTCGTACTAAGCGTTTAATTCGATTACGCTCGTGGGCGCGTTTTAAATGTTTTTTAGCAACGGTCAAACCTAAACGCGGATGTTCAAGATTATTTTTTCTAGCAAGGATTGTAATTTCGGGAGTACTAGCTCTGAATGGCTGTTCGAAAACATTTTTGAATTGAATGGGAGTTAATAAACGTAACTCCCTTGAAAAGTTTAGCTTAACCACTAAGAATTGTGATTATGCAGATAAACTTTTACGACCTTTAGCACGGCGACGCGCTAAAACTTGACGGCCATTTTTAGTTGCCATACGAGCACGGAAACCGTGAGTACGACTACGTTTTAATACAGAAGGTTGAAATGTACGTTTCATTTTAATTTACCTAAATACAATTAAGAGTGAATAAAATAGAGCGCAATTCTAGTCATAAAATGCGCGTTCGTCAAATAAGAAACGGAAATTTTTTAAAAAATTTCAAACTAATATTAAAAATATAGTGTATGCACATTTGATAATGTTAGAGATAACTCAATAGGTTAGTTTACAACCTTAAAATATTTTTCCAATTTCGAGATAAATTCTATTTTTATCATAACGATAAAAAGCATGATTACTAGTGGATTTTTGATAATCCCACGATAATTTGGGTGTTAGCCCCATAAAATGTATATTTCGATGCCATAAAGTAATTGTGGTTGTGTATTCACGATTTTTTTGCTGTATCCCAATCAAATCTTTCTCTCTATATACTCGATTGGCATAACTAAAAGTAAGACGTGATGAAATACCATAAGACCAATCCTGCCCCCAACCAAGTCTCAATGTCTTTTGTTGATAAGCATTATCTAATGCTTGTGTATTTTCTCTATGAAAATCCATGCCAGCAAACCAAAATTGGGTGCTTTTAGGTAAATAAAATAGTGTTGATGAAATGAAATAATAATTACCATCTAAATGTTTTCGGATTTTATAACGAGATTTTCCATACTCAAGTGCGGTAGAAATTTGCCAAGTTTTACTTAGCCAATCTACCATTTCTAAACGAATACCCAATTTATCCGCATATTGCTTCATTGTATTCGTTCCAGAGCTACCGCCTGCATACCAACGCTTTTCTTGAAAAGGAAACAACGAGACTTCAACTGAGGCGGTTTGATAACCTAAACCACCACCTATACGCAAAGTAGCCTCATTGTATTTTTTATTATCCCAATAATATTTTCCATTTCCATTAAACATAGTTTTACTAAAAAAATGATCTGCCCATGGCCATTTTTTTTCTACCGATAAAGAATACCCTACCCCCTTCCCACTTTCTTTTTCCCAAGCGGTCCAATTACCAATTTTTGTGCCACTTTTTGGAGCGTTATTCAAATTATCATCATTTAAAAAATTTAATCCTACTTGCCATATCCATTGATTCCGCTGATTTAGTGTTAAAAGATACTGATCAATAACACCTAAAAATTTTTCATCATCTACCTCTGTACGTAATTTTTCAAATTGAATTTTGGCAGCTTCATTTTCATAGTTAAAAAATAGAGCTTGAGCTAATTGATAACGTAAAGGTAGTAAAGATGCGTTTCGAGCGAATAATTCACGATAATAAGCAATAGATTGAGTTAAATCACCTTGTTCACGAGCTTCAATAGCCTTTGCCCAAGTTAGCAAGAAATTATCTTGTTGAGGAAATTGTTTATATAGTGGTAATAACAGTTGAACTGCCTGAGTGTTATTTTGATATAAAGCAGGAATTAACCCACGCAAAACAAGTCTTGGATGTTGTGCTAATTGGCTTTTGGAAAGAGAAATAATATGCCTATTTGGTATTTCTTTCTTAGGCATAGAAGAAAAAGAGGAGGTTTTTAATTCCGCACTTTGAATCGTATTTGTCAATGTATCATTTTTAGGACGTGCAACATCTGCCCAAGCTACATTCGTTAATGATAAGCCTATTAATGATAAGCCTATTAATGATAAGAAAGAAATTTGTTTTACGCCATTTTTCATATTTTATCCATGAACTTAAAAAACTCTGACTTGACATTATTAAAAAAAAAGATCGATAATGCAAATTATTATCAATTTTGTATAGGTATATAATTCTATGAAATCTGTTTCTCTTATCTCTGGTGGACTTTCCCTTTTATTAAGTGCTTGTAGCGGGGGAGGTGGTTCTTTTGATGTAGATGACGTCTCTAATCCCTCCTCTTCTAAACCACGTTATCAAGACGATACTTCAAGTTCAAGAACAAAATCTAAATTGGAAAATTTGTCCATTCCTTCTTTAGGAGGAGGAATGAAGTTAGTGGCTCAGAATATTCTTGGTAAGAGAGAACCTAGTCCCTTAAATGAAGATGGCTATATGATATTTTCCTCACTTTCAACGATTAAAGAGGATGTTGAAAAAGTTAAAAAAGAACAGAACATATATAAAAATCCAATTGGGCGGATTGATGAACCTAATGAAGAATCACAAGATTCTAATTCACAAAAATACGTTTATTCTGGGTTGTATTATATCGATAGTTGGCGTGATTTTTCGAAAAAAGAAGAGCAAAAAGCTTATATTGGCTATTATGGTTATGCGTTTTATTATGGTAATAAGACTGCAACAAAATTGCCAGTAGACGGTGTAGCAACGTATAAAGGAACTTGGAGCTTCATCACTGCAACTAAAAATGGCACAAAGTATTCTTTGTTCAGTAATTCTATCGGTCAAGCTTATTCCAGACGCAGCGCTATTTCAGAAGATATCTATAATTTAGAAAACGGTGACATGGGCTTAACAAGTGAATTTAGTGTAGATTTTGGTAAGAAAGAGCTCACTGGAGAACTTTATTATAATGAAAGGGAAACAGCGCTTAATAAATCAGAAAATAGAAAACATACACTCTACGATCTAAAAGCTAAAGTGTATAGCAACCGATTCAGAGGTAAAGTAAAGCCAACCGAAAAAGATTCTATAGATCATCCCTTTACCAGCGAGGGAACATTAGAAGGTGGTTTTTATGGGCCTAATGCTGAAGAACTAGGGGGTAAATTTTTAGCTGATGATAACCGAGTTTTTGGGGTATTTAGTGCTAAAGAAACGCCAGAAAACTCAAAATTACGCAGAGAAACCTTAATTGATGGCAAGCTAATTACTTTTAAAAGAACTGATGCCACAACCAATGCAACAGCCAATACAACAGCCAATACAAAAACCAATGCAATAACCGATGCAGAAAACTTTAAGACGAAAGATATACCAAGTTTTGGTGAAGCTGATTACCTTTTAATTGACAATCAGCCTATTCCTCTTTTACCTGAAACTGAAAATAGTGGTGATTTCATAAGTAGTAGGCACCATACTGTAGGAAATAAACGCTATAAAGTGGAAGCATGTTGCAGTAATCTAAGCTATGTAAAATTTGGTATGTATTATGAAGACCCACTTAAAGAAGAAGAAAAAGACAAAGAAAAAAACAAAGAAAAAGAAGAAGACAAAGAAAAACAAACGGCGGCAACGACCAACACTTATTATCAATTCTTATTAGGTCAGCGTACTGTCAGCTCAGAAATTCCTGCAACGGGAAACGTGAAATATCATGGTAGTTGGTTTGGTTATCTGGGCGATGGTTCAACATCTTACTCCGCTACAGATAAAAATGCTGTCGCCGAGTTTAATGTTGATTTTGCCAATAAAAAGCTAACAGGCCAATTAAAACGACACGATACTGGAAATACCGTATTTAGTATTGATGCAACCTTTCAAAATGGTAAGAATGACTTTGAAGGCACTGCCCACGCAGACAATGTAGCGATTGATAGCCAAAGTACACAAGGCACATCTAAAGTCAATTTCAAGACAACAGTAAACGGGGCATTTTATGGACCTAATGCTTCTGAATTAGGAGGATACTTCACTTATAACGGAAAAAATCCTACAGATAAAAATTCCTCAGCCGTATCTTCATCATCCAATTCAGAAAATGCAAGAGCCGCAGTTGTGTTTGGCGCTAAAAAACAAGTAGAAACAACCAAATAATGGAATACTAAAAATGACTAAAAAATCCTATTTTCGCCTAAGTATTATTTCTTGTCTTTTAATTTCACACTATGTAAAAGCAGAAACTCAAAGTATAAAAGATACAAAAGAAGCTATATCATCTGAAGTGGGCACTCAAAGTACAGAAGATTCAGAATTAGAAACTATCTCAGTCACTGCAGAAAAAATAAGAGATCGTAAAGATAATGAAGTAACTGGACTTGGCAAAATTATCAAAACTAGTGAAAGTATCAGCCGAGAACAAGTATTAAATATTCGTGATCTAACACGCTATGATCCAGGGATTTCAGTTGTAGAACAAGGTCGCGGTGCAAGTTCTGGATATTCTATTCGTGGTATGGACAGAAATAGAGTTGCTTTATTAGTAGATGGTTTACCTCAAACGCAATCTTATGTAGTGCAAAGCCCTTTAGTTGCTCGTTCAGGATATTCTGGCACTGGTGCAATTAATGAAATTGAATATGAAAATGTAAAAGCCGTCGAAATAAGCAAGGGGGGGAGTTCTTCTGAGTATGGTAATGGAGCACTAGCTGGTTCTGTAACGTTTCAAAGCAAATCAGCAGCCGATATCTTAGAAGGAGACAAATCATGGGGAATTCAAACTAAAAATGCTTATTCAAGCAAAAATAAAGGCTTTACCCATTCTTTAGCTGTAGCAGGAAAACAAGGGGGATTTGAAGGGCTAGCCATTTACACTCAACGAAATTCGGAGGAAACCCAAGTCCATAAAGATGCATTAAAAGGCGTGCAAAGTTATGAGCGATTCATCGCCAAAACAGATAATAAAACTAATGCACACTTTGTGATACAAGATGAGTGTCCAAATGGTGATTATGACAAGTGTAAAACTTCACCCAAACCACCTGCGATTTTATCCACCCAAAAAGAAACCGTAAGCGTTTCAGATTATACAGGGGCTAACCGTATCAAACCTAATCCAATGAAATATGAAAGCCAGTCTTGGTTTTTAAGAGGAGGTTATCATTTTTCTGAACAACACTATATTGGTGGTATTTTTGAATTAACACAACAAAAATTTGATATCCGTGATATGACATTTCCCGCTTATTTAAGATCAACAGAAGACAAGGATTTAAGCAGTCGTTCTTTTTATCCAATGCAAGATCATGGTGCATATCAACATATTTATGATGGCCGAGGCGTTAAATATGCAAGTGGGCTTTATTTCGATGAACACCATAGAAAACAGCGTGTAGGTATTGAATATATTTACGAAAATAAGAACAAAGCTGGAATCATTGACAAAGCAGTGTTAAGTGCTAATCAACAAAACATCATACTTGACAGTTATATGCAACATACGCATTGCAGTCTTTATCCTAATCCAAGTAAAAATTGTCGCCCAACACTTGATAAACCTTATTCATACTATCATTCTGATAGAAATGTTTATAAAGAAAAACATAACATGTTGCAATTGAATTTAGAGAAAAAAATTCAACAAAATTGGCTTACTCATCAAATTGTCTTCAATCTTGGTTTTGATGACTTTACTTCAGCGCTTCAGCATAAAGATTATTTAACTCGACGTGTTATCGCTACGGCAAATAGTATTTCAGAGAAAAATAAAACAAGAAATGGTTACGAATCAACCCCTTACTTATACCCGAAACCAAAAGCAGAGTTGGTAGGAGGAGATCTTTGTAATTATAAAGGTAGCTCCTCTAATTACAGAGACTGTAAAGTGCGGTTAATTAAAGGCAAAAATTATTATTTCGCAGCACGCAATAATATGGCATTAGGGAAATACGTTGATTTAGGAGTAGGTATTCGGTATGACGTATCTCGTACAAAAGCTAATGAATCAACTATTAGTGTTGGTAAATTTAAAAATTTCTCTTGGAATACTGGTATTGTCATAAAACCAACGGAATGGCTTGATCTTTCTTATCGCCTTTCTACTGGATTTAGAAATCCTAGTTTTGCTGAAATGTATGGATGGCGGTATGGTGGCAATAATACCGATGTTTATGTAGGTAAATTTAAGCCTGAAACATCTCGTAACCAAGAGTTTGGTCTCGCTCTAAAAGGGGATTTTGGTAATATTGAGATCAGTCATTTTAGTAATGCTTATCGAAATCTTATCGCCTTTGCTGAAGAACTTAGTAAAAATGGAACTACTGGAAAGGGCAATTATGGATATCATAATGCACAAAATGCAAAATTAGTTGGCGTAAATATAACTGCGCAATTAGATTTTAATGGTTTATGGAAACGTATTCCCTACGGTTGGTATGCAACATTTGCTTATAACCGAGTAAAAGTTAAAGATCAAAAAATCAATGCTGGTTTAGCCTCCGTAAGCAGTTATTTATTTGATGCCATTCAGCCCAGCCGTTATATCATTGGTTTAGGCTATGATCATCCAAGTAATACTTGGGGAATTAATACAATGTTTACTCAATCAAAAGCAAAATCTCAAAATGAATTGCTAGGACAACGTGCATTGGGTAGCACTTCAAGGAATGTAAAATCAACAAGAAAACTTACTCGGGCATGGCATATCTTAGATGTATCGGGTTATTACATGGTGAATAGAAGTATTTTGTTCCGATTAGGAGTATATAATTTATTAAACTATCGCTATGTCACTTGGGAAGCGGTGCGTCAAACAGCACAAGGAGCGGTCAATCAACATCAAAATGTTGGTAACTATACTCGCTACGCAGCATCAGGACGAAACTATACCTTAACATTAGAAATGAAATTCTAAATTAAAATGCGCCAGACAGGTTAAGCACGCTATCTATATCGCACTGGCGCATTTCTTTTCAGTTCTATAATCTTATGAAATGAAAACTCAACACTAGATTTTTTAGAAGATCTTTTCACACATTTATTGTAAAATCTCCGACAATTTTGACCGCACTTTTATAATAAAAACAACAAGGATCCTTTT